>CAWGQT010000013.1:0-133960 GCA_963824755.1 uncultured Solirubrobacterales bacterium | reverse complement strand
GTTCGACCAGGGGAACTATGCGCACTCCGGCGAGCAGACGTTGACTTCGAGCGGTCCGAAATGACGGTACGCCTCAACCTCGACGCAACCGGCCGCGAGAAGCCACCAAAGAACGGCAAGCCCCGGGTCGTGGTCGTCCCTCTGCCAGCAGTAGAGGCGATCCGTCGTATGCCGACGGCCATGGGATCCCCGTACTTATTTCATAGCCCTCGTGGGCATCGCTTGACGAAGGGGACGATCGCGTACCTTTGGCGTCCGATTGCCAGTGCGTGGCTAGACCAGCATGGGCAGCGGCTGCAGCCCTACGCTCTCCGGCATGCATGTGCGACGCTGCTGATTGAACGTGGACTACCGCCGGACGCGGTCGCTAACCAGTTGGGGCACAGCGACGGTGGGGCGCTCGTTCAGCGCCTTTACGGGCATCCGGAGGAGCGACGAATGCGCGAGCAGACGCTGATTGCGTTCGCGGAGACCCCGGTGGTGGCAGACAAGCCGAGGAGGTCGAGATGACCGTTCGCGTCACGCCCACGGAGCAGCGGGACACAGAAACACCTGCAAACGGTCCAATTTGCGTAACCGTTCAGCCGTCGGGGCCAACGGCAGGGATTCCTTGTTGGTGCAGCGAATCTTGCGTGTATGGATCGCGCGGAGGCGGAGGCGGTTTATGACTCGGGGCGTGAGGCGTGTGTTGAGTTCATTCTCGATCTCGCGAATCGGCTTGTGCAGCACGAGGATCGGTTGAAGCGATTGGAGGAGCAGGCGCGTCAGGACTCGCGCACGAGTTCCAGGCCGCCGTCGATGGATCCACCGAAGTCGCGGGCGCAGCGGCGTGCGGAAGCGCGTGCGAAGGCCAAGGAGTTGATGCGCCGGGAGCGCGAGCAGCGTCAGGCTGGCGGTCAGCCGGGGCACCGGGGTGCCGGTCGTGAGCTGCGGCCTGAGGATCAGATCGATGAGATCGTCGATCACTATCCGGAGCGGTGCGGGGACTGCGGACGCCGATTCGAGGATCGGCAGCGTCGGCCTGCTGGCCGGTTCGGTCGCCGCCAGGTCGCTGAGCTACCGCCGATCAGCGTGAGGTGGACCGAGCACCGCACCCACCAGTTGCGTTGCCGGCACTGCCGCGCACGGACCAGCGCCCCGTTGCCTGCTCAGATCGCGGGATCGGGGTTCGGGCCACGGTTCCAGGCGGCAGTGGTGACGTTGACCGCCGCGTATCGGGTCTCGCGTCGGGGGGTGAGCGAGCTTGCCCGCGACTTGTTCGGCGCCCGGCTGTCGGTCGGCACAATCGATGCGATCTGCCAGCGTGCATCAGACGCGTTGGCGGGCCCGCATCTACAGCTGCAGGACTGGGTGCTGGACCAGACGGCGGTGCATGTCGATGAGACCGGCTGGCGCACTCGCGGCGAGGGGCGTGCGTTGTGGACCGCGACCACTGCACAGGCCGTGTTCTTGGCGATCGCCGAGCATTGCAACCGCGAGCAGTTCAACGCGTTGATCGGCACCAGCTACCCCGGGATCGTGATCTCCGATCGCTGGAACGGCTACAGCCATCTGGACCCCACCCGACGCCAAGCGTGCTGGTCTCACATCAAGCGCGACTTCCACCGCCACGCCGACGGCCTGGCCGAGCAGAAGACCTTCGGCGAGCAGGGCGTCGAGCTCACCCGACGCGTCTTCGCGGCGTGGCGCGCCTACCAGCACGAACACCACGACCGCGACCAACTCAACAGCGAGATCGAGCCGATCCAGACAGAACTACGAGCGCTGCTCGAGGCAGCTAGCCCGAAGAGTCGACGGACCCGCTGGCACCGGCAGTTCGCTAACAACCTGCTCAAGATCTGGCCGGCGCTCTGGACCTTCGTCACTGTCGAGGGGATCGAGCCGACGAACAACCCGGCCGAGCGTGCGCTCCGCGCACCAGTGATCCACCGGAAAATCTCGCTCGGAAGCCAGAGCGAGAACGGAGAGCGGTTCGCCGAACGTGCACTCTCCGCCGCCGGCACATGCCGGCTGCAACACCGCTCGCTGTTCACCTACCTCAGCGACTTACTCATCGCCCACAACCGCGGCGACCCGTTCCCCGCCCTGGCCGCCTGAGGCCCCGGGAACTGAACGCTTACCAATTTGCGGGCCTCTTGTTCCCGCCGTCTCCACCTCGCAAAGGATTCGGACCGCCCTCGGTAACCCCGAGGGCGGTTCTTCTATGACGGTCGTCACAGCCCCGTCAGCCGACGGGCGAGGAGCCGGCGCTCCGGGTCCGTCGCGGCCAGCCGCAGGGCGTGCTCGAACGCCGCCCGCGCCTCTGCCTGGCGACCCAGGCGGCGCAGAAGCTCGGCGCGTGTCGAACGCAGGTAGCGGTAATCGCCGAGCTCAAGCGAGTCGACGAGCTCGAGCGCCTGCTCGGGTGCGCCCGCCTCGGCGATCGCCACGGCGCGGTTGAGAGCCACCACCGGTGAGCCGGTCAGCCGCTCGAGCAGCTCGTAGAGCACCGCGACCTCGTCCCAGTCGACCGCCTCCTCAGCCTGGAGCGAGGCGATCGCCGCCTGGAGCACGTACCGCCCGGCCGGTGGCCGCAGGGCCAGTGCTCGCACGAGGGCAGCACGGCCCGCCTCGACCTTCGCCGGGTCGTGGCGGGAGCGATCCTGCTCCGCGAGCGGTACCAGCTGTCCGTCGACCACACGCGCCTCGCGACGCGAGTCGTGGAGGAGCATAAGCGCGAGCAGTGCATGTACCTCAGGCTCGTCCGCCATCAGCTCGGCGAGCAGCCCACCCAGCCGGATCGCTTCGGCGGCGAGATCGTCGCGATCGGTATAGCCCTGGTTGAAGATCAGGTAGACGACCGCCAGCACGGCCGCCAAGCGGTCCGCCAGCAGGCGGTCAGCGGGCACGGCGAAGGGGATCGCCGTCATCTTGATCTTGGCCTTCGCTCGCGAGAGCCGGCGCTTCATAGTCTCCTCGGAGACCAGAAAGGCGCGTGCGATCTCCTCGGTGGTGAGCCCGCCGAGCGCCCTCAGCGTGAGCGCCACTTGCGCTTCGACCGCCAGCGCTGGATGGCAGCACATGAAGATGAGCTCCAGGCGCTCGTCAGAGATCGTGCTTTCGTCGTGGTCGATCTCGTCCATGGTTGCCGCCGGGTGATCGGCCTCCAGCAGCCGGGTCTTGCCATTGAGCGTCCGCTCTCGTCGCACGCGGTCGATCGCGCGGTTGCGCCCGGTGGCCACCAGCCAGGCCACCGGGTGCTCCGGCAACCCTTCGCGGGGCCACCGCTCGGCCGCGATCGCAAACGCCTCCTGGGCAGCCTCCTCGGCCAGATCCATATCGCCCAGCAAGCCGATCAGGGACGCCAGGACGCGACCCCACTCGCACCGGAAGACCTGCTCAATCAGTGCGCGTACTCCACAGGGACCTCGACGAGCGGGCGCACCTCGACGGCGCCTCCGAGGCGCACCGCCGGAATCCGCTGGGCGAACTCCAGTGCGTCGTCCAAGTTGGACGCGTCGACCACGTAGTAGCCGCCGAGCACCTCCTTGGTTTCGGCGAAAGGACCGTCGATGATCAGGTTCTCAGCGCCCCCATAGCGAACCGTCGTTGCCGAGTCAGCCGGCTGCAGGTGGGCGCCAGCCAGGCAGCGGGAGTCATCGCGAAGCGTCCAGTACTCGGCGTTCACCGACTCGTACTCGTCCTCTCCGAGTGCCTCATGGCTGCCTGGTTTGGGATAGATCAGCAGGGCGTACTTCATACCCGCCTCCTTTGGGGATGGTTGATCACTCTGGAGACGAACGGGCGCCGCCAGGGGGGACAGCGCCCCCCGAAAACTCTCTCAGCTTTTACGCCTGCGGCTGGACGCTCGCGCGAGCCCACGCCTGCAGCGGCGACAGGCTGGCGGTCGCCGCCTACCTCGGCAACGCCGACAGCTTCGAGCGCCCGATCCCCAGAATTCTCCTGCGCTCCGTAGTAGAGGGACAGTATGGCCTCACAGGGCCGGGCTTGCGCACCCATCTGCCACATGACCCACATTCGGCCGGAGCACCGCGTTAGTGTGGTGTACATGAGCCGGCTGGGGTTCGGCCTGGCTTCGCTAGCGCTTGTGGTCCTCGTCGGCGCCCTGGTGCTTGGTGGCCCTGCGTCGGCCACGTTCAGGGGTCGCAACGGTCGGATCGCCTGGGGGTTGTGGAACGCGGGAGGCGGAGGGGGCGGCGGATTCGCGTCGCTGACCACCTACCCAGCGCATGCCAGTCAGGGCAAGCGCATCGGCTACTGCCCTGAGGACAACGAAGGCAACGTGTGCAACAACTGGCAGAACGTCACGTATTCTCCTGACGGCACGCATCTTCTGTGGGACCAGACCGGCCCCTCCGGCACTGAGGTGATCACGCTCGCCAACTCCGACGGGACCAACCCGCAAACTGTCGTCAGCGACAGCTTCGACGACTCCCAGGCCAGCTTCTCCCCGGACGGACAGAAGATCGTGTACGTGCGTCAGACGAAGGGCGCCGGTGGCCTGTTCGGGACGCTGGTGATCGGCAATCTGAGCGCGGTAAGCAGCCAGATCGTCAACCCTTCGATCCAAGGCGCCGAGCCGCTGTTCTCACCCGGCGGCAAGACGATCCTGTTCGTGCGTCCGGACAAGCAGGGAAATCCGGGCGGTCTGTGGTCTATCCGCCGCGACGGTGCGGGACTCCGCCGGCTCGTTGCCCACGTATCGGTGTTCGATATCTCTCCCAGCGGCAGATCGATCGCCTACATCACCGCCGGCGGGGGCGTGTTCATCGCCCGGGCAGACGGAAGCCACGCGCGGCGAATTGCCCGCAAGCCGACGGGAGACCTCGATGTCAGCACGGTGCGTTTCTCCCCGAGCGGCAAGCTCGTTGCGTTCACGGCGATGGCATCGATCGGCCCTGCGCTCTACGTCATCAACGTTGCAGGCGGCAAGCCAGGCCTGATCTTCGATAGCGGAGACCCGCGCAACAACACCACTGGCCTCTCCTGGCAGCCCCTGCACCCCTGAGAGCGACGGCCGCGGCTGGCTACCCCCTTGCGGGCACAACCGCTTTGCCGATCGACGTGTTACGCCCGCAGCAGCGGGCCCTCGTAGCCTGCCGCACGCTTTCTTCGCGAGCGACACCCGAATAACTCCCCGACTCTCGGTGTGGATGGAGAAGAGTTCGCTGTGATGAGCCCGGATGGCACCCACCAGCCGACGAGTCCGGCGGCGGGACGTACCGCCGCCGTCGCGGCGCTGTCGCTCGTGGTTGCTGTCGTCCTGGGCGACTCCGGCGTGGTGACGCTGGCGTTGCCCGAGATCTTGCGGGATTTCGGCGCCCAGGTCGGGGAGGTCGCGTGGGTGCTGATCGCCTTCAACCTCGTGCTCGCTGTGGCGGCGGTGCCGGCGGCGCGCATGTGCGTGCGTCGCGATCCGGCCGTGGCGACCACCGTTGGTCTGATTGGGTTCGCGACCGCTACGACTGTCTGCGCGCTGGCCCCGTCGCTGGGCGTGTTGATCGCGGCGCGGGCTGTCCAGGCAGTGGGGGGCGCGATCGGGATCGTCGGAAGCCTCGAGCTCTTGGTCGAGGCCACCGGGGCCGAGCGCGCCGGGGCGCGGCGGTGGGCAGCCGCCGGTGTTGCCGGGGCGGCGCTCGGTCCGGTCGCTGGTGGGCTCCTGACCTGGGCGTTCTCGTGGCGGGCGATCTTCGTGGTGCAGATTCCGGCGGTGCTGTTCGCGCTGCCGGCGGTGCTCGCGCTGCGTGGTCGAATCGTGCCGCGACAGCCGGACCTGGACACACCGCCGGATCGGCCGCATGTGCTGGCCAACCTGACGCTGGCGCTGCTCTCGGCGGCACTGACCGCCGCGCTGTTCCTGTTGGTGCTGCTGCTCGTGGACGGCTGGAGCAACTCACCTGCGGTGGCTGCCGTCGCGGTCACGGCGGTGCCGGTCGCGGCTCTGGCGGCTGGTCCTGTATTCCGGAGTGTGCGCGCCGGGACCCGGTCGGAGGCGGTCGCCGGCTCGGTACTGATCGCCGGCGGGCTCACCGGCCTGGCGCTCCTGCCGAGCGCGAAGCTCGCCTGGACGATCGCGCCGCAGGTGCTCGTCGGCCTGGGTCTGGGGCTCTCGGTGGACTCGCTCACGGCTGCCGCGCTGCGCGACCGGTTCCCACGCGCGCTTCACGGCGGATGGACGATCGCCGCGCGGCACGCGGGCGTCGTGGTCGGCCTCGCGATCCTCACGCCGATCTTCACCGCGGACCTCCGCCAGGCCGAGACGCCGGCGAAAGAGGCAATCGCGAGCCTCGTGCTCGACGCGCCGCTTCCCGCATCCACCAAGCTCGACCTCGCCGAACGGCTGGGACGTCGCCTGATCGCCGACCGCGGGCGTGTCCCCGACCTGCAGCCGGCCTTCAACACTCTTCGGGTGCCAGCCGCGCAGGCGCCGACCGCCCATGCCCTTGAGCTCTCCCTCGAGGACCAGCTCAAGCGCGCCGCGACCAGCGCATTCCGCACCTCGTTCCTGGTCGCCGCTGGGCTCGCGCTCCTGGCGCTGGCACCGGCACTAGCGCTGAGCGACCGAAGCCGATCATGAGAAGGCTTGCCCTGCCACTCATCGCCGTGCTGCTCGTCGCCGCTGTGCTCGGCGTCCAGGTCGCCGCAGGCGGCGGTCATTACGTGCCACGCCGGCCAGCCAATCCGTGCAACCCGCGCCCGATCCCGCCGATCCAGCCGCAGCTTGAACCACTCGCACAAGAGATTGTCCTGCTCGGCCTCGACGGCGCCGCCTGCCGGCTCGGCATCTCCCGCGAGCGCCTCGTCCTCGCACTCGCCGACACCCGCTCGCTCGACCCTCGCGCGCCCGCCGCGCTCAAGGCAGGCCTGAGCGACGCCGTGGACCGCCTTGATCGCGAGGGTCGGCTGCCGAAGGTATCCCAACTTCTTCCAGACGCGCTCGACCAGAGCTCGCTACCGGGCATCGCCAAGACGATCATCGGCGCGATCCCAGCGTCGGTCGTCGACGACGCTCTTCCGACAGCTCTACTGCTGCATCGGACCATCGACGAGCTGAACGTCACGCAGCTCCTGCATGAACTCGGCGACCCACGCCAGATCGACTCGGCCGTCCAATCAGCGATTCTCCACGCCGCGCTCCAGCAGATCCTCGACCGCCTGCGCCCGTAGGGATTCCCCCGGTCCGGTTCCTAGGATGGGTGTGGTGACCACGGCGACGATCTCAGAGGCCCTTGCCGCGAGCGCGTTGGATCGCTTGCGGTCGTTGACGGCCGACACTGGCGCGCGGTTTCGGCCGGGGCAGCTCGAGGCGATCGCGGATGTCGTGGTCGACCGCCGCCGGGTGCTGTGCGTGCAGCGCACCGGTTGGGGCAAGTCGGCGGTTTATTTCGTCGCGACCGCGCTGTTGCGCGAAGCCGGCACCGGCCCGACGTTGATCATCAGCCCGCTGTTGGCACTGATGCGCAACCAGATCGCGGCGGCGTCGCGGCTGGGGTTGCGCGCGCACACGATCAACAGCACGAACCGAGACGAGTGGGAGGGCGTGCGCGATCTTCTCGCGGCCGACTCGATCGACCTATTGTTGATCAGCCCTGAGCGACTGAACAACGCCGGCTTTCGCGAGGAAATGCTGCCGCTGTTCGCTTCGTCGGTGGGGCTCCTGGTGATTGACGAGGCGCACTGCATTTCGGATTGGGGTCATGACTTCCGTCCGGATTACCGGCGCGTCCGCGCCATGCTCGCGGCTCTCGGGCCGGACGTCGCGGTGCTGGGGACCACAGCGACCGCGAACGACCGTGTCGTCGGCGACGTCCTGGAGCAACTCGCGGCGCACAGCGGGGAGCCGATGCGCTTCTACCGGGGTCCTCTCGCCAGGACCTCTCTGCGCCTCGAGGTCCTCGAGCTGCCGCGTCCTGCCCAGCGGCTGGCATGGCTCGTCGAGCAGCTGCCGAAGCTCCGCGGCTCGGGGATCGTCTACACGCTGACCAAGCGCGACGCCGAGGAGGTCGCGGCCTTCTTGAACGCGAACGGACTCCCGGCTCTGGCTTACAGCGGCGAGCTCGACAGCGAGGATCGGCTCGTCACCGAGGAGCGCCTGCTACGCAACGAAGTCAAAGCCATCGTCGCCACCAGCGCACTGGGCATGGGCTATGACAAGGGCGATCTGACCTTCGTCGTGCACTATCAGGCGCCGGGTTCGGTCATCTCCTACTACCAGCAGGTGGGCCGTGCCGGCCGCGCGGTCGACCACGCGGACGTGGTTCTGCTGCGCGGTGGTGAGGACCGCCGGATTCAGGACTTCTTCATCGAGCAGGCGTTTCCTGATCGTGAGCGGGTCGAGGCGGTGCTCGCAGAGCTCCACGACGCCGGTCGCGAGGGACGCACAACGCGCGAGCTGATGGCCGTGGTAAACCTCGGCATGGGACGCATCGAGGCGATGCTGAAGATCCTCGACGTCGAGGGCGCAGTCCGCCGTGACGGCTCGCGCTGGCAGGCGATCCCCGGCGCGGAGTGGAGCTATGACGCAGAGCGCTACGCCCAGGTCACAGCGCTGCGCCGCGGCGAACAGGACGCGATGGCGGCGTTTGGAGCTGACGGCCGCTGCCTGATGCGAGTTCTGCAGGAGGAGCTTGACGACCCGGACGCGCAAGACTGCGGTCGCTGCTCGGTTTGCACCGCTCCGCGCTTCGACCAACCGCCCGACCCGGGGCTGGTCGAGCAGGCCGGCCGCCACTTGCGCTCCCAGCCGATCGAGCTGGAGGTGAAGAAAATGGCGCCGGATGCAGCCGGGACGATGCGCAAGATTCCCGAGGACCGGCGTACGGCCCCGGGGTGGTCACTCGCGCGCTTCGGCGACGGTGGCTGGTGGCCGGCGATCGAGCGGGGATTCCGGACCGGAGAATTCGATGAGGAGGTTGTGAGCAGGCTCGCGGAGCTCGTGCGCGGCGCGAGGCCGCAGGTCGCGTGGATCACCAGCGTGCCCAGCGTGCGCCTCGATGACCTGATCAGCAGGCTGGCGGAACGCGTTGCTGCCGAGCTCGGAGTCCGGCACGTGGAGCTTGTAGAGCGGATCGAGGATCGACGGCCTCAGCGTGAGATGGCCAACGCCACTCAGCAGGTCGCCAACGTCCGCGGCGCCTTCAGAGTCATCGTCAAGCCGCCCTGCGGCACCGGCGTCCTGCTCGATGATCGCCGCAACTCAGGTTGGACGCTGGCGATGGTCGGTGGCCAGCTTCGTGTCGCCGGAGCGAGCGCCGTTGTACCGCTCGCGCTCGGAACACTTACCTAGTCCAGGTTTTCCACGATCTCGTTTGCTCTCGACCATTGCTGCGGCGGAACGATCAGGTAGATATCGCCCCGCCCGAATCGGTCGAGCGGACGATCCGCGACGCAAGCAGCATCCAAACTCATTGCTCGCAGCTGATCGCGCCAGGCCAGCGCCGTCTGCTGGTCCTCGAAGGCTGTCACGGTCTCCCAGCCCTCGAAGCGCGGATCGCCGATCGACACGGGCTGTTCCTTGGCGATCCGGCTCTTCATGAAGCGCGGGAACGGCACCAATCAAGCGTAGCCGTCAGATACGGCGCGAAGCTAATGGTGCCGCGGCACGCAGGGCCGGGCCGTGTTCGTGAACGTGTAGTGCGAGAAGAAGCTCCAGGACGCGACCGCAGCGCTCGGGCCCTTGGGATCGGTCCAGTTGTGCCATTTCGGGTCGCGTGATCCTCCCGACCAGAAGTGGTTCATGCCGTGCACCAGGTAGCGCTGGCCGATCAAGCATCGGTATTGATCGACATAGCTGCTAACCGTGTAGCTGTAGCCGCCCGGCTTCTGCGCATGCCGGACGCTCGCCGGGCTGCGGCTGATCGGCTTGGTCTGGCTGTGGTCGATGACGAGATTGTTGGTCCGCAGGCTCTGCTCAAGCGCCTGATCCGCGCACGCCGGCGGGATTGCCTGGTCAGCGTCGCCGCCGATCACGATCTTGGGAACGACCCGTGCGCGCGGTCCCATCGCGGTGTACGCATCCTGTGCAGTCTTCGTCACCGGCAGCGCGGCGGCGCTCTGGAAGGTGCACTCCGGATCCTCGAAGTCCGCTCCCGCGTTCTCGCCCACGGCCGCATACAGGTCGGAATAGGTGGCTGCCATGTAGGCGGTCAGAAACGCCCCGGCGGACATCCCCATCAGGTAGACCCGCTGCCGGTTGATCTTCCACGTGCTCATCACCGCACGGGTGATGCCTGCAACGGCGGCGCCATCGTTCTGGCCTCGCTGCCAGTCTGCCGGTTCCCAGTACTGCCAGCAGTTCTTCAGCGGCCCTGGTTGTGCTGCCTCGAGCGCATTCGTATCGGGGTAGGCGACGACGAAGTGCTTACGGTCCGCGAGCGGGTTGTACAGATTCGCCTCCATCTGCTGGTAGGCGGTGGTCTGGCACCCATGGACCATCACGATCAGCGGCAGGCGCTGACTGGGCTTGTAGCCCCTGGGCGTGTAGACCAGGTACGGGTGAGCCGTCGAGCCCGTCCCATACGTCAGGCGCTCGACCGTACCCGGCGCCGGCTTGGCCGCGGCGAAGGCCGGCGCTGACAACGTGAAAAAGATCGCCATCACGAGGGCGGCACGGGCAAGCGCCCAGGTAGCGCTCCCCCCGCCGCGAATGGGTGCTGTGACGCAGTCACCCATCGGACGACTCGGTGGAGCTCAGCTCCCGGTACATGCCGATCAACTGATCGCGGATTGCGTTCCACCGTCGATCGAGTTCCGCCTGCTCGGCGACGGTCTGGAACATTGCGAGTCCCAGCATCGACGTGGTCGCGACGTCGAGCAGAACCCGGAAACGCAGGCGCGGAAGGTCGTCCGGGAACAGCTCCTTTGCCGCGAGGACGATCTGGCGCGTAACTGCGCGTTCCGCGGCCGCGAAGCCTTCGCGGGCATCGTGATCGGTCCTTGCTGCAGCGCTGAGTTCGGCCATGGCATGGAACGTGGGGCCATTGCAGATCGCCCAGAGCTCGTCTAGCCATGCTCGGAATCGCTCCACCGGGTGAGCCGAGCGCAGCGGGTGCCCTGACACCTGGCGTCGGAGCTCGATCGCCAGCTGTTCGACGGCGGCCGCGACGAACGCGGCACGGGAAGGGAAGTAGAAGCGCTGTGTCGCCGGCGAAACACCCGCGCGGGCCGCGACGCGACGGGTGGTAAGGCCCGCGTAGCCGTCCTCGATCAGGCAGGACAGCGATGCGTCAAGCAGAGCCTGCCTGGTCGCGGCTCGTCGCTGTTCCTGAGTTCTACGAGGTCTCTCGCGCGCGGCAGCTGTCGTGGACACGACGGCGATCATACACTTATTGCCCATCTGGATGGGTAAGAATGTCTGCGGAGCGCTCCCGCGTCTTAGTCGCGAGCAGCCTCGTAGGTGGCGATCAGCACGCCGGTGCTGGTGGTGCTGCTCTCGACCAGCCGCAGCGGTGCCTTGACGCCCGCGGGGAACAGCCTCCGTCCCGTGCCGAGCACGAGCGGCGCGATGATCAGCAGGTATTCGTCGATCAGATCGGCGGCCATCAACGAGCCGATCAGCACGCCGCTGCCCATGATCACGAGGTTCGTCGCCGAGCTCTGCTTGAGCTCCGCCACGGCGGCAGGTACGTCGCCGTGCAGGAGGATCGAGTTCGGCCAGCCGAGCTTCGTCGCGGGGCTGCTCGACGCGACGAACTTGCGGCTGTCGTTCAGCGCGTCCTTGAACGGGCCGCCGCGGGCGTTCCAGGTCTTCAGCAGCTCCTCGTACGTGCGCCGGCCGAACAGGAAGGCGCGGTCACTGCCCATGCGCTCGCCCATCTTGGCGACGGTCGCATCGTCGCTGTAGGGGATCGCCCACCCGCCGTGCGCAAACCCGTCCCGCGTGTCCTCGTCCGGGCGGGCGGGGCTCTGCATGACGCCGTCAAGCGTCACGCCATTCATCACGATCACGTTTCCCATCTGATGTCCTTTCCGCTCTTGGCGGCGCCACTCGGCAGGACCGCCAGGGGTTTTCGAGACCGCAGTGATTCCGGCATCTCACCCCCTACACGAATTCGAAGCACTGAAATCGACATCGCCGGCGGTGGCGAGAACGCGCCGAGCCGGACGCTGAAATCTCGACTAGGGTCGGCACGGGCGCAGCGAAGTCAACACCCACCCGGCCACTATGCGGCCACCATGCGGCCAGTATGCGCTCGCCATCGTCGATCCATGCCGGTTCTGCCTGGCCGCTGGCACCTCATCGCAACGTGTACGCGACAAGCTGCGGGTCTTTGCTCGTTCGCTTCCCTGTGACGCCGCCGGCCGGGACGAGCACCGTGCTGCCGGCGATCGCAATAGGTGAATTTGCGGTTGTGGGCAGCTTGTGCTGGTAGACGATCTTGCCGGTGTGGCGATTCAGGGCGATGAGCGTGCCGTTGACGAGCGTGGTGAAGAGGAGATCGTTGGAGACCGTGGCGGCGCCGAGTGGCAGGGACGCCACTTTCGCATCCCACTCGACCTTGCCGCTGGCGATGTTGAGCATTTCCACCTCGCCGCGCGCACCGCCGGCGTACTTGGTCGGGGATGGCTCATTCAAGCTCGTGTAGATGAGCGGTACGTCGAGGATGGCCGCATAGATGCCGTTGCCGGCGAGGGCCATATTGGTAAGCAGACCCCCAAGCGATCCCGGAAGGATCTCGTAGGGCGCCTTCAACGCGAGGTTGTGCCTGAGCGCCTTGAGCGAGTCGTTGTCGTGGCCGTTGTGCTCGCCCACGGCCGTCTTCCAGATCAGCTTGCCCGACTGCGCGTTCATCTCGTAGACGTAGCCCATCTTGCCGCCGCCGATTACGACGGGGACTTGCCCCACGGCCGCCGAGATCGGCGAGGCCTGCATGTCGTAATCCTTGAAATCGTTCGGCACGCCCTGGTAGTACCAGCGGAGCTTCCCGGTCGCCGCGGCGAGGCTGACGACGCTGTTGGTGTATAGCTGCACCGCGGGGTGCGCGATCGCCTGGGCGGGTGACTGGTACGGGTTGCCGGTGCCGTAGGTCACCGATCCGTCGGGGCTGACCAGCGGCGTCTCCCAGGCACCCCCTGAGCCGAGACCGAGAGCCTGGACCCCTGGCTCGGGCCCGACAACCGTGTTGACCTTCCACAGCACTGAGCCAGTCGAGGCATTCAGCGCGACCAAGACTCCGCCGCCAGGAGCGGGTCCGTATTGGCTGGCGAGATAGACCCGGCCATCAGCCACCTGTGGCTGAATCCCGAACGTCCCCTGGCCCTTCCCGAGGATTCGCGTATTGACCCATATCGCCTTTCCGCTGGCCGCACCGAGCGCGAAGGCCGACGTCGGCGTCTCACCGTAGACACTCCCGTCAACAACGGCTACGCCAGTCGGCCCTGGTCCAGTCTGCTCTGGGGCATTGCATTCGTATTCCCACACGAGCTTGCCTGAGGAAAGCGCCAACGCGTACACGTTTGAGTCCATGTCCTGCACGTAGACGACGCCGGCTCGCACGATCGGATTCGCGGCCAGGGAACCGGAGCCACCAACGCCCGCGGCCGCGATCCCGGTCAGCTTGAACGACCACGCCTGCTTCAGCCTCGACACGTTTGCCGAGGAAATCTTGGAGTCCGGCGCTATCCGGGTATTCGCGAGATCGCCATTGGAGTACGGCCACGATCCAGGGGCCCCGGGTATCGACGCGCCCGCTCCCGTGGTGATCGTCTTGCATGCAACCTTGGGCTCGCTCCCACTCCCGCCGCAAGCCGACATCAGCAAACAGCACGCACCCAGCGCGACGACGCCGGCAGCCAGCCCACGCCAGTTCGCCCCCGGGTGACCCGCCACGTGGGGAGTGTGCGCTGCACCTCGATCTCGCCGCCCGTCGCGCACCTCGACCCGGGTCGCTCGCCCGTGCGTCGCAGCGGAACTTCGACCGAGTGGCATGTTCAGCTGACGTGGGTGAGCGTGGTCGGGTTGTTGCTATCCGCCAATGTGGGCCTCCTCGCGTACGCGGTATTGCACTGAAGACGTCGCGGCGGGTCTGGACTCATCGGTGACTGCCTGAAAGCGCACTCGGTACGAAGAAATGAAGGACCGCCTCCGCAGTGGAAGGCGGTCCTTCTGGCAGCCGGAGCGTGTCCAGCTCAGACGAGGTCGAAGCGATCGAGGTTCATGACCTTGCCCCAGGTGGCGACGAAGTCGTCCACGAACTTCTCCGCGGCGTCGTCAGAGGCGTAGACCTCTGCGATCGCGCGAAGCTGCGAGTTCGATCCGAATACGAGGTCGACGGCGGTGCCGGTCCACCTCGGCTGGCCCGTCCTGCGATCGCTGGCCTCGTATATGCCGTCGGCCGACTCGGACTGCTTCCACTCGATGTCCATGTCGAGCAGGTTCACGAAGAAGTCGTTCGTCAACGTCCCCGGCCGATTGGTGAACACGCCGTGCTCGGACTGGCCGAAGTTGGCGTTCAGCGCGCGCAGGCCGCCGACGAGCACCGTCAACTCTGGCGCCGTGAGCGTCAGCAGGTTGGCCCGCTCCACCAGCAGATGCTCGGCAGGCAACGCGTGGCCGGGCTGGAGGTAGTTGATGAACCCATCGTGCTTGGGCTCGAGCACCGCGAAGGAGTCGACATCTGTCTGGTCCTGCGAGGCGTCAGTGCGCCCGGGCTCGAAGGGAACGGTGACGGCGTGTCCGCCGTCGCTCGCCGCCTGCTCGATCGCGACGCATCCGCCGAGTACGATCAGGTCCGCGAGCGAGACCCGCTTGTTACCGCTCTGGGACGCGTTGAACTCCTCCTGGATCCGCGCGAGTGTGTCCACGACGCTCGCGTTCGCGAGGTTGACGTCCCAATCCTTCTGCGGCGCCAAACGGATGCGTGCCCCGTTGGCCCCACCGCGCTTGTCGGTGCCGCGGAATGTCGCGGCCGATGCCCATGCGGTGACGACCAGCTCGGAGACCGACAGCCCCGAGGCGAGGATCCTGCTCTTCAACGCGGCGACGTCCTCGTCGTCCACGAGCGCGTGATCGACCGGTGGGACGGGGTCCTGCCACAGCTGCGGCTCGTCGGGAACCAGCGGCCCGAGGTAGCGCGACAGAGGTCCCATGTCACGGTGCGTCAGCTTGTACCAGGCCTTGGCAAATGCTTCGGTGAACTCGTCCGGGTTCTCGTAGAAGCGCCGCGAGATCGGCCCGTAGATCGGATCCAGCTTCAGCGAGAGGTCCGTTGTGAGCATCACCGGTGCGTGTCGCTTCGACGGATCATGGGCGTCGGGGACAGTTGCCTGCGCGGCGGCGTCCTTAGCGGTCCACTGGTTGGCTCCTGCGGGACTCTTGGTGAGCTCCCACTCGTACTCGAACAGGTTCGTGAAGAAGCTGTTGTCCCACCTCACCGGGGTCGCGGTCCACGTTCCCTCGAGGCCGCTGGTCCAGGTGTCGGCGCCGTTGCCGTTACCGACGGAGTTCTTCCAGCCGAGGCCCTGGAGTTCCAGGGGAGCGTCCTCGGGGTCGGGGCCGATGTGATCCCGGGTGACAGCGCCGTGGGTCTTGCCGAACGTGTGGCCGCCGGCGATCAGCGCGACGGTCTCCTCGTCGTTCATCGCCATCCGCGCGAACGTCTCGCGAATGTCGTGTGCTGCGGCCAGCGGATCGGGGTTGCCGTTCGGACCTTCCGGGTTGACGTAGATGAGGCCCATCTGCACCGCGCCGAGCGGCTGTTCGAGGTCGCGCTCGCCGCTGTAGCGCTCATCGCCCAGCCACGTGTGTTCCGGGCCCCAATAGACGTCCTCAGGCTCCCAGATGTCCTCCCGTCCGCCACCGAAACCGAACGTCCTGAAGCCCATGGACTCGAGCGCGCAGTTGCCGGCGAAGATCATCAGGTCTGCCCACGAGATCTTGTTGCCGTACTTCTGCTTGATCGGCCACAGCAACCTGCGGGCCTTGTCGAGACTGACGTTGTCCGGCCAGCTGTTCAGTGGAGCGAAGCGCTGCGCTCCGGCGCCGCCTCCGCCCCGGCCATCGGTGATCCGGTACGTGCCCGCGCTGTGCCACGCCATCCGGACGAACAGCGGCCCGTAGTGACCGAAGTCCGCCGGCCACCAGGGCTGCGAGTCGGTCATCAGCTCCATCAGCTCCCGCCTGAGCGCCTCGAGGTCGAGTATCCGGAACGCCTCGGCGTAGTCGAACTCCTCGCCCATCGGATTGGACTCCGGGAGGTGGTGTTGCAGAACCTTCAGGTTGAGCTGGTTCGGCCACCAGTCGCGGTTGCGCCAGCCTCCGTCAGGCGTGTGTACGACCGGGCACTCAGCCTTGCTCTCGGTGACAGCCACGTCTTTTCCCCTTCCGTTTCCCGCTGCTTGCGTTCGATGATTGTGAGTTCGCGCTTGCCGGTGCCCGTTGTCGGCGCGCCGGCTTGCTGGTCCGCCCGCCGCGTCCTGCGCGCGATCCCGTGATCGGCCGTCCAGCTCAAGCCGACGAGGCCGCGACACAGTCGGGACAGCGGCCCCAGTAGATGACCTCGGCTTCATCGATCTCGTAGCCCGCGTCGGTCGGGGCCGACAGGCAGGGGGCATCGCCCACCGCACAGTCGATGTCGATCGTCCGACCGCATGAACGGCAGATGAGATGATGATGGTTGTCGCCGACCCGGTCCTCGTAGCGAGCTGGCGAGCCGGCCGGCTGGATCCTCCGGATGATCCCGTGGTCGGCAAGGGATCCGAGGGCGTCGTACACAGCCTGAAGCGAGATCGCGCCGATCTCGGACCTCACCGCCGCGTCTATCTCGGCGGCCGTGCTGTGGGGCCGCCCTGACACCGCGCGCAGAACCGCAAGTCGCTGTGCAGTGACTTGCACGCCGCGCGCGCGAAGCAGATCGGCTTGTTCGACGGATTTCCCCACGGAGCCGGGGGCAGTCTAGCCACGATATTGGAGTGATTCAAGTATTTGTACAGCTCTGTTCCTGGAACCGGTCCGTACCAGACGGCGGCTGGCGCTCCCCCTGTTAGCGCGATGGCGTCGCGAGCCCCCAGTGATTGCAGTGCAGAGTCCGGCCGGCGTAGACGAAGTCGCGCTCCCGAGCAGCGAGAAATCGAATCTCCGGCACAGGGTGTTCGATGGTGCGTTCATGACCGCCGGGAATGCGTGGATGCCCTCCACCTGCGGCTCCTCGCGTGCCCGCGCGATCAGAAGTTCCAGCGCGGCGGTCGCGATCCCGCGACCTTGGAATGCGGGCAGCACCATCCAGCCGGTCTCGTGGATCGTCGCGCCGTCCAGCTCCTTCTCCCAGATGCCGATCGTTCCCGCGGGCGGCCCCGGTGGCGCCGGCACGATCTTGAACCACCAAGGCTGGCGCAGCCGCCGTTCATGGATCGCTGGCAGCTGGGCGCGATCGATCGGCCCGCCGAGCCCCCGCATCACGGCGGGATCGGTCTCGAGCGCCTCGGTCAAGGCGAAATCGGGGTCCTCGTACGCGAGCAGCTCCACGACGGCCGAGCTTAGCCAGGGGCGTCGAACTCGCGCGGCATTCGGCTGTGAATGGGGGCCGCGCTCACCCCCGGCTACTCCGGAGCGCCGTTTCGCACGAAATGGTTGTTCGGCGGGGAGTGCACGACCATTTTGCGCATGAGCGCCATGAGGCCGCGGCGCTCTTGCGCAATGTGGTTGTCAGAGCGACCAATTTGCTTGAGAGCGCCGGCCAGCGGTTCCGTTCTTGAGCGATCTGGTCGCTGCCGCTGTCGGTGTCGCCGTCGCTGTCGCTGTCGGTGTCGCTGTCGCCGTCGCTGCGGGACGCATCGTTTCTCGTTGCGCTGCCGCCGCGTCGAATTGGTAAGAGGTGGGGTTGAGGAGGCCTCCCACCCGAGCTCGCCGGTCGTCCGGGCGCCCAACGCCACATGAGACATGGCGGCAGAACCGTTTTCGCCGCGCGCGGGTCATACCCTGAATGCACGACATCCTCGCCCGACTGCGGTTCTGGTGGGATCACCGGTGGGCGCCGGATCGCATGTCGGCATACCTCGATGGGGAGTTGGGGGCGCGCCGGCGGGGGCGCATGGATCGCCACGTGGGCGATTGCCCTGAGTGCCGGCGGGTGCTGGCGGGGCTGGGTCTGGTCGTGGATGCTCTGCATGCTCTACCTCCGCCACAGGACGGCGCCGGCGCCGTCCAGATCGCCGCTGCGGTCCGCGCTCAGATCACCTAGACACGCTGAACCGTCTGTCGCGGTCGGAGGGTCAAAACGGCATGAACGAAACTGCTCGCACCCAGAATCAGAGCGCCCCCGGCGTCGCCAAGAGCGACCACGAATGGCGTCAGGAGCTCTCGCCGGACCAATACGAGGTGCTTCGCCGCAAGGGAACCGAGCGGCCATTCACCGGGAAGTACGTGCACGAGAAGCGAGACGGAACGTATCGATGCGCCGGATGTGGCACCGAGCTGTTCTCCTCGGCGATCAAGTTCGACTCGGGCACCGGTTGGCCCAGCTTTACGGAGCCGGCCGACCGGGCAAACGTCGAGTTGCACGAGGACCTGAGCTACGGCATGCGGCGGGTCGAGGTGACCTGCGCGAGCTGTGGGGGTCACCTTGGTCACGTGTTCCCGGACGGTCCTGGGCCGAGCGGCGAGCGCTACTGCATCAACTCCTGCTCGCTGGCGCTCGACGAGCGTTAGCACGGCCGGCGGTCGCGACGCTCGGGCGTGACGCCCGGGCGTCAGGCCGGTCGGGGCGTGAGGCCTGGGCCGTGAGGCCTGGGCGTGAGGCCTGGGCGTGAGGCCGGGGCGTCAGGCCGGGGCGTAAGGCCCGGGCGTAACTGCCCCGCCGTCACCCCTAGCGAGGTCCGCCGGCGAGGCGGTATAACCGCCGCTTGGCCTCCGAGCGTGAGCTCATTGGTAGCGCGCGGGCCGGCGATCAGGACGCGTTCGCGGAGCTGGTCACGGCGCACGCCGACCGCGTGTATGCGGCGCTTCGGCGCTTCGGGCTCGACCCAAGCGAAAGCGACGAGGTGGCACAGGAAGTGTTCGTGCGTGCGTGGCGGGGTCTCGGGCGGTTCGAAGAGCGAGCGCAGTTCTCGACCTGGCTGTACCGGATCGTATTCAACGAGGCTCAGCGCCGCCTTTCGCGCCGCCCGCCGCCGCGCGCCGAAGCTGACGCCGACCGCAATGATCCGATTCTGTCCGTGCCGGAGTCACCGACGCTCGGCCCCGAGGGGCAGATCCTCGGGCGTGAGTTCGAAAGTACGTTGCAGACGGCGCTGGATCGGTTGCCCGACGAATGGCGCGCGGCCGTTGTTCTGCGCGACATCGAAGGACTCTCCACCGAGGAGGCAGCCGAGATCGCCGGCGTCGGGCAGGCGGCCTTCAAGAGTCGCCTGCATCGCGGGCGGATGCAGCTGCGGACCCTCCTCGAGCCATACCTGAAGCTGGAGGAGGGGTGACAGCCGCCCGCTAGCGGAGAGCGGTCGCGCCGCTACCCGGGCGCGGTCGCGCCGCTACCGGAGCGTGGTCGCACAGGCCGCGCCACCGTGCTTCTCGAAGTAGCGCTGGTGGTAATCCTCGGCGTCGTAGAACGCCGGCGCGGGAGTGATCTCGGTGACGATCGGCCGTGCGAGCGGCCCCTGGTGCTCGTCGCGTGAGGCGATCGCCCGCTGCTCCTGGTCGGCGTCATGGAAGAAGATCGCCGAGCGGTACTGGCTTCCGAGGTCCCAGCCCTGACGGTTCGGAGTGGTCGGGTCGTGGATCGACCAGAACACGTTCAGCAGATCGTCGTAGCTGACCAGCGCTGGATCGAACCACACGTCCACCGCCTCCGCGTGACCGGTCGTGTCCGAGCAAACCTGCTCGTATGTTGGGTCCGCGGTGCGCCCGCCGGTGTAGCCAACGCTCGTCCGCACGACGCCCTCGATCTCACGGAACGAGGCCTCGACGCCCCAGAAGCATCCGGCGGCAAAGGTCGCGCGCTCGAGGCCTTCGTGTCGCGCCTCGCTGTCCGTGCAGTCACGAGAACTATTTCTGAAGTTCAGCAATGTCGTCCTTTCCGTTTCTGTTCGCACTGATTAGACCCAGGCCGAGGCGAAACGGTTCAGAAGACCTCGACGCTCAGGTCAGCCGCAGGCCGCCGTCACACGGCAAGACCACGCCGGTGATGAATGTGTTCTGGACCAGGGCCACGATTGCCAGCGCGACGTCTTGAGGCCGGCCCGTTCGGCGCACGAGCGCCCGCTGCGCGAAGGTGGACAGCGTCTCGTCCCTGGCCTTGTCCGGCATCTCGTCCCACCACCCGGTCTCGATCACTCCCGGCGAGACCGCATTGACCCGGCGCGGCGCAAGCTCGAACGCGAGTGGCGCGACTGCCGCTTCCAGCGCACCATTGACCGCCGCCAGGCCCGCGGTCCCGGGCAGGGCTGATTGCGCTGAGCCAGCGGTCACCAGGGTGATCGACCCGTGCTCGGCCAGGGTGGGGACCGCGAGCGCGACTGCCTGAAGATGAGGCACCGTCTTGCCGAGCGCGGTCCTCGAGCTGGCCGCCGAGGACGGGGCCGCCGGCCTGCACATGGAGGCGATCGCCAAGCGAGCCGGGGTCAGCAAGGAGACGCTGTACCGCTGGTGGCCCTCAAAGACCGAGGTCGTGCTGGACGCGCTGGCCGAAAGGGGCCAGCGCACCATTCCGCTCCCGGATACGGGCAGCCTGCGCAAAGACCTGCGCAAGTTCCTGCGGTCAACCGTCGACTCCGCCGATCCGGCAACCGTAAACCTGCTCCACAGCATGGCTGCGGCCGCGGCTGCCGACGAGCGGATGGCGATCGAAGTCAGAGACCGTTTCATCGTGACCCGCCGTGCGGACCTCCAGCAACTGCTCGATCGCGCAGTCGCCCGCGGCGAGATCGCGCGCTCCTACGCGGCGATCGCGATCGACCTGATCTACGGCTCGCTGTGGTACCGGCTCATCTTCAGAATCGCCCCGCTCGACTACTCATGGGCGGACGCCGTCGCCGCCGCGATCGCGCAGGAATGAACGACGCCGTTCAGGACAGCTTCGCGACCACCGGCGGCTCGACCGCTTCAGCCTCGACGACGTCCGCGACGCGACCGCGCGGCACCCACCGCACGGAGATGATGAAGGTGGCTGCCATCACGCCGGCCATGATGTAGAAGATCGTTTGGGTGGAGTGGGCGAATGCCAGCTGCACGTCATGAACAAGCGCGTGTGGTTGTCCCGAAGCGGATCGAGTACCGACAGCGCTGGTGCCGACCGAGGCCGCAACCCGGTGGGCGGCCGCGCTGGAAACGCCCGCCTTGGTCAGCGCGCTGGTGATGTTCTTGTCGTTCTGATGGATGAGGATCGAGCCCAGCGCGGCGAGCCCAAGGCTCGCGCCGAAGTTGCGCGCGGTCTGGGTGATGCCGGTGACTTCGCTGTAGCTCGTGCGCGTCGCGCGATTGACCGCGTCAGTGCTGGCCGGCGTCAGCATCAATCCGATCCCCCCACCGGCGATCGCGACGAACAGCCACTGTCGATTCAGTGACAGGTCGGTGAGCCTGCCCGCGAGCAGAAAGAACCCGACGGCGCTGATCGCGCAGCCGAGGATGATTGCGGGTCTGGCCCCTCTGCGGTCGAGCATCCGCCCGCCGATCTGGGACAGGACGACGAACCCGAGGAAGAAATACAGCAGGTAGAGCCCGGCCTGCGAGGAGCTCTTGCCGAGCGAGATCTGTGAGTAGATGCTGGCGAAGAAGAAGAACGGGACGAACACGACCGACATCAATCCGAGCACGGCTGTGTCCGCGGCGAAGCCTCGGTCGCGGAAGATCCGGAGCTGGAGCAGCGGATCCGGCACGCGCAGCTCCGACCTGACGAACTGGATCATCAAGAGCGCACCGATGATCAGGCAGGCCAGCGTTGCGACACTTCCCCATCCCCACACGCTCGATTGCTCGAATCCGAGCACGAGCAGACCCATCGCGCCGCTGATCAGCACCGTCCCGCGGTAGTCCAGTCGCCGAGGCTGGACCGGGGTCTCCTTGCAGCTGATGAATATCAAGACCAGCGCGACGATCGCGACGGGGATGTTGATCCAGAAGATCGCGCGCCACGTCCACTGCGTCAGATAGCCGCCGGCGATCGGTCCGATCGCGGTCAATCCGCCCGCGATCCCGAAGAAGATCGCCATCGCCTTGCCGCGCTCGCGCATCGGAAATACGTCGACCACGATGCCGACCGCCGCAGGAAACAACAACGCCGCTGTTGCCCCCTGGAGGACGCGGAACGTGATGATCCAAGCTTGCGCGATGCTCCCCTTGGGGGTCAACCCGCAGCACGCGGACGCGATCGCGAAGCCGCTGACGCCGATGATCACCATCCGCCGGCGGCCCCGTATGTCGCCGAGCTTCCCGCCCAGCGCGAACAGCGCCGAGAGGGCCAGCAGATAGCCGTTGATCACCCATTGGGCGCCCGTCGCCGACAGCGACAGCTCGTGCTGGATGTTCGGGATCGCGATCGCGACGATCGTCTGATCGATGAACGTCATCGCAACCGCGAACACCATCGCGGTCAAGACCAGATTCTTGTTCGCCTTAACCGTTCTCCTCGGTCGTGCGCTCTACGCTCGGCAGCTTCGCGCATCGCCGGCGTGGTGACAAGGGCGGTCAGACGCCGATCAGAGCGCCGACTGTCGCGGTGCGGTCAACCGGAAGCCGGAACATGTCGACCGGGCTGGCGGCGTTGCGCGCCATCGCGATGAAGAGCAGCTTTCGCCAGCGACCGAGGCCGGCCTGATCTGTCGGGCGGATCGTGATGCGCGACAGGAAGTACGAGGCGTGCTCGAGGTCGAGGTTACGATCGAGCAGCCCGCGTTTACGAGCCAGGACGAGCGCCGCTGGCACGTCGGTGACGTCGTGATAGCCGGCGCGCACGGTCACGTGCTTGACCTTGAATAGGCCGCTTCCCAGCGTCTCGGCAATCACCTTTTCGCTGCGGTCGACGTGCGGAACGCTGACCGGCTCCACCGAAACTATGACCACCTTTTCGTGGAAGATTCCGTGGTGCTCGACGTCGGCCTTGAGCGCCAGCGGGGTCGTGTCCTTGCTGGGGCTGAGGTAGACCGCGACGTTACGGGCTCTGTGGATCGGCGGGTCGGCCATGCGGATCTGGAAGAGGAAATCGTCGAGTGGCCCTTCCTCTGCGTTCCGGTTGCGAGTGACGATCATCTGCCCGCGTCTCCAGGTGACCATCAGGATTGCGGTTAGAAGCCCGACGCAGAGCGGGATCCAGGCGCCGTGTCCGACCTTGCTCGCGTTGGACGCGAAGAACGAGACCTCCACCGTGAGGAACACGCCACCGATGAGGCACAGCTTCCAGACAGCGAGTTTCCAAAGAGCCCGCGCGACGGCGAGGAACAGGATCGTGTCGAGCACGAACGTGCCGGTGACTGCCACGCCGTAGATGGAGGCAAGTGCCCCCGAATGCTGGAAGATGAGCACCAGGCCGAGGACCCCGACGGCGAGGGTCCAGCTGATCACAGGGACGTAGATCTGGCCCTCTAGCTTCGAGGTATGAGCGATCCGCATCCGCGGCAGGAAGCCGAGCTGCACGGCTTGCCGCGCGATCGAGAAGGAGCCGGTGATCGCTGCCTGTGAGGCGATGATCGTCGCGGCGGTGGCCAGGAACACGAGCGGGAGCCGCAGGGCGCTGGGGGCAAGCAGGTAGAACGGGTTTCTGATCGCGTTGTGATGGTGGAGGATCAGCGCGCTCTGGCCCAGGTACGAGAGAAGGACGGCCGGGAACACGATTCCGAACCATGTCCGTCGAATCGGCTGCGCGCCGAAGTGGCCGCGGTCGGCGTACAGCGCTTCGGCACCCGTGACCGCGAGCACCACGCCGCCCAGCGTCAGGAATGCGGCGAAACCATGGTCAGCTAGAAACCTGGCTCCCCACGTCGGTGACAGTCCTTGAAGGACGCTCGGATGAGCGACGACCTCCCGGGCGCCGAGCACGCCGATCACGGCGAACCAAACCATGATCACCGGTCCGAACAGCCAGCCGACAGCGCCGGTGCCGTGCCTCTGGATCGCGAACAGCACGATCAGGATCGCCAGCGATATCGGGACGACGAGGTGGGCGAGGCTCGGTGTGTCCACCTTCAGCCCCTCGACGGCGGAGGTGACAGAGATCGCGGGCGTGATCATGCCGTCGCCGAAGAACAGCCCGGCTCCGAAGATCCCCAGAGTGACGAGCAACGCGGTCTTGCCGACCCGGCGGCGCTGGATCAGCGCGGCAAGCGCCATGCCGCCGCCGTCACCACGGTTGTGCGCCCGCATCAGGAACCCCGCGTACTTGATCGAGACGATGATCGTCAGCGCCCAGAAGATCAACGACACGACCCCGAACACACCGGCCGGGGTCGTGTGGGCTGCCTGCGAATGCTGGTTGAAGATCACCTGCTCGGTGTACAGCGGGCTCGTGCCGATATCGCCGTATACAACCCCGAGCGCTCCCAGCGCCAGGACGACACGGCTGGCATGCGCGACAACGTCGCGCTCCTCGTCGACCGGGGCGATGCTGGAGTGGCCGTTGGTCTCAGGCGCGGGCGCCGGCGAGACCGGCCAGTAGCCAAGCTTGTGGGCCGCCTCGTTGAAAGTCCGGCGCACCCCCCGCTGGTCCTCGCCCTGGTGCGACGTCGCATCGACCTTGTGCGCCGCTTCGTAGAGGCTGCGTCGACTGGGGGGCGAGCTCATGGCCCCTTCCGCTCAGGCGGCCTGCTCGGAAACCAATGTCGGGCGCAATCCCAGCAACCGCAGATCGGTCAGCAGGTCCTCGACCTCCTCGTCGATCTGGTCATCCGAGTCGGCCTGCACCTCGACACGAAGAAGCATTGCGGCCCGCTCGGAGCTGCTGAGACGGCTGCGCATCAAGACCGCTCTGCCCAAACCGAACCGGCTGTGGATCCACGCGCGCAGCTCTGGGGTCAGCAATGCCGGTCGCTCGAGCCTGATCAGCAGTTGTGCCACACGGCCGCAGGCTGGCAATTGCACACGCCCGCCGCCATAGGTCCAAGTACCCATCTTCGGCGGCGCCCCGTTCCGGGATCGCGGGGGTGGCGCGCGCGCCGATTCCAACGCGCACGAGCGCGCCTGGAGCTCGGCGCGTCCGAGCGCGCCTAGGGCTCGATCAGGCCGCGGCGGATCGCATACCGCGTCAGGTCTGCGACGTTTCGCATTCCGAGTTTCCCCAGAAGGTTCGCGCGGTGATGGGCGACCGTCTTGCGGCTGATCACGAGCTCCTCGGCGATCTGGTCGCTGCTGTGGCCCTCGGCGATCAGCTTCACCACCTGCAGCTCCCGCGGCGTGAGCGGGTCCTCGGGCACGGCCTCACCGCGTCGTGCCTGCTCCAGGTACTCACGAACCAGGGCCCTCACCGCGTTCGGGTACAGGAACGGCTCTCCGCGCATCGCGGCGCGGCAGGCGTCGACCAGGTCGTGGTTCGCCGCCGACTTCAGCACGTAGCCGGACGCTCCCGCCCGCAGAGCCTCGAAGAAGTAACGCTCGTTGTCGTGCACGGACAGAATCAGGACGCGGAGGTCGCTTCGATGCCGGCGCAGCTCGGCGGTCGCCTGCAGTCCGGTCAGCTTCGGCATCGAGACATCGAGGATCGCGAGATCGACACCTCCGGCCAGCGTCTTCTCGACTGCCTCAGTCCCGTCGCCCGCCTCGGCGACGACCTCGATGTCGGGCTCCCCGTCGAGAACCGCGCGCAGGCCGCTGCGCACGACCGCATGATCGTCGGCCAGCAGCACCCGGGTCTTCAGCGGAATCCCCACGGCAACTAGACCGGGACTCTGAGGGTGATCTCCGTTCCACCGCGCTCGCCGGAGCGAATATCGAGCCGGGCGTCGATCACCATCGCGCGCTCGCGCATCCCGCGTAGCCCCTGCTCTCTGATATCAGCCGCAAGCCCGCGGCCGTTGTCCCGGACAGAGAGCACGACGTCCCCATCGTCACGCTGGAGGGCCACGAACACTTCTGTGGCCTCGGCGTGACGCAGCACGTTGGTCAGCGCTTCTTGCGCGGCCCGGTAGATGACCAGCTCGGCCTCGGGCGACAGCTCCGGGACCTGCCAATCGAAGTCACGGCGAAGTCGCAGACCGCGCTGGCTGTCCACCCGCGCACACAGCGCGATCAGTGCGTTCACCAGCCCGAGATCATCCAGCGCCTCCGGCCGCAGCTCGTGCCCGATCCGGCGAACGTCCTCCAGGCTGCGCAGTGCCGTGTCCGTAATGTCGGCCAGCGCCTCGCGTCGCAAATCCGGCTCCCCGGCCGCACGCTCGGCGCGCAGCGCGATCGCGGTCAGCGTCTGACCGACCTCGTCGTGCAGCTCCCGGGCGATCCGGATCCGCTCGCGCTCCTGTGCCGCCAGCACCTGCCTCCCGCTCTCCCGCCGCTCTCGCTCCAGGCGGTCGAGCATCGAGTTCAACGCGGTCGCCAGGGCCGATACCTCGTCGCTTGCACCGGCAAACGACTCAGCGCGCCGACCCGGCTGGGCTGGGTCGACGGAGCGCATCGTCGCCGCCAACCGGCGCAGCGGTCTGAACGCTCGACGTAACAGCACCAAGTCGAACGCCAGCATCAAGACCAGACCGATCGTAAGCACCAGCAGCTCGCTCGGCGTCGCGACGCGGTGGACGGTGACCGGCGCCCACGCCAGCACGACAAACGCCACCACGAGCACCGCCACGTTCGCCGCGAACACCCTCCACAGCAACGAACGTTGCTGCCACCAGAGCCGAACCCCGGATGCCATCCGCTTGCGCTCCGCCGCCTCGCCAGGCGCCGAAGTTGAAGGCGGCCGCAAAGCCGTGCCCTGGGGCTGAGTCGACAACAAGCCAATATGGTCGCACTCATGCGCGGGGGAGCGCGATTCCGGTACGGTCGGCTTATGGCGATCAGCGACGAGCTGCGCGAGCAGCGCCTGGCGGTCGTTCGCGAGCACATGGAGTCCGAGAACGAGCATCAGTTCGACGTCACGCTCGCGACCTTCGGCCATCCGCGGTATGAGCTAATCGCCACAGCGGAGGTGTTCGACGGCCCGGAGGAGGTCGCCGAGTACTACCGCCGGACGCGCGCCATCTTTCCCGACCAGCGCAACGAGAACACGGTCCTCCACGCATCCGAGGATTCGGTGATCGCCGAGTTCGATCTGCTGGGAACGCACGAAGGTGAGTTGCGCGGCGTGCCCGGCACCGGCCGCACCTTCCGTTGTCGCATGTGCGCGATCTTCGAGTTCGCGCCGGGCACGGACCGGATCGTCTGCGAGCGCGTCTACTTCGACCAGATGACGATTGCCCAGCAGCTGCTGGGCGAGGGTGTGCCGGCGGATCGCGGCTAACCAGCTCGACGGCCGGTGAAGTTCCAAAGGCGAAGCAGCTGCCGGCCCGGCTCACGCTCGAGTAGCGAGATCGCCGCAGGATCCATCGACAGCACGGACCCCAGCTCGACGCTCTGTCGCAGCCATCGAGCCGCCAGCGCCCTCAGCAGCTTGCCGTGCGCTACAAGCAGGCAGGAACCGTCCAGGGCGTACACCTCGGCGAGCAGCCCGTCGATCCTGGCACTCACCTGGCCAGGACTCTCGCCGCCGGGGCAGCCGTCCCGGAAGAGATCCCAGCCTGGATGGGTCCGCTGGGTCTCCGCGTCGGTCAGCCCTTCGTACTGTCCGTAATCCCATTCGACCAGCTCGCCGCGTGTCAACAGCTGATCGCCGAACCCAGCGAGCTGGCAGGTCTGAACGGCGCGCGTCTGCGGGCTCACCAGCACGTGGTCGAAGCGCCTCGCTGCGAGAAATTCGCCTGCCTGGCGAGCCTGTTCGCGTCCCTCGGCGCTCAGGGGCACATCCTCGCGACCGGTATGACGCCCCTCTTTGGTCCATTCCGTCGCGCCATGGCGCAACAACCAGGCACAGTCGCTCACCTGCGACCAGCCTCCAGCGCGTCCATTGCGAACCTCCTCGACGTCGAGCCCTGTCACGTGGGCTTACCCCGAGCCAGCGGCATCCAAGCGATACGGCGCTGCCGGCGAACGTTTAGCCGAAATCCGGTATTTATTACCTGGCGTGAGGGAGGCCCGAACCCGGATGGTCGTTCGCGCGGCGCGAGGTGCCGCTGGATTCAGGCGGCGGCCGTGCCTGCTCGCGCTGCTCGTACTGATGCTGGCGACGACCCCGGCCGCGGCGAGAACCGGTACGGGGAAGTGGACGGCGGCGAGCCCGGCGGCGTACGGCGTTTCGCCGCCGGTGCAGTACATGGTCACGATGTCCGATGGTGTCCGCCGAGCTTGCGGACGTGTATCGGCCCACGCTGTCGAGCGGACAGGCCGCGCCCGGTCCGTTTCCGGTGATCCTCTCGCAGACGCCGTACGGAAAACGCTCCGCGGTGACCACAGAATCGATGGGCCAGGGAATGGGAGGCGATGGGTACTACCCGTACCTGGTGCAGCGCGGCTACATCGACGTTGTTGCGGACGTCCGCGGCACCGGGTCCTCCGACGGGGACTTCTCGCTGTTCGGGCCGCGCGAGATGCAGGATGGCGCCGAACTCGCTGACTGGGCCGCGCGGCTGCCGGGCTCGACTGGTCGCGTCGGTCTAGCCGGTTCCTCCTACGCCGCGCTGAACCAGCTGTTCGCTGCCGCCCTGGCGGGAACGAAGTCGCCGATCAAGGCGATCGTTCCAGCCGCTGTCGGCAGCGATGTGTACCGCGATCTCGCGTTCGGCGGGGGCATTCCGAACTTGGAGTTCGCCGGCGTCTGGGAGGGCCTTCGCTCGACGATGGTTGCCGCGCCACCCGATCAACCGCAGCAGGACCCACAGGACCTCGTCAACCGTTCGCTTGCAAGGGCGCAGACGCTGGCCGAGTTCGACGCCCAGCTGTACGCGAACGTTGACACGGGAGGCGCCGACGCGTTCGACGGGGCGTTCTGGCGATCCCGTGCCCCGTCCGCCTACCTCGACCGGATCGTCGAAAACGGGATTCCGGCGCTGATTGTCAGCGGGTGGCACGACGTCTACCAACGCGGAGCGGTGCTGGACTACGCGGGCCTCCAGAACGCCTGGTCACTCGCACACGGTGGGCCTGGTCGGCCCGCCGACACGATCCCGCCGATGACGGCCGCACAGCGGCCGACGGGTCGGTATCAACTCGTCGTCGGGCCGTGGTTCCACAACCCGACGACGCTCGGACTTCCCTTCCAGGAGATCCAGCTGGCTTGGTTTGACCGCTGGTTGAAGGGGATCCGCAATGGCGTCGACGACACGAGCACCCCGCTGCATGCGTTCGAACTGGGGGCCGACCGCTGGGTCGACGCCGCACGCTGGCCGATCGCACAGACCCGTCCGCACACCTACTACCTCGGCCAGGGGACGCTGACGGCGAACGCGCCCGCCGCGGCGCCCGACTCCCTCACCCGGACCGACTTCCGCAGCCCTTGCAACGCCGGAACCGACCAGTGGAGCACCGGCCTGCCCGCGTACGGGATTGCCGAGGCCGGCGGCAACGGCGATCCGTGCGCGGACAACGACTCGACCACCCAGTTCGGCGGTCTCACCTACACCAGCGCGCCATTCCGGACGGCGACCACGCTGGCGGGACCGATCGACGTCACCGTGTTCATGAGGAGCAGCAGCGCGGACGCGGAGGTCCTCGCCAGTGTCGATGTGATCTCGGCGAACGGCAACTCGCGGGCCGTCTCGAGTGGCGCGCTGCGCGGTTCGCTGCGAGATGTCGATTCGGCGCTGAACTGGCGCTACGGAGGCCGCCTGATTCTGCCTTGGCATCCGTATACGTCGGCGAGCGCCCGACCGATGGAGCCCGGCAGGCTCGCGCGCCTCGACATCGAGGTCTACCCGACGATGGCGAGGATCGCTCCCGGCGATCGCCTCCGGTTGACGCTCACCTCCGGCGATACAGCAGTGCAACCCTCGCCGGTGGAGGTCAGCCGCCTGGCCGGCGGTCACTACGAGATCGAACTGGGTGGCAGCCACGCATCCTCGATCACGGTGCTGACCACCGGTGCCTCGGCGCTCCCGACGAGCGGCGTCGACTGGTGCGGGTGCAACGGCTCTTGCTGAGATCGCCGGCGAGACTGAGACGCGCCATCGACGCCGTTCGCACTTCAGCGCTGACGGTCCTCTGCACGGGCACGCTGGCCGCCGCGATTCCGGCGGTCGCCCAAGCCGACCCCGCCCTCGACGTTCCCGCGGGGGCGTACGTCGTGTACGCGATCGAGCGGATCCACGCTCTCTCGCAACGTAAGGTTGTCATGATCAGCCACAGCCAGGGTGGGATGGAGGCTCGCTGGGCGCTCCGGTGGTGGCGCAGTGCTCGGCTCGATACCGCCGCGCTGATCGACCTTGCAAGCCCGAATCATGGGATCTACCTCGCCTCGGCCTGCGCCGAGAGCGGAAACTGCTGGCCAGCGGTCTGGCAGATGGCCGCTGGTTCGCACTTCCTGAAGGCGCTCAATTCCGGTTCCGAGACCCCCGGCGATGTCGCCTACACGCAGATCTACTCGCGTACCGACGAGCTCGTCGAGCCATCGACGACGGCGCCGCTCGCCGGAGGCGCGAACACGGCCAACATCGCCATCCAATCAATCTGTCCTGCTCGCGTCGTCCATCATGCTGGGCTGCTGTCGGACGCGGTCGTCTGGCGGCTCGTGCTGAACGCGCTCTCGCACCCAAGCAGACCCGCCGATGCCAGGCAGATCGGGACAAGCGCTTGCACCGAGGTGGCGATGCCCGATGTCAGCGTTGCCCAGATCGCCCTGGGCAACGCGTTTCTCTATAGCGCCGCGGCGATCGCCTTCGCGGACCATCCCGGCGCCACCTCGGAGCCGGAGCTCAAGCCGTACGCCGCGCGATACCGATAGACGCGGGCCGCCGACGGCGTCCCCGCCGACGACTCGCTTGCGCCTACGAAAGCCGGTAGCGCAGGTGCGCGAACCCGCTCGTGAACCGGCGCTGGTCGAGCAGCTCGAGATGCACGTGAATCCCCTCGGGCAGCACGCGCTTGCCACCGCCGACGATGACCGGCGCGAGGAACAGCTGGTACTCGTCGACAAGCCCGTCGCTGAGGGCCAGGGCCGCGAGCTCCGCGCCGCCGATCGTGATGTCCGAGCTCGACTCCTCCTTCAGCCGCCGGACCGATTTGGTGTCGAAGTCGCGCTCGATCCGCGTCCTGGCGCTGGACACCGCCTGGAGGGTGCGGGAGTAGACGATCTTCTCCGCTGCCCGCCAGAGCTCCGCGTAGTCGCGAGCGATGTCCGATCGATCCGGACCGGTACCCCTGGTCTCCCAATACACCATCGTTTCGTACATGCGGCGCCCGTACAGGTAGGTCCCGACGGGACGCTCCAGTTCGTTGACGAAAGCGTGCACCTCGGCACCGGGTGCAGCCCAGTCGAACTTGCCCTGCTCGTCCTCGATGTAGCCATCCAACGATGTGATCGCCGAATAGATCAGCTTGGCCATTTTCGACGTCGCTCCCTTCTGTGGTCTCCGGATCTCCGACTGAGACCGTCCCAGAACCGCTGGCTCATCGGTGCCCCGGTTGCCGTACCTGCGATCGGTCGCCGAGCTCGAGCAACGCGTCGAGCACCGCTACGGATACCTCGGCGGTCCGTCGTGCCAGCGCGTCGATGTCACGACCCTCCACGGCGGACATGCAGACGACTCCTTCGCGGTTGATGTTCCAGGCGAGCGCGTCGACCGTGCGCGCCGCGGTCTCTGCCCCCCCAGGCGGGCGGCCTGCGATCGCCACGGCCTTCCCCATGTCGTCGAGGTCGTAGCGATGTTCGCGCCGGCGCACGCGGATCCGAACTGGATGGCCCGGCATGTACGAAAGACCGCTCGGCATGAGCACGTCTGTGCGCTGGGCGCCATCGGCCGCCTCCGACGTCGTCCGCAGATGCGCTGCGAGCACCGACCACGACTGGAATCCAAGCTCACCGGCTACCGTTCTCTGGGCGTCGGTCAGCCGCGGCAGGCGGTCATCCCGCATGCGGGCGAGGGCATCGGCGTCGCCTGCACGTGCGGCGCGCAGCAACTCCTTCGCGCGGCGCCGAGCCTGTTCAAGATCAATCTCGATCACGATCTCCTCCGGGCGCTCGGTGCTCGCATCCCGCGCGCCGAGTCGATCGCGAGGGTCACGCAGACAGCTGCACTCGCGGGCGATGGGCCTCAGGCCCTGTCCGCGAGCCGGACGCGCTCACCCGGGCGCGCGCCCTGGACTGTAATACCGCCGTCCGCCTGTTTCCAGCTCGCGATGTTCGACCGCAGCGCGTTGAGCGCCGCGATGCCGAACGGAACCGGCAGCCACACTGAGACCGCCCGGTAGGCGAGCACTGCGGTGAGCGCCGGTCCGGCGGGGACGCCGAACGCGATCAGCGCACCGGCCGTGCCGCCGGTCACCGACCCCGGGAACGGAGCGGTGTTTGCGAGCTGCCCGATGAAGTAGGCGAGCCCGATCACCGGAAGCGACGGTCTTTGTCCGAGCGCCTCCAGCATCGCCCACACGACCGCGGCGTCCAGCAACCAGTAGGCGGCTGCGCCCAGGACTCGAGGATCGCGGGCTCGGAGAACCGATACCGCCGCGCGGACCGAGTCGCCGAGGAGCTGGATGCCGCGCCCGAGGCGGGAGCGAGAATCGCCCGGGCGCCAGCGAGCGAGACATAGAGCAAGCGCGATCGCGCCAAGCGCGAGGATCGCGACCGTTGCGCCGACCGCGGCCGGGGCTGCGCTCGGGACGAGGCCCAGAGCCAGCGCTCCACCGCTCGCAACGATCGCGGCGAGAAACACCGAGTACAGGACGACGAGAAAGGCGGCCAGTGTCTGCCCGGCCTTGCGCGTGCTCAGACCCGCCTTGCGCAGCGACCACACGGCCAGTGCGGCTCCACCTGCCCCGGCGGTCGGCATCAGTCGCGTCGCGACCGTTCCAGCGAGCGTGATCTCGGCGCTCACGCGGAACCCAACTCGCGCGGTCGCGCGGCCCGCTACCAGCGACAGCAGCGCGACGTAGCCGGCCAGGGATGCCGTCTCGAGGATCACCGCCAGCACGGCCCACGCCGGCTTCACCGACAGGCCCCGGCCGACCGCCTGCGCGAGCCGATGCACATGACTGCCCGCCAGCACGACCACGACGATCGCCACGGCTCCCAGCAGCGCCGCCGGGGCGAGGCGCCGCGTCACGGTCCGCACTCCCAGGCTTGGAAGCGCGAGCTCGGCGGTGTACTCGACGGGCACCATCATCGGAGCACTACGTGCCGGAACAAAGAGTGGATCACGAAGGGTTGGACCGCCGAGCGCGGCCAGACTCATCGCAAACGGTCTAACCGTTTTCTGCCGGTTCCGTGATCCTGCGTGCAGTTCGCTTTGCGCAGAGTCTGAGAGAAGCGCCGGTCAAGGGTGCGGCACGCTCGACGTGCTTGCTGTGTGCGTGGTGGCGTCTCGTCGTGGTCTGAGCCGCACCCTTGAAATTTTCCGGCGAACGTCTGATGCAAGTTCTAGCGCCGCGCTAGGTGCGCATCATCGGTAGAACCCCACACTGGTGCTCCGTAGCGCCTGGACAGGTCGCCAGCGGGTGCGCCCCCCGACACGTGCTCGCTCCTCGAACGCGCCCTGGATCTCCGCGAGCGTCTTGTCCCTTGTCTCGGGCACCAGCTCCCAGCAGAACCACAGCGTGAACACGCCGATCGCCCCGTAGAGCCAGAACGCGCCGGTGCGTCCGAGCGCGTCGATCAGCACCAGGAACGTGAGCGAGACGATGAAGTTGAAAGTCCACCCGTGTTGATGCCCGTGATCTGCTGGAGGATCGCCATTCCCACGCCGACAATCAGCGCGGCGCGTACGACCGGCGCCGGCGGCCATCGGCCGACCTTATGCGAAACCGCACATACATGTGAAGGGACTGGGCGCATGCGCCCAGTCCCCGGCGGTGTATGCACCGCCGGAAGGGTCCGGTGCATGCACCGGACCTCGGGGGCGCGCATGCGCGCCCCCGAACACCTAAATCAACGCACGCCCGGAGCCCCATAGACTCACGGCCGGATCCCATGCACGAACGCGATGATGTGCAAGTGCTGGTTGTGGGCGCGGGGCCGGCGGGATTGTTCGCCGCCGCCGAGCTTGCGCGCCATGGCGTTCGCGCGCTTGTGGTCGAGCGCGAGCCGCAGCCGCACCACCAGGCGCGCGCCACCTCGATCGCGCCGGGCACGCTCGAGATTCTCGCCCAGGTCGGGCTGGTCGACCGGGTGCGCGACGCTTCGGTCCAGCTGGACTATGCGCGGCTGTTCGACGCCGATCTGAAGCCAACTGCCGAGATGGAGTTCGCCCTGTGCGGTTCGCGATGGCCCTATCAGTGCAGCTTGCCGCAATGGCGTACTGAGTTGATCCTGACCGAACGGCTCGACGAGCTCGGCGGATCCGTCAGGCGCGGGGTCGATGTGGTGTCGCTCGAGCCGAGCGACGGCGGGGTGGGAGCGCGGCTCAGGCGCGACGACGGGACACTGGAGACCGTCACCGCCTCCTGGGTGCTGGGAGCCGGTGGCGCTCACAGCGTTACCCGAGACTCGATGCACGAGCAACTTGCGGGCGAGACTTACGCCGGGCCGGCGCTGGCCGCGGACGTGCGCGTGTCCTGCTCGCTGCCGCGGGACGGAGGGGGCGTGATAGCGACGCCGGAGGGGTTCGTGTTGCTCGCACCGCTTCCGGAGGACCGGTGGATCTGCTTCGTCGGCGATCTGGACGAACTGGAGGCCGCGCGCCTCGACCGCGAGCGTTCCGCCGCGATGGTCGCGGACACGATCGCGCGCCGGGTGGGGAGGAAGGTCCGGCTCGAAGATGTGGCATGGGTCTCGCCGTTTCGAATGCACCGCCGGGTCTCGGCCCGATTCGCGGGCGGGCGGCGGTTCCTGCTCGGGGATGCCGGTCACCTCTCGAGCCCGTTCGGCGGCGAGGGGCTCAACTCGGGTCTCCACGACGGTCACAACATCGCGTGGAAGCTCGCGCTCGAGTTGCGCGGGCGTGCCCGTCCGGCGCTGCTCGACAGCTACGCGCACGAGCGCCTGGCGGCTGACAACCATGTGCTGGAGGTCTCCGATCAGATTCACCAGATGGTTCGCGACGCGGTCGAGCGGGCGCGCACCGGCGTCGCCGCGGAGCCGCCGCCGGCCGAGCAGCAGGACGCGGTCATTCGCGCTCGCACGATGCTCGACGTCTCCTATGCGGGGACCGCGCTGATGGGCGAGTACATCGGTCCGGGGCGGGAGCGGCCGGCTGCGCCGGGCGCGGGGGACCGCTATCCAGAACGTGCCTCCCTGCCCGGCACCGGCCACCACCTGCTGCTCTTTGGCGCCTTCGACCAGGGCTCGCTGCAGCGCTTCCGGCGTCGCTGGGACGGATTGGTTGACGTTCACCCGGATGCCGGTGAGGCCGCAGCGGCAGGCTTTGCGGACTCCGCCGCGCTGCTGATCCGCCCGGACGGGCATATCGCGTTCCGCGCGTCGCCGACCGATGCGGCCGGCCTGGACGCGCTCGACGCGCACCTGAACTCGTACCTGATCCCGGTGTGAGCCGGATCGATAATCTGATCCCGCTGCGTCCGTGCCTGTCGGGCCCGCAGCTGGCGGGGTGGGAACCGGGACCGTCCGCGATGCACGGGCTGGGCTGCCGGTTCCTCTCAAACCAGCGCGTCGACGTTCAGCCCGGCGTGATCCTCGCGCCTGACGTCTACCTCCCGCGCGGGGGCGGCCGCTATCCGGCCGTGGTGTCGTTCGCCGCCTACTCGAAGGAGCTTCACACCGCCGGCGTCCCGACCGGTTCGAACGAGATCGGCAGCCCTCCTGTGTTCACCGATCGTGGCTATGCCCGCGTGATCCTGAGCCGGCGCGGCATGTCCCGGTCCGTGGGTGATCCCGGGGTGTTCCTCGGCGAGAGCGATGTTGCGGACATGCAAGCGGCGATCGCCTGGGCGGCCGAGCAGCCGTGGTGCAACGGCGACGTCGTGATGTTCGGCACCTCCTACTACGGGATGTCCCAGCCGCTCGTCGCCGTCAAGCGCCCGCCGGCGCTGAAGGCGTTCTTCTGCAACGAGATCTGCACCGATTACTTTCGCCAGCTGTTTCAGTTCGGCGGCGTGCCGGCGGTGCAGTTCGCCAACACGTGGATGGGCGCGAACTTCAAACGGCAGGATTTCCAGCGGCGCGTCGCTCCTGTTCTCCGGGCGCTGCTGAGCCAGGTGCTCAATTCCCGCCTGAAGCCGGGCTGGGAGCGCGAGATGAAGAAGCACATGACCCGGCTGATGGAGTCCTTCGCCGGCAACACGCCGGTGAAGGACGTCCGCGAGTGGTACGTGAAATGGCTATTCGATTCGAGAACGCGTGCGAGCACCGCGCTTCCCAGTGGCCCGTACGCCGAACTCGGCGAGATCACGATCCCGTTCGTCGTGGTGCAGAACCTCGGCTATTTCAACCTCCATCAGTTCGGCTGCTACGACCTGTTCGAGAACGCCTCCACGCCGGCCGATCGAAAATGGATGATCCTGGGGCCGGCGGAGTACGAGCTCCCGGTGTACGCCTGGCAGCTCGAGGCGCTCGCGTTCTTCGATCACGTCCTGCACGGCGCGGGGAACGGGTACGCACAGCAGCCGCCGGTCCGGTACTGGCTCGAGGGAGCGGAGCGCTTCGCCGGCGCGAGCTCGTTCCCGGTCGCGGCCAGCCGGCCCACGCGGTTCTGGCCGCGCTCGGGGGGCGAGGACCAAGCCGCGCACGCCCTGGAGACGGCGCCACCGCCGGCGGGGGCGAGCAACTCCTGGGTCGCGGTCCCGCTCGGCTTGCGCGTGCTCGGTGGGCTCGACGAGGTCGCGCCGCAGACGTTGAGCTACGAGATCGCGATCGAGGAGGAGGCCGAGTTCTCAGGCCCGGTGTCGGTCCACCTGACCTTCAGCAGCAACGAGATCGACTCCCAACTCGTCGCACGGCTCGGCCGCGTGGATCGCGCCGGCGGTTATCACCTGCTGTCGATCGGCACAATCCGGGCTGCGCGCCGGCGCGTGGACGAAGCTCGTAGCACGTCGTGCGAGATCGCGGTCGACACCGACGATCCGCAGCCGCTGATGCCCGGTGAGCCGGTCGCTCTGTCGTTCAGCCTCACCCCGGTGCCGACTCGAGTGATGGCCGGCGAGAAGCTGCGGTTCGAGGTGGCCAGCCGTACCGACCTGCTTCGCAGCGACGTCAGCCAGGGCCACGTCCAGTTCGACCTGCCGGCGCCACCGTACTTCTCTCGCAACACGCTGCACTACGGTCCCGACACCTACGTCGAGCTGCACAGAGTTCAGTAGAAGGTCTGCCCGTTGGCCAGCATCTCGATGTAGGTATCGATTCGCTGCGCCCGCTTCGCCGGCGTCTTGACGTTGTGCAAGCGGTAGAGGAACGCGTAACGGTTCTGCCCTCTGAGCGTCTCGAAAAATGCCTTCGCTTTCGGGTTGCGGTCGAGCCCTTGCTGGAAGTCCTCGGGCACCGGTGCCTGGCTCTGTGGCGGGTAGGCGGCGTCCCAGCGCCCATCCGCCTGCGCCGCGTTGACCGCCTCGAGCCCCGCCGGGCGCATGCGGCCGTCGTTGATCAGCCGCTCGGCCTTCTCGCGATTTACCTGTGACCACTTGCTTCGCGCGGTGCGGCGCGTGAAGCCCTGGAGGAAGAAGTGCGCGTCGAGCGGCTTGCGCTGGATGTCGATCCAGCCGAAGCACAGCGCGCTGTCGAGCACCTCCGGATAGCGCACGGTCGTATGGGGCGCGCTCTTCTTCGCGATCCTCACCCACGCTCCGGTGGCCGTGGCGTGGTTCTGCTCGAGCCACGCCTCCCATTCCTCTGCGTCGGCGAACTGAAGGGTCGGGTGATCGGCGGCCATCGGCGGCCGATTGTGGCGCAGGGCGCCGTAGACCGGCGGGCGGCGCTAGCCCCCGGTGTCGTCTGTGCCGGAGTCGTCTGCCCCGGCGTGGTCGACGCTGGGGCGGTCGAGGCGGGTGTCGTGGATGTCGGTGTCGTCTGTGCCGGGGGTCGTCGACGATGGTGTGCCCGCGGCGGACTCGACCTCGACGGAGGCCTCGGCATGAGCGCCGGTCGCCGGATTGGTGAGCGTTGCCGAGTACGTCCCGGTGATCACATTCGAGGTGCCGGTGAAGGTGTAGCTGCCCGTTCCGTCGCTGCCGATCGAGATCCCGTAGTGCTCGACGACGCCGTCGGGTCTCGTCAGCGTCACGTCGACGTTCGCGCCCGGCGCGAAGCCGGAGGCCGAGAGTACGAACGTGTCGCCCTGGTGGCCCGGATTCGGACCGAATGATGCGGAAGGATTCTCGGACGGTTGTGCTCCCGACGACGGCTGACCCGTGGGCTGATTCGGGACGCTGTCCCGGAGCCCACGGGTGCCGATGAGCGTTGCGTCGATGGCGTTCCGGTCGTGTACGGACCATCGTGCGAGAAGTCGGTTCCCGCTGGGTGCGTGAAGTACTTCCCGTTGCCGGGGTCATACAGCGTGAAGATCTTGATGATCGTGATCGACCCGCCGGCCTGGCTGGGTCGTGGTTAGCTCGTACGCTCAGCCCTCGCCACGCCATGCCAGCGCCCGGCGACGCGCGTGCGGCAGCGTGCTGACGATCAGGTCGTAGGAATCCTCGACCATGTCGCGGATCATCTCCTCCGGCATGGTGCCGTCGATCGTCACGGTGTTCCAGTGGCGTTTGTTCAGGTGATAGCCGGGCTGTACGGCTCCGTGGGACTCGCGCAGTTGCGTGGCGAGGCCGGGTTCACACTTCAGGCTCACACGCAGTGGCTCGGCGTCGAGCCGGGAAATCGCGAAGATCTTTCCAGCGACCTTGAACACCGAGTTCTCAGGCCCGAACGGGAACGTTTCGTCCGCGCCGGGAAACGAAAGGCAGTGACCGCGGAGCTCGTCAGGAGTCATGCCCATAGGATCGCGCCAATGGACGAGTCGCTCAATCCCGCGCTGGCCGAAGCCCGCTTCTGCCCGCGGTGCGGCCAGCCCGCGGACGTGGACTTCCCGCAGAAGATCGCCTGCGGGCATTGCGGATACATCGCCTACTACAACCCGAAGCCGGTCGCGGCCGCGATCCCGATCGACGAGCACGGCCACGTGATTCTCTTGCGCCGCGGTTTCGATCCGGGCCGGGGTCGCTGGACGTTCCCGGGCGGTTTCGTCGACCTCGGCGAGTCCGTACCTGAGGCCGCTCGCCGCGAGACCGAGGAAGAACTGCTGATCGCGATCGAGATCGGTGAGCTGGTCGGCGTCTACTCGCGCGCCGAGGACCGCGTCGTGCTGATCGTGTATCGCGCCAGGGCGCTTGGTCAGCCGCGGACCACCCCCGAGGCGGCCGAGGTCCGGGCTTTCGCGCCTGGCGAGATCCCGTGGGATGAGCTCGCGTTCTGGTCGACCGAGCTCGCGCTGCGGGACGCCTTTCCGGAGCTTCCGTAAATGCCGTTCGTGCATCGACCGTTAACCCATTTGACATTGTGAAAATAGCCCCTGAGCGGTTATTCTTCGCGCGCGGCGGGGCGCAAATATGGGGCTCATCGAAAAAGCGAGGGATCTAGTGAGGGCGAAGTTGAATCTGCGACGAGTCGTACGTCGGCCTGATCTGCTGGGGCTGGTGGTCCTGGCGCTCGCCGCTTGTGCCGTGCCGGCCTTTGCGAGCAGTTCGCGCCCGGTCGCGGGTCCAGCATCGACGCCGTACTCGACCGCGCTGAACTACGCGATCCGGTTCTATCCCCGCTTCCTGACGTACTTCCAGCAGAACTACGCTCGCGAGAACAAGATGACGGGTCCGAAGAGCATGGGCCCGCAGTACGGGCTCGTGGTGGCGCCCAACAACGACACGGTCTATGGCGAGGCGTTCGTCAACGTCAGCCAGGGCCCACAGATCTTGACGGTCCCGAAGACGAACGTGAGCTACTCGCTGCTGACGCTCGACGTGTGGGGCAACGTGTTCAGCACGGGGATCAGCGGCTCGGGGACGTACGGGCTCGTCCGGCGCGGTTTCCACGGTTCGCTGCCGTCGGGAGTGAAGCGGATCGTGGTGCCCTCCGTGCAGAGCATCTTCATCGTCCGTGCCGACCGGTATGCCGCCGACGGTCGCAGCACGAACAACGAGGCGACGACCTTCCGGAACAATCTCGCCCTCACGTCGCTCTCGGCGTACAAGTCCAACCCGTCGAGCGGCAAGTGCCTCGTTCTGCCGCTGGCGGTTTTCGCGCCCAGGATGAAGGCGATCACCGACCAGGCGATCACCGAATCCCCGCGGAACTTCTTCTTCGAACTGCAGAAGGCCCTGCACTCGCCCACCACGCGGCCGCTGAGCGTTTCTGACATCAGCCTGTCGCGCGCGTTCGACCGCGTGTTCGCGGCGGCCACCGTGGCGGCCGCGCGCGGTAACTACCGCCCGATGTCCGTGATCACCCAGGCCGCGGTCGACGCCCACACGATGATCATCGATAACTGGCTCACGCACCACGGCACCACGCATTGGGTCTACTTCGGCAACGTCGGCGAGTGGGGAACCCAGTATCTGGATCGCGCGTCGCTGAACGAGTTCATCGAGTACGGCAACAACGCCTCCGCCGCCAAGTACTGGGACGCGTTCACCGATACCGGTGGCGTTCCGCTCGACGGAAGCGTGATCAAGACCTATCGGATCACGTTCACCAAGAGCGAGATCCCGCAGTCAAAGCGGTTCTGGTCGGTGACGGCCTACATCCCGCCGGGCGTGACGCTGTTCCCGAACTCCGGCAACAAGTGGGTCGTCGGGAGCTACACGCCCGGGCTGAAGACCAACAAAGACGGGTCGATCACGATCTATATCCAGACGAAGGCGCCCGCGAAGCAGCGGCGGGCCAACTGGCTACCGATCCCGAGCGGCCCGTTCTCGCTGCTGCTCCGCGTGTACGGGCCGAGCGGCAACACCGCGACCGGCCACTACACGCCGCCAGGTGTCAGGCCGTACAGCTCCGGAAGGCTTCTGAACTTCAGCGAGCCTCGAACAGCGGAGCGCGCCGTTCGAGGCTCGCTCTGACGCCTTCGGCGAAGTCGGCGGTACCACGTAGGCGGTCCTGCTCGGCCGCTTCGCGCTCGAGCGCCGCGGCGACCCGCTCGACCAGGCCGGTGCGCATCGTGGCGCGGATCGACGCGACCGCGAGCGGCGCCGACTCCGCGACCTGGCGAGCCATCGTGTGTGCCGCCTCGCGTAAGGCATCCTCACCGGCCAGCTGATCGCACAGCCCGAGCGCGAGCGCTTCCTCGCCCGGCACGCGGCGCCCGGTCAGCAGCAGATCGAGTGCCGCCTGCCGCCCGGCGACGGCGGGCAGCGTGACGGTCAGACCGAACCCGTGATGAAAGCCCAGCTTTGCGAAGTTGGCGGCGAAGCGTGAGCGCGGGGTCGCAACCCGGAAATCTGCGCTCAGCGCGAGCCCCAACCCGCCGCCGATCGCGCCGCCCTGTACCGCGGCCACGACCGGTGTTGACGCCGCGAACAGACGCAGTGCCTGCTCGTAGAGCTCTCGCGGCTCGTCCGCGGGACTGCGGCCGCCGCCGAGGTTCGCCCCGGCACAGAAGTGCCTTCCCTCCGAGCACAGGACGATCGTCCGGCACTCCCGATCCGCGTCGAGCGATTCGTAGGCATCGGCGAGCTCGCGGATCAAGGCGGCGTCGAAGAAGTTCGCCGGCGGACGGTGGATTTCGACCGTTGCCACGTGGTCGGAATCGCTCGAGACGGTCACTTCGCTCATATCGCACTCTCCAACTCGCTTAGGACGTGAGAGCCCCCGGTGATCGCCGGGTACAGCCAGTCGGCGCCCGCGGCGGCGACGCTGCCCCCGAGGCGGCGTGCCCAGTGCTGCTCGTCGCCGTACTCTGAACGCCACGCCCACAGCCGCCGGGTGAAGTGGTGGAGCCGGTACTCCCGGGTCATTCCCATCGCGCCGTGCACCTGGTGCGCAGCCCGGCTCGCGCTCAGTGCAGCTTGCGAGGCCAGCAGCTTGGCGGCGGCGATCTCGAACGGAGCCGGCCCGCGCGTCGCGGCGCGAGCCGCGGTCTCGACCGCGATCGCGACCAGCGACGCATCCTGCGCGATCGCCACCAGGTGCTGCTGGACCGCCTGAAAGGCCGCGATCGGCCGGCCGAACTGACGGCGCTCCCCCGCGTAGGCGACCGTCAGCCGTGCCATCGCGCTCAGCGCACCTGACATCAAGGCCGCGCGGGTGAGCGCGCCTCGCTCTCGCAGCTCACAGGCGGCGGGGCTGACATCCAACGGCCCCGCTCGATCGAATACGAGCTCATCGCGCGGTTCGCCGGCGAGATTCGTGCGGTGCTCGACCTGGGAAGCCGCGGCGACCGGCAACACGATCGCGTCGGCACCGATCACGGCGACCACGTGCTCGACCGCCCCGCCCCAGGGCACGCGACTCGCGACCCCGCTGACCACGCCGTCGGCAAAGCGCAGATCACCCGCCGGCGCAACGCTCACCCGGCCGGGCACGCCGGCGCCGAGCAGCCAGCCGGCCAGTGCCGCCTCGGCGAGCGGGACGGGCGCGGCGTGCTCGCCCGCCAGCGTCAGGATCGCAGTCGCGTCCTCGAGCGGCACCGCCGCCAGGTCGCTGAAGCCGCCCGCCTGCAGACGATCCCAAACCACGTCCGACCAGCCGTCGGTCTCGGCCATCTGCACGGCCTCGTACGTACACGTGTCGGACAGCATGCGGCGGACGCCATCGATCAGGAGCCAATCGGTCACAGCGAGGCCAGTCCCTTCGCCGCGACCGATCGCAGGATCTCGTTGGTCCCACCCCGAATCGTGAACGACGGTGCGGTGAGCGTGGCCTCGACGAGCAACCGCTCGAGCCTTCGCTGCGTCTCCGGCGAGAGCTCGCACTCGAGCACGCGCAGCACCGCGTCGAGCAGGTCCTGCTCGAATCGCGTCCCGAGCTCCTTGACGAGCGCTGACTGGACCGCCAGCGCCTCGCGCTTGTCGATCATGCGCGCGATCGAGAGCGACATTCGGCGAATCGCCCACCACTTGGCGGTGGCTTCCCCGATCAGCAGCTGGGCTCGCTCGCCGAGCGGCGATTGCGTCTCGCGTAGCAGCTCCTCGACGAGCAGGTAGGTCGAGAGCCAGCGTTCAGGGCCACCACGCTCGTAGGCGAGCTCCGAGGTGTTCTGCGCCCATCCTTGACCGACCTCGCCGAGCACGAGCTCGTCGGGGACGAACACCTCGTCGAGCACCACCTCGTTGAAGTCGGCGGTGCCGTTGAGGAACGGGATTGGGCTCACGGTCAGGCCGTCGGAGCGCAGGTCGACGATCAGCTGGCTGAGCCCGCGGTGGCGGTCCTCCTCATCGCTTGTGCGACACAGGACGGTCAACCAGTCGCTGACGTGCGCCCCACTGGTCCACACCTTTGTGCCGCTGACCGCCCAGCCGCCGTCGACCTTCGTCGCGCGGGTGCGGACGGCCGCGAGGTCGCTGCCGGCCTCGGGCTCGCTCATGCCGATCGCGAACGACAGCTCGCCGCGACAGATCGCCGGCAGGAACCGGCGCTTCTGCTCCTCGGTGCCGAAGCGGTTGATGACCGGGCCGGTCTGCCGGTCGGCGACCCAGTGGTGCCCGACCGGCGCGCCCCAACGCAGCAGCTCCTCGGTCACCACGAAGCGATCGACCGCGCTGCGGTCGTGGCCGCCATATCGCGCCGGCAGCGCCATACCGATCCAGCCGCGCCGCGCGAGCTTGAAGGAGAACTCACGATCGCGTGGCGCCCCCATCCCAAGGCCAGGCCGAAACGTGCCGCGCGGCAGTTCGTCCGCCAGGAACGCGCGCACGTCCCGTTGGAGCCCCAACTCCTCCGAGGTCAGGTCCGTGGCCTCGAACAGCATCGCGGCCGAACCCTATCTGCTTGAGGCGGCCGCGATTGAGCGCGGTTACCCTCAGGTCCGGTGGATGCCGCCGCGGAACGTGTCGCCAGCTTCATGGCCTCGCTCGAGAGCGAGGTCCGGCAGGTAGCGCCCGGCGAATGGGGCCTGGTGCTCGATTCGGCGGGGTACGTGCTCAACGTGGGGGTCGCGATCCGCGGGCCGTTGCTCCGGGCCCAGGCGGCGGTGCTCCCGCCCGGGGTGATCGACCCGCACCAGCTCCTCTACTGGAACTGGCAGGCGCCGCTCGTTTGCTTCGCGGAGAACCGGGCGGGAGAGGTGTGGGTTTGCGGCGAGCTGCCCCTCGAGTCGCTGGAGACGGAAATGCTCGACCGCTTCCTCGGGCTGTTGCTGGCGAGTGCGACGCGAGCGCGCGAGTTCGCGATTCAGAACGCCTGAGGTCGAAGCCCACCTACGAGGACCGACAACTGTGGCCGCCAACTCCACCCCCTCCGTCGAGCTGGAAGTCTCCGGCCGGACGGTCTTGATCACGAATCCGGACCGCGTCTTCTTTCCCGCGCGCGGCGAGACCAAGCTCGACCTGGCCCGGTACTACATCGCGGTAGGGGACGGGATCGTGCGCGCGCTCCGCGAGCGGCCCTGCATGCTGCACCGCTTCCCGACGGGACTGAGCGGCGAGAAGGTTCATCAGAAGCGGGTCCCGAAAGGTGCGCCCGCGTGGCTCGAGACGGTGAAAATCTACTTCCCCCGCTTTGGGCGGACGGCCGACGAACTGTGCGTGACTGAGCTGGCGAGCGTGATCTGGGCGGTGCAGATGTCGACCGTGGAGTTCCATCCCTGGAACTCGCGCCGGGCAGACGTGGAGATGCCCGACGAGTGGCGCATCGACCTCGATCCGATGCCGGACTGCGGCCTCGACACCGTCCGGCGGGTCGCCAGCGTGGTCCATGAGGTGCTCGACGAGCTTGGAGCCATCGGCTGGCCGAAGACGTCGGGCGGAAACGGCATCCACATCTACGTCCGGATCCCTCCACGATGGGGCTTCGCCGACGTTCGCAAGGCGGCGCTGGCGTTCGCGAAAGAAGTCGAGCGCCGCGCCCCGCAGGACGCGACGACCGTCTGGTGGCGCAAGGACCGCGACCCGCGGAAGGTGTTCGTCGACTACAACCAGAACGCGCGCGACCACACGATCGCAAGCGCTTACTCGGTGCGCGGATTCAACGAGGCGACGGTGTCGACCCCGATCACTTGGGAGGAGATCGACGACGTGATGCCGCAGGATTTCACGATCGCGACTGTGCCGGCTCGCTTCGCCCGGCTCGGCGACCTCCATGCCGGGATCGACGACGCGCCGTATTCGCTCGAGCAGCTGCTCGAGTGGGCCGAGCGCGACGAGCAGGAATCGCCCGAGCCAACCCCTTAATGCCCGCCAAGCTCGCTGGGCGAGCTGCTGCGGCCCGGTGAGCCGCTGGTAGGCTCGCGGCCGTGCAAGCCCCTGAGCGCTCGCGCCTGACCGCCGGGGGACCTCACTACTACGCACTGCGATCCGACTCGACGGTCGGCGGCGAGGTGTACGAGCGAGAGCTGCTCGAGCGGCTGCCGGCGCACGGGGTTGACGTGCTCGACCGCCGGATCGCGGTCCACTGGGTCGTCGCTGCGCTTGTGGCGACGCCCTACGTCGTGCACCTGATCCGGCGCCGGCGGGTCGACCTGCTGCGCGGCCCTTCGGTGCGCCACGCCGGGCCGGCGCTGCTGCTGGGCCGCGCGCTGGCCCGCTCGGGCGTCCCGATCGTGCTGCACCACCACCACTTCTATCCGCGGTGGGCCCGGCTCGAGGCCGCGATCCTCCGCCGCGCAGATGCGGTCATCACGGTCTCCGAATACTCGCGCCGGCAGCTGCTCGCGGCGGGCGTTCAGGCCGAGCGGATTCACGTCGCCGTCGAGGGCGTGGCCAGGCCGCCGGTCACCGAGGGGTGGGGGGACGCATGGCCTTCGCCGGGTCTGAAGCTGCTGCACGTGGGACGGCTCGAGGCGCGCAAGCGACCGCGGGTGGCGATCGACGCACTTCGCGTCACCAACCGGCAAGCGTCCCTCGTTTTCGCCGGCGGCGGCCCGCTGTCGGATGAGCTACGAATGCGTGCGGCAGATGCGGGGATCGCGGACCGCGTGCGGTTCCTCGGGCGAGTCTCGGAGTACGACAAGTGGCGGCTGTACGACAGCGCCGATCTGCTCTTATTCGCCTCGACCCTCGAGGGCTTCGGCCTGGTGGTGGCCGAGGCACAGTCGCGCGGGCTGCCGGTGGTCGCCGCCGCCGGCACCGCGACCGCGGAGGCGCTCGATCCCGGCCGCAGCGGGCTGCTGACCGAGCCAACCGGGGAGGCCTTCGCGGCCGCCATAGGCGAGCTCGCCGACGACGCGCGGCGCGCGGAGATGAGCGCCCGCGCCGAACAGTTCGCCGTCCGCTTCGATTGGGACCGCTGCGCGGCCGAGGTGGCGGCGATCTACAGGGACATACTTCGGCGGTGAAACGCGGCTGGCCACGCTCACTGATCGTCGCCGGGCCGCCCGTGCTGGTCGCGCTGCTCGCGATCGTGCTGTTCTGGCCGGCGACGATCGGCGGCAAGGTCCTGTCCGCCTCGGACATCCCGCTGTTCTCGGCGCCGTACCCGCCGCAGCCGGCCGGCGCCAGGCCCGCGAACCCGCTCCAGTACGACGCCGCCTACATGTTCGAGCCAGACGGGCTGCTCGTCCGCTCGGCGCTCCGGGCCGGCCGGCTCCCCGTCTGGACCGGGACCCTTTCGAACGGGCGCCCGCTGCTTGCCTCACAGCAGAGCGCGCCGCTGTTCCCGCTGACGTGGATCGGCGTGGTGTTCCCGTACTGGAGCTCGCTGGCGTGGATCGCGGTGCTGCTGCTGGTGATCGCCGGGTCGGGCACCTACCTGCTGGCTCGCGCGCTCGCCCTGCGTCGAGGACCCGCCCTGTTGGGTGCGGTCACGTTCGCGTTCGGGACCTACCTGATCGTCTGGCTGATGCATCCCCACGTCAACGCCTACGTGCTGCTGCCGTGGCTGTTCCTCGCGGGCGATCGCTTATGTCGCAAGGGAACCGTGCGCGACGCAGCGCTGCTCGCGCTCGCGCTCGGCCTGACCTGGCTCGGGGGCCAGCCCGAGAGCGCGCTGATCGTGTCGGTCGCGGCCGCGGCGTGGATCGCCTACCGGCTGCTCGCGCTCGGGTTGTCGCGCGCTGAGATCCTGACGCGGGCCGCGCTCGCGCTCGGCGCCGCCGTGCTCGGGGCCGGGATCGCTGCCGTGATGCTGCTGCCGCTTGACCAGGTGCTCGGCCAGGCGGTCAACAGCTCGCGCTCGAACCCTCCGCTGCCCGGAAGCTCGGTGCTCAGCATCTTCTTCCCCGAGTACTGGGGACGCCCCGATCGCGCCGGCTGGCCGAACGGCGGGCCGGTCAACTTCACCGAGCGGACGCTGTATCTGGGAGCGTTGCCGTTCCTGCTGGCGTTCGCGGGTCTGTTCGCGCGCCGCCCGCGTGGCCCGCATCTGTTCTTCGCGGCGATGGGCGCGATCTCGCTGGTGACCGTTTTCCACAACCCGGTTGCGACGCTCGCCGGCAAGCTCCCGTTGCTTGACCAGATCAACCTCAACCGCGTGCTGATCCTGGCGTCGTTTGCGATCGCGATGCTGGCGGCGTTCGGTTGCGAGCGCCTGCTAGCGGCCGATTCTGCGCAGCGGCGGCGGATGCTGATCGCTGCGGCGTGCGCAGCGCTGCTGCCGGTCCTGATCGTGATCGCCGCGCACCCCAGGCGGATCGGCGACGCCGGCCAGGCGGTTGAGGTGGCGATCGGTACGACCGGTCTACGCAGCGACGACGGGGTCGTGACGGGATCGGTGCTTCGGTGGCTGGTGCTCGCGGGAGCGGGACTCGGCGTGATCGCGGTCCTACCACGGCTGCGGCAGCGCACGACCGTCCTGCTCGGCGCCGCCGTCGGGCTCGTCGCGCTCGACCTGCTCGCGATGGGCTGGGGATACAACCCGGCGATCTCCCAGGCGCAGGCAGATCCGCCGGCGCCGGTCACGGTGCAGGTCATGCGCCGTCTCACGTCCGGCGGCGGCGCGGCCAGCGGCATCGACTCGATGACGCCCAACACGACCGCACGCTGGGGCCTGCGTGACATCCACGCCTACGAGGACCCGTGGATCAAGCGGCGGGTCGCACTGGCGGGGGTGTTTGGCAGTCCCGACGACCGTGGCGTGGTCAGCCTGGCGCCGGGCGATCCGCGAACAGCCAAGGCGCTCGACGTCTACGGCGTCAGCGCGGTGCTGCTGCCCCGCGTGCCACTGAAGCTCGCCGCACCGCTGGCCCGCGCGCCGGTCGCGTACGCCGGCCCGGACGGCGTCGTGCTGCGAAACCCCGACGCGCTGCCGCTCGGATTTGTCGCCTACCGCTGGCGCCAGAGCCCCAGCATGATCGGCTCGGTGCTGCTGCTGGCCGCCGGCAGCGCCCATCAGGCTCTGCAGGAGCCGGTGATCGAGACACGCCAGCAATCGCCGGCCGGTCCTGCCCCGCCTTCGACACCGGCCCACCTGGTCTCCTCGAGCGACACCGCGATGACGTTCGACGTCGACGCGCGGGCGCCCGGTCAGTTCGTGTTCCTCAACACCTACTATCCCGGCTGGCAGGCGACGGTCGACGGTCACGCTGCGTCGATTGCGCCGGCAAACGTGGCGTTCGACTCGGTCCCGATCCCCGCCGGCGCGCACCGCCTGCGCTTCTCATACCACCCGACCACCGTCGTCGTCGGGGGCGTAATCAGCCTCGTGGCGCTGCTGATCGCGGTGCTGTGCCTGCTGCCCTTGAGTTTCCTGCGGCGCGGTCGACCGTCACGGGCTTGAGTATCGATACCGTGGCCCCCGGGAGGGGAGTGGAGCACCTGGCTACGTCCATTTCGCAGCACAGATAAGCGATCGCGCGTGACGGCGACGGTGAACGTTATGGACGTCCCAGCGTCCATTTCGTAGATGGTTGCCTGCGCGCGGAGTCGAATTGTCACGTTATGGACGTTCGGCCCTCGCAACTCGTGCTTCAGCGGGAGCGAGCGTGCCTGCGAGAGGTCGTCGCCCGCCGGCCATGGATGGCCGGCGGAATGGGCACGGACGAAGCCGGCACCGCCACAGCGCCCGGCCCCGCAACAAGGAACCCGCCACCGCGGCCCGGACGGGCCCTCCCGGCCCCACGGACGCCGAGCGCAGCGAGGCCCATAATCAATGGATCAGCTTGCGCTCCATGTAGCGAATCGCCAGCCGCCACCCGATCAACGCGAACCCGATCAGGAACGCCAGGTGGCCCAGGTCGGCGATGCTGTAGACCCCGAACACGACCGCGCGCACCAGCTGGACGCAGTGGTACAGCGGGTTGATGTTGGCGAGCACCTGCGCCCACTCGGGCAGCCTGTTGATCGGGAAGAACGTGCCCGCGACGAGGAACATCGGCGTCAGCAGGCCGCTCTGCCAGTAGGAGAAGCTCTCGATCTTGTTGGCTTTGGCCGCGATGAAGATCCCGAAGAACGCCCACCCGAGGCCGGCGAGGCCGGCGATGAACGGGACCAGCAGCATTCCCCAGCTCGGCGCAAGGCCGAAGACCATTGCGACCAGCATCGGCACGCAGCCGTAGACACCGGTCCGCGCGGCGATCCACAGCGCCTCGCCCGTGACGAGCTCCTCGGTGTCGACCGGCGCCGCGAGGATCGCGTCGTAGGTGTGCTGGAAGGAGTATTTGACGAAAGTGCTGTACATCGCGGTGAACGCGCCCGAGAACAGCACGGTCGTGGCGACGATCCCGGTGCCGACGAAGTCGATGTACGGGATGCCATCGACCTTGCTGACCAGCGCTCCGAACCCGAAGCCGAACGCGAGCAGGTAGATCGTCGGGTCGACGGTCGAGGAGAAGGTCGAGGAGCGCCAGAACGACGAGAAGTTGACGACCTCGCGGGCCATCACGCCGCGCAACGCGGGCCATTCGAGCCGGTGCAACCGCCGAGTGGGTACAGCAAAAGTCGTCATTCGATCTCCTCTCCGGTCAGCAGCACGAACACGTCCTCGAGATTGGTGGTGCGGCGCTCGCCGGGAAGGTCGCCGTTGCCGTTCGAGTGCAGCACGGCGATCGAGGTCCCGGTGCGGCGGGTGCGCCAGCCGCGCTGGCTCGCCGTTGCCTCGACCTCAGCGAGCCGGGCCGGCGAGCCGTAGACCTCGACCGCCTCGCGCCCGGCGTGCTCGGCGATCAGCGCCCGCGGCGGGCCGACGGCGACCGCCTTGCCGTGCGACATGATCGTGACCGTGTCGCACAGGCGCTCGGCCTCCTCGATGTAGTGCGTGCTCATCAGAATCGAGACGCCCTCGGATCGCAGCCGGTCGATCAGCGCCCACAGCTCCTGGCGGACCTGCGGGTCGAGGCCGATCGTCGGCTCGTCCATTAGGAGCAGCCGCGGCTCGTGCAACAGCGCCCGGGCGATCAGCAGCCGCCGGCGCATCCCGCCGCTCAGCTCCTCGACCTTGGAGGTGCGGCGGTCGATCAGGTTGGCGATCTCGAGGGCGCGCATGATCGCGTCGAGGCGGGCCCTGGCGGGCACGCGATAGAGGTGCGCGAACACGAGCAGGTTCTGCTCGACGGTCAGGGCGGTGTCGAGGTTGTCGAGCTGCGGCACGACGCCCATCTCGGCGCGGGCCTGCTTGGAGTCCTTCGGCAGGGGATAGCCGAGCACCTCGAGCTCGCCCTCGTCCGCGATCACCTGGGCCGTCAGCGCCTTCATCGTCGTCGACTTGCCGGCGCCATTGGGTCCGAGCAGGCCGACGCAGGCGCCGACCGGCACGTCGAGATCAAGTCCGTCGACGGCGGTGATCGAGCCGAAACGCTTGACGAAGCCGCGCAGCCGGATCGCATTCATGCTCTCTGAGACTGCCACGCCCGGCGCAAATCATCGCAGCGCGGCGGCGAGCCAACCGTGCCAGGCCTGCCTGACCTGCTCGGCGTCGACGCCCGCGGCGAAGGAGTGGATGCTGATTCCGACGGGGGCGCCGAAGGCGTTGCGGCCGAAGAAGCAGTAGAGCTCGTCAGCGGTCCGCACGCCAAAAAAGTTGGGGCGAACGTAGTCGACGGTGCCGGCTACCGGATATGGACCGCCGAGATATACCTCGCCGCCTTCGGTGAGCGGCTCGTCGAGCCCAAGGGCCTGCTTCAGGCGGCTGAAGCCCTCGGGGGTCGCTGAGCTCGGCGGCCCCGCGATGCCCTGCGGGACGTCACCGATGTAGGTCGCCGCGCGTCCCTTGAAGTGCTCGAGGTACTGGCTCAACGTGTGCAGGTAGAAGTCGGTGTGCTGCGAGACCGCGTCGTACTGGCTGTCCCAGTCCTCGACGAAGATCCCGCTGTGCACGTAGCGCATCCGGGTCGTGCCATCGCCTCGACCCTCGATCGTGTACTCGAGCGCGTTGAACCAGTCGCCTTGCTCCTGGCGGACGGCCAGGCGGTGCGGGGGGTCCCACACCGCCGCGCTGTCGGGACCGAGCTCGTTGGGGAAGAGCCAGGCCGCGTTGCCGGTCGTGGTCGCGATCGCCTCCCAGACCTCGTCGGGGTCGGCTCGGAGGATCACCTCGCGGCTGCATTCGAATTCTCCGGGCATGTCGTTAGGGGAGGGTCGAGTTCAGGTAGCGCTGCCAGTGCTGCGTGATCTCCTCGGCGTCGGCGTCGGCGTCGGGCGCGAACGAGTGGATGCTCACAGCGACCGGGCCGCCAAACGCGTTGCGGCCGAAGAAGCAGTAGAGCGCATCTGCCGTCCGGATGCCCATGAAGTTCCCGCGCAGGTAGTCGACGGTGCCGTCGATCGGCTTCAGTCCGTCGGGCTGCAGGTGGACTTCTGCGCCCTCTTCGACGTTGGGCTCGAGTCCGAGGGCCCGCTTGAGGCGGTCGAAGCCGTCCGGGGTCGCCGAGCTGTGCGGCCCCGCGATCCCGCCGGGGATGTCGCCGATGTAGGTCGCCGGACGGCCGTCGAAGTGCTGCAGGTACTCGCTGAGGGTGTGCAGGTAGAAGTCCGTGTGCTCCTGGATAGCCCTGTTCTGGACCTCGAAGATCTCCTCGGGGAAGACCCCGCAGTGTCCGTACTTGAGCGCGCTGGTCCCGTCGCCGCGGTCCTCGATTAGGAAATCGAGGTCGTTGAACCAGTCGCCCTGTTCCTGGCGGATGTGGAAGTGCGCCGGTCGTTCATAGGCCTTGGCGCCGGCTTCATCGATCTCGTTGGGGAACAGCCAGGCGGCGTTGCCGGCGGGGGTCGCGACCGCCTCGAACACCCGATCTGGGGTGGCGGGCAGCGTTACCTCTCGGCTGCAATCGAACTCAGGCATTTTGTGTCTCCTCGTCGGTTGGGGGTCGTGTGATGCTGGGATGAAGCGCGACGAGCAGGCGATGCTTGCGCCCGCCGGCGGCATACTCGTCGTGGTACTTGCCTGTGAGTCGCTCGACGGCATCGGAAAGCTCCGCTGCGAACGCCGCGCGATCGGATGCCGACGCGAAGCGAATCTCCGTGTCGATCCCGAACGTGGCGAGCCGCCGGTGCGCGCGCCGGGCGCGGCCGATCAGCTCGCCGAGCTCCCTGACCTGCCTCGCGGCGAGCGCGAGCAGCCACAGCGCCGAGAGCTGGTCGGGCGAGCGGTCCGGGTCGGGCGCGACCGCGGCCAGGGCCGCTGGTGAGATCACGTACGACGCCGCGGTCGCACGCATCACGCGCTCGGTCATGTTGCCCTTGCGTCGCTCTTCCACGAGCTCGACGAGCCCATGGCGCTCGAGTGCGCGCAGGTGGTAGTTGACCTTCTGCCTTGCGAGCCCGACCTTGCCGGCCAGCGTACTGGCCGACCCCGGTTCGGCGAGCTCGGCGAGGAGCCGGGTGCGGACCGGGTCGAGCGAGACCTCCGCCGCCTCCGGGTCTTCGATGACTGTCACGTCGAACATGGCGGCATCCTCGCACCGACGATTCAAATTGTCAAGACAAATTTATTTGTCGGTAACGCTGCGCCGTTGGTAGACGCTGCCCCACCATGGTGAGGCGGACCGCAGAAGCGGCCGCTCGAAGCGCGGCGGCGCCCGGACGGCCTAGGCGCGGCTGAGGACGACGTCGTTCTCGACCGACACCCACTCGCTGGCGACCCCTTCCGGGCGCTCCGGGTCATCGGCCGACCGCGGCAAGAAATCCCGCAGCAGTGACGGCTTGACGGCGAACACGGCGTCGGAGTCGAGGTATTCGCTGGCCGAGTCGAAGATGTGGGTCGTGAGCGGGATGAAGCCCGACGCGCTGACGATCATGTGGATGTGGGCGGGGCGCCAGGGGTGGCGGCCCGTGCGCTCGAGCATCTGCCCCACGGGTCCGTCGTCGGGAATCGGATAGGGGGTCGGGCGAACGCCGAGGAACGCGTAGCTACCGTCCTCGCGGGTCGTGAACAGGCCGCGGAGATGGTTCTCGGGGGCGTCGGCGTCCTGGACGGCGTAGAGGCGGTTGTCGCCGTTCTGCCAGACATCGAGCTCGGCGCCGGCGATCGGCGCGCCGTCGGGGTCGAGCACGCGGCCGTGAACCCAGGCGGGCGTGCTCGACTGCTGCTCGACCATGCTCTCGCCGTAGCCCCTGCGCGGCGACTCCGGGACCCAGAAGGGACCGCGCACGGTCGAATCGGTAACCCGCCCGGCCGCACCGACAGGGTTGCGGTGGGCGATCGCGTCGACCAGCATCGAGAGGCCGAGCGCGTCGGACCACAGGATGAACTCCTGGCGGTGCTCGTCGGTGATGTGACCGGTTTCCGTCAGGATCCGGATCCCGGCCTCCCACTCGGCCTCGGTCAGCTCGACCTCCTGAGCGAAGGCGTGCAGGTGCGTGACCAGCGACCGCATCAGCTCCCGCAAGCGCTCGTCAGAGCACCCGTCGAAGCTGGCAAGAACTGCACCGGTGATGTCGTACGACACGCCGCCTCATCGTATCCTCAGCTGTGAGATGGCCTACACCGAGGCGGAAGCACGGCAGGAACTGCTCGACGACCTCGCCGGCGCGGTCGAGAAGATCGCGGTCGCGCTCGCGTCCCTGGGCGCCGCTTACGAGCGGCTGGATGAGCACAACTCGGACGAGCTCGAAGAGCAGCTGTTCCGGCCGGCACAGCTCGCATATGCGCGCGCGAGGCGCGCCCACAGCGGCTTCGCGGAGCGCTACCGGCTTCCTGGCCGGACGTTCGCGGAGGCCTCTCCCGGGCTCGAGTCGCAGGACGCTCGGGCGCTGCTGGATCGCGCCGGGGAGGCTGCGCGCGAGGCCGAAGAGGCGATCGCGGAGCTGCAGGACTCGATGCTGCCGGTCGAGGTCGGAGACCCGGAGCTTCGCGCCGGCCTCTCCGAGGTGCGGACGTTGCTGGCACCCTTGCCGGCGCGGGCGCATGCGCTAGTGAGGCTGGTAGGACGCTGAGATCGAAGACGCTCGCGGGCCTCCTCGCAGCTGCCATGTTCGGGGTCGGCGGCCAGGCGAGTGCGGCGATCCCCGCCTGGACGACGTATCACCGCGATGCCGCGCGCAGCGGCGTCGACCCGGACAGCAGTTCCCCGGTCCCGCCGACCCAGCTGTGGCAGACCACCACGCCGCTCGACGGCCAGATCTACGGTCAGCCGCTGGTGTACGGGTCGCGCGTGTACGTCGCCACCGAGAACGACTCGGTCTACGCGCTCGACGCCGCCACCGGCGCGATCATCTGGCACCGGCAGATGGGCATCCCGGTGCCCGATCAACAGAATGCGGGGTGCGGCGATATCGGCGATGTCGGGATCACCAGTACCCCGGTGATCGACCCGGCCACCGGCCGGATCTACGTGGTCGGCGACACCTGGGACGGGAGCGACCCCGCCTCGATCCATCATCTGCTGGTCGGATACAACCTCGCGGACGGGAGCCTCGCCGGCGCGCCGCGGATGGTCGACGGCCCCGGGAGCCAGCCCGCCTACCAATTGCAGCGGCCGGGACTCGCGCTGGACGCCGGCAACGTGATCATCGGCTACGGCGGTAACGCCGGCGACTGCGGGCCGTATAACGGCTGGCTGGTCGCGGCGCCGGAGAACGGCGGGCCGCTGACCAGCTTCCGGGTCGAGCTCCAGGATCGGCAGGGAGCGATTTGGGCCTCTGGCAATGGTCCCCCGGTCGACGCGGCCGGCGACGTGTGGGCGTCGACCGGCAACGGCGATCCCTCCGCGTACGACTACCAGGAGTCAGTGCTGAAACTCGACTCGAACCTGCAGCTGCTCGACCACTGGGCGCCCGTCAACTGGTCGAGCCTCGACTCCGGCGACGTCGATCTCGGCTCGAGCATGCCGCTGCTGCTGCCGGGCGGGCTGGTGTTCGAGATCGGGAAGGAGGGGGTTGGCTACCTGTTGAGGTCCGCCTCGCTGGGCGGCACCGGCGCGGCGCCGGCATTCGAGGCGCAGGTCTGCAAAGGGAGCTGGGGCGGCGGCGTCTACTTCGACGGCGTGATCTACGTGGCGTGCTCCGGCGGCCTGCGGGCCCTGATGTTGAACACCTCGGTTCCGAGTTTCGTACCGATGAGCGACTTCTCCCCGGATTCCCCCGCGGCCGGGCCGCCGATCGTCGCCGCGGGGATGGTGTGGTCGGTGGACTGGCACACCGGCGAGCTGTTCGCGCTCGATCCGGTCACCGGCGCGACGCGGTTCTCTGCCGATCTCGGGAGCGTCGATCACTTCGTCTCGCCAAGCGCCGCGGGCGGGCGCCTGTTCGTCGGGGCCGGCGATCGTGTCACGGCATTCACGATCGCGCAGCCGCCGCCTCCGTCGCCGACTGCGACCGCGCTCAGCTCCTCGGCCAAATCGCCTTCGACGGGTGCCAGGGTGACGTTCACGGCCACCGTCAGCCCGGTTCCCGACGCGGGCACCGTCACCTTCACCAACGGCGGCTCGGCGATGAAGGGGTGTGGTGCCGTCGTGCCATCTGAGGGCGTCGCTCGCTGCACGGTCAGCTTCCGCAGCCCGGGTCCACACCGGATCGCTGCCGCCTATTCAGGGGACCCCTACTACGCGGCCTCGCGTTCGACGCTCACGCAGAACGTCGTGGCGCCGCCGTCGCTCTCCCGGGTGAGCTGGCAGGTGTCGCCAAGGCACGTCACGTTGAGGCTGACGCTGTCAGAACCGGCCATCGTGGTGGTGGTGATAACCGGCCATGACGTCAAGCGGACGCTGCGACTGCGCGGCGTGCGCGGCCGCAACAGTTTCACGGTGCGGGGTCTGCCAAAGGGAAGCTATACCGGCACTGTGCAGGCGACGGACTCCGATGGCCTGCGCTCAGCAATCCGGAGGCTGCAGTTCGTGATCAACTGATTGCGTACGCGTGCAGGAATCTTCACAGTGCTGAGGCCGTGGAGTATGTTGATTGCTCACGCTTCGTCCGCGAACCCCGGAGGAGAGGATGAGCAAAACCGTCCCTGTACGTCTGAACGTCAACGGCGCGGAGCACCACCTGCAGGTCGAGCCTCGGCTGCTGTTGGTGCATGCGCTTCGGGAACAGCTCGGTCTGACCGGAACCCACGTCGGCTGCGACACGTCCAACTGCGGAGCCTGCACCGTCCATCTCGACGGTAAGCCCGTCAAGTCGTGCACGGTGCTCGCCGTGCAGGCCGACGGTGCTGCAGTGACGACGATCGAGGGCATGGGCACCGAAGACAACCTTCATCCGCTGCAGGAGGCCTTCTGGACCGATCACGCGCTCCAGTGCGGCTACTGCACGCCGGGCATGATCATGGCTGCCGCCGGCCTGCTCGCCGAGAATGCCAATCCGTCCGAGGATGAGGTGCGGCACGCGCTCGAGGGCAACCTGTGCCGTTGCACGGGCTATCACAACATCGTCAAGGCGGTGCTCAACGCCTCCAAGACGATGTCGGGCTCCGCCGCCTCGCAGCCGGAGGTGGCGGCATGAGCACCGAAGAGCAAGGGGGCGTCGCATCTGAGATCTCCGAGCTCGCCTCACAAGCCGCCGAGCAGCGAAGCGCACCGTCGCCCAGCAACCACGTCGGCCAGGCGCTGCGCCGCAAGGAGGACCCACGGCTGATCACCGGCCGCGCGCGCTATGTCGATGACATCACGCTTCCGGGGACACTGTGGGCGTCGTTCGTCCGCTCGCCCGAGGCCCACGCGAGGATTGTCTCGATCGACACCTCGGCCGCGGAGGAGCTCGACGGCGTCCACGCCGTGTTCACCGGCGAGGACCTGACCGACCTCGGCGGTCCGCTGCCGTGCGCCTGGGTTCCGCCGGGCGTCGAGCTCCGCAATCCCGAGCACTGGCCGCTCGCCAAGGGCGCCGTCAAGCACGTCGGTGATCCTGTCGCGGTGGTGTTAGGGGAAGACCGGTACGCGGTCGTGGATGCGGCTGAGCGGATCGTGGTCGAGTACGACCCGCTGCCGGTCGTCACCGATCCCGAGGCCGCGCTCGCCGGCGGCCCGTTCGTGCACGAGCAGTTCGGCTCAAACGAGGTCCACCAGTGGTCGCTCTCCGGGGGCGACCTCGACGCGGGCTTCGCCGAGGCCGACGTGGTCGTCGAGCGGCGGGTCGTCAACCATCGCACGGCGGGCGCTCCGATCGAGCCGCGCGGCGTGCTGGCGGACTACAGGGCCGGCTCGCTCACATTCTGGAGCGCGACCCAGGTGCCCCACTTCGTGCGCCTGTTCCTGGCGCTGCTGCTCGGCATGAGCGAGGAGCGCGTCCGCGTGATCGCTCCGGAGGTCGGCGGCGGGTTTGGCGCAAAGCTGCAGGTCTACGGCGAAGAGGTGCTCGCGGCGTGGGCGTCGCGCAAGACCGGCCGCCCGATCAAGTGGATCGAGACACGCACCGAGAACATGGCCGTCACCCACCAGGGCCGCGACCAGATCGCCTACACGAAGATGGGCGCCAAGCGCGACGGCACGATCACCGCCTGGCACGTGCGGATCATCGCCGACTTCGGCGCCTACAACATGCTGCTGACGCCGCTGATCCCGTCGCTGGGCGCGTTCGTGATGGGCGGGGTGTACAAGATCCCCGCCGTGCAGACCGACATCGTCGGCGTGTTCACGAACAAGTGCCCGACCGACGCGATCCGCGGGGCCGGCCGGCCCGAGGCCACGCACATGGTCGAGGTATGCCTTGACCAGGTTGCGGCGGAGCTCGGGATGGATCCGCTCGAGATCCGCCGGAAGAACTTCATCCCCAAGGATGCATTCCCGGCGGAGGTGGCGACCGGTGTGATCTATGACTCGGGCGACTACGACAAGACGCTCGACAAGCTGCTCGAGCACGTGGACGTCCCGGCCTTCCGCCGCGAGCAGGAGGAGCTGCGAGCCCGCGGCGTCTACCGCGGCATCGGCTTCTGCACCTACACCGAGATCTGCGGGCTTGCCCCGTCCCGAGTCACCGGGCCCAAGGGCGTCGGTGTCCAGGCCGGCGGCTGGGAGTCCGCGATGGTCCGCGTGCACAACACCGGCGCGGTTACCGTCTACACCGGCTCATCCGGCCATGGCCAGGGCCACGAGACCGCATTCGCGCAGATTGTCGCCGACCGGCTCGGCGTCGACCCGTCGATCGTCGAGGTGATCCACGGCGACACCGGAACCGGCCCGGAGGGACGCAACACCTACGGGTCGCGCTCGCTCGCCGTCGGCGGGGAGGCGCTCGCGAAGTGCTCGATCAAGGTTGCCGACAAGGCGAGGGCCGTGGTCGCGCACAACCTCGAGGCGGCGCCCGAGGACATCGAGCTGCAGGACGGCAAGTTCGCGGTGCGCGGCTCGCCCGACAAGGGCATGACGCTCGCCGAGGTCGCCGGCGCCGTCTACATCAACGAGGTGCCCGACGGGATGGAGCCCGGGCTCGAGGAGACGACGTTCTACGACCCGGAGAACTTTGTATTCCCGTTCGGCGCGCACGCGTGCGTCGTTGACGTGGATGCGGAGACGGGCAAGGTGAACGTCACCCGCTACGTCGCGGTCGACGACTGCGGCAATGCGATCAACCCGCTCCTGATCGAGGGCCAGGTGCACGGCGGCGTGGTCCACGCGATCGGACAAGCGCTGTACGAGCGCGTCGCCTACGACGAAGACGGTCAGCTCGTCACGGGCACGTTCGTCGACTATGCGTTGCCGACGGCCGCGGAGCTCCCCAGCTTCGAGACCGATCGGACCGTGACTCCCTCGCCGGTGAACTCGCTCGGCGCCAAGGGAGTCGGCGAAGCCGGCACGATCGCTGCGAGCGCGGCGGTCACGAACGCGGTCATAGACGCCCTGCGACCGCTTGGAGTCAACTACATCAACATGCCGCTCAGCCCGATGCGGGTCTGGGAGGCGATCTCCGAGGCCAAGGGCGCGAGCCCGAAAGGAGGCGTGCCCGCATGATCCCCGCCGAGTTCGATTACACGGCGCCCGACACGCTCGAGGAGGCGATCCGCTCGCTGAGCGACGGTGGCGAGGACGCCAAGCTGCTCGCCGGCGGCCACTCGCTGCTGCCGCTCATGAAGCTGCGCTTAGCGGCGCCAGCGCTGCTCGTGGACCTGCGCAAGGTTCCGGGCCTGCACGGCATCCAGCGCGAGGACGGCGAATGGCGGATCGGCGCGATGACGACCCACTCGGAGCTCGAGCACTCGCCAGACCTGGGCCTCGCCTCGCGTGCCGCTGGAACGATTGCCGATCCTCAGGTCCGCAACCGGGGTACGATCGGCGGATCTCTCGCCCACGGTGACCCAGCGTCCGACCTGCCGGCCGTGCTGATCGTGTCCGACGGCACGGTGACGCTGCAGGGCAGCGGCGGGCAGCGGACGGTCGGCGCCGCCGAGCTGTTCCGCGACTACATGGAGACCGCGATCGCGCCCGACGAGGTGCTGACCGAGGTGCGGATGCCAGCGCATGAGGGGTGGGGCTTCGGCCACCAGAAGTTCAACCGCCGCAGCGAGGATTGGGCGATGGTCGGGGTGTGCGCGCTCGTTAAGCAGAGCGGCGACATCTGCGAGGACGTTCGGGTCGGGCTGACGAACATGGGTCCGGTGCCATTGCGGGCCTCGGCGGTCGAGGACGCCCTGCGCGGGCAGCCGCTGAACGCCGAGACGATCGCCAGGGCAGCCGAGGAGGCGGCCGAGGGGACTGATCCGCCCGCCGACCTCAACGCCAGCTCGGACTACAAGCGTCACCTGGCACGGGTGCTCTCCCGGCGCGCGCTGGAGGAGGCCGCCGGGCTGACATCATGACTCTGTGACTTTCGCGGAAGATAGGACACCGCCCACCCGCCCTCCATCCATCCCCTCCATCGAGGCGGCGAGCGAGGCGCTCGCCGCCCAGGGGTATCTGGCCGACCGGCCGCTGGCGCTCGCCGTCCACCTTGCGGTGGTGCTCGAACAGCCGTTGCTGCTCGAAGGAGAGGCGGGCGTGGGAAAGACGGAGGTGGCGCGCGTGCTCGCGGCGGCGACCGGCGCCCGGCTGATCCGCCTTCAGTGCCATGAAGGGATCGACCTGCACCACGCGGTCTACGACTGGGACTACCCCCGCCAGCTGCTCGCGCTGCGGGCTGCATCGGAGGGGTTTGACGAAGGGGAGCTGTTCTCACGGCGGTTCCTGCTGCGCCGGCCGTTGCTGGAGGCGATCGAGGCCGACGGCCCGGTGGTATTGCTGATCGATGAGATCGACCGGGCCGATGACGAGTTCGAGGCGTTCCTGCTCGAGTTCCTGTCGGACTTCGCGGTGACGGTTCCTGAGCTGGGGACGATCTCCGCATCGCACCGGCCCGTCGTGATCCTGACCTCGAACCGAACGCGCGAGCTGCACGACGCGTTGAAACGGCGCTGTCTGTACCACTGGATCGAGTACCCCGATCCGGAGCGCGAGCGCGCGATCGTGCACGCGAGGCTGCCCGGCGTGCCGGAGGCGATCGCGGTTCGTGTCGTCACCGCGGTGGGGCGGCTGCGCGCACAGGGCGACCTTTACAAGCTGCCCGGAGTGGGGGAGACGCTCGTCTGGGCCCAGGCATTGCTGGCGCTCGGTGAAGACGCGGATCTGGACGAGACGCTCGGCGCCGCGCTGAAGGTTCACGAGGACGTGGAGCGCGTGCGCGAGCGCAAGGTGCTCGAGGGTGTCTGAGCCGGTTCTGGAGAGGTTGCGCGCGCTGAACTGGGCGATGCGCGTCCAGGGGTCGCGGGTCGGCGTCGGCGAATTGCTCGCCGCGTTCCAGGCACTTGAGGCGGTCGACGCATCCTCCCGCGAGGATGCGCGGTTGGCGCTGCGGACGGTGCTGTGCAGCTCGCACGCCGATCTGGAGCGGTTCGAGCGCGCGTTCGTGGCCGTGTTCGGGGACGGCCGCAATCCCGGCCGTGAACAGCCGCTGTCCGAGCTCGGGGCGATCGAGCGGGCGGTGCTGCCTCGGGCCGGGATGCCCGGCTCGGCCCCGCCGCTCTTCATGGAAGAGGACCCGGTGGCGGTGCCCGCAGCGTGGAGCGACGTCGAGCTGCTGCGCGAGAAGGACTTCGCCCACTACAGCGATGCGGAGATGGCGATCGCGCGCGAGCTGATCGCGCGGCTCGCGCGGCGCGGCCCCACGCGCGTGTCGCGACGGCTGCGCCCGGACCGCCGCCGCGGTCATCAGCCCGACCTGCGCCGGGTCGTCCGCTCGTCGCTTCGAACCGCCGGCGAGCCGGTACACCGGCACTGGCGTTCTCCCAGTCGGCGACCGCGCCCGCTGGTGCTGATCTGCGATGTCTCTGGATCGATGACGCCGTACGCACGGATGCTGCTGCAGTACCTCCATGCGTGCGTCGCGGCGCGGCGCCGAGTGGAGGCGTTCGTGTTCGGGACGCGGCTCACGCGGATTACGCATGAGCTCGGGGGTCGCGACCATGACCGAGCTTTGGATCGCGCTGCCGCGGCCGTGGTTGACTTCTCGGGCGGCACCCGGATCGGCGGCGCCCTGGCGTCGCTGAACCGCGACTACGGGCGCCGGCTGGGCCGCGGCGCCGTCGTGGTCGTCCTGTCGGACGGCTGGGATCGCGGCGATCCCGAGCTGCTCAGCGTCGAGATGGCGCGGCTGCGGCGCAGCACGCACCGCTTGATCTGGCTGAACCCACTCGCCTCTCACCCAGACTACGAGCCGCTAACCCGCGGGATGCGGGCCGCGATCCCACACACCGACGAGCTCCTCGCGGGTAACTCGATTGCCTCGCTCGAGCAGTTGGCTGCAATATTGGAGGAAGCATGAGAGATGTACTGCCGCAAGTAACGACGTGGAGGGAGCGGGGCGACCAGATCGCACTCGCGACGGTCGTCGGCGTGAAACGCTCGGCTCCCCGACCGCCGGGCGCGAAGATGGCGGTCAACGAAAACGGTGAGATCTCGGGGGGCGTGTCGGGTGGTTGCGTCGAGGGAGCTGTCGTCGAGATCGCCGACCAGGTGATGCACGGCGCCGAGCCGAGGTTGCTGCATTTCGGCATCGCGGACTCCGAGGCGTGGGACGTGGGTCTGCCGTGCGGCGGCGAGATCGATGTCTGGGTCCAGGAATATGCGCCGAGCCGGTTCGATGAGATCGCGGGCTCCGGCGGGCGCGCGGTTGCGGTGACCGCGATCGAGGGTCCGTCCCTCGGCGCGAAGCTGCTGGTCGAGGCGGACGGGGCCCGGTCGGGCACGCTGGGTGCGCCAGAGCTCGACGACGAGGCCGCGCGGATCGCCGCTGACGTGATGTGGGCGGAGATGTCGGAGCGCCAAGGCTCGCTGTTCTTCGACGTCGTCTACCCGGCGCCGCGGCTGATCCTGTTCGGCGCCGTCGACATCGCAGCGTCGCTCTGTACGCTGGCGCGGGATGCGGGTTGGCGGCCCTACGTGGTCGACCCGCGGGCACGGTTCGCGACGCCGGAGCGCTTCCCGGACGCCGAGGAGGTGGTCGCCTCCTGGCCCGAGGAGGCGTTCGCGCAGATCGGCGGCATCGACCGGGCGACGTCGATCGCGGTGCTGACGCACGATCCGAAGCTCGACGATGCGGCGCTGCTGATCGCGCTGCGCTCGGAGGCGAGGTTCGTGGGCGCGATGGGCTCCCGGCGCGCGCAGGAGACCCGTCGCGAGCGGCTGACGGCGGCCGGCATAACCGACGAGGAGCTCGCGAGGCTGGCGGCGCCGCTCGGCCTCGACCTCGGGGCGATGAACAGGGAGGAGACGGCGCTCTCGATCCTGGCGGAGGTCGTGGCGGCCCGTCATGGCCGCGACGGCGGGCGGCTGGCCAACGCGCGCGGCCGGATCCACAAGGTGCCCGCGTGATCGGTGGCCTCGTGCTGGCGGCCGGCTCCGGCACGCGGTTCAGCGACTCATCCTCGAAGCTGCTCGCGCCACTCGACGGCCGTCCGCTGCTCGAGCACGCGGTGGCCGCGCAGTGCGCGGTCGAGGAGCTCGAGCGGGTGGTCGTGGTCATCGGGGCGCGAGCGTCCGACGTGCTGGCGGCGGTCGACTTCGGGCGGGCCGAGCCGATCGTGTTCGAGGGCTGGGCCGAAGGTCAGTCGGCGTCGCTCCGGTTCGGCGCCGAGATGCTGTCCGGAGCGTCGAAGGTGATCGTCACGCTGGGTGACCAGCCGCAGATCACACCGTCCTTGATTCGCCGGTTTGTCGGTGAACCCGGCGGGGCCAGGGCTGTGTTCGGCGGCCGCCCCGGGCACCCGGTCGTCCTCGGCTCCCGTGAGCTGGCCGCGCTGCCCGGTTTGTCCGGCGATCAGGGCGCGCGGTCGCTGCTGGACGGTCCGTGCATCGAATGTGGAGACACGGGCTCAGTCCGCGATGTCGACACCCCTGAAGACTTGGAGGCGATTCGCCATGAAACTAGAGCAGTCATTTGAGGTCACCGCTCCTCTGGAGACGGTGTGGAAGGCCTTGGTGGACGTCGAGCACGTCGCGCCGTGCCTGCCCGGGGCAGCGGTCACCGGGCGCAACGACGACGGCAGCTACAACGGCTCCTTCACGATCAAGATCGGCCCGACGACTGCGTCGTACACCGGCCGGCTGGAGATGACCGAGATCGACGAAGCCGCCCACCGCGCGACGATGCACGCCCAAGGTTCCGACAAGCGGGGCCAGGGCGGCGCCAAGGCCACGATCTTCTCCACGCTGGCGCCGGCCGGCGAAGGCACCCGAGTCGACGTGGTCACCGATTACCACATCACCGGACGGCTGGCGCGGTTCGGGCGGGGCGGGATGATCGAGGACATCTCCGAACGGCTGCTGCGGGAGTTCGCGCAGAGATTGCAGGCGTCGCTGGTGCATCCGGGCGCTACGTCGGCGCCCGCGGGCGACCGGGGCGCGTCTGCCACGACCGTCGTCGATGCCCCCGTTCCCGGCGCCGGTGACTCCGCTCCGACCGTGGTCGACACGGTTGCCCCTGGTGTGGCCTCTGCTGCGCCTCCGCCCACCGAGGCCGCGGCGGCCACCGAGGGCGGGGCGCCTCCGCCCACCGATGCCGCCGCGCCCCAGCCCACCGAGGCCGCTGCCGATGCGCCGTCGCTCGCCGAGGCGCCGTTCCCCGGGGCAACCCCGCCTCCGACCGAGCACGCGCATCCCCACCATGACCATCACCTCCACATGCCTAGCGAGCCGATCCAGGGCCTCGAGCTCGTCGGTGGCGTGCTGTTGCAGCGCCTCAAGCGCAATCCGATCCCGTTCGCTTTCCTCGGCGGCCTGCTGATGGCGGTGTTGCTGTTGCGCCGGCGCGCCCGCAAGGGATGAGGGTGGCCGAGAAAGTGCCCATATATTCCGCTTTCTCGGCCAGCCTCCGTTGCGGCACGCAGTGAGGCAGTCGCTGGCGATCGATCAGGCTGGCGCGGGCGAGCCGCTCGTCCTGATCCACGGCCTGGCGACGTCGCGCCAGATCTGGAACGCGGTCGTCCCGTCGCTGTCGCACACGCGCCGCGTGGCGACGCTCGACGTGCCGGGTTTTGGCGAGTCGGCGCCGGTGGGCGACGGCTTCAAACTCGAAGCGGTGGCGGAGCGGATCGCGGAAGGCCTCGAAACGGCCGGCGTGGAGCAGCCGTTCGATCTAGTCGGCCATTCGCTTGGCGCGGGGATCGCCCTGACCCTGGCTTGCGGCACGCCCGACGCGGTCAGAAGGCTCGTGCTCGTGGCCCCGGCGGGCTTGGCGGCGGTGCCCCGGCCGGCATCCGTGCTGCTCTCCGGCAGCGCTGATTTGCTGCTAGCGACCCGCCGGCGGCTGGCGCCGCTCACCGACCTGCGCTGGGGGAGGCGCCTGCTGCTCGGATTCAGTGCCGCGGACGCCGCCGGGATGTCGCCGACACAGGCCAGGCTGCTCGTCGAGGCCTCCGCGAGTGCGCAGCGAACCGCCGGCGCGCTGGCGACGATCACGCGATGCGACCTGCGGCCGATGCTGGCGAGCTGTCCGGCTCCGGTGGCCGCGATCTGGGGAGCCGGCGACAGGACAGTGCCGCTGCGCGTGGCCGACGTGATCCGTGCCGCGCGGCCAGAGGCCGAGGTCGTGACGGTCGAGCACGCTGGGCACCTGGTGATGGTGGAGCGCCCCGGCGCGTTCGTCGCAGCGCTCGAGGGACTACTCACGACCCTTCCCAAAGACGCAACAACTCTGTCCGCCGCTCGCTCTACCTTGCCGTGAGCAGGGACTTATGCGCGACCGCCGACAACAGCTGCGGCTGGCCGATGGGCGCCGCCTGAGCTACCGCCTCACTGGGCCGGCGGACGGCATCCCTGTCGTTTACTGCCATGGGGCGATCGGCACGCCCATTTGCCGCTCCGTCGACCTCGAGGCGATGACCGCCGAGCTGGGGGTACGGCACATCGCGGTCAGCCGTCCGGGGATCGGCGGCTCGGATCCCTCGCCCGGCCGCACGCTGCTGCAGTTTGCCGACGACGTCGAGGAGCTCATCGACGCGCTCGCGATCGAGCGCTTTGCGGTGGCCGGCGTGTCTGCCGGGGGCCCGTACGCGCTGGCGCTTGCCCGTCAGCTGCCAGAGCGAGTCATCCGCGTGGCGGTGTGCAGCTCGCTCTCGCCGCTATGTGTGCCGCATCGCGCGCCCGGCATGCCACGCCGAATCCGGCTCGCGCTCACGGTCCTGGCACGAGTGCCCGGGGTGTGCGCGGCGGCCGGCGACCTTGCGCTGCCCGTGATCCGGCGCCACCCGGAGCTGCTCTCGCGCGTGATCGAGGCGCACGCCGCGGCCGGCGAGCGCCACCGGCTCCGGCAGCCCGAGGAACGGTTCGCCGCCGCCACCAGCTTCCTCGACGCCTCCGAGGCCGGGGTACGCGGCATGGTGGAGGACTACCTCGTCTACTCGCGCCCCTGGGGCTTCTCACCCAGCGAAGTGAGCTCCGAGGTGCAGCTCTGGCACGGGATCGATGATCCGCTGGTCCCGATCGAGCATGCGCTGCAGCTGGCGATCACGATTCCCCGCTGCCGCGTGTTCTTCGATCCCGACGAAGGCCACCACTTCTTCCGGCGTCGGCTGCGGGCAATCCTCGCCCTGCTCGTGGGGCGTCAACAGCACGCAGGGGAGAGGGTCGCGACGACGATTGATGGGGCGCGGGCGCTCGCGCGCGGGGCAGCCGCCGGCACGCCTGTAGGCTCTCGGTGAGGGCGTCCCAGCCCGACAAGGCTTCTCGCTTTCTGGAACTGCACCGTCCAGGCCAGCCGTTGCTGATGCCCAACGCGTGGGACGCGGGATCGGCCAAGGTGCTTGCTTCGCTCGGGTTCCAGGCCTTGGCCACCACGAGTAGCGGGTTCGCCGCGACGCTCGGCAGGCTCGATTACCACGTCACCCGTGAGGAGGCGCTCGAGCACTCCAGGACGATCGCGGGCGCGACCGACGTACCGGTGTCGGCCGACCTCGAGAACGCATATGCCGACGACGCGGATGGCGTCGCGGAGACGGTCAGGGTGGCGAGCGAGACAGGACTCGCGGGGTGCTCGGTCGAGGATTTCAGCGGGCGCGATGACGAACCGATCTACGACCTGGCGTTCGCGGCTGAGCGGATCAAGGCCGCGGCGGAGGCGGCACATCCAGGGTTCGTGCTTACTGCGCGTGCCGAGAACTATCTGCACGGCCGGCGCGACCTGGGCGAGACGATCGCCCGGCTTCAGGCCTACCAGGAGGCCGGGGCGGACGTCCTCTTCGCGCCCGGACTGCGACAAGCAGAGGACATCCGGCAGCTCGTCAGCTCCGTCGATCGGCCGGTCAGCGTCCTCGCCTTGCCCGGAGGACCCACCGTGGCGGAGCTCGCGGAGCTCGGCGTAGCACGGATCTCGGTCGGAGGTGCGCTCGCCTTCAACGGTCTGGGCGCGCTGGTCGAGGCAGCGACCGAACTGCGCGACCACGGGACGTACGGCTTCGCCGAGCGCGTAAAACTGGGCGCCAGCACAGCTCGCGAGGCGTTCTCCTAGCCCGCGGCCCAGATCCGCCGCAGCAGCGCTTCCATCGCCGGCGAAGTCTGGAGGTTGCCCGGGCAGCATGTCGGGCCGTTGACCGGGCTGATCCCGATCTCGAGGTGGGGTCCGGTCGAAATGCCGACGATTCCGCAACCCACCTCCGCGATCGGCTGGCCCGCGCGCACCACTGCCCCAACGGGGACCAGGTCGGGCGCGGCGTGGCCGTAGTAGATGAAGCGTCCGTTGAGCGGGCCGCCGATCACCCGCATGACGGGCGCATAGGGGCCAAAGCCGGAGATGCCCTCCTGCACGATCACCCCGTCGGTGACCGCGACCTCGACCGCCCGGTTGCCGCACGCCGCGCCCACGGTCGAGATGTCGACGCCCATGTCGGGCGACCACGTGCTCGGCGGCTCTGCGACCGACTGCGGCTGGATCGGGAACACGAAGCCCTGCCCGGCGCCCAGGGTGTTCAGCTCCTGGACGATCTTCTTCTCGATCGCGAGCTCGCGCTTGACCTCGGCGAGCGACGGGGCGCGAGCGTTGGGGTCGCCGACCGGATCGTCCGGAACGGACGCCGGCGCCGCAGCTCCGGCGGTCGGGTCGACTGCCTGGGGATGGGCCTGCAGACCGAGCGAGTTCACGCTCTGCTGGCCGCCGTTACCACCGCGACCGGAACTCGTCGCGACCTGCGCGCTCGATCCGCAGCCGGCAAGCACAGCGACGACGCCGAGCATCGCGGCGAATCCCAATGCGCGCATGCGCTCAGTTCAGCACAACTTATGCGGCTGCACGCAGGTCCGCGTACGGTGGGCGCTCCACCGGGTCGCTCTCGACCGCCCCCAGACCGACCTCGCGGGGCGCCAGGAACGTGGTCGGCAGCGGGCCCCGTAGCCGGCCGTCGCGCTGGAGCCGAGTGGCGACCGCCTGGAGCACCGCGAATGCCATCGGGCCGAGATCCCGCAGCGGCTGGTGTGCGTTCTGGCGAAGGCGCAGGTTCACCTGCGCCAGACCGTCGAGGCCGACCTCCCGGTAGGCGTCGATCAAGAGCGCGATGTCCACGCCGTAGCCGGTCACAAACGGCAGCCGCTCGAGCAGCGAGCGCCTGCCGGCCATCTCTCCGGCGAGCGGCTGCACGAATGACGCGAGCTCCGGATAGAACAGATTCAGGAGCGGGCGGGCGGTCAGTTCGGTCACGCGTCCGCCGCCCTCGGGCAGGGTTACCTCGCCCACCCGGAAGGGGCGGCGATAGAAGCCCTTGACGAACGAGATGGGTGGACGGGAGGGTGGGTGGGATCCGGTTCCCACCAGCAGCGGTCCGAGCAGGCCGCACGCGAAGTGCGAGCCGAAGTGCTCAGAATCCGCATCGAGGAAGCAGACGACGTCGCTCTTGAGCACGTGCAGCGAGCGCCACAGCGCGTCGCCCTTGCCGAGCACCGGACCGAACTGCGGCAGCAATTCCTCCCTGTTATGGACCTCGACGCCGTAGCTCCTGGCGATCTCCGCGGTGGCATCGGTGGAGGAATCGATGACCACGATCTGGTCCACGGCGCCGGCCGCCCGCAACGGCACCAGCTGCTCGAGAATCGGGCCGATCGTGCGCGCCTCGTTACGAGCCGGCAGGCACACCGAGACGCTCTGCTCGCGCTCCGCGGCGATCCGCTCGACCGGAAACGCGGCATGATCGAAGGTGTTGGTGCGCTGCCAAGCGCGGGCACGAGTGGACATCTTCAAAAGGATGTCAGGCTCGAGGGAGCTTGTCCGTGAACTCCCTGAGTTTGCGACCGTCGCGCAGGGGCATTCCATGGCCGAAGCACACCAGCGTCGGCTCGAGTTCCGCCAGCCGCCGCATCGAATCCCGATTACGTGCGGGGTCGGGCGTGAAGAACGCCCTGGGCTCGTGCAGACCGGGGCGTCCGGTCACAGTATCCACATTCGTGAACACGTCGCCGCAGATCAGGGTCCGGTCCGACTCCCGCCAATACGAGACGTGACCGGCGGAGTGGCCCGGGGTGTCCAGCACCTGGAACCCGGCCATCTCCTCGCCCTCGCGCAGGCGCCGCGCCACGGGATGGCCGGGTCCGGCGAGCAGCCGGAACATCACCGAGTTGATCGGGTGGGAGGGCATCCGGTCGCGGATCCGGCCGTCCTCGGCCGCCGGCGCATCCAGCTCTCCGCACCACAACGGGAGGCCCAGGCGCTCGCAGATCTCGTGAGAGGAACCCTGGTGGTCGACGTGGGCGTGGGTGAGGGCGTGCGCGGTCACCGTGCGGCCCGTGAGCTGTTTGAGGATCCGCTTGGCTGCATGGCGCGAGCCGGCGTCGATCAGCAGGTCGCCCATCAGGTAGACGTTGATCGCGTACGGCGGAAAGCCGTCCAGCATGTACAGATCGTCGGCCAGCTGCTTCAAGGTCGCGCGTTCCGGAGTCGCGCCACGCTCCGCTGCGCCCAGGGTGCATCGCCGAATCGCTCCCGCAGACCCGCGATGCCGCTCTCGATGTCATAGCCCACGCGACGCAGCTCAACCGAGCCGTCGTCGCGGACGAGCGCATAGGCGGCCCGCGTATCCGCATCCATCGGCATGCCCACGCTGCCCGGGTTGAGCAGCTCGATTCCATCGGGTCGCGTTCGGCGAAACTGAATGTGCGTATGGCCGAACACAATCCGCCTCTCCGTGGCGCCCGCCAGGATCTCGTCCTCGTCATCGGTGGCCTCGGGCAGAAACGAGCGCAGATCGGACAGCGGCGATGCGTGGCAGTAGCGCGTCCCCGCGATCACGGCCTGGTCCGGCAGCGCGCCCAGCTCATCGACGACCGCCTGACCGAGCGCTTCCCGGCAGTCGACGATCGCGCCGCGCAGCAGCTCGTCCTCGGGAGCGCTGTCCTGGTCAGCGCACCACCGGTCGACGTTGCCACGGATCCAGATCGCGTTCGGCAGCGCGCGCAGCGCATCGACGGTCTCGCTCGCGAAGGGCCCGAACAGCGCGTAGTCACCCCCGAGTAGGAACACGTCCGTGTCCTCGCGCGCGTCTTCGACGACCGCCTGCAGCGCGGGCAGGTTTCCATGGACGTCGTAAAGAAGGGCGAGCTCCACGGCCGTAGCCTAAAGCCCTTATGGAATTGGTTGGGCCGACACTGGCGCTTCGCTACCCCACCGCCGCGGATGCCCCGGCGCTGTTCGAGCTCGGATCGGACGCGGAAGTCACGCGGTTCTTCTCGTGGGGCCCGTACATGACGATCGAGCAGCCGCTGACATACATCTCGGGGCTGGCGGCCGAACGCGAGCGGGGCGAAAAGCTCGACCTGCTGATCGTCGATCATCGCAGCGGCCCGGTCGGGATCATCGGCCTGTCCGAGTGCAGCCGGCGCGACCGCCGCGCGGTCGTCGGAACATGGCTCGGACGCCCCCACTGGGGCACCGGCGCCAACCGCGAGGCGAAGGGGCTGATCGCCGCGCTCGGTTTCCGGACGCTCGGCCTCGAGCGGCTCGGGGCGTACGCGGACCTCGACAACCCGCGCTCCAATGCAGCGCTCGAGCGAATCGGCTTCAGTCGCGAGGGGGTGCTACGCCGCTGGCACCGGCACGGCGACCGGGTCCACGACGTGATCATCTACTCGTGGTTGAAGGAAGAATGGGAGCGCTCGCCGCTGGCGGCGATGCCCGTAAAGATCTCGGGCGAGCCACCGGCCCTGTTCACCGCGCTCAGGAGCGCCGTTGCTCCCAGGTGAAGCCGCGCACCGCGAGCGCCACGCCGAGCACCGACCAAGCGGCGATCACCCCGAGCTCGGCGATGTTCGTCGCCAGCGAGGTGCCCTTGACCATCGCGCCGGAGAGACCGTTGATCAGCGGCGTCAGCGGCAGCGCCTCCGCGATCCCCTTGATGAAGCCGGGTGCATGGGCCGAATCGTAGAACACGCCCGAGATCAGGATCACCGGGATGAACACCGCGTTGACGTAGGCGGCCGTCGACTCAAAGTTCGGAATCGCGTGCGAGAACGCGACGCCGAGTGACGCGAAGCACAGCACTCCGGCGCAGACGAACACGACCAATTCGAACCAGTCCTTCGGCCAGCCGATCCCGAAGAACAGGCGTCCCGCGACCGTGATGATCGCGATCTGCAGCGCGGTGTTGGTGACCGCGTTGCCGGCGATCCCGAGCAGGTAGGACGAGCCGGGCATCGGGGTTCCGTGGATTCGCTTGAGCACCCCCTGCTCGCGCAGGAACGTCATGTTGTAGGACAGCGCGACGAACGTCGTGGACATCACCGCCATCCCGGCGATGCCCGGCACGATCACGTTGAGGTCGTGCTGGTTGCCCCGGAAGATGATTCCGAACAGCCCCAGCAGCATCAGCGGCAGCATGAAATTGAAGAACGCTGCGCTCGGATTGCGCCAGAACAGCCTGCGCTCCAAGCGGTACTGGCGCCACGCGAGGGCCACGAGCTCAGTCATCGCCACCGGCCTCCCCGGCCGTCAGCTCCAGGTAGACGTCCTCGAGCGTCGGGCGCGTGACGGTCAATCCTTCGAGCCGCTCTCCTCGCGCCAGCGCTTCGGCGGTCAGCTCGTGCAACATCGTCGTCGGATCGTCGGTCTCGCGCTCGACGAAACCGCCGTCGCCGTTGCGGTACGCGATCCGGTAGGGAGGCTTTGTTCCGTGGCTCGATCCGAGCTCCCGGGGGGCGCCCTGCACAAGGATTCGTCCGTCCTTGATGATCGCGACGCGATCGGCCAGGGCTTGCGCCTCGTCGAGGTAATGGGTGGTGAGCAGGACCGTCTTGCCAAGTTGCTTGAGCGATTCGATCGTCTCCCAGGCGTTCCGGCGCGCCGCTGGGTCGAACCCGGTCGTCGGCTCGTCGAGGAAGATCAGCTCCGGATCGCCGATCAGCGCGAGCGCGAGGTCGAGCCGCCGGAGTTGCCCGCCGGACAGCGTCCGCGCAATCGCGTTCTCCTTGCCCTCGAGGCCCGTGAGCGAGATCACCTCGTCGACATTGCGCGGATGCGGGTACATGGAGGCGAAGTGTGCGATTGCCTCCCGTACCCGGATATGCCGGTAGATCCCGGTGCTCTGGAGCACGATGCCGACCCGCGCGCGGAGTCCCCGGGAGCGCATCCCCGGATCGAACCCGAGCACGCTGACCTCGCCCCCGCTGCGCTGGCGATAGCCCTCGAGGATCTCCACCGTGGTCGTCTTGCCCGCTCCGTTGGGTCCCAGCAGGCCGAACACCTCGCCGCGTTGCACGCGGAAGTCGATTCCCCTCACGGCCTCGAAATCACCGTAGGTCTTGCGCAGGCCATGTACATCGATCGCGGCGTCGGACACGCGAAAGATGATGCCAGCGCGGGCTGACCATCGATACTTGAGCTTGTGAAGGAGGTCTTCAGGCTCCCCACGTATCGGCGCCTCCTTGCCGCCTACACGCTCAACCAGCTGACATGGGCGATCGCGAGTGTCTCGCTCGCCTACTTGATCTACCGGCGAACCGGCAGTGCGTTCGGCGCGGCCGCCTTCTTCCTCTGTGCGATGTTCATCCCGGCGCTGCTCTCGCCGGCGGTAGTGGCGAGGCTCGATCAGCGCGCCACCAGGCCCGTGCTGTCTGCGCTGTACGCGATCGAGGGCGTTCTCTACCTGGGGCTCGCGGCTGTCACATCGAGCTTCTCCCTAGCCTCAGTGCTGATCCTGGTGCTGCTCGACGGCACGCTCGCGGTCAGCGCGCGTGCTCTGTCTCGCGCGGCGACGGCGGCGGTCACCGCCCCGGCCGGGCTGCTGCGAGAGGGCAACGCGCTGCTGAACAGCGCCTTCTCGGTCACGTTCATGGCCGGCCCAGCGCTCGGCGGGGCGGTGGTCGCGCTGACCAGCGCGTCCGTCGCGCTGCTGATCAATGCGGCCCTGTTCGCGGTGATCGTGCTGACGCTCGTCACCACGTCGGGCCTTCCCGGTGCGGTCGCCGAGCGGGCGCCGAGCGTGGGACGACTGCGGGCTGCGCTCACGCACGCGCGGCGACAGCCCGCGATCCGCAGGCTGCTCGGCATGCAGGCGGCGGGCCTCGTGTTCTTCGCGATCTCGATCCCGGTCGAGGTCGTACTCGTGCAACGCTCGCTGCACGATCGCAACGCCGGCGACTACGGAGCGCTGCTGTCGGTGTGGGGCGCGGGGGCGCTTGCGGGCAGCCTCGCCTTCGTCAGGTGGCGGCGGCTGCCGACGCGGGTGCTGATCTCAGCCAGCACCGCGTCATTGGCGCTCGGCTTTCTGGTGATGGCGATCGCGCCGACGCTGGCGGTCGCGCTGATCGGTGCGCTGCTCGGCGGTATCGGGAACGGCGTCGAGGCGGTCGCCGCTCGGACAGCTCTTCAGGAGCAGGTCGAGACGAGTTGGATGGCGATGATCATGAGCCTCAACGAGTCGCTGTTCCAGGCGATGCCTGGGGCCGGCATCCTGATCGGGGGCGTCGTCACCGCGCTGACCAGCCCTCGCGTGGCGCTGGGGGTCGCGGCGGCCGGTGCGCTGGCCGTCAGCTTGTCGGCATGGGCGCTCTTGCGCCCGCCGGCGTTCAACGATCACGTGCCCGACGTAGGCGCGCTCGAGCAGCGTCCCGCGGCGGCCGCGGCCAGCCATCAGTAGAGTCTCCGAACGGGTCACTGTGCGCCGCGCCTGCATCGACATCGGCTCGAACACGACGCGGCTGCTCGTCGCGGAATGCGACGGTAAGCGGCTCGTCGCGCTGCACCAGGAGCGGGCCTTCACGCAGATCGGCCAAGTGCTGCGCGGCGGCACGATCGACGCCGAGAAGATCGCCGAGGTGGCCGGCGTGGTCGCCAGGCAGATGCAGACCGCACTCGAACTCGGCTCGGTCGAGGTCCGCGGCGTGGCGACCGCCGCGATCCGGCGTGCGCGCAACGGCGGCTCGCTGATCTCGGCGATCGGCGACGCGTGCGGGCTCGAGGTGAAGGTGCTCTCAGGCGACGAGGAGGCCCGGCTCGCGTTCGTAGGGGCCGCGCGCACACTCGACCACGTGCCAACCGGAGACCTGGGCGTCGTCGACGTCGGCGGCGGGTCCTCTGAACTGGTCGTGGGTACCGCTCCGGACAGGGTCAGCTGGTCGACCTCGTTCGGGATCGGCTCCGCGGATCTCGCCGAGGATTGCCTGCACTCCGATCCGCCGGCCGCCGCCGAGCTGTCGGCGGCACGGCGCCAGGTCGAGCGCATGCTCGAAGGGCTCGAGATTCCGCATCCCTCCGAGGCTGTGGCCGTCGGCGGCAGCGCGGCATCGTTGCGCCGGTTCGCCGGCGCCAAGCTCGACGTGCAGAGCATCAACCGGTCGCTGGCGCTGCTTGCCAGCCATAGCGCGGCCGCGATCGCCGCCAAGTTCGCGCTCGAAGTCGAGCGCGTGCGGCTACTGCCCGCGGGCCTCCTGATCCTCCAGGCGGCGTCCGAGCGCTTCGGCCGGCCGTTGCAGGTCGGCTTGGGCGGACTGCGCGAAGGCGTGCTGTTCGAGGCAGGTGCCGCAGATGTCTGACGAGCCGGACGCCGTCTCGCCGCACGACCCAGCTGCGCTGCCGGACGCGCTGCCGCCTCGCGAGGCGCTCGCCGACGTGCGCGTGCGGGCGCCGACGCGCGGCAACCGCCGGCTGGAGCGCCTGCTGGAGGCAGTCAACGGCGACGAGCAGGTAAAGGCCTGGTGGCACGTCTCCGCGGTCAACGCTACGCGGCGGCTCGGGATGAGCGACCACAGCTGGGTCCATATCCAGATCGTGCTCAACATCGGGCTGCGACTGGCCCGTCTGCTGTTTCGCCGTGGCGTGACGCCGAACGTGGTCGCCGACTACGCGATGAGCGACCGCGACGCCGAGGTGGTGATCGCAGCAGGTTGCCTGTTCCACTGCGTCGGCATGTCGATCCATCGCGACGACCACGAGCGCTACAGCCTGTTCCTGACGGCCGACAAGCTCGGCTCGCTGCTGACGAGCGCCTATGACGAACCCGAGCGGTCGATCATCGTGGCCGAGGCGATGCACGCGATCATCGGCCACCGCCGCAACGGTGCACCGTTCACGATCGAGGCGGGAATCGTCCGGGTGGCGGACGCGCTCGACATGGCGCGCGGCCGCTCGCGCATCCCGTTCGAGTCCGGGCACCAGAACATCCACTCGCTGTCCGCGTATGCGATTGAGGACGTAAAGATCGTGCCCGGCCGCGACCACGCGGTAAGAGTGGAGATCGCGATGTCGAACTCGGCCGGGATCTTCCAGGTCGACGAGCTGCTCGCGACCAAGCTGCGCGGCTCCGGGCTCGAGGAGCACATCGAGGTGGTCGCACGGATCGACGCCGAGCACGAGCAGCGACTGATCCCTGTGTTCAGGATCTGACCGCGGCCCGTTCGACGATCGGCGCGAGCACGTCCTCGAGGGTCGGGCGGCCGACCTCCAGAAGTTCGTAGGTGACCTGGCGAATCGGGTGACGGGAATCGATCAGCCTCGTGAGGTCGACCGGCGTGCCCGCGATCACCACGTCGCAATCTGCTGCGTTGATGCTCGACTCCAGCTCGTGCAGCTGCTCAGCTGAGTAGCCCATCGCCGGCAGCACGCTCCCGATGTGCGGGAAGCGATCCAGCGTGTCGGCGATCGAACCGACCGCGGATTGGCGAGGGTCGACCAGCCTTCCCGCGCCACCCTTGCGCGCCGCCACGGTGCCCGCTCCGAACGCCATCCCGCCGTGCGTGATCGTGGGCCCGTCCTCGACCACCAGTACCGACCTGCCCTCGACCGTCGGCCCCTCGCCGAGGGCAACCGGAGAGGTGGCGCGGATCACGGTCGCGTCGGGATTCAGTTGCGAGATCACGACTATCGATTGATCGATCTGCCCCTCGGTTGCGCTGTCAAGCTTGTTGATCACGATCACGTCGGCCATCCGCACGGTTGCCTCGCCCGGGTGATAGCCGAGGGCGTGACTCGCTCGCAGCGGGTCCACGACGACGATCGAGAGGTCGGGCGCGATGAACGAGAAGTCGTTGTTGCCGCCGTCCCAAACGATCACGTCAGCCTCGCCCTGCGCCCGTTCGAGGATCGCCGCGTAGTCGACGCCCGCGTATATCACCAGCCCGGCCTCGACCGCGCGCTCGTACTCCTCGCGCTCCTCGATCGTCGGGTGCGAGCGATCGATGTCGGCGATCGTGGCGAACCGCTGCACGCGCATCGCCTCGAGGTCGTGATATGGCATCGGGTGCCGGATCAACGCGACCCTCAACCCCGCGGCCACCAGCACGCGCGCGACCTCGCGCGAGGTCTGGCTCTTGCCGCTCCCCGTACGTGCGGCGCACACGGCGACGACCTGCTTGCTGCTGCTGAGCATCGTCGAGCGCGGGCCGAGCAGCGTGAAGTCCGCCCCTGCGGCAAGCGCGCGCGAGCCGAGGTGCATGACGTGCTCGTGGGAGACGTCCGAGTAGGCGAACACGACCTCGTCGACATGGTGGTCGCGGATCAGCTGCTCGAGCTCCTCCTCGGGGCGCACGGGGATGCCGTCCGGATACAGCGGGCCGGCGAGCGCAGGGGGATAGACGCGGTCCGCGATGTCGGGTATCTGCGTGGCGGTGAAGGCCACCACCCGGGTGCCGTCGTCAGCTCGGTAGCGCACGTTGAAGTCGTGAAAGTCACGACCTCCAGCGCCGACGATGATCAGGTTCCGCACGCCGCCTCTTTGATGCGCGCGAGCGGATCAGGCCCCGGCCAGCGCCTTGAGCTGCTCGAACTCGTCGCGCAGGGCGGCTTCGAAGAATTCGAGATCCGGCGTGGTCGCGTGATCGGCGTTGATCCCGAATACCAGCTCGCCGTCGTAGGAGACGATCGCGAGCCCGATCGCATGGTCTGCGAACAGCGGGACCAGCGGCAGGATCCTCCTCATCCTCGAGCCCATGGAGTACAGAGTGATCTGGGGGCCGGGCACGTTCGTGATCGTCAGGTTGAAGAGCCGTGGCGCGAATAGCGTCCGCGCTACCGACTCGTGCAACACGGGCGGTATGTAGCCGATGACCTGCACGAGCGTCGTTCCACCGAGCTCCGCGGTTCCGGACTTCAGCTCGTTCGCCGCCTCCCGCGTCTTGACGTAGCGGCGCCTGCGCTCGCCCTCGCCAACCGGCAGCTCGACGAACAGCGAGGTCACGCGGTTCCCGAGGCTGCCGTGCTCTTCGGCGCGCAGGTTGACCGGAACCATCGCTCGCAGCGGGCGGTCGAGTGCGTCGCCACGGCTTTCGAGCAGCCGCCGAAGAGCCCCGGTCGTGACCGCGAGCACGACATCGTTGATGGTGCCGCCGAGCGACCGCTTGATCGCCTTGACCTCATCGAGGTCGAACGGAACCGACACGAACCGGCGCGTCGATCCGATCGACACGTTCAGCGACGAGCTGGGGGCGGCGAGGACCTCGTCCTGCCAGACCATCTCGCCCATCGCGACCGCGGCCTCGCCCGCGTGGACAATCCGCCGTGGATGGACGGCGGCGCCGACCGCAGTCCGGGCCGCGGTTACGGCTGGAGCGAGCCAGCTCGGGAGATGCCTGCCGTTGTCGCTCACGTAACCGTTGCCACTGACATGCGCGGGCGGCCGCGCCGGGGGCTGCGGTTCGGTGTCGAGCAGGACATGGCCGATGTCCATCGACCCAACGCCATCGACCATCGCGTGATGGGTCTTGGTGGCGAGCATCCAGCCACCGTCCTGCAGTCCATCAACCAGCGTCATCTCCCAGAGAGGACGCGAGCGGTCGAGCTTGTGCGACCAGAAGTCGGCCAGCCACTCGTGCAGTTCGGTCTCCCCGCCCGGGTCTGGCAGCGTTGCGTGCCTGACGTGCGCGCCGAGGTTGAAGCTCGGGTCCTCGATCCAGGCGGGCCATCGCAGCCCGTGGGTGCGTGGCTCGGATAGCCGGCAGCGGAACCGCGGCAGCATGTCGAATCGCTCTTCGAGCACTTCGTGAAGTTGCTCCAGCGTCGGGGGCTGCCCGCCGTCGCCCGGCGGGTCGAAGATCAGAGCGCCGCCGATGTGCATCAGCGAGCACTCGTCGGATTGCTCGAGCTCGAGGAAGGTTGCGTCGAGGGGTGTTAGTCGCTCTTCGGTGACGGTCATATTGCAACGGTATGTGGCGGCAATGCCCGGCGCGAGCGTGCAACTCCACCGATTGCCTTCCGGCAATTACCGATTCAGATCAGGAATTCGTACGGGCGCGCCGAGATGACTCGCGCTCTACGGTGCGCATATGGAGGATTTGCGTGGCTCACGTGCACTGGTGACCGGCGCCGCCGGCGGTCTCGGCCGCTACATCACGCACGCGCTCGCCGAGGAGGGCGTCTCGCTGGCGCTCTCCGGTCGGCAAGCGGGGCCGCTGGAGGAGCTGTGCCGGGAGCTGCGCGCGTCGGGAGTTCATGCCGAGCCCGTGCTCGCCGACCTGGTGGAGTCAGATCAAGCCGCCGGCCTCGTCGCGAGGGCCGAGGCGGCGATCGGCCCGCTCGACCTGCTGATCAACAACGCGGGGATCGAGGTGGCCGCCCCCTACTCGGCATTCACCGACGATGAGCTTGCCGACATCACCCGGGTCAACCTGATCGCTCCGATGGTGCTCACGCGTCATGCCCTGCCGGGGATGCTCGAGCGGGGCCGTGGACACATCGTCACGATCTCCTCGCTGGCGGGCCGGGGCGGCATCGCCTACAACGCGCTGTACGCGACCACCAAGGCTGGACTGATCGGCTTCGCCCGCTCGATCCGGGCTGAGCTTGCGGCAACCCCCGTCAGCTCGAGCGTGATCTGCCCTGGGTTCATCGCGCGCGAGGGCATGTACGCAAGGATGGAGGAGGAGGGGCTGAAAGCACCACTGCTGCTGCACGCCGTGGGCCCCGAGCGCGTGGGCCAGGCGGTGGTGCATGCGATCACCGAGGATCGCCCCGAGATCCTGGTGTCATGGCTGCCGATGCGCCCGTTGTTGGCGATCCAGGAGCTCGCTCCGCGCGTCGCGGAGCGGATCGTCGCGGCGACCGGTGCCGCCGACTTCTTCGAGCACCTGTCCGAGCGCCGCGGGCGCGCCACGGCCTCTGATCGCCAGCCGGCGGAGGGGTCGGCAGCTATCCGAAAGGTTTAGCGGCTCGGCCGCCGCGTAGCGACTACCAGTGCACGCCGCGCATCAGGTGCGCGAGCGCCACCTGCTCGGTCGAGGCCTGCTCGTTGGGATCCTTCTCACCGCGTGCCGCAGCCGAGTCGGGAAACACCTTGTAGGCGGTCGAGAGGATCTGGTCGACGGCCTTCGGAACGAGCGCATAGGCGACTTCTCCGAACGTCCCCAGTCGCGTTCCGATGTGCTTCGGCTTCGCGCGGATTGCCTCGCAGATCAGGTCCGCCGCCTCGTCGGGCGAGATCGTGGGGAAGCTGTCGTAGATCTTGGTTGGGGCGATCATCGGAGTGCGCACGAGGGGCATGTGGATGGTCGTGAAATGCACGTTGTCGCCGATGCACTCCGAGCCGACCACGCGCGTCCACGCATCGAGCGCCGCCTTCGAGGCGACGTATGCAGAGAAGCGCGGCGGGTTGGTCTGAACGCCGATCGATGAGACGTTGACGATCAGCCCCTGCTTTCGCTCGCGCATGTGCGGCAGGAAGCCCATGATGAGCTTGATCGTTCCAAGGTAGTTGAGCTGGATCGTGCGCTCGAAGTCGTGGAAGCGCTCGTAGGAGAGCGCGATCGAGCGGCGGATCGAGCGGCCGGCGTTGTTGACAAGGATGTCGACCGCGGGATGGTCGTCGAGGACGCGGTCGACGAGGTCATCGACCGAATCCGGATCGGAGATATCGGCGCTGTAGCAGTAGGCGCTGCCGCCGCCGTCTTCGATCTGCCGCTTGGTCTCCTCGAGCTTGTCGGCGCTGCGCGCGACCAGCAGCGGGATCCCGCCCGCCTGCGCGATCTTGAAAGCCGCTGCCTTGCCGATCCCGCTCGAGGCGCCGGTGATCAGGACCGTCTTGCCGTTCACCGCCCCCTCGAAGCTGCGGTCCTTGAACAGGTCAGGGTCGAGGTTGCGCTCCCAGTAATCCCACAGCTTGTCGGCGTAGTCCTCGAGCGGCGGCACCGAGATCGCCGTCCCCTCGAGCGCACGCTCGGTGTCGCGGGTGTCGAATTCCGGGGTCAGCGCGACGTAGCCGAGCACCTCGTCGGGGATCCCGAAGTCGGCGAGGATCGCCTTGCGAACCCCCTTTGCCGCAGGCAGCTGCATCAGCATTCCGATCGTGCCCTTGGGCAGCGCGTTCAGCAGCTTCGTGTCGATCCTCATGCTGAGCTGCGGCGCATGAGCAGCTCTCGCAAACGCGTTCATCACATCGCCGGAGCGCTGTTTCTTGGGATTGCAGAGATGGAACGCCTGGCCGTCGAGCCCGGGCTGATGCGCGATGTGATCCATCGCCGCGGCGACGAAATCGACCGGGACGATGTTCGTGTAGCCGAACTCGGGTCCGACGAGCGGGAACCAGCCGGGCAGGTAGTGCCGGGCGAGTTTGATCGCGGTGAAGAAGTAGTACGGCCCGTCGATCTTGTCCATCACGCCGGTCCGCGAGTCACCCACGACGATCGCCGGCCGGTACACGCGCCACGGCACCGTAGTCTGCGTCCGCGCGATCTTCTCGGAGTCGAACTTGCTGCGGAAGTAGGGGTGGTCGAGCTTCTGGCCCTCGTCGAACATGTCCTCGCGGAACAGGCCCTTGTAGCGGCCCGCGGCGGCGACCGATGAGGTGTGGTGGAAGCAGGACACCTGCAAAGCGTTGGCGAGCTCGACCGCGTGCCTCGTGCCCTCCACGTTCGCAACGCGATTGCTCTCTTCGTCGGCGGTCATGTCGTAGATCGCGCCGAGGTGGAAGAAGTGCTCGATGCGGGGAACCTCGTCCGTGATGCCCAGCCGCGGCTGCGACAGATCGCCCACGACCGGCTTGACACGAGGCTCCTCAGCCCACCGCTCGCGCAGCTTGTCCACCGACGCTGGCCGCACGAGCACGTAGATCTCGCCATCGCGCTGCAGCAGTCGCTCGATCAGATGCCGTCCGATGAACCCGGTCCCGCCCGTCACGAAGTAGGTCATGGCGGAAGCCTATATACGTGGGGGATGGGCCGCCTCCGGCGGCGTCCGTGGGGCCGGGAGGGCCCGTCCAGACCGCTGTGGTGGTTCCGGGTGGGCCGGGGCTGTCGGCTGGCGCCACTCTTGCCGGCGCTTCGTGGCGGGGGCCTTGAGTCGTGGTCTGCCCTGTGTTTTGGCTCATAAGCTCATCAGCTGCGCCGGCCGCTCGAAGCGACCGAAATCGCCGATCTCGGCGCACAGACCGACCGCGGTCAGCGTGTCGATCCCGCGCATGCACCGCAGCCTGGCGACCTCTTCGGCCCACGGCGATGAACCCACCAGCTCTGAGATCGCCGCCTCGACCGTGCCCCGGCGGATCGTCAACGCGTCGATCGCGCCCAGATAATCCAGCAGCGTCGCCTGCGCGCCGCGCTCGGAGAGCGTCACCTTCCCCAGCCGGTCGCGATGCCGTCGCGTCCAGTTATCGCCCGCGCCGTCGTATGGAGGTGTTGCCGTCGAGGCCGGTGGCTGGTGTTGGGGGGGGTCCGCGGGGGGGTTGGGCTCGGCTGGGGGGCGGCGGGCCTGGCGGGTGCGCGACGCGCGGTCAGGCTCATTACAGGAACCGACCGTGATCAAGGTTCGCACCTGGGTCGGCTTGGACGTGCATGCTGCGAAGGTCGTGGCGTGCGTGGTCGACGCCGAGTCTGGAGAGATGAGCGTGCACCGCTTGACGGGGCAGACGACGGAGGTGGTCGGCTTCTGTTCTGCGCTGCCGGGCGTGACGCGGGTGGCGTTATGCGCGGGTTGGGTACCGCGGGACGGGGTTTCGTCGTGAGAGTCCATTGTCTGGGGTCGAGCGTGGCCGCTGGGGCTGCTCATGCCAAAGGCGTGGGTGCTCTCGCGGGTGGCGGCCTGGCGGGTTCCGCCGCCTCCTCAGCCGAGTGTGGTGAGGGGTGTTTGGGGTCAAGTGGTCGGGTCGGTTACCTCGGGCTTGTGCCCCTCAGAGGCCAGCAGCGGCGAGAAGCGACGGCGGGGCCAGATCACTCGGTCCGGCTCCCAGCACGCGCGCCGGCTGCTGGTCAAAGCCGCCTGGCACTAGTGCGCCACGAGGCGCTCTGTTGTATCCCCGGCGCAGCCGGGACGAAACTCGAAGGAAGGTTCGTGGGTCTGATGGCTAACCCGGATCCGAGAGGTGAACGGAACAATCGCATGCCAGCAAAGCGACGGCCGGCTCAGGTGTCAGGGTCGGGGTGTCGCGGGACCCGCGTGATATGGCGAAAGCTGGATTGCCTGAATCCCAATCTCCAGATGATGCAAAGGCTCGTCCGCCGGAAAGACATCCGATACCGGCGCCACGCCCTGCGACGGCCTGGTAGTGCGGCCATCGCAACCTTCGGGGCGTGGAGCGTTGCCCAGTGAGGGCAATCAAGGAGATGAGTGGGACGCCTACGTCACGCTCGATACGTACGACAGAGACGAACGTGGGATCAACCCCTTGGGGCGCGAGCCTCGGGGTGACGGAGTGCCCGTAGTAGTCGTGGGAGCAACGACCCACCGAGGAGGACGGGAGAGCCGTCCGCAGGGCGAAGGGGCACAGGTGGCTGGACAACGACGAGCCGCGAGGTATGCGTAATGCAGAACGCCGAAACGGTCCTTCATGTCCTCCGTGAACGACGTTCGGTGGTATCCCGCTCATACGGCAGAAGCACGCGGCCCTCAAAGACCGCGCGCCAGTCCCGGCCGCCGCCCCCGGCAACGAGCTGATCGATCGGCTCCGCGCTGGACGGTGCGAGATCTGCGGAGAAGCGGACCAGGTGCAAGTTCACCAGATCCGCAAGCTCTCAGACATCGACAAGCCCGGACACCCAGACCAACCCGAATGGGCCAGGATCATGGCCAAGCGACGACGCAAAACCCTCGTGGTCTGCGCCACCTGCCACGCCACGATCCACCCCGGGAGGCCAACCGCGTCAATCACGGCATAGCCGCTGGAGAGCCCGGTGATCAGAAATGGTCACGCCGGGTTCGGGAGGGCGGCGTCGGAGAAGGACCCGCACAGGCACCTCGCCGACGTCGTACCTCGACCCGCCGAGCACCCAGCCCCACCACCAAGCTCGAGCGCCGCCAAGAAGGCCACAGCGCCGCAGTGATCGCGATCGCGTGGAAAGCCCAACAACGACTGCACCATCTCCGGCGCAGACTCGATCTCAAACACGGCAAACGCAAGACACTCGTCGCGGCCGCGGTCGCCCGGCACCTCGCGGGCTTCTGCTGGGCGATCGCCACCACCGATATGAGGCCGGCCCGACCGGCTTCGGGCTCGCCCGCTCGTTGATGGGCGCGGGGGTCGGCTGTGTGGTGGCGGCGCCGGGGAAGATCGAGCGCCCGGCGCAGGACAGGGTCAAGACCGATCAGCGTGATGCGCAGCGGCTGGTGCGGCTGTTGATGATCGATGGTTTGGTCGCGGTGCGGGTTCCGGCCGGCGAGGAGGAGGCGTTGCGCGACTTGGTGCGCGCGCATGAGGATTTGCGCGGCGATCTGATGCGCGCTCGGCATCGGCTCGGGAAGCTGCTGTTGCGCCACGACGTGCGCTTACCTCGCCGCCCAATACGGCCGCCTGCACGCCCGGCGCGGGCACGCAAAGGCGATCACCGCCGTCGGCCACTCGATCCTGACCGCCGTCTGGAACATGCTCCAGACGGGCGAGGTTTACCGCGACCTCGGCGGCGACTACTTCACCCGCCAGAACCCCGACCGCCTCACAAAACGTCTCGTCCGCCAGCTCGAAGCGCTCGGACACCACGTCACGCTCGAAGCTCGCGAGGTCGCCGCCTGACGGGGATTTCGCTTTAGGAGCCCTTGGTTCGGGCGGCTGCGTTGGCCGACTCGCCCAGCGTCGCTCGCAGCCATTTGGATCCTTTGCGGGTCTTGGTGGAACGGCGTTTGCCGGCGGACTCGTTCTGGCCGGGGCACATGCCGGCCCACGAGGCCAGATGTTTGGGGGTCGGGAACGCGCTCATGTCGACGCCGATCTCAGCGATAAGCACCTCGGCGGCGCGCTGCTTGACGCCAGGGATCGTCATCAACAAGTCACGCTGACGGGCGAAAGGGGCGATCCGCTCCTCGATCTCGGCCGACAGCCGGTCGATTGCCTCATCGAGAAAGTCGATGTGCGCGAGGATCTGCGAAACGACTAGCGCGTGCTCGTCCTCGAAGCGACCCACGAGCGCCTCTCTGAGCGCGGGGATCTTCTTGCGCAGCTTCCCCTTCGCCAGCTCGGCGAGTACTTCTGGGTCGGTCGTGCCCGAGACCAGCGCGTCGAGCATCGCGCGGCCGGACACGCCGAGGATGTCCGAAGCAACGCAGTCGAGTTTGATGCCGGTGTCCTCGAGGATCTTGTGCAGCCGCGCGGCCTCGCGGTTGCGGTCCTGGATCGTCGCCTTGCGATAGCGGGTCAGGTTGCGCAGCGTTCGGATCGGCTTGGGCGGCACGAAGCTCGCCCGCAACAGCCCGGCCTCCAACAGCTGGCACAGCCATTGCGCGTCCTTGATGTCGGTCTTGCGACCGGGAACCTGTTTCACCGCCCGAGCGTTGACGAGCATCAGCTCGAACCGATCCTCGAGCACCGCCCAGTAGGGTCGGCTCGCGGCGCGGTGGCAGCCTTTCGGCTGCTCCGTTTCCGCGAGCCGCCCTCCGAACCCGGTGTGCGGCTTCCACCGCGCCGGGCTCTCCACAGGTATGCCGGTGGTCATTGCGCGATCAGGTTCTCCAGGTGCTCTGGCCCGCAGACCGGATCGCGTCGCGCGATCCAGCCGGCTTCCCACGGCGTGGCGATCTTCGCGCCCCGGTAGCGGTAGCGAGTGGTCGCCACTTTCGCCGGGTTGTAAAGCGTCACGGGGCCGTCGGTCGGCCGCCACCCCGGGAGGTAGTGGCCGATCAGCCAGCGCCAGTTCCGTTTGGGGTACTTACGCCGCAGCCAGCGCGTCACCCGCCGCCAGGTGAAGGCGTCGAGGTAGGCAAAGGTCTGCGAGGAGACCCCGCAGCGGAAGTAGGCGCACCAGCCGCGAAGCATCGGGTTGAGCCGATGCAGCAGCTGCGCGAGCGTCTGGTTGTGACCGGACCGCGTGATCTGCCTGACCTTCGCCTTAACGGCCATCAACGACCGCTTCGACGGGTAGGTGTAGACAAAGCAGCGGCCGTCGCTTCCCCGCTTCTGGCGTTTGATTCGCCAGCCGAGGAAGTCGATCCCGTCGTCGATGTGGACCACACGGGTCTTCTCCCGCGAGAGCTTCAAGCCGAGCGGCGCGATCACCTGCTCGGTTGTTGCGATCAGCTCCTCGGCGTGGCGCCGCTCACCGGCAACGCAGATGACAAAGTCATCGGCGTACCGGATAAGTCGGTAGGTCGCCCCGCCGCGGCGGCGGATCGCGTCTCGCTGATGCCACTTCTGGCCCATCGCCTCCCACGCCCTGGCGTAATGCTCATCCAGCGCCGAGAGCGCGACGTTAGCCATCAGCGGCGAGAGAATCCCGCCTTGCGGGGTACCCGAGATCGTTCGTTCGAGGCTGCCCTGCTCGGTCAGGATCCCGGCCTTCAAGAACGCCTTGAGCAGCGTCAGGACGCGCTTGTCCACGACCCGCCGTCGCACCCGGCCCAGAATGGCCGAGTGCGAGAGCTCATCGAAACACGCCTGGATGTCTGCCTCCAGAATCCACTCATAGGAGCGGGCGCTGAAGTAGCGCACCTCGGCGATCGCGTCCCACGCTCGGCGTCCGGGCCGAAATCCGTAGGAGCATGGCTCGAAGTCGACCTCGAAGATCGGCTCGAGCACCAGCTTGAGGGCCGCCTGAACGACACGGTCGCGCACCGTCGCGATCCCCAGATAGCGCAGCTTGCCGCCACGCTTCGGGATCGTTCGCTGCTTGACCGCATCCGGTCGAAAGCTCCCGGACCGCAGCTCCTCGCGGAGCCCAGTCAGGAACTGCTCGACGCCCAGCACCTTCTCGACGTAGTAGGCGGTCTCGCCGTCCACGCCCGCTGAGCGCGACCCTCGATTGGTCCTCACCCGCTGCCAGGCCACCAACAGCGTGGCCGGGTCGCAGACGAGATTGTGCAGGTCGTCAAACCTGCGGTCCTGATCATCCTGAGCCCACTTGTGCAGCTTGCGCTGGATCCCGAGTACCCGCTCTCCAGCCAGCTTCGGCTCGGGCAGCGGAGCGTCGCTATTCAACGACGACCTCCTCGCCTTCCAGACCCACTCTGCAAACCTGCTGCCTCCCTTCGCCATGTACCGGGCTCTCCCCGGCTCGGACTACTACGGAGGCTCCGCCCCATCCAATGCCATCAGCCGACGACGGGCCTGCCCACCCACCCGCGGGCGGGGAGGGCGACACCGGACGGTTCCCACGTTCACTGTCGATCGGTCGGCAGGGTCGGCGACCAGCTTTTCCCCTGACAGCCTCGCCCCGAGTACGCCGCAGTCCTTCCTCGTGGCCTCCCGGCCGGCCCGGTTGACCGGCCGTCGGAGTCGCGTACTCCCCGCGCGGAGCGTGCGCGCGCTGCCTGCTCGGCCCACATCCGCCAGGTTGGAGCCGAGAACTGGACTTGAGGGGGTTCCACCACTGGTTCACTGCGCGTTACGCCTTTCTGCCTTGCTTGCCGAGCCCGGACCGTCTGGCAGTACCGACCCGTCTCGTCGTTGTCGGGGCTGCTCCCGCCCTCACCCGCGCCTCCGGGATCAGGCTGCCCCCAGCTTCAACCGGCCCGCTGCGACGGGCCGCTCGGTGGGCTCTCTCATCCCACCCGATCAAACAGCGCCTCGTGGCGCACCACCGGCTTCCAGTACACGCCGGTCGCTTCCATTGCGACCTGCTGGACCCCGAGCGCCTCCAGCCAGTCGCGTAGCGCCAGCAGACCGTGCACCGTGGTCTTGAACTCGGCCAAGTGCTCGGTCAACTCCCGGCCTTCCCATACCCGCACGCACCCGGTCACGCTTGCCTTGTGCACGTCAAGCGCGCCCGGACGGTCGACGATCCTGTCCATCAACGCCTCCCCTTCGGTAGGTCACGATCACTTCGCCGTCCGCAGGGGCTCCGCATAACAACGCGATGCTGTAGCGCGTGCTCATGGCAACAGTCCGGGGTTCCGGCCAAGCCCCCACGCCGGACTCCTATACGGGCTCACGAGCACCAAGCAACCAGTCGGCGTCGGCGGTCGGCACCCGCATCCTCGCCGCACCGCCCCGCGACCGCCACCACCGCAAGCCGGATTTCACTACCCGCGGGTGGCGAAGCCCCGCCATCACGACTCCTATGCGGTTGTGGCCGCCGCGCAGGTTCCAGCTGCGCGGCTATCGAAACCCCCACGATCGCGCGGGGGACCGGCCAACAACTACCACGACGACCGGACGGCCACCTCCATATGGTCTGGGGAACGGGATCCCGCCCATCCGGGCTGCCACCAATCCCCACAATGCTCCAAAGCGGTCGGCTGCTCTGGCGCTTTGGCGCGGTGTGGGCGCTATAGCACCCACGTTGCTCCATCTCGCCCGGCCGCCTGGGCGTTTTGGAGCGTCGTGGGGGTTCGGCCCTCCCGATTCGTGCTTCAGTGGGACGGAGGCTGTCTGTATGAGGTCCCGCGTGGGCGGGACCCGATCCCGCCGGCCATGGATGGCCGGTGGAATAGACCCTATGGAGGATCGGCCTTGACGATCTCGAAGCCCTTGCTGGTGCTCGTCCGGACCGGTTCCGCCAGCGTCCGTGCCGGCGGGCGACACCCTCACGCAAACAACCCCCACCCGCACAAGCACAGGAGGATCAGCAACTCCGCTAAACGCGAAATCGTGTAACCCCTCCACATCCCCGTTGCGGCTGGCGAGGCGGCCCGAGCTCCCCGGCATCGCGCACACCAGTCCGCGGCGTGCCCATGAGCAACCACCCGTTCCGGGTGGCCGCGCTCGAGAATAGACAGCGGACGTGCGACGAAACCAAGGTCTTGGGGTACCCAGCCCCCGCATATGAGGCTGACCACCGTCGCGACACCCGCGGACGCCCGGACCGCCCCGCGACCCGCAACCACGCAAGGCAACCCCAAGGCCCAACACTCGGGTCGATCAACCCGTGCGCCTTGACAACCCATCCTCCATATGGGGCACGGACGGAGCCGGCACCGCGAAAGCACCCGCTCCAAAGGACCGACGCAGCCAACCAACGAACAACCAAGACGGTCTGGACGGGCCCGCCCGGCCCCACGGACGCCGAGCGAAGCGAGGCCCCTTACCAGCCGCCGCGCCAGTCGGCGCTCGCGGCACGCCGCTTGGCCGCGTCCATCCTGGCGTGCTTGCGCTTGTCGAGGCGCCACTGAATCAGCGAGAAGATGATGATCACGGTCGGGAAGAACGCGATCGTGATGAACATCACGTTCGTGATCGCCTTGTCGGTGGTCTCCCCGTACCAGCCCTGGCCGCTGCCGGCGGATGCCAGCGCCGCCGGCGCGGTCGCGAGCAGCACGACCGTGAACGAGAGCAGCGCGAGAGTGATCCTGGTGCGGCGCACTTCGACGGAAGCGTACTACGCGGCTTGCGCGTCGGCACCCCGCCCGCCGACCGCGGCGATCGCCTCCAACAGCACCGGGTTGTAGTCCTGGAAGCGCGACACGACCTCGAGGTGGTCGACCGCCGCGTCGAACACCTGCGCACTCGCTGCGCTCGCGAGTTCGCGCTGCTTGTATGGCGGTACCGCGCTATCCCTCGTCGTGACCACGACCGCCGTCGGGGTTGTGAGGGACCCGAGCCACCGCCGTGAGTCAAACCGGCCTAGCTCGCGACCCGCCTCCGCGATGTCGCGTGCGGAATGTCGCAGCAACTCCGACTGCAGCCAGACGGTCCGCGGATCCATCGGCAGGCCGACCCGCTTGAAGGCGCGCCGCCACGTCCCGCGCGGGGCCGTCGAGAGCATCAGCCCGAAAGCACCCATCATCCGGAAGAAGCGCTGGGACTGCTGATCCTGCCAATGCTGCGCAGTGCCGCTGAACACCAGCCCGCTGAGAACGTCGGGATGGTCTCGGCCGACCAGCTGGGCGATTGCGCCACCCATCGAGTAGCCGACCACGGTCGCGGGTGTCGCGTCGAGCGTGCGCAGCACGCCGGCGGCATCCGCCGCGCAGTCCACGAGGCGGAACGGGGTCAGCGCCCGCAGCCCGCGGCCATGTCCCCGGTGGTCGATTGCGAGCACCCGGTAGCCCGCCTGGATCAGGGCGCCGTACGCGCCGCACCAGTTGAGGTCGGCGCTCGCGATCCAGCCATGCAGCAGCATCACGGGTGGGCCGTCGCCGCCGCTGTCGCGTAGGAACATCTCGCCGCGACCGGGGACGTGGACCGTCCGCGCTGGCGGCATCTGGATGGGGGGCTCGGGCGGCCAGGTTGGAGTGCGCATCGGCGGATCCTAGTATCAAGGCCGAGATGGCCGTCGTGATCGCATCGGACCTGGGCAAGGACATCGCGGGCGAGCCGCTGCTGCGCGGAATCTCGTTCAAGCTCGAGCGCCGCGACCGGATGACGCTGTCCGGGCGCAACGGCGCGGGCAAGACCACGCTGTTGCGGATGCTTGCGGGCACGGCGTCGGTCGACCTCGGCGAGCTGGTGCTGGCGAAGGACGTTCGCGTCGCCTTGCACGATCAGCGTCCTCCCCGAGAGCGCGGGATGACGCTGCGCGAGTACGTGCTCACGGGCGCGCGTGAGCTCGTGGCGATCGAGGAGGAGCTCGCGTCGCTCGAACAGGCGATGGCCGGAGGCTCGTATGACGAGGGGACTTTGAATCGCTACGCCGAGGCGCAGGCGCGGCTCGAGCACGCCGGCGGCTACCGCTGGCGCGACCGCGCGCTCGCCACGCTGCACGGCCTCGGCTTCCGGGACGACCAGGATCTGGACCGCCGGCTCGACACGTTCTCCGGCGGCGAGCTGACGCGCGCGTCGCTCGGCCGCACGCTGGCGGGCGACCCTGACCTGCTGCTGCTCGACGAGCCGACCAACCATCTGGACATCGAGTCGCTCGAGTGGCTCGAGCAGCACCTCGTCGGGTTGGACGCGGCGGTCGTGCTCGTCGCCCACGACCGGTGGTTTCTGGAGGCGGTCGGGACCTCCGTGCTCGAGCTGGAATCGAGCCCGCCCACGCCGCCCACCCGCGGCAAGTTCTTCCCCGGGCCTTGGCACGCGTGGCGGCGCGAGCGCGCGGCGCGGGACCTGGCGCTGGGGCGGGCGGTCGAGCGCCAGCAGGCGGAGATCGAGCGGCTCGAGCGGTTCGTGACCCGCTTCCGGGCCGGGACCCGGGCGCGGCAGGCGCAGTCGCGGGCCAAGAAGCTCGCGAAGATGGAGCGGCTCTCGGGGGGGCCATCCGATGGCGCGTCGCTGGCGTTCTCGTTCAAGCCGCCGGAGCGCAGCGGGCGAGTTGTGTTCGAGCTCGTTCACGGCCGCGTCGAGGCCGGATCGAAGCTGTTGCTGCAGGACGCAGAGCTGTGGCTCGAGCGCGGCGAGCACGTGTCGCTGGTGGGGCCGAACGGCGCCGGCAAGACGACGCTGATCGAGACGCTCGCGGGGCGAACGGAGCTGGCCGGCGGGAAGCTCTCGCGCGGGCACAACGTGCACGTCGGATATCTCTCGCAGCATGCCGAGGAACTATCGACGGGAACGGCCCGGACCGTGTTGGAGGCGACGACCCACCTGACCGGGCTGACGCCGGGCAAGGCGCGGGCGCTGCTCGGGCGGTTCCTGTTCTCGGGCGAGGAGGCCGAGAAGCCGCTCGACGGGCTCTCGGGTGGCGAGCGCCGGCGGCTTTCCTTGGCGGTGCTGGTCCAGTCCGGCGCGAACGTGCTGATCCTGGATGAGCCGACGAACCATCTGGACTTGGAGAGTCGTGAGGCGCTGGAGGAGGCGTTGCAAGCATTCCAGGGATCGCTCTTGCTGGTCTCGCACGACCGGGCGCTGCTCGATGCGGTCGGGTCGCGGACGGTGGCGATCGAGGACCGTACGCTGCACTCCTACGTCGGCGGCTGGCCGGAATACGTGCGCGTGCGCGAGGAGCGGTCGGCGGCGGGGGCGGCCGCAAAGGCCGCCGCGAAAGCGCCGGCAAGGCGGTCGCGGCCGGCGAAGCCGCCCCGCGGCGCCGGCGAGCTCGAGCGGCAGATCGAAGAGGCGGAGGCGGTTTTGCGCGCGCTGGAGGACGAGCTCACCGATCCGGCGGCGTGGGCGACGCCTGCGAAGTCACGGAAGTCGACCGCGCGCCACGAGGCCGCGAAGCGCGCGGTCGACGAGCTGTACGAGGCCTGGGAGAAGACCGCCAGCTAGCGTCCGCGCCGGTGTGAATGGCAATCCACTTCGGACAGTCCGAAGTGCATCGCCATTCACCATCGACCGTGGGTGCCGATCTGCCCGAGGACCGGCACTTCACACCACAAATCTGGCTATCGTCCGCCCGGAAAACGGGCAGCGGGAGGAGCAGGCGATGGTGCGCAGGGCAGTGGTTGTTGTGGCGACAGCGGTGGCCGCGGGTCTGGCGGGTCTGGCGGGGCCGGCGGCCGCGCTGGCGAGCGGAGGCTACTTCGAGGCGCCGTTCACGCTCACCACGCATAGCGCCTCGTTCGGGCAGGCGCCCGTATTCATGCCGGCGCCGCGGAATGGCGCCAAGCAGCAGGTCGTGTTCGGTCAGGACTACAAGCAGGGCGAGAAGAACCAGGTCTACATCTGGAACTTCGACGGAAGCGGGCAGCCAAAGTGCCTGACCTGCACCGGCGACCCGATCGCCAACGACCCCAACAACGTCAACGGCGTTCCTGTGGTGCGCCCCCAGGGCGACTGGATCCTGTTCCACTCCTGGCGCGGGCACTACATGACGATCGGCTCCGCCGGGTACGGCGGCATGGGGTCGTCGCTGTGGGCGATGCATCCCGACGGCTCCGACCAGAAGCAGTTGACCGACGTGCAGCCCGCCGGCGCCACGCCGGGCAACGGCGAGGGCTACGACGATTACCACGCGTACTGGTCGCCCGACGGGACCAAGATCGGGTACGCGCACCTGGACTGGAACTTCGTGTCAGGTGGCGGCTCTGGCAAGTGGGACGTGCGCGTCGCGGACTTCGGCGTCGGCAAGGACGGCAAGCCGTACCTCAGCAACGTTCACGTCGTACGGCCCGCCGACGGCCACTGGTATGAGACGCAATGGTGGGCGCCGGACGGCAGCGGCTTCCTGTACACCGAGACCTATCCATCTGATCAGACCGGCAGCGGTCAGTCGACAGTCCCGCAGTTGTTCTTCTGTCACCTGATCAAGAACGACACCGCGTGCGACGTGCACCGGATGACCGACGACGCGGCGTGGGACGAGCAGGCGCTGTTCACGCCGGACATGAAGGACGTGATCTTCATGTCGAGCCGCGCCCAGCCTGGCTTCTTCAACAGCTGGGCGCAGGCGGCGCGCACGCTCGGCCTCCCCAACGACTACGACTACCTGCTGATCCTGCCGCTGTTCGAGGCGGGCTTTCTGCAGCCCGTCGCCCAGGAGTCGACGGACCTGTACGAGATCCCGTTCAACGATCCGAGCAAGGTGCGGCGACTCACGACCGACGGCAACGACGGCTGGATCACCCCCGAGTTCACGTGGGATCCCGGCAACCAGTGCCTGGTGTGGACCGAGAACCGTCTACCCGACGGGTATCGCTATCAGCTCCCGCCGGCCGGCTCGGTCGCACACGTGAAAGCGCTCCTGCAGAACCCCCCGAACCCGAATCAGGTTGTCGATGTCGGCCAGAACGGCGTCGGTGTCGCTCCATTCCCGATCCAGCAGCGGACGCGGATCGGGGTGTTCGGGAAGGCGGCGCCGCCAACGTGTCGCTAGCCAGGCGGGGGTCCACCCTTCATCTTCAGAGCCAGCGGCTGGCAGGCCTGTTGGGCCGCCTTGAACGCCGGTGAGTTCGTGTCGATCGGGGTCTCGCCTTGGATCAGCACGTGGCCGCCGCTGATCTGCGGGTCGGGGAAGTTGGAGACGCCATGTGAGCGCATGCACTGCGCGAACTGCAGTGCCGCCGCGCGCTGACTGGCCGAAGGTGGCGTCGGTTTGCCGCCGTTCGGAAGGTCCGCCTTGCACGCTTGCATCGCGGACTTGAACGCCGGCGCATTGACCTTGACGCCGTTGACCGAGGTGCTGTCCGGAGTCCTCTGAACCTGAAGATTCAGGTGCCCCCCGCTCGGATCGGGGAAGTTGCTGACGCCGTGCGAGCGCATGCACTGCGCGAACGCGAGCGCTCTGTTGTTGGTGTTGGTGGTGGAGGCAGCGTTGGTGCCCGAGTTCGAGCTCGAGGAACTGCCGCAGGCGGCAAGTGGCAGAGCGGCAGCCAGAATGGCGAAGATGTATTTCGGCGATGGCATGCCACAGTGGTACGCAAACGGTGGTTACATCGCGGGAACGAGCGTTGTAACCCACGCGTAACCCCTGGACGACGATCCTGTCCGCCACACTTGAGAGGCGCATGCGAGTGCTGGTCGTTGAGGATCACGAAGAGCTTGCGGAGACGGTCGCGACCGGCCTGCGCAGTGAGGGCATGGCGGTCGACGTCGTGCTCGACGGAACGGTCGCGCTGCAGCGCGCCGCTGTGTACGGCTACGACGTGATCGTCCTCGACCGCGACATCCCCGGCGTGCACGGGGACCGCGTGTGTCAGACGCTGATCGAGCAGGGAGGGCGCGCGCGGGTGCTGATGCTGACGGCGTCGGGCGGGATCGAGGATCGGGTGGCGGGGCTCGCCCTCGGCGCCGACGACTACCTGCCGAAGCCGTTCGCGTTCGCGGAGCTGGTCGCTCGCATCCGCGCGCTAGTCCGCCGCGCCCAGCCGGCGCTCCCGCCCGTGATGACGCACAACGACCTGCGACTCGATCCCGGTCAGCGAGTTGCGTACCGCGGCGAGAACCGGCTGGATCTCAGCACCAAGGAACTCGCCGTGCTCGAGCTCCTGCTGGCGGCCCGCGGCGGCGTGGTGTCCGCCGAGGAGCTTCTGGAGCGTTGCTGGGACGAGGCGGCCGACCCCTTCAGCAACGTCGTCAAGGTCACGATCAGCCGGCTGCGGCGCAAGCTCGGCGAACCCCCGATCATCGAAACGGTGGCAGGTGCCGGATATCGCATCTGAGCCGCTGGGAGCAGCTGCGCGGGCTCGCCCGCTGAGGGCGAACCGCCATGGTCGCTTGCGCAGGTGGCGGCCGCGGTGGACGCTGCGCCTGCGGCTGACCCTGCTGTACGGGTTCCTGTTCCTCGTCGCGGGCGCGGTTCTGCTCGCGATCACCTATGGGCTGGTTGCGCACGACACCTCAGTCAGCACGAAATCGGTGTTCGTACGGAGCGTGAATCGACCGCTTCAGCTGCCGACGCTGGGTAAGGTCCCGGGGGCGTTGCTCTCCGGGCCGCCGCCGAAGGATGCGGTGTTCCTGCAGGCCCGTGACTATGCCGGACAGGTGACGAAGACGCTCAAGCGCGTGACCGAAGCCCAGCGCAAGCAGCTGCTGGCGGTGCAGGCAAAGGCGAACGCCGGAATCGAGCGCGACCGGCAGGTGCAGCTCAACTCGCTTGTGACCAAGTCCGCCTTCGCGCTGGGGGTCATGGCGCTGATCTCGATCGGCCTCGGATGGCTGATGGCTGGACGTGCGTTACGACCCGTACGAACGATGGCCTCCCGCGCGCGGGGGATCTCCGAGCGCAATCTCCACGAGCGCCTGGCGCTGACCGGCCCCAACGACGAGCTCAAGGAGCTTGGCGACACGTTCGACGGTCTGCTCGCGCGGCTCGAGACGGCGTTCGAGTCGCAGCGCCGGTTCGTCGCCAACGCATCGCACGAGCTGCGCACGCCGATCACGCTCGAGCGCACGCTGGTCGAAGTCGCGCTCGCCGACCCCGACGCGAGCATCGACTCGCTGCGCGACACGTGCAGGCGCGTGCTAGCCGCTGGGGAGCAGCAGGAGCGTCTGATCGAGGCGCTGCTCATCCTGGCTCGCAGCCAGCGCGGCTTGGCGGTGCGCGAGGAGCTCGACATCGGAGCGATCGCGGGCGAAGTCGTGCGCGGGACCTCCAGCAACGGCGTCCGGGTTTCATCCGAGCTCGGCGAGGCCTGTACGACAGGCGATCCGGCGCTGGTCGAGCGGATGGTCGTCAACCTGCTCGACAACGCGATTCACTACAACGAGCCGCGCGGCTGGGTGAAGGCCTGGACCGGCACCAAGGACGGTCACCCGACGCTGCGCGTTTCCAACCCGGGGCCTGTGATCCCGCCCGAACGCGTCGGCGAGCTGCTCGAGCCGTTCCGGAGGCTCAACGGAGACCGGACCCGCCACACGCGCGGGCTGGGCCTGGGCCTCTCGATCGTCGGCGCGATCGCGACGGCGCACGACGCGCAGCTCACGGCCACACCGCGCAGCGGCGGCGGGCTGGACGTCGAGGTTCGGTTTCCGACGTCCTAGCCGCACGCCGCGTCCTCGCGCGGCTCTACACTGAATCGCAGATGGCTCCGCCTCCGATCCGGGTCGCGCTCATCGACGACGACAGCGGTCTCGTGACGGTTCTCGAACGGCGCTTCGCTGCGCTTCACTGGGAGCAGCTGCTGCTGAGCTACGCCGCGGGACCCGATCAGCTCGCTGTGATGCGGCTGCACGCGCTGGTCGTCAACCCGGCGCTGACCGGCCTCGACTACGTCGAGCGCACGGCATCCGCACTCCCGGGCCTGGCGGTGCTCGTGTGCAGCGCGCCGGCGACCGTCGCCGACCGGGTGCGAGGGCTCCGAGGCGGCGCGGACGACTGGATCACGAAGCCGTGCCATCCCGAGGAGCTGGTCGCACGGATCCAGGCGGTGATGCGACGCCGCCGATCCGGAGATGTGCCGATCGAGGATGCGGCGCTCGCCGCCGGCGATCTGATGATCCGCTCCGATCGCTTCGACGCGTACTGCGGAGCGAGGGCGGCATCACTGTCGCGCAAGGAGTACGAGCTTCTGTACATGCTCGCGGCGGCGGAGGGCCGGGTGCTCGAGCGCGAGGAGATCTACCAGCGGGTTTGGGGCTACACGATGGCGCGCGGCGACCGCTCGGTAGATGTGTTCGTGCGCAAGCTCCGTCAGAAGCTGGAGCGCATCTCGCCGGATTGGCGCTACGTGCACACGCACTTCGGCGTCGGCTACCGGTTCGCGGCGGAGCGGCTCGGCCACAACGAGCCCGTGGCGGCGCCCGGGGGTTCAGCCGCTCCTGCGCCCAGCGACAGGCCCACGGCCGGGCACGCGCGTGCAGACTTCGTAACAGTGCGGTAACTTCACCTCGTTACGGGGTCATCATCCTTCGCGGACTTGTTCAGGCATAAACGCCTACGCACACTCATCGCGGTGCTGCTTGTCTTGGCGGCCGCTGGGGCAGCGATCGCCGCAAGCAGCCGTACGACTGGCCGCATCGGTCCGCGGCTCAGGGTGACTGGGAACGGACGGCTGCTCCGGCCGTCCGGCAAGCTCGTGACGCTCGGGCAGTTCCCGACCGGCGGCGCTGTCACACCCGATCACCGCTTCTACTGGACCGTCTCGACGGGCCGCGCGCTGAACGACATCCGGATCGTGTCACTGACCGGCAAACACCCGCACGTGATCCAGATAATTCCCCTTCCCGGCGCCTCTGGCGGGATTGCGATCGCCCACCACGGCGCGGTTGCGTACGTGTCCGGGCTCGCCGATTCAACGGACACCGACGAGGAGCGACCTGGTCTGCCGGGCCGACAGGGGGACGTGATCCATGTGTTGCACTACGACGTCCGCACTGGCCGGGCGTCGGAGACGGGCACGATTCCCGTGCCGCCGCCCGCCTCGGCGCCGGTCCCGGAGAACTTCCCGCCGAAGACCTCAGGCAAGGTGTCCTGGCCGGACCGGCTCGCGATATCCCCCAACGACGGCACGCTGCTCGTCCCGCTGAATCTTGCGGACGCTGCCGCCGTGATCGACACGCACACGCGGTCGGTGCGCTACGTGAAAACCGGCCCGTTCCCGTACGGCGCCGCGATCCTGAAAGACAATCGCACCGGGCTGGTCTCAAACGAGGGGCCGGGGACCGTCTCGGTGATCGATCTGGCGACCGCGACCAAGGTCAAGGACATCCAGGTCGCAGCCAACATCTCTCATCCGGAAGGCATCGCGGTCGACCCGCACGCGGCCCGCGCGTACGTCGCGATCGCCAACGAGGATCAGGTCGTGATCATCAATACGGCCACGATGACCGTCGAGAAGACGCTCTCGGTCCAGCGCTCGCAGGGCGGCGGCGAGTCGCCGGTCGCGGTCGCAGTCTCGCCGAACGGGAAGACCCTGTTCGTCGCCGAGGCGGCGGCCGACGAGCTGGCTGCGTTCGCGCTGCCCTCCGGCGCGATGCTGGGCCGGATCCCGACTGCGGCATACCCCGCCGACGTACAGGTCACGCCCAAACAGCTGCTGTGGATCGCCGCCAAGGGGTTCGGCTCCGGCCCGAACCCCAACGGGCCGAACCCGATCACGACCAACGACAACAACCTGCTTCACCACCCGGGCACGGCGGTCCTGACCGACGGACGAGCGGGCATCGTCCCGTATCCGAGCGACCGCCAGATCGGATTGTGGACAGCCATCGCAAACCGCCAGATCCTCCCGATCAATTACGAGCCGCCGCCCACCGGGACGCCGCTGCGTCCCAACGGCCCGATCAAGCACGTGTTCTACATCGTGCGCGAGAACCGCACCTATGACCAGGTGCTCGGGGACGATCCACGCGGCGACGGCGATCCTCAGCTGACGCTCTTCGGCAAGCGGATCACGCCCAACATGCACGCGCTCGTGCAGCGCTTCCCGCTGCTCGACCACGTCTACGCCGACTCCGAGGCGTCGATCGACGGCCATTTCTGGACGAGCGCCGCGGCCGTCTCCGACTACGTGCAGAAGAACTGGCAGCAGAACTACGCGGCTCGCGGACGGCCCTACGACTTTGGCGTTTACTCGATCACGTGGCCGGGGCGCGGCTTCCTGTTCGACCGGGCGATCCAGCAGCACATCTCCTACTACAACTTCGGCGAGGCGATCGCGGGCACCGTGCCGTTCACCTCGATCGATAAGGACAACACGCCGAGTCAGGCCGCGCTGGTCGCCAACAAGTTCGCGCACTCGGATCTCGGCGTGCCCGCCTTTGCACCCGGCGCCTGCTACCCGAACGACTCGTCGATCGGGACCGACTCGATCTCGGGGCACGAGACGTATGACTCGAGCATCCCGGCCGGCGCCAAGCCGCTGTCGGAATCGCGGTTCGATTGCTTCAAGAAGAGGTTCGACACGTGGATGGCAACCAACTCGGTCCCGTCGTTTGTGTACATGGTGCTGCTCAGCGACCACACCGTGGGGCTGAGTCCCGGCGGGCGCTCGCCACGCTCGATGGTGGCCGAGAACGACTATGGGCTCGGCCAGATCGTCGACCTGATCTCGCACTCCTCGATCTGGCGCTCGTCGGCGATCTTCGTGATGGAGGATGACTCTCAGGACGGCGCCGACCATGTCGACGCCCACCGAATGCCGGCCGCCGTTTTCAGCCCGTACGTGAAACGCGGCGCGGTGATCCACACGCGCTACGACATGCTGTCGGTCATCCGCTCGGTCGAGCTGATCCTCGGGATGCGGCCGCTCGGGCTGCCCGACGCGGTCGCCACGCCGCTGTACGACGTATTCACGCCGACTCCCGCCAACGCGGCCCCCTACAACGTGATCCCTCCCAGCTACCCGCTGGAGCTGCGCAACCCCAACAACGCGTTTGACCGTGCGATCTCGCGTGGCTACCACTGGCGCATCACAGACGACGTGCCGCAGGACGTGTTCGATCGGGTCCTGTGGTACTCGGTGCACGGCCGGCATACGCCGCCGCCGCCGCCGGGGCCGAACGCCGAGCGGGGACAGTGAGGGCGAGCAGGGCCGTACCATTCTTCTGATGAAGAACGTCCGGAACATCGTGATCGTCCTGGTCCTCGCCGCGCTGGTGGTGCTGCTGCCCGGCGGCGGAACCGGCGCGAGCGCCGCGCTGGCGGCACTGCGGATCGCGTTCTACGGGACGATCGCGTGGGTCGCGGCGACGATGTACCGCGAGCACCGCAACACGATCTACTCGCTCGGCGACACCCGACGCGCGATCCTGTACGGCGCGATCGCCGTCGCTGTGCTGACGCTTTCGGGAACGTCTCGACTATGGAGCACGAGCGCGGGTTCGGTCGCCTGGCTGGTGCTGATGGGAGCGTCTGCGTACGCGGTTTTCGCGATCGTGTGGGCAGCACGGAAGTACTAGACTTCCGGGCCCCCAAAGGCAGGAGGAACAGATGGCTGCGAAGGGTCTGCGCGCCGGTGCCGTCGGTCGGCTGAGGCGCCTGGCGCGGGTCGTCAGGCGCTGACCGTCTCGCGCACCGGCGCGAGCTCGACCGGGATCCCGTTCAGCACCGCATTGCCGGACAGCTCGTCGACGAGCAGCTCGTCCGCGAGCGCATTGCTGTTGGTGCCGGCGTTCGCCGTGGCGACCCGCTGCGCGGTGCCCGGCACGTCATGCCCCCAGCCGTGAGGCAGGCTGACCACGCCGGGCATCACCGCGTCTGTGACCTCCACCTGAGCGGTCACCGTGCCCGTCCGTGAGCGGAGCTCGGCGGGCTCGCCGTCGACCAGCTCGTAACGCTCGGCGTCTTGCGGATGAACGTGGAGCGTGCAGCGCGGCTTTCCCTTGACCAGTACCGGGAGGTTGTGCATCCAGGAGTTGTTGGAGCGCAGCTGCCGCCGCCCAACCAGGACCAGCCCGTCGCCGCGCTGCGCGCCGAGCAATGAGCGCAGCCGCTGGACGTCACCGATGAGCTGCTTTGGCGCGAGCTCGATCTTGCCGCTCGCCGTGCGAAGCGCGTCGGGGAGCCGTTGCTTGAGCGGCCCGAGGTCGATGCCGTGTGGCGCGCCCTCGAGTGCCGCCAGCGTCAGTCCCTCCGGGTCGCGGCCGAAGCCGTCGCCGTACGGGCCGCTGCGCAGCATCAGGTCGAGCAGGCGCTCGGGCCCGACTCGCGGCGCAAGCTCGGCGAGAACGTCTTCGACCGTGCGACCCGCGATCGCCGAGCCCGGCGTCCCGATCTCGCGATCGATAGCCGCCCGGGCGATTTGTTCATCGATCGCAGCGATGTCAGCATCGGGCCCGAGGCCAGCCGCCACACCGGTCAGCCGCAGTAGCGTGATCCACTCGTCGGGCAGCTCGGGCAGCGGCTCGAGCGCCGGCGGGGAGTAGTGCGCGATGTTGCGCACCGCGAACTGGTAGAGGGCGACGTCGTAGTGCGACCGCCGTAACGGGGAAGGAGCCGGCAGGATCACGTCGGCGTGACGCGTCGTCTCGTTCACGTATGCGTCGATGCTGACGAGGAGCTCGAGCTGCTCGAGCGCGTCGTTGAGCCGGCCGCTGTTCGGTGTCGAGAGGACGGGATTGCCCGCAATCGTGATCAGCGCTCGCACCTGTCCTTCGCCCGGCGTCTCGATCTCCTCCGCAAGGCACGCGACCGGCAGCTCGCCGAAGATCTCGCCCAGTCCACGCACGCGGCTCTGCCAGCGACCGAACCTCGCGCCACGGCCGCGCCCGGGGGTCCCGGTGGCGTTGGAGTGACCGGCGGCGGCCATCGGGAACATCGCGCCGCCCTCGCGGTCGAGGTTGCCGGTGAGCACGTTGAGCACATCGATCAGCCAGCTGGCGAGCGTGCCGAACTCCTGCGTACACGTCCCGATCCGTCCGTAGACGGCCGCGCGCGGGGCCGCCGCGAGTTCGCGTGCCATCCGCCGGATCTCGCCGGCCTCGATCCCGCAGACCGCCGCGACATCCTCCGGAGCGAACCCGCGCGCGAGCTCGCGGACAGGCTCGATCCCCTCGCAAAGAGCTTCGATCCGCTCGCCGGCATCGACGAGCCCCTCGTCGAAGAGCACTTGGACGAGCGCGAACAGCAGATACGCATCGGTGCCGGGGCGGACGAAGTGGTGCTCGGATGCCTCCTCGGCGGTGCGACTGCGCCGCGGGTCGATCACGACCAGCTTGCCACCGCGGGATCGGAGCGCGCGCAGCCGGCCTCGCATGTCGGGAGCGGTCATCAGGCTCCCGTTCGACGCGAGCGGATTCGCGCCGAGCATCAGCAGGTGGTCGGTGCGGTCGACGTCGGGCACCGGGACCGTGGTACCGGTGCCGAACATCAGCGCGCTGGCCATCTGCTTTGGGAACTGGTCGACGGTGCTCGCCGAATAAGCGTTGCGCGTCCCCAGTGCTCGAAGCAGCACGCGCCCGTAGAGCATGTTGTCGAGCTGGTGGGCGTTCGGGTTGCCGAGGTACACGGCGACGGCGTTACGGTCGGCGGCGAGGATCGGCGTCAGCCGCTCGTCGATCAGCGCGAACGCCTCGTCCCAGCTCGCGGTCCCGAAGCTTCCGTCGGCCCTGCGGATCAGTGGCGTGGTGATCCGGTCGGGGTCTGAATGCAGCTCCTTCAGCGCGTAGCCCTTCGGACAGATGAAGCCCTTGCTGAAGACGTCGAGCCGATCGCCGTGGATCGAGACCACCTCGTCGCCGGCGAGGCTCAGCTCCAGGCCGCAGGTCGCCTCGCACAGGGGGCAGGTCCGCAGCGCACTTTTCGTTGCCCTCATGGCTGTCCGGGAGGTTACTGTTGTTCGGCACCGAACCGCACAAAGGCGAAAGGGGACCAGGGTATGCCGCTCACTCGCAAACTCGTCGTCGAGTTCATTGGAACGTTCTTCCTCGTCTACACGGTGGGTATGGCGACCAACCCGAAGACCGGCGCCGGCGCGCTCGCGCCGCTCGCGATCGGCGCTGTGTTGATGGTGATGGTGTTCGCCGGTGGTCACATCTCTGGCGGGCACTACAACCCAGCCGTGAGCACCGGCGTGCTGTTGCGCGGCAAGATGAGCGGCGCCGAGTGGGTCAAGTACGTGGTCGTGCAACTCGTGGCCGCGGTCCTCGCGGGGCTGCTCGCCCGCGCCGTGCTCGGCGCAGGCCACGCCGTGCCCACCGCGAACACCTGGAAGATGCTCGTCGTCGAGTTCCTGTTCACGTTCGCGCTCGTGTACGTCGTGCTCAACGTTGCTACCTCGAAGGGGACGGAAGGCAATTCCTTCTACGGGCTCGCGATCGGCTTCACCGTCGCGGCGGGAGCGTTCGCGGTCGGCGCGATCTCCGGGGGTGCCTTCAATCCGGCCGTCGCGCTCGGCGCCTGCACGCTTGGAATCCTCAAGTGGAGTCACTACTGGATCTACCTGGTGGCGAACCTGCTCGGTGGGGCAGTGGCGGCGGCCGTGTTCCTTTACGTGCAGCCCGCGGAGAAGGTGGAGGGCGATATCGAGGCCGCGAGGGCGAGTGACTAGCGCCCGAATCGCGGGCAGCTGCGTAAAGCCGCGTCCGGCGCCCCTACACTGCCTGCGCGGTGCGCAAGGAGAACCGAGAGCTCGTCGGCGACTGGCTGATCGTTCTGGGCGCGGTGGGGTTGCTCGCCTCGCTGTTCTTGACCTGGAGCCATCAGTTCTCGCGCCCGTTCCTGGCCGAGTTCGGCACCAGCGAGCTGCTCCAGGGCGTCCCTCACGATCCGACTGGGTGGCAGGTTTTCTCGGCCGCCGACGTGATGCTGGCGCTGCTGGCCGGTGGCCTGGTCCTGGTCGCCTTGGTCGGTGATCGCCGGTGGCGGCTGGTGGCACTGGTCGCGGCCGGCGTGGGACTCGCGTTCACACTGCACGCGCTCAGCGAGCCACCCACGAACGGAGCCAACATTTTCAACCCGGCGCTGAGCGTGCCGACCTACTTCCCGAACTCCGCGACCGCGGGGGTGGGGGAGACGGTGGCGCTGGCGGCGCTGGGGGTGGCGATCGTGGGGTTGCTGGTGTCGTTTGCGGCTGAGTAGCGGGGGCCTTGGTGGGTGCGCCGGCTGGCGCCACGGGGGCCTTGGTAGGTGCGCCGGCTGGCGCCCCGGGGCCTTGGTAGGTGCGCCGGCTGGCGCCCCGGGGCCTTGGTGGGCGCGCCGGCTGGCGCCCCGGGGGCCTTGGTGGGTGCGCCGGCTGGCGCCACGCTTCCCGGCCTTCGGCAGGGTGTTACCCCGTTGGCGCGGCCCGCGGTCGAAGTGGTACGAAATGGGGTGCTGCCCGCAGGTCGGGCGCCCCCTGATGCCCGACCTCCCCAACCCAGAGCGCGGCCGGCGGCGGCTGTCAAGCAGCAGCGAAATCGCTTCACAGCACCACAGCGGCCCGCGGGCCACGATCGCCCCCCGATGCTGCTTGACAGGCGACGATCGGCCCCGCTACCTGCCCAGACAACCATCAAGGCCATCCACGGAAACGAAAGGAGAGCGCGAAATGGCTGTTGTCGGCGCCACCGACCATCCCTTCCCAAGCCGACGCGCCGTCTTCGTAACACTCAACGTGGCTTGCCGGGCGAGTGTGACGTTCACGGCGCACGACGCCGTCAACGTCACTCTCGCCGCCTGACGGGTGTTGAGAGTGACGTTGAAGGCCGCATTCAGCCGCCCCCCACCCCCACACCAGGGTGGGAGGGAGCCCATTACAAGGCGGAGCGCCAAGCGAGGCGGGCAGAGTTACGACGCCACCGAGCCGGCCCGCGACCGCCACCGAGCCGGCCCGCGACCGCCACCGAGCCGGCCCGCGACCGCCACCGAGCCGGCCCGCGACCGCCACCGAGCCGGCCCGCGACCGCCACCGAGCCGGCCCGCGACCGCCACCGAGCCGGCCCGCGACCGCCACCCAGCCGCCACCGAGCAGACCCGCGACCCCCGACGACCTATCCTCGAAATCCCATGTCCGTAACACCCGCCGACAAGCGCCGCGAGCTCCCCGACGAGCCCGGCGTCTACCTGTTCCGCGACAGCCGCGGCAAGGTGATCTACGTCGGCAAGGCGAAGTCGATCCGAAAGCGAGTCGCCTCGCACTTCAGCAACCCGAGCACCCGGGCAGGACAAGACATCCTCCCGATGATCGATCACATCGAGGCGCTCGTCGTCCACACCGAGGCGGAGGCGCTGCTGGCCGAGCAGAACTTCATCAAGCAGTACAAGCCGCGGTTCAACATCCGCCTCAGGGACGACAAGTCCTACCCGTACATCGCGATCAGCCTCGACGAGGACTTCCCGCGCGTCTACTTCACGCGCGAGCGCCATCGCCGCGACCGGGCGTACTTCGGACCGTTCTCCAACGCCAAGCGAGTCCGTTCGACCCTCGACGTGCTCGGCAAGGTCTTCATGTTCCGCTCGTGCGACGGTCCTGAGCCTGGCCGGCGCAGCGGGTCGCCGTGCCTGGACTACTACATCAAGCGCTGCGAGGCGCCCTGCGTCGGCTACGTCTCCAAGGAGGACTACCGGCGGGGGATCGATGGCGTGATCGGCTTCCTCTCGGGCCGCTACCGGGAGATCGAGCGCCAGCTCGAGCAGTCGATGAAGCAGGCCTCCGACCAGCAGCGCTTCGAGGACGCCGCCCGCGAGCGCAACCGGCTGAGAGCCGTGCGCAGCCTGCTCGAGCGCCAGCGCGTCGCCAACGACGCGGTGGGCACGCTCGACGCGATCGCCGTGGCCGTCGACGACGACGGAACCGCGAACGCGCAGGTGTTCCAGGTCCGCGACGGCGTCCTTTCCGACCGCCAGAGCTTCTACCTCGACAACGAGGCCGGCGGGGGTATCGGCGAGGTCGCCGAGGCGTTCATCCTCCAGTACTACGCGAGCGCGATGATGATCCCGCCGCTGCTCGTGGTGCAGTGCGAGATGAGCGATGCGCTGGCGCAGGCGCTCAGCGAGCGGCGGGGCGGCCCGGTGGAGCTCCGGGCCGCCGAGCGAGGGGACAAGCGGCGGATCCTCGAGCTGGCGGAGCGCAACGCGCGGCTCGCGCTCGACCAGGAGCAACTGCGCTCCGAGCGACGCCGCCAGCAGCGCGTCGAGGCGCTCGACGGCCTCCAGCAGGCGCTCGGTCTGGACACGATCCCGCTGCGAATCGAGTGCTTCGACATCTCGACGCTGATGGGGACGAACACGGTCGCCTCGATGGTCGTGTTCGAGGGCGGCGCGCCGAAGAAGTCCGACTACAGGCGCTTCAAGGTCGCGACCGGTAGGAATGGGAACCCACCCAGCCAACCCGCCGCCCCCGACGACTTCGCCGCGATGGAAGAGGTTCTCGGCCGCCGGCTCGCCCGATGGGAGATGCAGCGCGACGTCTCTCCCCACGACAAGGAGTACGACCCCAGCTTCGCCGCACTGCCCAACGTGGTTGTGATCGACGGTGGCAAGGGGCAGCTATCCGCCGGACTAAGAGCGCTCACGACGTTCCGAGAGCGCGGGGTGACCGTGATCTCGCTTGCCAAACGCATCGAGGAAGTATTCATCCCCGGCGTTCAAGCACCGCTCCAGCTGCCGCACGACACGCCGGAGCTGCAGCTGCTCCAGCGCGTCCGCGACGAGGCGCACCGCTTCGCGATCACCCACCACCGCCAGCGGCGCGACCAGGCGATGACCGCATCGATCCTCGACGAGCTCCCCGGCGTCGGGCCGGCGCGCAAGCGCGCGTTGCTCAATCACTTCGGCTCCCCGGACGCGATCCTCGCCGCGAGCCGCGAGGAGCTCGAGGCAGTACCCGGGCTGTCCGGCAGGCTCGCGGGGCGCCTGTACCGCGAGCTGCACAAGACCGGGGTGTGAGCGCTACTGCGTGAGCAGTTCGGCGCTGCCGGCCGGAATCGTCACCTGGTAGGTCCCCAGCACCGGCGTGATCGTTGTCAGCTGCGGCGCCCCGAGGCGCCCGGTCGTGGTGCTGGTGCCGAACGTCTGCCCGCCGAGCGTCACCCCGCTGGTCGAGCTGACGCTGGGCGCCTGCAGCGACTCGAGCGTCGCGGTGCTGCCGATCTGCGGAAGCGTGAGGTCGACGACGTGAGCGGAGCCCGGGTCCTTGTTGATCAGCGTGACGCGGATCGTTCCGTCGGCGGCACGCGTGGCCCACACCTTCACCGGCGTGCTCGAGATCGGCGAGCCGCCTTGAGTCACGGTCGTCGGCAGCAGTTGCGCGCCGGGCGGAAACGCCTGGGTGAACATCAGCATCCCGTAGTAATCCGGGTGCACGAACCCGTGCCAGGTCTTTCCGCGCTGGGTGAAAGTGAACAGCTCGTAGGCGGCCTGCGGGAGCGTGTGGAAGTTGACGCCGTCGACGCCGATGCTCGCGAGATTGAACAGCGTGTCGAGGGCCCAGAGCGCAGAGGAGAAGGTGTCGGCCGCGCTGGGCCGCCCGATGCAGCTCGCCGTGGCGGCCGAATTCAGCTCGTCGATCCGGAAGCGGAGGCCGGCGTTGTGGACCGCGGTGACGTACGGGACGAGGTCCGCGGCCAGGCCGGCGGAGGCGCTGTCGCTCAGCATGTTCCCGACCGAGGCGTATGTCGGCGAATCGGTGTCACCGCACCCGTGCAGCGGATAGCGATGGATCGTCAGCACGCGCATTCCCGGCTCGTCGCGGATCAGCTGGGCGAGGCCACTCAGCCAGGTGAGCTCAGCGTACGCGGGTCCCGCGATCGGAACGTTCGGCAGGGCGGCACGCCAGCGCGAGAACTCGCGCAGGAACTCCTGATAGTCGTAACCCGAGCTGCGGGCGTACCAGATGTGGCCGTAACGGTCGCGGTACCACGGAAACGCGGTGTACAGATCCGGCTCGTTGCCGATCTCGAGCGCCTCGATCGATCTGCGCCCGATCCCCTGCAGGAACGCGCGCGCCTCGGCCGCGGCGATTGAAGGCCGGCCCGCGGCGAGGTTGACTCCGAGGATCAGCTGTGCACCGAGGTCCTGCGCGAGGAGGTGGGTCATGCGCAGCCAGCCCTCCGTCAGCGCATAGCTGATGCCACCGGGCGGGATCATCCCGCGAATCGGCCACCAGGTCGCGTCCGCCGAGTCCCCTCCGATCCGCAGGATCGGTGCGTTCCCGGCGGGCACGAGATTGCGTACAAGCTGCAGGAACACCGGATTGATCGCGTACGGGTCGCGGCCTGTGTACATGTGGAGTGCCTTGTACTCGAGCGACAGTCCGACGAATCCGGGCGGCATCGTCTGGCCGGCCGGCGTGGCACTGACGTTCGCGGCCAACGGCTGGTCGGCGAAGGCGCAGGACGGAAACAGTGCGATGACGAGTCCCACCAACACCCCGACCCGACCCCTTGTCCCTGAGCGGGTCCTCACCGGAGAGATGGTGGCATACGCTCGTCCGCGAAGCACGTCAAGCTTCCAGACATGACGGCATCGCGGAGCGCTTCGGACGTCGAGCGCGGCAGATCGGCGCTGACCGACCTAGTCGTGATCACCGGCTTCTCGGGCGCCGGGAAGTCGACCGCGATGGCGGCCTTCGAGGACGAGGGCTACTTCTGCGTCGACAACCTGCCCTCGGAGATGATCCGCTCGCTGGTCGAGCTGTTCATGCACAAGGGGTCGAAGGTAGAACGGGCAGCGGTCGTCTCCGACGCGCGGGGAGGCTCGTACTTCGAGGGGCTCGCGGCGATGCTCGACGACCTCCGCGCCAGCGGCGTGCGCCACCGAGTGCTGTTCCTCGAGGCCGACGAGCAGACGCTTCAGACCCGCTACAAGGAGACGCGGCGCCGCCACCCACTCGCCCCGCGCGGCAGTGTGGCCGACGGCATCGCGCGCGAGCGCGAATTGCTGGCGCCGCTGCGCGAGCGCGCAGATGTCGTGATGCCGACCACCGGACTGACCGCGGCGATGCTGCGCCGCAAGCTCGCCGACGAAATGCTGCCGACCCGAACGCCGGGCCGCCTTGCCGTCACCTTTGAGAGCTTCGGCTTCAAGTACGGCCCAGTGCGCGACCCCGACCTGATGTTCGACGTGCGCTTCCTTCCGAACCCGCACTACGAGCCCGAGCTGCGGCCACTGACCGGCCACGACGCGCCGGTCGTCGCGTTCATCAATCGCAACGGCGATCTGGACGCGTTCTACGATCACCTGATCCCGATGCTCGACTACCTCCTCCCGCAGTACCTGACGGAGGGGAAGGCGCATCTGGTGGTCGCGATCGGATGCACCGGCGGTCGCCATCGATCGGTTGCGATCGCCGATCACCTTGCGGAACGTTACGGCGGAGGTAACGACTACCTGGTGGAGGTTGTGAACCGCGACATCGAGCGACGGGCGTGAGCCGGTGATCGACCATATCGGCTTCGAGGTCTCTGACCTTGGCCGCTCGGCGCGCTTCTACGACGCGATCTTCTACGCGCTGGGCGCGCGGAGGATGTTCGAGTCAGAGCACGCCGTCGCCTACGGGGTCAACGGCCCGCACGTCTGGATCGTCGTCCGCGGCCGTCCGCCGGCCGCTGGCTACGGGCACATCGCGCTGCACGCCAGCGGCAAGGCGGCGGTCGACGCGGCGTACGGAGCCGGGCTCGAGAATGGCGGCGAGGACGACGGACCCCCCGGGCCACGGCCCCAATACGGGCGCCGCTACTACGCGGCGTACCTGCGTGACCCCGACGGACTGCGCGTAGAAGTCGTTTCTCGCAGGTAGAGAGACTTCATATAGCCTTGAAGATGCCGGCTCTGGGAGTCGGCCTGTTTTTTTCAGGCGAACACGAAAGGGAGAGACAGCGCATGCCGGTACGGGTCGCGATCAACGGCTTCGGCCGGATCGGCAGGAACGTCTTCCGCGCGGCGTACGAGCGCGGGGCGGACATCGAATGGCTCGCGGTGAACGACCTGATCGAGCCCGCGACGATCGCCCATCTCCTCAAGTACGACTCGAACTACGGCCCCTTCCCCGGTGAGGTGGCGGTCACCGACACTGGGTTCGAGGTCGACGGCAAGGAGATTCGCGTGGTCTCAGAGAGAGACCCCGGGGCGCTCCCTTGGTCGGAGCTCGGCGCGGATGTTGTGATCGAGTCGACCGGCCTGTTCACCGACCGCGAGAACGCCTCCAAGCATCTCGACGCCGGCGCGAAGAAGGTCGTGATCTCGGCCCCTGCCACCAACCCGGACGTGACGGTCGCGATCGGCGTCAACTTCGAGAGCGCCTACGACCGCGACCAGCATCACGTGATCTCGAACGCGTCGTGCACGACCAACTGCCTGGCGCCCGTCGCCAAGGTCCTGCAGGACACGATCGGCATCAAGCACGGGCTGATGACGACGATCCACGCGTACACGGCAGATCAGCGGCTGCAGGACATGCCGCACCGTGATCTGCGGCGAGCGCGCGCTGCCGCCGTCAATCTGATCCCGGCTACGACCGGGGCGGCGAAGGCCATCGGGCTCGTGATCCCAGAGCTTCAGGGCAAGCTGCACGGGTTCGCAGTCCGCGCGCCGGTGCCCACCGGCAGCGTCGTCGACCTGACGATCGAAGCCAATCGCGAGGCGACGATCGAGGAAATCAACGAGGCGATGAAGGCCGCCGCGAGCGGGCCGATGGACGGCGTGCTCCAGTACACCGAGGATCCGATCGTCTCCTCGGACATCGTCAAGAGCTCGTATTCGTCGATCTTCGACTCCGCGCTGACCGCCGTGATGGACGGAACGATGGTCAAGGTCGTCTCGTGGTACGACAACGAATGGGGCTACTCGTGCCGGCTGGTCGACCTGGTGCAGAGGATCTTGTGAGAACGCTCCGGGATCTCGGCGATCTCGACGGCAAACGGGTGCTGGTCCGGGTCGATTTCAACGTGCCGTTGACTGAGCACCCGCCCACCGGGTCGTCCACCGAGCACCCAACCATCCAAGTTGCCGACGACACTCGGATCCGAGCCGCGCTGCCGACGATCAACGAGCTCCGCGACCGCGGAGCACGGCTGATCCTCGTCTCGCATCTGGGGCGCCCCAAGATTCGCGAGCCCAAGTTCTCGCTGCGGCCCGCAGCCGATCGTCTGAGGGAATTGACCGGCGCGAACGTAACGCTCGCGCCGGCAGTCGTGGGCGATGACGTGCGGGCGCTCGCCGACAGACTTGCGCCGGGCGACATCCTCGTGCTCGAGAACGTCCGCTACGAGCCAGGCGAGACGAAGAACGATCCCGATCTCGCGCGTGAGCTGGCCTCGCTGGCCGACGTCTATGTCAACGATGCGTTCGGCACAGCTCACCGAGCCCATGCCTCGACCGAGGGCGTCGCGCACCTGGTCTCCGACCGCGCAGCGGGGCTGCTGATGGAGAAGGAGGTATCGACGCTGACCAAGGTGATGGAAGACCCCGCCCGCCCGCTCGTGGCGGTGCTGGGCGGCGCGAAGGTGAGCGACAAGATCGCGGTGATCGACCGCTTCCTGCAGACGGCCGACACGATCCTGATCGGGGGCGCGATGTGCTTCCCGTTCTTCGCCGCGCAGGGGCACCCGATCGGCTCCTCGCTATGTGCGGATGAGGACGTAGAGCTGGCGAAGAAGATTCTGGCGTCGCTCGAGGGGACCGATGCGTCGTTCGAGCTACCCCAGGATCTGGTGATCGCGGAGCGGATGGACGCCGACGCCGCGGCCAAGCCGCTCGACGGCGTCGACGTTCCCGACGGCATGATGGGTCTCGACATCGGGCCGCGCACGGCCGAGGCGTACGCGATGATCATCGCACGTGCCGGCACCGTGTTCTGGAACGGTCCGATGGGCGCATTCGAGCTCGAGCCGTTCGCCGCCGGCACGCGGACGGTTGCGGAGGCGATCGCAGACGCGCCCGGTACGACCGTCGTCGGGGGCGGGGACTCGGCGGCCGCGATTCAGCGCCTCGGTCTTGCCGACAAGGTGACCCACCTTTCGACCGGGGGCGGCGCATCGCTCGAGCTTGTCGAGGGCAAAGAGCTCCCGGGTGTGGTGGCGCTGTCATGAGCGATCGCACGCCCCTCATCGCCGGCAACTGGAAGATGTACAAGACGATCGCGGAGGCGGAGGAGTTCGTCGCAGGGTTGCTGCCACGGGTCTCGACGCTCGACGGAGTCGACGTGGCGGTGTGTCCGACGTTTCTGGCGCTCGGCGCGGTGGTCGACTCTGTGCGCGGCTCGCGCGTGCAGGTCTACGCGCAGAACATGCACTACGCAGACGAAGGTGCGTTCACCGGCGAGGTGTCGCCACCGATGCTCGTCGAAGCCGACGTACAGGGCGTGATCCTCGGCCATTCCGAGCGTCGCGAGCACTTCGGCGAATCCGATCGCGCGCTGCAGCTGAAGGTGCCGGCGGCGCTCGAGGCTGGGCTGCTGCCCGTGCTGTGCGTCGGCGAGACCGAAGACGAACGGGATCGGGGCGACACGGAGCGCAAGCTGCGCCACCAGGTCCAGGAGGATCTGCAGCGGGTCGACAATGATCGGCTCGGCGATGTCGTGATCGCCTACGAGCCGATCTGGGCGATCGGAACCGGCCACGTCGCCACCCCCGAACAGGCTCAGGAGGCGATCGCGTTCGTGCGGGCGCTGGTCGCAGACCGCGCGCCGGAGCAGGCGCAGCGCACCCGGATCCTCTATGGCGGAAGCGTCAAGCCCGACAACGCCGCCGAGCTGCTCGCACTCCCAGACGTGGACGGCGCGCTCGTCGGCGGCGCGAGCCTCGATCCAGAGTCGTTCGCGACGATCATCGGGGCAGCGCGCTGATGAGCGTCCGGCCCGGCGCACAGCAGTTGCCCGCCGCCGCGGCCGCCTTGATCATCCTCGACGGCTGGGGCTGCGCCCCCGCCGGCCCCGGGAACGCCGTCTCGCTCGCGTCGACGCCGGTGTTCGACGAGCTGTGGAACGCCTATCCCCATACCACGCTGACTGCGTGCGGGCGGGCGGTCGGGTTGCCTGAAGGGCAGATGGGCAACTCCGAGGTCGGCCACCTGAACCTCGGCGCAGGGTCAATCGTGATGCAGGACCTGACCCGGATCGACCTAGCGGTCGAGCAGGGCGAGCTGGGCTCCAACCGGGTCTTGCAGGACGCCTTCACGGCCGCCGAGCGGGTGCACCTGATCGGGCTCGTCTCGGACGGTGGCGTGCACTCGGGGTTCGGGCACCTGGAGGCGCTGATCCGGCTGGCCGCCTCGCTGGAGGTTCGAGATCTCGTGCTGCATGCGTTCACCGACGGCCGTGACACGCTGCCGACGTCGGGCGCGGGCTATCTGGAGCAGGTCGAAGGCTGGATGCGCGACGCGAACACGGGACGGATCGGATCGGTCGTCGGCCGGTATTACGCGATGGATCGCGACCGCCGCTGGGACCGGGTCCAGCTCGCGTACGACATGCTCGTGCACGGACGTGCCGAACATCACGCCGCGTCCGGGCCCGAGGCTGCGCAAGGTGCATACGAGCGCGAACAGACCGACGAGTTCATCAAGCCGGTGCTGGTCGGCGAGGAGGCCCGGATCCGACCGGGCGACTCGGTGTTCGCGTTCAACTTCCGCCCCGATCGGATGCGCGAGATCACCCGCGCGCTCGCCGACCCGGGGTTCGACGAGATCGACCGTGGCGGCGCCGGCGTGGTCGAGCACTACGCGACGATGGCCCAGTACGAGGAGGACTTCAACTATCCGGTCGCGTTCCCGCCCGAGCATCCCGCGACCACGATGTCGTCAGTGATCGCCGCGCTCGGCGTCAAGCAGCTGCATGTCGCCGAGACCGAGAAATACCCGCACGTGACGTACTTCTTCAACGGCGGCGACGAGGAGCCCTGCGAGGGCGAGCGCCGCGAGCTGGTCCCCTCACCGCGCGATGTCCCGACCTACGACTACAAGCCCGAGATGAGCGCGCCGGCGGCGGCGCAGGCGTTCGTCTCGGCCTGGCGGGAGGAGTCGCCGACGTTCGGGATCATCAACTTCGCCAACGCCGACATGGTCGGCCACACCGGCGTGATTCCGGCCGCAGTGAAGGCGATCGAGACGGTCGACCGCTGCCTCGCCGACATCGTCTCCGTCGTACACGAGTCCGGGGGCGCCTGCCTGATCACCGCCGACCACGGCAACGCCGACCACATGCTCGAGCCCGACGGCAGTCCGAACACCGCGCACTCGCTGAATCCCGTGCCGGTGATCGTCACGGTGCCCGATCTGTCGCTGCGCGGCGGCGGCGTGCTGGCGGACGTGTCGCCGACGCTGCTGCGGATGCTCGGGGTCGAGCAGCCGGCGGCCATGACGGGGCAGTCGCTGATTACTTAGGGGCTGCTTCGCAGCGTCCATGGGGCCGTGAGGGCCCGTCCGGACCTGCGTGGCGGTTCGGGTTGTCTCCGAGGTGGCTCCGGCGGTGTCAGCTCCGTCCGTGCCCGTTCCGCCGGCCATCCATGGCCGGCGGGATTGGGGTCCCGCCCACGCGGGACTTCATACAACACCAACCTCCCGCTGAAGCACGAGAAAGGGACGGGCGAACGTCCATTTCGTAACAAAACGACTCCGCCCCGTGGCAACGATCTACGAAATGGACGCCGACGCTGGGACGTCCATAACGTTCATCGTCGCCGTGTGTGGCGGGGGCTTGGTTAGAAAATAGCCGTGGCACCCCGTAAACAAGGTTGCCCCGGTTTACGGTGCGCCGGGGCCATTTTCATCCCCCGGGGCGCCCGCAGGCGGGCATGAACCTTTGCTACGAAATGGACGTCCCCAGGGTGGGCCGGACCCTCACCGGCAGAACACCCCGACGAGGCACCCGCTCGCCGACGCGGTCTGGACGGGCCCTCCCGGCCCCACGGATGCTGCGCCAGCAGCCCCTTCAGATCTTCGCATGTCGCTACAATAAGACTTGACACGAAGTCACTCATATTTCATACTGGTATCAAACCTAAAAGGAGGTTTGAGATGGCATTGATTCGTTGGGAGCCCGTGCGTGAGCTGGGCACCATCCAGAGCGAGATGAACCGGCTGTTCAGCACTTTCTTTGACACCCCGACCGCGTCCGATGGGACGCTTCGCCGGTGGATTCCGGCGATGGACCTGGTCGAGAACGGCGACGAGTTCGTCCTGCGCGTCGACCTGCCCGGCCTCACCGAGAAGGACGTCAACATCGAGTTCGAGGACAACGTGCTGACGATCTCCGGCGAGCGCAAGAGCGAGCACGAGGACAAGCAGGAGGGCTACTACCGGGTCGAGCGGGCGTACGGTTCGTTCTCGCGGTCGCTGACACTGCCCGAGGGCGTTGATCCGGAATCGGTGAAGGCGACGTTCGACCGCGGCGTGCTCGAGGTGCACGTCCCGAAGCCCGAGCAGCGCAAGCCGCGCAAGGTCGCGATCTCGGTCGGCGGCGAGGCGCCGGCGATCGAGGGCTCCGAGACCACGGAGTAAGCCCGGCTATGGTCCGGGCGGATGTTCACGATCGGCGCCCGCTGCTCTGAGACACTCGCCCGGACCGGCACGCTCGAGCTCGCGCACGGCCAGGTCCGTACGCCCGCGTTCGTCCCGCTGGCCACGCGCGGCGCCGTCAAGACGCTCGAGCCGCGTGACGTGGCCGAGCTCGGCTACGAGCTGATCCTCGGCAACACGTTTCACCTGATGCTCGCGCCGGGTCCCGAGCTGGTCTCCGACCTCGGGGGCCTGCATGAGTTCATGCGCTGGGAGCGGCCGATCATCACCGACTCCGGCGGCTTTCAGGTGTTCTCGATGGGGCACGGTGGGGTGGCGGACGAGATCAAATCCCGCCCACCCGGCGGGCGATCCCGTGAGAGCAGCGGCGCGATCCTGTCGATCGAGGAGGAGGGGGTGCGCTTCCGCTCCTACGTCGACGGCAGCGAACGGTTCATCGGACCCGAGACCTCGATGGCCGTCCAGGCGGCGCTTGGCTCGGACATCGCGCTGGTTTTCGACGAGTGCACGCCGTTCCATGTCTCGCGCGACTACACGGCGCGCTCGACCGAGCGCACGCACCGCTGGCTGAAGCGCTGTCTGGACTGGCACGCGGAGCACGGACCCGTCGGCCAGGTCGTGTACGGCATCGTCCAGGGAGGGGTCGAGCACGACCTGCGGTCGCAGTCCGCGGCAACGGTCGCAGCCAGCGGCTGCGACGGAATCGCGATCGGGGGGTCGCTCGGCCGCGAGAAGTCCCAGATGCACGAGGTCGTCGCGTGGACCACGGCCGAGCTCGAGCGCGCCGCCGCCGGAAGGCCGCGCCACCTCCTGGGAATCGGCGACATCGACGACCTGATCACATGCGTGAGCCTCGGGATCGACACCTTCGACTGCGCGCTGCCGACACGACTGGGACGCCACGGCGTGGCGCTGGTGCCCCAGCCCGCCACTGGATGGCGCCTGGATCTGGTCAAAGCCGCTCACAAATCGGCGCCCCAGCCGATCCTCGATGGCTGCTCCTGCCCGGCGTGCTCGGCTGGGTTCTCCCGCGCGTACCTGCACTACCTGCTGCGCGCCGGCGAGCTGACCGCGCTGCGGCTCGTCACGCTGCACAACCTCACGTTCATCGCGCGGCTGATGGACGACCTGCGCAACGGGATCGAGACGGGCCGCCTGCCGGCAGTGGCAGCGGAGCTGCGGGCCGGCTCCCCTCCGGGCGCTACTTCGTGTTCTGGTTGATGAAGTTGCGGATGCTGTTGATCGCGCTCTGAGCGTCGTGGGCCACGATGTGGCGGATATGGAGGGCCGTGCTCGAGGTGCTGTCGGCGATCGCCACCGCTGCCACGACCGCGACGACGAGCACCAGCAATAGCGCGGTCAGCGCCAGGAATCGGCCCTTTCCGCGACGCCGGCGGGGTACGCGCTGGTCGGCCGTGGCTGCCGCGCGCGCCGCGCGGCGCTGCTCGGCGGGCCGAGGTGGAGGGGCGACCTGCGTTCGCGCCGGGGGCTGGGATCCGGTCCGCGCCGCCGCCTGGCGGGGCGCTGCCTGACGAGGCGCCACGCGGGTCGCGGCGGTTGCGCCCTCCTCGGCGATCACAGGGGCGGGACGGGACAACACACGGGTCGCGGCGCGAGTCCCCAGGTGGGAGGTCGGCGCGTTGCCGGGCAGCGGCGAGATGCCGTGCAGGCCGTTGCGAAGCGCCTCGCCGAACAGCAGGGCGTCCGCGGGCCGCGCCTCCTGGTCGATCGCGAGCGCCAGCGCGACGGCCTGCGCCAGTTCGCGGGGCACGCGCGGGTTGAGCTCGTTGAGCCATTCCGGCGACTCTCGCTGCTGCTTGAGCGCCAGCTCGGAGAGCGAATTGGCCTCGTAGGGCAGCCGCCCCGAAAGCAGCTGATAGGTGACCACGCCGAGCGAGTAGATGTCAGATCGAGGCCCCGCCTCCTCGCCGCGCGCCTGCTCGGGCGCGAGGTAGGCCGCCGTGCCGAGCACCGAGCCGACCTGGGTGATGCTCGACTGGTCCGTCGCGCGGGCGATCCCGAAGTCGGCGAGCTTGATGACCTCGTCCTCTGAGACCAGCAGGTTGCCGGGCTTGACGTCGCGGTGCACGACGCCGTTGCGGTGCGCGTAGTCGAGCCCCCGGCAGGCCTGAGAGACGATTTCGACCGCCTGCTCGATGTCGAGATGGCCGCGATCGCGCAGCAGCTCGGCGCAAGAGTGCCCGGAGACGTGCTCCATCACGATGAAGTGCTGGTGGTGGCCCTCGTCGAAGCCGAAGTCGAACACCTGGACGATGTTCGGATGCACGAGGCGCGCCGCTGCCAGCGCCTCGCGGCGAAAGCGCGAGACGAAGGTGGGGTCATCTGCCAGGTGCTCGGCCAGCAGCTTCAGCGCCACGTAGCGCTCCAGCCGCTGGTCGAACGCCAGGTGGACGGTGGACATGCCGCCGACGCCGAGACGTCCCTCGATTCGATATCGGCCTGCGATCGTTGTCGTGCTTGTCATTGTGAGTTACCGCCACCGCCGGAGTTGCCGCTGCCGGTGTTGCCGCCGCCCAGTCCGGCGCCGCCGCTCGTGCCCCCCGTAGAGGAACTACCCGAGCTGGACGTGGTCGTTGCAGTGGTGCTCGTTGGCGTCGTTTGCGTAGACGTGGTCGTGCTCGTGGGAGTGGAGGTCGTCGATGTGCTGGTCGAGCTGGTCGTGGTCGATGAGGTGGTGGTGGGGGTCGAGCTCGTGCGCGTGCTGCTCGAGGTGGTCGTGCTCGTGTGGCAGTCCTGGGGCGTCAGTTGGGCGAGCGTACTCGCCCCCTGGGTCAGGTTGGCGCGGAGTTTCGCGTCGATCGTCGCCGGCAGGTTGCCGACGGCGTTGCCGAACGCGCCCGCCGCGCTCACCGCCGCCGCACATTGACCGGCGCTCAGAGCATTGGAGACTTGGTCGAGCTGGCTGTTCAGGGTGTTTGACTGATCGCCTGAGAGCAGGCCGGCGCCGCCACCGCAGGCGGCGACGAGAATCGAGACCGCGAATCCGAGTCCGCCGGCCAGCAGGGCGCGAGGCGCGTAGCGCATGCGCGGCTTGACTTTAGAGACTCCTGGTGTTGGGCTGCCGTTAGGCTCGCCGGCCGCCGGGAGCATTACTGACCGTAGGCCAGGCGGTCCGCCAGGGAATCCGGCAGCCTGGCGGCTCTGATCGATGCCGCGGCCCCGGCGATGTCGTACTCGGTGCGGCGGTAGAGCGCGGTCCAGCCGTCGAGGTCGAGCTCGAGCCAGGCGGCTCGCGGATCTCCGTCTCGAGGCTGGCCGACGCTGCCCGGATTGATCAGCCACTCGCCCGAGGCCAGCTCGAGCTCTTCGCCGTCGTCGCGCGTCTGGCCCGTGGCAGGCGCCCCGGGGACGCGCGAGAACGACAGTGCCACGTGCGAATGACCGATCAGACACACGCGGTGCTCCTGCACGTCCAGGCACATCTCGGCCTGCAGCGGCGAGAGCACGTACTCCCACACCGGGTCGCGAGGGCTGGCGTGATACAGACCGACGGCCTCGTCGAGCAGCTGTGGCTCGAGCTCGTCGAGGAATTCGCGGGTTTCGGCGGTGATCGTCGCCTGGGTCCACCTCGCGGCCAGGGCAGCTCCACGCGAGAACTGCTCGAGGGGCAGCGAGCCCCGTACCCCGAGGTCGTGGTTGCCAGCCAGGCAGATCACGGCGTGCCGCCGGGCAAGCTCGACGCACGCGTCCGGGTCGGCGCCGTAGCCGACGAGGTCGCCCAGGCACCACATCTCCTCACATTCGGAGGCCTCGATCTCATCGAGCACCGACTCGAAGGCATGCCTGTTGCCGTGGATGTCCGATACGATCGCCACGCGCACGTCTACAGTCTCCCTGGTGAGACGGCGTATGCGCAGCTCGGTGCTCGGTCCGCTCGTGGCGACGCTTGGCGCAGCCGAAGCCGGCGTTCGGCTGCTGCGCCCCCGGCCGGCGGTCGCCAAGCCCCCACCAGTCAACCTGCGGCGCTACTTCTCGGACGATGAGATCACGCGGGGGCGGCGCTTCGCGCGGCCACAGATGGCGCTCGCGCTGGCGCGATCGGCGATCGAGCTGGCGGTGCTCGTGCAGATCGTCCGCCGGCCGCCCCGCATTCTGGGGGCTCCGCGCACACGGCCGATCGCGGCCGGCGCGACCGCCGGGGCGGTCCTGGCCGCCGGTCTCTCGCTCCCGCCGCTGCCACTCGCGGCCGTGTCGCGGAGGCGCGCCAAGGCGGTTGGATTGGTCACGCAGTCGTGGCGTGGATGGGCGGTCGATCTGGTCAAGGCGACGGGGATCGAGACCGCGCTCGCCGCCACCGGCGGTGCGGCGATCGTCGCGGCGACCCGGCGCTATCCACGCCGCTGGTGGGTAGCCGCGGCAGCCGGCTCGGTGTTCGTGGGCGGCGTGCTGACGACGCTGGCCCCGGTCGTCCTCGACCCGATCTTCAACGAGTTCACGCCGCTGCCGGAGGGTACGACGCGCTCCGACGTGCTCGAGCTTGCGCAGGCAGCGGGCGTGAAGGTGGGGGAGGTCTACTCGGTCGATGCAAGCCGGCGGACCACCGCCGCCAACGCCTACGTCACCGGGCTCGGCCCGACCAAGCGGGTGGTGCTGTTCGACACGATGCTCGACCGCTACAGCCGCGACGAGGTGCGGGTCGTGGTCGCGCACGAGCTCTCGCACGTACACGGCCGCGACGTCTGGCGCAGCGTCGCGTTCGCCGCGCTGATCGCGCCGGGCGGTGCGCTCGCGGTTCAGCGGCTGAGCTGGGCGCTCTCGCCTGAGCGCGGTACGGCCGTTGCGCTCCCGGCGCTCGCGCTCGCGGCGGCAATCGTCACCGCACCCGTCGGTCTGATCGCCAACCGCCTCTCGCGGGCGCTCGAGCGCCGCGCCGACGCGTTCTCGCTCGAGCTGTCCGGTTCGCCGGAGGCGTTTATCTCATTCGAGCGCGCGATCGCGGTCCAGAACGTGGCCGATCTGGATCCCCCGCGCTGGGCGACGACGCTGCTGGCCACGCACCCTCCGACCGCGGAGCGCATCGCTGCGGCCGTCGTCTACGAACGAGGCGAGTAGTCAGCTCTGGGGATCTGGCCCGCCGCCGAACTCCGGCAGGTTCTTGATCCCCTCGCGCGTCTGCCACTTCGAAAAGTTGTCCTGCATCGCCTCGATCAGTTCGCGCATGAACTTCGGAGAGAGGTTGATCCGCGACACCACCACGCCGGGGACCTCATCGTCCTCGACCTCGTGGTCGACACGTGCGAACGTGATCGTGAACTCGTAGTCGGAGTGGCTGACGTTCGCGAAATTCGCGTACACGCCGGCCATGATGTCCGGCGAGAAATGGATGTTGATGTGGCGCTCTGGGGTGTCGGGTTCGTCCATGTTCAACGTAGTATCCCAATCGTGCGGCTCGTAGTCCTCGCGGTGGGCAGACTCCGTCCGCCATTTGCCGACGATGTGCAGCATTATCAGAAGCTGTTGGCGCGTCACACGCGGCTCGAGTTGCTCGAGGTGCGAGAGGACGAACAGGTCTCAAGACGGCTGCCCGACCGGGCATTCGTCTCCCTGCTGCACCGCGACGGCGCACACCTCGACTCAGTCGGCTTCAGCCGCTTCCTGGAGGAGAGGCGCCAGAGCGGTCGGGATCTGTGCTTCGTCATCGGTGGCCCGTTCGGGCTCGATCTCGACGAGGTTGACCACCGGCTCTCGCTCGGGGAGATGACGTTGCCCCATCAACTGGCGCGAGTTGTGCTGCTCGAGCAGCTCTACCGAGCGCACAAGATCCTCGCCGGGGAGCCCTACCACTACTGATGCCCGATTCTCAGACCTCGATCGCCCGGCGGCGGCTCCTGCACCCTCGCGTGCGTGCGCGCGCGGAGCTGCGGCTAATCAGGCGCCGCCTTCTGTTCCTGCTGATCCTGCTCAGCGTGCTGCTGATCGGCGGGAGCATCGGCTTCATGCTCACCGAGCGCAGTTCGCTGGCATGGGGCTTCGTGCGCACGCTCGACACGTTGACGACCGAGGGATCGATCCCATTCCCACACGACACGGCCGGCCGCGCGCTCAAGGTCGCGCTGATGCTGTTTGGCATAGGTACGCTCTTCTACGCATTCGCAACGATCGCTGAGTTCTTCGTGTCCGGCGAGCTCAGCGGCGTGCTCGACGAGCGCCGGACCCAGAGCGTGATCGACTCCTACCACGACCATTACATCGTCTGCGGCTTCGGGCGGGTCGGCCGCCAGGTCTCGCGCGATCTGCGCGCGGCGGGGGCCGACTACGTGGTGGTCGACATCAACCCCGACAATCGCGAGATTGCCCAGGCGCTCGGAGTGCGGTACGTGGAGGATGAGCCCGCCGACGATCAGGTGCTGGTCCGGGCCGGAATCAAGCGCGCCAAAGGTCTGATCGCCTGTGTCGACTCCGACGCGGAGAACATCTTCATCACGTTGACCGCCCGAGAGCTCTGCCCCGAGCTGATGATCATCGCGCGGGCGTCCAAGGAGGACTCGGAGAAGAAGCTGCTCCGGGCCGGTGCCGACCGAGTGATCTCGCCGTACAAGACGTCGGGGTCCGAGATGGCTCGGGTGGCGCTCCACCCCCAGGTGGGCGGGGCCGTGCAGTTCGCCGACTACCGGATGGAGGAAATCGAGGTCTCGCCGGGCTGCTCGGGCGCCGGCAAGACGATCGAATCGGTCCGTGGCGCGTCGATGATCGTGGTTCTGCGGCGGCAAGACGGCCAGTTCGAGGCCCAGCCATCCGCCGAGACCGTGATCGAGGCGGGCGACCGGCTGGTCGCGATCGGCCCCCCGGACGCGGTCGAACGCCTCGAGGAGCTGTTCCAGCCCGCGAGCGTGGCCACCGCGTGAGCGATCCGCTCTCCGAACTGGGCGCCGCAGTCCACAACGCCGCCGCAGCGGTCCGCAACGGCGACGGGCTGCCTTCGACGCCCAAGCTCGAGCGCCCCAAGCGGCAGGATCAGGGCGACTACTCGACCAACGCCGCGATGCTGTTGGCGCCGGTGCTGAAGGCAGCGCCGCGCGTGATCGCCGAGCGGATCGGCGGCGAGCTCACGGCGGCGCTGGGGGAGGGGCTCGACCGCACCGAGGTCGCCGGCCCCGGCTTCCTCAACCTGTTCCTGTCCGATGATTGGCACCGGCGCGCCCTGGCCGCGGTTCTCGATCGTGGCGAGAGCTTCGGGGCCGGTGGCGCTGAGGTGGCCGAGCGCATGTTGATCGAGTTCGTCTCGGCGAACCCCACCGGTCCGCTGGTTGCCGCCAGCGGCCGCCACGCGGCGTTTGGCGACGCGCTCGCACGGATCCTCGAGTACCACGGACACGAGGTCTCGCGCGAGTACTACTTCAACGACGCGGGATCGCAGATCCGGCTGCTTGGCGAGTCGGTCCGGGCCCGGGCCAGGGGAGAGGAGGTCCCGGAGGGCGGCTATCAGGGCGAGTACGTGATCGAGCTGGCGGGCGAACTACCGGGCGCGGCGGATGCCGATCCCGATGAGCTCGCGCACGCGGGCGTCGAGCGGATGCTGGCGCGGATCAAGGCCACCCTCGAGCGCTACGGCGTGCGGTACGACTCGTTCTTCAGCGAACGCACGCTGCACGAGGGATCGCCCAGCGCAATCGAGCGGGCATTCGCGATTCTCCAGGAGGCAGGTCACCTTTACGTCTCGGAGGGCGCGACGTGGCTGCGGACGACGAGCTTCGGCGACGACAAAGACCGGGTGGTGGTGCGCACGGGCGGCGAGCCTACGTATCTCGCGGCCGATATCGCGTATCTGCAGAACAAGCGCGAGCGTGGGTACGAGCGCCAGCTGATGCCGGTCGGAGCCGACCACCACGCGTACGTGCGCGAACTGAAGGCCGCGATGGCCGCGCTGGGAGGCGATCCGGACACCGTCGAGGTCCCGATCATCCAGTTCGTGCACCTCGTGGAGAGCGGCGAGCGCGCGGCGATGTCCAAGCGCATGGGCGCGTTCGTGACCCTTGACGAACTGCTCGACGAGATCGGTGTGGACGCGACCCGCTTCTTCATGCTGCGCAGCTCCGCCGACCGGACGCTCGATCTCGATCTTGACCTGGCGCGCCGGCAGTCCGCGGAGAACCCCGTCTACTACATCCAGTACGCGCACGCACGGATCGCCTCGATGCTGGGCCGGCTGGCCGATTCACGGGTCGCGGATGCGGTCTCCGGTGAGGTCGGCTGGGGTTCGGATTCGTTGCACTTCTCCGAGCGTGAGCTGGTTAAGAAGCTGATCGCATTCCCCGGGGAGGTCGCTGAGGCGGCGGTGCGGCGAGCGCCGCACCGGATCGCCGGTTACGCGCTGGAGCTGGCGCAGGTCTTCACCGCGTTCTACCGCGACTGCCACGTGGTCGGCGCCACTCCCGAGCAGGTCGAGAGCTTCCGGATCGCGCTGTCGGTCGCGACCCAGCGGACGATCGCTGCGTCGCTCGGATTGCTCGGCGTGAGCGCCCCGGACTCGATGTAGCGCGTTCAGCCCTTGTAGTGAGCCAGGTCCTCGTCGAGGCGGTGTGCGTCGGCGGCGCTGAGCGCCGGACCGGCGGCGAGCGATTGGGCGGCTCGTGCGCGCGCGCGGCGCCGCCACTTCGGGAGGGTGATGATGAGCACGGCGATCCCGGCGGCGAGGATCGCCGGCGGCAGGATGTAGACGGTCAGGTTGAAGCCATGCGCTGGTGGCTTGCCGAGGACCGCGGGACCGTACTGCGCCACGAGCGCATTGATGATCTGCGATTTGGTCTCGCCCTGTGCGATCAGCGTGCGGATGAACGCGCGCTCGGAGTAGGCCTCAGGCGATTGGGAGACATTCAGGGGCTCGTGGCACGCGGTGCACATCACGTCGTTCTCGATGTCGGTCAGCGACGCGCGGGGCGCGATCGCGGTCGCCGCGGGTGTGGCGAACGTGAGCGCCGAAGTCGCGATCGCAAGCATCGTCAGGGCTCGTTTGAGCGTCATGAGCGCCGCTCCAGGATCGGCCGCACGGTCTGGTTCAGCCACGTGCTGTCGAGCTGGAAGCGCCGTACCGCGGCGACATGTCCGCTGCGGTCGATCACGAACGTCTCGGGGACGCCCGTGGCGCCGAACGATCGCACGAAGTTGCCTGCTACATCTCTGAGGACCGGGTAGGTGATGTGCTCCTGGCGTACGAAGGCTTCGGAAGCGTCTGAGTTGTCCAGGTAGGTGACGCCCAGGATGGTGGCGCCGTGGGCGGCGAGCTTGTGCTGTTCCTGCTCGAGAATCGGCGCCTCCGCCATGCAGGGGTCACACCACGAAGCGAACACGTTGAGCACGACGACCTTCCCTCTGTAATCGCGCAGCGACTGCGTGCCCGACGAGCCCAGGATCGGAAGCGATACCGTCGAGCTCGGCGCAAGCGGCCGGACGCCACGTGCAAGCGAGGCTTCGATCGAATTGTTCGTGCCCTGACCTGCGACTCCCACCGCCAGCAGCCAGACCAGCGCGATAGCGGCTACAACGACCATGCCGGGAAGTACGTAGCGCCGCATAAGCTGATTTAGGGTAGTAGAGGCGGAGAGTGATCACTCTCCGCACAAGATCGCGATCGATTCCTCCGACTTCTTGGCAACTGGGTTGCCCGACCGGTGGTGAGAGATACGGTACCGGTCAGGAGAGCCCGTCCGGCATGCGGCCCGACGCGCAAGTGAATATGTGCAGGAGGCGCTGATGTTCGGGTCAGGAAGGGTACGATCGGGACGGGCGGGGAAGCTATGGGGCGTGAAGGTAGACGGTGGCCCGTGTACGTAGAGTGGAGTTGGGACCTGCGGGCGGTCGAGGCCCGCAGTCGGCTGGCAAGCGTCGTTGCGGACGGCGCGGTCGAGGATGTGCCGGGCGCGGTGTTCGAGCGGCTGATGACGGGACGCAGCTCCGACTGCATCTACACGTCGATTCTGAACCGGCTCGATGTGACCTATCGGCGCCTGCTCGAGGACGCTCTGCTGTCACGTGGAAGCGTGCTCGTCGACCGTGAGGGTCGAGAGATCGGCGTCATCAACGCCGTGTTCGTGGATCGGGAGACCGCTCGGCCGCAATGGCTGGCGGTGTCGCATGAGTGCGAGGGACGCGAGCGGCTGGTCGGCCTGCCCGTCTCGGCGCTCGTCAGTGTCGGCGTGGAGGCGGCGTACAGCTCCGTGCCGCTCGAGTACATCCGCGATGCGCCGCTGCTCGACGTCGAATTCGTCTCGGCATACAACGAGCTTGAGCTCTGCCTGTACTACGGGCTCCCGCCGACGCGCGGGGCAAGCGAGGGCCGTGTCGAGCGGCGCGCGACCTGCTCCCAGGCCTTTCTCGGCAGGGCACCGGGCGAACCGATCCGTTGGCTTCCGGGACCTCGGCAGCTCACCGACCGTCGCAGAGCCGTGCACGCGTCGACGATCGCCAGGACGGTGCGTGCCCGAGCAGCCAACCGGGGCGCGGCGGGCCCCGATCACGCGCCGTAGCGCCGGCTAAGCCGCCACGAACCGCGCGCCGTAGCGCCGGTTAAGCCGCCACGAACCGCGCGCCGAGCGCGTTCGCCAGCGCGCGGTGCGCGGTGCTGGTGCCGATCAGGACGCAGCGTTCCGGCGCGAGCTTGTGGGTTCGCGCGAACGCCAGAGGCAGGCCTGGAAGGGGAGTTCGGCACCAGCAGATCGGCGGCCCCGCTGGGTGCGGGCAGACCGCCGCCTCGACCGGCCCGTGGATGCGGGCGGCAAGTTGAGCGACCAGCGGATCTAGCTTCGCTTGGTCCCCATCCGGGATCCAGTCGAACACTAGGTGCGGCAGTCGCGCATCGGCTGCGTCGAGCGACCGCTGCCAGTCTGGCTTGCGAAGCGCAGCTGCGGCGATCATGACCCCCGGGTTGGTGGAGCTCGGAATTGAGCGCTCGAACTCCACAACCTCCACCCGATTGAAGCCTTCCTCGGGCGACGGCGGCTCGAGCTCCCGCAGTGCACGCATCTGGCGAGTCGGGGTCAGCAGGCCGGGCAGGGCTCGCGTACGCGCCCGCAGTTCGTCCGGTGTGGGCAGCCCGCCGAAGGCGTCGAGGATCCGCTCGACCATGTTGATCTGGGCCTGCGCGAGTGGCGTGTTCAGCAAGATGCACGTGACGGGTGAGCCGTACGAGGCGGCCACCTCGAGCACGTGACTGCGCGATGCCCGCGTCAGGTACGTGTTGTCCAGCACGACGCCGGGGACAGCGGTCGAGAGCTCCTGATGGAGCGCATCCGCGAGCTCGGGCAGGCCGCCGCCCCGCTCGTCACGATTCAGCCGGGCGTAGCCGCGCTCCACGTAGGACCGCGCGAGGCGCGTCTTGCCGGCCCCTGGAATCCCCATCACGATCACGACGTCGGCGTCGTTGCGCCGTCCGGGTCTCTTTCGAAGGCCCCGTTTGGGAGCCCAGCCAAAGGCGCGGCCGAGTGCGGCGTGCTCGTCGGCTGCGAGCGGCAGTCGCGCTGCCCGGGCCGCGGCTCGCACGGTCTCAGGACGTCGCGCGCCCGGGATCGCGACGACTGCCGGTGAAAGCTCGAGCAGCCACGCGAGCGCCACTTCGGCTGCCGAGGCATCGTGCGCCGCCGCGATGTCGTTGAGCGCGTGATGGCGGCTCAGCCGGCTCGTTCTGCGAGGCCCGCCGAGCGGGGAGTGGGCGATCACGGCGATCCCGAGCTCCGCGCAACGCTCTAGAACGCCGCCCCGCACGGCGTGATCGTCGAGCAGGCTGAGGCCGACCTCGACGGCGGCGATTGGCGCGATCTCGATCGCCTCATCGAGTTGGAAGCGGTTGACGTTGGAGAGACCGACGCGGCTCGCCAGTCCCTGCTCCGCGAGGCGAGCCAGCGCGCGCACCGATGTGCTCCACGGGGTGCGCGGATCCGGAGCGTGAATCAGGAAGGTGTCGATCGGCAGCCCGTCGAGGGCGAGCAGGCTCGTCTCGCAGTCGTTGACGATCGTCCTGGCGCGCCCGTCCGGCACCCACGCTCCGCCGGTGCGGCTCATCCCTCCTTTGGTCACGACCCGGGCGGTGCTTGCAGCGCCCGCGTGTTTGAGGGCTGATGCGACCAGCCGCTCGTTGTGGCCGAGCTCGGCCTCGTCGCGCCCGTACGCGCGGGCGGTGTCGAAGACCCGGATTCCCGCCGCCGCGGCAGCAGCGATTGTCTCGTGTGCAAGCTGCTCGTCGCGATCGCCAGCGGTCGACATCCGCATGCAACCGAGCCCGATGCGGAGCTCGTCCCGATCAAGCCAGGCGGGAGGGTTCAGAGCTTCAGCGCCCACTCGGCAAGCGGCTGCCCGTCGGCGTCGGCGACCGGCTCACCCGCACGCCGGCGGGTCGCTCGTTGACCCTCGTGAATCACCGCGAGCTTGAACGCGGCAAGCGCCAGGTACCAATCGATCTGACCGACGTCGAGCGTCGTGGACGCGCCATAGCGGCCAACGAGCTCGTCGCTCGACGGAAAGCCCGGAAGGTCCGCGACTCCTTGGCTGGGATGGACCTTGACGCGATCGGCCGTTCCCCACCACAGCAGGGTATAGCCGAGGTCGCTCAACGGGTCGCCCAGGGTGGCCATCTCCCAGTCGAAGACGGCGATGATGCGCCCGGTGTCGTTGCCGTCGAGCATCACGTTGCCGAGGCGGTAGTCGCCATGTACGAGCGTGGTCTGCTGTTGCCGTGGCATGGTTCGTCGCAGATGTAGCGCAAGTGCGTCGATCGCGGGCTCGTCGGCGTCCTTGGAGCGCTCCCACTGATCGATCCACCGGTTTACCTGTCGCTCGAGGTAGCCCGCCGGCTTGCCGAAGTCGGCCAGGCCTGCGGCGGCGAGATCGATGTTGTGGATCGCGGTGAGCACGTCGATGAAGTGGGCTCCGGTGCGCGCGTTCGTGGCCCGGCCGGCCGCGGCGAGATCGGCGGGCTCGTGGGGCACGATGCCGTCCAGCCGCTCCATGACGTAGAACGGCGCGCCGATCACCGACTCGTCCTCGCAGAGCGCGTGCGCCTGAGGCACCGGCACGGCCGTGCAGTGCAGCGCACGGTAGACGCGGTATTCCCGCGACATGTCATGGGCCGTCGGCAGGAAGTGGCCGATCGGCGGGCGACGTACGACGAGACGGTGACCACCGGCCTCGACGCCCAGGGTCAGATTGGAGCGACCGCCCGAGATGACATCGACGGCGAATGGCTCACCGTCGAAGCCGAGATTCTGCGACAGCCAAGCGTGTAGGCGGTCACCGTCGAAATCAGCGCTCACCGGCCCTGGAACCTCGCCGAACGCTTTTCGAGAAATGCCGCCACTCCCTCCTTGTGGTCGTCGGTTGCGAACAGCTCAGCGAGGCTCGCCGAGACCCAGGCGCCCAGCTCGAGCCAATTGGGGTCGAGCGCCCGGCGGAGCCCCGCCTTCAGATGCTGCACCGCGAGCGGAGGGTTGGCGGCGATCTGGCGCGCCAACGCGGTGGCGGTGGTCAGCAGCTCTTCGTGGGACACCACGCGCGAAACCAAGCCGATCGCCGCCGCCTCATCGGCAGCGATCAGACGGCCGGTGAAGAGCAGTTCAGCCGCGTGCTCCCGGCCGACGAGCTGCGCCAGGCGGCCAAGCCCTGGCACATCGCAGCAGAGCCCGCGTTTGACGAACAGCTCGCCAAAGCGTGCTCTCTCGGAAGCGACGCGGATGTCGGCCATCAACGCAAGCTCCATTCCCCAGCCGACTGCGGCGCCGTTGACGGCCGCGATGATCGGTACATCCGTGAGCAGCAGAGCGCCGGCCGCGGGGGTGAGCGCAGGTTTGCGCGCGAGGTCAGAGGCGACGCGCTCGCCGGCCCCGGCCATCACCTGCTTGACGTCATCGCCCGAGCAAAAGGCGGGATCGGTGCCGGTGACGATCAAGCATCTCGCGCTAGTCGTGCGGACCGCATCTTCGAGCTCCTTGTACGTCGTAAACGTGAGCGCGTTGCGAGCGGCCGGCCGGTCAAGAGTCAGGAGGGCGACGCCCGTTTCCTTGTCGAGCTCGTAACGGATCTCCGTATAGCTGCTCATCGCGTCAGGCGCCGAACAACCGCCGGCCCGGGTCTGTGCAGACACGGCGTTGATTGTCGACCCTACCTCGTCACCCGTCGCTGTGCCTGAGCGCCGCGACGAACGACGACGTCGGGTGGTCCAGGGTGGCCGCGGTCCGCCGCTGCTCCCCTTTGAGGTAGCGGTTGAAGAACGCGACGGAGTAGTCCTCGTAGACGCGCGCCTTCGCGCCGAAGTTCGTCCTGTCGGACGTCGGCAGGCTATTTTCGAGCACCGGGTTGAATTGATAATCGTCGGACACGAGCAGATGGGAGGTGCCCTTGACCTCGACGAGGTACTTGGGGCTGTGGATGCCGCGGTAGGTCTCCACCTGTGGCGCGAGCGTGGACTCGAATTGTGACCCGAGGCCGGTGATGATCATCGTCGGAATGCCGATATCCGACGTTCCGGCCGCGATCTGCCGATCCTTGAGCGAGAAGAATGGCGGTGCGAGCGCGATCATCGCCTTGATGCGGGGGTCGGCGAGCGCCGTCGGGCGCCGGAGCGCCTTCACCTTCGGCTCCGCGCACGGATTGATGTCGATGATGACGGGGTTGCCCAGGTTCAGCTCGCCTGCCGTGAGCGGCACCTTGCAGTCGACTCCCATCCCTCCGAGGAGCAGGGTCGTGAACGCGCCAAGCGAGTGGCCGCTCATGCCGATCTCCTTGGTATTGATCGCGTGGAACAGCCACGAGCCGCGATGGGCGTCTTCCTTGAGCGCGGTGTCGAGTGCGAACTCGGCCTCACGTGGGCGATAGGCGAACCCCAGCTGCGTCGATCTGAACCAATCGCTGAACTCAAGCTCCACTGCGGCACTGGCATTCCTGTGCTGCGTCTCGTAGTTGACGAGCGCGGCCTCACGTGCGTTCGAACCCAGGGCTGCCTCGGTGGAATCGATCCCGCTGACGCTGACAACGATGTATCCATGGCTGGCCAGGTTCTGCTCGTAGAAGTAATAGCCGTCTCCGGGCGCGCCCAGCCCGGGCGAGAAAAGGATCAGCGGGTACTCGGCGCCCGACCTATCGAGCGGGGCGTTGACGACCGCCTGGCCCCGGATTCCACCGTCGGTCACGTACGGCGTCGCGTGCGGCGAATGATGCGCCGGGTACCAGAAGAACAACATCAGGTCATATCCGTGGAATCGGTAATCCTGGGTACGGAGCCCAACCCGATAGGGACCGGTTGGAGCGGCCGTCTCCACCGGCGGCGCCGCCGGTGGCAGTGGATTTCCCCCCAGGTGGAACGGCGCCGAGGTGTGAGTTGACGAAGCAGGCGTCGTGGCGCTGGCCCCGTTCGCTGAAGCCAACAGGGCCAGCACGCAGGCGCCGATGGCACAGACGTGTGCTGGCAACCTCCTCAATTTCACTTCGATCGTCATGCCGCTCCTTCATTGTGCCTGTCGAGATTTGCGTGGATCGGCGATTGGGCGCCGACGCGCGACGGGCCGGCAGATCCTGGGCGGCATGAGCGGGCGGGCGCCGAGCAACCGACCTCGATGCACCAAACGACCGGAGCGAGTTGTCCCACGGGCACGACACCGAGACTACGAGGTTACGGAGCGCAGGAACGCCTCAGAGCTGATCTGCGAACCCCGGCGCCGCGGCGACGAAGTGCCCTGCGCCAGGGCAAGCCATCCGTCGGGCGCCCAGGGCGATTGTCACTGCGTCGCTCATGCGCTCGATCGCAGGGTGGTGACTGCTCGGCGGCGACCGGCGAGGGAACGCCGGCATGACGGAGCAGTGCGAGTTGTTGGCGCGCGGCTTATCCCACGGCGAGCGCTCAGCGTGTGGCTTGCTTAACGGCCCGTGTGGCGGCGGTGAGCGCACCCTCCATTCCGCCGGCGCCTCCGTCCCCGGTCTCGGTCCCGGCGAAGAAGATGTTTTCGATCGGCGCTGAGAAGGCCGTGTGGTAGTCGGTCCATGTCCCCGTGGTCGGGTAGCCGATGTAGCCTCGGGTCCAGGGCTCGGCAGCCCAGTTCTGCTCCATGTAGTGAATCGGGTTGGCGGCCTTGGGTCCGTACCACCGCACCAACTGCGCCAGCACCTCCCTCTTGCGTGCCGCGGGGGGCTTGGAGCCCCAGACCCGGCCATTGTCGGCGAACACGAAGCCGAGCAGGACACCGGTCGTCGCCTTCGCGCCTCCGGGTGAGTTGTCGAAGCCCAGCGTGATCGGCCCGGTCTCGCTCAGGACGATGCCGGACAGGCCGTCCGGGGTGTGCGGGTACCTGGTCGTCAGGTGGCGCCAGAAGGGCGTGGGGTAGGTCGCGTGGACCTTGACTGCATACCCCATCGGGAACCGCTGGGTCAGCTGAGCCCGCAGGATCGGCAAGGCCGGTTGGTAATCGATCGCGCCGGCGAGAGTCGGGGGGAGCGCGAGAATCACGACGCCCGCTCGGACGGTGCCCGCGTCGGTCGTAATGAGCACCTTGGGCCCCCGTTGGTCGATCGCGCGTACCGGGGCGTTCAAGATGATGTTCTCGGCGCCGATCCGCTTGACCAGAGTGTCCGGGATCAGCTGGCTGCCGCCAGTGACGCGATTCTGCTGCGCGCCACCGCTGATGCCGCCGGTTTTTAGGACGCCGCCGTGCGCATGGGTGAAGAACACGAACTGCAACAGGGAGGTGTCGCCCGGCTCAGCTCCAAACAACCCGTAGCCCGAAAGCCTGGCCACCGTGCGCACAGCTGGGGACTCGATGTTGTCCAGCAGCCACGAGTCCAAGGTCTGGACGTCCCAGGCAGCGGCGTGCTTGGCCTTGGCGGCGTCGTCCAACGGCACTTGGAAGGCCATCCTGTCGAGCGCGTCGACCAGCAGCGCCGTCTCCGCGGCGATGTCCGGCGGCACCAGCGGCCAGTTGAAGTCCGTCAGGGCGGTCGGTTTGCCGAAATCGAGGATTGGGGAGCCCTGGCCATTCTTGTCGCCGAATGTGTTGTAGATCGGCAGCTTCAGATCGTGAATCGCCAGCTGCCGCAGCAGCTTGTCCTGCGCGCCGATGAACTCGGCGCCGGCTTCGACCACCTGATTGCCCACGCCGATGCGCGCGTTGAGGATCCGACCGCCGGTCCGGTTGCGAGCCTCGATCACCGCGAAGGTCGTGCGCGGTTGGCGGCTCAACAGATGAGCGGCGTAAAGCCCAGAGATCCCCGCGCCGACGATCGCCACGTCCACGTCGCGGATGAAGCGCGCAGCCCGAACCGCGTGTCCAGTGGAAGCCGTCGCGCCGGCGGTCGCGCCAGTCAGCGCGGACCCGGCGGTTACGCCGGCTGCAGCACCGGCGGCACCTTTCAGCAGCTGACGGCGGCTCACCTGGTCCGGCATTTTCTGTTCATGCACCTCCGGCCCGGGTGATCCGGTGGCCTGACGTTCTTGGCTCATCTCCGCCTCCTTGCTGTGCGTTGAGTTGTTGTACGGCTGTGTCGCCCGAGCCCCTCATGTAATCCGCCTAGCTGGCCTATCCCGGCCCCACAGGGTTGGCCACCGGCTCCGGCACTCGCTCCGGCGCAGACGCCTGCTCCTCCAGCTGCTCGATCAGCTGCTCGCCCTCGACATCGAGGTCGGGCACGCGGCGATCGATCCACTCGGGTCGGGGCGCCGCCGAAGACGACCATCAGCACGACGAACGCAACCGCCAGGCCGATGGCATCGCCCGCACCCTCGCCGCTGCCGCTGGGGCCAGGCCGGACGCCGGAGAACTCCACCTCAAGGCCCGCATGGCGGGCCGGCTCGGCCACCCTGCCCAGAGCATTCTTGCTCGCCTGGGTGATCTGGTCCAGCGGGCCCGAGAAGCCCAGGTCGGCGAACGCCGCGCGGTCGTTCTTGGAGAACTGGGCACTCTCGGCGGACGCCTGAGCGCCGCCGACGGTCTCCGGCACATGCCGCGCCGCCTTGACCGTCGGCGCGATCAGGGAACGGTACTGCGGCTCGTTGAGCGGATGCCTGCCGCCGGGCGCAGATAGCCAGATGTCCGACACCGCGCGCCGGTGGTCGAAGGTCCAACCCCCAGGTCGATACAAGGCGGCAGCCATGCGCCTAGCGGCGTATCGTACTCGCCGTCACGTGACTGACGAACATTTTTCGTCCGTCCAGCCGGGCCGCCGATCGACCAGCAGTCCGAACAGCACCATTGCCGCCAGAAGGCTGACGCCCGGCCGGACCGTGACTAGGCGCTGCGCCGGCTGTTAGTCCGCGATCAGGCTCGATTTGAGGCCGAGCAGGGTCGAATCACAGAGCCGGCTAGGACCGAGGTCGAGTAGCCGTTTGGGCCGCTGTCGGGCCACGCCGCCAGCGGCTCGCGCTTAGAATCGCCCACAGCGCGGACGTAGCTCAGTTGGTAGAGCGTCGGCTTCCCAAGCCGAAGGTCGCGGGTTCGAGACCCGTCGTCCGCTTGTTTGAAAGGCCCCGAAATTCGGGTCTTTTGTCTATTCAGAGGTTCCGGTCGGCGCAGCGGGCAACGGTGGCGGGCAACGTTGCAAGCGATTTCCTTGTCGCCTGATGTTCCGCCGTCCGGCTCATTCGGCGGTGGGCTGCAGCCATTGTGGCGGAGGGGCGGACGCGTCGCAAGCGTCGTTCTGGTCGCTGATCCTTTGGCCGCAGAGTCCGGCGTGTGTTCTGCCGTTCTGCTGGTCATTGTTGTTTGTTCGAGTCCCCTCGAACCGCAGATCGTCCACTCCCGATTTTGCGACGGCTTGGACGCCCGTCGTGAAATCGGGAGTACCGAGCGGAGCGGCGCTGACTGTGCGAGTGCGTCCCGCGAGCCGCTGCTGGCGCGCCGCCTCCGTGATGGCCGGATGAGGGCCTCGACTCGGATCTCGGAGAAGTGGGTGCCGACCGACGGACAAGAGCCCGGCGCTCGTTCGCGGCATCCGTCTGTTTCTTCTCGGCGTCAACGATCTACCGGTCTGCGCCGAAACCCCATCGAGCGCTGACCCCTGCTGTTTCGGATGGTGGCACCGCCGATCGCAGAAGCGACCGTGCTGTTCGTCAGCCAACGGCCCTTCCTGGCCACGAGTGCTCCGCCCTAGACAGCGCGTGGGCCGATGCCGAGTCGGCGATCCCTTTTGTGGCGAAGCGGTGGCGCCACCGCCGGCGGGCCGCGCCATTCAGACGTCGCGCATATGGAGGAGCGCTTGTCAA
>CAWGQT010000012.1:0-270919 GCA_963824755.1 uncultured Solirubrobacterales bacterium | reverse complement strand
TCGCCGTCGCAGTTCATGTTGAAGTGGCGGCAGTATGGCCCTTGCCAGTCACCATCGTCGTAATCCCGCACTAGGTCCGCCATAAAGGACGATGCTGGGGGCGGCTGTGTGCAGCCCTTGCTGGTCAGGCCCAAGCTGCTGGTGCGGTCGCACACCGCCTTGACAAGGTGCTGCAGGTCGTTCCCGAGATAGGACTCGCTCCGCGCCGTGCGCCGGCCGAAGATCAGTGATCCATAGCGCTGTACTCGGCCCACTGAGGCAGGGGCCCGCACCCGCAGGACGGTCAGCGGAAGCTGGCTCTGCCATGCGCGTGCGGCGTCCGGGGAAGCGGGTACGGCGTACCGGAACCAAGTGATGAAGTCGATCGCGCGCTTGGCCATCCCCAGCGGCGTTAGTTTAGTTTAGCCGGTCGAGCCTTCTCCCTCGACTGATTGCAGCAGCGCCGCGCCGCGACGAGGCGAAGGCGTGGGCGGCCGAGCAGCGGGAACTGGTTGATCGCCGGGCACTGGTCGTTGTGGCAGATGACTGACACCGACTATCCTCGGCTACCACGAACAGTAAGGGGTGAGCATGGCCTTTGCAGTCGGCAAGCGCGTCGTGACGGAGTCCGAGTCAACGGACCGCCGACCCCGCTCGGGTGTCGTTAGGGAAGTGTTGCGCGGCGATCCGTCGCCTCGGTATCGGATCCGCTGGGACGACGGCCGCGAGAGCATCTACACACCCGCAAGCGGCGCTCTCCGGGCCGAACAACGCCCCAAGGTGCCGCGGCGAGCGGCACCACGGAAGCGCTAACCCAGCCTGGGATGCGACGATCCCGGCCGCTGGCGACGAATCAGCCGATGCCCCCGCGGGCGAGTCCGAGCTAACTCTTGAGGTCTGGTTCACATAAACGCCCGCGAAGGAGTAAAGTCGACTATGAGCTGGCCCTGCGGCCAGGATTCTCAGCCCAAGCTCGAATGCCACCAACGGCGCGATCTGCGCCACGAGGCGTGAGGCGCGGGGCACTGGTTTTGACTGCGGGGCCGGCGCCGACGGGCGTTACCCCACCGGCTTGGTGGTCGCGTCCCTATCTGATTGACCGCGCCGGGGTTCTAGCCCTCTTCTTCCGCGCGGATCCAACAGAGGGACGGGAAGGATTGAAGACGATGACCCGGATGCGACAGGACTTGGCGGCGCGCAGGCGAGGCGAACTCAATCGTGATCGCGGGTCGCGGCAGCTCTCGTCGGCGATCGATGCCCAACGACATCTAAACGCCCGGCGAGCGGACAGCACCCGGGCCAAAGCACACCCGGTCGGTCCGAGCGATCCCCGCTACGCGTACCTGTCGCGGTCGTACGACTAGCCTGCCGATGCCGCATGTCAAAGGTCTGGCGTGCAAGACGCGAGGGCCGCGGGTCCTCGGAGCTCTCGACGCGGGGCGTCATCGGCGCTGACGGCCGGCGAGGCGAAGTTCGCGCTTCGCCCTCGGCGGCAGGCCACGCACCGACGTGAGCCCGTTTGAGCGGCGAGGCTGAACGCGGAAACCGACCAGATGTCAGAAGCGGAACTCCAGGAGCTCGAAGAGGTCAGGGGTCTGATCGCTCGCGGGCTGCAGGTCGGCGTGCTCACATACGCCGAGGTCGCGATCGCCACGGCCGAGCTCGGCCTCGACGAAACCGACGTCGAGGAGTTGCACGGCCTGTTCGAGCGCTCGGAAATCGAGCTGGTCGAGGAAATCGACCCAGCCACTTCGCCGGGCCTGAACATCGAGCGCGCGCCGGAGCAGCGCACCCGCCGCAAGGCTCCGCTGGATCTCAAGCCGGAGGGGACGACCGACGGTCTGCAGCTGTTCCTCAAGGGCATCGGCAAGGTGCGGCTGCTGAGCGCCCAGGAGGAGGTCGAGCTCGCGAAGCGGATCGAGCGCGGCTCGTTCGAGGCCAAGCAGAAGATGGTTGAGTCGAACCTCCGGCTCGTCGTCTCGATCGCGAAGAACTACCGCAACCAGGGGCTGCCGTTTCTTGACCTGATCCAGGAGGGCACCATCGGTCTCGTCCGCGCGGCGGAGAAGTTCGACTACCGCAAGGGTTTCAAGTTCTCGACCTACGCGACCTGGTGGATCCGCCAAGCGGTCGCCCGCGCGCTCGCGGACAAGGCGCGGACGATCCGGATCCCCGTCCACATCGTCGAGAAGCTCAACCAGATCGGCCGGGCGGAGCGCAAGCTGGTAACCGGTCTCGGGCGCGAGCCGACGGTCGAGGAGATTGCCGAGGTGACCGGTATCGAGCCCGAGGAGGTCGACTCGATCAAGCGCTCCGCGCGAGCACCGATCTCGCTCGAGATGCCCGTCGGCGACGAGGAGCAGTCCGAGTTCGGCCAGTTCATCGCCGATGAACAAGCCGAGTCTCCCTATGAGCGCGCGGCCGAGATCCTGACCAAAGAGGCTCTGCGCGAGGCGCTCGAGAACCTCAGCTATCGCGAGCGGCGCGTGCTCGAGCTGCGCTACGGGCTCGGCGGCGAGCGCCCGCGCACGCTCGACGAGGTCGGGCGGGCGTTCAACGTCACGCGCGAGCGTATCCGCCAGATCGAAAGCCAGTCGCTCAAGAAGCTCCAAACCCTCCGCGAAGCCCAGAACCTCCGCGACGACGTCGAGATCGCTTCAGGCTCCGCGCTGCGCACGCACCGGCGCCGAACCTAGACGCCCGTCGAGGTGATCCTCGATCTCGGGGCTGGGCGCGACGCCGACGAGGCGGCACCGTCGCTCAGCCAACCAACCAGATCGCGCCGTCGCGCACCTCGACCGGGAACGTCTTCAACGACCGAGCGCCGGTCGTCGCCTTCACGGCGCCCGCCAGCGGCTTGAACGCGCCCTGAGGACCCCGCACCATCGCGCCGGTACCGACGTCGTACAGCGCCGCGTGCCACGGGCACTGCAGGCATCCATCGTCGGTCACCAGCCCCTTGCCCAGCGACGCGAACAGATGGCGGCAGCGGTTAGAGACCGCGAATGGCTTGCCCGCGCTGATGCCAACGGCTAGAGCGCCGTGCGGTGTCGTCTCCACGACAACGACCTGTGAGTCACCGAGGTCATGTACAGCCACGAGCCGGGCGGTGGACTGCTCGGAGGTGGTCACCCGCCCACTATCTCACACGAGCGACGGGCGCCTGGCCGTACCACCGGCCCAGGCACAAAAGGCCGAAGCTTTCAGGCGGGTGATCCCGTGGGCGAGCGCCTTGGGCGGGTGGCCGCCGAGCGCGGAATGCTGCTGATGCTTTGTGACCAGTGCGCGCTGGAGCGCTGCCTGCCCGAGGGGGAGATCGGCGCGGCGCGGCCGACGGGAACGGTCGTGGGCGTGCGGGTCGGCTGCTTCCCCGGCCTGTACGCGGCGCTGGCGGGCGACCCGCCGGACCACGTCGTCACGCTGTGAGAGGACCGAACTGGTCCTCGGTGGGCTCCGCTCAGCAGAACCACGGCTCGGTGAGCCGTGGCCTCCCCTCTGTCGATCCCATCGGGATTGCCTCCGGCTCCGGACCGGCCGGCTCGCCGGTCGCCTCGCGCACCGCCGCGCGGATACGCGCGAACGTCAGGCCCGCCGCTTCGTGCGCGGCGGCGCTCTGCTGGACCAGCGCGCTGAGGCGGCCCTGCAGCCGGTCGGCTGCCGGGTCCGCTGAGCGCCACGGGTAGCTGAGGCGTTCGGCCTCGTAGGGGCCGAGGTGCTCGCGCAGGTCCTTGCGCTCCAGCAGCAGCGAGCCCTCGGGCACGAGCAGCCGGATCGTGTACTGCACCGGGTCGACGTTGGCCACCAGGTCGTGCGCGGCGACGAAGTCGACGATCTCCAGCACGTCACGCGGAGTCGTCCACGGAGTGAAGGGCATGAACGAGGGCCGGGTCTCGATTCCGTGCGCGCGCAGCAGTTCGAGGGCTTGCACGGCCTCGGCGGTGGTGTGGCCCTTGTCGAGGCGGGCGAGGATCTCGTCGTTAACGGTTTCCAGCGCGCAGACGACGAACAGGCAGCCCGAGTGGGCCATCTCCTCCCACACGTCGGCGTGCTCGAGCACGTGCTCGACCTTCGTCGTGCAGTCGAAGGTCAGCTCCGGGAGCCGCTCGTGGAGCGTGCGCACGATCGCCAGAGAGTGGCGCCAGCCGTTGAGGAAGTCGGGGTCGCCGAACGTGATATGGCGCGCGCCCATCCCGGCCAGGCGCTCGACGTCGCGCAGGACGGTCTCGGCCTGCACGACGCGGATGCGCCCGTCGTAGACGGCGGGGACCGGGCAATGCCGGCAGCGATGCACGCACCCGTGGCTAGCCTCCACGTACCCGACCAGCCGCTCCTCCCCGCCCACCGCCAGGCGGGCGTAGCGCTCGAGTCCGGGCAACAGCTCGCGCGCCGGCGGGTCGAAGCTGCCGCGCTGCAGGTGGATGATCGGCCGCTCGGCGGCCGCGGCCGGCGGGCGCGGGGCTGCCAGCTCGTCCACCCAGGCCGTGAGCGCCGGCTCGTACTCGCCCGCGATCGCGCGCGCGGCGAGCTCACGCTCTACAAGCTCGCGGCTGACCGTGGCATAGAGCCCGTAGAAGCAGATCGGCAGCCCGGGGTGCTCGCGGCGCACTCGCCGGCCGGCGCTGAGCGCCAGGCGCATGGCGGTGTGCATCGGCACCGAGAAGCCGACCGCCTGGGTCCACTCCAGCGCGCCGTGGTCCCACGGCTGCACGCTCAGATCAAGGCAGCGCACCTCGTGGCCGGCGCGGCGCAGCGCGGCCGCCGGCGAGGCGACGTGCAACGGCTGGTGGCCCAGCTCGTAGGTCGAGATCAGCAGGACACGCACGGGTGACCTACGCTAGCGCGCGTCGACCGGCTCGGGCGCGTGCGGCTCGATCCGGATCCGCAGGCGGGCGTGCGCGGCGCGCAGCGAGCGCTCGACCGCGTCGGCGCTCGCCGCACGTGCGAACAGGAAGCCCAGGTAGCGGTCGCCGTCGGGCAGCGGCACCACGGGGCGGCCGCGGGCGATCGTGATCTCCAGCCCGCCGATCCCCTCCACCGCCCGGGCCTCCTGCTGCCCCTCGACCGCGCGCAAGACGCCAGCCCCGGGGATCGGGATCATCATCACGCCGGCCGCCGCCGGCTCCCGCGCCAGGTCCTCGAGCCCGAGGCCCAGCGCGTGGCGCAGGATCACCTGCTCCAGGCTCACGCCGGCGCCGAAGCGCAGCGCGCGCGAGCACAGCCCGCCGATCGACCGGGCCGCTAGCTCGAGAACGCTCACCCGCTCGCCGTCCACGCGCAGCTCGGCGTGGATCGGCCCCTCCCGCAAGCCCAGCGCACCCGCCGCCCGCGCAGTAACCGCCTCGACCTCGGCCAGGACCGCGGCCGGCAGCCGCGACGGCGTCACGTACAGCGTCTCCTCGAAGTACGGCCCCTCGAGCGAGTCTGGCTTGTCAAACACCGCCAGCACCTCCAGACCGCCCCCGCGCAGCAGCCCCTCGACCGCCACCTCCGCGCCGGGCAGGTAGCTCTCCAGCAGCAGCGGCGCCCCCGGCGGCTCCCGAGCGGCGGCCAGAATCCCCCGGACGCGCTCGGCGGTCAAGCGCGCCTGCCCGGCATCATCGGCCCGGATCACTCCCCGGCTGCCCGACAGCCCCAGCGGCTTGACGACGCAGGGAAGACCCACCTCGCGCGCCACGGCCGCGACGTCGGCTCCAACCGGCAGCAGCGCGAAGCGCGGCTGCGGGACGCCGGCCTCCGCGAGCGCCCGGCGCATCGCCGCCTTGTCGCGCGTGCGGGCGACGGCTCCCGGCGGGTTGTGGGGCAGCCCGAGGCGCTCGGCGCCCAGCGCGGCGGCCATCACGCCCTGGTCATCGACGCCGACGACCGCGGCGAACGGGGTCTGCAGGGCACGCTCGGCGATCTGCTCGGCCGCCACTACCGGGTCCGACAGGCGGAGGGTGAGCGCACGGTCGCCCATCGCCGCTGACATCGCCGCCCGGCGCTCGGACGCCACCGTGACCGCGACGCCGAGCTCCCGCGCCGCCGTCAAGAAGTCCGGCGCCCGGTAGGTGGCCGACGGCAGGATCAGGAGAAGACGGTCCACGGCGCTATCGTAGATCGGTGGCCGACCCAGCCTCCGCCCTGCTCGCGATCACCGCAACGGCCCTCGAGCGCGTGCGCGACTTCCGCGCCGCCGCGCCCGACCCGAGCGGTCGCGTGCTATCCGTGCGGGTCACCGGCGCGGCCGACGGCGAGTACGTCTGCGCGCTGTCGCTCGAGCCGCTGGCCAACGTCCGCGCGAGCGACACCGTGCAGCACGAGGGGGATCTCGCCATCGTGGTGGCCAACGACAGCGCCGCGAAGCTGCGCGGCGCCACGGTCGACTGGAGCGAGGACCCGCTGCACAGCGGCTTCGTGGTCGTCAACCCGAACAAGCCGCCTCCCCCGCCGCTCGCCCTTCCCACCCTCCCGATGAGCCCGGGAGACGGTCCCGTTGTCCGCCCTCCGGGTCCGCCTTCAATGCCTGGGGGCGGCCTGGACACCCAGCTCGCCCGTCGCATCACGGCCGTGCTCGACCGCGAGGTCAACCCGAGCATCGCCAGCCACGGCGGACACGCCGAGCTGGCGGGCATCGAAGGCGCCACCGCCTACCTACGCCTGGGCGGCGGCTGCCAGGGCTGCGGCATGGCCACAGTCACCCTCAGCCAGGGCATCGAAGTGGCGATCACCCAGGCCGTGCCCGAGATCAACCGCGTCATCGACGTCACCGACCACGCCTCCGGCACCAACCCGTACTTCGAGCAGGCCAAGAAGTAGCCGGTCCCGCACCTCCGTTGACGAGCCGTCGCGCCGTCGTGCTTTCCTGATCATCTCCGCGATCGTGACCGCCGCTGCGGGACCCACGACCAGCAGCTCGTCCTGTCGCCCACCGGGCAGGGCCGGCCCTCGTTCGAGGCTCGCCGGCCCGTGCGCTCGGTTCCTACGATGCCCCGGTCGGAGCGCCACAGCCGTATAGGTGCTCGCGCAGTTGATCACAGCTCTCTGCTGACCACCGCTGACTGCTCTCCAAGGCCTCGATCAGAACCTCGGCTGACCGAACCGTCAGCTCGCTGTCAAGCTCGCCGAACAGCAAGACATCCGCGGCCTCGAGCAGTTGCTCCCGCTCCCCGGCGTGCAGTTTGGTGGCTCCCCGCTGATCGATCATGTCGAGCAGCGCCGTGTAGTGGGCGCCACGAGCAATCATCGGCTCTGCGGTCATCATCGCGGTACCCACGTTAGCGACCCCTTCCCGCGCGCCGGCGGTCGATCTCGTCGATCAACAGGCTCGCGTCAACGGTGCCGCACCACGGCTCAGATTCCAGCTGCGCAACCCCTAGCCCGAATCTTGCAGCAAGGTGAGTCGACCTCGATCGGCAGCAGGTCAGCCACATGCCGCTCAGCCTCCGTAACGACGAACCGCTCCCGCGCGCCACCCTGCGCCGACCCCTTCGTCCCCATCTACACACCACCTCTCAGCGAGTTCCTCCTGGCTCCGCCCCGACCTGTCGGCGGACGTCGCACGAGGCATGTTCTGTCGTCGATCAGCGCTCGGGCCTGCCCACCGTGACGGTCAGCAGACGAGCGGGATCGCTAGACCAGCTGGACGTTGACGGCCTTGGGACCCTTCTCCCCGGCCTCAGCCTCGTATGAAACCTTCGCGCCCTCCGCGAGCGAGCGATAGCCCCCGCCGACGATCGCCGAGTGGTGGACGAACAGATCCTTTGACTGATCGTCGGGAGTGATAAACCCGAAGCCCTTCTCGTCGCTAAACCACTTCACCGTTCCAGTAGCCATTGCGCTTCCTCCCGCGTCGTTACGTGCTGCGAACGCCGAGATTGCAAAAGCAAAGGCTACGAGCGCCGCCACTACATGCGTCGGGCAAGCTGCCCAACCTGAGCGAACGACGATACCAGCCCACCGGGCCAGCGATCGCGCGGCTCCCTACCGGATCATCGGAGCGTTGCGCAGAACGAGCCGTGGCCTGGCGGTCCGATGAGGCCCGGCAGACCGACTCCGACGCGCCGCTCGAGGAGCTCGCCTGTGGCTCCGTCGTGAGGCATCGGCGCTCTAGACTTCGGCGTCGTGTCAGGGTCAGCGGCTGCCGTCCGCGATGATGTCGAGCCGGTCGTCAGCGAGCGGCGTGATCGGGTCATCGCTGGGATTGTCACCGCCGCCCCGATCCTCAGTCTGTTCTTCGTTGGCTGGCAGCTGTGGGACAGTTTGTTGGGCTGGAACGACATCTTCGTGTTCCTGTTGCTGTATGTGCTTACTGGCTTTGGGGTGACGGTGGGCTTGCACCGTCTGCTCACTCATCGCGCGTTCAAGACGACGCGCCCGATCCGGGTGGTGCTGGCGGTCCTTGGCTCGGCGGCGATCGAGGGTCCGGTCATCTCGTGGGTGGCTGACCATCGCAAGCATCACGCGTTCGCTGATCGGGAGGGTGATCCGCACAGTCCGCATGTCGATCACGGTCATGGCTGGCGCGGCGCGCTGCGTGGGCTGTTGCACGCGCATGTTGGGTGGCTGTTCATTCACACCCACCGCGGGCGGCGCACGCGCTATGCGCCGGACCTGCTCGCCGACCCGGTTGTGAGCTGGGTCGACCGGACGTTCCCGGTGTGGGCGTTCGGCGGGCTGCTCGCCGCGTTCGCGCTTGGTTGGCTGTTCGGCGGCAGCCTGCGCGACGGCCTGACGGGCGTTTTGTGGGGCGGCGCGGTGCGGGTGCTTGTGGTTCATCACGTGACCTACAGCATCAACTCGCTGTGCCATTTCTTCGGGCGCCAGCGCTTCGACACCGGCGATGAGTCGCGCAATCTCGCGTGGTTGGCGCCGCTCTCGCTCGGGGAGGCGTGGCACAACAACCACCATGCCTTTCCCACCTCCGCCGAGCACGGTTTGCGCCGTTGGGAGCTCGATCCGTCCGCGTGGGTCATCCGTGCGCTCGAGCGCCTTGGACTGGCCTGGGACGTCGTGCGCGCTAGCTCGGAGCGGCAGGCGGCCAAGCTCGCGTCGCTACAGGCACGGTGAACAGCGAGCGCACGACCTTCCCGCTGCGCGAGGCGCTCGCCCAGGCGCTTCCCGAGCGTCCCTTCCGCGTCGAGTTGTGGGACGGCAGCGCGCTGCCGGCGACGAACGGCGCCGTCGGACCGACGTTCCGCGTGCGCTCAGCGCGTGCGCTCGGGCATGTGCTGCGCGCGCCGGGACAGCTCGGCCTTGGCCGCGCATACGTGAGCGGCGAGATCGAGGTGGACGACATCGACGCCCTGCTCGAGCTGCTCGATGGGTACGCGGTGCCGCCGTTGGACACGCGCGCCAGGGCGCGGTTGGCGGCCGGCGCGGTGCGGGCGGGTGCTTTGCGGTTGGTGCCGCGTGCGCCCGCGGCCGAGCTGCGTCCGCGCGGGCGACGCCATAGCCGTGAGCGTGACCGGCGCGCGATAGTGCACCACTACGACGTCTCGAACGACTTCTTCGGGCTGGTCCTCGGCGAGTCGCTGACGTACTCATGCGCGATCTTCTCCCGCGGCGCGCAGACACTCGAGGCTGCGCAGCGCGCAAAGCTTGAGCTCGTGTGCACAAAGCTGGGCCTACGCGCCGGCGAGCGCGTGCTCGATGTCGGCTGCGGGTGGGGCAGCTTCGCGCTGCACGCCGCGGGCGAGCACGGCGCTCACGTCACCGCCATCACGCTGTCCGAGCCGCAAGCAGCGTTCGCGCGCGAGCGGGCGGCGGCGGCGGGACTCGCCGACCGCATCGAGATCCGCGTCGCGGACTACCGCGACCTCGCCGGCGAGCAGTTCGACGCGATCGCCTCGATCGGCATGGTCGAGCACGTCGGCAGCACAAACATCAACGCCTACGCGCGACAGCTCGCCACGATACTGCGCCCCGGCGGACGGCTACTGAACCACGGCATCGCCCGGCTTCGCCACGGCGACCCTGAGGCAGGGCCGTTCTCCGAGCGTTTCGTGTTCCCCGACGCAGCGCCGCTACACCTCTCACGGGTGCTCACGGCAATCGAGACGGCCGGCCTTGAGCCAACGCACGTCGAGGGCTTCCGGCACGACTACGCGCGCACGCTGCGCGAGTGGGCGCGCAACCTCGACGAGCACGCCGAGCGTGCCGAATCACTCATCGGCCCGGAGCGCGTGCGAGTCTGGCGGCTGTACCTACGTGCCGCGCGACGCGGTTTCGAAAACGGATTCACGTCGATCTTCCAGATCGTCGCTCACCGCCCGCAGGGGCGCCGCCAACCCCACCCCTCCGAGCCACGGCCGTGAACCTGCTGGCGGCACCAGCGAGCCGCCGGTGCCACACCGCCCCGGGCCGAACCAAGTTGTAGATCCGCGGTGACCGCCAAACCAGAAGGCTGCATAGCTCGGCGAGCGACCCCTCGCCTCCGATAACGCTTACGCCCGAACCGACCGCGTCGGACCGCTCGGCGGAGATGACCGCAAGAGACGGTCTACAGCAACGGTCGAGTTCCCGACGCCGAGACGCTCGGATTGCCGGGCGAGCCGGTACTCGACACCGATCCGGCGAGCGCCTCCGAGCACGATCGGTCGGTCAGCAAAGCGGTCGCCCAGAACGGCCCGAGCGACCTCGAGCCCAGTGAATGCTCGGGACGATAACCAGGAGCCGCCGCCGACCGACACGTCGTCTCTCCCGCTATCAGCCGAGAGCATCACAGCCGGATTTGATCGCGAGAGCCCGAGGGCGGTAGACGCTGCAAGCACCTGGCCGATGCAAAGCGGCAGTGGCCTCGCTGGTCGAGCTCGTGGTTGCTTTTCGGGAAGACCAGCGGCGGAGGAATCGGCGCCGACCAGACGCTCGCATTGCCAGCGTGAGCAGCAGTCGCAGTCATGGTGACGGTCCGCTTGCTCCTCTCCAACGAGCCTCGTGCCGGCAAGCGGCGTCAGAGGCCAGAGCGGAAGGTCGCTCGACCCACCTCTCGCAGATCACTGTGGCCGAGGTCGACCGCTACCGCCAGCACAAGGTGCGCGAGGGAGCGGAGATCACTGCGGCCGCGGAGAGCGGTAAGCCGATGATGGTCTCCTACGTCGACCGCCTGGGCCGCGGCTACCGCCGGCGAGCGCGGCCGCTGTCTGCGCGCTCAATCAACATGCACATCGATCTGCTGGCGCAGATCCTCGCGGTCGCGGTCGACCACGGCCATCTGCCGAGCAATCCGGCGGTCGGCAAGCGGCGGCGCATGAAGGTCTCAAGGCCTCGCCCGGTTCACCTGGACAGCGCCGAGCAGATCGCGATCCTGCTCGAGGCAGCCGGCCAGCTCGATCGCGGCGAAGCCGTGATCGACGTCACCGATCGCCGTGGTCGCACGTGGAGCCAGCGCCACCCGAGCTACACGACTGGCCGGCGCGCGGCGCTCGCCACGTTGCTCCTCGGCGGCGGACGAGCGTCCGCGACCGGAGCGATGCTGTGGCGCGACGTCGACCTCGCCAACGGGCGCTTCGAGGTCGGCCGGGACAAGACCGACGCGGGCATGCGCGAGGTCGACAGCTCCCGCTGCTGCGGGAGATCCTGACCGAGCACAAGGCCGCGCGAGCGCGCGGACCCGCCCCAACGACCCCGTGTTCGTCACCGCCACCGGGACGGCGCGCACCCGACACAACCTCCGCCAGGACGTCGTCGACGCCGCGGTCGCCCACGCGCACCGGCTGGCGGACGAGCGCGGGGTGCAGCCGCTGCCGCTCGGCATCACCCCGCACAAGCTGCGGCACACATTCGCCTCGATCCTGGTCGCGATCGGCAAGGACCCGACCTACGTGATGCAGCAGCTCGGCCACACCGACCCCGCCTTCACGCTGCGGGTCTACGCCCACGCGATGCGCCGCAGCGAGGAGGAGCGCGAGCAGCTCAAGGCGCTCGTCGAAGGCCACGATTGGGCACAGATTGGGCACAAAACGGCCGAATCTACTTCCGCGGCGGTCGAGCGCGACACCGAATGAGACGCAGAAAGCCCCGCGTTAGCAGGGCTTTCTACAGATCGGGGCGCCCGGATTTGAACCGGGGACCTCACCGACCCGAACGGTGCGCGCTACCAGGCTGCGCCACGCCCCGATCCACCCAGTAAACCACAGGCATGCCGGCCTAACGCGGGCGGTCTCAGCCGTGCGGCAGCAGCCCGCCGACAACAGACCCGACACCGCCCCCCGCGCTGGGCGGTTTCACCGACGGCACCTGAGGCAGCTGCGGAGGGGACGGAGCGTTCGAGCCGCCGGTTGGCAGGCCGGGGATCTTTGGCAGTTGCGGCGCCGCTGGCGGTGCAGGCAGCTTCGGCGGCACGGGAACGCCTGGCGTCCCGGAGGCCCCCGGCAGACTCGGCCTGCCGGGAACTTCTGGAGCGCCGGGCGCAGAGGGTGCGCTCACGGGCGGCGCCGAGGGCAGACCCGGCGCGCTGACTGACGGTATCGACGGAGTGGTGATCCCCGTCGAGGAAGGATTGATGCCCGGGTTCGGCAGACCGGCTGATGAGCCGGGCGTATTCAGTGTCTTCTGTCCATGTGCGCCCGGACGCGCCATTTCCGCTCGCGCCGGCGCCGCCAGCCGAGGTCGGGTGCGCGGAGGCCCCTACGGGCTTCGAGCCGCCAGCCGCACTACCGGCGCCGCCGAACAGGCTGATCGAGCTGCTCGCGCCACCAGCGCCCGCAGTGCCACTCGAGACCGACCGAACGTGGGCCGCGCCGACAGACGAGCCCGAACTCGCTGCATTTGCCGCGATCCGGCTCGCGATCCCGCCCCCCACGCCGGCGAGCATGATCGCCGCGGCCGTCGCCGCCGCTCGACCGAGACCGGCCGGCGCCGCGGTACCGGGGTCGCCAATCTTCGCGGCCAGCGTCTGCAGCGAGGGAAGCGCGATCAGGCGGTGCGAGAACGCCGTAGCTGTATCGCTGAACGTCTCGTCCTGGCCGCCGGCTTCGGCGCGGCGGGCTCGCAACCACGGCAGCGGCAGCAGCGCCGCGAGCTTTCCGGCACGCCCGCTGTGCAGCTTGGATTCATCGAAGCCTGCGATTCGCGCGTGACGGCGGCATGGCTGGCAGTGGGCCAGGTGACGCGCGATCTGCCGGCGCTCGCGAATTCCCAGTGACCGCACCGTGCGGGCGTCGCACCGGTCGATGACCGTCTTGACGTGCTCGCAGCGGCGCCCGCTGACGAGCTCTTCGTACTCCTCGCTCAGCCGGCGGCGAGCCCGGAACAGCGTGCTCTCGACCATCGGCCGCGACATTCCCATCCGCTGCGCGATCTCGCTGTAGGACAGGCCCTCGAGCTCGCGCATCACGATGATCTTGTGATGGCTCTCCGACAGACCGTGGAAAGCGCCACGTAGGTCCTCTAGGCGCTGCTTGCTCTCGACCGCGACATCGGGTGTCTGGCCTGAGGCCAGCACGAGACTCGGGCTCTCGGACGCCTCGTCGTGATCGAGCGAGACCTCCCGCGTGCGGCGGGTCCGGCGGAATTCGTCGATGCATGCGTTCTTGGCGATCTCGTAGATCCACGGCTTGAACGCGATCGGACGGCCGTTCTCGCGCATCCGCCGCAGCGCCGAGATGAACACCTCCTGCGCGATGTCCTCGGCGCGGCCGTGATCGCCGACCATCCCGAACACGTAGGACCCGATTCGGGTCTGATAGCGCAAGTACAGCTCGCTGAACGCTCCGTCGTCGCCCCTTCTGACGGCAGCGACCAGTTCGTGCTCGCTGCACGCCGGAGCGGGTTGCGTCGCGCGTAGCGTCAGTGCCATGACCAGTCCGTCCCAGGGCCTGGACTCCCTACCGGAACGATAAGCGAACCCTACCGTTCATTCGAAGTTTCGTCCAGCGGGAACCGTTCGGGGCCCAGTTATCGCTAAAACCAACCGTGAGGACAAATTTCCGTTGAGGCCGTCCGCTGCAAACGGCATACTTCCGTCTATGTAGTGAACGGCAAAGGAGGAATTAGGACCGATGGCCAATCACCTGACGCCCACGGAACTTGCACGAGAGTCTGGCCTAGAGCGCCGAGACGTGATCGTGAAGTGTGTGCAGTTGGGCGTCCCGATCTTCAACGGTCGGATTGACAAGACCCTCTTCCTCTCGAGCCTTCGGGAGCTTCCCGCCGCCCAGCAGCCGCAGCCCCAAGCGGCTGGCGCATAGCGGCGCGTTTCATTTAATGGGCCCGGCATCCGCCGGGCCCGGTGGGGCGCTGGCGCGCTCACCCCTCGTCCACCAGCGGGGCCGTTGAGGCCACTCGAGCTGCCATCGCATCCGGTCCCGTAAGCTGAGCCGGGGAAGCGTCTGCTGCGGCTTTGGCCGCGATCCGGTCGAGATCGAGCGCAGTCGCACTGCCCACGACCACGGTGTTCCCAGCGCGGCTGGCGAGCGCCCAGACGTGCCGATACGCGAGCGCGAGCCCGGCCGCCACGGCATTGACCTCTCGCGCGGAGCGGTCATCGACGACATTGACCAGCCCCAGCGGAGCGACCCGGGCGACGTCCGCCAGCGCCTGCCTGGTGACCAATCGTCGCGGCACTGCGGCCCCGACAAACGCGTCGATGACGATCGCGTCGCGGCTTGCCCGCTCCTGCGCGGCGACGAATGCCCTTCCCTCCGCGTGCCTGACCCTAAGGCCGGGAACCCGTCGCAATCCAAAATGCTCGCGCGCCACCTTCAGCACGGCGGCGTCGACCTCGCACACCTCCTGGCGCGCATCCGGATCCTCGGCGGCCAGCGCCCGCGGCAGCGCACAGGCACCGCCGCCGATGTGCAGCACGCGCCGTGCGCGCGCTGCTCGCAGCACGATCCGCATCCAGCGCAGATAGTCGAACTCGAGGTGGCACGGGTCCGCAAGGTCGATGTAGGACGCTTCCATCTCGCGTTGCCGCAGAAGCCGGCCCGAGGGCCGTGCCGGGTCACGCTCGGCGACCAGGTCGCCGTATCTGACGATCGTGCGTGGCGCTCGGCGCTGGGCGCCCACTACTCCTGAGCCGACTGGCGCAGCAGCGTCGTGGTCGTCTGCTCGAGGATCTTGCGCCACGCCCGGGTCTTCTCGCGCTCCGCCTCGAAGTGCTTGACGACCTTGCGCACGCGGGTCGCGGAGATGTCGATCCCGTGACGCGCGCAGATCCGCTTGAACCGCGGGTAGTCGTGTGCGAGCTTGAGCGTGACTGACTGGAAGCCGTGCCGTGCGATGTCCACCCGCGAGGTGTAGTTCATGATGCTCGTCTGGAACATCAACTCGTCGTTGGGCTCGGGCTCGATCAGGATGATGTCGACGCCCGGATAGCGCTCCTCCCAGCGGCGCGCGACCTCGTGCAAGCGCTGGTAGGCCAACAGCTTGAAGGTCTGGTAGCCGATCTGCGGGAATCCCATGTCCGAAACGCGCCGCGCGCGAGAGCCCGCGATCGTCGGGATCTTCTTCTGGAAGTCGTTGACGTATGGCACCAGCGGGTTGACAACGACGATGAACTTCGCGCCTGCCTCGACCGCGATGTCCAGGTTCGTGGTCGACAGCATCCCGCCGTCGATCAGCTCGCGATCCTTGATCTTGACCGGCTTGTACAGCATCGGCAGGGCGCTGGACGCGCTCACCGCCGTCGAGATCGGCACGTCATCCCAGTCCTCGGCCCCGAACACGATCCGCTCGCACGTGTCGAGATCGGTGGCGGCCAGGTACAGCTCGTTGCCGAGCAGCCGGAAGTCGTCGGTGCGATCGGGATCGGAGAGGATCTTGCTCACGTAGCGCTCGATGCCCTCTCCGGAGTAGAGCCCTGAGGGCAGCGCCTCGGCGAGCCCGACCGCGACGTCGACGGCGGACATCTGTCCCAGGTCCCGGACGAGGTTGCGCAGAACCTGAACGACCCGGAAGGGAAGCAGCAGGCCCTTTGACACGAACTCCGAGTAGTTGGGCCTGAGCAGCATGCTCACCCGGGCGTCCGGATACGGAGTCGGGACTTGCTGAACGATCACCCGCATCATCTCTTCGGGCGTCACGCCGTTTGAGACCGCGGCAGCCACGAACGAGCCGACGCTCGTGCCGACGTACACGTCGAACTCGTTGACCGTCCGGTTCACGGACAGCAGATCGAGCGCCCGCAGCGCACCGATCTCGTATACGCCCCCGGTGAAGCCGCCGCCGCCGAGCACCAGCGCGGTCTTCGAGCGCTGCCTGCGCCGTCTGGGCCCGGACTCTCGAGAGCCCGTGGTGGTCCGGTCCGCCCCCGCGGGGTCGAGCTTGACGACCTTGCCCATGCTCATGCCAATTGTACGACGACGTACCAGAATCCCGAGCGCATCTTTCGCCGCTCCGAGCGGTTACATACAGTCGATGCGACGGTTCTTGGCTGGCGTGGCAGCCATCGGTGGGGCGCTTCTGGCAACTGCCGTGACGGGCGCGGCTGCGCAGCCGTCGGGGCAACCTCGCGCCGCCGAGCGGACCCTCGATGGCGCGCTGAGCCAGGGAATGTCGCAGGTGGGCGGCGCCAGCGGCGCGTATGTCGTAGATCTGACAGCCGGACAGCCCGGCCATGGTCTCTTCGCAGCGCAGCCCGACACCCCCCGCCTGCCCGCATCGGTACAGAAGCTGTACACGACGACCACCGCCTTGCTGCTGTTCGGCCCGGCCGCCAGCCTGACTACGCAGATCCTCGGGGAGGGCACTCTCGACCGCCATGGTGGCTGGCATGGAACCCTTTATCTCCGAGGCGGAGGCGACCCGACGTTTGGCTCCAGCAGCTTCAACGTCTCCGCCTACGGAGAGCGGGGCGGGTCGATCCAACTGCTGGTCTCTCGCCTCGTGCACAACGAGGGAATCAAGGCGGTCTACGGCAGGATCGTCGGCGACGCGTCGTATTTCGACTCGCTGCGCAGCACCGCGGAGAGCAACTACCAGTTCGATCCTTACATGGAGGGCTCGCTGAGCGCGCTTGCGTTCAATCGCGGGCTGATCAACGGCGGCAGCGCTTACATCGTGCACCCGGCCGTGTTCGCCGCCCAGCAGCTGGCCTCGGCGATGAGCTCCGCCGGCGTCAAGGTACCGCGGAGCACCGCAACCGGCTCTGAGGTGGCACCGCCCGATGCGCAGGTCCTCGCGACGGTTCACTCACCTCAGATCGCCGACCTGATCCACCTGACCAACACGCCGTCCGACAACTTCTTCGCCGAGATGCTGCTCAAGGGGATCGGCGCAAAGTTCGGCGGCGGCGGCACGACGGCCGCGGGAGCTGCGGTGGTCCGCGACGAGATCGCCTCGACGGTCGGCGTCCATCCACAGTTCAATGACGGCTCGGGACTCTCGCGCTACGACCGCACGAGCCCCCGTCAGATCGTGCGGCTGCTGCGGTACATGGCGAGCAACAGCGACTTCGTCAATTCGCTTGCGATCGCCGGCGAGACCGGCACGCTCGCCCAGGAGATGAACGGGACGGTTGCGCAGGGCCGCTGCCGGGGTAAGACGGGGACTTTGCACGACGTCGCGAGCCTCGTCGGCTACTGCCGCGCCGAGGATGGCCACACCCTCGCTTTCGCGTTCCTCATGAATTCCCTTTCAAATCCCGATTACGCCCACTCCATCGAGGCGAACATGGCAGTGGCGGTCGCCAAGTACCACGGCTAACCCCTGAGGTCCGATGCGTCTACGAGCCCTGATCATCACGTCGCTGCTCACGGTTGCCCTTGCCGGCAGCGCGACCGCCGCGCACCGGATCACGCTGCACAACACCAAGACGTTCACGCTCGCCGCGGGCAAGACGAAGACCTTCAAGGTGGCTTATCCCGACGCACTCAAGTACGGCGGCTCCGCCTATTCCGGGAAGGTGCACATCCTTGCACCCGCGAGGGGAGCCCATGGAAGCACGCCCTCTCTGACCAAGGTGCACGTCCTCAATGAGGGCCCGGCATTCGGCGGCTCGGTGTTCGCCGTCATGGTCCACAACGCAAACCGGGCCGGTACCGCCCCCGTTCGCGCGCGGGTCACCGCGACGACCGTGCTGCCACCCGAGACAAGCCATTAGCCACCGGGCCCTAGACGAGCGCCCGCAACCCCGCCTCGTCGATCACCTGGACACCCAGGCGCTCGGCCTGCGCGAGCTTCGATCCGGGGCTTGCGCCGGCCACCACGTAGTCGGTCTTGCGCGAGACCGAGCCGGTGACCTTCCCACCGGCGGCGACGATCATCTCCGTCGCCTGCTCCCGGGTCAGGTCGGGCAGGGTCCCGGTCAGCACGAATGTCTTGCCGGCGAGCTTGCCCTGGCCTGGTGGCGGGCGGGTGGGGTCCAAATCCTCGAAGCGCAGCCCTAGTTGCTTCAGGTCCTCGATCAGCGAGAGCATCTGTTCGTCGTGGAGCTGGCCGTAGATTGTCGCGGCCATCTTCGGGCCGACACCCGGCGTCTCCTCGATCTGCTCGACCGAGGCGTCGAGCAACGCGTCGACCGTGCGGAACTGCTGCGCCAGCGCCCGCCCGGTCACGTATCCGACCTCCTCGATGCCCAGGGCATAGAGAACGCGCCCGAACGGCTGGCGCTTCGACTGCTCGATCGCGTCGAGGAGCTTTCGAGCGGAGACCTCTCCGAAGCCCGGCTGGGAGACGATCTGTTCGGCCGACAGCCGGTAAAAGTCCGCCGCAGTCCTGACCCACCCGAGCTCCATGAACAGGCTGACCTGCTTCTCGCCGAGGCCGTCGATGTCCATCGCGCCGACGAAGTGCCCGAGTAGTTGGAAGCGGCGGCCCGGGCAGTCCCGGTTCGGGCACTTCGTGAACACGGACCCCTCGGGTTTGACCGTCGGTGTGTGGCAGATCGGACACTTCTCGGGGGGATGAGGCGGCGGCGGCCGATCGCTTCGCTCAGCGACGTGCGGTGCCGGGGAGAGCACCTGCGGGATCACATCGCCCGCCCGGAGCACGATCACCTCTTCGCCAACACGGATGTCCTTGCGGGCCAGGTCCTCCTCGTTGTGCAACGTGGCCTGCTTGATCGTCACTCCCCCAACGTGCACCGGCTCGAGCATCGCGAACGGGTGTAGGTCCCCGTACTTGCCCGGATTCCATCCGATTTCGTTGAGCTTCGTGACGGCTGTCGTCGGGGGGAACTTCCAGGCGATCGCCCAGCGCGGCTCGCGACCGACGGCCCCCAGTCGCCGTTGCAGCTCGACCTCGTTGACCTTGACGACGGCGCCGTCGATCTCGAAGTCGAGCGAACCCCGCCGGTCCTCCCATTCGCGGCAGCGCTCCACCACCTCGTCCTCCGTCCTCAACCTCGCCACATCTCGGTGCACCGGAAAACGGTGGCTACGAAGCCACTCGAGCGAATCCCAGTGGGTCTCGAAGCCGATCCCATCGGTCGCGCCGATTCCATAGGCCCAGAACGACAGCGGGCGGTCGGCCGCCAGCTTCGGGTCGAGCTGGCGCACCGTGCCCGCCGCCGAGTTGCGCGGGTTCATGAACGTCGAAAGCCCGGCCTCCGCCCGGCGCTCGTTGAGCGCCGCGAAGTCCGAGAGCGACATGTAGACCTCACCCCGGACCTCGACGAGGGCCGGCGCAGCGGTGGAGCCGGGCTTTTCCGATGCCCCGACCCCCGCGAGCTTCAGCGGGATCGACTGGATCGTCCTCAGGTTGTGGGTGACGTCCTCGCCGATCTCGCCATTGCCACGCGTCGCCCCCCGCTCGAACACCCCGTCCCGATAGATCAGCGAGATCGCAAGCCCGTCGATCTTCGGCTCGACGACATACTCGAAGTCCGGATCCTCGATGCCCTCCCGGGCCAGGTGGTTTCGCATCCGGGATATCCACGCGCGCAGCTCCTCGGCAGAGCGAGCGTTGGCGAGCGACAGCATCGCCTGAGGGTGGCTGACCTTGACGAGGTCACTGACCGGCTCGCCGCCCACGCGCTGCGTCGGCGAGTCAGCCGTGATCAACTCGGGGTGCTCGGCCTCGACCGATCGCAGCTCGTCGAGCAGTGCGTCGTATTCGTCATCGCCGATCTCAGGGTCGTCGAGAACGTAGTAGCGGTAGCCGTGATAGTCGAGCAGCTTGCGGAGTTCCGCAGCCCGCTCTTCGGGACTCACCCGTCGACCTCGCTCGCCGCCGGCGCGATCAGGCGGTTCAGATCGTGCCGCTGAAGCGCCGTTAGCCCTTCGCGGTCGGTGAGATCGAAGTGGATCGGCGTGACCGCGATCTTGCCCTCGGCGACCGCGGTCACATCGGTCCCGCGCTCCTCGGCGGCGTGGGCCGCCTCGCCGTAGATCCGGTACAGGCGCCGGCGAGCGCTGCTCTCATCGACCAGCGCCAGCTCGTCCCGATAGATCCGCTTCCCGAGCCGCGCCACCTCGACGCCCTTGGGATGAGAACCCGGGACGTTGACGTTGAGCAGCGTCCCCTCCGGCAGCGGCACTGTCTCAAGCTCCTCGACCAGCCGTGCGGTGAAGTCGGCGGCCACCGAGAAGTCGAACCCCTCGCCCATGCGGAAGTCGAGCTCGAGCGCGCTCGACTGCTGCGAGACGGCGATGCCCGGCAGCCCCAGCACGATCGCCTCGAGCGCGGCCGCGACCGTGCCGGAGTACGTGATGTCGTCACCGAGATTCGAGCCGTGGTTGATCCCGGAGACGACCAGCTCCGCTTCGAAGCCCTCAACCAATCCGAGCCGCGCGAGCCGCACGCAATCGACGGGCGTGCCGTCGGTCGCGTAGCCCACGGTGCCGTCGCCGAAATCGACCTCCTCCACCCACAGCGGTCGCCGGGTTGTGATCGAGCGCGCCATCGCTGAGCGGTTACCGTCAGGCGCGATCACGGCAAGCTCGACGCCAGAGACCCCGAGCAGGGAGCGGCGCAACGCCTGAAGTCCAGCCGCTTCGATCCCGTCGTCGTTGGTGAGCAACACCCGCATCGAGACTGATCCTATCCCGGGTGTCGGCCTCGCCAACGGGCGACCTCAAGCGCTCGCGCGATCGTGACGGCGACCGCCATCGGGTCCTCTGTCAGCTGGATCCAAGTGATCCTGATCACCGTGTAGCCGGCGAGCGCGTGGGCGGCGTCGCGCTTGCGGTCGCGCTCGAACGCCTGGCGGTGACCATGGAACTGGTAGCCGTCGACCTCGACGATCAGCTTGTACTCGGGCCAGAGGAAGTCGGCTTCGAAGCCGGCGATGCACTGGTTGGTGAGTGGCACCGGCAGCCTCGCCTTGCGGAGCAGCCGCTTCATCCGCCGCTCGGCCTCGCTTCGCGTCCACGCCGGCCCTCCTTCCCGATCCAGCTCGGCTTTCAGGGCAGCCACGCCGCCGCGATGCGGGTTGCGATCGATGGTGCTCCGCAGCTCGCGCTCGGTCGTGAGCTCGAGCGCATAGGCCTCGCCAATCGCCCGCTCGAGCTCGTCGCCTGCGGCCCGGGAGGCGAAGTCGAGTAGGGAGCGCGCCGGCGAGGTGATCGGGATCCCGTTGTAGTGGCCTCGGTCGGCCGGGTGGAGGTGCGGGACGCAATGGACGCGTATCCCTCGGCGGTGGCGGCGTGCCTTTCCCGCCACCGTCAATTCGACGGGCCCGACGACCGGCGCCACCAATCCGAACAGCGCCACCGCCGAACGATGGCTGACGACCGCTAGGCCATCGAAGGCGAGTACCGCCGCGAGCTCCCGTGCGCCGGGAAGCAGCGGCGGATGTCTCCAGAGGTAGACGCCCCGATGGACGTGGTGAAGCGTCCTATGGCAGCACCGCGTGGTGATCGCGTCCTTGCTCAGCCCGGCAGCGAGGAGCTGGCGGGTCGTAATCAGGTGCAGCTGACGCCCAGCAACCAGCGCAGCCACCACGTCCCCACCCCCCATTGCCCGAGAAAACTCAAAAACCGCACTGACCGGAACGACCGATGCACGAACCTCGGGCTGTGGTCGAGAAACGTCGACCGGTTCCGGGAGACGCTTCGATTTTGGAGGTTTTTCGGGCCGGGGACCGCCCGCCACACCCACAAGAGCCCTCAGAACCCCGGTTTCACCCCCTCGACCGCCCGCGGCGCTCCGCAAGGCGACTGGCCGCGGAAACGCTAGGCCAGCAGCCGCCGCCCGCCGTACCCGACGCCGGCCAGGTAGAGCCCGCAGGCCGGCGCGGTTGGCCCGGCCGCCGAGCGCGGCTGGCCGCCCAGCAACGACACGAACGAAGAGACTGCCCGCCGCCCGACGGCCACCTCGAGCATGGTCCCGACCAGCACCCGGACCATGTGGCGCATGAACGCGTCGGCCTCGATCCAGAACTCGACCAGGCCGTCCGCTCCTCCGCCCTTCCAGTACGCCGCGTACACCTCGCGCGAGAACCGGACATGGTCGGTCTCGGTCGGCGTGAACGCCGTGAAGTCGTGGGTCCCGACGAGCGCTCGAGCGCACGCATCCAGCGCGCCGAAATCGATGACGTGCGGCCAGAATAAGGCCCGGCCCAGCTGCAACGCGCTCCGCCCCCGGCGATTCAAGACCAGGTACGTGTAGGCGCGGCTGGTCGCGTCGTGCCGGGCATCGAACCCCTCAGCGGCCACAACACACTCCAGAACCGCGACGTCGTCGGGCAGCAGCGCGTTCAGAGACCGCACCGCGACCGCGGAGCCGTCATAGGAGGCGACCTGGCGCAGCGCGTGAACCCCCGCGTCGGTGCGCCCCGCGACCGTCAGCGCAACAGCGTCACGGCGCAGCAGCACGCAGAGCCCGCGCTCGACCTCCTCCTGAACCGTCCTCTGGCCGGGCTGGCGCGCCCAGCCGGCAAACCGAGATCCGTCGTATTCGAGAACGAGCCGGGAGACCGGGCTCAGACCAGCTCCAGCAGCACCATTTCGCTCGCGTCTGAGCGGCGCGGGCCCAGCTTCAGGATCCGCGTGTAGCCGCCCGCGCGCTCGGAGTAGCGCGGCGCGATCTCATCGAACAGCTTGTAGACCGCGAACTTATCCTGCCCGAGCGCGGACAGCGCCTGCCGGCGGGCGTGCAGATCGCCGCGCTTGGCGAGCGTGATCAGCTTCTCGAGCTCGGGTTTGACCGCCTTGGCCTTCGCCTCGGTCGTCTGGATCCGCTCGTGCGCGATGACCTCTTTACTCAAATTCATCAGCAGCGCCTTGCGATGCGAGGCACTGCGAGAGAGCTGATATCGGTTGCGCTGGTGACGCATAGGCCAGACGGGACCTTACTCGTTACGGAGCCCGAGGCCCCGCGCGTGCAGCGTCTCGATCACCTCATCGATCGACTTCTTGCCGAAGTTCGGGATCGCGTTCAATTCCGACTCCGTCTTCGACACGAGGTCGCCGACCGTCTGAATGCCGGCGCGCTTGAGGCAGTTGTACGACCGCACGCCCAGCTCGAGCTCCTCGATCAGGATGTCGTCCATCGCGTTGGGCTGCCGGGCCGGGCCACCGCCTGGACCGCCGACCAGACCGGGCTCCAAGACAGGCGCGCCGGCCTCGCGCAGTTCGACCACGCGATCGGCGTCGGTGAAGATCGCCAGCTGGGAGATCAGGATCTCGGCGGCCTCACGAAGCGCAGCGTGCGGGTCGATCGAGCCGTCGGTCTCGATGTCCAGCGTCAACTTGTCGAAGTCGGTCTTCTGGCCGACGCGAGCCTGCTCGACGTTGTAGGCGACGCGTCGCACCGGCGAGAAGATCGAGTCGATCGGGATCACGCCGATCGGCTGGTCGGGAGACTTGTTCTCCTCCGCCGGCCGGTAGCCGCGGCCGCGCCCGACCGTCAGGTACACCTCGAGCTTGGTCTTCTTCTCGAGCGTGGCGATGTGCGCGTCGGGGTTGAGGATCTCGACACCGGAGGGCAGGTCGATGTCCTTGGCCGTGATCTCGCCTGGACCGGTGACGACCAGGGGTGCTTCGATCTCGGTCGCGTCACTATGCATCCGGCAGACGATGCCCTTGAGGTTCAGGACGATGTCGGTGACGTCCTCCTTGACGCCCCTGATCGTCGAGAATTCGTGCGCCACGCCCTCGATCCGGACGCTCGTCACGGCCGCGCCGGCGAGCGAGGAGAGCAGCACGCGTCGCAATGAGTTGCCGAACGTGTAACCGAAGCCCCGATCGAGCGGCTCGATCGTGAACGAGCCCCGGTTGTCGTCGACTGACTCGCTGGAGATTCGTGGGACTTGGAAGTCAAGCATCGGGGTCCTAACGTCGTGGGTTCCTGCCGCCGCCACGGCGGCCATCAGCGTCGCGCGGTGCCCGCCGGGCAGCGCGACAACCAGCTTTCACTACTTCGAATAAAGCTCGACGATGAGCTGCTCCTGCACCGGCGCGGCGATCTCACGCCGCTCGGGCCTGCGCAGCACCTTCGCTGTGAGCGAATCGTGGTCGGCCTGCAGCCAGGCGGGCACCTGGCCGGTCAGCTCGGTCGCGTCGCGGATCACCTGGCTCGCCTTGGAGCGCGTGTGGATCGCGACCACGTCGTCCTCCCGCAGCTGGTAGCTGGGGATATTGACGCGGCGCCCGTTGACCGTCCAATGACCGTGGAGGATGAGCTGCCGGGCCTGCCGGCGCGAGGCCGCAAAGCCAAGCCGTACGAGCACGTTGTCAAACCGGCACTCGAGCATCCGCAGCAGGTTCTCGCCGGTGATGCCACCTTGCGCGACCGCCTTGTCGTAATAGATGCGGAACTGGTTCTCGAGCACGCCGTAATAGCGTTTGGCCTTCTGCTTCTCGCGCAACTGGACGCGGTACTCGGACTGCTTCTGGCGCCCGCGGCCGTGCTGGCCGGGCGGATATGAGCGGCGCTCGACGCCGCACTTGTCCGTCAGACACCGCTCGCCCTTGAGGAACAGCTTCTGGCCCTCGCGGCGGCACTGCTTGCACTGTGGGGATGTGTCGCGGGCCATCAGACGCGCCTGCGCTTGCGTGGACGGCAACCGTTGTGGGCCTGCGGGGTCACGTCCTTGACACCCGTCACCTCGAGGCCGGCGGCCTGGAGCGAGCGAATCGCGGTCTCGCGGCCGGAGCCTGGGCCCTTCACGAACACTTCGACCTTCTGAAGGCCGTGCTCGATCCCCTTGCGCGCGGCGGCGTCCGCGGTCACCTGCGCGGCGAAGGGAGTTGACTTGCGCGAGCCCTTGAAGCCGGCACCGCCGGCGGACTCCCACGCGATCACGTTGCCCTCACGGTCGGTCAGCGACACGATCGTGTTGTTGAAAGAGGTCTTGATGTGGGCCTGGCCGATCGGGATGTTCTTGCGAACCCGGCGCCGACCCCGCTGAGGTCTACGAGCAGCTGGCATTACTTCTTGGTCGCCTTCTTCTTTCCGGCCACTTGCATGCGCTTCGGGCCCTTGCGCGTGCGCGCGTTGGTCTTGGTGTTCTGTCCGCGCACGGGCAGGCCTCGGCGATGCCGCAGGCCGCGGTAGCAGCCGATCTCCTGCAGGCGCTTGACGTTCTGAGAGCGCTCGCGGCGCAGGTCGCCCTCGACTGTGAGCTGGTTGTCGATCAGCTCGCGGAGCTTGACGACCTCGTCATCGGTGAGATCGCGGACCTTGCGGTCGGGCTCGACCCCAACCTCCGCCAGCAAATTGTTGGACGTGGTGCGGCCGATCCCGTAGATGTAGGTGAGTCCGATCTCGGCGCGCTTGTTCAGTGGGATGTTCACACCCGCGATACGTGCCATCTCAGCCCTGCCTCTGCTTGTGACGAGGATTCGAGCAGATCACGAGGACCCGGCCGCCGCGCCGGATGATCTTGCACTTCTCGCACATCGGTTTGACCGAAGGTCGTACTTTCACGCTCGCTTCTTCGCTTCCTAGGTGGTTGGGGGCGGGTGGGCGGGACTTCACTTCTTGGATAAGTTCCCTCAACCCGGCTCTGGAGACCGCTTCAGGTCGCCGCTACCGGCGCTGAGGAGTCGCGCGCAGCACAAAAAAATTGCGCTACTGCGCCACCGGCGGATGTTAGCAGGGCGCTTGCTCCCGCTCGCCTCCGCGCAGCACACCCACCATGGTAGTAGATACCCGCCACCCCACCAGAGCCAAAGGGGCAGCCATGACCGGACAGACGCACATGCGTCGCGGGGCGATGCTGGGACGTAACTGGACGCTCAAAGCCGGCGAGGGGTCGATCGCGGAAATGCGCTGGAAATCGGCGGCTCCGGGCAGTTCCGCCACCGTCGCGGCGGTCCTCGGCATTGGAAGCTCGACCGCGTCCGCCGGGAGGCCCCAGGGCTCGTTCGTCGCGCTCGACGAGGCCGACGGGTCCGAGGTCGCGCGGCTGCTGTTCTCAAAACCCGGAATCGATGTCGCGGCGTCCGGCCGCCTGGAGCGCGCGGGCAAGGAGCCGCTGGCCCTGCGCCCAGCGCCGTCGGGCCACCAACTCGGTGTGAGCAATCGGCACGGCGAATGGGCGCTGTGCGACGCCCAAGACGAGAAGCTGATCGAGTTCCGCAGCGGGTCAGACCGGGCGGCGACGAGCGGCGTCGACATCAGCGTGCTGCGCGACGATCCCGACATGCCCGTGCTGGTGGCGCTGTGCGTGCATGCACTCCGGTACCGCGGCTCGCACCGGCCAAGCCATATCGGCGACCAAGTGAACGGGTAGGGGACCGGTGCATGCACCGGTCCCTGGATCGGCGCATGCGCCGATCCATCCGGCGGTGCATGCACCGCCGGACCGGCGCCGCATGCGGCGCCGGAACACCTAAACAACGTTACGCGGCCGCAGCCCGTCCGCCGCCGGCCTCGTGCCAGGGCGTGAGGATCCGTGGCCCATCGGCTGTGATCGCGATCGTGAATTCGAAGTGCGCTGCGAGCGACCCGTCCTGCGAGTAGATCGCCCAGTGATCCTCGCCGACGCGGACCGCGTGGCGCCCGGCCGTCACCATCGGCTCGACCGCGAGCACCATCCCGACCTCGAGCGGGACGCCGGTCCCGGGCGTTCCGTAGTTGGGGATCTGGGGTTCCTCGTGCATGTCGCGCCCGATCCCGTGGCCGACCAGGGTGCGCACGATCGACAGTCCGGCCCCCTCGACGTGCTGCTGGATCGCGTGCGAGACGTCACCGAGCCGGTTGCCGGCGCGGCACTCGGGCACGGCGAGCAGCAGCGCCTCTTCGGTGACCGTGAGCAGCTTGTGGGCGATCGGCGTCACCGGCCCGACCGGGAACGTGCGCGCCGCGTCGGCCACCCACCCGTCGCGGATCACGCCGATGTCGATCGACAGGACGTCCCCGCGGCCCAGCACGTAGGGCCCGGGGATGCCGTGGACGATCATCGAGTTGGGCGACGCGCAGATCGATCCGGGAAACCCGCGATAGCCCTTGAACGCGGGTTCGGCGCCCTGCGAGCGGATGAATTTCTCGGCGGCCTGATCGAGCTCCAGTGTGCTGACCCCAGGGCGGATCTTGCCGGCCAGCAGGTTCATCGTTTTGACCAGGATCGCGCCGGCGGCCGCCATGCGCTCGATCTCTTCTGGGCTCTTCTTGATGATCACTGCGATTTCAGACGTTCTCTTCCAAGCGCAGCGTCGCGATCACCGCGCGGATGTGATCGTGGACCTCGGCGGGAGGCCGGGTGCCGTCGATGCGCCGCATCAGACCCTGCTCGTCGTAGTAGTGGATCAGCGGCTCGGTCTGCTCGTGGTACACGCGCAGCCGGTTGCGGATCACGTCGGGCTTGTCGTCGTCGCGCTGGATCAGGCGCGAGCCGTCCTGGTCACAGACCCCCTCATGCTTGGGCGGATCGTTGGTGACGTGGTAGTTGTGGCCCGCCTTCACGCAGACTCGCCGGCCCGACAACCGCTCGACGACCACCTCATCGGGCACGTAGATCAGCAGCGCCGCGGTTACCCGCCGGCCGTATTGGGAGAGCTGCCTGTCGAGTGCTTGCGCCTGCTCGATCGTTCTCGGGAAGCCGTCGAGGATGAAGCCGTCGAGTGCGTCCTCCTCCTGGAGCCGTTCACCGGCCATCGCGACGATCAGGTCGTCCGGCACGAGCTCGCCGGCATCCATGTACTCCTTGGCCTGCTTGCCGAGTTCGGTCTGCTCCTTGACGTTCGCACGCAGCATGTCGCCCGTCGAGATGAACGGGACCTGGAAGTCGTTTCGCAGCCGGTCGGCCTGGGTGCCCTTACCTGCCCCGGGCGGACCGAACAGGATCAAGTTGAGTTCGGACACAGCAGTTCACTGTATCGGGCGAAGGGCCCGCCGCGCACGGATCTGAGCCGATCCGCACCTGTTCGATCGCCTCGACCAGCTCGATCCATCCGGCAAAGCTGCGCGACCTGGTGTCTGGGCCGCTGATCGAGCCTCGGATCGGGTCCGAATCCCGCTCGATCAGGAGCTGAAGTTGGGCGCAGTCGTACTCCACCGCGCAAGCATCCCGTTCCGCTCCGGCGTTCGCCCCAGGGCAACACCCCAGGAATAGCGGCTGCGCCACTTATGGTTAGCGAAACACCATCTTTAGGGTATATAGCTCCGACATGCCTGTGCGGGAGGCGCCCGATCGACGCGGGCGAGCACAACGCGGGAGCTCGGGGCTGCTCGAGCGCAAAGAGCCCCTGCGCGAGATCGAGCAAGTGCTCGCCGCTGCGGTTGACGGGATCGGCTCCGCATTGCAGTTCGAGGGGCACGCCGGGCTCGGCAAGACGCGGCTGCACGAGGCGGCGCTGGACGGCGCCCGCGCGCGTGACATGCGCGTGCTGCGCGCGGCCGGCGCCGAGCTCGAGCTGGGCGTCGCCTACGGCATCGCACGGACGCTGCTCGAGGCGCAGCTGAGCTCGCTGCCGCCGGCCAGGCGCAAGTCGCTGCTCGCGGCCGCGCCGCCGTCGATCCGCGCCCTGATCGGCATTGGCGACGAGCCGGCGCCGGCCGGAGCCGGAACCGACCTGCTGCTCTCGCATGGGCTGTTCACGCTGCTGGCGACGGCGGAGGAATCGCGGCCGACGCTGATCGCGATCGACGACCTCCACTGGTGCGACACGCCATCGCTCGAGGTCATCCTGTACCTCTTGCATCGCCTGGACGAGCTTCCGCTTGCGGTGGTGATGACCCGCCGCCCCGGTGTCGCCGAGGAGGCGTTCGATGTGCTCGACCGGATCGCCGCGCATCCCCGCGTGCAGGTCCAGGCGCTGGCGCCACTGGGCACGTCGGCGGTCGCGGAGCTCGCACGCCGCAAGCTGGGCGAGCGTGCGGACCGGACCGTTGCGAGCGCGTGCCGCACGGTCACCGCCGGCAACCCGTTCTACCTTCACGAGTTGCTGCTCGCCCTGCACGAGGAGCATGCCAGCTCCAGCGAGGCGCTCGCGAGGCGAGCGCTCGAGCTGGCGCCCGACGCGGTGATCAGGACGCTACGGGTGCGCGTCGGCCGGCTCGGAGCGGACGCCGCCGCACTTGCCCGCGCGGTAGCGATTCTCGGCGACGACGTGCCCCTGCGCCAGGCGGCGGCGCTCGCCGGCGTCAGCGTGCAGGCGGCCTCGCCAGCCGCGGACGGGCTCGCGGCGGTCGAGATCCTGCTCGCGCGCGAGCCATTGCGCTTCGTCCACCCACTAGTGCGCCAGGCGATCGCCGACGACATCCCTGCCTCGGAACGCTCGAGCTGGCACCTCGACGCAGCGCGACTGCTGTACGCCGACGGGACGCCCTCGGAGCGCGTGGCCGCTCACCTGTTGCTCGGTCGAGCCGAGGGCGACCCATGGGTCATCGAGCAGCTCCGCGCGGCGGCACGCGAGGCAGGGGCGCGAGGAGCGGCTCCCTCGGCCGTCTCCTATCTCAAGCGGGCGCTCGAGGAGCCGGCCAACGGCCAGGCGCGAACCGAGCTGCTGGCGGAGCTGGGCGAGGTCGGCGCGCGCATCGGGCTGCCCGATGCAGCCGATTACCTCGCGCAGGCGGCCGAGCGCACGCCTGACCCGATGCGGCGCGCGGAGCTGGCGCTGCGTCGCGGACAGGCGCTGTATGCCCAGGGACATCATCAGCAGGCGGCGGTGGCGTATGACGCCGGGCTCGCGGAGCTCGAGCAAGCGGACGGCAATGGCGGGAGGGTCGAGCTACACGATTCGCTCGCCACCGGGTTCGTCGCGAGCGCTTTGCTGATTCCAGCGCTTCATCCGGCCGCCGCCGAGCGCTCCGCGCAACTGCTCGCGCGGGTTGAATCTGATCCCGCCGGCCCAGTCACCCGGGGCCAGCGCCAGCTGCTCGCACAGGCCTCCGTGCGGGGCGCCTGGTCGGGCGAGCCGGCGCGCACCGTCGTCGAGCTGGCCGAACGGGCGTGGAGCAACGGACGGCTGCTCGAGGATGAGACATCGGACGGCATCAGCTGGAGCCTCGTCGCGGCGGCGCTCGCGCTGGGCGGCGATCTCGAGCGCGCGGTCGCGGTCGCCGACGCGGCGCTCCGCGACGCCACCGCCCGCTCCTCGCCGCTGGCATTCGCAAACGCGAACTACGCGCGCAGCATCCCGTGCCTGTGGCGGGGGAGCGTCAACGACGCGATCGCCGATCTCGAGCTCGCGCGCGATGCGAGGCGGTATGGATGGCGCCAGTTCGCGCGCGCAGCCGCCGCGTTCCATGCCCTGGGGTTGATTGAACGAGGCGAGCTGGATGGCGCCGAGCGGACGCTCGTCGAGGAAGGCGAGCTGGGGACGCCTGACGATCTCGAGGAGGTGCTTCGTCTTGCGGCGCGAGCTGAACTACGGCTCGCCCAGGGACGCAGCCATGAGGCGCTGGGTGATGCACTCGCCGCCGGGCGCGGCCTGGCGACGTTACCGGGGTCGAAGTTCGTGCCGTGGCGGGCGGTCGCCGCACAGAGTGCGCTAGCCGCGGGCGAGACCCAGCAGGCGATCGCGCTCGCCCACGAGAACCTAGAGGTCGCACAGCGGGTCGGCGTGCCGCACGGGCTGATCAGGGCCCACCGCGTGCTCGGACTCGTGGAACCCCGCGGGCGAGGACTCCAGTCGCTGCGAGCGGCGGTCGAGCTGGGCGATAGCCTCCCGCCGCGGCTGGAGACGATCCGCGCGCTCGTCGACCTTGGCTCGGCGCTGCGGCGCGACAACCAGCGCGCGGCCGCGCGCGAGCCCCTTCAACGAGCGGTCGACCTGGCGTGGGCCGGTGGCGCGCTCGCGCTCCACCGGCGAGCGCGGACGGAGCTCGCCGCCAGCGGCGCCAGGCCGCGCCGCGACGCGCTGCTGAGCGGTCCGGCCTCGCTGACTCCAAGCGAGCGCCGAATCGCCGAGCTCGCCGCATCCGGTCAGAGCAACCGTGAGATCGCCCAAACCCTGTTCGTGACGCCCAAGACGGTCGAGTACCACCTGCGCAACGCATACCGCAAGCTCGGGATCGAGCGGCGCGGCGACCTCGGTGGCGTCCTAGCGGCGCAAGCGACCCCTTAATGACCGCGGGCCGGCATTTCTGCCGGCCCTCCCCAGCGATCACTACCCCCTATGTTGCGCCCCTATGTTTGCTGCCCCTCTGGTTTCTGTTCGGCCCCCTGACCGGACGATGGAAATGTAACTCCGGAATCGTCGGTTCGCACCAGGGAGGCACCCCAGAGTTTGGGCCCCACTAGGGCTGGGATCGGTCTGCTTGCGCGCGCCGCTGTCGCCCGGGGCCAGGTGATCTGGTCTGCCCCGCATTTGGGCCGGGGAGGGGATCGCAAGAACGACCAAAACGCTCAGAAGCGGCCTGGGTGACCGGCGCTCCTGAATCCTGAGCGAAATGGCCGCCGCCGCTATGGCGACCACATTGGGCATCAGCCGCGCCGGCTCCGATCGCTCGTGAGCGAAATGGTCGTTGCGCGGGGCCGAGAACCCCGCCAATGCTCAAAGGCACCTTGAACCCCGGCCGAGATTGCGCGTTGGAGGGCCTATGACCCCGACAAAGCCAAAAAACTCCGCAGGCGCCAGCCGACAGCCCAGCCCAGGCGAGGCCAAAATGGCGCACCAGTCCCTTGGCGCACCCGGCCGAGGCCTATTTCAAGAAGCCCTCGTAGTTGCGCATCATCAGCTGCGCTTCGAGCTGCTTCATCGTGTCGAGGGCAACCCCGATCACGATCAGGATCGATGTGCCGCCGAAGAAGAAGTTGGCGCTCGTCTGATTGATGAGGATCGTCGGCAAGGCAGCGATCGCGGCCAGGAAGAGAGCTCCCGGGAACGTGAGCCGCGCCAGGATGCGATCCAGGAATTCGGCCGTCGGTCTGCCTGGCCTCACCCCCGGGATGAAGCCGCCGTACTTACGCAGGTTCTCGGCCTGGTCGACGGGGTTGAACGTGACCGCCGTGTAGAAGTACGTGAACAGGATGATGAGGATGCTCTCCCCGAGCACGTAGTGCCAGCCCTGGGGGCTGAAGAAGTTCGCCAGGTGGGTCCAGAAGTTGTTGCGGTTCTGACCGATCAGCTGCCCGAGCGTCGGCGGGATCGCCATCACGCTGGCGGCGAAGATCACCGGGATCACGCCGGCCATGTTGACGCGCAGCGGCAGGTAGGTCTGGCCGCCCTGGGTCATGCGTCTTCCTATCACCCGTTTGGCGTACTGGATCGGGATCCGGCGCTGCCCCTCCTGCACGAACACGACGGCGGCGACCACGCCGAGCGCGATGAACGGCATCACGACGCGGAAGACCTGATCGGGATTCGTCCACCAGGCGTGCACGCCGTTGGGGATGCGCGACACGATCGAGGCGAAGATCAGCAGCGAGATTCCGTTGCCGATCCCGCGCTGGGTGATCAGCTCGCCCATCCACATCAGCAGCACCGTGCCGGCGGTCAGCGAGACCACGATCAGGAACACCTTGGCGAGGTTGAAGTTCGGGATCAGCGGCGTGCCGGCCTGCTTCTCGAAGCTCTTGAACAGGAACACGTAGCCGATCGACTGTGCGAACGCCAGCCCGACGGTCAGGTAGCGCGTGTACTGCGTGATCCGCGCCTGGCCGACCTCGCCCTCCTTCTGCAGCTTCTCGAGCGACGGCACGACGACCGTCAGCAGCTGCAGGATGATCGAGGCGGTGATGTAGGGCATGATCCCGAGCGCGAAGATCGCGATCCGCCCAAGCCCGCCACCCGAGAACAGGTTCAGCAGGCCGAGGATGCTGTTGCCGCCGAAGTTCTTCTGGATCGCGTTCACGGCCGAGGAGCTGATCCCCGGCGCAGGGATATGCGTACCGAGCCGGTAGAGCGCGAGGATCGCCGCCGTGAACAGCAGCTTGTTGCGGATCTCCCCGACCCTGAATGCTCCGAGGATCGTCGAGACCACTGGGTCAGCCCTCCGCTACGCGCTCCGTGGCGACAATGACCTGGCAGTTTCCGCCGGCCGCCTCGATCTGCTCACGCGCGCTCTTGCTGAACCCATGTGCGTGGACGGTGAGCGGCTTTGAGATCGCGCCCTTGGCCAGGACCTTGACGGGCACGCCACTGCGCTGGGCAAGACCTTTCGCGCGCATCGCCTCAAGGGTAACCGCCGCGCCCTTCTCGAACCGCGCCTCCAGGTCGAGCAGGTTGACCGCCTGCGTCTGGGTGCGGAACGGCTCAAACGGCATCGACTTCTTCATGTGCGGCCCGCGCAGCTTGCGCATCCGCATGTGGATCGGGTTCTGCCCGCCCTCGAAGCGGTGCCGGCGCTTGGCGCCCGAGCGCGATCCCCAGCCCTTCTGGCCGCGGCCTGCGGTCTTGCCGGTGCCCGAGCCCTCGCCCCGACCGACGCGCTTGCGCGCCTTGCGCGAGCCTGGGGCGGGCGACAGGTTGTGCAGGCCGATCCGCTCGCCGGCGCTCGGCTCAGCCATCCTCGGACACCTCCACCAGGTGGCGGACCTTGTGGATCATCCCGCGCACCTGAGGCGAGTCGTCATGCTCGACCGTTTGCCCGATCCTGCGCAGACCGAGCGAGCGCAGGGTGTCGAGCTGGCGCTTGTCGCAGCCGTTCTTGGAGCGGCGCTGGGTGACGGCAAGCTTGCTCACGAGGAGGCCTCGGCGCTCTCTTCCGCGGTCTCGGCAGGCACGGCCGTGCCGTTGCCACTGCCGTTCTCGGTCACGGTCGCGGCGCCGTCGCCCTGCTCTTCGCTCAGGCCAAGGACCTGATTGATCGAGATGCCGCGGAGCGCGGCGACCTCTTCGGGGGTGCGCAGCGACTCGAGCCCGGCCATCGTCGCCTTGACGAGGTTGATCGGGTTCTGGGAACCGAGGCTCTTGGAGAGGATGTCGTTGATCCCGGCGAGCTCGAGCACGGCGCGGACGCCGCCCCCGGCGATCACGCCGGTACCTGGAGCGGCCGGCTTGAGCAGCACGCGGCCGGCCCCGAAGACGCCTGTCGTCTGGTGGGTGATCGTCGCGCCGTGCTTGGGCACGCGGTAGAGGTTCTTCTTGGCGCGCTCGACGGCCTTCTGGATCGCGACCGGGACCTCGTTGGCCTTGCCATAGCCGATCCCGACCACCTCGCGCTCGTCGCCGACCACGACCAGCGCGGTGAATGAGAAGCGCCGGCCACCCTTGACGACCTTGGCGACGCGGTTGATCTCGACCACGCGCTCTTGCAGGTCCAGGCCGGTCGCAGAAACTGTACGTTCACGTGTTGCCATAGGAAGTCGATCCAGGGTAGCGGCTCTAGAAGCTCAGCCCGCCCTCGCGGGCTCCTTCGGCGAGCGCTTTGACGCGCCCGTGGTACTGATATCCGCCGCGATCGAACACGGCCTGCTCGATGCCCGCCGCCTTGGCGCGCTCCGCGAGCAGCGCCCCGGCGCGCCGAGCCTGGTCCATCGGACCCAGCGAGCGAAGCTCCGCCTCGGTCCAGTTGACGGCCGCGAGCGTGCGGCCCGCCTCGTCGTCGACCAGCTGCGCGAAGACGCCACGATTGGAACGGAACACCGAGATCCGCGGGCGCTCGGCGCTGCCGTGCACTTTCGCGCGTACACGGCGCCGTCGCTTCAAACGACGCGCAGGTGCAGTCGCAACGGTCATGCCCGCTTACCTACCTTCCTCGCGACGTACTCGCCCTCGTAGCGGATGCCCTTCCCCTTGTAGGGCTCGGGCTTGCGCTGCTTGCGGATGTAGGCGGCGACCTCGCCGACACGCTGCTTGGAGGCACCGCGCACGACAATCCTGGTCGGCTGGGGAACCTCAAACTCGATCCCATCCGGCGCCTTCACAGAGACCGGGTGGGAGTAGCCGAGCGCCAGCTCGAGGTCGCGCCCGCGCAGCTGCGCGCGGTAGCCGACGCCCTGGATCTCCAGGCGCTTCTCGAAGCCATCGGTGACGCCCTGGACCATGTTCGCCACGAGCGTGCGCGTCAGCCCGTGCAGTGCACGATGCTCGCCACGATCGGTGGGGCGGGTGACGACGATCTCGCCGTCGACCTGCTCGACCCGGATGTCCCGCTGGATCTTCTCCGAGAGCTCGCCCTTTGGGCCGTTCACGGTCACGCGCTCGGGCTCGATCGAGACGGTCACGCCGGCGGGTACTGGAATTGGCTGCTTTCCGATACGAGACATGACCTCACCAGACCTTAGCGACCAGCTCTCCGCCGACTCCCTGCTGGCGGGCCTCGTGGCCAGTCATCACGCCGCGCGAGGTGGAGATGATCGTTGTCCCCATACCGCCCTGGATCCGCGGGATGTGTGTGCTGTCGACGTACGTGCGACGGCCGGGGCGTGAGACCCGCTGCATGCCGGTGATCACCGGCTTGCGTTCGCGCGTGTACTTGAGCGTGATCGTGATCTCCTCGCCGGGCCGTCCGGGGGGCGCGTCGCGGACCTCGTAAGCCTCGATGTATCCCTGCTCCTTGAGGATCCGCGCGATCTCCCGCTTCAGCCGCGAGGAGGGGATCGTGACGTCCTGGTGCTGGGCCTTGGCGGCGTTGCGCAGCCGCGTGAGGAAATCGGAGACGGGATCGGTCATCGACATGATCTACTCACCAACTGGACTTCGTCATCCCGGGGACGTAACCATTGTGCGCGAGCTCGCGCAGGCAGATCCGGCAGACGCCGAACTTGCGGTACACGGCGCGGGCGCGGCCGCAGCGGCTGCAGCGGGTGTAGCCCCGCGTCTTGTATTTGGGTGTCCGCTGCTGGCGGACGCGTTGTGAAACCTTTGCCATTTGCTCCTCTATGAAATCTGTTCCGGGCGTCCGTCGCGTGAGAACGGCATTCCGAGCGCTTCCAGCAGCGCAAACGCCTCCTCGTCGGTCGACGCGGTCGTCGTGATCGTGATGTCGAGGCCGCGAACCTGATCGATCTCGTCGTAGTCGACCTCGGGGAAGATGATCTGCTCGCGAACGCCCATCGAGTAGTTGCCGCGGCCGTCGAACGAGCGCGGGTTCAGTCCGCGGAAGTCCCGGATTCGCGGGATCGCGATCGACATCAGTCGGTCGAGGAACTCGTAGCCGCGCTCGTTGCGAAGCGTCACGGCGACGCCGACGGGCATCCCTTCGCGCACCTTGAACTGGGCGATCGACTTGCGCGCACGGCGGACGCTGGGGCGCTGTCCGGTGATCGTCGCGAGCTGGTCGGTCGCGGCCTCGAGCATCTTCGAATCCTGCTTGGCGTCACCGACGCCCATGTTCACGGTGATCTTCGTGATCCGCGGCGCCTGCATCGGCGTCTTGTAGCCAAAGCGCTGCATCAGCGCCGGGCGGATCTCATCGTTGTACTTGGTCTTGAGCCTTGCAGTTGCCATCTCACTCAGTCCAGCCTGGTTCCGCTGCGCCTCGCGATCCGGTAGCGCTTGCCTTCGGCGATCTCGATCCCGATCCGTGTCGCCTTGCCGTCCTTGGGGTCGACGACCGCCACGTTGGAGATGTGGATCGGACCCTCGCGCTCGATCACGCCGCCGACCTGCTCGGCGCGCTGGGCGCCGGCGACCTGGCGCGGCTTCTGGTGTCGCTTGATGATGTTCAGTCCGTCGACGTAAACGAAGTTCTTCGAAGGCTCGACCCGCAACACCTTGCCGGTCTTGCCGCGATCCTTGCCGCCGAGCACGACGACGTTGTCGCCTGACTTGATCCGCGCTGCCATCAGAGCACCTCCGGGGCGAGGGAGACGATCTTCATGAAGTTGCGCTCGCGCAGCTCGCGCGCGACAGGACCGAAGATGCGCGTGCCCCGCGGGTTATTCTGGCTGTCGATCAGCACCGCCGCGTTCTCGTCGAAGGCGATGTAGGTGCCGTCTTCACGACCGTAGGACTTCTTCGTACGGACGACGACCGCGGTCACGACCTCGCCCTTCTTGACCGAGCCCTGCGGGCTGGCCTGCTTGACGGTCGCCGTGACGACATCGCCGACGCCCGCATAGCGGCGGCGATGACCGCCCTTCACGCGAATCACGAGGATCTCCCGGGCGCCGGTGTTGTCGGCAACTCGCAGGCGGGTCTCGTTCTGGATCACTTGGCGCGCTCCAGAACCTCGATCAGGCGCCAGCGCTTGCTGCGCGACAGCGGCCGGCACTCGCGCACGACGACCTTGTCGCCGATGTGGGCGTCGTTGGCCTCGTCATGGGCGTGCAGCGTGTTCGAGGTACGCACGATCTTCTGGTAGCGGCGGTGGGGCCGGGCGATGTCGATCCGGACGGTGATCGTCTTGTCCGCCTTGTCGGAGACGACGACGCCCTGGCGGGTCTTCTGGCGGCCCGGACCGTGCTCGCGTGGCGGCGTGGCGGCGGCCGGCGCTGCGGGCGCCGCGGCCTTCGCCTTCGCGCGCGCATGCGTGCGCTCGACGCGTCGCAGCTGCGCCTTGTGCGCGCGCTCGGCGTCGCGCTCGGACTGGCGCTCCTCCGGCGTCGTCGCGGCGCGGCTCGGGGCCTTGGCGGCCTTTCGCGCGCGTGCGCGCTGGCGGCGCTCCTTCGGCGGCAATACCTCGGCGGGAGCCGCGGGAGCCGCTGGGGGGGCCTGCTCCGCCTGTGCCGGGGCCGCAGCTTCGACCGCCTCGGTCTTCTCTTCAGTTGTCTCGTTGTCCTCAGCCATTGATGTCAATCCCTCGTTCCCGGGCAACCGTCAGCGCACGAGCGATGTCGTGCTTGGCGGCCTTCAGCCCGGCGGTGTTATCGAGCTCCCCTGTGGCGTGCTGGAAGCGCAAGCCGAATAGCTCGCGGCGCGCCGTCTGGACCTGCTCGCGCAACTGTCCGTCGGTCAGATCGCGCAGCTCCGAAGCCTTCATCCTTCCTCCCGCATCACGAAGCGTGTACGGACGGGCAGCTTGTGACCGGCAAGGCGCATCGCCTCACGCGCGAGCGGCTCGGGCACACCCGCCAGCTCGAACATGACGCGCCCCGGCTTGACCACGGCAACCCACCCCTCGGGCGAGCCCTTGCCGGAGCCCATGCGCGTCTCGGCCGGCTTCTTGGTGAACGACTTGTCCGGATAAACGTTGATCCAGACCTTGCCGCCGCGCTTGATCTTGCGGGTCATCGCGATACGTGCCGCCTCGATCTGGCGATTGGTGAGCCAGCCGGCGTCGAGCGCCTTCAGGCCGTACTCGCCGAACTGCACCCTGGTCTGGCCGCGCGACAACCCGCCGCGCCGTCCGCGGTGAACCTTCCGGTGCTTTACGCGCTTGGGGGAGAGCATCAGCCGCCGCCACCACCCTGACCGGGTGCTCCACCGCCGCCGCCACCCTGACCGGGTGCTCCACCGCCGCCGCCACCCTGACCGGGTGCTCCACCGCCGCCGCCTCCGCGTGGACCGCCGCCGCCACCGCCGCCGCCGCCGCCGCGCCCGCGGCCGCCGCCCGGACCACCGCCACGACCACCGGGACCGCCACGCCCAGGACCACCCGGGCCGCCACGGCCAGGACCACCCGGGCCGCCGCGCCCGCCGCCAGGACCGCCGCCGGGACCGCCGCCACGACCGCCGCGTCCGCGACCGCCGCCAGAGCCGCCGCCGGGACCGCCGCCGGGACCGCCGCCACGACCACCAGAACCGCCGCCGGGACCGCCGCCACGACCACCAGAACCGCCGCCGGGACCGCCGCCACGACCACCGGGGCCGCCGCCGGGACCGCCGCCACGACCACCGGGTCCACCGCCACGACCACCGGGGCCACCGCCACGACCGCCGGGACCGCGACCGCCGCCTGGGCCGTCGCGCCCGTCGCGTCCGCGTCCGCGCCCGTCACGCCCACCGCGGCCATCGCGGCCGGGGCGCTCGGGCGCCTGGGGCGCCGGCTCGTCCATGATCGTCAGGTCGGCGCCCGTGTAGCCCTCGGGCATGATCTCGCCCTTGTTGATCCAGCACTTCACGCCGATCCGGCCGAACGTCGTGCGGGCCTCGTGGAATCCGTAGTCGATGTCCGCGCGCAGCGTGTGCAGCGGCACACGGCCATCGGAGTACCCCTCGGTACGCGCCATTTCGGCTCCGCCCAGGCGCCCTGAGACCTGCACCTTGACGCCCTTGGCGCCGGAGCGCATCGCGCTTGTGAGCGCTCGCTTCATCGCTCGGCGGAAGGCGACCCGGTTCTGCAGCTGCTCGGCGATCGACTGCGCAACGAGGCGCGCGTCGAGCTCCGGGCGCTTGATCTCGAGAATGTTGACCTTGACCTGCTTGCTCGTGATCCGGTGCAGATCACGGCGCAGCTGATCGACTTCCGAGCCGGACTTGCCGATCACGATTCCCGGCCGCGCCGTGTGGATGTTGACCTCCACCTCGGTGGCGTTCTTGCGGATCGTGATGTCCGACAGGCCGGCGTGCGAGAGGCGCCCGAGGATGTGATCGCGGATCTGGTTGTCCTCGTGCAGATACTCGGCGAAATGGCGCTCGTTGAACCAGTTCGACTTCCAATCGTGGATGTAGCCCACGCGGATCGACTCGGGATGAACTTTTTGACCCATGTATTCCTTTTAGTCCTTCGGCGTGAGCAAGATCGTTAGGTGGCTGGTGCGCTTGCGGATCCGCGTCGCGCGACCCATCGCGCGGGGCCGGAACCGCTTGATCGTCGGACCCTCGTCGGCATGCACAGCCTTGACGTACAGGTCCTCGCCGACAAGCTCGTGGTTGTGCTCGGCGTTCGCCACGGCCGACTCGAGCAACTTGCTCCAATCGCGCGCGATCGCCCGCGGCGTATGGGCGAGGATAGCTCGCGCTTCCTCGACGCTCTTGCCGCGAATGTGGTCGCAGACCAACCGTGCCTTGCGGGCCGACGAGCGCACGTACTTGGCCTGGGCACGGACGACCGGTGGCGGCAGCGAAGGATCGCGCTGGGCACGCCGCCGGCGCGGCGCCGGCTTGGCCGGAGGCTTCTCCGCAGGCGCCTCCTCGGCAGCGGCAGCGCCACGCCGCCGACGCACACGACGAGGCTTCGGCGCAGCCTCAGCCGCCGCCTCCTCCGGCTCGTGCCCCTCATCAACTTCATCCTCGGAGTCGACCTCGGCCTCAGGCTCGGAAGTCTCGCCCTCCGCCTCATCATCGGCTTCGAGGACAACCTCGGTGGCCTCCTCGGCTTCGAGGTCCGCAGGAGTCGCCTCCACGACGTCGTCCGAGGACTCGGAGGTCGCATCCGACTCAGAGGCACTCGCGTCCGGTGCCTGCGACTCACTTCCACTCGCGGGCGGTGCCTCGGAGGCGGCTGCGCCCTCCGAGCCGCGAGCCCGCCGGCGACGGCGGCGCGGCTTCTCTTCCTTCTCTTCAGGAGCGTCAGCCATTACCGCCTCTTACCTGTCCCCGCATGCCCACGGTAAAGCCGCGTCGGCGCGAACTCGCCGAGCTTGTGCCCCACCATCGACTCCGAGATGAACACCGGCACGTGCTTGCGGCCATCGTGCACCGCAATCGTGTGCCCGACCATCTCCGGGAAGATCGTCGACGTGCGCGACCACGTCTTGAGCATCCGCTTCTCGCCTGAGGAGTTCATCGCCTCGATCCGGGCCATCAGCCGCTCCTGCACGAACGGTCCCTTCTTGCTGGAGCGACTCATCGCTTCTTACCTCTCCTCCGTCCACGGACGATGTATCGGTTTGAATCCTTGCCCTTCTTGCGCGTGCGGTACCCGAGCGTCGGCACGCCCCAGGGGGTCACGGGATGACGGCCCGGAGTGGTCGAGCCCTCACCGCCGCCGTGCGGGTGGTCGACCGGGTTCATCGCGGTGCCTCGCGTCTGCGGGCGCACGCCCATGTGACGCTTGCGCCCCGCCTTGCCGATCTTGACGTTCTGGTGATCGGAGTTGCCGATCACGCCGACGGTCGCGCGGCACTCGGCGCGGACCAGCCGCATCTCCCCGGAGGGCAATCGCAGCGTCACGTAGTCGCCGTCCTTGGCCAGCAGCTGGACGCCGGCGCCGGCGGCGCGGGCCATCTGGCCGCCGCGACCCGGCGTCAGCTCGACGTTGTGGATCACCGTACCTGCCGGCATGTTGCCCATCGGCAGGCTGTTGCCGACGCGAATCTCGGCGTTCGGACCCGACTGCACGGTCATGCCCACGCGCAGGCGCTGTGGCGCGAGGATGTAGCGCTTCTCGCCGTCGGCGTAGTGCAGCAGCGCGATGTACGAGGAGCGGTTGGGGTCGTACTCGATGTGCGCGACCTTCGCGGGCACCCCGTCCTTGCGGCGCTTGAAGTCGATCTTGCGGTACAGCCGCTTGGCGCCGCCGCCCCGGTGGCGCGAGGTCTTGCGCCCGTGGGCATTGCGTCCGCCGGACTTCTTCAGGCCCTCCGTGAGCGACTTCTCCGGCTCGGAGCGGGTGATCTCGGAGTAATCGGGATAGGTGACGAACCGGCGACCTGGCGAGGTCGGCTTGGGCTTGCGGATCGGCATTACTCAGCAGCCTCCAGGCTCGGCAGGATCGGGATCGAGTCGCCCTCGGCCACCTGCACGATCGCCTTCTTCCACTGGCGAGTCTTGCCGGCCACCTGACCGCGGCGCTTTGGCTTGCTCTTCACGTGGGCTGTTCGCACGTCGACCACCTTGACGTCGAACAGCTGCTCGATCGCCTGACGGATCTGCGTCTTGTGCGCGCGCTCGTGCACGCGGAAGGTGTATTTGCCGGCCTCCGTGAGCGCGTAGCTCTTCTCGGAGACGACCGGCCGGATGATCACCTGGCTCGGATCCATCAGTCCTCCCGGTCCTTGCCGCCGGCGGCGCGGGCCACCAGCGATGGCAGCGCTGTCTCGGAGACGAGCAGCGACGCGGCGCCGACAACGTCGGCCACGCCTGCATCCTCGACCGGCATCACGTCGGCCCCAGGGAGGTTGCGGAACGACTTGCCGGCGGCGGCCTCCTCCCCTGAGAGCAGCACCAGCGTTGGGACATCGGCGCCCCACTCGTCGAGCAGGACCACGGCTTGCTTGGTCGACGGCTCTTCGAATGCGCCTGCGTCGAAAACTGCCAGCGACTCCCGCTCGGCGTGCATCGAGAGCGCGCCGCGCAGCGCGGCGCGGCGCGCCTTGCGGTTGACCTTGACCGTGTAGTGGCGCGGCGTCGGACCGAACGCGGTGCCGCCGCCGGTCCAGACCGGGGAGCGCGAGGACCCGGCCCGCGCACGGCCGGTCCCCTTCTGGCGCCAGGGCTTGGCGCCACCGCCGCGGACCTGACCGCGGGTCAACGTCGAAGCCGTGCCCTTGCGGCGTGCGTTCAGCTCGGCCCGCACCGACTCGTGCACGAGCGGCATGTTGAACCGCGCGGCAAACGCGCTGCCATCCAGCGTCACCGTTCCGCCGCCAAGCCTCGGGGCCTTGAGATCAGCCATCGGTGCGGACCTCCACCGTGCCGCCCCTCGGTCCGGGGACCGCGCCGCGGACGAGCAGCAGGTTCTGGCCGGGAATCACGTCGACGACCGTCAGCCCGCGCTGGGTAACGCGGCCGCCGCCCATCCGGCCCGGACCGCGCAGGCCCTTGAACACGCGCGACGGGGTTGCCGACGCGCCGATCGAACCGGGCGCCCGGACGTTGTGAGAGCCGTGGGACTTCGGCCCACTAGAGAAGTTGTGCCGCTTGATCGTGCCCTGGAAGCCCTTGCCCTTGGAAGTGCCCGAGATCTTCACCTTGTCGCCGGCCGCGAACACATCGGCCTTGACGGTCTCGCCGACGAGCAACTCGCCGGCCTCGTCGCGGAACTCACGCACAACGCGATGGGCGGAGGTATCCGCCTTGCGAAGATGCCCGAGCTCGGCCTTCGTCAGCACCTTCTCCTTGCACGGAACGAACGCAAGCTGGACCGCCTCGTATCCGTCGCGCTCGAGCGTGCGGATCGCGGTCACCGGGCAAGGGCCGGCCTCGAGCACGGTGACCCGCTCGACGCGGCCGTCGTCGAGGAACTTCTGCGTCATCCCGAGTTTCCTTGCCAGGATCGCCGCCATCGTCAACCTACGAGGCCAGGCGAATCTCGATATCCACCCCCGCCGGGAGGTGGTCGAGTCGCTGCAGCGAGTCGACGGTCTTCGGCGTCGGCTGGTGGATGTCGATCAGTCGTTTGTGAGTGCGGATCTCGAAGTGCTCGCGCGAGTCCTTGTCCTTGAACGGGGACCGGATCACGCAATACACGTTCTTCTCCGTCGGCAGCGGAACGGGACCGGAGACGGTCGCGCCGGTGCGCGTCGCGGTCTCGACGATCTCCTTGGCCGCCGTTTCAATCGCCGAGTGGTCATATGACTTCAGGCGAATGCGGATTTTGTTTTGGGCGATGGTTGCCAACTGTCTTTTCTCAGCTTGAAGGCGAGCCGGGGGCTTCGGGGCCCAACCGGCCCGCCATAAAGGTCGTATCTACTGTGCAAAAACAGGCGGCGGGCCGTAAGGCCGCGCCGCCCAAGTAACTACTTGATGACTTCGGTGACAACCCCCGAGCCGACCGTACGGCCGCCCTCGCGGATCGCGAACCGCAGACCCTGGTCCATGGCGATCGGCTGAATCAACTCGATCTCCATCGTGACGTTGTCGCCCGGCATCACCATTTCGGTGCCCTCGGGGAGCTTCGCCACGCCGGTTACATCGGTCGTGCGGAAATAGAACTGCGGCCGGTAGCCACTGAAGAACGGGGTGTGACGACCACCCTCCTCCTTCTTGAGGACATACACCTCGGCCTTGAAATGCGTGTGCGGCGTGATCGAGCCCGGCTTGCAGAGCACCTGGCCGCGCTCGATCTCCTCGCGCTTGGTGCCTCGCAGCAGGCAGCCGACGTTGTCGCCTGCCTGGCCCTGATCGAGGATCTTCTTGAACATCTCGACGCCGGTCACGACGGTCGAGGTCGTGGCCTTGATGCCCACGATCTCGACGGTCTCACCGGTCTTGATGATCCCCTGCTCGATGCGCCCGGTCGCCACCGTTCCGCGGCCGGTGATCGAGAACACGTCCTCGACCGGCATCAGGAACGGCTTGTCCAGGTCGCGGACGGGCTCGGGGATGTAGGAGTCGAGCGCCTCGGCGAGCTCGAGGATCTTCGCCTCTTGCTCGGTGTCGCCCTCGAGCGCCTTGAGCGCCGAGCCGGTCACGAACGGGATGTCGTCGCCGGGGAACTCGTACTCGGAGAGCAGGTCGCGGATCTCGACCTCGACGAGCTCGAGCAGCTCGGGGTCATCGACCATGTCGGCCTTGTTGAGGAACACGACGATGTAGGGAACGCCGACCTGACGGGCGAGCAGGATGTGCTCACGCGTCTGCGGCATCGCGCCGTCCGCGGCGGACACAACCAGGATCGCGCCATCCATCTGAGCGGCACCAGTGATCATGTTCTTGACGTAGTCGGCGTGACCCGGACAGTCGACGTGTGCGTAATGACGATTGGGGGTCTGGTACTCGACGTGTGAGGTCGCGATCGTGATCCCGCGCGCCTTCTCCTCAGGAGCGTTGTCGATCGATTCGAACGACCGCACCTCAGTGCCGCCGTACTTCTCGTTCAGCACCTTGGTGATAGCAGCCGTCAGCGTCGTCTTGCCATGGTCGATGTGACCAATGGTTCCGACGTTGACGTGGGGCTTATCGCGCTCGAACTTGGCTTTCGCCACTTTGCTGTCGCTCCTTCTGTTTAAGTAGTTCTGTCCGCCCTGAGGGCGAACCTCGAAAATCTATCGGACTTCCGTCCGAGACACTTGCTAGGCGGGTTGTAGCTCGCCCACCACCTTCTCCGCGATGTTCGCGGGGACCTCGTCGTAGCGCTCGAACTGCATCGTGTACGTCGCCCGGCCCTGCGTGTTTGACCGCAGGTCGGTCGCGTAGCCGAACATCTCGGCAAGCGGCACGAACGCGGATACGACCTGGGCGTTGCCGCGTTGCTCCATGCCGTGGACATGGCCACGGCGACGGTTGAGATCTCCGATCACGTCGCCCATGAACTCCTCGGGCGTGACGACCTCGACCGCAAAGATCGGCTCGAGCAGCACGGGCTTGGCCCGCTTGGCGGCCTCCTTCAGCGCCAGCGAACCGGCGACCTTGAAGGCGATCTCGCTCGAGTCGGTGTCGTGGTACTTGCCGTCGGTGAGCGTGACCCGAACGTCGACCATCGGGTAGCCGGCGCGAGGCCCGTTCTCGAGCGCCTCCTCGACGCCCTTCTCCACCGCGGGGATGAACTCGGTCGGTATCGCGCCGCCCTTGATCTTGTTGACGAAGTCGAAGCCCTCTCCGGGAGCGGGCTCGACGTCGATGTAAACGATTCCGTACTGGCCCGAGCCTCCGGTCTGACGCACGAAGCGGCCTTCGACCTTCTCGGCGGTGCCGCGGATCGTCTCTCGGTAGGAGACCTGAGGACGGCCCACGTTGGCGTCGACCTTGTACTCGCGCAGCATGCGGTCGACCAGCACCTCGAGGTGCAGCTCGCCCATTCCGGAGATCTCGGTCTGACCGGTCTCCTCGTTGGTGCGGACCTGGAAGGTCGGGTCCTCCTCGGCGAGGCGGCCGAGCGCGGTTGACATCTTCTCCTGGTCGGCCTTGGTCTTGGGCTCGATCGCGACCTTGATCACCGGTTCGGGGAACTCGATCGTCTCCAGGCGGATCGGCTTGTCGGGGGCCGCGAGCGTGTCGCCGGTCACGACCTGCTTGATGCCGACGGCGGCGGCGATGTCGCCGGCGAACACCTCCTTGACCTCCTCGCGCTCGTTGGCGTGCATTATCAGGATGCGGCCGATCCGCTCGGTGCGGCCCGTGCTGACGTTCAGCACCCGGGCGCCGGCCTCGAGCCGGCCCGAGTAGACGCGGAAGTAGGTGAGCTTGCCGACATACGGGTCGGCCATGATCTTGTGGACGAGCGCGGAGAACGGCTCATCGTCGGATGCGTGGCGCACGGCCGGCTGCTCGCCGCCGTTGCTCGAGCTCTTGGCCGGCTCGAGGCCCTCGACCGCAGGCACGTCGAGCGGGCTCGGCAGGTAGTCGATGACGGCATCCAGCAGCGGCTGCACGCCCTTGTTCTTGAAGCTCGAGCCGCACAGGACCGGGGTCAACTTGATGCCGAGCGTCGCCTGGCGGATCGCCTTCTTGAGGCGATCGACCGGAATCTCCTGCTCCTCGAGGATCATCTCGAGCAGCTCGTCGTCGTAGTGGGAGACCTCCTCGAGCAGGTGCTCGCGGGCGGCCGCGGCCGCATCGGCGAGCTCCGCCGGGATCTCGATGACGTCCTTCTCCTTGCCGAGCTCGTCCTTGTAGATGATCGCCTTGTTGGTGACCAGGTCGATGATCCCCTTGAAGTCCTGCTCCGCGCCGATCGGCAGCTGGATCGGCACCGGATGGGCGCCGAGCCGTTCCACCATCGTCTGCACGCCGCGCTCGAAGTCGGCGCCGATGCGGTCCATCTTGTTGATGTAGGCGATCCGCGGGACCCGGTATTTGTCGGCCTGGCGCCACACCGTCTCGGACTGCGGCTCGACGCCGGCGACCGAGTCGAACAGCGCGATCGCGCCGTCGAGCACGCGCAGCGAGCGCTCGACCTCGACCGTGAAGTCGACGTGCCCGGGCGTGTCGATGATGTTTATCCGGTGGCCGTTCCACTCGCACGTGGTGGCGGCGGAGGTGATCGTGATGCCCCGTTCCTGCTCCTGCTCCATCCAGTCCATCACGGCAGCGCCCTCGTGAACCTCCCCCATCTTGTAGGTCCTTCCGGTGTAATAGAGGATGCGCTCGGTCGTCGTCGTCTTACCGGCGTCGATATGAGCCATGATCCCGATGTTGCGTGTGTTTTCGAGACTGAACTTGCGAGGCATAGACTTGTCTTTGTCGAGGCTGCCCACGGCGGGGCAATTGATTCCCGACTCTGCGCATGAAAAAGGGCCCTACGGGCCCACTCACGACGCAGCTGTCGGCAGGGGGCGAATGTCTATCTGGACGGCATCTCCATTGCGTGGATTCTCCGCGCCCGGGGGCACGCACGCATGAACGCCACGCCGCCCGAGGCGAGTTCTGAATATAGCAAAGGGTCCGAGGCGCCCAGACGGGGTTCCGGCCGCTCGTCGGGCGGTGGTTCGGGGCGGTCTGCCAAGGGCTCGGCGAAGGCGCCGGCGAAAGCGCCCGCAAAGGGATCGAAGACTCCGCCGAAGACTCCGTCCAAGGCTCCGGCAAGGACCTCGAAGGCTTCGACGGCTCCGGCGAAGGCGCCCCCCAAGGCCGCGCCCGAGTCCCGCCGAGCCGGCACCCGCTCGAGCAGAGGCACTGAGGCGCAGCGCAAAGCCCCCGCCCCGGCACGGCCCGCCTGGCCCGTGATCGCAATCGTGGCCTGCGCCGTGCTCGGCGCGCTGCTGCTGCTCCTCGCCGAGTTCACAACCCTCTTCCAGGTCCACGCGTCAAACGTCGCCGGGCCGATCAAATCGGTCTCCACGGGCTCCAACGACTCCTACGCGCTGATCCCGATAGCGCTCGCGGCCGGGCTGCTCGCATTCGGCTTCTGGGGCACCGGCAGCCGCTCCTCACTGCTCGCACTCGGCGTTCTCGGGGTCGTCGTGCTGCTGATCGCGCTGCTTGGCGACCTCCCCGATGCCCACTCGTCCGGCCTGATCGGCTCGAGCAGCACGCACTACGTGGATGCGAGCTCGACCCCCAGCGCCGGCCTCTACCTCGAGACGCTCGGCGCCGTCCTCCTGCTGATCGCATGCGGCTGCGGCTTCTTACTGCTTGGCCTGCCCGCCCGCGCGCGGTCCGACTAGAAGCCAGTCGCCTGAGGCAGCAATCGGAAGCCTTAAGAGGCGCCCTATGTCGGCATCCTGACACCTTTGCGCAGTGCCCGCCACGGGCAAACATCGCGCGTTACATTTCAGCATCGCGAGGGTTGTCCCACCGCAGCCCCCGGTCCCGTGTGGTGGGCGGCCCTCGCGGTTACCTCAGGAAGGGATGGGCCTCGCTTCGCTCGGGGATTGGGTCCCGCCCACCCGGCCGTCCGGCCCCGTCCAGACCGCCTTGGTGGGCGTGCTGGCGCGCCTGGCAGCATCCATTTCGTAGCAAAGCCCTCGCCACGAAGGGCGACGGTGAACGTTATGGACGTCCCACAGGGTGTCGCACAAACCGGGGCCGTTGGGCGAAGTTGATAGTGGCCGCTCCGGGTGCAAACCCACCGTCCGCGCCGGCGCAAGTGAACAATGGCGAATTCGTTCGGACTGTCCGAACAAATGCGGCAAAGTTCAGCCCCGGCGGGGTCGCAGGCCTCAGGCGCCCAATTCAGAGCTGTAGCCCGGTGCCCTCCCGCCAGCGACCGCTGTCATCAACTCTTGCTAAAGAGCCGGTGGTCTCGCGGGTTTGCGCGACACCCTCCCCAGCGTCCATTTCGTAGACCGTTGCCTGCCCGCCGAGTCGAATTATTACGAAATGGACGTTCGGCCCTCACAACTCGTGCTTCAGCGGGGCGGAAGCGATCTCGGAGAAACCCGAGGTCGGGACGGGGCCGCGCGGCCCCACGGACGCTGCCGCGAAGCGGCAGCCCCTTACCAGCGGTAGTGGGCGAACGCCTTGTTCGCCTGCGCCATCCGGTAGATGTCGTCCTTGCGCTTGTAGGCGGAGCCCTGCTGCTGCTGGGCATCGAGCAGCTCGTGCGCGAGCCGCTGGGCCATCGTCTTCTCCCGACGCTGGCGGGCGAACTGGACGAGCCAGCGGACCGCGAGCGTGCGCGCGCGAGGAGCGGGAACCTCGACCGGCACCTGATAGGTGGCGCCGCCGACGCGGCGGGAGCGGACCTCGAGTACCGGCGTCAGCGCCTTGACGCCCGCCTCGAGCTGCTCGACCGGGTTCTTGCCGGTTCGCTCGCCGAGAATCGCAAGCGCGTCGTAGACGATCTTCTCGGCGACCGACTTCTTGCCGTCCAGCATCACCTTGTTGATGACCTGCTGAACCATGCGGTTGCGGTACAGGGGATCGGGTTCGATCCGCCGAGGCTGAGCGGGAGCGCGGCGCGGCACTACTTCGCCTTCACGCCGTACTGCGAGCGGGCCTTCTTGCGGTCGCTGACGCCGGCGGCGTCGAGCGTGCCCCGGATCACCTTGTAGCGGAAGCCAGGCAGGTCCTTGACGCGACCGCCGCGAACCAGCACGACGGAGTGCTCCTGAAGGTTGTGGCCCTCGCCCGGAATGTAGGCGCCGACCTCCATGCCATTGGTCAGCCGCACGCGGGCCACCTTCCGAAGCGCCGAGTTCGGCTTCTTCGGCGTCGTCGTATACACGCGCGTGCAGACTCCGCGGCGCTGGGGCGCCGCGACCTTCTTCTTGCGACCCTTGCCCGACTTCAGGCCGGGCGTCGCTAGTTTCTTCTTGGGCGTCACGCGCCCCTTGCGGATCAGCTGGCTGGTGGTTGGCATGCCGAGCGCAGGGTAGCAGCCGCTAACGTGCGATCGATCCGCCGTCGGCTTCGATTCACGCGTCGAGTCCCGTTCCCTCTGATCCTCGTCGGATTCGTGGTCCCGGTGCTGATCGCCCTCGCTCTGACCAGCCGCGCCAATCCGCACCAGAGCAGCGCCCCCAGGATCGGCAACATACGGCCGGCGAGCGCCTGCGCGACCGCTCACGCCGCCGCCGGCGCGATCGCTCGCTCGGTCGTCAAGGCCCACGCGACGGTCAGCGTTCCGGTCCGGGTGACCGAGCAGCTTCACACCCCGACGGCGGTCGTGACCGTCTCGCGTCGGGCGACGGTGGGCGAATCGGCGAGCGTCGCCCGGCCGATCAGCGTCCGCGCGGTGGAGGCGGCGGTCGCCCGAGCCTGTGCGCACGGCAGCTCGACCGAGGCCGCGCACGGTATCGCGCTGCAACATGCTTACGAGGCCGCGCTGGCCGCGGCCCGCGTCCGGGCCAGGGAGAGCGCACGGCACCAGGTCACCGCTCTCGTGGCGCGCTTTACCCCGGGGGCACTCGCCCAGACAAAGACGCTGGCCCGAGCGAAGGCGCTCGCCAACGCGAGAATCGAGCAAAAGCGGTTGACCCGCTAGACCGCTGCCAAGCCCCCGAGCGCCTGCTCGACAGGCACGCACGGGACCCCGACGGCATCGGCCACGCCCGGGTACGTGACCGCGCCGCCCGCCACATTCACGCCCAGCCGCAATCCGGGATTGGAGGCGACGGCTCCGCGCACGCCGGTGGAGGCGAGATCCAGGACATAGGGCATCGTCGCGTTCGTCAAGGCGTGGGTCGAGGTGATCGGCACTGCACCGGGCATGTTCGTGACGCAGTAGTGGGTTACGCCGTCGACCTCGTAGACCGGATCGGAGTGCGTCGTCGGACGCGAGGTCTCAAAGCATCCGCCCTGATCGATCGAGACGTCGACGAGTACCGCCTGGGGCCGCATCAAACCGAGTTGGGCGCGCGTCACCACCCGCGGCGCTCGAGCGCCGTGCACGAGCACCGCACCGATCACCAGATCCATGTCCGGCAGCCGCTCCTCGATCGAGAGCGTCGAGGCAAAGCACGTGTCGGCGCGACCGCCGAAGGCGATGTCGAGCTCTCGCAGGCGGTCGATGTTCCGGTCGTAGACGTAAACGGTGGCCTCCATGCCGAGCGCGATGAACGCGGCGTTCATGCCGACCACCCCGCCGCCGATGATCATCACGTTCGCCGCCGCAACGCCAGGCACACCGCCGAGCAGGATTCCCCGACCCCCGAGCGGCTTCTCGAGCATGAACGCGCCCGCCTGCGTCGCGATCTTGCCGGCGACCTCGGACATCGGCGCAAGCAAGGGCAGGCGGCCGCGCCCATCCTCGACCGTCTCGTAGGCGATGCAGGTCGCGCCCGATTCCATCAGCCCCCGCGTCAGCACGGCATCGGCCGCAAGGTGCAGATAGGTGAACAGCGTGTGCCGCTGCTCCAGCAGCCCGACCTCGGAGGGTTGCGGCTCCTTGACCTTGACGATCAGCTCCGCCTCGCCGAACACGGATGCGGCATCGGGCACGATGACTGCCCCCTGCGCCACGAACGCCTCGTCGGGCAGCGCCGACCCCAGCCCTGAGCCCGCCTGCACGTACACCTGGTGCCCTGCATCGACGAGCTCGCGCACGCCGGCGGGCGTCAGCGCGACCCGGTACTCGTCGACCTTGACTTCACTGGGCACGCCCACCTTCATGAGACCAGCTCCCGTCCGCGCAGCGCAAGCCAGAACTCGATCCTGTCGCGCGCGTTGCCGAGGTCGCGGCCGGTCAGCTCCTCAACCCGCCGGATCCGGTAGCGCAGCGTGTGCCGGTGGCAGTACAACCGGCGCGCCGCCTTCTCCCACTGGCCATTCTCCTCGATGAACGCCTCGAGCGACCGCATCAGCTCACCTCCGTAGTGGCCTTCGGACGCCTCGATCGGGCCAAGGATCGAGTCGCAGAACAGCCGCAGCGCCTCGTCGTCCTGCAGCGACAGCAGCAGCTGGAAGGAGCCGAGGTCGCGGTAGGTGGCAACGCGCGCCGGGCCCGAGCCATTCGAACTCCCGCTCGCTCCGAGCGCGAGCGCCTCGAGCGCGCACCGTGCCTCGTGGAAGCTCCGTCGCGCCTCGCCGCCCGGCACCGCGCGGCCGACCCCGACCTCGTAGCCAGGCTCGACCGACAGCCGCGCCGCCAGCCGCTCGGCCAGCGAGAACAGCTCATCCTCCTCGAGCGTGGGTGGTGACGCCACGAACGCACACGTCAGCGGTCCGGAGGACGCGACCAGCCCGGCCGCCGCCTCGTCGCGCAGCGCGCTCACGAGGGCCGCCTCGGTCGGCCCTGGCGAGGTGGGGCGGGAGGCCGATCCACCGGACCGCTGCACGACGATCGCCGCAACCCGCTCGGACAGGCCGAAGGGCTCGAGCCGGCGCTCGAGCTCTGCTCCCGCTAGCTCGCCGCGGATCACGGCCGCCAGCACGTCGCCCGCCAGCCGCCGCTCGGTGTCGCCGGCGACCCGTGCGCGCAACAGCTCGAGCGCGACGATCGTGACGGCCTGATGCAGCGTCAGGCGATCGAAGTCCGACAGGGGGCCGCTGTCCTTGATCGCGACCAACCATGCCTCCGGGATCCGCGCGAGCCCGGCCACCGCCGCTCGGGACGGCAGGACCTCGCTGGCGACCGGCAGCGCCAGGCTGCTGCTCCCCTCCTCGCCGCTGGGCATGAACGCGCCCGTCTCGCGGCGGCGGGACCGGTCGCGAACCTCGCCCGCGATCACGTTCACCATCTCGGGCGACAGCGGGCGGCGGAACGCCCGCTGCACCATCGTCGCGCCTCGGGGATCGAAGACGACCACGGCGGCGCCGATCATCGACGAGATCGCACCCACGATCGCATCGAGCCCGCGCTCGGCCAGCACGATCCGCTCGAGCCGCTCGTGCGCCGCCAGCGCGCGGCGCAGCACCGCATACTGCTCGTTGACGAGCTGCGTGAACGCGGCCTCGGTGACCGCGATGAACGGCAGTTCGTACGGCACCTCGAACACCGGGAAGTCGCGCTCGGCGGCAAGCTCGACGAGCGCCTCCGGGACCACCGAATGCCGGAAGCCGGTCCCGAATCCGAGCCCTGAGAGATGGTGATCCGCGAGCCGCGCCACAAACTCTCGGGCGCTCTGAGCCCTGTCGAGCTGCATTCCCGTTGTCAACAGCAGCTCGCCACCGGACAGCCACGGCGTCGGATCGGGCAGCTCGGAGATGTGAACCCACCGTACCGGCAGATCGAGCCCCGGCTCGCCCGCGAGCAGGCGAACATCCAGGTCCTTCAGCAGTTCGCGAACGGTGAGCAACTGGGCCCCCCTCACTCACCCGCCTGGCGCCGGCGGTACCCCACAGGGCGATCCGCGTGTACACGCATCCGCTTGCCCGCCTCGGTGAGCACCGGCCGCAGGATCGACTCGATCTCCGCGAACTGCTCCGGCCCCGCGATCAGCGGCGGCGAGAGCTGGATCACCGGGTCGCCACGATCATCGGCGCGACAGATCAGCCCACGCCGGTAGAGCTCGCCGGACAGGAACCCGCGCAGAAGCGTCTCGGACTCGTCGTCGTCGAAGGACGCCTTGGTCTCCTTGTCCTTGACCAACTCGATCGCCTGGAAGTAGCCCGCACCGCGGACGTCGCCGACGATCGGCAGGTCGCGCAGCGACTCGAGCATCTCCCGGAATGTGCCTTCGTTGGCGCGAACGTTCTCGATCACGCCCTCGTGCTCGATCACATCGAGGTTGGCCAACGCGACCGCGGCGCACACGGGGTGTCCGCCGAACGTGAACCCATGCGTGAAGCTGTTGGTGCCGTCGAGGAACGGCTCGGCCAGACGGTCGGAGACGATCACCGCGCCCATCGGCGCGTAGGCGCTGGTCATCCCCTTCGCGGTCGTGATGATGTCCGGCTGATAGCCGTACCTCTCAGCGCCGAACCACTCGCCGAGCCGGCCCCAGGCGCAGATCACCTCGTCGGATATGAACAGCACGTCGTACTCGTCGCAGATCTCGCGTATGCGCGTGAAGTAGCCCTCTGGCGGCGTAAAGCAGCCGCCCGCGTTCTGGACCGGCTCCATGATCACGGCCGCGACCGTCTCCGGGCCCTCGAACTCGATCCGCGCCGCGACCGTCTCGGCCAGGTCGGCCTCGGTCATCCCCGGCGGCATCCGGTAGACGTTGGTGTTGGGCACGTGACAGCCGCCGGGCGGCAGCGGCTCGAAGGGCTGGCGCAGACTGGTGATGCCGGTCACGGCGAGCGCACCCAGCGAGGTGCCGTGGTAGGCGATCTCGCGAGCGATCACCTTGTGCTTGTTGGGCGCGCCGGTCAGCTTGTGGTACTGGCGCGCGAGCTTCAGCGCCGACTCGACCGCCTCGCTGCCGCCGCTCGTGAAGAACACCCGGTTCAGGTCGCCCGGCGCCAGCGAGGCGACCCGCGCGGCCAGTTCGATCGCCGGCGGATGCGCATAGGACCAGTTGGTGAAGAACTCGAGCTGCTTGGCCTGATCGGCGCCCGCCTGGCCGACGTCGCCACGGCCGTGCCCGATGTTCACGCAGAACAGCGCCGAGAGTCCGTCGAGGTAGCGGTTGCCCCGATCGTCGTAGACATAGCAACCCTCGCCCCGGACGATGATTGGCACATCAGCGTGGTCGTAGGCGGACATGCGAGTGAAGTGGAGCCACAGATGCCGCTTGGCGAGTTGCTGCAGCGTGGCCTGCTCAGTTTGGGTACTTGCCATTTTGTACAACCGTAGCTGCTCTGATCGGGAGGCTCAATTGTCCAACTTGGCGATTTCCTCTGAACTAGGGTGTCCTCGATGAGGCTGAACTACCACCGCGGCGGCAGCGGCGAGCCGATCGTTTTGATTCACGGGATCGGCAGCCAGTGGCAGGTGTGGGGTCCGGTGCTTCCGAGACTGGAGACCGAACGAGACGTGATCGCGCTAGACCTGCCCGGCTTTGGGGCCTCTCCCCCGCCTGCGCCCGGAACGCCGGCCGGCGTGGCGTCGCTGACGAGCCTGGTGGCGGAGTTTCTTCAGAGCGAGCTCGGCTTGGAGCGCCCGCACGTCGCCGGCAACTCGCTCGGCGGCTGGATCTCGCTCGAGCTTGCAAGGCGCGGAGTCGTCCGCTCGGCCACCGCGTTGTCCCCCGCGGGCTTTCAGAGCCGCGGCGAGGGGCGCTACGGACACGCGTGCCTTTGGGTGGCGAACCGCTCCGCGCGCATGCTCGCCTCGCGCGCGGAGTCCATCACCGCGACGCCGCTCGGACGAACGGTCGCGCTCGGCCAGTTCGTGGCGCACCCCTCGCGGCTGCCGGCCAGCGATGCCGCCGACTCAATCCGCGCGCTGGGCGGCGCCGCGTGGTTTGACGACACGCTGGCGGCGCTGTTCGGCGGAGGCTTCTCCGGCGGCGAGCAGATCGATGTCCCGGTGACAGTTGCGTGGGCCGAGAAGGACCGGCTGTTGCTGCCGCGACAGGCCTTGAGGGCCGCGCACGAGATCCCCAGCGCGCGCACGATCACCCTGTACGGCTGCGGCCACGTCCCGACCTACGACGACCCCGACCAGGTCGCGAGCGTGCTGCTCGACGGAAGTGGACAGTGAGTCTCACGACCCCCGGGCGACCGGACGCGCGGGATCGGTGATCCAGTCGCTCCAGGAGCCTAGGTACAACGCGGCCGGGTAGCCCGCCAGCTCGAGCGCCAGCACTTCGTGCGCGGCGGTGACACCCGAGCCGCAGTAGGCGCCCACCCCGACGGAGTTCTCCACGCCGAGCCGCTCGAAACCCTGCCGGAGCGTGGCGGCGTCACGGAAGCGGCCCGATTCGGCGATGTTCTCGGTGCTCGGCCGGCTGCGCGCACCGGGGATATGTCCGCCGACCGGGTCGATCGGCTCCAGCTCTCCGCGAAAGCGCGCCGGCGCCCTGGCATCCAGCAGCACGCCCTCGCTAGCCAGCGCCGCCGCCGCGGCGGCATCGAGCAGCGGCATGCCGCCCGGGCGCGCGATGAAGTCACCGGAGCGTCGCTCCAGCGGGGCGGTGCTCAGCTCGTAGCCGGCGGCGCTCCACGCCGCCAGCCCGCCGTCGAGTACGGCGACCTGGTGGTGACCAAAGTAGCGAAGCAGCCACCAGGCGCGGGCGGCAGCCATCGAGGTCGCCGCGTCGTAGACGATGACCGGCCGCTCATCGTCGACGCCCGCGGAACGCATGCTCGCCTCGAACGCCTCGGCGCCCGGCATCGGGTGGCGGCCGCCCTCTCCGGGCGGGGCAGCGAGCTCGGACTCGAGGTCGACGAACACAGCCCCGGGGATATGGCCCTCCGCATATGCTTCTCGGCCCGGACGCCCGCCGAGCTCCCAGCGCACGTCGAGCAGCGCCGGACGCCGCGACCCTGCGAGCAGCTCGTGGAGCGCCGCGGCGTCGATCAGCGGGCCGGTCAAACCTCGCCCAGGATCTTCTTCTTCTGCGCCTCGAATTCGGCGTCCGTAAGCGCGCCGGCCCGGCGGAGGTCGTTGAGCTTCTGGATCCGGTCCAGTGGGTCCTCGGCCGGCGCCGCGGCAGCGATCTGCTGCATCGCGTTTTGCTGGTAGGACTCCGCGACCTGCATGGCTTCGTTGATGACGTTCTCCAGCCGCTTGGAACCTCCGAAGCCGAACGCTGCCTTCAGCGCGTCGTTGCGCAAGGCGTTGTAGCTGCCGAGGTCGGGGACCGCCGGCGGCGGCGCCGGCGCCGTCTCGCTCCCCGGAGGCGGCGTCACGTTCGGCTCCGGGACCGCCGGCGCCACGCTGACCTGTCCCGCCGGCGGCAGGCCGTTGTCCGGCGTCTGCTTCTTCTTGCGCCCGAACATGAGGCGGACAGTAGCCAGCGTGCGGGCTCCTGTCAGTACCGGACCGATCTCGTTTGGGTCTCGGTCGAGGAGCCCCAACCCCAGGCGCCTACGCCGGCGCGCCGGCGGCCCGAACCGGAGCCGGCATCATCCAGGCCGCCGCGAGCACGAACACGAAGGCGAACAGCTGGACGATCAGCGCCAGCGGGTTCCCCGAGAGCGGATCGCCGAACACGATGATTCCGCCGATGATCCCGGAGACATTCGCGGCCGTTCCCGTGATCGCGATCACCGGAACCGCGTCGCCGTCCTGGAGTCCCTTGGCCGAGGCGTAGAACGCGGCGACCGACGCCACGATCGTGATCAGCATCCAGGGGCTGAGCAGCGCCATCGCGCCGGCCGAGCCGACCAGCCCGGAGATCGCCTTGATCGCGATGTCAGAGACACCGAACAGGATGCCGGCCGCGGCACCCAGCATGTAGCCGTGGTGCCGGAGCGGCGCGCCCATCCGGGGGCCCACGATCAGCAGCCCTCCGGCCGCGATCAGCACGCCTTCGAAGGCGATCATCCCGCCAACCGAGAAACGCGAATGCGCGCCGTGGGCGGCCGGAAGGGTCACCGCCAGCAGCATCAGCCCGGCGGCTGTCAGCGCCAGTCCGATCCACTGCCGACGGCCGATCTCGAGTCCGAAGACACGCTCGGCCATCACCGCCAGCAGGACGACCCCGCCGGCGAGCACGGACTGGACGAGCGACAGGGGTGCCAGTGCCATCGCCGCGACATGGAAGACCCAGGCGCCCGTCGCGATCAGCATCCCGATCGCGAACAGCCGCGATGCGAACAGCGATCGGGCCGTTATCCAGGGGTGCCGAATGTCCACTGCCGGCGCTTCGCACGCGCCACGATGCTTGTAAAGGAAACCGATGTTGGTCGCGAGCGCGCAGGCGAGCGCGAGCATTATGCCGAGCAGTGGAGTCATCTCAGTGGTACCTGGAGCGGAAGTCGGCGAGGCGATATGCGCCTCACGCTGGTGCTCGGCAGCCTGCCCGTCGCTTGAATCCGCTACCACAAGTACAGCAGATAGACGACGATGTAACAGCCGGTAGGCGGCCGGACGCCGGGTCCGCCGCAGGTGGTCGAGCTGGTCTTTATGCTCGGCAAGCTTCCCGCACGCCGGTAAGCGACCCATATGAATTCGGTTAAACCCCTGCTACTGGTAGACGTAGACGGCGTGATCTCGCTGTTCGGATTCGACCATTCCAGGCCACCAGCCGGCAGATTCGAGATCGTCGACGGGATCGCGCACTTCCTCTCGGCCAGCGCGGGCGAACACCTGCGAGAGCTCTCAGCGGAGTTCGAGCTGGTGTGGTGCACGGGCTGGGAGGAGAAGGCCAACGAGTACCTCCCGCGCGCGGTGGGACTGCCCGCCGAGCTTCCCCACCTCGAGTTCGAGCGCAACCCGGGACGCGCCAACGGCCATTGGAAGCTCGCCGCGATCGATGCATATGCCGGGGCCGACCGGCCCGTGGCGTGGATCGATGACGCACACGACGACCGTTGCAGCGCCTGGGCGGCGGCTCGCTCAGGGCCGACGCTGCTGGTGGGGACCAAGCCGTCGATCGGCCTCACGGATGAGCATGTGGCCGAGCTGATCCGCTGGGCGGAGTCTCCGCGCACGCCGGTGCGCTGAGACTCCGCTGCCTGCGTTACTGGTCTGACTAGCCGGTGCTCATGCCCTGCGCGCTGAACAGGCAGCCGGTGCCGAACAGGAACCGGCCGACGACCCACGCCGTGGCGACGTGGCTGGCGCCGTTGCCATCGGTGTACGAGATCTGGTACGTGATCGACTGCGGCGTAACGGCTGGCACCGGTGGGGAGCCGGTGGTGTTCGGCTCGCTGAACCTGGTCCCCGCGGGGATCGCGTTGAGCGTGTCGAGCGTGGTGGTGGCAGCGGGCGACCCGAAACTAGTCACTGTTGCCGCGTAGTTCTCGTTGGCGATCGTTGGCGTCCAACCGACCGTCGGGCTGGCGGACGTCGAGGTGATGGGTGTGCAAATGCCCGACAGCGAGCCGAACCCGAGGTCCAGCAGGCTCGCGGTCTGCCCGGCCGGCACGACCGCCCGACGGGAATTGATCGAGGCCTGGCCCTGCACCCAATCGGTGGCGGGCAGGCCGGCGAGCGCCTGGGAGTTCACGGCCGTGCCGTCCGAGGCCAGGAACGTGTTTGCCGCGATGTCACTGGCGGTCAGCGAGCCGTCCGCGACCTTGGCGCCGGTCACGGCGTTGTTCGCGAGCTTGTTGGTGCTCACGGCGTTGTTCAGGAGCTTGTTGGTGCTCACGGCGTTGTTCAGGAGCTTGTTGGTGGTCACGGCGTTGTTCGCGAGCTTCGATGACGTGGCCGCGTTGTTCGCCAGCTTCCGCGCGGTGACGGCGCCGTTGGCCAGCTTCGGCGTCGTGACCGCCCCGTTCTGGATCTGCGAGGTACCGATCTGACTGATTGCGAGCGCGGATCCGCCGAGCGCCACGAACAGCGCGATCACCGACACGGCGAGCGCGGCGGATGACTGAAGGCGTTGCATCTGCCCCTCCTCTAGTAGTAGTGCGGGCAAGTGTCCCGCGGCCGTCAACCGCGACCCACGCACCCTAGGGGTGGAACCCACCACCCCCACGTGGGACAGCCTAATCGAACGACCCGTGCCGGCCCGCTCCAGACCGGAACCGATCCAAGCCCGCCTGGACCTCAGCCAGCGAACGCAATCCGTGGTCGAGCTCGTTGGCGACCGCCTTGGACTCGGAGAGGCCGTCCTGCTCGAGCACGGACAGACGGTCCTCTCGCATACAGGTTTGCGGGAACCGCGCGAGCTCGTGAGCGAGCTCCTCGGCCGCTGCCCGAGTCTGGCCGCTCGGCACAACCCGGTTCGCCAGACCGATCTGTAGCGCCTCCGCGGCGCCGACCGGACGGCCGGTGAGGATCATGTCCATCGCGCGGCTCGCGCCAATCAGCCTCGGCAGGCGCACGGTTCCCCCGTCGATCAGGGGCACGCCCCAGCGCCGGCAGAAGACCCCGAACACGGCATCCTCGGCGGCCACCCGCAGGTCGCACCACAGGGCCAGCTCGAGTCCGCCGGCAACAGCATGACCCTCGACCGCGGCGATCACCGGCTTGCTCAGGCGCATCCGCGAGGGGCCCATCGGCCCGTCTCCGTCCGTGGCCACGCGGTTGCCATCAGCGGTGCCGGCGGCCTGCAGGTCGGCGCCCGCGCAGAACACTCCGCCCTCGCCGTGCAGCACCGCGACCGCCGCTTCGGTCCTCCACGTCGAACGCGCGGAAGGCGTCGGCCAGCGCCTGGGCTGTGGCTCCGTCGACAGCGTTGCGCCGCTCGGGCCGCGAGAGCAGCACGGTATACACCGGCCCGTCGCTGCTCGACGCGGACGCTCATGGCGCGCCGACCGCGCGACGCACGAACGTCCTGAGCGCGTCGATCGAGCTCCTCCTCTTCGGCAGGGATTCGATGCCGAAAGCGGACCGACGAGCGCCTCGCCGCAGCCGCCGACGAGCGCAGCGGCGGTCAGCTCCACGTTCTGGTCGGGAAGCTCGCCGGCCGCGATTGCCGTCCCGGAGCCGCCCAGCGAGCAGCGAGGCGTAACGCTCCCGGTACAGGAGCCGCTCAGCGTCGACCAGCGGATCTACCGGCTCCGCCAGCTGCGCGTGTAGCTCGTGCTCAATCCGCCGGAGCACATGCTGCTGCTCGAGCCCGACAAACCGGCTCTCTCGGCATCGATGTAGGTGAACTGCGGTCACCTGTGTAGTTCGTGGGGGAGCGTGAGGGTGGTCGGTCCGCAGGTGAGCATCACGAGCGCGAGCGCGGCTTTGGCGGTGTGGAACCCGTAGGCGCGGCGGGTGATCAAGCGGACCTTGTTGTTCAGCGCTTCGGTGCGGCCCTGGTTGATCGCGAGCCGGATCGCGTGCAGGATGCCGTCGCGGTGCTTGCGGATCGTCTTGGCGAGCCGGACGAACGGTCTGAGGCGGCTGCGTGCGGCCTTGCTGATGAACCGGTCGATCAGGATCTCCACGTCCTCGACGGTGAGGCCGGGCTTGAAGATCGCCCGCAGCGCTTCCTTGAGCGTGTAGGCGCGCCACACCTCGCCGCCGGCTGCCCGCAGCCGTCTCAGCGTTCGCGATTGGTGATCGTTGAGCTTGTCGGGCGCCTTGAGCAGAGACCAGCGGGCGTCCTTGAACCGGCGGGCGGCGTCGGGGTCGTCGAGCTCCCGGAGCTTGTTCCAGTAGGCGCGGCGGATGTCATCCAGCGCCCGGTTCGCGAGGGCCACGACATGAAATGGGTCGATCGCGATGGTCGCCTGGGGCGCGTGCTCCCGCGCCGACTTCGCGTACCCGGGGCCCATGTCGAGCGAGATCACCTCGATCGCGTGCGAGCGGGATTTGCCGAGCTGGCGAAAGAACCGGTTCGCCGCCTGGCTGTCGTTGCCCTCGGTCCCCCACACGATCTGGCCGCGGATGTGGTCGGCCACGAGCGTGAGGTAGTTGTGCTGGCGCTTCCAGCTGACCTCATCGATCCCGATCTCAAACAGGTTCTCGAGACGGTCCGGGTCCAGCTCATCGGCGCAGACCCGGCTGATGATCCGCCCAACGGTGTCCCAGTCGATTCGCACCAGCCTGGTGATCGTCGTCTTGTCAACTTTGGTGGCCAGCCAGGCGACGAGCGCCTCGAAGTCGCGCGTGAACCCGGAGCGGTGCCGAGCGAACGGCACGCCCTCGACCCGAACCCCGTGCTCGGGGCACTCCAGTCGCCGCAGCTGCGCGCGGATCTCCAGGCGCCAGATCCCGAGATCGAGATGCCGCCAGACCGACTCGACCTGCTGACGGTTGTGACGATGGCGAGTCGAGAACGAGCACAGCGGGCAGTGCAGCCGACGGCGTCTGAGCGCCACCGAGACGACCACCCGATCGGCGAAGAACTGCACCCGCCGCACCCAGATCCCGTCCAGGCGCAACAGGCGCGAGAATGCCGCGCAGACGCGCATCGTCGCCCTCCTTGTGAGCTGACTGACCTTGGAAAGCCGCCAGCTTGCCTGATGAGGGCGGCGGCGCGTCACCCCGACGGCCGCGGCACTCCCGGCCCCTTCCATGCCCATTCCGCCGGCCATCCATGGCCGCCGGGCGACCCCCTCACGCAGGCAGCCTCCGTCCCGCAGAAGCAGAGCACGACTCCCACCGCGCCAGCCGGGCCGCGAACCCCCCGCTCAAACGCCGAAACCGACGCCGCGCCGACCTACATCGATGCCGGGAGCCCCGACAAACCGAGCCCGCCGCTGGCTTGGGGTGCGCAGCAGAACTCCTCAGCAAAAGTTCTTCCCAAGTCGCCCCGTAGTTGTTCGTATAGACCGTAAGGCAACGACGTAGCTGAGCGAATAGGACTCGACGCCCATCGGCGGTTCAAGGCGATGAACGCAACGAGCGGGCCGGCTGTTATTCGAATTGTGAACCGCTGCGTGGGTAAAGTGCTGATGGCGGGCGGGTGTAGCACAGCCGCCGGGCCCGGTGGTACCGATGAGGAGAAGGCTATGAGCGGGGCAGAGCAACATGGCGATATGGTTCGCGTGCTCATCGTGGACGATCACGACCTGTTCCGCACGGGGCTCGCGACGGTGCTGGGCGCGCAGCAAGGGATCGACGTGGTGGCCCAGGCCTCAGGGGGTGTCAGCGGAGTTCGGCTTGCGCACGAGCTCAAGCCCAACGTGGTGCTGATGGACCTCCGGATGCCGGATCTCGGTGGCGTGGAGGCAACGCGCGCGATCGTCGAGCGCGAGCCGGAGACGAGGGTGGTGGCGCTCACCGTGGCCTCCGAGCGCAGCGACGTCGAGGCCACGATGACCGCCGGCGCCTGCGGTTTTCTCGTGAAGGACGCTCCGCTGGATGAGATCATCAGCGCGGTGCGGGCGGCAGCTCAGGGAGCGGCCTGGCTCTCCGCGCGCGCGGCCGAGACGGTGCTCGGCCGTCTGCGTGGTCTGAGCAGCGAGGCGGATGATGAGGGCCCTCCGCGGGAGGAGCTGACGCCTCGAGAGCTGGATGTACTGAGGCTCGTCGCTCGCGGCCTCGAGAATATGGAGATCGCCGAAAGGCTTGACATCAGTCCCCGGACCGCAAAGAACCACGTGTCGAGCATTCTCCGGAAGCTCGGGCTGCCAAACCGGATCCAGGCGGCAATCTTCGCCGTCCGAAATGGTCTGGAGTGACTGCCCCGGTTAATTCATCCGCTTTGCGCCAAGCACGAACCCGAGCGCCAGCACCTCAGCCTGTTCGGCCTGTGCCGCACGTAGCCGGTCGATCGCTCGGCGCAGCGATACGATCGCGTTGTTCACCTCCTCCATCGCGACGTCTAGGTCCGCGTCCGAGTCAGCCATCTCCCGGCGCGCGATCCCCAGCGCAAGGAGCCCGCCGCAACCTGCTTCCAGTGCGGCAGTGAGGCGGTCCGGACTCGGTCCATGCGCGTGTGGCTGGTCCATCTGGTCCATCGTCGGAACCGGAATCGTGGCCCATCGTGACAGCACGGGCAATGAGCCGCGTGGTCCGATCCGCGTTCAGCTGATGTGCGCGGGGCGTTCTGAAGTCGCGACGGAATCGATGACGGCCGCACGGCCTCGGATCAGTTCCGAGCGGTTCTCGACGCCCAGCTTGTGGACGAGGCCCGACACGTGCCGGCGAACGGTCACCGGTCTGATCCTGAGCCGCCTTGCGATCTCCGCGGTTTCCTGACCGCGGCGCAGCATTCCGAACACCTGAGCTTCACGCGCCGTCAGACCGCCGTCGCGGCTGCCGCGACCGCGCAGCTCTAAGACGAGTTCGAGCACCATCGACCGAGGGATCGCGGCCTCACCGGCCAGGACGTGCGCCACGATCCGGCGCAGCGACGCGGGGCTGACGCCATTCGGCACGTAGCCGATCGCACCGACGCGAATGGCCGCGAGCACGTCGTCGGTATCGTCGCTCTCCCCGAGGACGATCACGGCGGCACCCGGTGCCGCCCGATGGATCCCGCGCACCGCCGCGAGCCCACCGCCTGGAATTTCGCGCCCGACCAGGCAGACGTCAGGCTGCTGCCACTTGGCTGCCCGGATCGCGTGCTCTGCATTCGCCGCCTCAGCGCAGATCTCGACTTGACCATCGAGCGCCATCCGAATACCCAGACGTGTCGGGCCATGGTCGGCGATCAGGAGGCGCGGACGAGCGGTCAAGGCAACGTCAACTCGAGCTCGGTACCACAGCCGTTGCCTCGGCGAATGCGAAGGCCGCCCCCGAATCCAGCGGCACGATCGCGCATGCTGCGCAGGCCGAATCCCTCAGGCATGGCGCCCGAATCTCCTCCGGGAATGCCGCAGCCGTCATCCCGCACGCGGAGAAGCTCGCGACCGCCCTCCCGCCGGATCAGTGAGACGACCACGGTCTTGGCGCGACCGTGCCGCGCAGCGTTGGCGATCGCCTCGCGAGCGATGCGCAGCACGTCTTCTCGAACGGCAGGTGAGAGCTCGGCGTCGGCGGGCGCATCGACATCGACCACTATGCCGAAGCGCTTGCGCTGTTCGAGCGCGACCGCCTCCAGCGCGTCACGTGCACTCACCTCGTGCGAGACCGACAGCTCAGAGATCGTGTCGCGGGCGATGTCCAGCGCTCGCCGGGCGGCGAAGGCCACAGGGTGTTCCGCGCCAAGTGAGCGATCGATCAGGGCACCGTGTGCAGCGATGAAAGCCAAGTCCTGCGCGAGACCATCATGGAGATCGCGCGCGACGCGCCGCCGCTCAGCGAGAGCAGCGACCGACGCCAGCCAGCGCCGCTCATTCAGCTCCTCAACGACCATTCCGGCGAGCAGCAGGGCGAATGCGACCACACCGAGACCCTGGGAGGGCCCGATCCAGTCGGGGCCCAGGAAGGGCACGGCGAAGTAGTGGAGCTCGGCCACGCCGAGCACGATGAGCGCTGCAGCGATGAGCTCGGCGCCGGGATACTCCTTGCGCTCGCGCCGCAGGAATGCCCCGGCAGCGTTCGCGAACACCGCGCTGGCTGCCAACGCGAGAACGAGCGTCAGAGGATGCGTCAGCGCCGCGCGAAGGCCATAGACGGCAGCGGCTGAGCTCCGGCCGAGACTGTAGTGCCAGAGCAGGGCGACTGTGACCGCCAATAAAACACCGATTGTGCTGAGCGAGATCGCGACGACCTCCGCTAGGCGAGCTCGCGTGACGAACCGATCGGACGGGACGCGTGCAGCTGCGACGAAGACTGCTGCAACCAGCAGCAAACCGAACGGAATCGCCCCCGCGCTCGCGCCGATTGATTGGAGCTTCAGCGCCCCTGGCAGCAAGTATGCGGTCAGATCCAGGAGCCCAGCCGACAGGACGGCCACCATCAGGAGCAGGTCGCGCAGCAGGTGCGTGCGAGCAAATCGCCAGTGAAGAATCAGGCTTACGGTCGCCGCGCAGACCACGACGACCGTCTCGGCCGCCGCGCGCAGCCTGAGGTCGAAGGCCGCAACCGGATGAATGCATCCGATCACGAGAACGGCGATCGAACCCGCGAGGACGCCCCTCAGCCACCAAGCCTTGGTCTGGCTTCGCCTAACCGCCGCCCCGTTCAGTTTGTCAGTCTGCCCGACCCCCCGGTTTCCACGTCCAATGAGGTGGTCCAGTCGAACAGCCGTTCCTACGTCGCGTCCGTGCATCTTGGCCCCAATCAGATGCTATTTGTTCCCAAACCTCATGTTACATACTTAACGCCTCCGGTCGCCAGAAGTTTTCATTTGCTATCGGAAGGTCACAATTCGGACGAGTTCGGCTCCTGTGCGGCTTAGGGCCTATGCCGGTAGGAGTTATGTAGCCCGCGTCGAAATCCTGGTCACCGCGTTTCTTGACCGGGGAGGTCGATGATGGGACTCGTCTCGAAGGACGATGGTTGGCGGATGCCTGACTGGTTGTGGGAGCGGATCGAGCCGCTGTTGCCCAATCGGCCCTCGCACCCGTTGGGTTGCCACAACCCGCGCGTGCCGGACCGCGACGCGATGGACGCGATCTTGTTGGTGTTGCGGACGGGGATGCAGTGGAACGCGCTGGATCTGACGGGTCCGTGCTCCTCGAGCTCGGCGCACCGACGCTTTCAGGAGTGGCGGGCGGCTGGCGTGTTCCACGAGATCTGGCGCGAGGGGCTGCTTGACTACGACGAGCAGGTCGGGATCGATTGGTCGTTCATGGCCGCCGACGGCGCGATGACGAAGGCGCCGTTGGGCGGCGAGAAGACCGGCCCAAACCCAACGGATAGAGCCAAAAGGGGGCCAAGCGCTCGGTCCTCACGGACGCCGCAGGGGTCCCGCTCGGGCTCGCGCATGAGGGCGCGCACCGTCATGACATGAAGCTGTTGGACGACACGATCGCCTCGGTCCCGATCGCGCGTCCGATCCCCACCGACGAGCGTCCCCAGGGCCTGTGCCTGGACCGCGGCTATGACTACGACACGACTCGCGAGTCGGTGATCGCGCAACGATTCTCGCCGCACATCCGTGCCCGCGGCGAGGACACCGCCGGGCAGTTACACGACCCCGAGTGGAAGCCGCGGCGGTGGGTCGTTGAGGCATGCCACTCGTGGCTGAACCGCAACCGCGCGATCCTGATCCGCTGGTCGAAGAAGGACGAGAACCACCTCGCGCTGCTGCAACTCGCCAGCGGCTTGATCGCGTTCAAGAAAGCTCACGCAGCGGCACTCGCGGCCCTACCGGCATAGGCCCTTAGTGCTCGACGTAAGTCCCGTCCGGGTTGGAGGGCCATAGCAACGCCGAGATTGCTCGGCGGCTTGGGATGAGCACGAAGGCTGTCGGCGGTGGGAGGGCAAGTTCTTGGAGCCCATCGACATGGTGATCTGCGCCGAGGCCAAGCCCGCCGATCCATGCCCGCCGCCGGATTCCCCCCACCGCGCCGCCGGCACCGGCTGGCGGTCAGCTGGTCGAGCACGAGTACGAGCACCTCGGCGCGGTCACCCTACTTCGATGCGTGGGATGTCCGCCGCCGCCAGGTGATGGGCCGCACCGAGCCCAATGGCGAAATCGCCGCGGGAAGGCGTCGGTGAAGCGGCTCCGGAAACGCTGGCGGAACCTGATCCTCATCCAGACACCGGTGCACGCCTCGTGGCTCAACCAGGCCGAGATCTACCACTACATCATCGAGCGCAAGGTGCCCGCACCCAACGACTTGGAGAACACGGCCTAAGGCCGGGCGGGTTCCGCATCGGCCTGACTTCCGGGGCTCGCGGAACCGGGACTCGTGCCCCGTCGCGGCGTTCAGTCCGCTGAACGCCGGAATGGTCCGGGGCGGCCTTGACCGGCCTTGGACCTGCGCGAATAGTGATCGGCACAAGAGCGGGGCCGCAAGCTGTTTCCGCCCAGGCCAGCGAAAGCACGGACGCGGCATGTGTGCCGGGAACTTTCACGGGCGCAGTGCGTGTTTGCGACCCCCGACTGACAGTGCTTGCAATCAGGGGGATCTTACGTGATGACAGAAGCGCAGGCCGCAGCGCCGGCAACGATTGGGTTTCGCAGCAAGGTGACGCTGGACGAGTCGCCAGAGATGATGAGGAAGGTCCGGATGGCGGTCGCGCGCGCGAAGGCGGGCGATCATGATGCGATCCGCTTCTTGTACGTCACCTACTCGGACAATGTCTATGGCTATGTCCGGGCGATCGTCCACGACGAGCACGAGGCCGAGGACATTACGCAGCACGTTTTCGCGAAGTTGATGACGAGGCTCGTGAAGTACGACGACCGCGGTATCCCCTTCTTCGCCTGGCTGTTGCGGCTCGCGCGCAACGTCGCGATCGATCACCTGCGGGCGAACCGGCTCACGCCGACCGAGGAAGTGTTCGACCCCGATCGAAGCGCGACCACCGATCTCGATCGACCGCACACGGTCAGGTCCGCGCTCGACAGCCTGCCTTGCGATCAGCGGGAGGTCGTGTTCCTGCGGCATGTGGTCGGTCTTTCGCCGGGCGAGATCGCGCTTCGGATGGGTCGATCCGAAGGATCCATCCACGGCCTGCACCACCGCGGACGACGAGCGATGCAGCGGGAGCTCGAACGCCTCGACTCCATGCCATTCACGCGGACCACCCATCAGCTCGTGGCTGCGTGAGCGGGTGGCCGCCGCGCCCGCCGTGTCCAGCGGCGGCGTAAGTCGGCGGCCACCCCGGCCAGGCCGGCTGTTAGGAGGACAGCTGACCACCGGACGGCGGAAATCCCCCTCCGCCATGCCCCCCGGCGGGTGCCGCGCTTGCCGAGTCGTCCGCGGGCTACTGCTGCCGCGGCGGCTCGGCTTGGCCACGCTCTGACGGTCACGTCGGTAGAAGTGGTGTAGCGAGCGCCGAGTGGGTCGACCCACACAACGAGGGTCGGCCACCGTGGCACCGAACTGGTCGGCTGTTACCGGTAGTCGACGTGATCGTAGACACCACGATGAATCGCGCTCGCGATGCTCACCCTCGGCGGACTCTGCCCCACCACTCCCAGGCCGATAACGCCACCCAAGGAAACGTCACAAGATCCCGAAAAAGCGGCTCTCCTCTCGGTTTGGGGGTGACTCATCGGTGAGGGAGCGCGATTTGGATGCCGGCGCAGCAGAGGTAGATCATCGCGATCAGCGCGTCGGCGGAATGGAATCCGTATGCGCGGTGTGAGATCAACCTCACCTTGCTGTTCAGCGCTTCCAGGCGTCCGTTGCTCAGGTTCAGCTCGATCGCCGCGAGCACGCCGGTTTGTGTTTGCGGATCGTGCGTGCGAGCTTGATGAACGCCGGGCTTCGGCCCCGCTATCTAGCAATGAGCGCCGGCACAGCCGGCACTGCGCTACTTCGACGTGCCGCGGCTCCGCACGATGGCGCACGGCGAATACCTGAACGCCGGACTCGCCTATCAGTTTCACGCCCATCGCGACACGTGGTTCTCGGCGCCGTTCCAGCAGATCAACTGGTGGCTGCCGGTGTATGCGATCGAGGCGGGCAACTCGATGGCGTTCCACCCTCGCTACTTTCCGAGGCGGTCGCCAACAGCTCGGCCGATTACGACTACGCCGAGTGGAATCGGACGGGACGCAAGCAGGCCGGTGCAATCGTCAAGAAGGAGACCCGCAATCAGCCTCGTCCGACCGAACCGCTCGAGATCGAGCCGGACGTCCGAGTTGTGACGCCTGTCGGGGGCACCCTGATGTTTTCTGCCGCGCAACTGCATTCGACCGTCCCCAACGCGACCGCTCGCACGCGGTTCAGCATCGACTTCCGCACCGTCAATCTCACGGTTGTAGCCGCATCGGACTCGCGCCGCGACGGTCTCAGAGACCCATTACCGCGTTCACGCGGTTGAACGAAGGTGACCGACGCCCATATTCACGCCCTGGGAAGCGAGCCATGCCGCTTGCAGTAGGGTGAACGAGTTGGCGGCGGGCATCGGGGCGCGCCAGTGGTCCGACAGCGCCTCGCTGTCGACCAAGCTCGTGGGAACGCCGCCGCCGTTCCAGTGGTGCGCGAAAGCGCGTGTGCGTTCGGTCCAGAAGACGTCGTCGAAGAATGCCTTGGTCCCGCGGGCACAGATCTCGTCCGGAAGCACATCGCCGAACAGGCGCCGCATCCCCTCCGTTCGACCGGCGAATCCGGCCGGAGCCGCCGCTGCGACGGCGCTCCAGACCTCGGTGCTGAGCAGCGGGTGCACCAGCTGCGCGCCCGCGTCGTCAGCCGCCAGCGCCAGGCCCTTCGTCGCCACGCCGAGATAACGCGAACGCCGCACCCAGCGCAGCCGCGCCTCCAGCTCTTGCGGCTCCTCTACCGCCCATCGCGCCAGCGTACGGGTGGCGAGGCGACAGGCGTGAGGTCGCAGCCACGCGAACTCGATCCTGCTGCGCGAAGCATGCACCGCACGGCGCGCCCACGCGGGCGCGTGCGATAGACCGATCCGCGCCAGATCGCGTGCGGAGCGGCGAGTCAGTCCGGCGCGCACCGCGGCCAGGCGACTGCGCTCGGAGGCCGCGAACAACTCGTCGCCACCGACTCCGGTGAGGAGCGAACCATCGCGCGCGGCAACGAGGAGCGGAATGTGAAAGTGAGCGTTGAACGGCCACACCAGTCCGTGGCGTCGTAGCAGCGTTTTCGCGTACGGTCCGATCAGATCGAGCTCGTCGGTGTGCTCGATGCGCACCCATTCAGTCAAGCCGAGCATGCGAATCACCCGCTCCTGCCAGCCCGATTCGTCACTCATCGGCGAGTGCGGAAACACGTTCGTCGCGGGGATCGGCGGCGGCAAGCCCTCGCGGCGTGCAATGTTCGCTGCGACCGCCAGCACAGCTGAGGAATCACGGCCGCCGGAGAAGCTCACTAGGCAGGGGGGACGCTACAGCGCCGGCAGGATCGCGCGATCGAGCGCGCCCATCACTGTGGGGGTCGCGACCGGGGTCGGGAAGCGGTTGTCGTCCGGATTGCTGCCGAACACCATTCCGGTGGTGAGTTCGATCTGTGAGAGCTTCGGCGGAGCTTCCACGGCGCGCGTGGCAGTCACGGCGCCACCCGGGTCAGCTCGGTGTACTGCGCCGCGAGCGGATCACGATCGCCGTCGAGCCAAGCGTGGGCGGCGAAGTCACGCCCGGGGGAGCCGACACCGATCACCACGTCCCGCCGAACCCGTGGGCGGCGAGCCAGCTCTGGCGGACCAGCGCGCCCTCAAGACAGCTGGCGCGCCGGAGCCTGAGCACGATCGTCACGCCACGCAGACCGGAGTCCGGAAGCTCGGACGGCGGCAGGAGCCAGAGGTTGCGGAGCGATGCCTGGCTCAGTTGGACCCGCAGCCCGCGCAGCGCGCGGTCTGCCCACCACGCCGCCCGTAGCTCAGCCACGGATAGTCGACGGATGCTCGACGCGGCCCTCCGCCAACGGTAGATGGCGAGCGAGCGAGTCAGGAGACCACCAGGCCTCGAGTACACAGGTCCGCCAGGAAGCCGTCTACGTCGGTCCCGGCCCGGCCAGCGTCGATGCCGTACTCGGCGACGAGCGCCGTCACCAGCTGCTCCCGGCTCGCGCCCGCCTCGAGGGCGGTCCACAGAAGGACTCCGGAGCCCTCGATTGCCAAGTACAGCGAGCCGTAGCCGTCAAGAACGACGATCTCGTCATCGATCTGTTTCCACTCCAATTCGTCTGGACGCAGTCGGAACACGGCGTCACACTCCTTCCTGCTCGCCTAAGACGAGTCGGTGATGTTGAGAGCCCGCCATTCGCGCATGAGCGATCGCCATCCGTATGCGGCGGAGCTTTTCCGGCCATCCCTCCCCCGGCATGGGTGCGGCCGCGCGCGCCAGCGTCACCGCGACGGCGCGGGGGGCCCGGCGGGCCGGGAGCGCGGAGATGACTCCGCCGATCGGTGCCACATGCTCCTCGAGCACGGTTCGCTCACGCACCGAGCTCAGATGACGCGCCCAGGAGCGCGTCGCCGTAGAACCGTCGCGGTTGAGCAGGATCCCGTCGATCGCGGCCAGCGTCGTGTTCCACATCCCTGACCAGACCCAGCGACGAGCGAGTGCATCCGCATCCGCCGGGTCGGCTGCGGAGAGCATCAGCGCGACATCGACTAGATCGATCACGCGGCGGAGCGGTTGATGGGCCCACGAATGGCCGGCGAGCAGCAGTGCGTGTGCGTCCGGCGGCGGCGCGAGGATGCCCTCAATTCCTGTGGCGCTCGGGACCGCGCGCTCGATCAGTTCCTCACGAGACGGCGCTTCGAGCCATCCTGGGCGATTGACCTTGCCGTGCAACTCGATCAAGAGGGGCAGGCCCGGCAGGCCGAGCGGGGTAAGGTGATGGTCGTGAGTGTCGTCCGGGTCACCGCAGACTACGAAGCCGGCATCGAGCAGAGCACGCTGGGCCGCCGGCGCGTCGTCACAGAGCAGGTCGAGATCGCGGTAGAACCGGGTCGCCGGGTCAGGGTAGAGGGCGGCCACCTCGGGACCTTTCATCAGCACGAGTTGGCCCGGGTAAGCGGCTCGTGCACGCTTGAGCAGCAGCGGCGCAGCCGTCGCGATCATCGCGCCGAGGCGCTCGTCCTCGCGCAGCGAGACTGGAACCGCGTGACCTGCGGCGCGCCACCTGGCTGCCGCCAGCAGGTGCAGCCGATGGATGCGCAACGCCGGCAGCGATGGTGCGCGGTCGATCAACTCCCCGACCCTGCTCCAGATCGGCACCATCGTCAGTTGACCCTCGCTGCTCCGTTGCGTTCCGACACCTCGGCGGCAAGCGCAAGGAAGGCCTCCTCGATCTCGGCTCGCTCGGTCCGGCAGGTGAGCACGTCATAGCCTGCGGTACAAGGGCGGCGAACGCGGCTCCGACCGTTCGGTCCGGACCGGGCACGAGCAGGAAGCTGCCAGCTTCCGCGTCGCCTGTCGAGACGTGCGCGATCCCACCGAGCGCCTGCTGCAGAGCGGCGCTGTCTGGCGGCTGGTCGGGGTGGCCATTGCGCACCTTGATGACGAATCGCTGCGCCGGCGCACGTGCGATCAGCTCACTCACCGATCCCCGAAACCGGACGACACCGCCGTGCAGGAAGGTGACGCTGTCGGCGAAATCGCGCACTTCCTCGATCCGCTGCGTCGTCCAGATCACGGCTGTGCCACGCGCTGCGAGGTCCGCGATGAGTTCGCGCACCATCACCGCGCCGTGGGGGTCGAGATCGTGGGTGGCCTCGTCCACAAGCAGCACCGACGGGGCTCGTACAAGCGCTCGAGCGACCGAGAGCCGCTTCTGCATCCCGTGCGAGTAGTGACCAACCGGCAGCCGTGCGGCATCCGCCAACCCGACGTCGGCGAGGACCTCGATGGCCCGGCGCCGAGCGGAGCGCAGCCGCAGGCCGTGCAGCCGGGCGAAGAAGATGAGGTTCTCGAGCCCCGAGATGCGGAGGTAGAACGTGCGGTCCCCGGAAGGGACCAGGCCGACGGCACCGGTCGTGTGCACCCCACCGGAGTCGGGCTCGACGAGACCGGCGAGGATCCGGATCAGGGTGGTCTTCCCGGCTCCGTTCGGACCGAGGAGGGCGTGAATCTCGCCAGGGACGACCTCGAGATCGACCCCACCAAGCGCGGTCGCGGACCCGAACGTGCGGACGACGCGTGCAACCTGAATCGCTGGTTCCGAAGGGCCTTCCATGCTCGACCAACGGCCAGGGGAGGTGAAGACTGACGGGCTCGATGCGCGCGTGAGATGGACCCGTGTGAGTCTTGCCGGGTCCGCACCGTTCTTTCGGGCATGCACCTTGATGGGGTTCTGTCGGCGGACGAAAGACGCTCCGCGAACTCGCTGACCGTCGAGGTCGGGAAGCTCGCCGCGTTCGTCCGTCGCGACGTTCGGATCATGCTCAGCTACCGGATGGCAGCGTTCACAGGTCTGATCGCCGTCGCCGCCCAAGCGGTCGTGTTCTCGCTCATCGGCAAGCTGGTCGACCCGGCACGCCTTCCTGAGTACGGAGGTAGCCGCGTCACGTATCTGGAGTTCGTGACGATCGGGATCGCGGTGGACATGGTCGTGATGCTGCTGCTGGCGCAGGTCGCGACCGTCATCCGCAACGAACAGGTCATGGGCACGCTCGAGTCGTTGCTGACGACGCCGACCTCGGTCGGCACGATCCAGACCGGCTCGGCTGCACTTGCGTTGCTCTGGATCCCCCTCCGGCTCAGCTTGTTCATTGTGGTGCTCGCGATCGTGTTCGGGCTGAACTTCGATGTCAGCGGCATCGTGCCGTCGGCGGTGATCGTGGTTGCCTTCCTCCCCGCGGTCTGGGGCCTTGGACTTCTCAGTGCCGGGATGGTCCTGACCTTCCGTCGCGGCGTCGGCGCGCTGACCCTCGGTACAACGATCCTCGGTCTCGCCTCTGGAGCCTTCTTCCCGCTGGCGCTGCTCCCGCACTGGGTGCAGACGCTCGCACGCGCCAACCCGCTGGCCATCACGATCCACGGTCTCCGCGAGGCACTCCTCGGTGGCACAGGATGGGCATCGGTCGGCCCCGCGCTGGTGCGGCTCGTGCCCCTGTCGCTGGTGGCACTCGCGGTAGGGACGATCGTGTTCCGGCTCGCCCTCGCCCGCGAGCGCCGGAAGGGCACGTTGGGGTTGTACTGACGGCTCAGCCGACGGCGTCCAACAGCCGCTCCCGCGCCTCCGGCGCCGTGGCCCAGTTCCGCGCTCGGCTGAGCTCGTAGAACGGGAGGGCGCTCAGATCGAGCAGCGTCGCCGGTTCGGGCGGATACAACCTCCCGCCGCGATTTCGGGCGAGGTTCCGGAGCCGCTCCGAGCCGCGCACCGGGTTCACTTCGGTTCGCTCGCTCCAGCGCAGCATTACCCAGCCGCGAATCGGTAGTTCCGCCCCCACGGGGTCGAGCGCCATCCGCCATCGCTTGCGCCCGCCCAGAACTCCGAGCTCGGTCCCGGTGGCGAGCGCGCGGGCAGCAGGTGTCCGAAGGTCAATCGATCGCGGTCCTGACAGCGCGGTGCCGCCGTCGAGAGCCAGCACGTCGTCGCAGACGACCGGTGTGCCGCCCAGGGCGAGCATTGCCAGCAGCGAGCTCTTCCCAGCCCCCTTGTCACCGAGGACGCCCCAGACGCCGCCGCCGGCGACAAAGGCGCCGGCGTGAAACGTCTCGCGGCCAAGCCAGTGGGACAAGATGACTGCCACTGAGGCGAGATGCGGATGGACGATCGCGGCATCGACCGGCCGGTGGGACATGCAGAACGTTGCCCGTCCGGCACCGCGTTCGATCGTCACCCAGCCACCGGAGCGGAGCCGAATGATGGCGCGCTCATTGTCGACGCGGTCATATCGCGGTCGGTCTTCGGTCGTGACGTGCACGTCGAGCTCGAGCACCGGCCAGTGTGCCGGCGCGGGCACCAGAAGGCGCTCTGCGGTCGGCACTCCCGACAGCCGCAGGCCGTAGGCACCGTGCAACGGAGGCCGTTCAATCCGTGAATGCGCGAGTGGTCCTAACGGCCCATTGCTCCAGGTTTTTAGCGGCGGCATACTCGATCGCTTGATAAGGGATCGGATCTAACCAGGCAAGGAGGGTTGCATGAAGGACCAAGGTGAGTCGGAACGAACGTTGTCAGCGAGCTACCCGGCGCCGGAGATCCGCGAGCTGGGAGCCGTGCATGTGCTCACGCAGACCATTCCAGTGAAGCATCTTGGCAGAGCCGATGGGGTGATATTCCAATCTGGGTCGGTGAGCTCGGCGTCCTGAGCGGTGTTCCGTGCGGGTCCCGCGGTTCGAGCGCCCCACTGCGCACGAACTGCGGGACTGGTGTTTCTAAGCCCGGATCCACCGATCCGCTGGGTTGGAGGGCGTGAGACCGCCCGTCGGGACCGTGATTGGCTGGTTGAGCCGGCGGTGAGCGTCGGTGCTTGATCGAGGCGCTTGGAGGGGTGGTTGCGCGGGCGGGTTGGCGGTGTTATCGCGCGGCGCCGGTCGCGCCCGGCGAGCGAGCGGCCTGCTGATGTTGGTGAGGGTGCCGGCGCTGGGTGGTCAGGCGGCGGGGAGCGCGCGGATTCGGGCGAGCGCCGCGATGTAGTCGCCGTGCCAGGGCCAGCGGGCGGGGAGGTGAAGCGTCCAGGAGCGGCCGTGGCGGGTCAGTCGGCCGGCGATCGTGATCAGCCGCCGGCGGAGGGTGCGGGCGGCGCGGACGGTTGTGTCTGGCAGACCGATCAGTTGTGTCCATCTGAGCAGGTTGTGAGCGAGCGCGCCGAGCACGGTCCAGGCACCGTTGGCGTTGAACTCGCCGGAGGGGAAGTGCACAAGCGCTTGCTCCTTGAGATCAGCGATGACCTGCTCGACGACAGCGTGATCGCGATGCTCGGCCTCGACCACGGTGATGTGTTCGGTGCGGTTGGTGATAAACGCGAAGTGACGCCAGTCGGGCCACAGCTGGGCTTGCGCGCCGACCAGGCGGGTGCGTCTGACGATCAGTCTGCGGTCGCCGTAGGGGGTCTCGACAATCTGCGCTTCACCCTCCTTGGGGTAGTCGGCGATCGTCTGCCAGGCGGACTCATCGATCGCGTCGACCGCCTCGCGAATCCCCTTCTGCATGCGCACGCCGATCGAGTACTGCCAGCCGGCGTTCTCCAGCCGCTTGAACACCTTGGTGTTCCAGAACCCCGAGTCGGCGCGCAGCAGCTTAACCCCGGTGGCGCCGGCACGGTTCACGCGGGCGATCAGCTCGTCTGTGAAGCGCAGCATTCCCTTCTGCGTGTTCGCCGACCCCTTGCGCAGGCGGATGTGCAACACCTCGCGGGTGTCAGCCCGGGTGGCGAGGATCGGGTGATACCCCAACAGCTTGGTGTACCCATAGGCGGCGCCCTGCTTCAGCCGCCCGCACACCTCGCCGACGAAACTGTCCACATCGATCACAAGCCGCCCGTCGCCGGGACCCGCGCCCGCCCGCCACGCGCGCACGAGCGTCTCCCCGAGCAGCGCATCGAGCTGCCGCACATGTCCGAAAGTGAACGCGCGCAGGAACGTCCCCAATGTCGAGGGCGCCGGCATCCAGCCGCCCAACAACCTGCGCGTGCGCCCCGCTCGGAGCACCGCTGTGTCGTCGATGCTGTCCGCGCCAAGCACCATCGCGAACAGCAATGCCATTACCTTGCGCCCCGCGTTGGCGGCACCCGGCCGATCACGCCTCAGGCGCACCAGCCCGCACGCCAGCGCCTCGACCCCAAGGCGCTTCGCGAGCGTCGCGACCAGCATCACCCCCGCATCCGAAACCGCCCGCTCATCATCGAATTCGACGCGCAGACCATCCAGTCCGACCGGCTCGTCATCATGCACCACGAAGGTGACCTCCTGACCGCAGGCCCCGGCTGCGCCAATCAGCCGTTAAAGCCCTGCACAGGAGGTCATTCTTCTTTCCGGCCCGGACGGAACCGACCTACCGACCCGGTTGCGGTAGGGACGGCCGTTGCTGGCCGCCCCCCGCGCAGATCCCAGCGTGCGGAACTACCGCACTGGGCTCCTGCCTTGGGTGATGGCGGCGAATCGCTGCTCCGGCCAGGGGTGCAGAATCCGCGGTAGAGGCAGCCATTGATCAGCGAGACGATCCATCCGCGCCCAGTCCAACCGGTGTTTCTGGCTGCGTCGCCGAAGCGATTTGAACCAGTGCCGGATGATCCGGTAGCGGAAGGCGCTGAGCGCCTCGATGTTGTCGGGCACCGCGTAATAGCGGTAGTGCCCGGACAGGACGCTGGCGAGCCAGCGACCCTGCTCCGGAATGGGCAGGTGCATCCGCATCGCCATCTCGCTTTTGACCGCGAGTAGTTTGCGGCGCACTCGTTTCGAGTCGGTGTGTCGCGTCAGCTTGAACCGTCCGGACTTCCGCGTCTTCCCGCAGATGTGCGTGAAGCCGAGGAATCGGAACCTGCGCCACGAGGCGCCATGCGAAAGGAGATGACGGACATCAACATCTCGTCCGTGCCGGCTGGAATGCCGGCCCCGGGCTGATGCAGCGGCTCGGAGAAGCTGGGGACGGCCGAGGCGCGGGATCGCGCGCCGGAGGTCAAGCGCTCCCGACAATGCGACGGCGGGGCGGTACTGCCAGACGCCCGCGTGCGTGCTAGCGAGACCGAAAGGTAGAGCGAAAGCAAACTGGTGGTAGAAGCCCCTCGATTCCTTGAACGACCCGAAACCTGGCGGATCTGGGTCGTCGACAGCAACGACGCCGCTCTGTTTAACGGCGGCTCGCTCCGCGCCCGGCTGTTTCGTCTGGGCGCGGTGGCCGGCGGGATGCTGCGAGTGCCCGCCGGATGGGCTGTAGGGGTACAGCCAGCTGCCAACCCGGTCAAACGGATCATGGTGAACGTGGGAAGCGCTCCGCGCGCGCCGGGCCGCTGGTGGCGGCCCGGCAAGGCCCGATGCCGGCTGACGGGCGCGGGGCGTGGCGGAGTCCGCGTAGTAGTCCGAGGGCGGGAAAGCCGTCCACATGGCGAAGGCGGACAGCAGGACCGCAGCAACAGAAGCCGTCTGGGAGGTCGGGCGTGAATTCGCCCGCGCCGCTTGACGTGAAGTCGGCGTCGGAGCGGGTACTGGGATGGCAGACGAGGCTGCACCGATGGGCAGCCCAGGACGAGCAGGCGCACTTCGGTGATCTGTTCAACCTGATCTGCGACCCCGCGACGCTGTTCCTCGCGTGGGAGCGGGTGAAACGCAACCGGGGGTCACGGACCGCCGGTGTTGATGGCCAGACCCGCAAGCGAGTCGAGCAGATGGGCGTAGAGGATGTCCTCGCCAAGCTCCGTCAGGAGCTCAAGGATGGCACCTACCGTCCGTTGCCCGCACGCGAGCGGCTGATCCCGAAGCGCTCGGGGAAGCTCAGAAGCTTGGGGCTCCCGGCATCGATGTAGGTCGGCGCGGCGTCGGTTTCGGCGTTTGAGCGGGGGGTTCGCGGCCCGGCTGGCGCGGTGGGAGTCGTGCTCTGCTTCTGCGGGACGGAGGCTGCCTGCGTGAGGGGGTCGCCCGGCGGCCATGGATGGCCGGCGGAATGGGCATGGAAGGGGCCGGGAGTGCCGCGGCCGTCGGGGTGACGCGCCGCCGCCCTCATCAGGCAAGCTGGCGGCTTTCCAAGGTCAGTCAGCTCACAAGGAGGGCGACGATGCGCGCCTGCGCGGCATTCTCGCGCCTGTTGCGCCTGGACGGGATCTGGGTGCGGCGGGTGCAGTTCTTCGCCGATCGGGTGGTCGTCTCGGTGGCGCTCAGACGCCGTCGGCTGCACTGCCCGCTGTGCTCGTTCTCGACTCGCCATCGTCACAACCGTCAGCAGGTCGAGTCGGTCTGGCGGCATCTCGATCTCGGGATCTGGCGCCTGGAGATCCGCGCGCAGCTGCGGCGACTGGAGTGCCCCGAGCACGGGGTTCGGGTCGAGGGCGTGCCGTTCGCTCGGCACCGCTCCGGGTTCACGCGCGACTTCGAGGCGCTCGTCGCCTGGCTGGCCACCAAAGTTGACAAGACGACGATCACCAGGCTGGTGCGAATCGACTGGGACACCGTTGGGCGGATCATCAGCCGGGTCTGCGCCGATGAGCTGGACCCGGACCGTCTCGAGAACCTGTTTGAGATCGGGATCGATGAGGTCAGCTGGAAGCGCCAGCACAACTACCTCACGCTCGTGGCCGACCACATCCGCGGCCAGATCGTGTGGGGGACCGAGGGCAACGACAGCCAGGCGGCGAACCGGTTCTTTCGCCAGCTCGGCAAATCCCGCTCGCACGCGATCGAGGTGATCTCGCTCGACATGGGCCCCGGGTACGCGAAGTCGGCGCGGGAGCACGCGCCCCAGGCGACCATCGCGATCGACCCATTTCATGTCGTGGCCCTCGCGAACCGGGCGCTGGATGACATCCGCCGCGCCTACTGGAACAAGCTCCGGGAGCTCGACGACCCCGACGCCGCCCGCCGGTTCAAGGACGCCCGCTGGTCTCTGCTCAAGGCGCCCGACAAGCTCAACGATCACCAATCGCGAACGCTGAGACGGCTGCGGGCAGCCGGCGGCGAGGTGTGGCGCGCCTACACGCTCAAGGAAGCGCTGCGGGCGATCTTCAAGCCCGGCCTCACCGTCGAGGACGTGGAGATCCTGATCGACCGGTTCATCAGCAAGGCCGCACGCAGCCGCCTCAGACCGTTCGTCCGGCTCGCCAAGACGATCCGCAAGCACCGCGACGGCATCCTGCACGCGATCCGGCTCGGGATCAACCAGGGCCGCACCGAAGCGCTGAACAACAAGGTCCGCTTGATCACCCGCCGCGCCTACGGGTTCCACACCGCCAAAGCCGCGCTCGCGCTCGTGATGCTCACCTGCGGACCGACCACCCTCACGCTCCCCCACGAACTACACAGGTGACCGCAGTTCACCTACATCGATGCCGAGAGAGCCAGAAGCTTGGGCATCTCCGCGTTGCGCGACAGGATCGTGCAGACCGCGGCCAGGCTCGTGCTCGAGCCGATCTTCGAGGCGGACTTCTGCCCGACCTCGTACGGATTCAGGCCCGGGCGCCGAGCCCAGGACGCGGTCGAGCAGGTGCGGTTCTTCATCAACGACCCACGCGCGTATGAGTGGGTGTGGGCTATCCACTTCCGTCCCCCTGGGGTCGTAGGGTGTCGACGCGGTGAAAGGTGGCGGTGCTCATCCGGTGGCGGGAGTGGATTACCCGCGCAACTACCGCGAGCTGCTGACGTGGTTCCCCGACGACGCTGCGTGTCTGAGGTATCTGGAGCGGCTTCGGTGGGGTGAGGGGTTCGTGAGCCGGTTCTGCGGCCTGACCGGCGGGGAGTACTGGCGGATGGGCGACGGGCTGCGTCGCTGCGCTGCGTGCCGGCGCGAGACGTCGGTGACGGCGGGGACGATCCTGGCCGGGACGCGGATGCCGCTGGTGAGCTGGTTCGCGGCGGTGTGGTACGTCGTCGACGAGAAGAACGGGGTCAGCGCGCTCGGGCTGCAGCGCGTGCTCGGGTTCGGCAGCTACCAGACCGCGTGGGCGTGGCTGCACCAGCTCCGCCGCGCGATCGTCCGCCCCGACCGTGACCGGCTGACCGGGGCGGTCGAGGTCGACGAAACGCTGGTGGGAGGCGTCAAACCGGGCAGGCCGGGTCGCAACGCGGACGGTAAGGCGCTGGTCGTGATTGCGGTCGAGTGCCACGACGGGGGTCCGGGACGCGCCCGGATGCGCAGGATCCCCAACGCGTCCGCTGATGTGCTCACGGACTTCGTGTTCGACCACATCGCTCGCGGCAGCGAGGTTCGCACCGACGCCTGGAACGGCTACAGCGAGATCGGCCGCTACCGGTTCACGCACGTAGTCACGAGCCTGCGCGAGACCGGCGACCCCGCGCACGTCGTGATGCCCGACGTGCACCGCGTCGCGAGCCTGCTCAAGCGCTGGCTGCTCGGCACCCACCAAGGAGCGGTCAGCCGCGACCAGCTCGACTACTACCTGGACGAGTTCACCTTCCGCTTCAACCGCCGCCGCTCACGCCACCGCGGACTGCTGTTCTACCGGCTCCTCGAGCAGGCCATGTCGACCGATCCGCACCCCTACAAGACGCTCAAGGCGCCAGACGGCGCGTAGCGAGAACCCATCGGGAATCGGGGGACCGAAGTGGATAGCCCACTGAGTGGGTAATAGAAGGAGACGTCGAGGATTGCTTGGAGTCATCGTCACACTGCCTCCGTGTTCATGAGGGTGGTGTCGAACAGGCTGGTTTCGGCGTGTGGGACCAGTATTCGCAGGCCTTTTCGTCGTCCGTTGCGGACGTGGAGGGCCTGCAGCTCGCCGCGCTTGACACGCTGCAACACGGTCTGGCGGGAGACGCCGAGAGCGCGCATCGCGTCGAACATCGGCACGTATCCGGCGGGTGCGTCGTCGACGAACAGGGCGCGGAGTTCGTCGTTGACGCGGATCCGCCACGGCGCGCCGGGGGTGTCCTGCTCGCCGCGGATGACGCCGTGGTTGAGCCAGCGGTGGATCGTGGAGGCGGCGACGCCGAGCTGTTCGGCGGCTCTTGCGATGGGGAGCAGTTCGCCGTCGGGCGGCTGGGCCGGCGGGTGGTAGGCGGGGATGTGGCGGTAGCGGCGCAGGCCGCCGACGATGACCTGGGTGAACCGCTCGCCGGTGGCGGAGCGACGGCCTTGGCGGTTGAGGATCCCGGCGATCGTGCCGTCGTCGTAGTGCGCGGCCAGCCGGGTCAACAGCGCGATCGTGTCCTCGTCGGTGCGGATCGTGGGCTGGTGGCGCAGGAGCGGGACCGCGAGCTCGGTGAGAGCGCCGCCGTGCCAGCGGATCGTCACGGTCGCCTGGTCGTGATCGCGGTCGATGTTGAGGATGACTTCCTCGATCAGGCAGCGCACGAGTTGTTTGCGGTCGCGGTCGGTGGTGGTCGGAGCGGACCACACGCGCCCGAGGTCGGCACCGAGCGCGAGCAGGCCTTCGCGCTCGGGCGCGGTCAGGGTGCGGGGGCGTTGCTGCTCGCGCAGCGCGAGCTCGGCCTCGGCTTTCGCGAGTTCTTGCAGGGCGCGTTCCCAGTCGCGTTCCAGGCCGCGGGCGACAAGGCGGTGCTCGGGCTCGACCTGGTGGTAGCGGCGTTCGGCCTTGCCGGCCCGGTAGCGGGCTTGCTCGAGTTGCAGGCGCCACTGCTTCAGCGCGGCGTCGTGGTCGTGCTCGAGCGCTTCGGCCGCGGTGAGCGCGGCCTTCACACCGGCCGGGGTGAGCGCGGCCAAGAGCGCGCTGGCGACGGCCTGGTCGATCTGAGCGCCACCGACGCGCATGCACCAGCTGCCGCGTCCGTCGACGAGGATGCTCGCGGGGCAGTGGTAGTTTGGGCGTTGCTGCCCGCGCTTGCCTTGGTAGTGGACCTTCAGTTTCCGGCCGCAGCGGCCGCAGACCGCGATGCCCTGCAGCAGCGCGACGCCTTCGCGGACCGCGCCGCCGGGCTCGTGCGCGCGCGGGCGGGTGTTGCCCGCGATCCGCTCACGGTTGTTCTCGAACGTGGCCTTGTCGATGAAGCCGGGGTGGTGATCCCAGATCAAGACGCCCCATTCTGCTTGGGGGAGGCGACGCATCCGCTGGCGCGTGTTGCCGTGCTCGTCGACGTACCGTTCTCGGCGGGTCTTCCCGAACGCGTACGCGCCGGCGTAGACGGGGCTCTCGAGCACGCTGTGGATCTGGTGGTAGGTCGGCACGGCCCACTGGATCTCACCGCCATAGGCGTACCGGCGGCCGGGGAACTGCACGCCCTCGCGACGCATCCACAGCCACACCTGGCGGACCGAGCCGAGCTCGGCGAACCGGTCGAAGATCGTCTGGATCGCGCCGCGGATCGCCTCGTCGGGGTCGAGCAGGATCTCGCCGTCGTTCTCGCCCCACACAAGCCCGACCGGCAGCGCCTTGCGCAGCTCCCCGCGTGCGGCCTTGTTGCGGATCCCGCCGTTCAGGCGTGCTCGGAGGACGTGCAGCTCGGCCTCCGACATTGTGCCCTTGAGGCCGAGCAGCAGCCGGTCGTTGAACGAGCCAGGGTGGTAGAGGCCGTCGGCATCGCCGATCACGGTATCGGTCACGCCGCAGAGGTCCAGCAGCCGGTACCAGTCGACGTTATTGCGCGCAAGACGGGAGACCTCCAGGCCGAGCACCAGCCCGGCGTGCCCGAGCGCGACCTCGGCCGCCAACCTGGCGAACCCGGTCCGCTCCGACATGCCCGAGCCGCTGATCCCGAGGTCCTCGTCGATCACGACGACCTGCTCGCGACAGAAGCCAAGCTCGATCGCGCGTTCGACCAGCGCGTACTGCCGTTGCGTGGACTCGATGTTGCGTTCCAGCTGCGCTTGGGAGGATTGGCGCAGGTAGACGAACGCTTGGCGGCGCAGATGCGAGCTGGTCAGCTTCGATCGCTCGCTCACCGCGTCAGCTCCGAGGTGCGTTCGGCCAGCTCGGCCAACTCCAACAGGCAGAACGCCAGCTCGCGCGCCTCGTCCGGGCGCAGATACGCGAGCACCGGCGCTGTCGGCGGGAGCGGCTGGCCGTGCTCGTCACAGATCTCGCCGGCACCCTCATCGGTCAGGCACACCGTCACCAGCTGCAAGCCACCGCCGCCGACCCGACCCAACGTCCTCCCATCCAGCCGCGCCAGCACTCGCTCCCGATACTCGATCATCACCGTCAGCCCCGGGCGCGACCGTTTGGGCGATCATCGCCGCCAGCAGGCTCATCGCCGTCTGCCGCTGCTGCTCGCCGACGAGCTCCCACAGCGCCGCTGCGGGCGCCGGACTCTCGGCCAGTTCGAGTCGCAACTGCACGATCGATCTCCTCGCTCGATTGATGATTGCGCTCGGCCAGGACGACACGCTCGAGCAGCGGCTCGAGCACCCGTCGCGCCGCGAGCAGATCCTCGAGCGAGCACAGCGTCCCCGTCCCGACCGGCGCTGGCGCGGCCTGCAGATCGGTCCACGCGGCCGGGACCATCAGATGGCTGGCGTCCGGCAGGATCAGGATCAGCTCAAGGCGCCCACGGCGGTGCATCCATCCCATCAGCTCAAGCGGCTGTCCCTCCCACGCGTGTCGTCGTCGGACGACCCGCACCGTTGACGGAAAGCCATCGAGGTGGGTCTTGTGTCGTGTGTTCCTTCGGGCAGATCCATCACGGTCTGTTGATGGAACAGGTGCGCCGTCGGGTGACCGACAAGCGCGTCCTGGCCCTGATCCGACTGTTCCTCGCCGCCGGAGTCATGCGTGAGCTTGGCACCGTGACCGCGACGCCATCGGGCACGCCACAAGGGTCAAGTCTCTCGCCCTTGCTGGCGAACATCGCCCTCTCGGTACTCGACCGCCGCTTCGAGGCGGCGTGGGCGGCACGCACGCACGATCAGCGCGCGCGTGACCGAGTCAAGGGCCACCCCAGCTACCGGATGGTCCGCTTCGCGGATGATTTCGTGGTGCTGGTGCGCGGCACCGAAGCCCAAGCCCACCAGCTCAAGGAGCAGACGACCGAGTTCATGGCAGAGCAGATGCGACTCACGCTCTCGCCCGAGAAAACAGCAATCACCCACGTAGACGACGGCTTTGACCTGCTTGGGTTCCGCATCAAGCGGCGACCCTGGCGGGGCACCAAGCGCGTCGCCTACGCGTTCCCAAGCAAACGGGCGCTTCGCGAGGTCATGCACCGCATCAAGACGCTGACCAGCCGCAGCACGCTGAACCTCTCGCTGGACGAACTGATCCACGCGCTCAACCCAATCCTCAGGGGTTGGACCAACTACCACCGCCACAACGCGAGTAAGCGCTGCTTCGCGTATCTCAGCTACTACCTGTGGTGGCGAGTGATCCGCTGGCTGCGCAAGAAGTACCCGCGACTGACCTGGAAACAGCTCAGGCGACGGTGCTGGGGGCGCAACTGGACCAGCCGCGAAGGCACGAGGCTCGCGTGGCCCGCCGAGGTGCCGGTGACCCGATATCGCTATCGCGGCCACCGGATTCCCTCACCGTGGGCGGTGACCACCGGGACAGGACGGGCCACCACCCCACCGGAGCCCGCCGCTGCATGAAGTCCGCGTCACGATCGGCCACCGCATGTCCTGTGGAGAGCCGGATGCTCAGGAATGGGCAAGTCCGGTTCGGCGGGCGGGTCGAGGAAACGGGCCGGCGGTAACGCCGGCACCGCGCCTCGGCCCGACCCAGCGTCTCAGGCTTACCGAGCCCGCGCGCTGCACGATCCCGGGCGGCGTGCCGCCCGAACTCGATTAGCCGTGTCTTCTCGGCGTTCAGCTCCAAACCGAACTTCGCGAGCCTGTCGCGGAGCTCGCCCTGGAACCGCTCGGCGTCCTTCCGATGCTCAAACCCCACTACGAAGTCGTCAGCCCAGCGCACGATGATCACATCACCGCTCGCGTGCCGGCGCCTCCACTGGTGAGCCCACAAGTCCAAGGCGTAGTGCGCGTAGACGTTCGCGAGCAACGGCGAGGCCGAAGCTCCTTGCGGAACGCCCTCCTCGAACGTCGTCCAGGACCCCTTCTCAATGACCCCCGCGGCCAGCCACTTCTGGATCAGCCGCAGGACCCTCCTATCCGCGATCCGGTGCTCCAAGAACCTCAGCAGCCATTGATGGTCGAGGCTGGAGAAGTAGTCGCTGAAATCAGCGTCGAGCACCCAGTTCACGTTCTTGCCCACGATCCCGGCAGCGAGCGCATCCAACGCGTGATGCGGGCTGCGCCCCGACCGGAACCCGTAGGAGAACCCGAGAAAGTCCGTTTCGTAGATCGCGTTCAACACCTCGACCAGCGCCCGCTGAAGGATCTTGTCCTCAAGCGCGGCGACCCCGAGCGGCCGCAGCCGCCCGTCAGGTTTCGGGATGTACACCCTCCGCGACGGTCTTGCCCGGTATGCGCCCCTGTGAACACGAGCATGGAGATCCTTGAGGTTGTCCTCAAGCTCCAGCCCGTAATCCGCCCACGTCACGCCGTCCACCCCCGGTGCGGCCTTCGGCCGAAGCGCGAGATATGCCGCCCGCAGGCGCCCGACATCGACATGGTGCAGGAGCGCGGTGAACCGCGCATCCTTGTCCGTTGCTGCCACTCGGCGCACACGATCCAGCCCACTGAGCGCGCTCTGTCCGGCACCGTGTCCGGAGCGCGTTTCGCTGGCCGTGTTCCCCTTGGCCGGTCCGCTTCCCTCCACCGCCTCCGCCGCCCCGCCTTGGGCGTTGTTCGACAGCTTCCCAGGTACTACCGGACCGTCCGACTTCTCACGATCGTCCATCACGGGATTACGGCCTCGGCCTTCCCCGCACGACCCGCCCCTCCATCACGACAGGCGGGTGACCATGAGATCTCCCGGTTCTCAGCATGAAGAGATCACGCACATGCACGGGTTCTTCGACCCCGCGAGGTCCAATGACGGCTCGCGAAAAACGCCGCCAACGATGTTGCCTTCCGCTGAACCACAGCACGTCGGCACCCCAACTTTGCCTATTTCGAGGCTGCATAACCGGCCTGCGCGCACCCCGGAACCAACGCTTCGCTGCGCCCTCACGGGTCGCCAACGCATGGTCGGGGCCATCGCGACTCGCTAGATCTTCGATGTAGGACTCTTCCATTCCGCCGGGTAGCCGGCGGGAATCGCACCCGCCGGCCCCCACAGATCCGCACGTGAGCCTCTCGACTCATACGGCTCGTGCCGTCCAGCTAGCAGGACGGAGCGCCGCCGTAGCGCCAATGCACGAACAGCTCGGGTTCCCTTAATCGGACCGCCCCGAGCCACGCCCATGCTCGACGACCACTGCGCTCCAGTCGCTTGTACTTCCACCGCGCCCAGCGCACCAGATGGCGGTCGACGCGCTGACAGAGTGGGATCACCGCGCTCGGATAGAACGCGGTGAAGTAGCCGAACCAGCCCCGCAACACGAGGTTGACCCCGGCCGCGAGGTCGTGGAGGTCAAGGGTGGTGCGCCGATGAAGCCGCCACGCTGCAACTCGGCGGCTCATCGCCGTCAGCTTCTCCGGAGCGACCGCAGGCATGAAGCTCGTGAAAGCCACACGCGTGCGATGGTTGTACGTCTTCCGGGGCCGAAACGTGTAGCCGCAGAACGTGAACGAGATCTCCTCGTAGTCACCGCGGCGGTTGCTGTCCTTGCAGTACACGATCCGCGTCTTGTCCGGGTGGAGCTCCAACCCGACCGCGACGAGCCGACACGCGACCGCATCCCGCACCAGGCAGGCCTGCGACTCGCTCACACAATGGATCACCGCATCGTCCGCAAAGCGCTCGAACTGGACGGTCGGGAACTCCCTGACCATCCACGCATCGAGCCCATAGTGCAGGAACAAGTTGGCGAGGCACGGGGAGATCGGGCTGCCTTGCGCTGTGCCCTTGACCCTCGGGACCAGGGTTCCATCGGACCTCTGCATCGGGGCCTTCAGCCAACGCTCCACATACAGCACGACCCATTTCTGGTCGGTGTGGTGCGCGACCGCCTTCAGCACGAGGTCCCACGGAACGGAGTCAAAGAACGCCCGGATGTCGAGATCAACAACCCAGTCGCGCCTCCAGCACCGCTCCCGGCAGACCGCGACCGCGTCCACGGGCGAGCGCCCGGGACGATAGCCGTAGGAGTCCTCGTGGAACACCGGCTCCACGCTGGGCTCCAACGCCATCGTCGCCGCAGTTTCGGCGATTCGATCGACGACGTTCGGGATGCCGAGCACTCTGATCCCGCCCTTCTTGCCCTTCTTGGGTATCTCCACCGCCCGGACCGGCCCGGGGAAATACGACCCCGACGACATCCGATTCCACAGCCGGTAGAGGTGCCTCGAGAGGTCCCCGTCGAACTGCTCGATCGTCACGCCATCAGGCCCAGCCGCTCCGCCATTCTCCTTGACCTTCAGCCACGCATCCCACACCAATCGCTTGGGGATGACGTACGACTTGCCCTTCAGCTTCGACTCACGCATGCGGCTCATCCCTTGCGGTTGACCGCACCCGCTCGCCTGGACGACCCCGCCCCTTCGCTCCACGACCCGCTGCGATACGCGGACGCTTCACAGCTACTACGAGCGAGTCCGCCAGCGCACCCAGCGACGGTACTCAACTCCTCGCGGATTCTGCCGCTTGGAGATCTCCCTCTCGCTGCGGAAGGCACCGCAGCAGTATCCAGGCACGCCTTCACGCGTTCCATAGAAGCGCCTCGGTCGGGATCATGCTGCCTGTATGCCGGACGCCGCCTGGGCAGTAAACGGGCGCCCCCCAGGCTCATCCCAGGACGAAGAAGCAACCCTGGTTTCGACGTCGTCTTTCCGGCTTTCGACACGTCAACGGCAGAGGACTCGCGTCCATCGCTCATCTTCCCGACCCCTACCTGACGCGATCGAGCCGCGCCTTTTCCCACGACGTTCAGCACAACGGTCTTCAGCCAATGCACCTGTGGGCGGTTTGAAGCCTCCCCCCGAAGGGCGGCTCCGGAGGGCCATACAACCTCCATCACTTCTACAGCACCGCAATCAGCCGGACCGCCATCTCGCACTACGTCCTGCCTCCTGCGTTCGCGTTCACAACTTCTTTCATGCCGGTTGTCCGGCGCTTTCGTGGATCCAGGCTAAGCCTGAAACCACCGATCGGCTACCTGGGTGGGGTGGATTGCGTCGGGTTCGCGCCCAAGAGGTCTGTCGGTAGGCGTTGTTGTGGCTGCTTTGAAGGGCCTGGACGGAAGCGGGCTTGACGATCGAGCAGGGTGACGGCGGCGGCTGGCGCACGGACTTGTGTGCCCTGCGGCTTGTGGCCGGTGTTCAGGTCGGCTGATCGAGGTGCTTGTTAGCGGGGCTGAGGGCACTGTCGCGGCGCGCGGATTCGGTTCCTTCGGGGCCGCTAGTAGCTGGCTCCTGGGATGCTCAGCCGTGCCAGCGACGGTAGGCCTCGATCCATTCTGCGCCCGCTGGTGGGGGTGTTGGCAGAGGCAGGTCGAGGATCGGGATCGTCTGTCGTAGTCCGTCGCGGCGACAGACCGCCACGATCTGGTTGCTGTCGGTCAAGTCCACGCTCGTGACGGTGACGCTCACGCCGAGCACCCGGGTCTCAAACGGGAGCGTGAGGTTGTCCTCGATCGTCGTGAACAGCGCGGTGACCTGCTCCTCCTCGTTGTAGCAGTCGACGGTGGCCATCGAAGTCCTCTGGCAGCGACTGCTCGGCGACCCACACGCCCGCTGCGTAATGCGCGAGCGCGGCCTCGACATCGCCGGCGGCTAACGCGAGCAACCCGAGATGCGCGTGCGCCTCCAAGCAGCGAGGATCCCACCCGCGACGCAAGGTGATCGCTGGGGGTGCGCGGCGTGGCTATGAGTGAACGGCCCGCCTCGATCGCGACGATCTTGCGTTCGTCGATGTCTACCGCCACGAGACGCCGGGCGACCGCGCGAGCGCGGACGACGCGCTCGAGGTCCCGCCCGATCGACGCGAGCTGATTGGGATCCTCGCGGTGGGTGACGCGAGTCACGTCCTGCTCGATGATCGGGCGTTCGTTGAGCTCCTCGGACACGGACACGTGATGAGCGGTGGGTCGAGATCGCGGCGATGATCCCGTGTCGGTCGTGACAGGAGACGATGAGACGCGCACATCGTCGCTGGCTTGAATCGCGCTCGCACCGTATCCGCTCGGCCGCCGGCACGCGATTCGGCGTCCAAAAACGCCCATACACGGGCCTATCGATGAACCGGGCGCGAGTTAGTGATCAGCGTGCGCGTTTCTGAGATATGAAAGGCGTCGTAGTGATCGCTGACCCCGAGCACCGGGGCAGTCGCGGGTGCTCTGGCCGCCTCGACGCGCTCGAGCGAGTCGCCAACCGACCGATCGCGCATCACGTTCTCGATGCGCTCGAATCGGCGGGCGCGGACGAAGTGATCGTCGCGTCCTCGGCAGCACGCGCGGAGGAAGTGCGCGACAGCCTCGATCCCAGGGAGCAATCCGGCGCCGTTCACCTGAAGTACGTCGCGACGCAGAGCGGGCTGGGGCTCGACGGCGCGTTCAAGCTCGTTGCACCGATCCTCGACGGTTCGCCGTGCATCGTGCATTGGGGAAGCGGGCTGCTCGGCGAGCCGCTCGAGCTGCTTACGAGTCGGATGCAATCCGTCTGGCCTGATGTGGTCCTGATGACCCATCAGGGCGATGCCGTGGGCGGGCACCTGCGGCTAACGTCCCAAGAGCCGTCGTCGACACGCCCGGTGAGCGATTGTGGGACCGTCGGTGTGGCGGGAGTGCTCTTGTTCGGCCCCGACGGTTTGGCGCGCGCGTGCGCGACGGCCTCGCAGCGGGGAGAGGACACTGATTTCAGGTCGCTCGCCGACCGGCTGATCGACCACGGAGGCAGCTTCGAGGTGTTGTGCGTGAACCGCTGGCGGGAGTACGGCGGGGATCCGCTCGACCTGCTCGAGCTGAACAGGATCGCGCTCGATCGACTCGAGGGCGAGCCGCCCCCACCGAATAGCCATGGCAACCGGATCGAAGGGCGCGTGCGGATCCACGAGCATGCCTCGGTCCGGGCGAGCGTGATCGTCGGACCCGCCGTGATCGGCCCCGGAGCGCATGTCGCCGACGCCTACATCGGTCCCTATACGTCGATCGGTGCCGGAGCTTTCGTCGAGGGGGCGGAGATCGAGCGCTCGATCGTCGAAGTCGGCGCCAGCATCACGCACGTCGGCGGCCGCCTCGTGGCGAGCGTGGTCGGTCGCGAGGCCCGCGTGTTCCGCGACTTTTCGCTGCCGCGGGCGCTTCGGCTTCGGGTGGGCGACGGCACCGAAGTGGCGCTCTGCTGAGCTGCGTCGGCCGCGAGCGACGCAGCTGACGGACCAAATTCGGCCGGACCTCCAGATCTGCAAGAAAGTGGTCTGAGGGCGCCGGCGTTCTTTCGCTGAGGGCAATGACACCGGAAGCTACAGCCATCCTGAAGGTTCACGACGAGGAGCTCGCCGAGGGGATCGCAGCTCGGCCGCAGTTGGTCGCTGCAACCGAGCAGTCCGCTGCTGTGGCCGATCTCGGGTCCGCGCAGCTCGATGGCCGCCGGACCGCTGGCCTGATGTGGCGGTAGGCGCTCCATCGCCGACTGCTGGCCGGCGCCGACGTCATCTCCGCCGCGGTGGCGGCCGGCCTGGTGTTGGGCGCCTTCGACCACCGTCGCGCGGCGTTGTCGGCGCTCGTGGGCGCGGCTCTGGTCCTGGTCGTGTTCAAGCTTGCCGGCCTCTACGACCGCGATGACCTCAGGCTCGTCCACTCGACGCTGGACGATGTGCCGCTGCTGGCGCAGCTGACCGGACTGTTCGCGCTCGGCGTCGCGATTCTCCAGAATTTCGTTCTCGAGCAGACCGTCAGCACCGATCAGATCGCGGCCCTGTGGGTCGCCTCGTTCGGAGCGATCGTCGCTGGGCGCTCCCTGGCCCGCGCAGCCGCAGCTCGCAGCCTTCCGGCCGAACGCTGTCTCGTGATCGGCGATGACGGGCGTTCAGAGCACGTGCGCGAGAAGCTTGCTTCGAGCCAGGCGCGCGCGCAGGTCGTCGCTTCGCTGCCGCTGGCAGGTGGCGACAATCAGTATGCGGACTGGGCCAATACCCCGGAAGTCATCGGTGACCTCGTCCGCGACCTGAACGTGCACCGGATCATCATCGCGCCGACCACGACGGACACCGGCGTGGTCGACCTGATTCGCGTCGCGAAGGCTGCCGGGGTGAGAGTCAGCGTGCTGCCCCGCATGTTCGAGGTCGTCGGCTCGGCGGTCGAGTTCGACGACGTCGACGGGATGACGATGCTCGGCGTTCGCAGCTTCGGCTTCTCGCGCTCGTCGCGGCTGATCAAGCGAGCCTTCGACATGGTTGTCGCGTCCATCGGCCTAGTCGTCGTGGGCCCGATCATCTCGGTGATCGCCCTGGCGATCGCGCTCGACTCGAGCGGCTCGATCTTCTTCCGCCAGATCCGCGTTGGACGCGACGGCAAGCACTTCCGCATGTTCAAATTCCGTTCGATGATCGCCGATGCCGAGAAGCAGAAGGACAGTCTCCGAGCGCTCAACGAAGCCGGAGATGGCCTTTTCAAGCTCGCGGATGATCCACGTGTGACGCGAGTGGGACGGTTTCTCCGTCGCACATCGCTGGACGAGTTGCCGCAGCTGTTCAATGTGCTGCGCGGCGAGATGAGCCTTGTCGGCCCTCGGCCGCTCATCGTCGACGAGGATGCCCAGGTTTTCGGATTGGACCGCAGCCGGCTTCATCTGACGCCCGGAATGACCGGCCCGTGGCAGGTCTTGGGCTCGCGCGTGCCGATGCAGGAGATGGTCGGGATCGACTATCTCTACGTCGCCAACTGGTCGCTCTGGATGGACATCAAGATCCTGCTGCGCACCGTCCGCCACGTCGTGCAGCGGACCAATCTCTAGCTTGCAAGCGCAAGTCAACGCTCGCGGCCCTCGTTGGTTGGGCATGATCGCTCAGAACGATGCAAGCGCGAAAAACACCGAGCTTCCCCGCTGCTCACCGGAATGACAGACCGTGGCGCGGAGCAAGAGGCGATCGCGGCATGCGAATAACAGGGGACGTCCTGCGTCCCAAAGGGGTCGCGCGCCCGCGCAGGATTTACGGATAGACGAGGCCACCGTGGAGCGACCGCAAGGTGCAGCAGCATCTGACAGGGCCGATACGCCACGCCCCGAGGTGGGGCGCAACGGCACCGGGCCACATCCAGACCGCGTTCTGAACAGCGGGCGGCCGTCGAGCGCCGGGGCTGAGTCGGCCCCCGGCGATCTCCTGGCCGACGACCTTGATCAGTTCGAATTGCGCCCGGACATCGACCTACAGCCAGGAGGCGATGAGCTTGCGGACAGCGGCGGGACCGATGAAGGTGTCCGCGAAATGGGTCGCCTCGATTTCGCCGCGCGCGCCGGCGCGCCAAGCAGACACAGCCGGAAGCGCGGCAATCCGGACTGCCCCATGGGCCAGCTCCGTTGAAGGCCCTGGCGCCCGCTGAGGAGCCGACTCCTTCGGGGCGGCCCGCTCCAGTCGCAGCCCCGATGCCCAGCGCCGACCGGACTCGTCCCGAGTGGTGCACGATTGTCCTGGCGCGGACCGACGAGCGCTCAGCCGAGTTCCACGTGGTCACGTTGGAGCGTGACGGCCAGAGGCGTGTGACCGGACGGTCGTCGTCGTTCCGGGTGCCGCGGTCGCAGCGGCTGCCTGATCGCGGGCACGCGCGGGCAGCCCACGACGCGCTGGTCCAGGAGCTCTTGGCAGCTGGCTGGCAGCCGCTGGAAGCTCGAGGCCGCTGGCACGACACGGCATTCATTCGCCGTCCGCAAGAGTCATAGCGCCAACCGCCCGCGTCCACCGCCGCGTGAGTTGGGACCGCTGCCCGACGTTGAATCAAGAGTGGCTGTCGAAATTCTCCTTGATGCGCGCGGACGGGCCGAAGCTGCCGGTGACGTGCTGCTGGTCCACGATTACCTGCTCGTGATGCGCGGGGCCGAACGCACCTTTGAAGCGATCACGTCCTGCTACCCGGACGCCGCAATCGCAACCCTGCTCTACGACCCCGTTCAGACGGAGGGACGGTTCGCGGACCGCCCCGTGCGTACGTCCTTCCTGCAACCGTTCGCGGCCGACCAGGGGCGCTTCCGGCGCAGTCTTCCGTTGTTGCCCCTCGCGGCCGAGCGCCTTCCGGTCAAGGACGCTCGAATCGTCATCTCGAGCAGCAGCGCGTTCGCCCACGGCGTGCGTCCGGCGCCCGGTGCGGTCCATATCTGCTACTGCCACTCGCCGTTTCGTTATGTCTGGCACGAACGCGGTCGCACCGAGCGGAGCGCGCCGGCCGTCGCCAGACCCGCGATGCGCGGAGTCCTCGGTAGGCTGCGGGGATGGGATCTCCGCGCCGCGCGGCGAGTCGATAGGTTCGTCGCGAACTCCGAGCTCACCCGCAAGCGGATCGGTGACTACTACGGGCGAGACGCCGTCGTCGTCCATCCTCCTGTAGACGTCGATCGTTTCACGGGCCGCGCTGACCCCCGGGACCATTTCCTGATGGTCGGCGAGGTCACGCGGCACAAGAACTCCGAGATCGCGCTGGCGGCGGCCGAGCGGGCCGGTCTGAAGCTCAAGGTCGTCGGTGCCGGCCCAGAGCTGCCGAGGCTCCGCGACCGTTATCGCAGCGCCGAGTTTCTCGGGCGCGTCGACGATCGTCGGCTGACGGAGCTCTACACAACGTGCCGGGCCCTGGTCGTCCCCGCAGTCGAGGAATTCGGGATCACGATGGTCGAAGCGCAGGCGGCCGGCAGGCCGGTGGTTGCCGCCGGCGCCGGCGGTGCGCTCGAGATCGTGACCCACGGCGTCACCGGCGTCCTGGTCAAGCCGCGCAGCGTCGACGATCTCGCCGACGCCATGCGGGCGACGGACTGGGAGAGCTTCGACGCTGCCGGTCTGCGGACCAGCGCTCACCGATTCTCAGCAAATCAGTTCGCCGAGCGCTTAACGTCGGTCGTTTCCGGAATGCTCGGTCAGACTGCTATCGCCCATCCTCGGGCCGTCGCCGCCGATGAAGAGGGCGCGACACACCGGAACACCGTCAGTGCGGCCGGGGTTCTGGCCGCCTCATCAATCGTCGGAGGTTCACTTGCGCGTACTCGTCACCGGCCATAACGGCTACATCGGCTCGGTCCTCGTCCCGATGCTGCAGGAGGCTGGCCACGACGTCGTCGGCCTCGATACCGATCTGTTCGCTCCGTGTGTCATGGGCGACGCCCCGCCGGAGATCGAATCGATGTGCAAGGACGTCCGCGCTGTCGAGCGCGAAGACTTCGCCGGCTTTGACGGCGTCATCCACCTCGCAGCCGTGTGCAACGACCCCGTCGGCGACCTCAATCCCCAGGCCACCTATGACATCAACCATCTGGCCTCGGTGCGCGTTGCCGAGATGGCGAAGGCCGCCGGCGTCGGCCGGCTGGTGTTCGCCTCGTCCTGCAGCCTGTACGGCAAGGCGGGCGACGAGATGCTCGACGAGAGCGCCGAGTTCGCTCCGGTCACTCCCTACGGACGCTCGAAGGTTCTCGCCGAGCGCGACATCGCCGCGCTCGCCGACGCGGACTTCTGCCCAACGTACACGCGCAACGCCACGGCGTACGGCTTCTCGCCGCGACTGCGAGCGGACATCGTCGTCAACAACCTCGTCGGATACGCGCACACGGTCGGCGAGATCCTGATGCAGAGCGATGGGACGCCGTGGCGCCCGCTGGTCCACATCAGGGACATCTCACGTGCCGCGATCGCGGCGCTTGAGGCTCCTCGCGAGCTCGTCCACAACGAGGCGTTCAACGTCGGCGCCAACTCCGAGAATTACCGCATCCGGGAGGTCGCTGAGATCGTCGGCGAGGTGATGCCCGGGACGAAGGTCGCATTCGCCGAGGGAAGCGGACCCGACAAGCGCTCGTATCAGGTTGAGTGCTCGAAGCTCGCGCGCGTGCTGCCGGCGGCGGTTCCGCAGTGGACTGTGCGCGCAGGCGCCGAGGAGCTCCGCGACGCCTACGCGCGCAACGGCTTGACGCTCGAGGAGTTCACGGGCACGCGCTATCTGCGCATCAAGCGCGTGCAGGAGCTGCAGGAGGCGGGTGAGATCGACGACGATCTCCGCCGCCGCGTGGTCATCGCGTCGGGCCGATGATCTTCACGCCGACTCGACTGCCTGACGCTTTCATCATCGATGTCGAACGCCGGGAGGACGAGCGTGGGTTCCTGGCGCGGGTGTTCTGCGAATCGGAGTTTGACGAGCACGGACTCGCCACGCGGTTCGTGCAAGCCAGCACGATCTTCACGGCCGCGCGTGACACGCTCCGCGGCCTTCACTTTCAGGACCCCCCGCACCGTGAAGTCAAGCTCGTGCGGTGCACGCGCGGTGCCGCAGAGGTGGTGATTGTTGATCTGCGGGCTGAGTCACCGACGCATCAGCAGTGGCTCGGCATCGAGCTCAGTTCCGACAACGGCCGCTTGCTCTACGTCCCCGAGGGTTTCGCGCAGGGCTACCAGACGCTCCTAGACGCGACCGAGATCGTCTACCAGATGTCCCACGAGTACGTACCGTCGGCTGCTCGTGGCGTGCGCTGGAACGATCCGGCATTCGGCATCGAATGGCCGGCTGCGGATCGGCGCCTCATCTCTGAGCGAGATCAGGCTTGGCCGGACTACGGTGCCTGAGTCCGGCTAGCCGCACGCATAGTCGATCCGCCCCGCTACGCTGGGATCGACTTACTCGACGCGTGGCGACTGTGTGCCATCCGCGTCGCGTCACGGACGATCGTGGCGAACCGCTGTGCCATCGCCTCGCGAGAGAAGCTACCTTCGACCCGTGCTCGACCTGCTCGCCCAAGTGTTACGCGCAACTGGTCGTCGTCGAGAAGGCGCCGGAGAGCAATTGCAACAACAACCGGATCGCGACTAGAGCACAGCACACCACTACGTCCGTCCTCAATGACGTCCCGAGGGCCGCCACTTCCAACAGCCACCACAGGGCATCCCGTCGCCATTCCTTCGATCACAACCAAGCCAAACGGTTCCGGCTGAGAGAGATTTACTACAATGTCGGACGCCGCCATCCAACGATGTGGCTCGTCGTTGTGCCCCGTAAACGTCACCCGTGGGGCAATGCCCAGCTTGACGGCGAGTCGTTCCAGCTCTTGGGGGTAGTCGCCTTCCCAGCCGAGAATGGCGCCACCGACGACAGCAAAGTGTGCCAACCGATTGGACGTGGCGACAAGAGCGGCAGCATGGAGGAACTCGCGCTGACCCTTCCACGGTTGGAGCCGACCGACAAGCGATACCAGTGGAGCGCCGGCGGGAATGCCCCAGTGTGACCGGAGCTCCGGATCAGAACCTGCGCGGAAGCGAGCTAGGTCGATGCCAGGATGGAGCGTCACCACGGTCCGATGTGGAAAGAGTCGTTGCTGGGCAGCGCTCGAATCGCGCGATAGTGCGATTACCGCCGTCGTGGGCAACGCGGTCGCGAGGCGGTCCAGCCAGCTTGGGGGGTCTGGGTGACCAGCTTGGCACCAAAGCAGCGGTACGGCCTGACGTGCCCCAGGCACTGATACGTAGAGGTGGGCCTTCGGCATGTTCGAAAATACGACGCTGTACCGGCGGGACTCAAGTCTCGCGGACAGCCGACGAGTCGTTCGCCAGAGCATGTACGGTTGGCGGAGCCGGCCCGCTTCAATCACCTCGACGTCGACCGAATGCTTTCGAAGACGCTCGACTAGAGGGCCATCATGTAGGGATATGACATCCGGGGTAACGCCAGCAGCGGGAAGTTCGACCGCAAGATTGAAGAGAATCTCCTCCATCCCTCCAGGTACAGCCGTGGCGGCAAGCAGGAGGACCCGACTGTCTACGGTTTCCACCGCATGATTATCCCAGTCGGCGGAAAGACGGGTTGGGGCGCCGCGACCAACGATCGATCGCGAGGTCGTATGCGCGTTCGTGGTCCGCGACGACTCGGTCCCAAGCGAAGTGCTGTGCGCGCGCCAGCCCGAGGCGGGAGAGCTCGCTACGGACGTCGGAGTTCTGCAGCAGTTCCACCAGTGCTTCGCCAACGTTGCTTGCGGCGACGACGCGTCCCGCGCCCTGGATGACGCTGAGCGCCCCGAAGTTGGGTGTCGCGACGATAGGCACTCCGAAGCCCATGGCCTCGATGTAGGGAAGCCCGAAGCCCTCATAAGCACTTGGTAGGCAAAAGACCCATGCGCTCCTGTAAAGGTTGCCCAGCTCAGCTTCGCTCGGGTGGGGATACCACCTGACGCCTTCGATTGTCTCGCACCGATCGCTCACCATCCAGAGTTCTGCGTTCGGTACCGAGGGACGGACCACATCTCGGAATGCCCGCCACAGGAATGCGCCGCGCTTCCGCCCGGCCCAAGTACCGACGAACAGGATCGAAGGCGCACCGCTGGGTGGATCGCTCGACTTCTTGGGCGGATCGATCCCACCCGGGAGCGTTCCATCGGGCCCAACGAGGAGCTCGGAATCAGGTCCCACGCCAAAAGCTGCAGTCGCAAGACGCCGCGACACCTGCTCCAGACCCGCGATGACGGACTGATCGATACGGCGTCTCATGCTCCCAGCTGTGATGGCCTCAAAGAAGGCGGAGCCGTGGAAGGTACGCACGGTCGGGATGTCGCGATGCCAAAAGAACCAGTCGTCACCGTGTAGGTGGAGGACGTCGTGGCTCGCGAAACGATGAAGATTCATGAGCCACGGGCCAGCGTACTGGCGACCCACCTTCGAGGTACCGAGGGCGCGCGGACGCAACCGATGCACACGGTATGGGAGCGTCGGATCGTCGGGCGCGACGTACGCGTAGACTACGACTTCGTGGCCGTGTTGGGCTAGCGCGGCCGCGAGGCGGTGCACGTACACCTCCACTCCACCCGGCTTTCGGCCGGGGGTTGGCAGGAGCGAATGGTACATCGCGACGTGCATCCGGGGTTGAGTCTGACGAGCCTTGGTTCAGCTCGCAAGTGGTGGCTCCCGGTCTACGAGATCGAAGCGGAGAACTCAATGGCGTTTCACCCTCGGTACTTCGACACTCCGGTACGCAACAGCTCCGCTGACTATGACTACGAGGAGTGGAATCGGACTGGGCGGAAACAGGCCGCTGAGATTGTGAAGGCCGAGACACGCAAGCAGCCGCGGCCGGAAGAGCAGCTGGACGTGTCGTCAGAAATCCGTATCGTGACGCCGTTGGTGGTGTGCTTGGCTTCCCCGCGGCCCAGCTACACGCGACTGTCCCGAACAACACGGACCGGACCCGGTTCAGCATTGATTTCCGAACCGTGAACCTCGACGATCTAAGCGAGAATGTCGGCGCGCCAAACGTTGACTCGTCATGCACTGGGACGACGTTGCGCGACTATCTCCGAGCGAGCGACCGCGAGCCTCTACCGGATGAGATTGTTGCCCGTTACGACCGCTCTCGCGAGAGACACTTTACCGCTACAGCGCGCGTCGTAGTAAGGTGAGTCCGCTTTTGATAGCCGCTTGACACGGACGCCGTGATCTCTGCACTCTGGGGCATGGTAAGCGCCTTCAGTACGACCTCGGCAACGTCGGTTGGCTGCAGTAGGCGCTCCGAGTGGAGCGGCATCCCGCTCTGGCGCTGGATCCAAGCTGGGTGTGGTGTGGCTGTCCGGTCCGAGTAGATACTCAATTCGGCGCACGCTATCTGCGTTGATCTTTTCGCGCAAGCGTGGCCGCCAACACCCTGAGGATACTGGGTGGCCGCGACTTGGCCGACGTCCGCCCGTGTGGCAAAGACGATGGTTGAGTTGATCAGATGATCTGTCTCCGGCTTCGGCGCAGGAATGGGAGCAGCGCCTGCGGTCAGATACGGTGTTCGAACGTTGATCCGATACTGGCGACAGAAATCCTCATTGTCAGCGGTGCAGACCGGTCCGCCACGCATACGCTCCGCCGGAGCGCAACCCCTCGTCACTGCGGCAAAGCCGAGCGGCAAGAGTTGAGATCTGCGGATCGCTGGAGATGTCCCCCGGATGCGGATCGAGTCGGCCCCGGGCCCGCTTATCGCATGGAGGTTCGTGCGCAATGGTACGATCCAGCAGCCGGAAAATACGCTGGCGCCCCTGGGTCGCCCCTCCGTGCTCGGGGTACTAGAGACTTCCCCCCCCCCCCCCCCCCCCCCCGGCGCAAACGCCGACTGCGACGGCAATTGGGAGCTGGTGTTGAGTGCAACAAGGGCGCGGTGAGCGCCCGCTCACGGTGAAGACCGTTCTAATCGAGGCGCTACGCTGCGCTCGGATCGCATGCGCGGCCGGTCGCGCCCGAGGAGCCCGGAGACGGAGCGCCGCCGATCGCTCAGCGGATATCCTCAGCCTCCGTCTTTTGCGCACAGGCGTAAGGAGACACCGTGCGACGACGTTGCTTTAGGGGATGACGCGAATAGATGAAGGCATCACGCAGGCCAGGCCTGTCCAAGCGCTCCAGCTCAAACCCGGCGAGTTGGTGCGCGTGCGTAGCGCCGCCGGGATTTTCAGCACGCTTGACGAGCAGGGGAGTCTCGACGGGATGCCCTTCATGCCCGAGATGCTGAAGTACTCCGGGCGCGTGCTGCCCGTTTACAAGCGCGCCGATAAGACCTGCGACGGCTGGTCGGTGCGGCGAATGAAAAACACGGTGCATCTTTCGAACATTCGCTGCGACGGAGCGTCGCATGGTGGCTGCCAAGCGGCATGTCTGATGCATTGGAAGGAGGCGTGGTTGGAGCGCGCAGAGCACGCCGGGCTAAACGGGTCGCTGGAGGGCGATCCGCAGGGGAAGGACAACGATCTGTCTACCGCGGAGCGGGCCTTCGTGACCGACACTCTTGTGCCTGCGACGATAAAGCACGACACCGGGAACGAGCACGAGCTAACGTACCGCTGCCAGGCGACCGAGATCCCAAGCGCCTCAACTAGGGTCGAACCTCGGCATCTGACCCAATACCCTCGAGATGTGCGCAACTGGGGCTTGAGGAAGGTTCTGCGCGGTTGGGTCGTATATGTCTTCAACATGTTCCAGAAGGCCAATCGCGAGTTACTGCCACGCCACACGCTGATCCAGGGAGGGCTCGATTATCCGTTTCTGGCCGGCACAGCAGAATCCGGCAACACGCCGTCGGCGCGCCTGGACTTGAAACCGGGGGATTGGGTGCGAATCAAGAGTAAGGACGAGATCGTAAAGACGCTCGACCCGGCAAACAAGAACCGTGGCCTCAGCTTCGATTTCGAGATGGTGCCTTACTGCGGGGGGGCCGCACGCGTCTTGGCTCGAGTCGAGCGACTGGTCGACGAGCACACCGGCAAAATGATCGAGATCAAGTCCGATTGCCTCATTCTCGAAGGCGTTGTCTGCAAGGCCGATTACCATCGCTTTTGTACGCGGAGCACTTATCACTACTGGCGAGAGATTTGGTTGGAGAAGATCACTGCGGATGCGCCTCGCAGCCTGACCAACTGCGGCCCGGGGTGCACAAGTGCTTGATGGGCCAGATGCCGCGTGAACGTGCCACCCTCAACGACCCGGTATCGACCCCACGTGAGCGTTCTCCTACCGACGCACAATCGACCCGAGTGGCTGGAGCACGCGATTGCGAGCGTTCTCGACGGCGCCTACGACGACTTCGAGATCATAGTGTCAAACAACGGTCGGCCGGAGCATACGCGTCGTCTAGCCGAACGCATCACCGACCCGCGAGTGCGGTGGATAGAGCAACCTCCGAGTGCCACGCTCGCCAACTTCCTCGCGGCTCTATCGGTCGCTCGCGGCGAATACGTCGCACCGCTGCACGACGACGACTGGTGGCATCCGCAGTTCCTCGCACGGGTGGTCCCTCCGCTGCGCGCACATGGGACTGCAGTCGTAGCATTTGCAGATCAATGGCAGGTCAACGTTGACGGAGAGATCGACCAGGAGAGCAGCGAGTACTTCAGCGCCGGCAGTGGAAGGGCAACGCTCGCGGAAGGCTTTCACGAGCCGTTTACTCGGCTAGCCGCGTGCGAGTCGATTCCACAGATTGGCTGCGTGTTTCGGCGTGATGCCATTTCGCTCTCCGACATTCCTTCCGACGTCGGCCCAGCATTGGATTTCTGGACGGGATATCTGTTGGCTATAACCGGCCGGGCTGCATACTTCTGCCGCGATCGTTTGGTCTACAGCAGACTCCACGAGAACAGCGACTTTCTGCTGGACCAAACTGAGAATTTCATGGCGGCTGTGTACTGCGCTCGGCGAATGCTGTTGGACCCTCGCATGGCCGCTGATCGGGAGGAGCTGTCGCGACGACTTGCGGTGCGTCAGCAGTGGGTTGGAGGGACGCTGCTGCGACAGGGTTCAAGGAAAAGCGCACGGGTCCATCTGGTGCGGGCACTGAGGCTTCGACCAACGGCGAAGGGCGTCGGCGCTTGGACGGCCAGCTGGGTCGCTCCAGCATGGCTGCTCGGCCGGCTGTAGCCTGACTTGAGGTGACAGTCGCAGTGGGTGCTCCGGCGTATTCTGGCGTGAGTTCTCGGTCGGCATGACTCTAGGTCCACACGCGGTCGTCCGGGCAAGGAGGAGGTGCGACGTCTGATGCGGCTGACCGTCGCGATCTGCACGCGCAATCGACCGATCGAGCTCGCGAAGGCTCTCACCTCTTGCGCCGAGCACGCAGCCGATCTCGACCAGGTGATCGTCTCCGACGACAGTACGAACGATCTCACACGAGAGCTGGTGTCGGGGGACTTCCCGCGAGTGGACTATGTCAGGGGCCCAAAGAGGGGATTGTGCGCTAACCGCAATGTCGCGGCTGCGCACGCGCGTGGTACCCATGTCCTGTTCCTCGACGATGACGCGACGCTGGGCAAAGATTACGTGTCGCGAATCCGGGCGTGGGTCGATGCTCTGGAGAAGACGCAGGTAGGCACCACGATCGTGACGGGGGCCGTCGACGAATATGGCGTTCTCAATCCGCCGCCCGAACAGAGCTTCCTGGGTTACCAGGACCGTCCTGCCTCAGCCGAGCGCCTCGTCAATGTAGCGATGCCGGCCGCGGTGTTTCCGTTACGATGCCTACAGCAGGTGCGCTTCGACGAGCGACTGGTGCACGGCTACGACGAGATCGACTTTGTGGTCCGTGCGGTGCATGCCGGCTTTACGGTCGAATATTGTTCGGACGCTGTCAACCACCACTGGCGAACGCCAGAGGGACGCGCGTATTATCGTGGTCATCAAGAGACAGCGAGACTGTACGTGACCTTCAAGCGGTATTGCATCATGGAGCACCGCTGGCTGCGAGCAGTTGCGTTCGCAGTTTGTGCGCCGCTGCAAGCGCTCGCCGCGGGAGCGCGACGTGGTGGTGCCTCGGGCACTGTTGCCGCTGCCCGCTCGATCGTGACCGCGACCAGGTACATCGCCGCGGATGCTCTTCGCGCCGGAATTATGGGGCTCTCCATGGATGATCGTAGGTGAAGTCACACACCGAACCGTCGTGTGGCAGTGTGAGTGTGACCGGGCCGCAGGCGAGGAGGATGAGCGCCAGAGCGGCGCGGGCGGAGTGAAATCCGTAGGCGCGGCGGGCGATCAGCTTCGCCTTGTTGTTGAGCGCCTCTGCGCGGGCGTTGCTCAATCCCAGGCGGCGGGCGGCGAGGATGCCGTGGCGGTGTTTGCGGATCGTGCGGCCGAGGCGCACGAACGGCTCCAGGCGGCTGCGGGACAGGCGGGCGAGGAAACGGTCGATTAGGGTCGATTAGCTTCTCGACGGCCGCGACGCTGAGGCCGGGCTTGAAGATCTCACGGACTGTCTCCTTGTGCGCCCAGGCGCGGGGCACCTTTCCGCCCGCGGTCTGCAGGGCGGCGAGGGTCGCGGCCTGGCGGTCGGTGAGGTGCTCGGGGTTCTTCAGCAGCGACCAGCGGGCGTCCTTGAACGCCTTGGCGGTGTCGCTGGCGCCGGCTGCGCGCAGCTCGTTCCAGTGCTCGCGGCGGACTTCGTCCAGTGCCTTGGTCCCGAGCGCCGTGACGTGGTAGTTGTCGATCACGATCTCGGCCTGGGGGGCGTGCTGGCGCACCGAGGCTGCGTAGCCGCCGGTCATGTCGATCGAGACCGCGGTCAGCCTCGAGGCGCGCGCGACCAGTTGCGGGTGGAGCTCGCTGCCGTCCGGAAGCCAGGCGGCCGGGATGCCGCAGCCGGCGAGGACGGTCGGGCATGAGCCGAATGGGAACATGATCGCGGGCTCTGGCGCCGGGCGCGGCTGCCTGGCCGGTCGGGGCGGCGGGGAGGAGGGACTGGCAGGCTCGGGGTCGAGCGCCTCGAGAACTGATCAGCGGCGGCCTGACCCTTGCCTTCGGTGCGCACACCACGCACCCCTGGCGATGATCGCCTGCCAGCGTCAGGTACCTGTGGCCCTTGCGCCAGGCGACCTCATCCAGCGAGATCTCAAACAGCGCCTGCAGCCGGTCGACGGGCAAAAGCTCATCGCCGACGCGCTTGATGATCCGCCCGGCGGTCTCCCAGTCGATCCGTACCAGCCGGCAGACCGCGGTCCTGTCGGTCTTCGTCATCAACCACGCCACCAGATCTTCGAGATCCCGGGTGAACCGGGCGCCGTCGCGGGCGAACGGGACGCCCTCCACGTGCACCCCGTGCTCGGGGCAGCGCAGCCGCCGCAGCCGGGCACGGACCTCCAGTCGCCAGAGGCCGAGATCGACATGCCGCCAGACCGAGTCATGATCCTGCACGTTCTCCCGCGCCATCGTCGAGTACGAGCACTTCGGACAGCACAGCCGCTTGCGGCGCAACGCGACCCAGACCACAACCCGGCCGGGCTCGAAGCGAACCTTCTTGACCCAGACCCCGGGCAAATCCAGCAGGCGAAAGAATGCGGCAGTGACGCGCACGGGCGACGACCTCCAGTTCGACGGACTCAGGAACCCGCGAACCTACGGCCCGACCCCGTGCGCGTCCGCCCAACGACACCGCAAAACAGCGGCAAGATCCTCGCCCCCCACGCCGCCGCTTCCCCCTCATCCGGCCCAGGTTTCGCCGACGTCCATGCCGGCGAGCGACGACCTCGCGCAGCCACCCCGCTCCACCACAAGCACGGGCAGAAACGGGATCAGCGGTCACGCGCGACTTACAGAACCACTCTCACCAGTACAAAGCCCCTGGTCGGGCCGCTAAACCCGCGCCGAGTCACCTACGATCATCCACGGAGCCCCGGAATTATCTCGACTTTCGGGGTTTCTGGCAGGCGGCGCGGTGACGGGGTGAGGGGCGGGAGAGCGTCCGCGCGACGTGGTTTGGCGTTGGAGCAGGCGAAAGTGGCGGCGACCCCGAATCCGGTGGGCGATAAGCCCATCTGGTCGCGGGGCGTAGGAGCGCTGTCCGCGGCCGTTCTCACCGGAGGGTCGCCGCCGGGGTTCAGGTTCCCACTTCGCTGGTTGGTTTGCTGTCCCTGCTGCGGGGATGTTTCACCCAGCCGAGCTTCGAGACGTTCAGCATGCTGTTGGTCGGTTCCGTTGCCCGGGTTCGTGATCACACGGTCACAGGGATGCTGCAGGCAGCGGGGTTGGCGGGCGTGTGGCACCATAGCCGGGCGCACGACGTCTTCGCCCGCCGTCGGTGGGATCCGGACACGCTGGGGCTCGCGCTGCTGGACTTCCTGGTCACGGTGTTCGTTCCCCGCGAGGCGTCGCTGCGTTTCGCTGTCGATGAGACGCTGTTCGGCCGCTCTGGACGCAGGGTGTTCGGCGCGCACTACCTGCACGATGGCGCGCAGCCAGAGGGGTCCGGGCGGCGCACTCGGTGGGGGAACTGTTGGGTCGTGGTCGTGCTCGTCGTGAGTCTTCCGTGCCTCGGCGGCCGGCAGGTCGCACTGCCGGTCCTGTTCAGGATGTTCCGACCCCGCGACGACGCGCACCCGGACAGGCGCTCGCAGCCAGAGCTCGCCCGTGCGCTGGTCGAGTTGATGCTCAAGCGCTTCCCCGGCAGGACCGTCGAGCTGGTAATGGACGGCGCGTATGCGAGCCGGGCGTGGCGTGGGCTGCCCGACCGCGTCAGCGTCACGACCCGGATGCGCGCCAACGCGGCGCTGCACAAGCCCGCTCCAACGTGCCAGCCCGGCCGCCAAGGCCGCCCGCCGCTCAAAGGCGCCAAGCTCCCGACCCTGGCCGAGATCGCCGAGCGCGCGACTTTCAAGCCGGTGACCGTCACCGGCCCCGACGGGCGACAGCGCACCGTGCACGTCCACGAGCTGAACTGCCTGTGGTACAAGCCATTCCATACCCGGCCGGTGAAGGTGATCCTGATCCGCAACCCCGGCACCAGCGAAGGCTTCGACGTCGCGATCGCCTCCCACCGACGCCGACACCGCTGCCGACATCCTGCTCGCCCGCTACGACAGTCGCTGGACGATCGAGACCCGCAACCAAGAAGCCAAGGCCCACGGCGTCGGCCAGGCCCGCAACCGCGTCCAGCAAGCCGTCGAGCGGACCGTCCCGTTCGGGTTCCTCGCCCAGACAATCACAATCGCCTGGTACCAGCTCCACGGCGACCCCGACACCGACCTCAACACCCGCCGCCGGACCGCCCCCTGGTACCGGCAGAAGACCACGATCAGCTACACCGACATGCTCGCCGCGCTCCGCCGCGAACTGATCCGCCACCAGTTTCGGACACAAGCACCCCCGATCGCCACCAACCCGAAACTCACGCAAGCCCAGTCACCGTCAGCTCAGGCAGCCGCTTGAGATCCCGAAAGTCGAGGAATTATGGAGCGATCGTAATCGCGCAGCCCGAGCGCCAAGCTGGTGGGCGGGGTCTGTTAGGTCGGAAGTGCCAAACCTCCGTCGAAACGTCTCTGAGTGGTCAAGCTTGCCCAACCTCCCGCAGATGATCCGATGGTGGATCACCGCGAGAGGTGACGTCTCTCGCGTAGAGACAAGCGCCGGAGCCTACCCCGGGGAGTCTCGGCCTCCAAGCCCAAACTAACCCGTAGTCATAACCCAAACCCGGCCGCGGGGCGTGAACCGCGTACCCAGCTTGGTGCAACACGCTGAGTACGGTGAGATACGCATCCTCGGTCGGACATCTATGTTCATGCCACTCCATTGCGAGCACGGCGGGCGCGACAGCTGGAAAGCGAGGGTCTAGGAGGACATCCCATTCACCACCCTCGATGTCTATCTTTGTAAAGTCTGCCTCGCGCAACAGTTCTAGCGCATCAATCGCGCCGACGTGATCGGTTGCGCGCTCGCCAGAAACAGCAATTGCTGAATCAGCGAATCGACCGCCAGCAAATGCTACGACGCCTGGTTGACACGCGGCGCACGCGGTGATGACCTTCCACCCCGCGGTCGCCCGGTTAGCTTCAACGCACCGGATGAGTAGGCGTATGTTGCGAGGATCGGGTTCGACTGACGTGATGGTGGCGGTAGGCCAGGAAGCGAGAGCATAAACGCCGAAGAGGCCCACGTTGCCGCCAAGGTCCAACACTCTGTTGGGCGGAGAATCTCGCAAGAGCATCGCCACGGCTGGCGGCGGCTCGTACGACGAGATGCCGACGAAGATCTCGTCGAAGATTTCTATGTCACGAGTCCTGTGCCGGAGGACCACGCAACCATCTCTCGTTTGGTGGGCCTGAACACGCCCTTGCGGACCACACAGCTCGGCCGGAGTGAACCGGAGTCGACGCGTGAGGACAGGCCAACGCCGTGCCGCCGTGAAAAGTGACTGTGTGATGCGGGGCACCGATGAGATGGTTCAGAAGCGGCAGGCTCGCGCGGACGGCGGCCCATCGAATCGGCGGGGGTGAGCCGCGCGCATCCCCGTGTCACCATCGACCGAAAGGTGGGTCGCGACGTCGGCACTCCGCGGTGGCAGGAGTTAGCGATAAGGCCATCCCGCAGTTGCAAGCAACCCAGAGCCGAGGGGTGCGATTGTGAATGCTTTAGCAAGTGAAGCCGACGCAAGAACTAACCTGCTCGCTCGGTTGGGTGGGCGCAGTGGAGGATGGTCGGCGCGGCCTGCGCCACGCGGCCGGTTGAGAGAGCACAGGGACACAAGCGCTTTCTGTTGCGTATCACGATGGTTGTAGCTATGACGACGATCGGATCTTGCCGAGCTGTCCGTGGATTTGCGAGCGAACGATCGCAGCAAGCATGAAAGCGTCCGTCGGCCGAATGAGTAGAAGCCTTGTAATGCGCGCGCCGAGCCGCCGGCAAGCTACGAAGACGAGAATGGAAAAGCTCGCCGTGTAAGCGATCAGGCTCACGAGGGCTGCGCCGATGCCGCCCATGATCGGCAGTAGCACGAGTAAGCCGGGCACCGTAATGCCGAGCGCGACGAGCTCGGCGAGTGCGGCGTAAGTTGGCCACCCCGAAATGGTCAGGGCGCTCGATAGAAGCACCGCGCCCGTAAGCGGGACGCCAGCGGCGAGGAGGATCCAAATCATCGGGACAGCGTCACTGAAGGCGGAGCCGAAGAACAGGGGTACAATGATTGGTGAGAGCAATGCGACGCAAGCGCTGGTGATGAGTACGCCCAGCAGCGTAGTGCGCAGCGTGCGCTCGATCAGATCGGTATCGCCTGTCGCGAATCGGGGCATCGTACCCGCGGCAAGCGCCGAGGCGAAGGAGTTTACGAACACGCCCGAGGCTGTCACCGCAACAGCGTAGAGACCGAGCTCCCTCGGAGCCACCAGCCGAGTCATCAGCAACTGATCGGCTCGCACGTTCACGAGTTGCCCGAGTCCGGCTGCCCATGCCCTCAGCCCAAACGGGACTGCCCCGCGCAAAATCGACGGGCGAAAACGCAGCGGACGGTGCTGTCGAGCGCTGGCGACGAGGTAGATCACCGGGAGGGTCCCGCCAGCGATCGATACGAGGGCGACCGACGCGACTGTCAAATGTCCCGTGAGAAAGAGGCAGGGAATGCTCACCAGCATCACCGCGGGCGGGGTAATTCGCAACATGAGGACCGAGCGCCATCGGTTTTGGCCGGCGGCGACGTCGGTGATGACCATGTTGATGAATCCGATTGGCAGCAGGGCGAAGCCGATGATGATCCAGTTCCGCACGACGCCCGGGCCACCGCCGACGAGCGTCCCAACCGCCGGTCCTAGTCCGGCGGCCACCAGGCCGAGTACCAAATAAGTCGCCCCAATCGTTCCGATCAGCGTCCCTGCGCGCTTGCCGATGGCCGCAGCCCGGTGGGTGTAGAGGGGCAGTCCGATCGTGAAAATAACCGGGGCCAGGCCGAGGGGTACCATGATCGCAGCGAGCTCGCCACGCCCCGTCGGTCCAAGAGCACGGGCTTGCAGCGGCGCGGTGATCGCCGTGGCCGCGATGATGGCGAGATTAGCGGCCGTCAGCTGACTGATCACCGCCGATAGGCGCGGGCGCGCTGGCGCCGAGGACCCGGTGCTCTCGGCAACGGGTAAGGCAGCAGAGGTCATGCTCTACAAACGCCGCGTAGCGGACCCAGGGGCGCCGCGCGCTGGCTTGTGCGCCCGGCAACACCCTGGAGAGGAAGCCGGTTACACATGGATGTGACCCCGCAGCCGTTCGGCGAGCACCGGCCAGTCGAACTCGCGTTCGTAAAGCCCACGAGCTTCTGCACCCATCTTCGCGCGACGCGTTGGATCACGCGCGAGGCGCGCTACTGTGTGAGCGAAGCCGTCGGCACATCCGAGTTCTACGAGCACGATTCCTGGTGCCCCGAGTAACACGTCGTCGGTGAGATGTCCTACAGTTCCGATAACTGGCACGCCGTGCTGGAGCGCCGCCATCACTGAAGTTCGGCGCGTCGAAACGCCGTCGACAAGTGGTGCCAGAAAGAAGTCGCTGGCCGCGATGCGTTTGGCAAGCTCGTACTCGTGAAGAAAGCCGGTGGAGCACAGGCTCACGTTCTGTGCAAGGCGGACGGTTGACCGTTCGCCGGGTCCGAGATTCACCAGGAGCACCGATCGTGCTGCCGTGGCGCCCAAGCGCGCCGAGGCCAGCACATGCTCCTCTAAGCGGTGCGGGTGACGAAGACCGATGCAGCTCAGGACAAGCGTCCCGGCGTCCGCACCGAGCTGCTGGCGCGTGGGCTCGCGGTCCGCCCGCGCATCCGGAAGGTTTGATGCCACCGGCATGTGGTGAACTGGACGGCCAAGAGCGGTCGTCCGCAGGCGCTCCGTCCAGCGCTGGATGGAGCACAGGTGAATATCCGCCGTTGCTTGTACTGCCAGGAGCTGCGCGCGCTGCCAGCTTCCCATCAGCGCCGACGACAAGTCATGTACGTCCACGTACAGCTCGTGGAACATCACAACGATGCGCGGGGGGTGGGGCCCACGACGGAGCCGTGCCAAGAACAATGGCAGGCCTGGAGCAAAGCCCCAGCGGCCGAATGAGAACGGGTTGTATTGCAACACGAGCACGTCTGCCGCGGAAACGTCAGCGAAGGAACTGTCGCCACGCACCCGGCAGTTAATCTTGCGCGGCGCGCGATCGGGCCACTCGAAAAGCGCGGCGGATAGCCCTGAGTCCTTCAGCGTCCGAACGAGTAAGCAGGCGTAGTCGCGGATGCCGTCGGCACCCGGGCGGCTGCGGGCGATGACGACTCCGACACGCAAGCGCGCGCGGGAGTCATCCATAGGACCGAGTGACCCCCTCCGTGTGTTGCCGCGTGACCAGCCACCAGCTTATTGCCCCAGCACTTAACCAGAGGTAAGGGGCGTTGGGCGTTGACGTGGTGTTGACCCCAATGAACCAGTTGACGGCAAACGCGAACAGGGGAGCACACAGACCGGCCATCAGCACGACGATGTGTGGGTCGGGTGCTCGCCTGAGACCCTTGAGGATCGTTGAGCAAAGCACAGCCTGAAACGCGAGAAACACGAGGAGCCCGGGAATCCCCACCTCGACAAGTAGGTAATTGAATTGACTCTCGGCATTCCATTGGGTGATCGCGCCACCAAGCTTTGCGGCCGCAGGTCCGACTTCGCCAAGACCCGCTCCGAGTGGAATCTGGCGAATGTATTGCAGACTGGTTGCCCAGGTCCCTGCACGGGAGGTATAAATCGTAGACGCGGCGCTGCTGGGAGCGATGGACCTGTAACGATAGAACGTCTCGGGGTTGTAGGATCCGATCGCGTTGACGGCGGTGGCAGCCATAGCAATCACGAGGCACAGGACCACTAAAGCACGCTTGCCTTGTCTCCCTACCGCGAGAAGCGCGAGCGTGGCTATGACGGCGACGATGGCCGTGACGATGTCGGATCTTGCCTGCGAAACTAGAACGCCGACCACCGCGCCGATCATTCCGAGTACGGTGAGCGCCAGCGGCCACCGACGGCGTCGATAAGTGATAAGCAGAGCGATCCCACCAGGCAGGGCGGCGACGCCAAGGATCCCGCTAAATCCCATGTCTGCGCCTAGGCCAGGCGGCCGAACCTGGAGTTTCCCGTTAGCGCCCAGAAACACACGACCGTTGTTTTGGCCGTTGATCAGCTTGTTATAACCAGGCCCCCAGGCCGATAGCTGCTGAGGCGTGAGGGTGCTTTGGTATGCGGCGACCGGAGCGTTGATAGCCGCGACAGCAAGTAAGAGCGCAAACAGAGTGTGCAGCGAAGTCCGAGTTCGAAGCGCTACGTAGCCTATGAAGAACAGCGGCACGAATTCGAGATCCTGACGCGTCGACGCGACGGCGTGCACAATTGAGGAGTTGGCAGGGTTGGCGATCTGTACGAGCACCACGACGCTCCAAGCTGCGACCCAGCCCCAAAGAGGGGGCATTCGAAGTGGTCCGCGCCTGCGGGCCAGCATTCCGATAGCTCCGGAATAGAGCAAAACGTCTCGACCCAGCGTCGCGGCCTGCCCACCCGACTTGAGCTTGACGACGCCGTCTAATAGCCCGAGGTACAGCAGGACGACGGACAGCGCGAGGCCGGTTCGTTTCGTAATAGCTAACCACGCAGGGACTCCGACAGCCAGCGGAAGGACCGCCAGCGGCAGACCGTAGTACCCAGTCTTCAGTGCGAGCCAGATGCCGATCGCGAGCGTGATCCCGCCCAGCGCCCACACGACGGCAGCGCGTCGCAGCGTGATAAATCTGAAATTACGTAGCGCGACGTCCACGGCGCGTCAGGAGGACGAGGCCAAGTAATAGGGCCGCGAGTGGCCCTCGTCATTCCTGACAGCGTTAGCGACGACGCCAAGAGCGGTCACCGTCGGTACTCGCTCAAGCGCCTGACGACACCGAAGCGCAGCGTCCCGTGTGATGAATTCTGAGCGTGCGACAATGACAACAGTGTCCACGGCGGTCGCGAGTGGGATGGCGTCACTTACCGACAGCACAGGCGGGGAGTCGAGTAGCACAATGTCGTAGTGCGCGACCGCCTCAGCCAACAACGCCCTAAGCTGTGCGCTCCCGAGAAGTGCAGCTGGATCAGAGGTCCCGCTCCCGCTCGCAAGCAAGTGCACGACGGGGCCGCCGACCACGTCACCGTCGGCACTTAGCCAATGGTCCGCGGTTTGCCGGGGGTCGGACTTTCGTTGCGGGGCGACTGTCGCCATGGGCCCCGAACTGGCTAGGACGGGGTCAAACGCCGGCTCAATGTCGCCTTCCTGAACGTCTTGGACCGCATCGTGAAGAGACACCTTTGAGCGCAGCACGTCGGCAAGCCCCGGAACCAGTGGAGCCTCGAAAAACTCATGGAGCATTGGTCGCCGCAGATCCGCATCGATGACCAGTACGGACTTCGCGCTCTCGAAATACGCCATGGCGAGGCCCTTAATCAGCGTGCTCTTGCCCTCCCCCGGAATGGCGCTCGTTACAAGCACGGTCCTTGGCGCAATCCCGGAGCGACCGCCATGATCGAGGATCGTTCTGAGGCCTCGGACTCTCTCCATCACCGCAACCGGCAGGCGCGATCCGGACCGCGTCGCTCCATCTGCCTTGCGAGTGAACGGGACCGACGCGAGCAATGGAAGGCCGTACTCGGCCTCAACCTCCGAGTGACGCAGACGGCGGTCGAACGCCTCGAGGGCAATGACCAGCAACCAGGCGAGCACGAGGCCCAGGACCGCGGCGAACACCGCATTACGCAGCGGACTGGGAGAGCTACCACCGGTCGGTACAGTGGCGCGGTCGATCTGAACCACGGGAGCAGCCTCGGGTTTGTTCGACGGCACGCTGAGCGTGGCAAAGGCTGATGCGAAGGTGTTCGCGAGGAGTGCCGCGCGGCTAGGGTCAGCCGTGGTCGCCGTGAGAGTGATTAAGTCCGCCTCGCTAGACGGCGTAACGGTGATCTGCTTCAGTAGGTTGCGCGGATCGCCGGTGTAGCCAAGCTGCTTCGCGACCTCAGCGGCGACGGGCGGACTCTGGAGCACCTGGGACTCATTCAGCAACCGTCGAGCCGGGTCCGTGTCGGGGTCCGAGCCGAGGAGGGGCGTGGGCCCGACAGAACGCACGAACATTTGCGTGCTCGCCGAGTATTTCTCGGGCTGCCGAGCATAGTGATAGTAGGTCACGGCGGTGATCGCCAAGACGATGACGGCGATCAGTCGCCAGCGACGACGAAACGGGTCGAGGCTGTGGCGGATGTCTAGGTTCTCGGGCTGCATCACGATCTTTCCCGTCGGATGAACTCCTCAATCAACGGTGGGGGGAGAGAAAAACTGGCGCGCAACCTGACGGGTATCCCCCAAGCCTGGCTCCGGACAGCGCGTTAAAGGAGGAGATGAGGACGAACGGACGCTGGTCACGAAGGCTGCCGCTGGCCTAATAGTGCTTTGTTAGTTGTGTTGTAGGAGTTCGTTGGGGTGGCGGCGAACCCTTCTCGCGTCTTGTTGCCGAGGTGAGGAGGGATGATGGTCGTGGTGAGCGATGCGAAGTCGGATGTGAGGGTGCGGGTTGATGCGCCGTCGGTGGTGGCGGATCGGTTGGAGGCGTTCGGTGAGGCGGTGTTGGCGGGGGCGATGAACCGGCCGGTGCAGGTGGTCAACGGCGCGAGGTATCTGCGGGGGTTGATCGAGCAGGGGCCGCGCAAGTCGCTTGAGCCGATGGTCGAGCGTCTCGGTGGGGATGTCGACTACCAGAGCTTGCAGCAGTTCCTGGCTGACAGTCCGTGGGATCCGGCGGTCGTGGTTCGCGGGGTCGCTGAGCGCGTTGTGCCGGCGATCGATGTTGAGGCGTGGGTGCTGGATGACACCGGGTTCCCGAAGGACGGGAAGCGCTCGCCGGGGGTGAAACGCCAGTACTCGGGGACGCTGGGGAAGATCGGTAACTGTCAGATCGGCGTGTCGGTTCACGCGGTCGGGAGCAAGGGGACGGTGCCGTTGGGGTGGGCGCTGTATTTGCCTGAGGATTGGTGCAACGACCCCGAGCGCCGACGCAAAGCCAAGATTCCTGCTGAGGTCGAGTTCAAGACCAAGCCGGAGCTCGGGGTTGAGCTGATCGAGCGCGCCGCAGGCTGGGAGATCGCGCCGGCGCCGGTGCTGGGTGACTGCGCGTATGGCGATAAGACCGAGCTGCGCGCGCGGCTTGACGCTGCCGGTCGCGAGTACGTGCTCGCGGTCTCCCCGGACACGACCGTGTTCGCACCGGACACGATCTTCGAGGTCCCCGAGCCGCGCGAGCGCGGCAGCGGCCGGCAGAAGACCCGCCCGCGGCCGGACCGTAAACCCGAGGCGATCGGCGCGCTGATCGCCGGTCTCGACGCCGAGCAGTGGCAGACCGTCACCTTCCGAGACGGGCCCGACGGTGAGCCGATGACATCGCGGTTCTGCTTTCTGCGGGTCCGGGCGGGGAACGACTGGGAGAAGGCCACGTCCCCGCCACGCGAGGAATGGCTGATCGCAGAATGGCCTGAGGGCAAGGACAAGCCGACCGACTACTGGCTGGCCAACCTCCCCGCCGACACCAAGCTCGAACGCCTCGCCCGCCTCGCCCGACTGCGATGGAAGATCGAGCTCGACTACAAGCAACTCAAGGGCGAGCTCGGACTCGACCACTACGAAGGACGCTCCTGGCTCGGCTGGTATCACCACACCGCGCTGGTCACCGCCGCGCACGGGTTCCTGACCCTGGAGCGGCAGCACCCAAATCACCCGCGGCCGGCCTGACCCTCCCTCAGGCAATTCTCCTGTTCCAGCCCTTGTTCAAGTGCTGGACCGGCCGCTGCCAAACCTGTCAACGACCCGTCGATCTCGACCGACTACGCCTGCATCCAGCCAGACAAGTCGAGTGACAACCTAACAAAGCACTACTAAGCTACTTCCCGAGGAAAAAGTAGTGGGGCGTGAGGGGGCTTTTCTGTCCGGTGTGACACCGAGAATTCCCTGCTGGTAATGGGTTTTCTGAGTGAGAGGGGTGTTCATGCTGACGTTGTTGGCGCCGCAGCCGGAGTCGCTGTGGGACGAGTCGTTGCCGCTGGAAGTGAAGGAGTTGCCCGAGGATCTGGCGGCGTTGGATCGGCTGCTGTCCGATCCGGAGTTGTTGTGGCCGCTGGTGGAGCGCTGGCAGCGCGAGTTCCACGAGACGGGCCGGTTGGTGTTGACGGAGGGGCGGCCGACGATCCCGTTGGAGACGTATGTGCGGTTGATGGTGCTCAAGGCGCGCTACCGGTGGGGGTACCGGTCGTTGGTGGCGGAGGTGTCGGACTCGATCCATCTGCGCCGATTCTGTCGGATCAGCCTCTCGGAGCGGGTGCCGGACGAGTCGACGGTCCGCAAGCTGACCCGCAGGATCGGTGCCGAGACGGTCGCGGAGCTGACGCGCGCGTTGATCGTCAAGGCGACGCGCGAGAAGCGGTTTCGCCCGCGGGCCGTTCGGATCGACTCGACGGTGATCGAGGCCGATGTGAAGTACCCGACCGATGCGGGGTTGGCATCCAGCGGCGTGCACGTCCTGGCCGAGGAGGGGCGCAAGCTCGCCGCGCTGATCAAGGAGAAGAAGCCGCGGGTGCGGGATCGCTCGCGGGCGATGGGTCACAAGCTGCGAACGATCACTCGCACGGTTCGTCGGCGCTCGGGGGAGGCCAAGCAGGAGGTGCTCAGGCTGACCGGCGAGACCGGCGAGCTGTTGGAGCGCTCGATCAAGGGAAGCGCGCCGGCTGGCCGCGATCGCTCGCCGGCGAGCGCGCGGGCGGGGCGCGAAGGCGAAGCTGAAGGCGGCCGCCACGTTGGAGGAGATGGCCGATCGCTGCGAGAAGGTCGCCCGGCAGATCCGCCAGCGTGTCGCGGGCAAGCCGATCAAGGACAGGATCGTGTCGCTGCACGATCCGGACGCGCGGCCGATCCGCAAGGGGAAGCTGGGGAAGCCCAACGAATTTGGGTACGCGAGCCAGTTGGCGGAGGTGACCGAGCACACCAAGCGCGGCGCACGCGGGTTGATCCTGCCGGCCTCGACCGAGATCGGCAACCCGGCCGAGGACACGCTGCTGCCGCAGACCGTCGCGGAGCTCAAGCGGCTCGGGATCAAGGTGCAGGAGGTTGCGGTCGATGGTGGGTTCAACGTCGGGCCGACGAACAGCGCGCTCGAGGACCTTCAACCGAAGACAGTGTTCATCGCTGGCCGCCAGGAACCGGCCTCGAAACGCACCACCCGTCGGATGCGGCGCTACCGGACCGGCGCGGAGGGCCGAATCAGTCACCTCAAACGCCGCTACGGGCTCGACCGATCCCGCCTGAAAGGCGACCACGGCCGGCAGATCTGGACTGAATGGACGATCCTGGCCTACAACACCGACACGCTCGCCGTCCGGAACCGGTGAAACACTCCCAACCGCTCCTTCGACAAGAGCAACCCATTACCACGAACGGCCGCGCGAGACCATCTCCGCGGCCGTTTCGTGTCTTACGAGTTTTTCCTCGGCAAGTAGGGAGCGCTGCCGTTCTCAGGTCGCTCCAGCCGCGCTTCCTTCCAATGCATCAAACACGCGGCTGGCACCCGTCGTGGGCGCTGCCCTTGCACCGGGCGTTCTAAGGTAGACGGTGTTGTACATGCGGCGCCCATTGCCGTCCCCGGGCACCTCTTGTCCGCCGGCGCGCCAGGGGCAGCTACGACCGCAGTACTTCAGCGTCTCCGGCATGAACAGGGTTGTCGAGCTCGCCCTGGGAGTCCAACGTGCCGAAGATCTCGGACGCGCTCCGCACCCGCACGAGTTCCCCCGGTCGGAGGTCGAGGACCGTCATCTCGTCAGAGGGGGTCTCGAGCATCAAGGGTTCGGTCATCGCGAAGCCGAGGCGGCGGATGCCAAGTCCGGCTGCTTGTCGTACGTGGCGATCACGTCCTCGGGAAGCGGCGAAAGGTCACTCGCCCGCAGGAAGTCGCCAAGCGTCGTCCCGGTGCACGCGGAATCGATGTTGGCCGCCCCCACGCCCTTGACGAGGTCATCGAGATTGACGGTGCGGAAGTCGATGCTGAACCGCGTGCGAGCGGTCGCGTTGGGGACGGTCGAATGCAGTTGCGCGGCAGAGAACATCAGCGTGCCCCCGACAGGCGTCACAACTCGGACGTCCGGCTCGATCTCGAGCGGTTCGGTCGGACGAGGCTGATTGCGGGTCTCCTTCTTGACGATTGCACCGGCCTGCTTGCGTCCCGTCCGATTCCACTCGGCGTAGTCGTAATCGGCCGAGCTGTTGGCGACCGCCTCGGAAAAGTAGCGAGGGTGGAACGCCATCGAGTTGCCCGCCTCGATCGCATACACCGGCAGCCACCAGTTGATCTGCTGGAACGGCGCCGAGAACCACGTGTCGCGATGGGCGTGAAACTGATAGGCGAGTCCGGCGTTCAGGTACTCGCCGTGCGCCATCGTGCGGAGCCGCGGCACGTCGAAGTAGGTCTTCTCCACGTCGCAGCCCACATCGGTGAGAAGGCCGGCGATCAACTCCTTGGCGCGCGGGTGGTGGATGAAAGTCGGCTTGAGGTCTGCGAGGATCGCGACGTAGTCCTCGGCCGGCATGCGCTCCTGGGCGATTTGCGGATCGTGCGGGGCGAATGCGCGCTCGCTGAGCTCCTGTGCGAGCTCGCATAGCGCGGCCGAGTTGTTGGTGGGCGAGCTGAGGTAGATGTCCCCGGCGTAGAGTCCTCGGCGGCGCGACTCGTCGCTTATGGCGGCATCGACGTAAATGGTCGGCATCGTCGCTCCTCGTTTCTCTGTGGCTCGCGGTCCAGGTGCTAGTTTGCGTTCCTTCATCCAACGAGCCCGAAACGCTCGGACTTTCGTTGACCGCCGCGGCGGTTCCGGCGTGCCCGAGCCGTTGAATGGGCGTGATCGAAACGCGCACGTACGCGATCACGGGAGTCGCGCGGCTGCACTGGGCTGCCATGCAGCTCGAGACCTCCCGGGCAGACCCAGCCGCCCCGCTACCGGAAGGACTCGTGCCGCCTTGACGTCTGAAGTGATGACTGCGGAAGAAATTCGGAAGTGGACGTGCTTCGTCACGGGGGGGAGCGCTGGGATCGGCAGGGCCATCTCGCTTGCCTTGGCGTTTGCCGGGGCCACCGTATGTGCCGTGGCGCGGCGCCGGAGCGAGCTCGAGGTCACGGCCGAGCGCGCCAACGGAGCCGGCAGGATCAGGCCTTACGCGGCCGACGTCACCGTCGACCGCGAGTTGACCGAGCTGGCAAGGGCGCTGCGGGACCAGGAAGGCGGCGTCGATGTCCTCGTGCATAGCGCGGGCACGTACTCGTCGGGCCCACTCGAGACCGCATCGGTCGTAGACCTCGATCGACAATACGCGACGAACGCACGCGCGCCGTATCGGCTCACGCAGTGCCTGCTTCCCTCGTTGCGGGCCAATGCAGGCCAGATCGTCTTCATCAACTCGATAGTCACCGACTCCGCACGAGCGGGCGTCGGACAGTTTGCGGCGACGCAGCATGCGCTCAAGGCAATCGCCGACGCGCTCCGAGAGGAACTCAAATCGGACGACGTACGTGTGACGAGCGTGTTTCCGGGGCGAACGGCTACGGCTCGCCAGGCAATGATCCACGCGGTCGAGGGCAAACCCTACGTCCCTCACCGGTTATTGCAGCCCGAGGACGTCGCCGCGGTCGTGCTCAACGCCCTGACCATGCCCAGGACGGCGGAGGTAACCGACGTCCGCGTGCGCCCCCACGCAAGTCCCTGAGGGCCCAGAGCTAAGTCGTACCGCGCTCATGCTGGGCCACCAGCTCAGCCTGCTCTAGTCGCTCAGCGGCGTGCGCGATCGTCCCGTACGGCAGCCCGGATCGCAGCGCGATGTCAAGCAGCGTCTTTGAGCCGTCGCTCTGGTTCAACACCCACAGCATCGCGCGCTCGTCGGCCGGGCTGGTCACTGCGCCCCCGGCCGAGCGGTACAGACCACGGCGGCCGAGCTGCGGCTCGCCATAGGGGGAGAGGTTGACCAAAGTCCTGTTGGTGTCCAGCGCCTCCAGGATCTGCAGGCAGATCCTGATCGATGCTCCCAGAGCCTCGGGACGGATGCGGTCGAGGCTGTCGTCCGCGGTGTGATTACCGCTGTAGGCGGCGTGGGCCGTTCGCGACAGTGCGCCGAGCGCGAGATCGACGCCGGGAGAACAGAACTGACGCTCGTCGCCGCCCCACGGCTCGAACTCGACGATCTGATGCGGAGCGCCTGCGTCCCTCAGGACGACCTCCGCAGCGAGGTCGACAGGGGCCGCGCCATGGCGGCTGCGCTTGTAGGTGAACGGGCCGCCGTCGCCGATGCACGCGATCGTCAGGCCGTGGCGGATGCGATGCAGCCTATCGCGGTTGCGCTCGAGCCAGGTCAGCGGGCCGATCGTGCCCGGGGCGAACAGGAACCTGTACCCGTGCGTCCTGGCACTCCTGGACAGCTCCCTGGCGAGCAGAGCGGTGACGACGATCCCCGACAGGTTGTCGTTGGCCAACGAGGGATGGCAGACGTACGTCGAGATCAGGATCTCGTCCCTGCGTTCGCCCTCGGGTTCCACCTCCGCGTAATCGAGATGCCCGGGCCCCAGCGTCGAGTCGATCACCACCTCGTAGGGGCCCGGCTGCAGTTCGAGCAGCCGGCGGTGTGACAGGCAGAAGCCCCACGTGCGCTCGTAGTACGACGTGCGGTAGGGAACGACGTCGGGCCTGTCGGGCAGAGTGTGTAATCGCGGACGCAGCTCCTCCAACGACATCGTCGTGCGCACCGGTTCGCTGTAGGACACGACGTGCAGGTTCGAGTCGCGGAAGTCGACGAGGCGCGTCCCATCGGGTCCTGTGATGTAGGCGTCGCGGATGTTCCATTCGTCGGGAACGGTCCAGTCGCAGACGCGCGTTCCGGTCGGAACGGACGTGATCTCGAGCGGGACATACTCTTTCAGGATCTCGAAGGTGGCACGGACCCCCGCGCCGGATAGGCTGCGGCAGAGCGGGAAGAGCCGGCCCATGAGCTCGTACCCCTCCTCGCCGAGCTCGCGGTCTCTTCGATCGAGATGCTTCTCGGGTGCCGCCAGCGCGGCCATCACGCCAGCACCGCTTTGCGACAGTAGAACGCCTCGGCAAACGAGGTCGGAGAGTTGCATTCCATGCCGCGCAGACGAAGCAGTCCGGAGAAGAGGTCCTCGTTAAACCAGCGCTTGGGCACCTGGGATCCGAAGTACGTCATCAGATGATCGATCTTGCGCCGGCGGAGCTCGTCGTCGAGCGGTACGAACAGGTTTGGCCGACCCATGTCGCCGTCGTACTTGGGCACCTCGTACTCGAGGATCAGATGGTTCCGAAACGTGTTCCAAGTGAGTTCGCAGCAGACACGGTGGTCCTGATGGAGGTCGTGACGCTGGTGGGTGAAGATCAGGTCCGGAGCCAGGTCCGACTTGAGTTCCTCGAAGAAGCGCTTGATCTCGCGACCGTCGTACGGGAAGAAGCCATCGGCGAATTCGCGCTGGATCACCTGCTGATCGGCAACGTCGCCGAGGAGGGCGGTCGCGCTAGCGTTGGCCTCGGCGGCTCGCTCGCGCTCGCCGCTAAGCACGACCCAGCACACTTCCGCCACGGCTCCGTCGGCGACGAGACGCATAAGCGCGCCGCCGCATCCGATCTCGATGTCGTCTGGATGTGCTCCGATGGCGAGCACACGGATCGGCGCCGGGTGCGGCCGGCCAACGAGCAGTCCGAGCATCAACCGGAGGCGGCCATTGCCCGATCGCCTTCGAGCAGCCGATCGGCCTGCCACACCTGCCACGGAGCGGTGCCAGTCTCGTGAAGCGACTCGAGCCACTGTTTGTCCTTCAACGTGTCCATCGGCGCCCAGAAGCCGTCGTGGCGCTGGGCGAGCAGCTGCTCGTCGGCGAGAAGGCGCCGGAACGGCTGCTCCACGAGGTCCTCCCCCGGCCGAATCTGGTCGAGGATCTCCGAGCTCAGCACGAAGTAGCCACCGTTGATCCACACGTCCGAGCTCGTGACGTCGTGGATCCCGTCGACGAGACCGCGATCGTTCATCGAGACGACGTGGAAGCTGTAGTTGGGCCGCACGGCCAGGAAACTCGCTTTGACCCCGGTGGCCTTGGCCGTCTCGATCATCGCCGGGAGATTTGCGTCGGTGAGCGTGTCGCCGTAGTTGGCCAGGAACATCGCGTCGTCGCGAAGCAGATGCCGAACCGCCCGCAAGCGCTCTCCGATGCACGAGTGAAGCCCGGTGTCGACGAATGTGATGTTCCAGTTGTGAATGTCGGTCTTGAGAAGGTGTACCCGTGCGCCACCCTCGGACAGGACGAAGTCGTTCGCCAATGCTTCGTTGTAGGTCAGGAAGAACTGCTTGATCGCCTCGGACTTGTAGCCTAGGCACAGAACGAAGTCCGTAAACCCGAAGTGGGCGTAGTATTTCATCACGTGCCAGAGGACAGGTCGGTTGCCGATCGGAACCATCGGCTTGGGCACGACCTCGGATGCCTCGCGCATCCGCAGTCCCTGTCCGCCGCAGAAGATGACTACTTTCATAGGACCTTCACCTCGGGGATAGGAACGACGAAGCGTGCGCCCCACTCGCGCACGTGAGCGAGTTGGGCGACGATTTCCTGTTTGAGGTTCCAGGGAAGGATCAGGACGTAGTCAGGCCGCTCCTGCTCCAGCGCTTCGGGATGGCGGATCGGGATGTGCGTTCCCGGGAGGAACTGCCCCTGCTTGTATGGATTGCGGTCGACTGTGAACTCGATCAGGTCGGTCCGGATCCCGCAGTAGTTCAAGAGCGTGTTGCCCTTGCCCGGGGCGCCGTAGCCGGCAACCCGCTTCCCGTCGCGCCGGGCGGCGATCAGGAACTCCAGCAACCGCCATTTCGTCTCGATCACCTTGGCGGAGAACGCAGTATGAGCCGCGAGCGTGTCAAACCCGAGGCTCCGCTCACGCTCCACAAGACCGAGTACCGCCTCAGAGACCGGGTGCGGGCCCGTGGCCCCCAGCTGCGCGTAGATACGCAACGAGCCCCCGTGACTGGCGAGCTCGTCGACGTCGAACAGCTCGAGCCCGTGCGCGGCGAGCACGCGCTGCGCGCTCAGGAACGAGAAATACGAGAAGTGCTCGTGGTAGATCGTGTCGAACTGATTGCCGTCAATCAGACGATGGAGGTGGGGCACCTCAATCGTCGCGACGCCCTGGGGTGCAAGCACCATCGCGATTCCGCCCACGAAGTCGTTCAGGTCCGGCACGTGAGCCATTACGTTGTTGGCGGCAAGCAGGTCTGCTCGACGTCCCTGCGCCACCAGCTCGGCTGCGAGTTCCTGGCCGAAGAACCGAACGATGGTCTCGATCCCTCGCTCGCGAGCGGCTTCGGCGACGTTGGCGGCCGGCTCGATGCCGAGCGCCGGAATCCCGCGTGCCATCACGTGCTGGAGGAGGTAGCCATCGTTGCTCGCGAGCTCCATGACCAGGCTGTCGCGTCCGATGCCGAATCGCTCGGTGGCCGTGTCCACGTACTTGCGAGCATGCTCGACCCAAGAGTCGGAATATGACGAGAAATACGCGTACTCGCTAAAGATGTCCTCCGGCGCCACGAACTCCTCGAGCTGCACGAGCAGGCACCGCTCGCAAACTCGAGCATGCAGTGGATAGAACGGCTCCATGTCCCTGAGCCCGGCTGCCGGCACGTAGCTCTCGCACAGAGGCGACATCCCAAGATCCACGAACGTGTGGCGCAGCGGGCTGGAGCAGAATCGGCACGTCGGGAACGTGGAATCCGAGAGGTTGGCGGCTTCGTCGCGCTCGCGCAACTCCGGGCTGGCGAAGTCTGTCGGCGTCGCGTTCATGTCCATCCAACGGGCGATGGAGATCAAGGCTTGCGCGCGCCTATCGTCAAGGTCGTACAAGCTCGAACCTCGCCGGCTCGTTAACGGAGAGGTGGCATTACGGCAATACAAGCAATCGCCTGTCCGGGCGCCGGGGAGCTGACGCACGCGATGTGTGGGATCTGCGCACACACTTCCGATCCGGATGGAGCGGCCGTCCGGGCGATGAACGATCAGATCGTCCATCGCGGGCCCGACGATGACGGCTACCACGTGGACGCGGTAAGCGGAGTCGCGCTTGGTGCTCGACGCCTCAGCGTGATCGATCTGGTCACGGGTCATCAGCCGATGACCAACGAGACCGGGACGGTTGCGGCCGCCCTGAACGGCGAGATCTACAACTTCGGGGCACTGCGCGAGGAGTTGCTCAGGCGGGGCCACAAGCTCGGGACGCACTGCGACACCGAGGTCCTGGTCCACCTCTACGAGGACCACGGCCCTGACCTGGTCCACGCGCTGGAGGGCATGTTCGCGTTCGTGCTCTGGGACTCCAAGGCGCGAGTGTTGCTCGCGGCGCGCGATCGCTTCGGCGAGAAGCCGCTGTTTTACGCCGAGCGCAACGGCGAACTCATCATGGCCTCTGAGGCCACCGCGCTGACCCGGACGGATCTGGTGCCCTCCGTCGTCAGTCCGGACGCGGTCGATGAGTACTTCGTCCTCGGCTATGTCCAGGCGCCGAGGACGATCTTCCAGGCGGTCCGACAGTTGCAGCCTGGCCATCTACTCACCTGGAGCCATGCTGAGCGGCGGTCGACGATCCGTCCCTATTGGCAGCCACCCGTGCTGGATGCCCCCTCGCGCGGCGAGGACGTGCGAGAACTCGCGGCGGAGGCCGGCGAGCTGCTGACGCGGTCGATGAGCGGACGGCTGGTCGCCGACGTGCCGCTCGGGCTGTTCCTCAGCGGGGGCATCGACTCGGCGCTGGTCGCTACGCTGGCGGCCAAGCACCATCCGGCAGGCATCAAGACATTCACGATCGGCTACGACGTCGGCTCGACGAGCGAGCTCGAGCCGGCCCGTGCCTCGGCCCGAATGCTGGGCACCGAGCATCACGAGTTGATCCTCAGCACCGCCGATGTGGCGGCGCGTACACCGGACGTCCTCGGGCGCCTTGACCAGCCGCTGGCCGACCAGGCGTTCATCGCGCTGCACGTGCTGGCGGAGTTCGCGCGTCAGTCGGTGACCGTGGCCGTCGGGGGCGAGGGCGCAGACGAGCTGTTCGGCGGCTATCCGCGCTACCGCTGGCTGCAGCTCGCCAACCGCCTCGACCGCACCGTCCACGCCTCCGTGCTCAAGGTCGGGGCGGACGCGGCGATGCTCGCGCCGCGTGGCAGTCGAGCATGGCGAGTTGGAGCGATGCTGGCATCGCCGCGGCTCTCCGATCGGCATCTGACGCACGTCACAGCCGGCCGTCGCAGCGTCCGTCGCGACATCTACGGACCGATCATGTCCGGGCTCGTCTACTCCGATCCGGGGTCGTCCTGGAACATCGCGAGGCTTGCAAAGAGACGTCATGTGGCAGCGGACCTGATGCGTCTGGACCAGATGCAGTGGTTGCCCGACGATGTCCTGGCGAAGGCCGACCGAGCGACAATGCTGACGTCGCTCGAGATGCGCACCCCGTTCCTGAACCGCGAGCTGGCCGAGTTCGCGGCATCCGTGCCGGTGGACGTGCATCTGCGCAACGGCGGTAAGGCTATCCTCCGGCAACTGCTGACCGATCTGACCGGGTCCGAGTACGCCAAACGGGCAAAGAGCGCGTTCCGCGTGCCCGTGGCGGAGTGGCTCCGAGGGTCGCTCGCGCCGTCCTTCGAAGTGTTTCTGCAGGAGGGCGCTCTGTACCGCGACGGTTGGTTCGACCGGCGACGCGTGGGTGCGATGTTTGCCGCACACCGTCGCGGCGAGCGCGATCATGCCGACGTTCTGTGGCCGTTGTTCGCGCTCGGCTGTTGGTTCGAGCGTGCTGCGGGAGCGCAATGACGATGCGGCGAGTGATGATGATCACGCCTGACTTCCCGCCGACGCCTGGAGGCATCCAGCTCATGGCCTACGAACTCGCCTCCCATTTCGAGCACAGCATGTGCAGGGTCTTGACCCTCGATGCCGACAACGCGTGGGACTGGGACGATGCTCACCAACTCGACGTGCGCCGTATCGCCACTGGCCGGAGCCATCGCGTCTCGATCCTCCGTCTAGACGTTGCGGCAGTAACCCAAGCTAGGCGATTCCGCCCCGACGTCATCGTCGCCATGCACATCGTCGCGGCGCCCGCCGCCGCGACGATACGGCGCGCGCTCGGGATCCCGGTGGTCACGTACCTGCACGCCAAGGAGGTGCTCGGAAGCCCTCGGCTGGCCCGGCTGGCCGTCCGTCACAGCGACCGGATCGTGGCGGTCAGCTCCTATACCCGTGGACTCGCCGCGTCCGTGGGTGCGGACACCGATCGGATCCGGGTGATCCCACCGGGCGTGGATTGGCACGAGCCTCCGACGCACGAGCGATCGCGCACGCCCACGGTCGTCACCGTCGCCAGGCTCGAAGATCGTTACAAGGGCCACGATGTGATGGTGCGGGCGATGCCGCTCGTACGCTCGCGCGTTCCGGATGCGGTCTGGGTCGTGGTCGGCGACGGGTCCCTGCGACGGCCGATCGAACGTCTGGCGGCGGCTCACGGTGTCGCCGACGATGTCCGTCTGTGGGGCACCATCGGCGACGGAGCCCGCGATCGTCTGCTCTGCCGGGCGCACGTGTTCGCGATGCCGAGCCGGCTACCGGCGGTTGGCGCCGGCGAGGGCTTCGGGATCGTCTACCTGGAGGCCGGCGTCAACGGGCTGCCGGTCGTCGCCGGCAACGTAGGCGGTTCCGTCGACGCGGTCGTCGACGGAACCACCGGTCTGCTGGTGGATCCGACCGATCACGTGGCGGTGGCGCAGGCGATCAGCAGCCTGCTCGGTGATCGTGACGCCGCGGCTCGGATGGGACTTGCCGGAAACGAGCGCGCTCGAGACTTCGACTGGCCAGAGATAGCAAGTCGAGTCGAGGACGTGCTCGACGAGACGGTCAGGCAGCCATGAGAGTCCTGTACGTGAACCACACCGGCCTTCTCGGTGGAGGAGAGCGCTCGCTGCTCGGGCTGCTCGATTGCCTCCCCTCGGCGGTGGACGCTCGGCTCGCTTGCCCACCAGGTCGGCTGCAGGAGCACGCGGTCTCCGCCGGCGTCCGCACGGTGTCGATCACCGAGTCGGTCGGAAGCCTGAAGCTGCACCCTCTGCATACGCCGTCTGCGCTCGGGGCGATGGCGATCGCGTCCGCCGGCGTCGTTAGGGCAGCCCGTACGTGGCGCGCCGACCTGATCCACGCAAACTCGATCCGCGCCGGGATGATCGCCGCGCCGGCATCCCGCGCCCTCGGGCGGCCATTCGTCTTGCACGTCCGCGACTGCCTGCCACCCTCGCCGCTGACGCATCGGATCCAGTCCTCGCTCGCTGACCGCGCCGCAGCCGTGATCGCGATCTCGCAGCATGTCGCGTCGACGTTCGACCCCGATCGGACCGCGCAGCGGTTGGAGGTCATCGACAACCCGTTTGACCTCGAGCGGCTCGACGCCCGCCGGATCGATCGCGAGGCCGCTCGCGCTCGGCTTGGCCTGCAAGAAGATTCAGACGTGCTTGTCCTGATCGGCCAGATCACGCCATGGAAAGGGCAGGAGGAGGCGATCCGGGCGCTCGCTGCCGTACGGCTGACGCATCCTTCCGCTCGGCTGCTGATCGTCGGCGAGACAAAGTTCGTCTCACGAGCGACCCGCCATGACAACCGTTCGTACCTGCGCTGCCTGCACGAGCTCGTGGCCGAACTGGGGCTCGGCGACGCCGTCCGGTTCCTCGGCGAGCGCGAGGATGTACCCGAGATCCTGCGCGCATCCGACATCGCGTTGCAGCCGTCGTGGGAGGAGCCGTTTGGGCGCGCCGTGGTCGAGGCGATGGCAATGGGCGTACCCGTGGTCGCCACGGCGGTGGGCGGGCCGGCGGAGATCATCCGCGACGGGATCGACGGCATCCTCATGCGGCCGCGCCGGCCCGGGGAGTTGGCCGCCGCTGTCGGGGGCCTACTGGACGACCCGGCTCGATGCCGAGTTATCGGCGCCGCCGCGCGCGAGTCGACGCTCGAGCGCTTTAACCGGGGCCGTCAGGCGGCTAGTGTGACCGCGCTGTACGACAAGGTGAATGCGGCGAGGGCCAAGGAGCGCCGCTCGCGCTCAAGCGTCCTGAGACGCCAAGCGCCCGATTCTCGCCAAGTGACGGGTCACACAAACGTTTCCCTAAGCCTAAACCCACGCCCGTTGAGTGATCACAAGCTTGTGGCACGTGGGGCCGCCGGCGGGCAAGTGTGGGCGCGGGTCAATACTGGGCCACCTGCCCCGGTTGAAAACTAGGCTACCCGCCGATTCAGTGGTGAGTCGGCGCCGACGCGGTAGTCAGGGCGATGCCGATCAGACCCTCTGCCGGATCGAGGACGATGGCGGTTGCGTCCTTGCGGGAGCGAACGCCGAGTTTGGCGAACGCCGACGCGACATGGCTCTTGACGGTGCTCTCCGACAGGTACAGCCGTTCTGCGATCTGCGCGTTCGTCATGCCTGCCACCAGCAGATCAAGAACCTGCCTCTCGCGGTGAGAGAAGGCGGGCTTCGCGACGAGCCGCCTGGTTACCCGCGGCACACAAACCAAGCCCGCGACGACGGCGCGGACCGCGGGCGCGAGCGCGTCAGCGGCGTCCTGTTCGGGAACGAACGCGTCCGCGCCGGCGTTGAGTGTCTGGCGGGCCGACGCGTGCTTGGCGTCGCGTGCGATAACGACAATCCGCGCGGACGGCGCGTGGCGGCGCAGCGCGCGCAGCTGCGCCAGTCCCCCTGGCCCATGAAGATCGGCTGCGAGCACGATCACCTCCAGCGGGCGCGCGGCCAGTTCGCCGCCGCGGCCAACTGGCAGCACCCCGGTGTTTGGCGGCAAGCCCTCGCCGACAAGGATCGAGATGAGGCCGCCGGGTTCATGGAGGTCGTCGTGCACTAGCGCGAGACGAAGCTCCAGAGCATTCCGAGGGTCGTGGTCCAGGCGTGCACCACGGTCCGGAGTCTCCGGTACCGGATGCAACCTGAAGTAGGAATCGGCCAACGTGCTCATACCGCTCAAGTCAATAATGGTCGGCTCGGATTGCTCTTTTCAGCCTCATGGCGTAGACGGCCGCCGTCTTACACTGCCGCATCCCGCGGCTGCCGCAGCGGCCACCTTTACGCCGCCGCGAGTCGCCGAGCTCGGCGGGTGCAAGGCGTCGACTCGAGCCGCGCAAGCTCCCGTTGCAGCGCTCGACGCCCGCGGTGATGCAGGCCGTGGATCGAGCCTTCGCTGCGCCCCATGCGGTCCGCAATTTCACCGGGGGTCAGGCCGACGACGTGACGAAGCATCACAACCTCACGCTGCTCGTCAGGCAGGGTCGCGAGCGCCGCCCGAACCTGTTTCTGCGTGATCGAGGTCATATGCGTACGTCGCGTTGGGGTCCAGGACCTCTTCGGTTGGCAACAACCGGTTCGCGCGAAGGTGATCGATCGCGACGTTCCGAGCGAGACGCAGCGGCCACGCAAAGAATGGCACCCCCGCGATCGTCGTACTTGACCAATGACGTCATCAACTTGGCGAACACGTGCTGAGTCACGTCCTCGGCCTCGTGATCGTCACGCACGATCGAACGCACGTAGCCGTATACGTTGTGCGAATAGATGACATATAGAAAACGCAACGCGTCCTGGTCGCCTTCCTTGGCACGAGCCACGGCAAGTCGAGTCTTGTTGCGTGCTTCCGGCGACTCATCCAGCGCCGTCCTACTCCTGAAACCAATCGTGCCAGGAGCCATCGACAATGCTTCGCTTATCAAAATCCATTCCTAACCTAAGTGGTGCCCGCCGTAATTTCGGTTCGGGTTGAAGGAGTTATGACTACCGGAGCGAATCTGACTGGTGATGGCGGGTCGCAGCCGGTATCAGATCGATCTGAGCGATGAGGAGCGGCGCGAGTTGGAGCATCGCGCGGCGTGCTACTCGCGGCCTCACCGTGAGGTGCAGCGAGCCAAGCTCGTGCTGTATGCGGCTGAGGGGCTGAGCAATGTTGAGATCGGCGCCCGGTTGGGGATGATGCCCGAGCTTGTCGGCCGGTGGCGAAGACGCTTTTACGACGAGCGCCTGGATGGATTGGATGACAGGGAACGCGCGGGCCGCCCGCGCCGCTTCCCCCCCGGAGCAGGTCGCCGAGGTCAAGGCGATCGCGTGCGAGCTGCCCAAGAAGCAGGGCGTCCCGCTCTCGCGCTTCAGTCGCTCTGAGCTGCACCGGTTCGTCGTGGAGCGTGGCGTGAGCGACGCGTCGGCGTCGACGATCGGCCGCTGGTTGGCAGAGGACGCGATCAAGCCGTGGCAGTACCGCTCGTGGATCTTCCCGCGCGACCCTGACTTCCTTGAGAAGGCCGGGCGGGTGCTCGACCTGTATGCGGGTCGCTGGGAGGGCCAGCTGTTGGAGCCCGGCGATTGTGTGATCTGCGCGGACGCGAAACCCTCGATCCAAGCCCGCCGGCGGATCCATCCCAGCGCCCCGCCCGCTCCGGGCGGTGGGCAACTGGTCGAGCACGAGTACGAGCGGCTCGGCGCCGTCACCTACTTCGACGCCTGGGACGTGCGCCGCGGCCGAGTGATGGGACGCACCGAGCGCACGGGCGGGATCGCTGCATTCGACCGGCTGGTGTGGCAGGTGATGACCAAAGAGCCCTACCGCTCCGCCCGCCGCGTGTTCTGGATCGTCGACAACGGCTCCGATCACCGCGGCAAGGCATCGATCAAGCGACTGCAGAAGCGCTGGCGGAACCTGATCCTCGTCCACACCCCGGTCCACGCCAGCTGGCTCAACCAGGTCGAGATCTACCACTCGATCATCCAACGCAAGTGCTCGCCCCGAACGACTTCGAGAACACCGCCGAGGTCGCCCGCGCCCTGAACGAGTTCGAGCACCACTACAACCAGATCGCCGAGCCGTTCGCCTGGAACTTCACACGCCGGGACCTCGAAGAGCTCCTCGACCGCCTCGATAGCCAGTCCTCCCACAACGCACCAATCACGCTCGCCGCCTGATTACCGACCATAGTTACGGCGAGCAGCACTAAGGTTGCAGGTTAATCCGTCGCGACCCGCGTACCGAGTTGCCTCCGCCTACGTTTCCCCCACGCATAGGCTGCCCCGTACTTCGTGCCCCGTACTTCGTGCCCCGTACTTCGTGCCCCGTACTTCGCTGGCCCTACGAAGTCATTTGTGCCCTCGCATTTCCGACGCCAACGAGTATCAACAGCACCCCATACCGCGTCAACGACCCCAGCGGCCCATCCCCCCGTTCAAGCGCCTGAACGCCAAACGGCCCCTCTTCAAATGGGCTCGGGGCCATATTCGGCCATTTTTCTACGTGCCGCCTAGCCCGTCGACTTTGCATCCCCATCATGTTGCCCCCCAGGGCCTTGCGAATGCCTTGCGCCTAGAAGATAGCGCATCGTTGGGGCCTTTGCATAGATTTTGCGTTTCATTTTGTGCAGAGTCGGCAGCATCCGGACGCGTACCTCGAGCCCAACGCACGTGAGCACGTCGCCCGGATCACGCGGGAAGCGATCGCAAATGCGGCACGGCACGGTGGCGCCGATCACGTGAGCGTGTCGCTGCGCCCAACCACCGAGGGAGTCTCGCTTCGCGTCCGGGACGACGGCTGCGGGATTCCGTACACGGCGGACGGCACGTCCCCCGAGGGCTTCGGTCTTCGGAGCATGCGCGAACGCGCCGCGGCGATCGGGGGATACCTGACCGTGCAGCCGCGCGAGAGTGGTGGCACGGACCTCGAGGTGGTGCTTCCCTGGACCGCGTGACGCTCTTGATCGCCGACCACGCGCCGGGTCGGCAAGGTATTCGGCTCGCGCTGGGCAGGATGTTGTCGTTTGCGGCGAGGCGGATGACGCCGAAGGAGCAATCCGGGACGCCAGGCGCCTCCAGCCCGACGTCTGCTTGGTCGGGCGCGATGTTGCCGGCGACGGACTCGGCGCCGTTCGGGGCATCTGCCGCGCGGCACCGAACTCGGCGGTGGTTGTTCTATCCGAGGTTTGCAGCATCGACGACATGCTGGACGCCGTTCGTGCAGGTGCAGTCGGTTACGTGCCGGGGGCGGAACAAGATCAACAGCAAGCGCCGACTAGAGGACGTTCCGGTTGTGGTGCCCAACGAGGCGAGGAAGTACTGCCGCTCTTGGAGGCGATGCTGCCGGACGATGACCCGGCCGAGCTGTTCGGCGCGCTGCGCGCGCTCCCGTTTGTCGAGCTTGGCGCCGAGGGCCTGGTAGTTCACGACACGGTGCGCGTGGCCACGAGCGCGCTGCTGCAGGCATCCGACCCGGCCCGTCACCGCGCCCACCGCCGCGCCGCGTGGACCCGCCTGCGCGCGGAGCTGCGCACCGCCGGGCGAGCCGATCTCTGGCGCTACACCGCCGACATGCTCTACCTCGTCAGATGTTGGCGCGGCGAATAACGTGACGAGCAGTCCGAACCAGGACCTTGAGGTCGAGCCACAGCGACCAGTTGGCGACATACAAGTAGTCCATTCCGACCATCTCCTGCATCGGCACCCGCGAACCCAGGATCTGCCATGGGCCTGTCATCCCCGGGGTCAGGTGAAGCCGGATTCGGTCGAAGCCGAGTACCTGGGCATCCTCGTCGATGACCAGCGGCCGGGGACCGACCAGGCTCATCTCCCCGCGAAGGACGTTGAACAACTGGGGCAGCTCATCCAGCGATGTGCTGCGCAGGAAACGGCCCACACGGGTGACGCGCGGGTCATCCGTGATCTTGAACAAGCCTCGCCCGGCCTCATTGCGCGAGCGCAGAACCTCCTTCTGCGCTTCAGCGTCGGCAACCATCGACCGAAACTTGAAGATGCGGTAGTGCCTTCCGTCACGTCCAACCCGGATCTGGCGGAAAAGAATCGGGCCCTTCGAGTCAAGCCTGATGCTCAGCGCAATGGCTGCGAGCATCGGACTGATGACCCCCACTCCTATCAACCCGATCACAATATCGAAGGCCCGCTTGAGGAACCGGGAGGAGCGGGAGAGACCGAAGCGGCGAACCGCGAGCATCGTCATACCATCGACATCCTCAAACTCCACCGCGGACCCGACGACCTCGAACATACGGGGCAGTACGCTGACCCTCACGCCTACCGCCTTCGCCATCCGAATCAGATCGATCACGCCCTTGGTGTCGGTCGTGGTCGGCGCAATGATGATCCGATGAACGTTCAACTCGCGGACCAAGGGCTGGATGGTGCCTGGGCTGTCGAACCAGTCGATGTCCTCCACCTCTTCGCCCCCGAGTGCCAGCGACGCGATGACCAGCGCGTGCGCTTGGCTCGCCGCGAGCTTCTCGCGGATGCGATCCACCTGCCCGGGTTCTCCTATCACCAAGCAGCGTTCCATCGGAACTGTTCGTCCTGCTAGCGACCGGGCCAAGACCCGCCCGCTCACGATCGCGATCAACGACATGACCCACAGCACCGCAATCTGATCGGAGGCGAGGGTGCCGGCAAACGCGATGTCGTGAACTACCGCGACTCCCAGGGCGAACAGGGCGGTGAGCTGCACCAGCGCCGGCACCTCGTCGAGCGTCGAGTGCACGAGCCGTGGGTCATCCCGGTCGTAGAGACCGGCAGCCTTGAATAAGAGCAGGATCACCACTGAACCGGCCAGCCCCGCGAGCGCCACGTGATGCTTCCCGAACAGAGTCAGCACGACAACCACCGCCAGGCTGACAGCTGATGTGTCCGCCAAGCCAAGCAAGCGCCGATGCAGCGCCTCGCGCCTCATGATGGACGCCGCTATGCGTCCATCGAGACCTTGACGTTCAAGCTCGCCAGCGTCCAGCGCCGTCGCGGCGTTTTCAACAGCTCTGAGCTCACGGCGGTCCGCGAGCTTGCCGGCGCCCCGGTCGTCATGAAGCTTCAATTTCGCTGCCATCTGCGGGGTCATTGGCCCTCGAATGAAGCAACGGCTCTCATGGTCTTCAGGACGGTGAACGGCCGAGCATCCTCGCCGAGCCGCCGCTGCCGGAACAGCGCAGCCCCGGAGGAGCTGAGTCTGATCGCCGCGGTGATGATCAGCAGGATCAGGATCAGCATGATCAACGCCAGCGTGGCCAGGGTGAGGTCGATGGCGCGGATGGTTGTGTCCCAAGTGCGTGGAAGCTCGCCTGACTTGAGCGTGACAGTGCTCGTGAGCGCGCTTACGGGTGCATTGCTTTCAGGACCCGAGCTCATCGGGCCACCGTCGCCGTGTCTTGCAGTACATGACTGTTAACGCCCTAAGTCCAATCCGTTTTTACGGAGGCTCCCCGACTCGAGGTAAGTCGTCAATTGTCCACCCGGTCCAGCGCCCGTTCACGAAACTGAACTCCCGCGGCAATCACAAAGCCGCCGGCCGCGCGAGTAAGTGCGCCCGGAGACCGTTCGTCATACATGGTGGAGAAAGGGGTGGTCGTCGTTGACGATGGGGACTGCGCGCCAGGCCTCCTACGGTCATCCGGATTGAGCGCGTCGGAGCAGATCGCCAACCGCCCGATCGTCCACCACGTTGTGGAAGCGCTCGAGTCGGCCGGAGCGACCGAGGTCGTCGTCGCGACGTCGCGCCGACTGGCCGCCGACGTCAAAGCGTGCCTCTCCAATCGAGCGTCCCGGTCCGGAGCATCGATCCGTTACGTGGATAGGCTGGGGCCGATGAACCTAGCTGCCGCGCTGCGGGTCGCGGCGCCGCTGATCGGCTCCGCTTCGTGCATCGTCCATCCTGCAAATGGCCTCCTCGGCGAGCAGCTGGACTCGGTCACAGCGCGCTTGAGCGATGACGTGCCGGATGTGGTCGTGCTCGTCGATCGGGGGTCGGGGACTGAGTACAGTCCGCCTGCGCGGAGGACAGACGTCTCGAACGTCATCGAGCTCACCAAGGGCCGCAACAGTCTCGACGAGACAGCCCTATGCATGTTTGGAACCGGCGCCCTGCTGCGGGCGACGAGTGCGCTTCCGTGTGCCGGCGGAGACATCGACCTGACGCTGCTTGAGCGCCAGATCAGCGCGGCTGGCGGCGACCTCCAGGTGCTTCAAGCCGGCTCTTGGCGCCGCTACACGGGCGATCCGTTCGACCTGCTCGAACTCAACCAGATCGCACTCGAGCGGCTGGACGTGGAGCACCAATGGCTGCCGCCGGGCGGCAACAAAATCGAAGGCCGGGTCCAGATCGCTGAGGATGCAGTGATCCGCCAGAGCGTGATCGTCGGTCCCAGCCTGATCGGACCACGGGCACAGATCGTCGATGCCTACATTGGGCCGTACACGTCGATCGGCGCCGGTGCTCGGGTCGAGGGCGCCGAGGTCGAAAGATCGATCATCGGCGCCGGAGCAAGCGTCACATACGTAGGCGGGCGACTCGCGATTAGCGTAATCGGACGCAATGCGCGCGTCTTTAGAGACTTCTCACTCCCACGAGCCCTGCGCCTGCAGGTGGGTGACGGGACCATTGTGGCACTGTGCTGATCTGTTGCCCGCGCCGTCAGCCCGAGTCAGCGACGGCTGGGAACGATGGTCTCAACTGGCCCCACTGCGATGGTCTGAACTGGCCCCACCTCCGTCCGACGGGCGGCCGACTGTTCGAGCTTCATCGAGCTCGAGCGGGAGGCGCCAGAAGGAATGGGATCCAGGGTGGAGCAGTTCGAGCAGATCAGACGAGACCGTGATCGGGAGGGCCTCTCGATCCGTGGTCTGGCGGTCCGGCATGGGGTTCATCGCCGGACGGTGAAGCAGGCGCTGGCTTCGCCGGTGCCGCCGGCGAAGCGTTCGCCGGTGCGCAGGCCGGCGCCGAAGCTTGGTGCGTATCGGGCGGTGATCGACGAGTGGCTTTTGGCGGATCGCGACGCGCCGCCGAAGCAGCGGCATACCGCCAGGCGGATCTGGCGGCGGCTGGTTGATGAGCACGGTGCTGATGTCGCCGAGGTCACGGTCCGTCAGCACGTCAGGTTGCGCAAGCGCGAGCTGGGGTGGCCGGTCGGGGAGGTGTTCGTGCCGCAGGTCCACGCCCCGGGCTTGGAGGCGGAGGTCGATTGGGGCGAGGCGCTGGTCGTGCTCGGCGGCGTGTCGGTGAAGGTGCATCTGTTCGTGATGCGCGCGTCGTTCTCCGGTGCGGCGTTCTGCCAGGCGTCGCTGGTCGAGACCCAGCAGGCGTTCCTGGAGTTGCACGTGCAGGCGTTCGAGTGGTTCGGTGGCGTGTTCGCGGAGATCCGCTTTGACAATCTGAAGTCGGCGGTGAAGCGGGTGCTGAAGGGCCGCCGGCGGGTCGAGACCGACCGGTTCGTGGCGTTGCGCTCGCACTATCTGTTCGTGTCGCAGTTCACGACCCCAGGCCTGGAAGGTGCCCATGAGAAGGGTGGCGTCGAGGGCGAAGTTGGCCGCTACCGCCGCAACCATCTGGTACCTGTCCCTGAGCTGCGCGATCTCGCCGAGCTCAACGCGCTGCTGCTCGCCGCCTGCGAGCAGGATCTTGGCCGGCGGATCGACGGACGGTCGGTGACGGTCCGGGAGGCGTGGGCTGTGGAGCGCCCGTTGCTGCGCGACTTGCCGGCCGACGCGTTCGACGCGTGCGAGACCGCCGTGCCGCGCGTGGATGCGAAGTCGTTGGTCACGATCCGTCAGAACCGCTACTCGGTCCCGGTCGCGCTCGCCGGGTTGAAGGTCAGTGTCAGGATCGGCGCCAGGGAGATCACGGTCAACCACTCAGGCCGGGAGGTCGCCCGGCATGAGCGGCTGCACGGCAAGTTCGGGACCAGCGCCCAGCTCGACCACTACCTCGAGCTGCTCGCCCACAAGCCCGGCGGGCTTGAGCACTCCGTCGCGCTGTCCCAGGAGCGCGACCGCGGCGCCTGGCCCGACTGCTTCGACGAGCTGTGGGGTGGGCTGACCGGCCGTTACGGGCGCTCGGACGCCGCCCGGCAGATGGTCGACGTGCTGCTGCTCTGCCGCGACCACGGACCGGCCCGGGTGGAGCTCGCGGTTCGTGGCGCGCTCGCCGCGGGCGCGATCGACGGTCGCGCGGTCGCGGTTCTCGCCCGCCGCGCGCAGACCACCGGCCGGGTCCCGCCCGAACCGCTGAGCGAACTGGACGCACGCCTGACCGCGCATCAGCGACCCGCGCCTGACCTCACCGACTACGACCAGCTGCTCGGAGGATCCCGATGACCAACACACCCGCCCGCAACGCGCAGACCGCCGCCTTGGAGGCGCTGATCGAGGCGCACGCGATCGAGCTGAAACTCCCGACCGTCCGGCGCCGGTTCAAGGCCCTGGCCGCCGAAGCGCTCCGCGAGCAGCAGACCCCGATCGCGTACCTCGGCGCGCTGCTCGAGGCCGAGATGTCAGAACGCGCCGAGCGGCGCGAGAAACGCCGCCTAATCGACGCCCGGTTCCCGCAGATCAAGCGACTGGAGGACTTCCGCTTCCAGGACAACCCGAAGGTCCCGCAAGCCACGATCGCCGCGCTCGCGGAGGGATCCTGGATCGATGACCGCGAGTCAGTGATCTTCATCGGCGACTCCGGGACCGGCAAGACGATGCTGGCCACAGCCCTGGCGGTCTGCGCCTGCCACCAAGGACGACGCGTCAGATTCACGACGCTCGCCGCGCTCGCGAACGAACTCCAAGAAGCCCAAGGCAACCGCGAACTCGAACGGGTCATCGGCCGCTACGCCCGCACCGAGCTTCTCGTCTGCGACGAACTGGGATATCTGGCGTTGCCCGACGGTGCCGCCGAGCTCGTCTTCCAGGTCCTCTCCGAGCGCCACGAACGCGGCAGCCTGATCGTCACCACCAACCTGCCGTTCGGTGAGTGGACCAAGGTGTTCCCCGACCCGCGCCTCGCAAAGGCGGTCGTTGACCGGCTCACCCACCGAGCGCACATCATCGACACCGGCAACGAGAGCTGGCGATTCCGCCACGGCCTCGAACGCCAAGGACGCAAGAAGGCATGACCCCCCGCCCCGGAGCCGCGCCCGCGGCTATCGTCACTCAGGCACTCGCCCTACGGGCTCGGCCTTCGCGACGACAGCCGCGGCATGCCATCCAACAGGGCAATCAGGCAACATCAACACCAACAACAACCGACGCCAGGTGGGGCCACTTCAAGCCATCGCGCCGGGGCCAGTGCAAGCCATCGTTTCTAGACGGCGTAAGCGGAGCCCGCTGCGGTCCGGTCTTCACGAGAATGTGGCAGTGCGGTGGAACAACAGGTGATGTGAGCGCGCTCGGCCACGGGTGCTCTCGGTCATCGGAGCGCAACCGGAGATCATCCAGGCAATTGTTTGCTCCGCGCTCAGAGCCGTCGTTGAAGCGACCCTCCTCCGTACCCCTCTCTGTCAACGTCCGGCGAGACGCTCACTTCCGAGGAATCAATGAATCTTGAGGGCGAGGAACGGAGAACGCTTGAATGTTGAAGACGAGCATGAATGGTGCTGCCGCCGCCGTCCGCGAAGATCAGCGACGCGCAGACGAGCTGGGATTCGTGGCCGGCGGGCGCGCTAAGACAGGTTTCTTTTCGGTAGCCGTCCCGCCGCCCGGAGAATGCCCGCTCGGTCTCTGGGCGTGATCGCAGTCGAGGCGACCTCGCCCGAGCTGTACGAGTTGAGAAGCGAGGCGCCGGTGCGTTCGTTGTTAACGAATGCAAGGCAACGAGTTGCAGGCGATCAGGGTTCGTGGCCTGGTCCGTCGATTCCGTGACAGAACAGCTCTCGCGGGCGTCGACCTGAGCGTTGGTCGGGGGGAGCTGCACGCTGCTCCTGGAGCCGAACGGCGCCGGAAAGACGACCCTCACCCGGGGCCTGTGCGGTTTGGTCGACCCGGACGCACGCACGGTCGAGACGGCTGGCACCGTCGGACTGGTGCCATCCGGAGATCGCACGTTCTACCTTCGGATCAGCGGGCTTGAGAACCCGATCTTCTTCGGGCGGCTGCACGGGATGCGCTTGCGCGCAGCACGTGATCGAGCGCAAGTCCTCGACGCGGTGGGGCTGGCCGAGGCCGCGAACGTTGCAGTCGGGCGCTACTCGCACGGCATGCAGAAACGGTTGTCCGTGGCCCGGACGCTGCTCGCGAACCCATCCGTCCTCCTTGTCGATGAGGCGACCCACGACCTAGATCCTGAGGGAGCGCGTCGCGTCCGCTCGCCGGTGGGAACGCTCGCGGAGCGCGGCACAGCGGTTCTGTGGACTACTCAGCGTGTGGAGGGGATCCGCGACTTCGCCCACGCCGTGACGCTCCAGCATTGCCCTAGCAAAGCAGGGCGGCCGCTGTCGCAAATCGTCTTCTCATAGCTCTCGATTCGGAGGCCACGCGACACCTCGACAACCGAATCACGAGGGCCGGCGGCGTCGGCTTGCGATGAACTCACGCGCGCTTGGCAGCAAGATCTCTCGAAACCTAACCAAAGCACTCAATGGTCGGCGGCTGCGCCCGGTTGGTGACCGCCACGTGACAGACAGCGCGAGTACGGGCCCCGAATATTCGTTCCTTAGGCATGGGTCTGCGAGGCGTGGTCGTGGTGGAGGACGAGGAGTCGCGTAATGGCGCGTCACCGTCGAGCGGCGTGTATGCGACGGAACACGTCGCGAACCGGCCAATCGCCGATCACGTCCTACGAGAACTTCAGTCGGCGGGTGTTAGGGACGTGCTCATTGCGTGCTCCATGGATCGCACCGCTGAGGTCCGGAGGGCTCTCGCGAACGTATTGGTGCGTGACGAGCTTCGTCTCGGGTTCGCGGAAAGCCCCTGCCCGCTCGATCTTCCAGGGGCACTGAGCCTGCTCGCACCGCTCGTTGGCGGGGCGCCGTGCATCGTTCATCTAGCGAGTGGCTTGCTCAGCGAGCCATTGGCACCACTCGTGAAACATGCTGAGGTGGGTCCAGCAGACGTCGTGTTGATCATGCATCAGCAACCCGGTCCTGGGGAATCCCTCAGTGCCGCCACCCAGGACACGCTGCACATCGCCGATCTGAATCCTGAGGAGCCGTCGCTGGGGATGGCCGGCGTGCGGCTGTTTGGACCCGGCGCACTCCATCACATCGGAGGGGCATCGTGGCGAGCCGGCGGCGATGTGGACCTGACAAATGTGGCCGAGCGGATCGCGGCTGCCGGAGGCAGCCTGCATGTACGGCTCACCGACGGGTGGCGAAACTACCGAGGGGACCCCCTTGACTTGCTGGAGCTGAACCAGATCGCGCTTGACCGCCTCCGGATCGATCAGCGGCGTGGGAACGGCAACGGCAATCAAATCGTAGGCCGAGTGCAAATCCACGAGGGTGCGTCCGTCCGCTCAAGCGTGATCATCGGTCCGACGATCGTCGGGCCCGGTGCGCATATCGCCGACGCTTACGTCGGACCGTACACATCGATCGGGTCCGGCGCGCACATTGAAGGCGCCGAGATCGAGCGCTCGATCATCCTGTCAGGGGCTAGCGTGATGCACATTGGCGGCCGGCTCGTCGCAAGCGTTGTCGGTCGAGACGCGCAGATCTTCCGAGACTTCTCGCTGCCTCGAGCGGTGCGGCTACGGGTCGACGACGGCGCAGAAGTAGCGCTCTGCTGACAAGGACGAGCGGCAGCCGCCCACCCCCGCGACGGAGAGCACCGGACGGACCCCAACCACAGCGTCGAAGGCACTGGCGCGGTCTCCATCGACACGGCTCCGACGCCTGCCCCGCCGTGTCGGGACCGGCGGTCCCTCCAGCTCCGCAGCCAGCAAGACCTGGGAACTCGGCGAAGCCGGCCGTCGGAGTCTCGACTCCTGCAAAAGCGAGAGACCATGAGATGAGAGCCGTTCTATTTCGGAAGGACGTCGCATGATCGGTCGGATCAGCCTGTCGCTATGCGACGCCGATCCGGGGCGGCTCGACGAGTTCCAGCGCCGCTATCCCGGAATCAACTCCACCACGCAGCTCGACGATCTCCTTCTCGATCCCCGGATATGGTCCAGTACGACGACGCCGCGGCCGATGACGTGCTTCGCGTCTATGACCGCGGGATGGACTTCGAGAGCCCCTCGACCTTCGGCGAGTACAAACTGACCTATCGGGCCGGCGACATGGTCGCGCCCTCGGATTCACGCGGCGGAACCGCTCGCGCTCGAGATCGCCGATTTCATGCGCGCGATCAACGGCGCTCTAGAAGGACGAAGCACTGCAAGTCTGCGCCGAGGCTGGTGATGCCGAGGAGACGATCAGCGAAGCCAAGCGGATCAGCCAGACGTCTGCCTCGTCGGATGGGACAGACGCGGCGGTGGCGTCACGGCGGTGACGGGCGTGTTCGATGTCGCGCCGGCTCGGACCTCATGCAAGCGCTGGAGGTGTGATTCGAGCGGCGCGCGGCCAGAGGCAGCCAGGCAGCCTCCCGGCAACGACTGAGGAGGCACATCCGGGTGCACCGTAGGCACCCTCATGCGATGCCGTGCTTGACCGCGTACACCGCAGCCTGAATACGGTTGCTCACCCTCAGCTTGCCGAGGATGCTCGAGACGTGGTTCTTCGCCGTCCGCGGGCTGATCGACATCTCGGCCGCGATGTCGTTGTTGTCTAGGCCGCGCGCGACGAGTTGCAGCACCTCGATCTCACGTGGGGATAGATCGTGCTCGAACTCGCCGATGGAGTCGGTTGGAGCGGGCTCGCGCCTCATGCACTCCAGAACGGTTCGGGCGGCGCGCGGCGAGAGCCATGATGCGCCGCTCGCGGCGGCACGAACAGCCGTGACGACGTCCTCGATTGCTGAGTCTTTGAGGAGATAGCCGCAAGCCCCCGCGCCGATGGCGGCCGCGACGTCCGCTTCCTCCGCGATCACGGTGAGCATCACGATCCGGACCGTTGCACGGTGCTCGAGAATCGCGCGCGTGGCGGCGGAACCGTCGAAGTCCGGCAGCCGCATATCCATCAGGACCACATCCGGCATCAGCTCGCGTGCGAGGCGGACCGCCATCCTCCCGCTCGAAGCCTGCGCGACCACTTCGATGTCCTCGCAGGCCGCCAGCATCGACGCCAGACCAACCCTGAAGAGGTCGTGGTCGTCGACCACCAAGGTCCGGATTCGAGGCCCCGGCGTTGTCTGCCCCGGCTGGTCGGTTCGCTGCATTTCGGTCTAGCGCCTTCCACCCCCGGGGCGGTGCGAGCGCGCCCGATCTCCCTCGGTTCGCCCAGCATTCATGGGTCTGGACCCAAGATGGGCGGCCGTCCCCATTTCGCCTGCCGACCCGGGCTGCGATAACTGACAACTACTCGAGCCCTGTTCACCGGCTTCCCCCATTTCCGACTCCTTCATCGGAGCTCTACCTCTGTTCCCTTTGGACGAACTCCAATACACATTTCAGCAGGTTTTGAGCGCTTTGGCAAGCGATCGCGGCTCGGTTATCGGTCAGCGCATCGCGGACCGGCCCCGACAGCGAAGCCCGGAAGTCCGAAGCGCGCCGAGAGCAGCTCCGACAGAGAGGGTCCTGTCGCATCAGCTTTTGCTCCAGATCCCTGACCGCAAGCGAGACGTTTGCCAGGCCCTGATCTACTCGTGCCGAAGGGTATAACCGTGATGGCGGGCGCCGCGGTCGCGGCAAGCGCGACAGCCGTGGCGATCGCGGCCACCAACTCGCGCAGTTCGATCCCCTTGCCCGACCACTACCCCGCCCTTATCCCGCCCGCGAGCATCGGCCAGCGGCCTGCCGGCAGCGACTCCTCGCCGTGGCCCTACGGCACGCCGCACGGTGGTAGCGGCTTCTCCCCAGCTGCCCCCGGCAATCCCCTACGAGCACCGATCTGACCACAGCCCTCGGCCGGCAACGGGCAGCAGGCGGTGCCGCTGGCCGGTGCCGAGGCGCTGGCAAACCAGCTGGCCCACGCCACACAAGGCATGTACGGACGCTTCGTCGTGCAGAATTCATGACCACTTACCGCGCTTTGCTGCGCGAGGCGATCGTCGCAGCAATGCCGTTGCTCGCGCTCGTCGTCGGTCATCCTCTGCAAACACATGGGATCCCGGCTCAAACAGTCGCGACTACGCCAGGCAACTTCGGGCTAATCGAAGAACCCGTGCCTTCCGGCCCCGGAGCGAAACCGCTCCAGTCCCGCCTGCACATCGGCCAGGGAGCGCATCCCGTGCTCCAGCTCGTTGGCGATCGCTTCGGACTCCGATAGTCCATCCTGCTCCAGCGCTGACATGCGGTCCTCTCGCATGCAGATCTGCGGGAACCGCGCGAGCTCGCGCGCCAGCTCCTCGGCCGCCGCGCGCGTCCCGCCGGCGGGCACGACCCTGTTCGCCAGCCCCATCTCCAGCGCCTCGACGGCGCCAACGGGCCGGCCGGTCAGGATCATGTCCATCGCGCGGCTCATGCCGATCAGCCTCGGCAGCCGCACGGTTCCGCCGTCGATCAGCGGCACTCCCCAGCGACGGCAGAAGACGCCGAACACGGCGTCCTCGGCAGCCACCCGTAGGTCGCACCACAGCGCCAACTCGAGGCCGCCGGCGACGGCATGGCCCTCGACCGCGGCGATCACGGGCTTGCCCAGGCGCATGCGCGAAGGACCCATCGGCCCGTCCCCGTCGGCGGCGACGCGGTTGGCGTCGGCCGTCCCGGCGGCGTGCAGGTCCGCGCCCGCGCAGAACACCCCGCCCTCGCCGTGCAGCACCGCGAGGGCCGCGCCGGTGTCGGCGTCGAACGCACGGAACGCGTCGGCCAGCGCCTCAGCGGTGACCCCGTCGACCGCGTTGCGACGCTCGGGGCGGGAGAGCAGCACGGTGTACACCGGCCCGTCGCGCTCGACGCGGACACTCATGGCGCACCGACCGCGCGCCGCACGAACGTCCCGAGCGCGTCGACGAGCTCGTCCTCTTCGGCAGGGTTAGATGCCGACAAGGGTCCGACCAGCGCCTCGCCGCAGCCGCCGACGAGCGCAGCGGCGGTGAGCTCGACGTTCTGGTCGGGAAGCTCGCGGGCGGCGATTGCCTCGCGGAGGCGTTCGGCCAGGAGCGACGCGTATCGCTGGCGGTACAGGAGCCGCTCCGAGTCGACCAGCGGATCAACCGGCTCTGCCAGCAACGCCCATGCCAGCCGCGGCCGCCGCAGCGCGCGCCTGGCGAACGTCTCGAGCACCGTCTGCACGCGCTCGACTTCGGACAGCTCGGGTCCGCCCGCGGCATCCCGCATCGCTTCGACCTCGCGGTCGCAGACCATACGGAACAGCTCCACGAACAGTTCCTCCTTGGAGCTGAAATGGCGGTACAGGGTGCCGGAAGCAACACCGGCGCGCTCGGCGATCGCGACCACAGACGCCGCCCCGTAGCCGCCCTCTTCGATCAGCTCACGAGCCGCGGCCAGCAACCGCTCCCGGGTGGTGGCGGTCGTAGCGGTCATCGTCGTCCGTAGTCCCCGAAACGCTCATCTCGCTCGCGAACCGCCGCGCGGAACCCGTCGGACATCGCCAGCGCTTGGAACGCATACCCCTCGGGCGTGTGACGGGCGATGCCATCGAACACCGTCCCGATCAGCTGCGTCGCTTGGAGCCCCTGGGAGTACAGCGACTGGTTCACGAGCAGTTTCATCATCTGCAGCTGGTTGATCGGCACGCGCGCGATCCGGGTCACGAGCGCGCCCGCTGATCTCGTCGAGATCGCGCCGGGGCCGGGGCCTCGGTCGCCAGTCCCCACTCCGCGGCCTCCGCGCCCGAGAGGCAGTCGCCCGTGAACAGGAGCCGTTTGGCTCGCGCGGGACCCAGGCGATACGCCCACATCGAGGTCGTCGGCGAACCCCAGACCCGGGCCGGCGGGTAGCCGATCTTCGCGTCCGAGGCGATCACCAGCAGGTCCGAGCACAGCGCCATATCCGTGCCGCCGGCGACGCAGAAGCCGTGGACCTTGCAGACCACGGGCTTCGAGCAGTGAAACAGCGACATGAACGCGCGGACGTTGCGGCTCATGAACTGGTAGTCGAGCATCGGGTCCCACGGCTGGCTCGGGTCGTGGTTGGGGATCGTGCCCTCGGCGTACTGAACGAGGTCGTAGCCGCCGCAGAAGCCCTTGCCGGCGCCCGACAGCAGCAGCACGTGCACCTCCGGATCGAGGTCAGCGCGCTCGACGCTGCGCTCGAGCTCGAGCACGAGCTCGCGCGTGATCCCATTGCCGCGCTCGGGTCGGTTGAGCGTGAGGTGCGCGACGCGGTCGCGCACCTCGTACACGACCTCGCTCATACGGGGAACGCGCGCTCGACGATCGCCTTCGCGTCGACGCCCGCCGGCAACGTGCCGTACACGCGCCCACCGTCGCCGGCCAGGCGCGCCGCGCAGAACGCGTCGGCGACGGCCGGCGGCGACGTGGCGCACGAGCAGCGAGGCCTGCAGCGCAAGAGCGAGCTCCTCGACGATCCGCCGCGCCTCGAACTGCGGGTCCTCGCCGGCGAACATCGCGGTCGCTCGTTCGCGGACATGCTCCAGGTGCGCGTCGAGGCGCGATCATCGGCGCCCTCGGCCAGCTCGCATTCCTCCATGAACGCCGGCAGGCCTTCGGGCTCCTTGACCATCGCTCGCAGCACGTCGAGCGCGGCGACATTGCCCGACCCCTCCCAGATCGAGCCGAGCGGCGCGTCGCGATATAGCAGCGGCATCCCGCTGTCCTCGACGTACCCATTGCCTCCCAGGCACTCCAGCGCCTCGGCCGCATGTCCGGGCGCGCGCTTGCAGGCCCAGTACTTCATCACGGCCGTGCCGAATCGCCGGAACGCGGCCTCCTCGGCGCCGGCGTCGTAGCTGCGTGCGATGCGCATTGCCGAGACAGTCGCGGCCTCGGACTCGAGCGCCAGGTCAGCGAGGACGTTGCGCATCGCCGGCTGGTGGGCGAGCAGCGCGCCGAACGCCGAGCGATGCCGCGCGTGATGGATCGCCTCGAGCGTGGCGCGGCGCAGCCCCGTCGTCGCGCCGAGCAGGCAGTCAAGGCGCGTGTGGTTGACCATCTTGATGATCGCCGGAACACCTCGGCCTTCCTCGCCGATCAGCCGTCCTTGCGCGCCGCCGAACTCGACCTCGGAGCTCGGAAGCGAACGGGTGCCGAGCTTGTCCTTGAGCCGCTGGAACTCCATCCCCGCTCCGCGTTCGATCAGGAAGCAGGAGAGGCCCGGCAGGCGCTTGGGCGAGCACCAGGAACACGTCGCACGGCGGATACGAGCAGAACCATTTGTGCCCGTGCAGTTCGTAGACGCCGTCGCCGACCGGCTCCGCTCGCGTGATGTTGGCGCGCACGTCCGAGCCACCCTGGCGCTCGGTCATCGCCATTCCCGCGAGGGCGCCCGAGTCGTAGTCGGGCTTGGTCAGCCTCGGCTCCCACTCGGCGGCGAGCTCCGGGCGCCCCTTCGCGCAGCGCGGGAATCGCGGCATACGTCATCGACACCGGGCACAGCACCCCGTCATTTGCGTTTCCATACAGCGTGAACATCGCCGCGCGCACGACGTGCGCCCCGGGCTTCTGCTCGCGCCACGGCAGGCCGTGGAGCTCGCGCTCGATCGCGCCGCGCAGCAGCCAGTGCCATGACGGGTCGAGTTCGACCTCGTCGATCCGGTTGCCCCAGCGGTCGTGGGTCCGCAGCACGGGCAGGTTGTGCTCGGCCCGCCACGAGTGCTTGCGCGTCTCGACGCTGCCCGCCGCCGACACCCGCCTCCCGAGCGCGGTCGACGCCCCATCCGCCGCCTTCCCGCTCGAGCGCCTCTCGCAGCGCGAGATCCGACCTCGAACAGGTTGATCGGCAGCAGCGGCGGCGCCTGATTGAGGACCTCGCGCGCGGGGTCGGTGACGTCTGTCGTGGTCATGAGGTCTCCTATCGGACGAGCGGCTCGGTCTCGGACGCGATTGCGGCAGGCGTGTGAATCAGGATTCACAATCGTAGTGAATCCCGATTCACATCGCAACCTGCACGCCGAACACGGGGTTGTTCCAGCTTCGCTTCCAGCTGCGCTCGCTCCCGGTCGCCGTCGTCGCGGCCGGGTGGCTCTTAGGTCATGCTGGTGTTGCCTCGACCGCCGCCTCGGGGACGGCTTTTGTGGCTTGCCCGTGCCAGTTCGAGGACCAAGCGTTCGCGCGGGCGCTGACAACGGGCGCGACCAGGCGGGAATCCGAGTCGGTCTGCAACTCCTGGTTGAGCCCGTATCCCCGCCTCCGCTGCTTCGCCCCTAGACTCGCTTCCGTGCCGGACGGCGCAAGCGTCTCCGCCAGAACACCGCGGCTGAAGCTCAGGCCGGCGATCTTCGATTGGCGCAGCTGGCTCCCGACTTGGTCGGTCGCCGCGGCGATGCGCGCGGCGCGCGCGGCGATCGTGATCCCATCTCTATTCGCGATCACCCTGCTGGTGATCGACAACGCGCAGATGGCCCTGTTCGCGGCGTTCGGCGGCTTTGCGACGCTGGTGCTCGCTTCATTCGGGGGGACGCGCAGGGACAAGCTGCTCTCGCACTTGGGGTTGGCGGTTGTCGGGAGCGTGCTGATCGTGATTGGAACGGCGGTTCAGGGGTCGACGGTGATCGCTGCACTGGTCACGTTGCCGGTCGCGTTCGCGGTGTTCTTCGTCGGATACGCGGGGCCGAACGAAGCGGGCGGGGTCACGGCCGCGCTCCTCGCGTACGTGTTGCCGGCCTCCTCGCCGGGAACAATGGGCATGGTCCCCGACCGGCTCGCCGGATGGTGGCTCGTGTCGGTCGCTGGGACCGTGGCGGTGCTGGTGCTCTCGCCGCGCTCGGAGGGGGATCGCTTGCGCACGGCGACCTCCACGCTCGCGAGCACGCTCGGGGACGCGCTCGAAGCGGTGCTCGCCGGCTCGGCTCCCGAGGCCGCTATCGAGCAGTGCATTGCCAGCAACCACGAGTTGCTCTCGGTGTTCACCGCCACTCCATACCGACCGGTCGGTTTGGCGGCTGTCGATCAGGCGCTGGCCAATGCTGTCGAGCTGCTCTCATGGTGCACGTCGCTGGTGATCGACGGGCTACGCGAACAGAAGGACCTCGAGCACGCGCCGGAGACCGAGCGCGACCTGCTGCTCGCCGCCGCGCGGATGCTGGGGGACGTTGCATCGCTGCTCGACGGCAAGGACGCCGATCCGGACTTTGACGGGCTCGAGCGATGTCGTGAGCGGAGCAAGGCCTGGCTCGCCAGCCTCCCGGCCGACGGCCCAACGTTCCGCGACGAGGTGCGCCTCTCGTTTCACGCGCACACGATCGCGGTCGCCGCGCGCTCCGTGGCGTGCGCGGCGCTGGTGGCGGCGAGGAAGGGGCGCCTCGACACGGCCGCGATGCGCGACCGCTTCGACGGATTGGTGGGCGCGGCCGGCATCGCGCTGCGCAACGCGAGCGTTCGATCGGTGTGGTTCATCAACAGCGCGCGCGGGGCACTGGCCTTGGCAGCCGCGGTGGCAGTCGCGGACCTGAGCAATGTCCAACACGGCTTCTGGGTCGTGCTCGGCACGCTCTCGGTGCTGCGCACGAACGCCACCGCCACCGGCGCCACGGCGCTGCGCGCCTTGGGGGGAACATTGATCGGCTTCGTGATTGGCGCGCTGCTGCTGCTGGCGATCGGCACGAGCACGGCTGCCCTGTGGGTCACGCTGGTGCTCGCGGTGGTGATCGCGGGCTACGCGCCGGGGACGTCGCCGTTCGCGATTGGACAGGCTTCGTTCACGATCGTCGTGGTCGTGTTGTTCAACCTCCTGGTGCCTGTCGGCTGGACCGTTGGACTGCTGCGGATCCAGGACGTCGCGATCGGCTGCGCCGTGAGCCTCGTCGTCGGCATCCTGTTCTGGCCCCGAGGAACCTCCGGCGTGGTGGGCAACGACCTGGGCGACGCATTCCGGCAGGGGGCGAGGTACCTCAGCGAGGCGGTCGATTGGGTGCTCGGCCTGCGCTCGCGTGCACCCGCGGGCGCCACCGCCACCGCGACCGCCGCGACCCGCCTCGACGACGCCCTGCGCGGATTCCTCGCTGAGCAGGGCTCAAAGCGGGTCAAGAAGATCGACCTATGGCGTCTGATCGGTGGCTCTCTGCGGTTGCGGCTGACGGCCCACGCGCTTGCGGGGCTGCCGAACGCCGTGGCCGAGGTCGACGGCTCGCGGGAGGCGCTGTCGGAGCGGACCCTCGCGCTGGAGGCGTGGTACGACCGCCTTGCGACTTACGTCGGCCGTCCTCAACGTGGCCCGCTCGAGCCGCTCACCGTGCCGGCGCTCGCCGACATCAGCGGCAGCGCCGATCCGCTTCCAGGCCACCGTGCCTGCTACGCGATCTGGGTCGAGGAGCACCTGGCGCACCTCTCCGAGCACTTGGGCGAGCTCGCGGAGTCCGCGACCCACCTGGCGGAGGTGCGGCGTCGGCCCTGGTGGCGGTAGGGGTGCCGCATGCCGCGACCAACCGCAACTTAAGCCCCGCTCGTTCGTCCTCTAGAGTACCCGCGCTGCCGGGGGGCAGCGGATTTCGACCGGGAGGGCGACGATGATCGACCTGCAAGCCTTAAAACGGCACCTCGTTCCGACGATCCTGGCGCTGGGGGTCGCCCTCGTGCTCGCCGCGCCCGCAGCTGCCGCCGCTCCGCTCTCCTGGTCCGCCGGCGTGGTCAAGCACTCCGGCGGGTTCGTCGCCGTGGCATGCCCCGCGAGGACGTTGTGCGTCGCGTTCGGGCGTAGCGGACGGGTGTTCGTCTCCAAAGAGCCGACCGCCGGCGCGAGGTCCTTCCGGCAGGTCCGTGGCCTTCACATCCCGCCGAATCTCCTGAGCATGGAGAGCACTGAGATCTACGACGTCGCCTGCCCGTCGATCCACCTGTGCCTCACCGCAACCAAGGGCAAGCTGATCTACACAACCAACCCATCGGGTGGGGCATCCGCATGGCACTCGATCACGATCGACAGCGAGCCGTTCGTCATGATCGGGGCGATCACGTGCCGCTCGGTTCACTTCTGCGTGCTGATCGACGACGTGCCTCCCACCTCCGGCCCGTCGAACGGCACCGGGAAGGTGTTCGTCTCCACGAACCCGGCGGGAGGACGCAGCGCCTGGAAGAAGGGCGCGACGGTTGTCGACGACTTCCTGCAGGGACTCTCGTGCCCGTCGACGTCGGTGTGCGTCGCAGGGGGTCAGGATGGAGTCGACTGGACAACCGACGTGACCAATCCCGCCGGCACTTGGAAGTTCCAGCAAGGTGGCCAGGAAGGCGCGGTCGATGCGGTCTCCTGCCCGTCGACCAGACTCTGCCTGGCGGTTCCAGACCTCACCGCCCAGGGCAACAACGACATCGTCACGACCCACCCGACCTCGGGGAAGTGGCGCAAGACGCCGATCGGAAGTGGCTACCTGACCTGCGCGTCGACGACGGTATGTGTTGCGGCCGCCTACCCCGGGCAGTCGGTGTGGGCAACGACTCGACCCACCGGAGGCAAGAAGGACTGGTTCTTTACGCGGATCAAGCGCAGCGGCAACTTCCTGCGCTCGGTGTCCTGCGCGTCGAACTCATTCTGCGTCGCGGCCGGTGACGGCGGGGCGCTGGACGTGGGTCAAGCTCCCTAGAACTCGACCCACATCCAAGGGAGCGCTCAGGCCGCGGACGCGCTGAGCGTCTGGTCCGCGACGCGGTCAGTCGCGTCGCGGGTCCCGCCGAGCAGTCGTCGCGTGAGCTGCGCGCGGCGGAAGAACAGCGGCGCGTCGTGCTCCCACGTCGCCCCGATCCCGCCGTGGACGTTGATCATCGATCGCGCTGCGTAGTCGAGCGCGTGGCCCGCCGCGGCTCGTGCGGCGCTCGCGGCGAGCGGGAACTCGTCCGGCTTTTCGTCTCGCGCCCAGCCCGCGTAGTACTGCAGACCGCGGGAGTTCTCCTGCTGGCGCAGCACCTCGCTCAGCTCGTGCTTGATCGCCTGATAGGAACCGATCGCGCGGCCGAACGTGAACCGTTCCTTGGCGTACGCGACGCTCGTCTCGAGACATGTCTGCACGGCGCCGAGCGACTCCGCGGCGATCAACGCCTGCGCGAGATACCACGCGTCGGCGAGCGCGTCGGAGCCGACATCGAGCAGCCGGCAGCGGGCGTTCGAGAGCCGGACGTGTCCGAGCGATCGCGTCGCGTCGTAGCGCATGACCGGCTCGACCGACACACCATCGCTCGATGCCGGGAGCGCCGCCGCGGCCGGTGAGCCGTCCTCGGCGACGCCGACCACCACCAGCAGGTCCGCGCCCGGCGCGTCGGGCACGAACGCGACCTCGCCGTCGAGCGTCACGTCCTGACCGCTGACAGTCGCCTTCGGCGCCTCGCGGCGCGCGAGGCCGGAGTGCGGGTCGACGGTCCACCGCTGCTCTAGGTGATCGGGCGGCCGCGCGGGCACGTAGGCAGGGCGCAGCTCACCGCTGGCGATCTGCGGCAACGATTCGTCCCCCGCCGTGTTCAGGATCGCGGTCGCCGGCACCAGGCCCAGCAGTGGCACCGAAGCCAGGACGCGTCCGCATTCCTCGGCGACGAGCAGGGCGTCGAACGCCCCGAGCTCGGCGCCGCCGTACTGGTCGTCGATGAGCAGTCCCGGCCAGCCGGCCTCGACCGCCGTCGGCCACAGATCCGGCAGCGCATTTGGTTGCTCCAATGCCTCGCGCGCGGCCTCGATCGTCTTGAAGCGCGACAGTGCCCCGCGAGCCGCCTCGCGCAGCAGCACCTGCTCGTCTGTGAGCGCGAAGTTCATCGGGCCACCGCCTCCTTCTCCTTGGCGCGCAGCTCGCTGAACGGTATGCCCTTGTCGAGGCGCGGCTCGGGCGGCAGGCCGAGCACGCGCTCACCAATCGTGTTGCGCAGGATCTGCTCGGTCCCGCCGGCCGACTTCAGCCCTGGCAGGAAAGAGATCAGGTAGCTCCACTCGCTCGAGGCGTCGAGTGCATCCGGACCGACCACGTCGGCGCCGAGATCTGTCGCGGCGATCGCCGCGTTCACCATCGTCACCTTCGCCAGTCCGGCCTCGGGGCCGGGGATCTGACCGCGAGCCAGCATCGTCAGCGCGCGATAGCCATTGAACCGGACCGCGAGCAGATCGGTGATGATCTCGCCGAGCCGCTCGCGCACTTCCGGGTCGCGGCGCGCTAGCTCGTCGCCGGCGATCGCGGCGGCGAGCCTGGCCGGAGAACCGAAGTTCTCCGACCCGAAGCCGATCGTCAGGCGCTCGAACATCAGCACCGTCAGCGCGGTCCCCCACCCGTTGCCGACGCCGCCCACGACGGCGTCGGCGTCGAGGACGACGTCGTCGAAGAACACCTCGTTGAACTCGGCCTCGCCGGAGATCTGCCGCAGCCCCCGCACCACAACGCCCTTCGCATTCATGGGCACGATGAACATCGTCAGCCCCTTGTGCTTGGGGACATCCGAATCGGTGCGCGCGAGCAGGAGCCCGAACGACGCGAACTGTGCGTTCGTCGTCCACACCTTCTGCCCGTTCAGCGTCCACGTCCCGTCCTCGTTCTGGCGCGCACGCGTCTGGACCGCCGCGAGGTCCGAACCGGCCGCCGGCTCCGAGAACATCTGGCACCACACCTCGTCCCCGTGCAGCATCGGCCCCAGGTGCCGGCCCTTCTGCTCATCGCTTCCGTGCGCGATCAGGCACGGGCCGAGCATCCCGATGCCGATCACGTCGAGGATTCCGGGAACCCCAGCCTTCGAGAGCTCCTGGTTGACCGTGACCTGCTCGATCGGGCCCTTGCTCTGGCCCCCGTATTCGCGCGGCCACGTCACGCCGGCCAGTCCGGCTTCGGCGAGCTTGCGCTGCCACGCGCGCCGCGCATCGATGTACTCGGTGTCCTCCGAGGATCCCGAGCGCGGCGGAGCCTGCTCCTTGTTCGCCTCGAGCCAAGCCCGAACCTCTTCGCGATAGGCGGCCTGTTCAGGCGTGTCGTTCAGGTCCACTTCCTTCTCCTCGTCGCTCGGGTGAATCCAGATTCACGCGGCATGGTAAGGGTTCGCCTTGGGCGGCGTCGTCCATCGGGGAATGGACAGATGTCCAGTCAAGCTGCCAGCACGTAAAGCGCTCATCGCTTCCCGCTCGATAGAGCCCCGACTGATGGGACGCACGGGTCCTTCGTGGGACTCGCAACAGAAAGGGAAGCGGTACTCATGAGGAAACAGAAGCGTGTGGCAGTGGTGCTGAGCGTCGCTGCGCTTGGCGCCTCACTGGCAACGCCAATCATCGACCAGGCTCTCGCGAGCAGTCCGGCTCCGTCGCTGCCCGATGTCAGCGCGGCGCTTGCCAACGCCGGAATCAGCGGCGCGAATGTGTCAGCGATCACCAGCGAGCTTGCCGCGGTGCGGGGCCTCGCCCCCGGCGCGCCGCTCTCTCTCGGTTCCCTGAACGCAATCGACAACGCGCTGACCACGCTCAACGGTGGCCTGCTCGGCAGCCTGCTCAATCCGGTCACGGGGCTGTTGCTCGCGCTCAACCCGGCAGCGGCATCGAACGTGAACGCGATCGTCGCCGACCTGGAGCAGATCGGGTCGGCCCCGGACGCGTCCGCGGCCGTCAAGCAGGCTGTGAGCGAGCTGACGGCAGCGTTCAGAACCGCCGCCCTGGGACAACTACTGACGCAGGTCAGCGGCGTCTCGAGCGCGCAGAATGCCTCGGCGCTGACCGCGCTCGCCGGCCTGCAGAGCATCCCGCTCGGCGGAAGCGCACCCGTCGGGCTCGCTGGCCCCGGTCGGAACGGTGCTCTCCGCGCTCGCGGGTCAGTCTGGCGTGCCTTCCTCGGCCGCCAGCTCGCTGAACAGCGCCGCCGCGATCCTGAATGGATCGGGGCGCCGTCTCGCCGTCACAGCTGATGACCGCAGTCGACGATGTGCAGTCGGCAGCGGGCGGCATGCCCTCGCCGCTCAACAGCGTCGCAAGCGGCCTCGCATCGCAGCTCGCCGACGCGACCTCGGTGTTCGGTCAGCTGTCGAGCGTTGGCAACGCCGTCCCGAGCGGCGCGGTCACGAGCGGATTGAGCGGGCTGGGTGCGCTCCCGTCGCTGCCGCTTGGCGCATCTGTGCCGGCGGGGTCGCTCTCGTCGGTGGGAACCGTCCTGAGCTCGCTCGCGAATGAGCCGGGCGTCTCGGCATCGGCCACGAGCGCGCTGAACAAGGCGGCGAGCTCCCTGAGCGGAGGTGGCGCGATCTCACCGTCGACCCTGGCGGGAGCAGTCGGTTCACTGCAGTCCGCAGGTGGCCTGCCCTCGCCGCTCGACGGTCTCGTCACGCAGGTGAGCAACGCGCTCGCGAGCTCCGGGTCGATCTTCGGCGGTGTGCCGGGGCTCAGTCCCTCGCAGATCACGAGCGCGCTCGCGGCGCTGCAGTCGCTGCCGAGCCTGCCAGCGGGGCAACCGATTCCGGCTGGCACGCTGGCGCCGGTCGGCTCAGTGCTCTCGCAGATCGCCGCTCAGCCGGGCGTTCCGGCGCAGGCAGCGTCTGCTCTCAAGAGCGTGGCCTCGACGTTCAGCAGCGGCAGCGTCAGCCCGCCCGATCTGTCAAGTGCAATCGCCGCGCTGCAGAGCGCCGGCGACAGCCTGCCGGCACCGCTGAACACAGTTGTCGACCAGGTCGCACAGCAGCTCTCAGCGGCGGCCGCCCTGACCGGAACCGGTGGCTCGGGTGGCTCCGGCGGCGGTAGCGGCGGTGGCTCAGGCGGTGGCTCGGGCGGCTCCGGCGGCGGCTCTGGCGGCTCGGGCGGCGGCTCTGGCGGCTCGGGCGGCGGCTCAGGCGGCTCCGGTGGCGGCTCAGGTGGCTCCGGCGGCGGCTCCGGCGGTTCGGGCTCGGGCGGTTCGGGTTCGGGCGGTTCCCACGGCTCGGGCGGCGGGACGCACCCCAAGGCAAAGCCCACGCGCGCCAAGTTCGTGAGCGTGAAGCTCAGCCACAGGACGCTGACGATCAAGCTCAAGTGCACGGCCGCGGCAGGCCAAAGCTGCAAGACGGTCGTGACCGTGACGCAGAACGGTCATCGCCTCTTCCGAAGGACGATCACCTTCAAGGCAGGCAAGACCAAGACGCTGCGCTTCAAGCTCCCGGCAACGGCGGCGAGCGCAGCGGCGCATCACAAGCGGGCTGTAAAGGTGTCCGCACGGACGGGCGGGTACACGGTCTCGCGGAAGGTCTGGTAGCGAGACCAGCTGGTCGGGAAGCGCGGGCGGCAGGCCCCCCTGGCGGGGCCTGCCGCCCGGAGGCTGTCGGCCGAGGCCTCTAGCCGAGCCGACGGCGCTGCCCGCGCATCCGCTCGAGCCGAGACTGTTTCGATGCGACGCGCCGCCGCTGGGACCCGCGCTGGTGGCGCTCCCGCTCTTCGCGCGCGAGCGCTCGATCCTCGCTCAGGCCCACCTCCAGAAACACCAGACTCGTAGCCTCGACGAGTCCGAGCCCGATCAGCACCAGCGCGAGTATCTCCCCGGTGCCATCGCCTACGACGGCGGCACAAACGGCGCCGGCGATCACCAGCAATCCGGCGGAACCGAAGGCAAAGATGCGTGTGCGTCGAGCCACGCTCATCATCCTAAGCTCTAAGGCCGTGAGTGCGAGTGTCCGGCGGGGCAGCGGCCCGATCCACCCCAGGATCAGGTCCACGGGACGCCGAGCCTTCGACTCGGCGCGCCACGTGCTCGCTCTGAAGCCGTCGACCGTGCCGCATCGAGCGGGCGAACCGTCCGGTCATCTACTGCAATCTCCCCACAGGAACACCGTCCCGCTCTACTCTGCCACGCATCCCGTGACGGGCGACCAGTTGCTCACTACCGACGAGGCCGAGGTGCTGGACTTTGGCTATCGATTTGCGGCTCAGGTCGGCTACCTCATAGCCCGCGCCCCGGTCACCGGCACGCTCGGCCCGATCCAGGCGGCTGTACCGTGGGCGAGCCGCTTCGGTCGAAGAGGGGGACCCCCTGAGTCAGTCGCTTCACAAGGAGCTCGGCGCCTTGCACGATGCGATCGCGGAGCTCCCGGAATGGGACCTGGCTGACTCAACCAAGCGGGGGAGCGAGCAAGATGGCGTCTGGGCGGTGCTCGACGCGCGATTGGAAAAGAAGCTGGAAGGACGCCGGGTCCTCACCGTTGGCTACGGCGCGGGTCGCTACGCCGCGGAGTTCGCCGCGCGGGATGCAGATCACGTACTCGCGTGTGAAGCCTCCCCTGCCGCCGGTCAGGTGCAGGCGCTCGAACTGCGGCGCAGTCCGCGCATCGAGTTCACCACCATGAGCTGGGATCGGCTCAGCCAAGAGCCACACGGAACATTCGACATCCTGCATTGCCACGACCTGCTGCATCGCGTGCTCGACCCGATGACCCTGCTCCGCACGCTCTACGGACTGACAGCCGTCAGCGGTGTGCTGTGCATCCATTCGATGATGCTCGCTGACCACGAGCGATCGGAGTGCCTGCGGTTTGTGCCGGCGGGCCACGCGGGCGATCCAAGCTGGCGGTTCGTCCCAGGTCGCCTGGCGTTCCGCTGGATGGTCGAGGCCGCCGGCTTCCGGGTGGAAGGGGAGTTCGGCGAGCGTGAGGGCTCATTCGAGGCCTTCCCGATCGTCAGCGGTTATCTCCTCGCGATCCGCGCATAGCTCGGCTCGAGCATGTTCATGCGTCTGCGGTATCGGTATCACGCGCACGCAAGGGCTCCGGTGGCGGAGCGCGAATCGCGGGCTGTCGACCGACTTCTTTCCGAGGTGAAGCTTTGGGGCTATCCTGATCGGGCAGATCCGGTGCGGGAATCGGGTCGAGATGCGGTCCGTCGAGGGTAGGCGATGTGAGCATCGGCTCGTAGTGGGTGATCGAAAGGAATGGAACCGATAACCTCCGAACCGCTTCGTATGGCGATGCCTGGGCAGGGTTTGTCCTCCCGCGCGACACGCGGGTCAGAGGTGGCGAAGGGTCGCGGTGCCGTCGTTCCGCTGGACGACCTCGACGCCCACATCCGGGCGCACGACGAGAAGTCGATGCTGCGGTTCGTGATGTGCGGAAGCGTCGATGACGGCAAGAGCACGCTGATCGGCAGGCTCCTGTACGAAGCGCAGGCGTTGTTCGCCGACCAGCTCGCGGCACTGGAGGCGGACTCGAAGGCTGTGGGAACGCAGGGTTCTGAGCTCGACTTCGCGCTGTTGATGGACGGGCTCGCGGCCGAGCGCGAACAGGGCATCACGATCGATGTCGCCTACCGCCACTTCTCGACCGAACGCCGCCATTTCATCGTCGCGGACGCCCCTGGTCACGAGCAGTACACGCGCAACATGGTTACCGGCGCGTCGACGGCCGACTGCGCCGTCATCCTGATCGATGCCCGCAACGGGATCGTGACGCAGACGCGTCGCCACAGCCATCTGATCGCTCTGCTCGGGATCCGGGACGTTGCCGTTGCGATCAACAAGATGGACCTTGTCGGCTACTCCGAGGATCGATTCCTCGAGATCGAGGAGGAGTACCGCGCGCTCGCGGCGCACATCGGGCTCGAGCGGCTAGCGTGCATCCCGGTCTCCGCGCTGAAGGGCGACAACGTCCTACTCAGAAGTGATGCGCTGCCGAACTACCACGGTCCCACGCTGATGGAATACCTCGAAAAGGTCGAGGTCGACCAGGCGCGGACGCAGGCGGCGCCGTTTCGCATGCCCGTGCAGTTGGTCAATCGCCCCGGACCCGAGTTCCGGGGCTACGCCGGCACGATCGTCAGCGGAACGATAAGTCCCGGCGATCAGGTGGTCATCGCCCCCTCGGGACGCGCCACCAGGGTTGCGCGGGTGGTCACCAGCGATGGGGACCCTCCAATCGCGGTCTCGGGCCAGTCCGTCACGCTCACGTTGGCCGACGAGCTCGACGTCACGCGAGGCGATGTGATCGCGAGCGCGACTGACCCCCCGGGCGTCGCCGACCAGTTTGAGGCCACGATCGTATGGATGAGCGAGAAGCCGATGCTTCGTGGCCGCAGCTACCTGATGCGTATCGGTGGGAGTACGGTGACCGCGACGATCGCGCCGCTGAAATACAAGCTGAACATCGATTCGCTCGAGCACGTTGCGGCGAACAAGCTCGAGCTGAATGAGATCGGCGTCTGCGAGATCGAGCTGAGCCAGCCGATCGCGTTCGACCCCTACCGTGACAACCGGGAGATGGGCAGTTTCGTCCTGGTTGACCGCATCTCGAACAACACGGTGGGCGCCGGTCTAATCCATTTTGCGCTTGGCCGCTCGCAGAACGTGCGCTGGCAACGGTTGACGGTCGACAAGCAGGCGCGAGCCAACAGCCTGCACCAGCGGCCGACGGTGCTCTGGCTGACGGGATTGTCCGGGGCGGGCAAGTCGACGATCGCGAACCTCGTCGAGAGCGAGCTCCAGCGCTGTGGCCACCACACCTACCTGCTGGACGGGGACAACGTCCGCCACGGCCTCAACGCAGATCTCGGGTTCACCGAGGCCGATCGCGTGGAGAACATCCGCCGGGTCAGCGAGGTCGCGCGCCTGATGGTCGACGCCGGGCTGATCGTCGTGGTCTCCTTCATCTCACCGTTCCGCGCCGAGCGACAGATGGCCCGCTCGCTCTTCGAAGGCGAGGAGTTCATCGAGGTGTTCGTCGACACGCCGCTTGAGATCGCCGAGCAGCGTGACCCGAAAGGCCTCTACAAGAAGGCGCGACGGGGCGAGCTGGCCAACTTCACGGGCATCGACTCGCCCTACGAACGACCGCAACGAGCCGAGATTCGCATCGACACCACCGCCTGCTCACCGCAAGACGCCGCGCGGCAGGTGCTCGAGTGCCTGCAGCAGCGCGGCAGGCTGCTCCCGCCCGATCAAAAGTAGCCCTCCCGCTTCTTCATCTCCATCGAGGCCGCCGCGTCATGATCGATCACCCGTCCCTGCCGCTCCGATGTGGTGGCCAGCAGCATCTCGCGGATGATGCCCTGAAGCGTGTCGGCGTCGCTCTCGATCGCGCCCGTCAGCGGGTAGCAGCCCAGCGTCCGAAAGCGCACTCGCTTGACCATGGGCCGCTCGTCGGGATGCAGCGGCATCCGGCCGTCGTCGAGCATCAGGAGCGTCCCGTCGCGTTCGATCACCGGTCGGTCAGCCGCGAAGTACAGCGGCACGATCGGAATCTGACGAAGGTGGATGTAGAGCCACACGTCGAGCTCGGTCCAGTTCGACAGCGGGAATACCCGCAACGATTCGCCCTTCCGGATGCGCGTGTTGTAGGTTCGCCACAGCTCGGGACGCTGGCTCTTGGGGTCCCACGTGTGCTGCGCGGTCCGGACCGAGAAGATTCGCTCCTTCGCACGTGACTTCTCCTCGTCACGGCGAGCGCCCCCGAATGCGGCGTCGAAGCCGTGCTCGTCGAGCGCCTGCTTCAGCGCAACGGTCTTCATCACGTGCGTGTGTACCTCGGAGCCGTGGTCGATCGGGTTGATGTTCATCGCCCGACCCTCGGGATTGACGTGCACGATCAGCTCCATCTGCGACTCTCGCGCCATCCGTTCGCGAAACGCGTACATATCGCTGAACTTCCACAGTGTGTCGACGTGCAGCAGCGGAAACGGCGGCGTGCCGGGATGGAAGGCTCGCCTCGCAAGCTCGAGCATCACGGAGCTGTCCTTGCCGATCGAGTACAGCATCACGGGCTTGCGCGCCTCGGCGACCACCTCGCGGATGATGTGGATGCTCTCGGCCTCAAGGCGCTCGAGATGCGTCAGCACACGAGCATCCATCGTCCGAACAGCATCGACCCCGGTTGACACCCCTGCGACGGTAGCAGCGCCAACGGCTCAGAAGGTCAGAGCGGACATACCGTCAATTCTTCGGTTTTTGGTGTGGTTCTGAAGGCGCAGCACCGTCCGCTTTCGCCCAATGCCCCTAACAAACCGCAGTGCACATCCGCCCGCGCGCGAGCTAGGCTGAGGCGCGTGGAGGCCAGCCCCGACGGCCACGTCGTAATAGCCCGTGATCTGGTGCGCCGCTACGGCGAGGGCACCACGGCGGTGGACGCTCTGCGCGGCGTCTCGCTCGATGTCAAGAAGGGCCAGCTCGTCGCGGTGATGGGGCCATCGGGATCGGGCAAGTCGACGCTCATGCACAGTCTCGCCGGGCTCGATCAACCGACCAGCGGGACGGTCACGATCGCGGGTACCGAGATCACTTCGCTGGACGACACCCACCTTACGATGCTGCGCAGGGAGCACATCGGCTTCGTGTTTCAGTTCTTCAACCTGCTCCCGATGCTGAATGCCGAGGAGAACGTGTTGCTGCCGCTGTCGATCGCCGGCGAGCAACCCGACCGGGCATGGCTGGAGGAGCTGCTGACGAGGACCGGGCTCGCGGCGCGGCGCGACCACCGCCCCTCAGAGCTGTCCGGCGGCGAGCAGCAGCGAGTCGCGATTTCGCGCGCACTGGTGACGCGGCCGACGATCCTGTTCGCAGACGAGCCGACGGGCAATCTCGACTCCAAGACCGGCGGCGAGATCCTCCAGTTGCTGCGCGACTCGGCCGATGCCTACGGCCAGACGATCGTGATGGTCACCCACGATCCGCGGGTCGCGTCGATTGCCGACCGGATCCTGTTCATCGCGGACGGCCGGATCGTCAAGGAGCTGGTCGGCGCCACCGCGGCGGATGTGCTCGAGCAGATGAGCAAGATCGAGACATGACCAAGGTCGCGCTCAAGGGCCTGCTCGGCCGCAAGCTGCGCGCGGCGCTGACCGCAATCGCGATCGTGCTCGGTGTCGCGATGGTCAGCGGCACCTACATCCTCACCGACACGATCAAGTCGGCCTTCTCGACGGTCTTCACGACCGTCTACCAGCACACCGATGCGGTGATCACTGGCAAGAGCGCGATCGGCGGTGACAACGGTGGCGGCGGCAACGGGCAGGTGCAGGTACCTTCGCTGCCGGGGTCCTTGCTCACGCAGGTCCGCCAGCTTCCGGGCGTCGACCAGGCGGCCGGGTCGATCTCAGATAGCGCGCAACTAATCGGCCACAACGGGAAGGTGATCTCGCGCGGCGGGGCCCCGGGGCTCGCGTTCAGTCACAGCCCGGCGGGGCAGCGGTTCAACCCGCTCGAGCTCACGAGCGGCACCTGGCCGACGGGTGCCGACCAGGTAGCGATCGACGCGAACACCGCCAGCAAGAACAGCTACGCCGTCGGTCAGACGATCGGCGTGATCGCCCGCGGCCCGGAGCAGCACTACCGGATCGTCGGCACCGTGAAGATCGCCGGCATCTCCTCGCTGGGCGGCTCGACGATGGCCGTCTTCTCGCTGCCCACTGCACAGCGGATCTTCGACAAGGAGGGACGCTACGACCAGATCAGCGTCGCTGCGAAGACGGGCATCACTCCGCAGCAGGTCGTCAATGAGATCCGGCCGCTGCTGCCGGCGAGCGCCCAGGTGAGGACCGGCCAGGGCCAGGCGCAGAACGCAACCAACCAGACGAGCGGCTTCCTCGACATCTTCCAGAACTTCCTGCTCGCGTTCGGCGGGATCGCGCTGTTCGTGGGCAGCTTCGTGATCGCGAACACGCTCTCGATCACGATCGCCCAGCGCACCCGCGAGCTCGCGACGCTGCGAACGCTGGGGGCCACCCGCCGGCAGGTGCTGGGGTCGGTGATGGTCGAGGCGTTCGTGATCGGACTGCTCGCCTCGCTCGTCGGCCTGTTCCTCGGCCTGGGGTTGGCCAAGGGACTGAACCAGCTGCTGATCTCGTTCGGGATCGACCTGCCGCAGGCCGGCACCGTTTTCGCGACGAGGACGATCATCGTCTCGCTGCTGGTCGGGGTGCTGATCACGCTCGCCGCCGCGCTGCGGCCGGCGCTGCGCTCCACCCGCGTCCCGCCGATCGCCGCCGTGCGCGAGGGGGCGGTGCTGCCGCGCTCGCGGCTCGCGCACCTCGGTCCGTACGCGGCGGCGGTGACGATCGGCGTGGCGGTGGCAATGATGCTGGTCGGGCTGCTCGTCGGTGGGCTGTCCACCGGAGTGCGGCTGCTCGCGATCGGCCTCGGCGCGATCGGCCTGTTCCTCGGCGTCTCGATGCTTGCCCCGCTGCTCGTCCCGCCGGTCACGCGCGTGCTCGGCTGGCCCGCGACGAGACTGTCAGGCGCCGCCGGCGTCCTCGCACGCGGCAATTCGAGTCGCAACCCGCGGCGCACCGCATCGACCGCGTCTGCGCTGATGATCGGACTGACGCTCGTGACGCTCGTGGCGGTGCTCGCGGCGGGGCTGCGGAGCCGCTTCGAGGACGGCGTCAACAAGGAGTTCATCGCCAACTACGCGATCACCTCGACAAACAACTTCACACCGATCTCCGTCGCCTCCTCGGAAGCGGTGCGCAACGTCCCGGGCGTTGTGGCCGTCTCCGGTGTGCGCGCCGGTACCGGCAAGGCATTCGGCTCGAGGATCAACATCAGCGGCGTCGCGCCCGACCTCGCGCAGGTGATGTCCTTGAGCTGGAAGGTCGGCAGCCGGCAGACACCGGCCGAGCTCGGCGCAACCGGGGCGATCGTCTCGGATGCGTACGCGAGCGCGCAGCACCTGAATGGTGGATCGCCGCTGTCCATGGAGACGCCATCGGGCAGGACGCTTCACCTGCGGGTCGCGGGCATCTACAAGCCGCCCAAGGGCGCCGCCCCGCTCGGGGACATCACGATTTCGACCGCACTGTTCGACGCCAACTACGAGAACCCGCAGAACGTGTTCACGCTGATCAACACCCAGGGCGGCGTGACGCCCGCCAACACGGCCGCGCTCAACGCCGCGCTGGCCAACTTCCCCGACGCCAAGGTGCAGACCAAGTCGCAGTTCATCCACAACCAGCTGCAGGGTCTGAACACGCTGCTGAACCTGCTCTACGTGTTGCTGTCGCTCTCGATCGTGGTCAGCCTGTTCGGGATCGTCAACACGCTCGTGCTGACGGTGTTCGAGCGCACCCGCGAGCTCGGGATGCTGCGCGCGGTTGGCATGACCCGCCGTCAGATCCGCCAGATGATCCGTCAGGAGAGCGTGATCACGGCGCTGCTGGGCGCCGTGCTCGGGATCCCGCTGGGCGTCGTGCTGGCGCTGATGGTCGGCGTGGCGCTCAACTACGCCTCGCTAACGATCCCGGTCGGCACGCTGATCGTGTTCGTGATCGCCGCGATCATCGCCGGCATGATCGCCGCGATCGCGCCGGCGCGCCGCGCCGCGCGGCTGAACGTGCTGGCGGCGTTGCAGTACGAGTAGGGGCCTCGCTTCGCTCGGCGTCCCTGGGGCCGAGCGGGCCCGTCCGGACCGCGGTGGCCGTGCCGGCCCCGTCCGCTGAAGCACCATGAAAGGGTCGGCCGTCTTCGTCACACTCAACTCGTCCCGACGGACGAGAGTGACGTTGACGGCCCACCATGCCGTCAACGTCACACTCGCCACTTGGCGCGCGTCGAGCGTGACGTTCACGGCCGCATCGGCCGCTCAGCCGCCCCCTCCCCAGCCGAACCGCCGCCTTAGCAGGACATCCACGTGCCGTCCGGAGCGTCCTGCACCATGCCCGGCCCGATGTCTGCGCGATCCGACTCACTGCGAGCCTGGCAGCGCCGTGCGCTTGCCGAAATGGCTGCCTGGCAGGATGGGCCATTCCTGGTTTCGGCCGCGCCCGGCGCCGGCAAGACGCGACCCGCGCTCGAGCTCGCCCGGCGCGAGCTCGCAGCCGGGACCGCCGACGCGGTGCTGGTCGCGTGCCCGACGGCACCGCTGACGCGTCAGTGGGCGCTGGCGGCCAGCAAGCTCGGGATCCAGCTCGCTCCGGACGCCGCCTCGCCCAAACCGCCGAGCGGGTTCCACGGTGTGTCGGTCACCTACGCACGGATCGCCAAGTCTCCCGGCCGCTGGGCGCGCGCCGGCGCGGGGCGCACGCTCGTGATCGCCGACGAGGCGCATCATCTCGGCGAAGAGCTGGCGTGGGGTGAGGGGTTCACCACCGCGTTCGGCGGCTCGCGGCGCTGGCTGCTGCTCTCGGGCACGCCGTTCCGCTCCGACGCCACCCCGATTCCGGGCGTGCGCTACGACACGGGCGGCCTGGCCGAGCCCGACTTCTCGTACACCTATGCCGAGGCCGTCCGGGACGGGATCTGCCGGCCGGTCCGCTTCGTCGCCTACGACGGGACGTTGTCGTGGCGCAGTGGCGACGATGTGATCGAGTCGAACTTCGAGACGGTCCTCTCGAGTCGCGAGGCGAGCCGGCGCTACCGCACCGCGATCTCCACCGAGCTTCCCGACGGGCTGCCGCGAATCCTGCGCGAAGCCGACGAGAAGCTCCGACAGCTGCGCCGGGAGGGCCACGGCGACGCCGGCGCGCTTGCGATCGCGGCCGACTCGAGCCACGCCCGGAGCGTCGCCTCGCTATTGCGGGAGGTCACCGGCAAGGCGCCGCTCGTGGTCCTCCACCAGGAGCCGCGAGCCGCGGCCAAGCTTGCCGCCTTCACGCATTCGCGCGACCCCTGGATCGTCGCCGTGAACATGGTCTCCGAGGGAGTCGACATCCCGCGCCTGCGGGTCGGGGTGTACGCGACGGCGGCCAAGACCGCGCTCGTGTTCCGCCAGATCGTCGGCCGGTTCGTGCGCACCAACTCTGGCCGTCCGCCGGACCCGAGCTGGCTGTACGTGCCCGCCGATCCGGTTCTCCGCGACCACGCCGCCTCGGTCGAACAGGAGCTGCGGCCGGTACTGCGAGCTGCCTCGGACGAGGACGAGGAACCTGGGTTCGAAGCCCTGGAGCGAATCGCCACCGAGCCAACCGAGGCGCCGGCCTTCGTGCCGCTCAGCGCGGACGTCGCGCCGCAGATGACGCTGTTTGGTCCCGCGCCGGCGGCGGCGCCCTCATTCTCGGCGCCACCCCCGCCGCCGGCGGCGGACCACGGGGCGATGCCGGCTTTCGAGCGGCGCGCGATGCTGCGGGGGGAGCGCCACCGGCTCGTCTCCGAGGTTCGGCGCCGCGACGGGGCCAGTCAGCGAGAGATCAACGCGTGGCTGAACCGCAAAATTGGGGTCTCGAGCGTCGAGGAGGCCACACTCGAGCAACTCGAACGCTCCGTCGAGTTGCTCGTGGATCGCCTGACGCGGCATCGTTGAGCGGGTGAGCGCTCTTTAGCTCCGGCGGGATGGAGGACTTCTTCACGCGCTGAGGGCGGCCGCCTCGCGATCTTGCGGATCTCGCGCCGGACGGCGCGGCAAGGGTCGCTTGCCCCAGTTGCTCTCCGTCGCGAACCGCAGCAGGCGGTCGTAATAGGCCTCGAGCGGTGGCGGTCGCAGGCCCGCGGCGTCGAGTTTCCCGGCGGCCCGGTCGCGCCCGTAGCGCACCGCCATCGTGTAGTAGGGAAGGAACGGCGCCGCGCGCCGCAGCGCCGCCCGGCGCCGCCGTCCGCCACACGCAACGATCAGCGGCCGTGCCAGCCGGTAGGCGCTCGGCGGCACGACCGGCGGTGGCGGACGGCGTAGCTGCAGCGAGGAGAGCGAGAGCAGCTCGCCAACCGTGCTCGCGCGATCGCCCGCGACGACGTGGTAGGTGTTCAGCCCTTCGTCGCTCGTAGGGGTCAGCTCCGCAATCGCCGCGGCCACGTGGTCGCCCGGCACGACGTCGACCGGCGCCGAGCGCCTGGCCGGGAGGACCCGCAGCCGTCGCTCCGCGAATGCCCGCACGGGCACGTACAGGACATTGAACGCGGGCGTCCACCCGGTGCGCGACTCGCCCACGATGATGCTCGGTCGAACGATCGTGACCGCGGGCAGGCGACTAGCGCGATCGCGCACCAGCCGCTCGGCCTCGTACTTCGAGCGCTCGTACGGATTGCGGAAGCTCTGTCCCATGTCGAGGTCCGCCTCGCCGAACATCCCTTGATGGGTTCCGGCCACGTAGGCGGTGGAGACGTGCACGAATCCATGCAGCGCTCCGTGCGTGGCGCAATGCTCCGCGAGCTCCAGCGCTCGGCGCGTGCCCTCGACGTTGATGCGCCGGCTCTCCGCGAGCTCCGTCTGAAACGAGACGGTGGCGGCGCAGTGGACGAACTGCTTGGCAAGCTCGGCGATCATGTCGCGGTCGGCCGGCGCGAGGCCAAGCCCTTCGCGCTCGATGTCGCCCGGCACCGCCGTGACCCGGCCTGGATACGCGTCGGTGGAACCGAACAGCGTCTCCATCACGCCGCGCATGCGCGCGCATGCATGCTCTCGATCGTTTGCGCGGATGAGCGCGATCACGTCGTGCTCGGTCCGTTCCAGATAGGTCGCAATCAGCTCCATCCCGAGAAACCCGGTGGCGCCGGTCAACAGCACACTTCCCTCGCCTCGCGCACGTTCGTCAAACGTCATAGACCCTCCCGCGGTCTCAGCGCCGGACCTCCCCACGCGGCGTCACCCAACAAAGACGTCTTTCGGCTAGCCAGGAGCCGGGGCTCCCAAACCTAAAGACCTGCCAAACCCCGCTCGATCAGATCGATGTTGACGCGGTGATACGCCGTTCCGGACATCAGCGACGCGCGCACGCCTTCCAGAGCTCTCCGCTGGGGTTCGTCAGGCGACATGGCCTCGATCTCGGCCGTGACCTCGTCGAGGTAGCCCTGAAGCTCACTCAGCTTGGCGCGGTGCCACTCCTGTCGATGGCGGAACACGGGTACGGGATCGGCACCGAGGAACACCTTCAGCACGCCTTCGTCGCGTACCTGGGGCGGGGCCGCGTCGGTGTCGGAGATCCATTCCTCGATCGCCGCGCGTCCCTTTTCCGTCAGCTCGTAGAGCTTGCGCCTGCGACCCCCCTGCTCCTGCTCCTCGTGCAGATAGCCGGCCTTCGCGAGTCGCGCGGGCTCGGCGTAGAAGGTCGTGTGCTGGACGGGCCAGAAGTTCTCGATCGACTCGGCGATCAACTGCTTGAGGTCGTACGGGGTCGCCCGCCCGAGGTAGCGGACGAGCCCGAGAACCGCATACGAGGTCCCGCTCAACCGAATCTCTTCTTGACCTGCCATAGTACGGATCGTATAGTACGGCGCGAACTATTCGCACCACACGTTGGGAGGCATCGTGACCGACAGGATCTCATCGCGCTATGACGCGGTCGTCGTTGGCGCCAGCATCGCCGGCTGCACAACCGCGACGCTGCTGGCTCGCCGCGGTGCGCGGGTTGCGCTGATCGAACGCCAGCCGGACCCGAACGCCTACAAGCGCATCTGCGGTCACTTCATCCAGTCCTCGGCGGTGCCGATGCTCGACCGCACTGGTCTGCTGGAGCCGATCGAGCGCGCGGGCGCGGTGAGCTCGCGAATGCGGATGTGGACCCGCTGGGGATGGATCGAGCCCTCGTCCAGACCACAGGTCCCGCCCTGCCTGAACCTGCGCCGAGAGCGGTTGGACCCGCTTCTGCGCACGATCGCGGCAGAGGCTCCCGGCGTCGAGCTGCTGCTCGGATCCACCGTCGAGCGCGTGCTGTCCGACGATGGCCGGGCCACGGGCGTCGAGGCTCGTGATCGCGCGGGCAGGCGAACCACGCTGCGGGGGCGGCTGATCATCGGCGCCGATGGCCGCGATTCGCGCGTCGCCGCGCTCGCCGGCGTCGAGCCCCGCGTAAAGCCCCATGCCCGCTTCAGCTACGCGGGCTACTTCGAGGGGCCGCCGCCGGCTGGGGCTCCGAACAGCTCGGTCTGGTTCCTCGATCCGCAGTGGGCGGCGGCGTTCCCGACCGACTCCGGTCTGACGATGTATGCCTGCTTTCTCACCAACGATCGCCTGCCCGAGTTCCGGCGCGATCCCACCCGCGGGCTTCGCTCGTTCTTCGTAGACCTGCCCGACGCTCCGCCGATCGCGCAGTCGCGGCTCGTGGCGCCGGTCTCCGGCAAGCTGCGAATGCCCAACGTGCGGCGCGGCCCGATCCGCCCGGGGCTGGCGCTCGTGGGCGATGCGGCGCTGTCGGCTGATCCGGTGTATGGCGTCGGCTGCGGCTGGGCATTCGAGGCGGCCGAATGGCTGGCCGAGGAGACGGCGGCCGCCGTGCTCGGCGAGGAGCCGCTCGATTCGGCGCTGCACCGCTTCCGCAAGCGCTTCCGGCGCAGCTTGCTCGCGCACGACTCGCTGATCTCCGGCTACTCGACCGGACGCCCCATGAACCTCGGCGAGCGGCTCACGTTCTCGGCGGCGGCCCGCGACGAGCGGCTGGCCGGCCGGTTCGAGGCGTTTGGCACTCGCAACGTAACCCCGGCGCGCTTCATCTCCTCGACCTTCCCGCGGGTGTTGGCGGTGAACGCCCGCCACCGGCTCGCGTCGCTCGCAGGCGGGCCGTCCCGAACCCGCGACCTGCAGCCGGCAGCATGAGCGACGCCTTCGATCGTGTCGCTGTGGCCGGCACGCGGGTGCGCTACGTGCAGGCCGGAGCGCCCGACGCCAAGACGGCGGTCGTGTTCGTGCACGGGAACCCCGGGTCGGCCGACGACTGGGTCGCGCTGGTAGCTGCTGTCGGTGAACACAATCGGGCGCTCGCGCTCGACATGCCCGACTTCGGCGAAACCGTGGCGCCCTCGGGCTTCGGGCACACCGTTGACGAATACGCCGCGTTCCTGGCACACGCGCTCGCGACCCTCGGCGTCGAGCGGGTCCACCTAGTCGCCCACGACTTCGGCGGCCCGTTCGCACTGATGTGGGCGGGCGGGCATCTCGACGCGCTCGCGACCATCACGCTGATCGACACGGGTTTTCTGCCCGGATACCGCTGGCACCGCCTGGCACGGATCTGGCGCACGCCGGTCGTCGGTGAGGCGTTCCAGGCGATCACCACGCGCCGGGCGTTCCGCGCGAGCATCTCCCGCGGCGAGCCGCGCGGACTGCCGCGCGCGTTCGTCGACCGGATGTACGACCACTACGACGGCCGCACCAAGCGGGCCGTGCTGAAGCTCTACCGCGCCACCGACGATCCGGGACGGGGCGCCGAGATGATGCAGGCGCTCGCCGCGCTCGACATCCCGGCGCTCGTGATCTGGGGCGAGCACGACCGCTACCTGCCTGCGTCCTACGCGGCGCGCCAGCGCGAGGCGTTCCCGTCCGCTGACGTCCACGTCCTGCCGGCGAGCGGCCACTGGCCGCACGCCGACGCGCCGGACACCGTCGAGCGTTTGCTGGTCGAGTTCGTCTCTCGGGTCGCTCAGCACAGCTAGGAACAAGACTGAATCCTATTCCTATGCTACCGTTCGGGCGTGCGTCGTACGCTTACCGCGCTCCTTGCTCTCGCCGCGACCGTCGCCGCCCTCCCGCTCTCCGGCTGCGCCACGACAGTGGCTTCCGGGCGCGCCAACGGCAAGCTGGAGGTGGTCGCCGCCGAGAACTTCTGGGGCAGCATCGCCGATCAGCTCGGTGGCGCGAAGGTCGCCGTCTCGAGCATCATCGTCAACCCCGACACGGATCCGCACTCCTACGAGCCGACCGCAGCCGACGCGATCAGCCTGGCGGGCTCGCAGCTGGCGATCGTCAACGGGATCGGATACGACGCCTGGGCCACGAGGCTGATCGACGCGAACCCCTCCAGCGGGCGCACGGTCCTGAACGTGGGCGATCTCCTTGGCCTGAAGGATGGAGATAACCCGCATCAGTGGTACTCGCCCGCCTCGGTGCAGCGCGTCATCGCCGAGATCGTCCAGGACTACAAGAAGCTCGATCCCGGGGACTCCGCTTACTTCGATCGCCAGCGAAAAACGTTCGAGAAGGCCGGTCTGGCGCGGTACAACGAGCTGATCGCCAAGATCAGGGCCCGCTACGCGAACGTCCCGGTCGGCTACAGCGAGAGCATCTTCCAACCGCTCGGCCGGGCCCTCGGGCTAAAGCTCATCACGCCTTACTCGTTCGCCCGCGCGATCTCTGAGGGAACGGACGTAAGCGCTGCCGACACCGAGGCGGTCGATTCCCAGGCGCAGAACCATCGGATCAAGGTGTGGGTCTACAACAGCCAGAACGTCACACCCGACGTGCAGCGCGCCAACGCACTCGCCCGGGCGGCACGGATCCCGATCGTGACGATCACCGAGACGCTCGCGCCGTCCTCGGCGAGCTTTCAGGACTGGCAGGCCGCGCAGCTCGCGAACCTTGAGCAGGCGCTGAAGGAGGCGACCGGCAGATGACCGGCGAACCGGTCGTGCGGCTCCGCGACGCCGAGGCGCGCATTGGCTCTCGCGTCGTCTGGAGCGGGGTCGACATCGAGGTCGGGCAAGGTCAGTTCACGGCCGTCCTCGGGCCGAACGGGTCCGGCAAGACGACTTTGCTTCGGGTGCTGCTGGGCGAGCTGCCACTCGCCTCGGGCCACGCGACGATCCTCGGAGACTCGCCCGGCGGCGCCAACCGGAGGATCGGATATCTACCTCAGCGCCGGCACTTCGACGGGAGCATCCGCGTGCGTGGCATCGACCTCGTCCGGCTCGGGCTCGACGGCGCGCGCTGGGGATTCCCGCTGCGGTTCACGGGGCGCGAGCGAGTCGATGAGGTGATCGCGCTCGTGGGCGCGACCGACTACGCGACCCGTCCGATCGGCCGGCTCTCCGGAGGCGAGCAGCAGCGACTGCTGATCGCTCAGGCGCTGGTGAGCGGGCCCGATCTGCTGATCCTCGACGAGCCTCTTGACAGCCTCGACCTGCCGAACCAGACCGCGGTCGCGGCGTTGCTGGCGCGGATTTCCCACCGCCAGCAGGTGACCGTGCTGCTGGTCGCGCACGATGTCAACCCGCTGCTGAGCTACCTGGATCGCGTGGTGTACTTCGGCGCCGGCCGGGCCGCGGTCGGCACCCCGCGCGAGGTGATCACCGCATCGACGCTGAGCAGCCTGTACGGCGTTCCGGTCGATGTCCTGCAGGCGAACGACGGCCGCCTGGTGGTGGCCGGACTTCCGGAGCCGCCGGCCCACCACTCCGATCGCCACGAGCACGATGCGCATCATTAGCTCCGCGGTAAGCCTGTCGCTCGACCCGGTCTCCGACTACCGGCAGCTGACCGAGTTTCCGTTCATGGTCAACGCCCTGCAGGCAGGGACGATCGTGGCGGTGATGGCGGGCGTGGTCGGGTGGTTCATGGTGCTGCGCAGGGAGACCTTCGCCGGTCACACGCTGTCGGTGATGGCCTTTCCCGGCGCGACGGGCGCACTCCTGATCGGGCTGCCCGCCGCCGCGGGGTACTTCACATTCTGCGGCGCATCTGCGCTCGTGATCGGAAGTGCGGGTGGATCCGCGTCACGGCGCCATCGTGCCCAGGAGTCTGCCGTCACCGGCACCGTGCAGGCCTTCGGCCTGGCGTGTGGCTTTCTATTCCTCAGTCTCTACCAGGGCGTGCTCGCCGGATACGAGAACCTGCTGTTCGGCGACTTCCTCGGGATCAGTCGCGGCCAGGTCGCGACGCTCGCGATCGTCGCCGTGGCGACGCTTGCGTGCTTGGCGCTCGCCGGCCGCCGGCTGCTGTTCGCCTCGGTCGACGAGGACGTGGCGCGCGCGCGCGGCATCCCGGTGCGCGGGCTGGCACTCGCGTTCCTGGTGCTGCTCGGACTCGCAGTTGCCGCGACCGCACAGATAACGGGCGTCCTGCTCGTGTTCGCGCTGCTCGTCGCACCGCCGGCGACAGCACAGCTGATCACGCCGAGGATCGGAGCGAGCCTGGTGCTCAGCGTCGTGCTCGCGGTGCTCATCACCTGGATCGGATTGTCGCTGGCGTACTTCTACAACTATCCGGTCGGCTTCTACATCACGACCGTCGCGTTCGTCCTCTACCTGATCGCACGCGTCGCACGCGCCTTGCTCGACTGATGTTCGCCCACGAGTTCGTCCGCAACGCGTTTCTGGCAGGTACGCCGATCGCGCTCGCCTGCGGCCTGGTCGGCTACTTCGTCGTACTCCGTGCCCAGGTGTTCGCCGGCGATGCCCTCTCGCACGTGGCATTCACTGGCGCGCTGGCCGCCGCGGCTGCTGGGGTCGATCTGCGTGTGGGGCTGTTCGCCGCGACGATCCTCGTCGGGCTTGCGATCGGAGCGCTCGGCGAGCGCGCGCATCCCGACGACGTCACGATCGGCATCGTGTTCGCCTGGATCCTCGGGCTCGGCGTGTACTTCCTGGCGCGCTTCAACGCCGGATCTGGCGGGGGCAGCGGACTGCTCGGCGCGCGGACGCTGTTCGGCTCGATCTTTGGGCTGAGCGCGGCCGATGCGCGGCTAGCCGCGGCAATCGCAGCGGTGATCGTCGTGAGCGTGGTGGCAATCGCGCGGCCGTTGCTGTTCTCGAGCATTGACCCGGCGGTCGCCGCGGCGCGCGGCGTCCCGGTCCGGGCACTTGGCCTGCTCACTCTGGCCCTGCTCGGCGCAACGACCGCCGAGGCGACTCAAGCGATCGGTGCGCTGCTGCTTATCGGGCTGCTGGCAGCGCCGGCGGGCGCCGCGCAGCGTCTGACTCCGAACCCGTACTTCGGGATGACCCTGTCCGCCGCCTTTGCAGTGGGCTCGACCTGGGCTGGGCTGACCCTCAGTTATCTGATCCCGAAGCTTCCCCCGAGCTCAGCGATCATCGCGGTCGCGAGCGGGATCTACCTGTTCACGTTCCTGGCAACCACCGACCTCCGTCCGCGCCGGCCGCGGCTGGCATCCGATACGGAGAATTAGACTGGAATCGATGCCTGCACAGAACACCGAGCGGTGGGCCGCCCGCGCCCAGCGCGTACTCGCTCAATCCAACCATCACACCGGAGCCGCCCGCCGGGCCGTGCTCGAGCTGCTCGATTCACAGCCTTGCGCGCTGTCAGCCGTCGAGATCGAGGAGGCGCTGAAGGATTCCGAGCGACCGGTTGCGCGCGCCAGCGTCTACCGGATCCTCGATGAGCTCGAGCGCCTGCACCTCGTCCAGAAGCTCCAGGTCGGCCAGGCAATGGCGCGCTACGAGCCGATCCGCTCTGGCGAAGGGCACCACCATCACCTCGTCTGCGACAACTGCGGCACGGTGACCCCGTTCACCGATCGCGAGCTCGAGACCGCGATCCAGAGGCTCAGCCGCCGCGTCCCGATGCGGGTCGACGAGCACGAGATCGTGCTGCACGGCGCCTGCAAGGACTGCAGCTAGCGGGTCTTGATCGTCACGTTGCCGGCGCCGGAGTGCGCGCTGATCCGGAACGGCGACGTCGGATCGACCCGCAGCGTGGAGTCGGACACCGTCCCTGCGCCCGAACCGGCGTTGACGGCGTAGGAGGCATTGGGCACCCTTAGCGTCACATCGCCGGCGCCGGAGCTCGCGTCGAGGCTGCTAGCCACGCGCGTCAGCTGGCCCTCGATGTCGCCCGCCCCGCTCGAGAGCTTGACCACCGGAGCGTTGATCGCGATCGCGGTCACATCGCCGGCCCCCGAATGCAAATCCACCGAGGAATCCGTCGATAGCCCGTTGGCGGTGACGTCACCGGCACCCGAGCCCACATCCACCTTGGTTCCTGCCGGGACGGTGATGTCGTAGCTGACGCTGCACTGCGTGTTGAGGATCGAGCCGCAGCCATCTGTCAGCCGTAGCACGCCGCCGGGCTGCCGCACCGCCTCGCGGTGCGGGGAGGTCAGATCCTCGGTGACGTGCGCGACGACGACCATCGCCGACCCCTCTGGAACACTTGTCAGATGCACGTCGCCGGTGCCGGCGTCGACCTTCAGCGAGGCGACTCCGCGGAACGTCGAGCGCACCGCGAACGTGTGCCGCGCGGCGAGATCGAGCAGCGTCCAGGCGCCCAGCAGGACGATCGCGCCCGCGATCAGCGCGCCGATCAGCGCGAGCAGGTATCGGACTGGAGACGACGTCACTGCTTACACCCCCAGATAGGTCAGGACGGCGAGGACCCTGCGGTGCTGCTGCTCCGTCGGCGGTAGGCCGAGCTTCATAAAGATGTTTCGCACGTGCTTCTCGACCGCGCCATCGGTGACCACGAGTCGTTCGGCGATCGCGGAGTTCGACTGGCCTTCGGCCATCAGCGCCAGCACCTCCAGCTCGCGGGGAGTCAGCTCGTCGAGCACGTCGGTGCGACGGCGGCGGCTCAGCAGCTGGGAGACGACCTCGGGGTCGATCGCCGTGCCGCCGGCAGCCACCCGCCTGGCAGCAGAGAGAAACTCACTCACGTCGGCCACTCGGTCCTTGAGCAGATAGCCGACGCCTCGGCTGCCGGCGCTCAGCAGGTCGGTGGCGTAGCGCTCCTCGACGTACTGGCTGAGAATCAGAATTGCGATCTCCGGTTGGCGGCGGCGCAACTCGAGCGCCGCCCGCACGCCCTCGTCGGTCTGCGTCGGCGGCATCCGAACGTCGATGATCGCGAGGTCGGGGTGCTGCTCCCCGGCGGCGGTCAGCAGAGCGTCGCCGTCGCCGACCTCGCCGACGATCTCGTGCCCCTCGTCCCTGAGCAGCGCGGCGATCCCGCCGCGCAGCAGCGCAAGGTCCTCGGCAATCACGACGCGCATGGCAGCTCCGCCTTGACGATCGTGGGGCCTCCATCCGGGCTATCGATCACGAACGAGCCGTCGAGCGCCTCGACCCGTTGCGCGAGCCCCTCGAGACCCGACCCGGGCTTACGCTGGGCGCCGCCATGACCGTCGTCGCGCACCTCGATGCTCAGCGACCGACCGTTACGGACGATCTCCACGCCCGCATGGGCGGCTGCCGAGTGCTTGGCCACGTTCGTGAGCGTCTCGGCGACCACGTAGTACGCCGCCGTTTCGACCGCGACCGGGGGCCGTTCTGGGAGATCGACGGTCACGTCGACCGGGACCGGACAACGCTGGGCGAGCCCTGACACCGCTGCGTCGAGTCCACGATCTGTGAGCACCGAGGGATGGATACCGCGCACGAGGTCGCGCAATTCGACCATCGCCCGCTTTGATTCCTCATGTGCGCGACCCAACAGCTCGCGCGCGCCGTCCGGATCTTCGTCGATCTTGGAGCGGGCGCGGTCGAGCTCCATTGCGATGTACGCCAGCCGGTGCTGCGCTCCGTCGTGGAGGTCACGCTCCAGCCGTCGCAGCCGCGCGTCGGCGGACTCCACAGCGCCCATCCGGGTCGCCTCGAGCGTCTCGACTCGGGCGGCCAGCTCGGCGCGCTCGTCGGGTGCGAGCAGTCCCTTCGCCATCGCTCCCAACCCGATCGCAAGCGCACGCGTGATCGCGACGGTCACCGCGGCGAGGACGATGCCGCCGACGACGAGGCCAACCTGCGATGCGCTGTTCAGGCCTCCAAGCCACGACTTCGACGAGGCCGACGAGACAAACGCGGGCGCCGCGAGCGCGGCCAGGACGGTCGCCCACAGGCTGATCACGATCGTGCCGGTGATCAGCCCGGCCGGGCAGAGCGCGACCATATAGCCGAGCTCCTTCCAGCGCGAGGAGTCGGTGATCCTCGCACGCCAGCCGGCGAAGAACCCCGCGGGCAACGGCGGCCGCTGCACGCGACCGATCGGCGAGCCGAGGATCAGCGAGGCGCGCTCGCGCTCGGTGTTTGCGCCCCAGCTGCAGAGCAAAAACGTCAGCGCGAGGATCGGGATTCCGATGATCACCACCGAGGTGCCGATCCCGACAGCGAGCGCGACCACCAGCACGATCAGCCAGGTGAAGCCGAGCGGAAACCCGACCGACACGTAAAGGAAGTCGCGCGGTGCCTGTATCGCCGTTGAACGTAGGCGGGTCACGCTCGCAACGGTAAGTGATCGAGCACGTCCCGCCTACCCGGCCTGCCGCCGAGTCGAGGGTAGGGCCGACCCTACCTCCGGATAACCCTACCTCGCTTCCGGTGGGCCACCCCCGCGCACATTCACCCGCTGCTCGGATGGTCGATTCGACGCCCCGTTGAGACCGTTCGGTCAGCTTTTTGAGGCCACGCGATTGGAGGTGACAGATGGTCAGGTACAAGGGCGTCGCGGCACGTGCCGGGCGCTGGAGCGCGCGCCATCACAAGACGGCGATTGCAGGATGGCTGGTATTCGTGATCGCGTCGCTCGCGCTAGGTTCGGCGCTCGGCACGGTGAGGCTGGCAAACGATCAAGGTGGGGCGGGCAGCTCCGGCGCCGCTAACGCGGTCCTGCATCGAGAGTTCCGCCAGCCCGCCCAGGAGCAAGTGCTGGTCACCTCGCCGGTGCGGGGCGGGGCGGGTGGGTCGCCTATCCACAGCGCCGAATTCCGCGCCGTCGTCAATCAGCTGGCGGCACGCCTTCGAGCGCTGCCGGCCGTCGCCTCGATGCGCTCGCCGTATGCGGCGGGCAATGCAGGTCAGCTCTCCCATGATCGGCACTCGGCGCTGATCGAGCTCGCGCTGCGCGGCAATCCCGACTCCGCGCAGGACCGCGTACAGCCCGTGCTCGCTGCCGTCGCCGGCGCCCAGCGCGCGCACCCGGCGATGAAGATCGGCGAGTTCGGCGACGCCAGTGCGATGAAGGCGCTGAGCGGTGCGATGAGCAATGACCTTCACCACGCTGAGACGCTTTCGCTCCCGATCACGCTCGTGATCCTCGTGCTCGTGTTCGGAGCGCTCGTGGCGGCCGCCATTCCGGTCCTGCTGGCGATCTCCGCGGTGGCCGCGACGCTCGGCCTGGTCGCAATCCCCAGCCACTTCTACGCGTTCGACGGCGCCGCATCCTCGGTGATCGTTCTGATTGGGATGGCCGTCGGCGTCGATTACGCGCTGTTCTATATCCGCCGCGAACGGGAGGAACGGGCAGCGGGGCGCTCCGCGGCCGAGGCGCTGGAGGTTGCCGGCGCCACGTCGGGCCGCGCGGTGCTCGTCTCGGGCGTGACGGTGATGATCGCCATGGCCGGGATGTTCTTGACGGGCAACGCGACATTCACATCGTTCGCCTTCGGGACGATGATCGTCGTCGCGGTCGCAATGATCGGGTCGGTCACGTTCCTGCCGGCGATGCTGGCGGTGCTCGGCGATCGGATCGACAAGGGGCGGATCCCGTTCCTGGGACGCCGCCGCCGCGACCGTCGCAGCATTTCCCCGGTGCTGCTGCGCCCGGTGCTCAGCCACCCCCGCATCGCCGCGGCGACGTCGATCGGCCTGCTGCTCGCACTTGCGGCGCCGGCGCTCGCCCTGCACACCGAGGTCCCGGGCCCCCGTAGCGTGCCGGCGAATCTGCCGGTGATGAAGACCTATGCGCGGATCCAGTCGGCATTCCCGGGGAGCCCAGCCCCGGCGATGGTCGTCGTGCAGGCCCCGAACGTCGGCGCAGGGTCCGTCCGCGCTGCGATCGCGAAGCTCGAGAGCGAGGCCCTGCGCTCGGGACAGATCAGCGGGCCGACGTCCGTGGCCGCGAACCGGACCGGCACGGTCGCCGTGTTGGAGATGTCGCTCGCGGGTCAGGGAACGGATGCCGCGTCAAACCAGGCGCTGGCCACGCTGCGCGACCGGCTGATCCCAGACACGCTCGGACAGGTGCCCGGCGTGACCGCACGGGTGACCGGCCAGACCGCAGCGTCGAAGGACTTCGGGGACCTGCTCGCGGCCCGCACGGCGTGGGTGTTCGCGTTCGTCCTGGGCCTCGCGTTCCTGCTGTTGCTTGCGACATTCCGCTCGCTGGTGATCCCGATCACGGCGATCGCCTTGAACCTGCTCTCGGTGGGCGCCGCGTATGGCGTGCTGGTGCTGGTCTTCCAGCACCACTGGGCGGAGGGGCTGCTTGGCTTCAAGGAGATCGGCGGCCTGACGAGCTGGTTGCCGCTGTTCATGTTCGTGATCCTGTTCGGTCTCTCGATGGACTACCACGTGTTCATCCTCAGCCGCATCAAGGAGGCACGCGACGGCGGCCTCTCCACGCGCGACGCGGTCGCGCACGGAATCGGATCGACCGCAGGCGTGGTGACGAGCGCGGCCGCGGTGATGGTGGCGGTGTTCGGGATCTTCGCGACGCTCAGCATGATCGAGCTCAAGGAGTTCGGAGTTGGCCTGGCGGCGGCGGTGTTGATCGACGCGACGATCGTTCGCGGCGTCCTGCTCCCGGCAACGATGACGATCCTCGGTGAGCGCAACTGGTACCTCCCCCGGCTGGCGCGCAGGGCTTCCCCTGTGGTCGGTGCCCGCCAGTCCGCCACTAACCTGTGAGCGGTGGAGGGCGCCCAGCTGACTGCAGCACGTACCGGCGACGAGCTCGCGTTCAGCGAGCTCGTCGAGCCGCATCTGGGCAGTATCCACGCGCACTGCTACCGGATGCTCGGCTCGGTCCACGACGCCGACGACGCGCTGCAGGAGACCTTGCTCAAGGCATGGAAGGGTCTGTCGCGGTTCGAGGGGCGCAGCTCACTGAGAACGTGGCTGTACTCGATCGCGACCCGCTGCTGCCTGGATCAGATCGGCCGGAGGCGCAAGCGGGTACTACCGGCCGACTACGGGCCGGCGGTCAGTGGCGAGGAGCCGCCCGGACAGCCGGTCGCCGAGTCGGTCTGGCTCGAGCCATATCCGGACGAGATGCTGGGGATCGAGGACGGCTATGCGGCTCCTGAGGCCAGCTACGAGCAGCGGGAGGGTCTGGAGCTCGCGTTCATCGCCGCGCTGCAGCATCTCGGTGCCAACCAGCGAGCCGTCCTGATCCTGCGCGAGGTGCTCGGCTACTCGGCGAAGGAGACCGCCGAGGTGCTCGACACGACCGTGCCGAGCGTCAACAGCGCCCTTCAGCGTGCACGGGCGGCGATCGAGGAGCGGGTCCCGGAGGAGAGCCAGCAGGCAAATCTGCGCACCTTGGGCGACGATCAGGTCCGCGGGCTCGTCGACCGATACGTGGAGGCCTGGGAGCGCTGTGACGTCGAGGCGTTCACGGAGATGCTGGCCGAGGACGCGACGTTCGCGATGCCGCCGCTGGCGACGTGGTACGCGGGACGCGAGAACGTCGTCAGATGGGCGGCTCTGTCGTCGATGTCCGGCGACTGGCGCTGGCGGGCGATCCCCACCAGGTCCAACGGGCAGCCCGCGCTCGGCTTCTACGTGTGGGACGCGACCGAGCACTCGTACCTGCCGTTCGCACTGTGCGTGTTGACGCTCCGCGGTCGCCAGATCGTCGATGTCACCGCGTTTATCGTGCGCGCAACCGACGCCACCGATCCCGAGGCCTACGAGCGGTTCCCCGAGCAACCGAGCGACCCGCAGCGGCTCGCCGGGACGTTTACGCGCTTCGGGCTGCCCGAGCAGCTCGGCTAGACGAGCTCGTGCTTGAGCACCTTGCCGAGCGCGTTGCGAGGCAGGGCATCGACGAAGTGCACGGCGCGCGGACGCTTGAACGGCGCAAGCCGCTCGGCGGCGAACTCGAGCAGGACCGCGGCGCTCGGGTTCTCTGCGGCCGGGACGACGAACGCCGTGACTGTCTCCCCCCACTCCTCTGAGGGCGTACCGACCACCGCGACCTCGGCCACGCCGGGATGCGCCAGCAACACGTCTTCGATCTCTCGCGGGTAGACGTTCAAGCCGCCGCTGATGATCAGCTCCTTGGAGCGCCCGAGGATCCGCACGTAGCCGTCCTCGTCGAGCGCCCCGAGGTCGCCCGTTCGAAACCATCCGTCGGTGAAGCTCTCGGCGGTTGCCCGCGGACGCTCCCAATAGCCGGCGAACACGTTCGGGCCCCGCAGCTGGATCTCTTTGTCCGCCTCGGCGAGTCGCAGCTCGACGCCCGGCAGCGGAAAGCCGACGCTGCCGGCGCGCCGCTCGCCGTCGTAGGGGTTTGAGACGTTCATCATCGTCTCTGTCATGCCGTAGCGCTCGAGCACCCGCTGCCCGCCGCGCTCGGCGAGCGCGCGATGGAGCTCCGCCGGCAATGCAGCCGAGCCCGACACGCACAGCCGCAGGCGCGCCAGCTCCCGCGCCCGCGACGAGCGCGCGAGCCGGTGATACATCGTCGGCACGCCGAAGAACAGGCTCGCGCGATGCGCGCCGACGGCGTCGAGCACGGCATCGACCTCGAAGCGGGGCAGCAGCACGGCCGATGCTCCCGCCAGCAACGTGCCGTGCAGGCCGACGCACAGCCCGTGGACGTGGAATAGCGGCAGCGCCAGGACGAGGCGATCCGATCCCGTCCACCGCCAGGCGAGAGCGACCGCCTCGCTGCCGGCCAGCAGGTTGGCTTGGGTGAGCACCGCACCCTTGGGAGCGCCCGTCGTACCGGAGGTGTAGCCGATCAGGGCCGGCGCGTCGGAGGCGGCGCCGTCCAGAGCGCCCGGTTCGTGATCGGGTAGCTCGACCCCGGGACCGACCACCACGATCGACTGATCCGCCGCGGACACCCAGCGCGCGCGATGCGGGTCGTCGAGCAGCGCCGCCTTGGGGCGTGCATCGCTTACCACGTGCACCAGCTCGCGCTGCCGGTATGCCGTGTTGGCTGGAACCACGACGATCCCGGAGCGGACCGCGGCCACGTGCGCGATCACCAGCTCGAGCGAGGACTCGGCGCTGAACAGCATCCGATCGCCCGGCTCGAGCCCGGCGCCTCGTAGGCGCCCCGCTACGCGCCGCGAAGCCTCCTCCAGCTGAGCGGCCGTGATCCAGCCGCGGTCGTGCACGAACAGCACCGGCGCCGAGGGAGCCTCAGCCCAGACGTTGATCCAAGCCGCCGGCAGGCTGCGCCACGCGGTCAGATCGACCTCCTCGGGAGAGACGCCGGGCGGCAGATGCTCGTGCCAGGAGCGGGCTGCGGTCATGGCTTTGACGATACGCGCCCCCGACGGGCGCCGGCCCCGTGCCGCGCTACCGCACCGGGCCCACCTGGCTCGACGCCGCCGAGCTGCTCCCCGCCACGTTTCGCGCGTTCACGATTACCCGCAGCTTCGCTCCTCGATCGGCACCTGTGGGCGAGTATGAGCTCCCGGTCGCCCGGGCGATGCTGGAGCAGCTCGACTTGCACCGTTGCCACTGGAACGTGAAGGTCGGCGCCGGCACGCCTCGCCAGGTCCCGGTGCTCGCGACCAGGCGTCCGCCCACACGAGCAGTACCGGTGACCTTCGGCTTGCTGACGTTGGCGGGCCGAATCGGCACGGTCACGTTGACGTTGTAGGTCGCGACACCGGTCATTCCGTAGGTGTCGGTCATCGTCACGCGGATCGTGTGCCTGCCGCCGGTGCGGTAGGTGTGCGCCGCGGTCGCATGCGGACTGACGGTGGTGGCCGTGCCATCGCCCCAGTTCCAGCTGTAGCTCGAGATCGCGCCGCCCGGGAAGGGGTCGAGCGCCGCCGTATGCCAGGTGCCGCTCTGGTTTGCGATCACCGCGGTCGGGCCGGTGACAGAGCCCCCGGGGCCGGTCTTCAGGAACATCGACAGGCCGTTCGGCGTACCGACTCCTGTGGGCCCGTCGTAGCCGGCGAGCGCCGTGCACGCCCGGTTGCCCGGCGCGAGCGACCCATCGGCCGCAAACGCGCAGTCGACAATCGACGAGGAGATGTTGGGGTTGCCGCACTGCGGCGCTCCCATGCCTGCACACCAGCCGTTGCCGCCGGCGGTGACGTCATTCGCACTGGCAAGATGGCCGTAGAGCGTGAGCGCCGGATAGCTGACGCCCTGGGCGCCGCCGGCGAGGCCGTACGCAGCGGCGACGATCGGCGAGGCCAGTGAGGTGCCGCCGAACGTGGCCCATCCGGGTGCACCCTGGATGGCGTTGTAGGAGTCATAGATATCGAATCCGGTGAGCGGATCGGACACCGCCGAAACATCGGCGGCCAGCCGATTGGCGCCGCATCCCGTCTCACCCCACACCGAAAGCGAGCTTTGCCACCGCTGGGCGGGGAAGACGGTGCTGCAGCCGCCGCCACCGGCGCCGAGCGGCTGCCCGAATGCCTGCTCATAGACGTCCTTGGGACCGTTCGTGTTCCACACGGTTTCGTATGACCGGGTGCCGTTCTGCGTCAGGTACAGCGAGGTGCCGCCGACGGATACGACCGTGTTTGAAGAGGAGGGTATGTTCGGAGCGTTGACCCCCTGGAGCAGATCGTAGGAGTCATAGCCGTCATCGCCCGTCGCGGCCGTCACGACGATTCCGGGATGGTTGAACGCCGCCGCGAACCCTGGGCTGGCCTGGGGCTCAGGCTCGCCGAACGAATTGTTGATCTCCGTCGCGTGCAGGGCAGCCGCGGTGTTTTCGGCCGCCGCGAGATCGACGTCATTGCTGGAGTTCGCCTCGACCAGAATGATCTTGCAGCCCTGGCAGACGGAATGGACAGCCTGGACATCGAGCGACTCCTCGACCGACCAACCGGTTGTGTCGTCGGGGGGCAGCGAATCCGGCGACCCCGTCTGTCCGACGATCTGAAGGCAACCGTTGGCGACACTGCACGGCGCGAGTCCGTACTGCGCGTCGAAGGTCTGCAGATCGGCATCGATGTTGGGGTCGTTGTACGCGTCGACGATCGCGACGGTCTGGCCGGCGCCGCCGGTCGTGTTCAGCGCGTACGCCGCAGCGAGGTCGCTCGGAGTCAGGCCTCCTGCCGGCCCGATCGTGCCGGCCTTGGTCGCTCCGCCGGCAAGCTTGACCTGGTGGGCGCCCTTCGTCCCGGCTTTGACGAACCTTCGCTCCTGCACGAAGCACATCGCCGCATGGGGGCCCTGCGGGACGTGGCACAGGCGCTTCGCGATGGCGTATTGAGTGGCTGCTTGAGCCGAGGACGGGACGGCGATGACCGCGAACAGGATGATCGCGGGCGCAACTCGCAGGCAATGCTTGATGGCTCTCACGGGAACCCCCACAGATAGTTCTTACCGGAGCCGCGGCCTTCCCCGACCGCCCTGGCCCCCGACTTACGACAACGGTATCAGGCGCCCACCGCGCAATTCCCGTGCAAGCTACGGATCGGGTCGCGGGTCGCTGCGGATGTGCTCGGCACAGCCGCCGGATAACGTCGAGTTGACGATCCGAGGAGGTCGAGTTGACGATCCGAGGAGGAATGAGAGATGAGCGCGCAGCGAATGAGCAATGCTGACGCCGCCTGGCTGCACATGGACCGACCGACCAACTTGATGGTCGTCAATTCCGTGCTGTGGTTCGACGAGCCGATCGATCCGATCCGTGCCACAGAGGTCCTCCGCACAAGGCTGGTCGAGCGGTACCCGCGGTTCCGCCAGCGCGTCGTGGAGCCACGCATGGGAATGGGCTTCCCGACCTGGGAGGACGATCCGAACTTTGAGCTCGGCCGTCACATTCACCATCTCGCGCTTCCGGCGCCGGGTGACCGCCGGATGCTCGAGGAGCTCGTGAGCGACCTGATGATGAGCCCCCTGGATCGCACGAAGCCCCTGTGGGACACCTACCTGATCGACGGGTACGGCGACGGAATGGCGTTGGTCTCGCGCATGCACCACTGCATCGCTGACGGAATCGCGCTCTCGCGGCTGCTGCTCTCGCTCACCGACTCGGATCCCGAAGCCGGGATCGCTCCGCCCGAAGAGGAGCGGGGGGGCCGTACGCTGCTCGGCTCGATGGTCGCCCCGGTCAGGGCCGGCGCGCACATGGCCGAGGCCGGGATGCACCAGGGGTTGGAGTTCATCGCCCATCCGGGCGAGGAGCTGCCCGGACTGGCCGCTCGCACCGGCGCCGATGCGCGCGCGCTCGCCAAGCTGCTGCTGACCACCGCGGACGCCAAGACGGTGCTCCGCGGGAAGCTCGGGGTGCCGCGGAGGGTGACGTGGTCGGACCGGATGCCACTCGAGGAGATCAAGGACATCGGCCACGCCACGGGAACGACCGTCAACGATGTCCTGATTGCGGCGATGACCGGTGCGCTGCACCGCTATCTCAAGAGTCGTCACAGCCTCGTCGACGAGATCCGCACGATGGTGCCGTTTAACCTGCGTCCGCTCGACGAGCCGCTCCCGCGGGAGCTCGGAAACCGCTTCGGACTCGTGTATCTGGCGCTCCCGGTCGGGATCGAGGATCCCGCGACCCGCCTGTCAGAGGTTCACCTGCGGATGGATCGCATCAAGCACTCCCCCGAGGGCATGATCTCCTACGGGATCCTCGGGGTGATCGGGATGACCCCGCCGCAGATCGAGCAGCGCCTGCTGGACGTGTTCGCCCAGAAGACAACTGCGGTGATGACGAACGTCCCCGGCCCGCGCGAGCCGCTGTACTTCGCCGGCACGGAGCTGGCGGGGGTGGTTGGCTGGGTCCCGGCGGCCGGCTCGATCGGGATCGGAATCAGCATCTTCAGCTACAACGGCGGCGTGACCGTCGGGTTCCAGGTCGACCCAGGGCTGGTCCCCGATCCGGAGAAGATCATCGAGGACTACGAGACCGAGCTCGGTGCGCTCCGGCAGCTCGTCACACGGCCGCTGCCACGTGAGCACTCCCGCACCTCTCGGCGGAGCCAGCGGCGCGTCCCCGAGCGCGCGGCAGAGCCGCACTGAGCCGCAGAGAACACAATGCCCGTATGAGCGCGGGCAAGGCCAACCGCTCGGACGCGATCCGCGCACGCTGGATGGCGCTGTTCTTCGCGCTCGGGTCCACATGCTTTGTGGTCGGGCCGCTGGGTCCCTACCTCAGGCTGGTCGGTCAGCACGCTGACGGGTTGACGTTCTTCGTCGGATCGATTCTGTTCACGCTCGGCGGCGGCATGCAGAGCTGGCTCGCGTGGCCCGAGCGCTACGTCCTCGGCCCGGGTCGCGCTGCGTGGCAGACCGCCTGGATTCAGTCCGCCGGCACGCTGGCGTTCAACATCACCACGTTCCAAGCGATCCACGTGGACGTCAGTAGCTCGAGCTATGACAAGCTCGTCTGGAGGCCGGACGCCGTCGGCTCGATCTTCTTCCTGGTCTCTGGAGCGATCGCCTACCGCGCTTCACCGCGGGTCGGATGGCTGCCTGACCGCGACAGAACCGGCTGGTGGGAGCCCGGCATAAACCTGCTCGGATGCGTCTTGTTCGGGATCTCTGCGATCGCCGGCTACGTCGTGCCCTCGATGGGCTCGGACATCGCCCTGGCGGCAGCCAACTGGACGTGCTCGCTCGGCGCCATGTGCTTCCTGGCGTGCGCGATTCCGACGGTGTTCTCAGGCCGAACATTCAAGGTGCTGAGGCTGCGCCGGCTGCGCGAGCTCGAGCATGACCTCGAGCAGGACGTGGGGGAGCTCGAGCAGGACGTCGACCACATCCTCTGAGCGCAACATTCATCGCGACCTCGATCGCCGCGCCAGGCTAGCGACGCTACCGCCGGCCCCGCTCGGCCACCGTCCGCGCGGTGGGCTAGCGACGCTACCGCCGGCCCCGCTCGGCCACCGTCCGCAGGAACTCCGGGATCGGCCGCACGAGCACGCGGTCCGTGGCCTGCTCCCATGCCTGCTTCGAGGGCCGCCAGGTGTTCGTCCATCACGCGTTCGATCCGATCGTGGTCGGCCGAGCGGATCGCCGCGAGCGTGCGCTCGTGGATATCGATGACCCACGGCACTGTGGGCGGCTCATGGACGGCCAAGTCGCGCGCGATCTCCAGGCGGCGCAGGAGCGTGCGCATCATCGAGACGATCGTGCTGTTGCCGGTGGCGCGGGCAATCCGCAGGTGAAACTGCGTGTCGAGCTGGAGGAAGCGGTCCTCGCGCGCGAGCACGTCTCCCTCGTCCACCAGCTGTGTCTGTGCGTCGATGATCTGCTGCAGGCGCGCATAGTCCTCCTCGCGGGCGTTGACCGCCGCCAGCTGGGCGACGCGCGGCTCGATCAGGCGCCTGGCCTCGAGCACGCCGGCGACCTCGTCAAGGCGTAGGTCCGACTTCGAGCGCAGAAGCTCGCTCGGCACGTAATCCGATGCGACGAAGATGCCGCCCGTGGACCCCGGCCGAACGACCAGCACGCCCGCATCCGCCAGCAGCCGGACGGCCTCCCGCAGCGTCGGACGACTGATCCGCATCGCCGCCGCAAGCTCGCGCTCGGACGGCAACCGGTCCCCCGCTCCCAGCTCCCCGAGCCGGATCCGCTCGGCAATCTGCTCCACCGCTCCCTCGAACGTCCGCCTGGGGCCGACCGGCACAAACCCCATTTCCATGAGCACAAACTATCGCGTTCGAGATTGAAAACTGACCAGAATTGGTAATAAGATAGACCATGGATGGTGTGTTCTAACAATGTCGATGGGTGACGCTCTCCTTCATTCGCTCTCCTGGGAGCACGAGCGCGTCCACCTGATCCAGGACTCCGATACCGGTCTCCGCGGCGTGATCGCTATCCATTCGACTGCGCTCGGCCCCGCGCTCGGCGGATTGCGGATCCGTCGCTACGAGCACGGCGTTCCCGAAGCGCTCGACGACGCCCTGCGCCTGTCCCATGCGATGACCTTCAAGGCGTCCGCGGCCGGCCTTGACCTCGGCGGAGGCAAGGCAGTGATGATCGACGACGGTCGCAAGGATCTGCGCTCGGCCCGGTTGATCGCGATGGCCCGCGAGATCGAGCGGCTCGAGGGCAGATACATAACGGCCGAGGACATCGGCACGTCCACCAACGACATGGACCTGATCGCCGAACACACGCGTCACGTCGTCGGGCGCAGCGCGCATGACGGCGTCGGCGGCGACCCCTCACCCGACACGGCGCGAACGGTGCTCGGCGGCATCCGCGCGGCACTGTGGACCCTGTACGGCGACGACGACCTGGAGGGCCGCAGCGTCGGCGTGGTCGGGCTGGGCAAGGTGGGCGGCCCACTCGCGCGCTGGCTCGTCGAGCAGGGCGCGGTGGTCGCCGGTTTCGACCCGGTTCCGGCGGTAGCGCAGGCCAGGGGAGCCGAGGGCGTCGAGCTGGTCAACAGCGTGCAAGCGATCCTCACCCGCGAGGTAGACGTGCTCGCGCCGTGCGCGATCGGCGGGATGATCGATCCCGGCGTTGCCGCCCGGCTCCGTTGCGCGATCGTGTGCGGCAGCGCCAACAACCCACTCGCGGACGAGCAGACCGAGCGCGTCCTGGCGGACCGCGAAATCTTGTACGTGCCCGATTTCATCTCCAACTCCGGCGGCCTCATCCATGTTGACGCCGAGCGGCGAGGCGACCCAGATCCCACCCATCTGCAGCGGGCGCTGGACGACGCCGCAACCCGCACGCGTGAGGTACTGGTCGAGGCTCGCGACACCGGCTGCCTTCCGGGGCAGGTCGCCGTCGAGCACGCGTGGGCGCGGATCACCCGCGCTGATCCGCGCTCCGTTTCCGGCGCGGCCGTCTCACCAGCGGAGTCGATTCTTACCTGAATCGCTCGCGCGGCACGGTCACGCTGCGGCGCGCTACTCCTAGCAATTCGCGTTTCTGCGCCGCCCGCCGCGGGAACACCGATCGCGGCAGGGACGAACAATTTGATCGCGGGAGGGGCAAGAAGGCCAGCTCGAGCTTCAGCGTGGCGATCATCGGCTCGACGGATGGCGGCGCGACCTGGTCCGGTCCGACGATTGTCGCTGCGCAGCAGCTGGCGCAGGTGTTCATCAACGGCGAGTACATCCGCACGAGCGACGAACTGCCGGAGTTCACCGCGGGCCCGAACGGCAACCTGTACGCCGTATGGCAGGACGGGCGCTTCAGCCCGACCGGCAACGCCAAGATCGCGTTCTCGATGTCCACGGACGGCGGCAGCACCTGGTCGACGCCGATCCGCGTCGACGCCTCGCCCGGCGACGCGCCGGCGTTCACCCCGCAGGTCACCGTGGACTCTGGCGGCCGGGTGGCGGTCCAGTACTACGACCTTGAGAACGCGACTGCCGCTGAGCCTGGAGCCACCGACCAGTTCGTCGTGACCTGCTCGAGCAACTGCGCGAACACGTCGAGCTGGAGCGGCGAGACCCGGCTGTCGACCACCGGGTCGTTCGACATGCTCCAAGCTCCGAGCGCCGGCGGCCCGTTCGTCGGCGACTACGACGGACTGACGCCCGCCTCGACCGGGCTCGAGTCGGCGTTCGTGATGGCCAAGCCGATCGCGACCAAGGGTCCCACGGATCTGTTCACTAACAGCGCGCCGTAGGCGCGGCATTCGCAGACGCACCGCGGGCCGTCCTCGGGAGGGGCGGCCCCGGCGCGCGGCGGCACGCATTCGCGTCGCTATCCTTGGGCGCCAAGCGGCCCGGGCCGGCGCCGCTTGATCTGCGAGACAACCTTTGGGGGCTGAATAGATGAGAAGACGAGCTGGTTACCTCGGAATCGCCGCTGCGAGTGTGGCTCTGGCGCTGGCGAGCGCCGTCCCTGCGTCGGGCGCGCAGAAGTTCGAGTTCACGGATGCCTGGGGTGGTACGGGGACACACGCCGGGGAGCATGGCGAGAATCTGTGCAGAAAGCTCAACATCAAGCCCGGAACCTACGCGCACGTGCGCGTACTCCTCGATTCTCATTTCGGTCGAGTGCAGGTCGCCGCCCCCGGGGACCTCAACACGTTCACCGAAGATGGGACTCTGCACTGTGCTCCACTGCTTCACGTGAACCGGGAGTCGGCTGCCCCCCCGCCGGGCCACGACTCGGTGCGGATCACGTGCGGATCCGACGAGAAGGCGGTTTCCTCCGGGGCCGGCTACTACTCGACCAGGAAGGTCGTTCATTTCCTCGGGCACGGAGAGTTTGGGCCCGACCTCGACGGATACGTGGGCTACCGGTGGACCAACTTCAGCGAGCACTCGGCGGAGGTCCAGTTCTGGGGCGTCTGCCGCAGGCCCGGCTAGGCCCGCGCGTCGCCGACAGGTCCGGACGGGCCCTCCCGGCCCCATGGACGCCGAGCGCAGCGAGGCCCATTAAATGACTCGGGCCGCCCCTCAGATCGAGGGAGCGGCCCGGGAGTCGAGCGTCTTACTCGTCGTCGGAGGAGTCGCCGCCGTCGGACGGCAGGTCGAGGTCCGCGAGCTCCTCGGCGAAGCCGAGCGAGGAGCCGTGCTGACCGATCTCCTCGAGATCGCTCAGGTCGGGCTCGATGCCTGCACCAAAGCCGGTCAGCGACTCGCCGTCGGTCAACCCGAGCTCCGCCGCGAGGTCGTCGTGGTCGAGCAGTCCGACGTCGTCCATCCCGCGCGGCAGCGGCTCGGAGGGCTCGATCTCGATCCGGCGGTAGCGCTTGAGCCCGGTTGCGGCCGGGATCAGCTTGCCGATGATCACGTTCTCCTTGAGCCCGTTGAGCCGATCGATCTTGCCCTCGAGCGCCGCGTCGGTCAGAACCTTGGTGGTCTCCTGGAAGGAGGCCGCCGAGAGGAACGAGTCGGTGTTGAGCGACGCCTTCGTGATCCCGAGGATGATCTCCTCTGCCTGCGCGGCCTCGCCGCCGCCATCGAGTACCGCCTGGTTGACGCGACCGTACTCCTGCCGGTCCACGAACTGGCCGGGCAGCAGGTCGGTGTCGCCCTTCTGGTCGACCCGGACCTTCTTCATCATCTGGCGCACGATCAGCTCGATGTGCTTGTCGTTGATGTCCACGCCCTGGGACTTGTAGACCTCCTGCACCTCGCGGACGAGGTACTGCTCGGTCGCGGTCCGGCCGCGAACGGCCAGCAGCTCGTGCGGGTACAGCGACCCCTCGTTTAGCTGCGTTCCAGGCTCGACCTTCTGGCCGTCATCGACGAACAGGAGCGTGCGGCGCGGGAACGTGTTGCGATGCTCCTCGCCACCGTCGTCCGTGATCACGACCGTGACCGCCTTGTCGGACTCCTCGATCGAGACCTTGCCGCCAACCTCGGCGATCTTCGCCAAGCCCTTCGGCTTGCGCGCCTCGAACAGCTCGACCACGCGTGGCAGACCGTGCGTGATGTCCGCACCGGCGACGCCGCCGGTGTGGAACGTCCGCATCGTCAGCTGCGTGCCCGGCTCGCCGATCGACTGGGCGGCGATGATGCCGACCGCGTCGCCGATCTCCGCGAGCTTGCCGGTCGCCAGCGAGCGTCCGTAGCAGGCCTGGCACACGCCGGTCGGCGCCTCGCACTTGAGCACGGAGCGCACCGGGACCCGGATCACGTGACCCTTATCGGTGTCGTCCTGCCAGGCCTCGTACAGATCGGCGAGCTCGGCCCGGTCGATCTCCTTGCCCTGCTCGACGATCACGCGGCCGCGCTTGGTGGAGATGTCGTGCGCGGCGATCCGCCCGATCAGGTTGTCGTTCGGCTCGGCCGTTGGCCGCAGCCGCCTCGTCTCGGGATCGACCTCGAGCTTCGAGACTCCCATCTCGATGAACTCCTCGGTGCCGCAGTCCTCCTGGCGGATGATCACGTCCTGGGCCACGTCGACCAGCCTTCTCGTGAGATAGCCGGAGTCCGCGGTGCGCAGCGCCGTGTCCGCCAGGCCCTTGCGGGCGCCGTGGGTCGAGATGAAGTACTCGAGCACGGTCAGGCCTTCCATGAAGTTGGCCTTGATCGGGCGCTCGATGATCTCGCCCTTCGGGTTGGCCATCAAGCCGCGCATCCCGGCGAGCTGCCGGATCTGCGAGAACGACCCGCGGGCACCGGAGTTGGCCATCATGAAGATCGGGTTGAGCTCGTCGAGGTGCTCGTTGAGCGCGTCGCCGACCTCGTTAGTGGCCCGATCCCACAGCTTGGTGACCGCCTCGTGGCGCTCCTCCTGCGTGATCTCGCCGGAGTCGTACTGTCCGACGATCGTCTGGAGCTCCGCCTCGTAGCGCGCCAGGATCGCCGCCTTCGTCGGCGGCGTCTGCACGTCGTTCTTGGAGATCGTCACACCCGCCTGGGTGGCGTAGTGGAAGCCGATGTCCTTGAACGCGTCGAGCACCAGCGAGATCGTCGGCGCGCCATACGACTGCACGAGGGCGTCCACCAGCTTGGTGGTGTCCTTCTTCTTCATCGAGCGGTTGATGAACTCGTAGGTATCCGGGTCGAACGAGTCGCCCAGCGCCTCCTCGAGTGCCCGCTCGATCTTGTCGTTGTAGATGATCCGGCCGACCGTGGTCAGAAGGTGGCCGCCCTCGCGCCCGAGCGGGCGGTACTCGGCCAGGTCGTGCAGCCGCACGACGCCGTGCTCGTATGACCACTCGGCCTCCTGGGAGGTGCGGAACACGTGCGGCCGCGGGTCGTGGGTCGCCGGGTCAATCTTCTCGAGCGCGGTCTCGTCCGGACCATAGGTGAGGTAGTACGCGCCGAGCACCATGTCCTGCGTCGGCGTCGCGAGCGGCGCGCCGTGCGCCGGCGAGAGGATGTTGTTGGACGACAGCATCAGGATCCGGGCCTCCGCCTGGGCTTCAGCGCTCAGGGGGAGGTGGACCGCCATCTGGTCGCCGTCGAAGTCGGCGTTGAAGGCATGGCAGACCAGCGGGTGAACCTGGATCGCCTTGCCCTCCACCAGCACCGGCTCGAACGCCTGAATGCCCAGGCGGTGCAGCGTCGGCGCGCGGTTGAGCAGCACGGGATGCTCGTGGATGACCTCCTCGAGCACGTCCCACACCTCGGGGATCATCGAGTCGACCATCTTCTTGGCCGCCTTGATGTTCTGCGCCGACTTGCGCTCGACGAGCCGCGCCATGATGAACGGCTTGAACAGCTCGAGCGCCATCAGCTTCGGCAGGCCGCACTGGTGCAGCCGCAGTGACGGACCGGCGACGATCACGCTGCGGCCGCTGTAGTCGACGCGCTTGCCGAGCAGGTTCTGGCGGAACCGGCCCTGCTTGCCCTTGAGCATGTCGCTCAGTGACTTCAGCGGCCGGTTGCCCGGGCCCGTCACCGGACGACCGCGACGGCCGTTGTCGAACAGCGCGTCGACGGCCTCCTGCAGCATCCGCTTCTCGTTGTTGACGATGATCTCGGGCGCGCCGAGGTCGAGCAGCCGCTTGAGGCGGTTGTTGCGGTTGATCACACGGCGGTAGAGGTCGTTCAGGTCTGAAGTCGCGAAACGGCCACCGTCGAGCTGGACCATCGGGCGCAGCTCCGGCGGGATCACCGGCACGGCCTCGAGGATCATCATCTCCGGCTTGTTGCCCGAGTTGATGAACGCGGAGACGACCTTCAGCCGCTTGACCGCGCGCGACTGCTTCTGGCCCTTGGCGGTCTTGACCTGATCCTGCAGATCGGCCGCTTCGGCGTCGAGGTCGACCTGCTGGAGCAGGTCACGCACCGACTCGGCGCCCATGCCACCGCGGAAGTACTCGCCGAAGCCGTAAGGCGACCCGAACCGGTCCTTGAGCTCGCGGAACGTGGTCTCGTCATTGATCACGTCCTTGGGCTTCATCGTCTTGAACAGCTCCCACACCTGACGCATGCGCTCGGCCGCGTCCTCGATGTAGGCCTCGGTGTCGTCGATGTCGGCCTGGAAGCTCTTGCGCAGCTCCTTGAGCATCTTCTCGCGCTCGTCATCGGAGATCTTGGCGACGTTGACCTCGAGCGTCTCGGCCCACAGGTGATCCTCGTCGGAGAAATCGCGGGCCTGCTTGCCGGACTCGAGGTACGCCTCGCGACGCGCCTGCGACTCCTTGAGCTCGAGCACCCGCTCTTCCTTCTCAGCCGCGTAGGAGTCGAGCACCTTCGCGACTTCCTTCTCGAGCGACTCGATGTCCTTGCCGCGCGCTTCGTCATCAACCCAGGTGACGATCGAAGCCGCGAAGTACAGGACCTTCTCGAGCTCCTTGGGCGCCATGTCGAGCAGATAGCCGATCCGGCTCGGCACGCCCTTGAAGAACCAGATGTGGCTGACCGGCGCGGCAAGGTCGATGTGACCCATGCGCTCGCGGCGAACCTTCGAGCGCGTCACCTCGACGCCGCACCGCTCGCACACGATGCCCTTGTAGCGGACGCGCTTGTACTTGCCGCAGTAGCACTCCCAGTCCTTCGTGGGACCGAAGATGCGCTCGCAGAACAGCCCGTCCTTTTCCGGCTTCAGCGTGCGGTAGTTGATGGTCTCAGGCTTGGTCACCTCGCCCGAGCTCCAGGCACGGATCTGCTTGGAGGAGGCGAGTCCGATTTCGATTGCGTCAAAGTTATTGATGTCGATCAATTCAGTTCCTTAGTGCTTGTGTAGACGAGTGCGGGGCTTGCCGCGCGGTGGGCGGGGCGGGCGGGGCGGGCGGGGCGGGCGTGGCGGGCGTGGCGGGCGGGCCCTATTTCACGCCTCGTCCTCCTCCAAAACTCCTTCTGCTTCTCCGGCGGGGATGTCCTCGTCGAGCATCGGGTCCCCGTTGCTCGCGAAGTCCTCTTCCTCGATCGCCTCGCCGGGCTCGAGGTCCGGGTCCTCGACCTCGGCCTCCTCCTCGGAGGCCTCCACGGTCTCGCCCTCGTGCTCCACCGCCTCGTCGGCGGCGGCGCCGTCGGTGGCACGAACTCCGCTGAGGTCGATCCCGAGCTCCTCCGCCGCGCGCAGGAGATCGTCGTCCTCCTCGCGCATCTCGGCGCGCTCGCCCTCCTCGGAGACCACGTTGACGTCGAGCGCCAGCGACTGCATCTCCTTGAGCAGGACCTTGAACGACTCGGGGATCGAGGGCTCGGCGATGTTCTCGCCCTTGACGATCGCCTCGTAGGCCTTCACGCGCCCGACCGTGTCGTCGGACTTGATCGTGAGCATCTCCTGGAGGGTGTATGCCGCGCCGTACGCCTCGAGCGCCCACACCTCCATCTCGCCGAAGCGCTGGCCGCCGAACTGTGCCTTGCCGCCCAGCGGCTGCTGGGTGACCAGCGAGTAGGGACCGGTCGAGCGGGCGTGGATCTTGTCGTCGACCAGGTGCAGGAGCTTGAGGATGTACATGTAACCAACGGTCACCTGCTCCGCGAATGGCTCGCCGGTTCGGCCGTTGAACAGCCTCACCTTGCCGGAGGCCTGTTCGCCCTCGCGGCGCTTCTTGTCGACGTCCATGTTGATCCGGCCCTCGTGCTCGTCCTGCCACTTCACGAGCGCGGTATCGACATCGGCCACGGTCGCGCCGTCGAACACCGGCGTCGCGACGTACACCTTGGGCAGACGCGTTCCATTCGCGTCGGCACGCGAGCCGCCGTTGCCGGCGCTCTTGTAGGCGTCCGAGCCGTCGTCGTACCAGCCGTTGGCCGCGACCCACCCAAGGTGCGTCTCGAGGATCTGCCCCAGGTTCATCCGGCTCGGCACGCCGAGCGGATTGAGGATCACGTCGACGGGTGTGCCGTCCTCGAGGAACGGCATGTCCTGGACATCGACGATCTTCGAGATCACGCCCTTGTTGCCGTGGCGGCCGGCGAGCTTGTCGCCCTCCGCGATCTTGCGCTTCTTGGCCACGAACACCCGCACCAGGTCGTTGACGCCCGGCGGCAGGTCGTCGCCCTCGTCGCGGCTGAAGGTCTTGACGTCGATCACGACGCCACCCTCACCGTGGGGGACCTTGAGGCTCGTGTCGCGGACCTCGCGCGCCTTCTCCTTGAAGATCGCGCGGATCAGCTTCTCCTCGGCGGTCAGCTCGGTCTCGCCCTTCGGCGTGACCTTGCCCACCAGTAGGTCGCCCGACGCGACCTCGGCGCCGATCCGGACGATGCCGCGGTCGTCGAGGTTTCTGAGGCTCTCTTCGGAGCGGTTCGGGATGTCGCGGGTGATCTCCTCGTCGCCGAGCTTGGTCGTGCGGGCGTCGATCTCGTACTCCTCAATGTGGATCGAGGTGAGCTCGTCGTCCTGGACCAGGCGCTTGGAGAGGATGATCGCGTCCTCGAAGTTGTAGCCCTCCCAGGACATGAAGGCGACCAGCAGGTTCTTGCCGAGCGCCATCTCGCCCTGATCGGTTGCCGAACCGTCGGCCAGCACGTCGCCGCCCTTGACGCCCAGGCCGACATCGACGATCGGCTTCTGATGGATCAGCGTCCCCTGGTTTGAGCGCATGAACTTCTGCAGGTCGTACTCGTTCTGCTCGCCGTCCTTGGTCTCGACGACGATCTGCTCGGCGTCCACGTAGGAGACGGTGCCGGGCCGATCGGCCAGAACGACGTCGCCGGTATCGATCGCCGCGCGGCGCTCCATGCCCGTCCCGACCAGCGGCGCATCCGTTACGAGCAACGGCACCGCCTGGGCCTGCATGTTCGAGCCCATCAACGCCCGGTTGGCATCGTCGTGTTCGAGGAACGGGATCATCGCCGTCGTGACCGACCAGATCTGCTCGGGGGAGACATCGATCAGGTCGACCTCCTCGGGCGTGACGGTCACGTACTGACCCGCCGCGGTCCGGCAGAGGATCTCGTCGCCGACGAGCTTGCCGGCCGAATCGATCGGCGTGTTCGCTTGGGCGATTTTGCGCTCCTCCTCCTGCGTGGCATCGATGCGCACGATCTCGTCGGTCACCTTGCCGCGCTTGACCACCCGGTATGGGGTCGTGACGAAGCCGTGCTCGGAGATCTCCGCGTAGGAGGACAGCGATCCGATCAGGCCGATGTTCGGACCCTCAGGAGTCTCGATCGGGCACATCCGGCCGTAGTGGGTCGGGTGCACGTCGCGGACCTCGATCGGGGCCCGCTCGCGCGTCAGACCGCCGGCACCAAGAGCGGACAGACGGCGCCGATGTCTGAGCCCGGAGAGGCTGTTGGTCTGGTCCATGAACTGGGACAGCTGGCTGGAGCCGAAGAACTCCTTGAGCGCCGCCACGACCGGGCGGATGTTGACGATCGTCTGCGGCGTGATCGTGTCGGCGTCCTCGGTGGTGAGGCGCTCACGCACGACTCGCTCCATCCGATAGAGGCCGATCCGGAAGGCCTCCTGGATCAGCTCCCCGACGGTGCGCAGCCGGCGATTGCCGAAGTGCTCGTACTCGTCGAGGTGATCCTGGATCGGCTCGCGCGGAAGGGACAAGGCCTCGGCGGCGAAGTCCTTGATCTCCTCGCCGGGGTCATCGGGCATGCCGAGCAGCCGCGGCAGCGAGACGAGCTCCTTGACCAGCGCGATGATGTCGTCATGGGTCAGGGTGCGGGTCTCGAGATCGATGTCGAGCCCAAGCCTCGAGTTCAGCTTGTAGCGGCCGACCCGGGTGAGGTCGTAGCGCTTGGGATCGAAGAACAGCTGATGGAGCAGGGCACGGGCCGCGTCGATCGACGGCGGCTCGCCCGGGCGCTGCTTCTTGAACAGCTCGATCAGTGCCCCCTCCTCGCTGCGCGTCATCTCCGCGTCCGCGTCAAGGGTGAGGCGGATGTACAGCGAGTTGTCGAACAGATTGAGGATCTCCTCGTCTGAGGCGTATCCCATCGCGCGCAGCAGCACGCTGACCGGCAGCTTGCGCTTGCGGTCGATGCGCACGTAGACGCGTCCCTTCTTATCGATCTCGAGCTCGAGCCACGAGCCGCGAGCCGGCATCAGGTTCGCGATGAAGACCTGCTTCTCGCGATCCTTCGGCTCCATCACATACGCGCCGGGAGAACGCACCAGCTGCGTGACGACCACGCGCTCGGTGCCATTGATGATGAACGTGCCGCGGTCGGTCATCCACGGGAAATCGCCCATGAACACGGACTGCTCACGAATCTCGCCCGTCTCACGGTTGATGAAGGCGACGGTGATCGTCAGCGGCCGCGCGTAGGTCAGATCCTTCTCGCGGCACTGCTCGAGACTTGCTACGGGTTGGTCGAAGGTGAATTCGCCGAACTGGACGGCGAGGTTGCCGGTGTAGTCCTCGATCGGAGAGATGTCATCGATCGTCTCGCGCAGGCCACCCCGACCGGGGTCGGTCAGCCAGGCGAAGGACTTGCGCTGGATATCAATCAGGTTGGGAACTTCAAGGACCTTGTTCAGACGCGCGAAGCTCCGGCGCGTCCGCGGGGCATGAGCGGTTGCCAAGACGGCGACTCCTCGGGCGGTCGAGAGGGAGGTGATCAGCGCTGCCCGGTGCGGGGTCTCATCCCGTAGGAGTTGGCCTCGCCCCAGTGCAAAGCGCGACCAGCAAAGATAGCACACGGCAATGCCGCCCTGTGCAGGGACCATCAGCTCTCACGGACCCCGCCCTCGGCAGACCGCGTATGTGGCGCGGCGCCGGGCACTTCGGGCGGCTACGGCTATTGGCTGACCGGGGCAGTGTAGGGGGAAATCCGTGGGGGGGCAAGTGCGGGTTGAGGCTTAGGCCTTTGGCCGTATAGACGCGGATGTGGGCGATTTGGTTCCGGCGGGGCCTCGTCGACGGTTCAGCGCCGCGCGATTGGATCGCGACCGGCGGCCCCGGCCACCACGCGCTCACGCGGTCGCTCGAGGTAACGCTCGCTGAGTTGCGGCCGCGTCGCAGCGCCGGGGACTGGGGTCCCGCCCACCCGCGCGCGGGCTCGTCCGGACCGCTGTGGCTTGTGTTGTGGCGGGGCTGTGGCGGTTCTCGTGGCGGGGCTTGTGGCGGTTCTCGTGGCGGGGCTTGTGGCGGTTCTCGTGGCGGGGCCGGACGCTGTGGCGGTGTCAGTCCCGTCCGCGCCCATTCCGCCGGCCATCCATGGCCGGCGGCGACGACCTCTCGCAGCCACCCCCGTGCCGCTGAAGCACGAGCAGCGAGGGGCGAACGTCCATAACGTGACAATTCGATTTGGCGGGAGGGCAACGGTCTACGAAATGGACGCTGGGAAGGGTGTCGCACAAACCGGGGCCGTTGGGCGAAGTTGATAGTGGCCGCTCCGGGTGCAAACCCACCGTCCGCGCCGGCGCACGTGAACAATGGCGAATTCGTTCGGACTGTCCGAACAAATTCGCCAAAGTTCAGCCCCGGCAGGGGTCGCAGGCCTCAGGCGCCCAATTCAGAGCTGTAGCCCGGTACCTCCCGCCAGCGACCGCTGTTATCAACTCTTGCTAAAGAGCCGGTGGTCTCGCGGGCTTGCGCGACACCCTCCGGGACGTCCATAACGTTCATCGCCGCCGGGAGCGATCGCTTGGTTAGAAAATGGCGGTGCGCCGGGGCCATTTTCATCCCCCGGGGCGCCCGCAGGCGGGCATGAACCTTTGCTGCGAAATGGACGTTGGTGGCGGCCCCACCCCCTCCTCGAGAGGGTGGGCGGGGTGGGGCGAGACTGCCATACGGGCAGCACGTGCCGACCGAGGGCTGAAGCGCCAGCCGGCGGGCCCAGCCAGGCCACGAGGCGCGCGAGTCAATCTCCTCGATCACGTCCAAGACTCTGCGCGGGGACTCGCCCCGAGGACGTCGATTGTCTCTAGCCGCGATAATCCGCCAGATGCTCGAGCGCCTACCCACCGCCCCGATCGCCGCCGGGGGGCTGATCGCCGGCTACGGCGTGGCGGTTGCGAGCGGCTCGCGCCCGCTCGGTGGCGTCGTGCTCGCCGGCTGTGGGCTCGCATGCATTGCGATCTGGCTGAGGCGAGACGATCGGCGAACGGCGGCGCAGCTGACCGCGGTCGGGTTGGTGGCGTTCGCGGCATCGCACGCGCTCGGTGCCCTGATCGGCGCCTGGCCGGCGGTCCTGACGGTCTCGGCGGTCACCGCTGCCGCATGTTGGCGCCTATCCGACAGCCGGCATTCGCTTCTTAGAATCCGCTCGCAGTCGCTTTAGAAAGGCCAGATCGTCGCATCGCATCGTTGCGGTATGCACCCTGGTTACTGCCCCCGATGCGGCGAGCGAGTGACCCCTTACGCCGCCGGTTGCGCGTTCTGTGGCGCCGATCTCGATCCGCATCGCTGGGACCGCCCACCATCGTTTTCGCAGCGAATCGCCGTGCGGCTGCCGTCGTGGCTCCGTGCGCCTCGGCCGAAAGTGCCCGTTCGCCGCGGCTAGACCGCCAGCTCGGCCCACACGAGCAGCCTGTGGTTCCGCTCGACCCCCCAGCGTCTGGCAAGCATCTGCACGAGCCGCAGACCCATCCCGCCGAGCCCGATGATCGGGCCCTCCGAGGGGAGTGGCGTCTTGCCGGAACGAGCCGTGTCGACGACGGTGATCCGGACCGTGCGCGGCTCGACCTCCGCGACCATCTCGATCGTGTCGTCGTGCCCGCAGTCGCCATGGCGGACGGCATTGGAGACGAGCTCCGTGGCCACTAGAAGCGCGTCGTCGCGGAGCGGCTCGATCGCATCAAGGCTGCGGACCGCCTCCCGCGCGACACTCGGGGCGGAGAGGTCGCAGGGCATCACAACGCGCGTTGCTTGACGGGGGGTTTTGCTCATCTGGGTTGTGAATACCCGTTTTCCGGCAGCACGCCCCACGCGAATGAATATGGACCGCGATTGCGGCCCCGAGGACCCGTAGCGGTGGTCGGGTGCGGGCCCCGCGACGCGGCGCCCGCCGACCCGGCCGTGGACTACTTCAGCTCGACGACCCCGCCGGCCTCCTCAAGGTCGGCCTTCAGCTTGTCGGCCTCGCTGCGGTCGATGCCCTCCTTGACGGGCTTCGGCGCCTCGTCGACCAGCGCCTTGGCCTCCTTGAGGCCGAGGCCTGTCGCGGCCCGGACGACCTTGATCACCTGGATCTTCTTGTCGCCTGCGGCGGTCAGGATCACGTCGAACGCGCTCTGCTCCTCGGCAGCCTCGCTGCCGCCATCGCCCGCCCCAGCTGCGGCGGGGGCCGCCGCGGCGACGGCCGTCGCAGAAACGCCGAAGGTCTCCTCGAGCGCCTTGATGCGCTCGGAGAGCTCCAGGACGGAGATCGATTTGAGCTCGTCGATCCACTCTTCAGTAGTGGGCATGTCTATTCCTCCTCTGCTTCGGACGGCTCCGCGTCCGGTTCAGTTTCAGCTTGTTCAGATTGGGGTTCGGCGGCGGCCTTCGGCTCGGCAGCGGCTTTGGCCTTAGGCTCGGCGGCGGCCTGCGGCTCGGCAGCGGCTTCGGCCTCGGCAGCGGCCTCCGGCTCAGCGGCCTCCGGCTCGGCAGCGGCCTCCGGCTCGGCAGCGGCCTCCGGCTCAGCGGCCTCCGGCTCGGCAGCGGCCTCCGGCTCGGCAGCGGCCTCCGGCTCGGCAGCGGCCTCCGGCTCAGCGGCCTCCGGCTCGGCAGCGGCCTCAGGCTCGGCGGCGGCCGGCACCTCAGCGGCCTCCGGCTCGGGCGGCGCCTCGGCCTCCGCAGCTGGCTCGGCCGGCGCCTCTGCCGGCGCGGCAGCCTCCGCCGCCGGCGCCTCTGCCGGCGCGGCAGCCTCCGCCGCCGGCGCCTCGGCCTGCGGGGTCGCGGCCACCGGCGCCTCGCCACTGACCAGGCCTTGGTCGGCGATCGCCTGCAGCTGGATCGCCACTCCGGCGATCAGCGCGTTCAGGCCGCGCACGAGGCCGGTGATCGGCGCCGCGATCGTGCCCACCAACTGAGCGTGCAGCACCTCGCGGGCGGGGAGCCGCGCGATCGACCGGACGTCGTCGGCGCTCAGGGTCGAGCCGTCCATCAGCCCGCCCTTGAACTCGAGGATGTTCAGCGCGCGCGCAGTGTCGTTGAGCGCTTTGGCGGCCAGCGCGGCATCGCCGTGAACGAGCGCCAGGGCCGTTGGCCCCTCGAGCATCGTCTTCAGGGTCTCGGCGCCGGCCTTGTCGGCGGCGCGCTCGGAAAGGGAGTTCTTGACGACCCGGAACTTCGTGTCGGACTCGCGGAGCTTGGCCCGCAGGTCGGCCGCCTGCGCGACCGAGAGGCCGCGGTAGTCGACCGCGAACACGGCCTGCGCGGCCTGGATCTGCTCCGCGATCTCATCGATGACTGCTGTTTTTTGATCTCGATTCATAGGTCCTCAACCAAACGAAACGCCCGCACACGGGCGGGCGCCGAAAAATCGCACAAGGCGACTCACGACTCCGCCTGTTCCGGCCTTACGCGCGAACGCCGCCGGAGGTCTCGGGCAGAAGTTTCTAGATCGGATTCTACGCCGCTACGGGCTCCTCCAGGATGTCACGAGTCCGGGTCGGATCGACCTTGATACCGGGGCTCATCGTGGTCGCGAAAGTGACCGACCGGATGTAGCGGCCTTTCGCGGCCGACGGCTTGGCGCGGATCAGCTCGTCGATCACCGCCGCATAGTTCTCCAGCAGCCGCCGGTCCTCGAACTCCTTCTTGCCGATCACCAGGTGGACGATCGCGTTGCGGTCGGTCCGGTACTCGACCTTCCCGGCCTTCGACTCCTCGACTGCCTTCGCCACATCCATCGTCACGGTGCCGACCTTCGGGTTGGGCATCTTGCCCGCCGGGCCGAGGATCCGCCCGAGCCGCCCGACGACGGGCATCAGGTCGGGCGTCGCGATCGCGACGTCGAAGTCGTCAAACCCGCCCTGGATCCGCTCGGCGAGGTCCTCGGCGCCGACTATGTCGGCACCGGCCTCCTCGGCCTCGCGCGCCTTGTCCCCTTGCGCGAACACCGCCACCTTGACGTTCTTACCGAGCCCGTTGGGCAGCGCGATCGTGCCGCGCAGCTGCTCGTCCGCGTGGCGCACGTTCAGCCCGGTGCGGACATGAACCTCCACCGACTCGTTGAACTTTGCGCTCGACAGCTGCTTGACCAGCGCGATCGCCTCGGCCGGCGTGTACTCGTGCTCGCGATCAAGGCGCTGACGCGCATCGACATAGCCCTTGCCGTGCTTGGCCATCTATACCACCTCCACGCCCATCGACCGTGCGGTGCCGGCGATGATCTTCGCGGCCGCGTCGACGTCGTTTGCGTTCAAGTCCTTCATCTTCTTCTCGGCGATCTGGCGCAGCTGATCCTGCGTGATCTTCCCGACCTTGTCGCGGTGCGGCTCGGCGGACCCCTTCTCCAGCGAGATCGCCTGCTTGATCAGCACCGCGGCCGGCGGGCTCTTGGTGATGAACGTGAACGAGCGATCCTCGTAGACGGTGATCACCACCGGGATCACGGTGCCCGTGTCCGCCTGCGTCTGGGCGTTGAACGCCTTGACGAACTCCATGATGTTGACGCCGTGCTGGCCGAGTGCCGGGCCCACCGGGGGTGCCGGCGAGGCCTGGCCGCCAACGGCTTGCAACTTGATCTGAGTTAGAACCTTCTTGGCCATTTAGATCTTCTTCACCTGATCGAATCCAACCTCGACGGGAGTCTCCCGGCCGAAGATCGACACGAGTACCTTGAGGCGCTGTGCATCCTCGTTGACCTCGGAGATCTCGCCGGAGAAGTCTGACAGCGGGCCCGAGATGACCTTGATCGACTCGCCGATCGAGAACTGGGCGCGGCTCCGAGGCCGCACCTCGGTCTCGCGATGCAGCAGCCGATCGACCTCGGCCTGCGTCAGCGGCACCGGCTCGTTCGACGCGCCGACGAAACCCGTCACCCCGGGCGTGCCCTTCACGAGCGTCCACGAGTCCTCGTTGAGGTCCATGTTGACGAGCACGTACCCCGGCATCGTGCGCTTCTCGACCGTCACCTTCTGGTTGTCCTTCATCTCCGAGACGGACTCGGTCGGGACGACGATCTGGCGGACCGCACGCTGCTGCCCGAGCGACACCACGCGGTGCTCGAGGTTGTGCTTGACCTTATTTTCGTGGCCTGAATATGTGTTTACGACGTACCAGCGGAACATGCTTTGGGCGGTGGGAAGGGGTGGATGGGGTCTGGCGGTGAGGTTGGGTCGGCGGGAACTACCAATGTCCGTTCAAGACGTAGCTGACGATGTGCTGGGAGAGGGTGTCGGCCAGGCCGAGGAAAACCCCCGCCACGATCACGAACCCGATCACCACACCGGTGGCCTGTATCACCTGCCGGCGATCTGGCCACTGTACCCGCTGAAGCTCCGCCCAGCTTCCCCGTAGGAAGCCGATCAACCGGCTGAAGATGTTTCCGCGACGCCCGGGCGTGGGCGCAGCAGCCGCGCCGACCTCCGCTCGGCCGCGGCCCGTGCCGTCGCCGTCTCCGCCGCGCGTGGGCGTCGACTCGAGCTCGTACTCGAGCTCGTCGTCGCCGGCCACCTGGGGCGAAGCACCCGACTCTGCTACGGCCTCGAGCTCGAGTTCTTCGTCCGCATCGGCCTCGACGTCCTGATCCGCCTCAGCCTCGACGTCCTGGTCCGCCTGAGCCTCGACGTCGGCGTCCTCGGTCAGCTCGGGTCGCCCGAGCGCGAGCTGCGCTTCTGCGATCTCGACATCGGGCGCGGCGTGGCGGATCGATTCCGGGCGCTCCGCCGCCTCCTCGCGCTCGACCTGGCCGACGACCGGCTGCGGGCGGCGAGCCCGGCGCTCCTTCGCACGTTTACGGTTGCGGGCCACTGAACCAGCTAGCGGGTCTCGCGGTGCGCGGTGTGACGCTTGCACCACCGGCAGTACTTGCGCAGCTGCAGCCGCTCGGGGTTGTTCCGCTTGCTCTTGTTCGTCTGGTAGTTCCGGCGCTTGCACTCCTCGCACGCGAGGGTCGCAGCAATCCGAACGTCTCCACGAGCCATCTGGGCGCTTCCGTTAAGAGGTGGTGATCAAGTTCCGGCCCCGGATCGCGGGCGTCAAAAACAACGCCGCCCGGCGCCGGTCCTCAGTGTAGCGTGGCCTCTTTGGTCCGGTGGCGCGCATGCGCGCGGCTGGGCGGGATGTCATTTCGGCGCATGGACCCCGCCGAACTACTCCGTCAGCTCAACCGGCGAGAGCTCCAGATCAAGCCAACGATCGCCACGCAGCACGCGCACCGGCATCGGCCGGCCGATCGCCTCGTGGCTCATCAGCCGCTGTACGTCGTCGACCCGCTCGATCTCGCGGCCGCCGAGCTCGACGATCATGTCCTCGGCGCGCAACCCCGCTCGCTGGGCCGGGCTTCCCTGCGCGACCTCGACCACCTCCACCGCCGAGCTGCGGCCGAGTTTCACGCGCGCGTGGGGGGGCAGCGGACGTGGACCGCCCGCGATGCCGATGTAAGCGCGTCGGACCCGACCGTCGCGCATCAGCGCACCGATGATCTGACGGGTGGCGACGTTGATCGGGACGGCCAGCCCTAGCCCTACGCCCGCGACCGCGGTGTTGATCCCGACCACCCGCCCGGCGCTGTCGACGAGCGCCCCGCCGGAGTTGCCGGGATTGAGGGCCGCATCCGTCTGGATCACGTTGTCGATGTAGCGGACGGTCCTGCCGGCACGGGCGGGAAGCGAGCGCCCGAGCGCCGATACGACGCCAGCGGTCACGGACCCGGCGAACCCGTTCGGGTTGCCGATCGCGACCACCAGCTGCCCGACCCGCAGCCGCTCGGCCTCGCCGAGCTCCGCGGGCGCGAGCGCGTCGCCGTCGGCGCGCAGCACCGCGAGATCCGAGAGCCGGTCGACACCGACCACGCGGAAGCTAAGCTCGCGCCCGTCGACGAACGCCGCCCTCCCGCCCAGCCGGGATCCTGCCCGCCCGGCGACCACGTGGGCCGAGGTGAGCAGGAACCCGTCCGGGCTGAGCGCGACCGCGCTGCCGGCGCCGGCGGGCACCTGGCCGCCGCGTGAGCCGCGCATCACCCGCAGGTTCGCGACGCTCGGCGCGAGCCGGTCGGCCACGTCAACGACGACCCGTGAGTAGGCATCGAGCGCCTCTGCGTCCCGAGTCTCGGTGGTCGTCTGGTCGTTGTTGTCGGTCGCCGTGGTCATCGCTCTAGAACGTCGCCTGGACCTTGCGCTCGTCGGTGCCGCGGACGATCGTCAGCTCGAGCTGACCCGTGCCGCGCGCCGCATCGAGCGCCTCGTACAGCGCGTCGACTCCATCGATCTGCCGCTCGAAGGCGGCCACGATCAAGTCACCGCGTTCGAGTCCGGCCCGCTCGGCCGCGCTGCCCTCCTCGACAGCCCGTACGAGCACGCCGTCGCGCTCCGGCAGGCCGACCGCACGGCGCAGGCGCCGCGCAACCCGCGGGGGCGCGACGGCGACGCCGAGCCGCACCCGATGCGGCGTCTCGCCGCGTCCGAGCGCCTCGGCGCGGTCCTTGAGAGTCGCGTCAGCCGGGATCGCGAGGATCAGGCCGCCGTCGACCCGGACGGAGTTGATGCCGAGCAGCCGGCCCGCGGAGTCGATCAAAGGACCGCCCGAGGAACCCCGGGGCAGCGGCGCGGTGTGCTCGATCGCACCGGCGATCCGCCGTCCGCGGGGGCCGCGGAAGCTGCGCGCGGTCGAGGACACGAAACCGGGCGTGACCCGCAGGCCGCGCCCACCCGGGTTCGCGAGCGCGAAGACCGCGCGACCGATCGCCGGCTGGTCCGCGTCCGCATCCCACTCGAGTGCAGTGATCCCGCCGGTGTCGACGTCGATCACGGCGATGTCGAGGTCGGAGTCAGTCCCCGCGACGCGCCCGGACTCGCGGCGCCCGTCCGCGAACGTCACGGTCACTTCGTCGTGGCCGTGACGAAGGTTGTGGGCATTGGTCAGAACGCGCCCTTCGGCCACGACGACGCCGGACCCGACGCCCCAACCTCGTCCAAGACCGACTACGGCGGGCCCGGTGCGCTCGGCCGCCTGATGGACCGAGCCTTCGAGTTCTTCAAGCAAAGTCATCTCAACCACCTTGTTACTTGCAATGTGCAAGTCGCTACTTTAACACACGTGGCTACGATCCCCGAGGTGATGACGTCCGGCGTCCCCGAGTCCGCCGATGACCCGGCCCGTTCGGCCCTGGCCGACGCGCTGGCGACCGTCGGCGACCGCTGGACACTGCTGTTGGTGGCGGCGCTCCTCGATGGGCCGCGCCGCTTCGGCGAGCTCCAGGAAGAGGTGGATGGGATCGCGCCGAACGTGCTGAGCCAGCGGCTGCGCGCGCTCGAGCGGAACGCCCTCGTCGTCGCCCGCCCGTACTCCGAGCGCCCGCCGCGCTTCGTCTACGAGCTCAGCGCAGCGGGTCGCGAGCTGGCTGGTGCGCTACGGCTGCTTGCCGGCTGGGGCGCGCGCAACGCCGAGGGCTCGGCGGCCCCGCGCCACGCGGTGTGCGGAACCGCGATGGAGGCCCGCTGGTGGTGCCCAACCTGCGAGCGCCCGGTCGCCGACGACGAGGGCGAGGAACTGCACTTCGCCTAGCGGCTCAGACGCGGGTCGGGTGGCTGGTGGCGAGGTGCGCGCCGCTGGGGTCGAGCGCGGTCGCGGTCACGAAGCCGCCGGCGACGTTGCCAGCCGCGATCGCCGTCTCAAGGCCCTGACGGGCAGCCACCCCGATCGGCCGCAGCTGGTTCGACCTCGATCCGGCGGAGATCAACCACGAGTCCACGGCGGTGGCCCCGTTCCAGCTGACATACAGCGTGAGGTCACCGATCAGAGGATCCCGGCTTGAGGCGAGCGCGGGGGGCTCGACGGGGGTGCCCGCCCACTCGGAGCGAAAGCCGCGATAGCTCTGGCGCCCCGACGCGAGGCGCAGCTCGGAGAGCAGGGTGCCGTTCGCCGCGAACTCGCTCACGATGGGCCGATCGCCCCAACCCACGACGACGTGGTCGTCGGCCACTTGCTGGGCGCTGCCCATCGCGTAGGCGATGACTGGATGGGGCCGGACGTAGGAGCGTTGCAGGCGAGCGGTGCGACGGTGAGTGTCGACGTCGAGTAGAAGCGCCCGTGAATGTTGCTCGGTCGTGGTGTAGCCGTCCGAGCCGTTGTCGAACAACGTGATTGCCTCGCCGTCCACGAACTGGGCATGGTGCTGCCAGGAGAAGTGAGCTTGGTTGCCCACCTGAAAGTCGCTTCGCTTGCCACCGAGCCGCCAGATCACGCGGCCGGTGCGGCGGTCCAGCTTGTAAAGCGCCCAGGTGTGACGCGCGGAGACCAGCAGGTTCCCGTCCGGTGCGATGTCGATCGAGTTGATGTGCAGGTAGTCGTACGGCTCTCCCAGCGGCAGGTTGGAGTCCGACACTGGGATGTGGTCGAGGCTGCGCCACTCGGACAGCAGCCGTCCGGTGCCGACGTCCACCTCCTGGATGATCGATTCATACACCTGCCCGTTGCGAGGCCCGCCGACGGACGACAGATCAGCCGTCACGATCGGCGGATGGCATGTGAACAGCGCCGTGTGCTGCGGCGTGAGCAGCAGCTCGTGTAGATCGATCGTGCGACCGTTGCCCGCGCGGATCTTCGCGACGGTCCGGTACGAGCTGTCGACGACGACCCCTTGCCCCTGTCCGAACCCCGGAGGTATGACCTTTCCTTGCCACCAGCTGAGCGCGGGCGCGCCGCGATAGGAATTCGCGCGGAGGTTGGTCACCCAGTGCCCGGACTGGATCGGGTGAAACCACACCGGCTGGCCCGCCTGGTCGACGATCAGCGGTCCCGAGAGCGCGGCGCCCGCGGGTTCCGGGCCCACGAAGGCATACCCCGTCGCGGTCCCGGTGCCGGTGACGTGGGCGGTCGGAGGGGCGATATCGGTTGAGTGGAATTCGCGCAGCGGGCCGTTTGGCGGGACCGCGGCGGAGGCGAGCGTCGGGACGGTGGGCCCGGTGGCCGCCAGCGCCCGAGGCCCGCCCAGCGCCAGCAGGCCGGCGGCGGCCCCGGCACTTCGCAGCAGCGATCGCCGCGTCAGCGACCCTGGTGCGATTCGCTCCTGGTGCTCGGTCTCGCTCACGTCCTCACACCCTGACCACGCGACTCTGCCCGAGCGTTTCTCCACGGCGACCGAGCGCGGTGACCGCGAGATGGCGACCGACGGCGCCGATCGGGATCGCGGTCTCGAACCCGCGCCGCGGGGCAGTGCCGATCGGGCGCAGGGCGCTCGGTGAGGAGCCTGTCTCCACACGCCAGTAGGCGACCTCGGTCGAGCCGTTCCAGCTGGCGTAGATCGTCTGATCCACGTCCCGGCGTCCAGAACCGTGCCGGGTGGCGATCGTCGGGGCGTCGGCAGGTTTGCCCACCCACGGCAAACGGTAGGCGCGGTATGACTGGACGCCTGAGGGGAGCTGCACGTCGACGAGCAGCCGGCCGTCCGGCGCGAATTCGCTCACGAACGGCCGCGTGCCCCAGCCGACCAGCACGTGGCCACCGGCAAGTGTCTGCACACTGCCCATTGCGACTGAGAGCAGCGGTTTCGGGTGGCGGTAGACCGCCGCCAGACGAGCGTACCGGCGCACGTCGTCGAGTTCGAGCCTGATTGCCCGCGACTCTGTTTCGTACTGATGTACATAGTCCGCGCCGTCGTCGAACAACGTGATCGATCCGTCGGGATGCGGGCGCGCATCGTGCTGGTAGGCGAAACGGACACCCGGACCGAGCGCGTAGTCACTGTGCTTGCCGCCCAATCGCCAGATCACCTCCCCTGTGCGGCGATCCAGCTTGTACACCGTCCAGGAATGCCTGGCGGAGACGAGTAGGTTCCCGTCGGAGGTGATCGCAATCGAGTTGGCGTGCAGGTAGTCGAACGGCTGGGAGAGGGGCTGCATCGAGTCCGTCACCGGGATGTGCTCGAGGCTGCGCCACTCCAGCAGCAGGCTGCCGGTACGGATGTCGACCTCCTGAATCACCGACTCGAGCACCCGTCCGTGCTGCGGGCCGCCGAACGCCGACAGGTCGGCCGTCACCTCCTGCGGCGTGCAGGTGAATAGCGCAGTGCCCTCGGCCGTCAGTTGGAGCTCGTGGAGATCGATCTGGCGACCGTTCGCCGCGCGCACCCGGTAGCGCTCGCGATAGGAGCGATCGACGACCACTCCCTCTCCGTAGCCGTAGCCTGGCGGTCCGAGCCGGCCCTCCCACCAGGCCAGCACCGGTTCGCCGCCGAGCAGATGGATCGCGACGTTCGAGGGGACGTAACCGTGCGGAAGTGGCCTGAACCAGACCGGCTCGCCGTCCTCATCGGTTACCAGTGGCCCCGCCTGGGAGCGACCGATCGCCTCCGGCCCGATCAGCAGGTACCCGGGAGCACCGCCGGCTCCGGTGACGGTCACCGTCGGCGGGCGAAGGTCTGGCAGCGAGCGGAAGATCCTCGCGGAACCGTGGGGTGCGACCGGCTTGGATGGCAGCGCCTGGGCACGCGCCACCCCGAGCGGATCCGCCGACGCGCGGCCCGCGGCGAGTGCTGGGCCGCCGACCGCCATCACGCCCGCCGCGTACAGCAGCTGGCGTCTGGTCAACGCCTCCAAACCGGGTTGCTCCCGACCCTCTCGCTCCATCCCCAGAAGCGATTGTCTCAGTTCGCGCAATCACCCCGGCGCCGAACGGGCGGTAACGGCAGGTCGGCGACGATCGCCGTCTCCAGGTAGTCGTCCTCGAGCCTGCTCCCCGAGGCCGGCGCAAGCTCGTCTCCCACGGCCCGCAGCTCCGAGCGCGGGCCGTCGGGGACGACCCACGGTGCGATTGCGAGGAATTCTGGCTTGGGACCGGCGAACCGGCGGAACACCGCCTGGTCCTCGCCCGGCACGAACACGCTGTTGCCGATGTAGTGACATCCGGCTCCGCGCAGCCCGCGCTGGGTGATCGCGCTCTGCCCGTCGAACACGAGATCGGCGAGGTTGCCGACCATCATCGCCGTGACGTTGTAGTCGAAGCGGACGCTTGGATCGCTGACGGTCCGGTACGTCGAGTCCATCCACGACAGTGGCTGCCATTTCTCGATTCCGTTGCCGTCGGGTCCGGTCCACTGCCCCGGATTGGCCTCGTCCTGGATCACGAGGTTCGCGCCGAGCTTGTTCAGGCAGCGCATGTAGTAGAGAGATGTGTCGCTGCACGGATCGACGCCTGCAGGCAGCGTTCCCCAGGTAAATGCCGGCAGGCTCGTTGCGAACCCGATCCGGGCGCGCGTGCCGGGCAGGCGGTAAGGACGCAGGTTGGCGATCGCGGCCGGCCCGTGGGCAGGCCCCGGGGTGAAGCCGATCGCGTTCTCGAGCGAGGTGAGCGGCACTTTGAGGTTTGAGGCGACGACGTTGCGCAGCACGTCGGGGCCGGTGCGGCGCACGTCCCGCGGGCCCCACATGAACACCTCGTTGTAGACGTGCTGCGACGTGGCCACGTACACCGAGGAGGGCCGCGGGCGCAGGTCCGGATCGGAGAACGTGGCGAGGTCGGAGGCCTTGCGCGACTGCGTGAACGGCGGGAGATCGCCCGAGCCGATCATGTACACCCGGTATCGCTTGGCGAGTGCCGAGAATGTCCCCATGAAGCTCCGGACCATCGTGTCCGTGCCGGCGACGAAGCCCTGGCTCAGACCGCCGAGCGTCGGAAAGCGCTTGTGGTACGCGACGAGCGGCTTGGCGTACGCGGCGGTCAGCGAGGCGAGCGCGCCGAGCACCCCACACGGCTTCCCCGGCCCTCCGCAGCTCGGACCATTGGGGTCCGTGAAGAACTCTCGCGCCACCGCGCCGCGCGAGCCGGTCGCGAACGTGGCGAGCCCGATGTCCTCGTTGAACACGACCACGTTCGGCCGGCCCCTGGCCAGGTGCGGGAGCACGTAACGGCGCAGCATGCAGTCGATCTTCGTCCGGAACGACGCGTAGCTGACCACGTTGCGGGCCTCCTGCTTGTACTGCATGGCGAAGATTCGCGGAGCGCCCCGTCGGGGGTCGTAGGTGACGATCGGCGGCCGCGAGCGGTGCGCGGCCCAGCCGGCGCAGGACGACACGGGCGCGGCCAGCGCCGGGTCCGCGCTCGGTGCCGCCGCGGCGTTCGGCGCTGCAACGGCGCTTGCGCCGGCGTTTGGTGCCGCTGCGGCGATTGCGACTGCAGCCACCGCGAACAACCCGCTCGCACGAAATCCCATGTTCCTGTGTACGGTCACGGATCCTCCATGTCCGATCGTCGCGTCAACCGGCCCAGCGTACTGGCAGGCGCTGCTCCGGCGGCGGCTCGCAGATCTAAAACTCGGCTAATCAGCAATGCAGAAGTGACGTAGGCCGGGAAGAATGCCCATATGTTCCGGCTGGTCGGTCTCGTAGTCTCGATTGGGCTCGCTGATTCGCTGAACCCCTCGACGATCGCGCCGGCGCTATATCTGGCGGCGGGCGAGAAGCCGCTGGCGAGAGTCACGGAATTCACGTTCGCGGTGTTCGCGGTCTATTTCCTCGGCGGGGCAGCGATCGCGCTGGGCCCTGGCCAGTTGCTGCTCTCCCTGGTCCCCCACCCCCACCAGGAACTGCGATACATCCTCGAGATCGCGGCCGGCGTAGCGATGCTCGTGGCGGCCGCGGTGCTGTGGCGCCATCGCGACCGGCTCTCGACCCGTGAGCTGCCTGGAGGAAATCCGAAAGGGCGCTCGAGTCTGGTGCTGGGCGCAACGATCACCGCCGTCGAGCTGCCGACGGCGTTTCCCTATTTCGCGGTGATCGCGGCGCTCGTGGGCTCGGGTCTGGGACCGGTACATCAGCTGATCCTGCTGCTCCTGTTCAACATCTGCTTCGTGTTCCCGCTGCTGGGCATCATGGGCACGCTGTTCTTCGCCGGCGACCATGCCGAGCGGTATCTCACCGCGGGGCGCAACTTTCTCCAGCGGCACTGGCCGGCGGTGCTCGCGATCGTCGCCCTGATCGCCGGCGGGTTTGTAGTCGGCCTCGGCATCACCGGTCTGACCCACAACCGCGCGCGCTTCAGGCACTTCTTCCATCATTTCTTCCGAGTCGGACACTGAGGGGTTGCGGCGCTTCAGGCCCAGACAATGACGGCGCCGAGGCGCTTCACATCCGCCTCGATCGGGCACTTAAGGTCTGGGCATGTCGAGCGCTGCCTCGCAACTGAGCGAGTTCGAGCCGGCTGCACTGCAGCGATTGCTAGAGGGCCGGTATGCGCCCGTGCGCGAGCAGGTGCGGGAGGTCCTGTGCCGGCCGGAGTTCGCGCCCGTGGTGGCGCTGCCGACAGACGAGTACCGCCAGCGCGTGTTCGAGTGGGCGCAGACCCTCGCGGGCGAGGGGCTGACGGCACCGGGTTTCCCTGAGGAGTTCGGCGGCCACGGGGATCCCGGCGCGAACGTCGCTGCGTTTGAGACTCTCGGCTACGGCGACGTGTCGCTGCTGGTCAAGTTCGGCGTTCAGTTCGGGCTGTTCGGCGGCGCCGTCCAGCAACTGGGAACCAGGTCCCACCACGAGCGCTACCTGCGCCAGATCGGAAGCCTCGAGCTGCCCGGATGCTTCGCGATGACCGAGGCGCGCCATGGCTCTGACGTGCAGCACCTCGAGACGACCGCCGGCTATGACCCGGAGGCACGGCAGTTCGTGATCGACACCCCGGCCGACGAGGCGCACAAGGAATACATCGGCAACGCGGCGTGCGACGGGCGGATGGCAGTCGTGTTCGCGCAGCTGATCGCCGACGGAAAGTGTCACGGCGTTCACGCTCTGCTGGTCCCGATCCGCGACGAGCACGGCGATCCATGCCCGGGCGTACGGATCGAGGACTGCGGCGAGAAGATGGGCCTGAACGGCGTCGACAACGGACGGCTGTGGTTCGACCGCGTCCGGGTCGAGCGCGAGGCGCTGCTCAACCGTTACGGCGATGTGAGCGCCGAGGGAACGTACTCGAGCCCGATCGAGAACCCCAACAAACGCTTCTTCACGATGCTCGGGACTCTTGTCCAGGGCCGCGTGTGCGTGTCCACTGCGTCGGTCAGCGCGGCCAAGAGCGCGCTGACGATCGCGGTTCGCTACGGGTTACGCCGCCGTCAGTTCGGGCCGACGGCCGGCGAGGACGTGCCGATCCTCGACTATCGCACCCACCAGCGGCGGCTGATGCCGCTGCTCGCGAAGACGTTCGCCCTGCACTTCGGTCAGGATGAGGTGAGCGAGCGTTTCCACCACGTGTTCAGCTCGCCCGAGGTCACCGAGCGCGAACGGCGCCGGCTCGAGACGCTGGCAGCGGGGATCAAGGCGACCGCGAGCTGGCATGCGACCAACACGATCCAGACGGCGCGTGAATGCTGCGGCGGCGCCGGCTACATGTCGGTGAACCGGTTCGCGGCCCTGAAGGCCGACACCGACATCTTCACCACGTTCGAGGGCGACAACACCGTGTTGATGCTGCTCGCCGCCAAAGGGATCCTGACCGACTACAAGGACCATTTCGGCGAGCTCGATCCGCGCGAGATGGTGACCTTCGTCGCGTCCCAGGCGGTCGAGACGGTTGTCGAGCGGCTCTTCGCCAGAAAGATCGCGCAGGTGATCGGCGACGCCGTGACCGGCGGCGAGGACAGTCGCGACCTGCTCGATCGCGAGTATCAGCTGGACTTGTTCCGCTGGCGCGAGGGACACATCACCGCCTCGGTCGCGCAGCGCTTCAAACGCGGCCTGGACGAGGGGTATGACCCGTTCGAGGTGTTCCGCGCCGTCCAGGATCACGCCGTCAACGCGGCCCGGGCGCATATCAACACGGTTTTGCTCGAGGCCTTCACGGCGGCGATCGAAGGATCCGAAGACGGCGCCGTGAGGGGGATGCTGAACCTCGTTTGCGACCTCTATGCCCTGCACAATGTCGAGTCCGACCGGGCGTTCTTCCAGGAGCACGGCCGGCTCGCTTCACCGCGGTGCAAGGCGATCACCCGCGAGGTGAACCGCCTCTGTAACGAGGTGCGCGGACACGCCGCATCGCTGGTCGACGCGTTCGGGATACCCGACGCGGTGCTCGGCGCCCCGATCGGTGTCGCAGATACGGCCGCGGTCGGCGCGGCCTAGGCGGTCGACCGGACCCGCATTACGGGTGAGACGTTTCCGGGAGCCCCACTGACTAGTTGGTAAGTTCGCCTACAGGTGAATCTGCCAACCGGGGCACAGGAAGCGGGCGCCCAGATCGACGCCTCGAAGGTCGCGGAGCTGCGGGCCGTGATGGGGGCCGAGTTCGCCGAGATCATCGGCAACCTGCTCAGCAGCATCGATGACAACATGCGCCGGATCGAGACGTCCGTCTCGCAAGGCGACCTGCAGACGGCGTACAAAGCGACCCATCACTGCCGAAACGACGCGCTGATGGTGAGTGCCACAGCGCTGCTCGAGGTCCTCGAGGCGCTCGAGCAGGCCGCCCGGGATGGCCGGCGCGAGGCCGCGCGCGCCGAGCTGTTGCGGGTAAGAAAGGTCTGGCCGCCGACGCGTGTCGCTCTCGAGCGCCTGCTCGACGGGTCTTCATAGACTCGCCGCACCCGCCGATTGGACGCATGGTGCGACGCTTACGTCTCAAACCAATCGACACCCGTGGCTTCGCGGCGCTAGCTTCTTCGTTTGCGACCACGCGAACGATGCGATGACCGACCTCGGGTTCCCCATCTCCTACGAAGCCCTCGCGCCCGGCACGCCCGTGCTGAGCAGCGACGGGGAGACCGTCGGCAGCGTCGTCCACGTGCTCGCGGACGAGAAAGAAGATGTGTTCGACGGCGTCGTGATCCAGCTCAGCAACGAGGGCCACCGCTTCGCGGACGCCGACGACGTGGCCTCGATCCACGAGCGCGGGCTGACGCTCAAACTGACGGCCGTGGCGTGTGAGTCGCTCCACGAGCCCTCAGAAAACCCGACCGTGATCCGTGACGACCCGACGGTTGGGCCCGGGTCGGGAATCGAGCGTAAGCTGCGGCGAGCCTGGGACCTGCTGAGCGGCAATTACTGACCGGCGGTCTCGCGGGCCTGGCGCACAAGCTTGCGCATCCCGTTCAGCCATCGCTCGGGCTGCGCTCCCTTCAGCGCCAGGTACCTGGCGACGTTCTCGTGCGGGAGGATCAGGAATCGCTCCTCGCGAATGCCCTGCACCACGACCTCCGCGACCTCGTCGGGCTCGGCCAGGCCCTCCGCCAGCAGCGGCTGTGACCCGACCGGATCCTGCTCCACCGCGAGCTGCAGCATCGGGGTGCGCACGCCCTGCGGGCACAGGCAGGAGACCTTGATCCCCTTGTCCGCGTAGTTGATCGCCAGCCACTCCGCGATTGAGACCGCTGCGTGCTTGGTGGCGGAGTAGGCGAGCGCCGAGACCTGCGTCAGGAGGCCCGCGGCCGACGCGGTGCTGACGAGGTAGCCATCCCCGCGCTGCACCATGTCGGGCAGCACCGCGCGCGCCGCCCACACGTGGGCCATCGAATTGACCTCCCAGGTGCGCTGCCACTCGTCGTCAGGCGCCTCGAGGCCTCCGCCCGGGCCGGGGACGCCGGCGTTCGAGAAGAACAGGTCAATCGGTCCGTTTGCCTCCTTGGCTTGCTGCACCAGCGAGCGAATCTCGGGCTCCTTGCTGACGTCCGTGGCAATGGCGAGGCCGCCGATCTCTTTCGCGACGCTTTCGGCGTTCTCGGCGTTGATGTCGGCGGCGACGACGGCACGAGCCCCCTCCGCCGCGAACCGGCGTGCGATCGCCGCTCCGATCCCACTGCCCGAACCGGTAATCACGACGTGGCGGTCGGCAAGCTCCATGGCGGCGGCAGCCTACCACGCTGTTGATCCCTAGTCGAACTTGAAGCCAGATTCAAGTCGTGGTACGGTTGCTGGTCGGTGGCCGAGCTTCCGTCTAAGACTGGCCGGGCGCCTGTCAGCGCCCGGGGCACGCGGACGCGAGAGGCGCTGGTGCGCGCCGCGCGGCAGGTGTTCGAGCGCGATGGCTACCTCGACGCAAGAATCACCGACATCACGGCCGAGGCAGGCGTCGCCGCCGGCTCCTTCTACACCTACTTCACCGGCAAGGAAGCGGTATTCGAGGCGGTGATGGACGAGGTCAACGAGGCGATGCTGCACCCCCGGCTGCGCGAGCTGGCCGACCGCGACGACGCGGTCGCGGTGATCGAGGCCGCCAACCGCGCCTACCTGCTGGCCTACCGCCGTAACGCGAAGCTGATGGGCCTGATGGAGCAGGTCGCCCAGATCGACGGAGAGTTCCGCGCGCTGCGCATGCAGCGCGCGCGCGCGTTCGTGGAGCGCAACGCGCGCGCCATCTCCCGCTTGCAGGAGCGCGGCCTCGCCGACCAGGAGCTCGACCCCCGCCTTGCGGCCCACGCGATGGGTGCGATGGTCAGCCGCATGGCTTACGTGAGATATGTGCAGGGATTCGGTGGCGCTTCGCTGGAAGCGCTCGTGCAGACCCTGACCCGATTGTGGGCGAACGCCCTCGGAATACCCCGTTAAGGAGCAGAGACATGGACTTCGAGCTGACCGACCGCTGCAACGACTTTCGCGAGCGCCTGCTCGCATTCATGGACGAGCACGTCTACCCGGCAGAGCACGTCTACGACGAGCAGATTGCCGCCTCCGGCAACCCGCACTACCACCCGCCCGTGATGGAGGAGCTCAAGGCGCGCGCCCGCGACCTCGGCCTGTGGAATCTCTTTCATCCCTACGAAGAGTGGGGCCCTGCCCTGAAGAACGCCGAGTACGCGCCGCTCGCGGAGATCATGGGCCGCAGCCACATCGCCTCGGAGGCGTGCAACTGCGCCGCGCCGGACACCGGCAACATGGAGGTGCTGACCGTGTTCGGCACGCCCGAGCAGCACGAGAAGTGGCTTCGACCGCTTCTCGAGGGCGAGATCCGCTCGGCATTCGCGATGACCGAGCCCGAGGTCGCGAGCTCGGACGCCACCAACATCCAGATGTCGATCCTGCGCGACGGCGACGACTACGTCTTGAATGGACGCAAGTGGTGGACCTCGGGCGGCATGCGCGAGCGCTGCAAGATCCTGATCGCGATGGGCAAGACCGACCCCGACGGCCCCGTCTATCGCCAGCAGTCGATGATCCTCGTCGAGCCCTCCACCCCTGGCGTCACGATCGAGCGCAACCTCCGCGTGTTCGGCTACGACGATCCCGAAGGGCACGCCGTGGTCAACTTCGAGGACGTGCGCGTCCCCGCTTCGAATCTGATCGGAAACGAGGGGGATGGGTTCCTCATCTCACAGGCCCGCCTCGGCCCCGGCCGCATCCACCACTGCATGCGAGCGATCGGCGCCGCCGAGCGGGCGCTGGAGCTGATGTGCCGGCGAGCCAATGCGCGCGTCACGTTCGGCAAGCCCGTTTCCACGCGCGGTCAGGTCCAGGACTGGATCGCGGAGTCCCGGATCGAGATCGAGATGGCCCGCCTGCTGACGATGAAAGCCGCCTGGATGATGGACACTGTCGGCAACAAGCACGCCCGCACCGAGATCGCGGCGATCAAGGTGGCGGCGCCCAACGTCGCGCTGAAGGTGATCGACCGCGCGATCCAGGTCCATGGCGGCGGCGGCGTCAGCGACGACTTCCCCCTGGCGATGATGTACGCCCACCTGCGCACCCTGCGCCTGGCCGACGGACCCGACGAGATCCACAAGCGGACGATCGCGCGCCACGAGCTGCGTAAGCACGCAGAGGAGGGGGTGCCGGCGCCGGTGTAGGGCTGTGGCGGTCGTCTGAGCAGCCGGCGCCGGCCAGCGAGGGCGCGCCGGCAGCGCTCAGCGCTTCTTCGCGTCCACCGCGTGGTCGGGGGCTACCCGCTCACGCCCCCGCCCCAATCGGCGGGTCGCGACGTGGGATCGGCGTGCCGTTGACGATCGACGTGGTCGTCTGGCCGTAGACGAGGAAGCGATCGAGCAGGCCGCTCAACTCGTCGATCGAGTGCAGCAGCACGACCAGGTAGAAGCAGTCCTCGCCGGTGATCCGGTGGCATTCGACGACCTGCGGAATGTCGGTCGCGAGCTCGGGAATCCGCGACAGCATGCCGGCGATCGGCTTGATCCGCACGATCGCGGTGAGCTCGTAGCCAAGCGCGCGGGGGTCGACCTCCGCCCGATAGCCGGTGATCACGCGACCGCGCTCGAGGCGCGCGACGCGCTCGGCGACGGCCGGCGAGGAGAGCGCCACGCGCCTACCGAGCTCTGCGAGCGAGACCCGGCCATCGGCCAGAAGCTCACCGATGATCTTACGGTCAACATCGTCGATCCGCGGAAGATCATCATCTGCATTGCGAGAAAATCCGTTCTTCATGTCGTTCTGGAAGCGTAATGCCTTTGATTGCCCATGTAAAGATCGGTCCGTAAGAGGAACAATTCCCGCATCACTCGCAAGGTCCCACCCCACGCGTACTTCGTCGGCAGCGCCGTCTTCCATTACCTCGGGCCGTCGTTCGCGGTCCTGCTGTTCGCGAGGATCGACGTGCTCGGCGTGGCGTGGCTGCGGATCGCCTCTGCGGCGGTCATCTTCGCGATCTGGCGGCGCCCGTGGAGGCAGCTGCGCGACCCGCTGGTGATTGCGCTCGGCACGGTGCTGGCGCTGATGAACGTCTGCTTCTACGAGGCGATCGACCGCCTCCCGCTGGCGACGGTTGCGGCGATCGAGTTCATCGGGCCAATCGCGCTAGCAGTGATCGGCGCTCGGACCCGGCGCAACTTCGCGGCGATCGGCGCGGCCGCATGCGGCGTCTACCTGCTCACGCACGTGCAGTTCGCCGGGCAGCCGCTCGGCGTCGCGTTCGCGCTCGCGAACGCCGCCCTGTTCACCGTCTACATAGTGCTCGCCCACCGCGTCTCGCGGCGCTCGGAGATCGACGGCCTGGCGGGATCGATGCTGGTCGCGCTGGTGGTCGTGACGCCGATCGGGATCGCGGGCGCGGCGCCGGCGTTCGTCCACCCCGGCGCGCTCGCCGCCGGCATCGGTGTTGGCGTGTCCTCCTCGGTGATCCCATACGTCTGCGACCAGCTGGCGATGGCGCGGCTGCCGCGCGCCACCTACGCACTGTTCGTCGCGCTGCTTCCCGCGACTGCGACCGTGATCGGCGTGATCGTGCTGCACCAGTTGCCGTCCGTAGTCGAGGTCGTCGGCATTGCATTGGTGATGGTTGGAGTGGCCCTGCATCGCACTCAACAAGAGGACTCGGCGAGGCCGCGCGTGCGGGCAGCCGAACCCCCAAGGTACGCCGCGCGTACCTCTTAGGTATGCTGCTCGGACGTTGCGCGAATCGCTCGTCGCCAGCCATCCCGAGCTCGAGCCACTGCTGAGCGAGCGGCCGCAGCGCGCCAAGCTGCTCGACGCGATGATCCGCGTCGTCGCCGAGAAGGGCTACGACGCCGCAACTGTCAGTGACGCCGTACGCATCGCGCGAGTCTCCCGCGGCACGTTCTACCAGCTGTTCGACTCCAAGGAAGCGTGCCTGGCCGCCGCCTACCGACTCGGTTCCGACGTGCTCGAAGCCCGCGTCCAGGAAGCGATCGCTGAAGCGCAGGACTGGGAGCAGGAGCTCCGGCTCGGCCTGCGCGTGTACCTGCACACGCTCGACGAGGAGCCGCTGTTCGCGCGCGTGTACCTGCTCGAGTGGCCGGGTCGCGGCGCTGAGCGGGAAGCCGGCGTGCGCCGCTTCGCGCGCCGGTACGGCAAGACCTTTTCCCGGTCGGGCCGGCCCGTGCCGCCCGACGACGCTCTCTACGTGCTCGCTGCCGGCGTGCACGAGCTCGCGTGCGCGTACGTGCGCGCGGGCAAACCGACAACCGACCTCGAAGATGTGCTGGTGGACTGCGCGGTGCGGCTCGCCGGCAAGGAGGGACCATGGACCTGACGTTCACCGAGCGGGAGACCGCTTTCCGCGACGAGCTCCGCACGTGGCTGGCGGACAACGCCCCCGGCGAGATGCCCGAGGGAGATGACGCCTCGTACGCGTGGCGGCGCGATTTCCAGCGCCGGCTGGCCGGCGGCGGCTGGGCGGCCGTGCACTGGCCGGTCGAATACGGCGGCCGCGGAGCGAGCCTCACGGAGTCCGCGATCTTCTTTGAGGAGCTCGGCCGCTCCGGCGTGCCCCTGCCCGCGAACGTGCTGGGACTGCTGCTCGCAGGACCGACGATCATGATCTGGGGCACGCAGGAGCAGAAGGACCGCTACCTGTCGCCGATCCTGACCGCTGAGGAGATCTGGTGCCAGGGCTTCAGCGAGCCGGAGGCCGGCTCGGATCTCGCGTCGCTGAAAACGCGCGCCGTCAAGGACGGAAACGACTGGGTCCTCACCGGTCAGAAGGTCTGGACCAGCGGTGCGCAGTACTCGAAGTGGTGCATGCTCGTCGCGCGCACCGACACCGAGGCGCCGAAGCACAAGGGCCTCACCTACTTCCTGATGGATATGGAGCAGGAGGCCGTCCAGGTCCGACCGCTGCGGCAGATCACGGGCGAGGCGGAATTCAACGAGCTGTTCATCGAGGAGGCGCGGGTCCCGGACGAGAACGTGCTCGGCGGCGTGGGCAACGGATGGAAGGTCGCGCTGACCACGCTGATGAACGAGCGCGCCGGACTGGGCTTCTTCCTGCAGGTTCGCCTGCGCCAGGTGCTCGACCAGGTGTTCACCGAGGCCGCCGCGCGCGGGCTGCTCGACGATCCGGTGGTCGCCGACCGGCTCGGCGAGCTGCACCTGAAGGCCGAGATCCTGCGGCTGACCGCCTACCGAGGGCTGTCGACGATCGAGAAATACGGGCAGCCCGGACCCGAGGGCTCACTGACGAAGTGGATGTGGTCGGAGACCAACCAGCAGCTCACGCAGTTCGCCGCCGACCTGCTCGGAACGCCGGCGCTGACCGCGGGCAACAACTGGTCATACGAGCTGCTGCGCGCCCGCGGCAACACGATCGAGGGCGGCACCACGGAGATCCTCAAGAACATCGTTGCCGAGCGAGTGCTCGGCCTGCCGAAGGCACGCTAGGAGGCTTGCAGACATGGATTTCGATCTGAACGAGGACCAGAAGGAAATCAAGCGGGTCGCCCGTGAGCTGCTGACCGCGCGCTCACCGTGGGCGGCGGTGCGTGAGGCGGCGGAGGCAGGCGAGTACAGCAGCGCCCTGTGGTCCGAGCTGGTCGGTCTCGGGTGGCCGGGTATCGCGGTTTCCGAGGAGCACGGCGGCCAGGGCCTGGGCGCGGTCGCGCTCGGGGTGCTGCTCGAGGAGCTGGGCTACGCGTGCGCGGCGACGCCGCTGCTCTCGACCGCCACCGCGGCGTCGGTTATCGACGCATGTGCAAGCGCCACGGCCCGGGAGCGCTGGCTGCCGGCGCTCGCCTCCGGTGCGGCAACCGCCGGGATCGGTACCCGCGAGCTCGCAGCCGACGCGGCGGACGCCACCGTGATCGTGCTGCTCGATGGCGATGAGGCTGTCCTGGTTGCGCGGTCGGACGCGTCGGTGGAGCCGATCGATGCGATCGACCCGACTCGCCGCTATGCCAGCGTCGCCGGCGACGGAGAGCCGCTCGGCGCCGGCGCGGCCGACCGCGTGCGTGCGGCCCTGGCGGCCGAGGTCGTCGGCGTCTCCCAGCGCGCGCTCGACATGACGCTCGAGTACGTCAAGGACCGCAAGCAGTTCGGCGTCGCAGTCGGGTCGTTCCAGGCGGTCTCGCACCGCTGCGCGCAGATGCTGCTGGCGACCGAAAGCGTTCGCTCCGCGGCGTACTTCGCGGCCTGGGCGGCCGACGCGGATCCCGAGCGGCTGCCCGAGGCCGCGGCACTGGCGGCGGCAGCCGCGGCCGACGGCGGGCGCGAGACGACCGCGAGCGCGATTCAGGCCCACGGTGGCATCGGCTTCACGTGGGAGGCCGACGTGCACTGGCTGTACAAGCGCGCGCAGCTCGACGCCGCCCTGCTCGGCGGCGCGCGCCGCCACCGAGCCGCACTCGCGAGGCTGGGCGCGGCCCGGGTCGCGGGAGTTACTGCGTAGGACTCCGGCCGGCGAGCCAGATCGCCGCCTGCGGGGCGGCGGCGATCTGGGCGCCGATCAGCCGCAGCAGCTGATATCCGAAGCCGGCGACGCCCTCGTAGGGGTGCGTTCCCTGGTGGAAGCGCCGCAGGTCGTCCAGCCCCGCCGCCCGGAGATCCGAGCGCAGACCTCGCACCGTGAACCCGTGCTCGTGCCAGCCGGTGTCGCGCGCGTGACCCCGCGCCCGCGGCGAGAAGCGATGAAGCCAGGTGGTCTCGCCGATCAGCAGCCAGCCACCGGGCTTCAAGTGCGCGGCGACACGCGCCAGCGCCTGGCGATGCCGCTCGCTGTGGTGAAGCGCGTCGTAGATCAGCGCGAAATCGAATCTCTCGCGGAGCGAGAGCTCCTCCATGTCGGCGACGTGGGTGGTGAGCGACAGGCCCCACTGCGACGCCCGCTGCGCGGTCAGCTGCACGTTCGCCGGCACCAGATCGACGGCCGTCACCTCGTAGCGGGATTGCGCGAGCAGCAGCGAGGTCCAGCCCGAACCGCAGCCGACGTCGAGCACCGCCGCGCCACCAGGAATCTGCAGGCGGGTCAGGATCTCGGCGATCGTCGCCCAGCGGACCCAGTGATAGGACTCCCAGCCGAACGGCTTGGTCGACTCTGCGGCGATGAAATCCCGCGTGCGGGAGTCGACCTCGGCCTGCTTGTGCGGGTCGCGGTAGGGCATCAGGGCCGCGCGAACGCGGCGCGCGCGGCCTCGACCGCGGGCTGGGCGTCGCAGCCGTGCAGGTGGTCGTTGACCAGACCCATCGCCTGCATGAACGCGTACACGGTCGTCGGACCGACGAACCGCCAGCCACGACGCTTGAGATCGCGAGCCAGCGCCTTGGACTCCGAGGTGTGCGCGAGCTCCGCGAGCGTTGTGCGGTCGAGGCGGCCGGCCCTGCGCTCGGGCTCGAAGCGCCACACGTACGCGGCCAGTGACCCTTCCTCGTCCACCAGCTCGACCGCCCGGCGGGCATTGTTGATGACCGCCTCGATCTTGCCGCGGTGACGGATGATCGAGGCGTCCTCGAGCAGACGCGCGACATCGCGCTCCTCGAACCGGGCCACTCTGGTGAAGTCAAAGTCGTCGAAGGCACGGCGAAACGCCTCGCGCTTGCGCAGAATCGTAAGCCACGAGAGCCCCGCCTGAAATCCCTCCAGGCTGAGCTTCTCGAACAGCCGGAAGTCGTCCTCGACCGGGAACCCCCACTCGTTGTCGTGGTAGGGCCGGTAGTCGGGGGCGGAGTCGCCCCACCAGCACCGCAGCACCCCGTCCTCGCCCCGGACGACGCCGTCAGCCGGCATCGGACGCGGGCGCAGTCGCAGTTCCGAGCACGTGCGGGTTGGTGATCCCCCACGATGGCCCGAGGTCGAAGCTCGTGAGTTCCGCCACCGCGAACCCGGCGCGCTCGATCGCCGGCACGGTGCTGCGCGAGCAGTGACAGCCGCCGCCGACGAGCGGCCAGACGCCCGAGCGGTCCGCGAGCGATTGCACACGAGCCTTGCGCGGCTCATCCGACCGCACGTGCTCCATGAAGCGCAGCGTCCCGGACGGCTTTAGCACTCGGCGCAGCTCAGCGAGCGCGCCCTGCTGATCGGGAATCGTGCACAGCACGAGGCTCATGACGGCGGCGTCGAAGCTGTCGGCATCGAACGGCAACTCCTCGGCGACCGCTTCGAGGACCCGCACGGTGACCGGAGCGCTGCGCGCGGCCTCGAGCGCCTTGGCCCGCAGATATGGCTCAGGCTCGATCGCGACCACCTCCTCGACCTCCGGCGGGTAATGGCGGAAGTTCATCCCGTTGCCGGCACCGACCTCGAGGACTCGACCGGTCAGACCGCTGAGCAACCGATCGCGTTTCCCGCCGATCTCGCGCTCGATCATCCGGCTGAGCCGTGTGAAGAAGCGCGCGAACAGCGGATGGCGGACGTGTGTGACACTCACGCCGCCGAATGGTGGCAGGCCGCGGGCTATGCGGCCGACTTGGCAGCGAAGCGGTCGTAATTGAGACGCATCATCTCGATCACGTCCTCGACGTCTGACTGGCCGGCGATGCGGCGCGCGGCGGGCCCCTCGCGTCCCGGGAACACGGGATGATCGGTGATCCGATCGGCGGCCCGCAGCTGTGCCCAGACGTCCTTCGGGAAGAAGAAGTGGGCAGCATGGTCGCCGTGGAGATGTCCGATCTCGCGCCGGCCCACCTTGAAGGCGAACTCGCCGCGACGGCCGGGACCGGCCTCGACGCCCGGCCACGACGTGACCTCTTCGGTGATCTGCTGACTTGGTGTCCTTGTATCGCTCATGCCTTGAATGGTCGGCGAGCACCCGCCCGCTTTCCATTGGCAATTGGTCCTAGGCCTTCCCCGGGTAGGGTGCATCGGGTGCGACGACTGGTCTCGATCGTGTGCTGCATGGTTGCGGTGGCCGCCTGTGCGCCGGGCCTCGCATCAGCGCAGCTGACCACGTTCGGGTACGGCAACTCGCGGCTCGGCTCGGCCCCGGCGGGCGGTGGTGGAATCTCACCGGCGTCGGCGACGCGCCTGCGGATGGCATGGCACGCGCGGCTCGCGGGCGCGATCCTCGGGCAGCCGCTGATCGTTCGAGGGGTTCGCGTCGGCCGCTCGGTTCGCGACCTGGTGGTGGTCGGAACCGGGCACGGGGTGATCGCAGCACTCGATGCCACGAGCGGAGCGATTGTGTGGCGGCGGCAGGTCGGTACTCGCCGGATCACGCCGGACTGCGACGCCAGCCCGGACGGTTGGTTCGGCGTCACCGGCACGATGGTGATCGATTCGCATTCCGGGACCGTCTACGCAGCCGATGTGCGCGGCATGGCATGGGCGCTCTCGCTCGCGACCGGCCGCCCCCTGCGCGGTTGGCCGGTTCGCTTCAGCAGCATGCGCGATGACTTCGAATGGAGCGCGCTCGCGCTCTCGGACGGACGGTTGTACGTGCCGGTCGCGTCGCTCTGCGACGCGGGCCACTACAACGGCGGAATCGTCGCGATCGACGTTCGCAACCCGCGGCACATGTGGCGGTGGCGCACCGAGGCAGGGACATCCGCATATGGCGGCGGGATCTGGGGCTGGGGCGGAGTCTCGATCGACGGCGCCGGCCGGGTGTACGCCGCCACCGGCAATTCGCTGGGCACCGCGAGCGAGGCCGCCGGCTACGCCGAGCGCGTGGTCCGGCTGAGCGCGACGCTGAACGTTCAGCAGTCCAACGATCCCCTGCAGCCGCCGTTCAAGATCGGCGACCGCGATTTCGGGACCACACCGGTGCTGATCGACGAGCCCGGCTGCACACCACAGCTCGTGGCGATCAACAAGGACGGAGAGCTGTTCCTGTATGACCGGGATCGGATTGCGTCCGGGCCGGTACAGCGGATCGCGGTCGCAGATGACGCGCCCGGACACATCCCTTTGTATGGGATCCCGGCGTTCGACCCGATCAGCCGCACGCTCGTGCTGGTTAGCCCCACCTCGCCTCCGGACAGCTCACTGCGGGCTGGGGTTCAGGCGTTCGCTCTGAGCTCGTCGTGCTCGCTGGCACCGCGCTGGCAGGCGCCGTTCGATTGGCCTGATGCGGGCAGCGCGCCAACGATCGCCGACGGGGTCGTGTACATCGGGTCGGGACGCAATGGATGGCTGCGGGCCTACCGGCTGAGCGACGGGCGCCGGCTCTGGGGCAGGCAGCTGTCACGGTCGGCGATCTTCGCGGCGCCGGCTGTCGACGGCGGGAGCGTGGTCGAGGGCGACTGGCTCGGGGACGTCTGGGGACTGCGCGCGGGGGCGGGTTAGCCGAGGCCCAGGCGGTATTCGGTGAGCATCAGCTCGAGCGCGGGGTTGAAGTCGTCTGCGACAGCGCGCCATCCGCGGCGCTCGTAGAAGCGCCTCGCGCGTACGTGCAGCGAGGGCGTGAACAGCCGTGCCTCCCGGTAGCCGCGCGTGTGCATTTCATCGATCGCGCGGTCGTGCAGAAGCGCTCCGACGCCTGTGCCCCACCAAACGGGGAGTACGAACAGCTGCCATAGGTGCACCAGGCCGGGGATCAGCGGCCGGACGAGCTGGTCGGCGCGGGCGTCGCCCACCGCCCGTTCGCGGGCCGGCACCATCCCCACGTGGCCGACCGTGGCACCCTCGACGAGCGCGAGCACGGCCCAGGTGTCCGCGTCGGCAATCCGGTTCGCGATCCGGTCGCGCTCCGCGGCGATCTGCGGCGGCTGCCAGCCGAGCGGCGCAAACTCGACGTAGGAGTCAAACCCGGCTTGGACGTCCGCCAGCACAACGTCGACGTCGGCGACTGTCGCGAGGCGCGTCTCGATCGGCGGCATCCCGCGATTGTCGCGGCGATCAGCCGCTGATTTGCTTAAGACCTGTCGAGCCGTTCGTGAGGTACTCGAACAGCGGTCCTGTTGCGCCCGAGGCCTGGAAATACTCCACGTGGTTGCCCGGATTCGTATAGGCGAGCCAGCGGATCCGTGAGCTGATTGGATCGACCAGGACCGCCATGTAGCGCAGCCGCGACTCGGGCACGTGACCGACGGCGGCGATCCGGCGGGCCAGAGCCTGGGGCACGTCGCTGCTCACCCGGCTGAACGAGAAGAGCGGGGAACCGCCGGCGTTTGCACCAAGGCTGGTCGTATGCCCGGTCCCCTCGGCGTCGATGTAGGCGTCCACCGCCTTTCCTCGGCTGACCGCGGTCATCGACAGGTAGCCGGGGTAGAGCGCGAGCAACTGGATCTGGGCGTGAGCGCCAATCTGGCTGCGCGCGCTCCCAAGCGCACGCGCGAAGTTCGCCGTCCGGAACAGCGAGACCGAATCCGTCGCCTTGACCTTACTGGCGTCGAACGGCGTTTCGCTGGTGACGGTTCCGCCGCTCGACCCCGTGTCGGTGCCAGATCCGCCGCTTTCGGCACTCGTCGTGGCCGGTTTTGGCGCGCGCCTAGCCGCGGTCGAACACCACGCGGCCGCCGCTGCGGGCGCAAACGTAGCGCTCGTAGTCCTTGCCGCGTGGCTGGATGAATTTCCCGCGGCAGAAGAAGCCGTCTGCCCGATAGCTGTGGTCGGCGCCCGGCCGCAGCGAGCTCGACTTCGACGCGCCGGCCACCGCTCGCGCCGCCGAACAGGAAACCCCGAACGTCCTTATGTCGAACGCGATGTTGTCGCTCTGCGGCGCGAAGTCGATCCGCCCGCACCCGTCGCCTGCCTGCTGTGGCTGCGTGGACGCCGTCGCGCCCGACGCGAGCGCCAGGGCCGATAGGAGCGTTATCGCGCACACCAGCCAGCCCAGTAGTGCAGTGCGCAGCAGCTTCGATCGCGTCGTCATGAGAAGCATCGGTCTTGTTCGTTCTTCCCAACCAGCGCTGGTTCGAACGGGCTGAAGAAACCGGTTCGGTGCGCCGCTGCCGTGCTTCGATGGCGACGGGCTGCATCCTTCTCGAGCTACGGCGCGAGCCGCTCGAGACGCCAGCCGTTCGCGGCCGGGGTGTACAGCAGGCGGTCATGAAGGCGATCGTCGCGGTGCTGCCAGAACTCAAAGCGCTCAGGTCGCACACGAAAGCCACCCCATGCGTCCGGAATGGGAAGCTCGCCGTCCCCATAGCGGGCGGCCAGCTCCGCCACGCGGTGCTCGAGCCACCCACGGTCGGCGATCGGCTGGCTCTGCGGCGAGGCCATCGCGCTGATCTGGCTCGCGCGCGGACGGCTGCGCACGTACGCGGCTGACTCCTCCGCACTCGTGCGCTGCACCGGGCCCTCGATCCGCACCTGGCGCCCCAGTGGGTCCCAGTAGAACAGCAACGCGGCCCGCCCGTTCTCCGCCAGCTCGCGACCTTTGCGACTTTCGTAGTTGGTGTAGAAGACGAATCCGCGCTCGCCGCGCTCCTTGACGAGCACCATCCGCAGCGAGGGGGCGCCGTCCGGCGTGGCGGTGGCAACGGCTGCGGCCTCGGGCATGAGGACGCCCGCCGCAGCAGCCTGTTCGAACCACGTGGCGAACTGGCGCAGCGGATCGGGGTCCGCGTTCGAGCGCGTGAGCGCCGGAACCGGCGCGTGCGACGTGGACCTGGTGGTAGACATGGGTGTCTCCAATCCTGTGGTAGGTCGGCGACCGGCATTGCTCGGGACGAGCGGTGCCGGTCGCCGCGGCCTGTGAGGCGCGCGCGGCTAGCGGGCGATCACTCGCTGCGCAGCATGATCCGGCCGACGCTTTCGGCGACGCAGGCCGGCTTATCGCCGCCCTCCGTCTGGATGGTGAAGCGGTCCACGATCTCCCACCATCCGCCGCTCTTCTCCTCAACTGAAACGAGCTCGGCGGTCGCGCGCACCTTGCTTCCCGCCGGGACCGGCGCCGGGAAGCGGACGCGGTTCCAGCCCATGTTCACGCCGAGCGCAATGTGCTCGAGATCGGCTTCATCGCGCGCGCTGATCTGCTCGCGCAGTCCGTCGATCACGCTCAAAGTGAGGTTTCCGTGGGCAATCGTCGTGCCGAACGGCGACTCGCGCTTGGCGCGCTCGACGTCGACGTGGATCCACTGGTGGTCACCGGTGATCTTCGCGAATAGGTCGATGTCCTCCTGGGTGATCGTGCGCCAGGACGAGGGGCCGCGCTGGACGCCAATCAACTCGCGCAGCCGTTCGATCAAGTCAGTGTTGGTGGTAGCCATGAGGAAACCGTATCCGGTCTCCGCCTGGCCACGCTAGACGGCTTCTCGTTCACCGCCATCCGGTTCTCGGCCATCGCTGAGCGGCCGCTGACGCTCCCGGTATACCGGGCCGAAGCGGTTGCCGATCATGCGCAGCACATATGCGTCGCGTCCAGCCGAATAACGGAACCCGAAGACCTTCAGGAGAGTGATCGTCCGGGTCGAGACCTCGTGCCGGGTCCGCAGATTCTTCACAGGCGAGCAATGGAAGCTCCACCATCACTCGTGGATCCGGCGATACAAAGCGCCACCTGCGTCGGCCCTCGAGGTAGAGCCCCGTTTCGAGCCCTTGAACGGCGACCGCGCTCGTAGGTATCGTCCGGCCCCGCGTGAACGCAGTCAATGAGGCTCTCGCGCCGGCGGGCGACCGGCTCGATCGCAAGACGATCCTGGCGCTGGTCGCGATGGGCGTCGCGGTGCTGGTGATCGCCAACGATTTCACCGCGCTCGCCGTCGCGCTGCCGGCGATCGAGCGTCAGTTCAACACCGACGTCAGCACGGTGCAGTGGGTGATCAACGCCTACGCGCTGACGTTCGGCGTGCTGATCGTGGCCGGCGGCCGCATGGCCGACATGTATGGACGCCGGCGGATGTTCGTGATCGGCGCGATGATCTTCGCCGGCTTCTCCGTGCTCGGCGGCGCGGCGCAGAACACGGCCTGGCTGATCTCCTGCCGCGCCCTGATGGGAATCGGCGGCGCGTTGATGTGGCCGGCGATTCTCGGCATGACCTACGCGGTGCTGCCCGAGAGCAAGGCTGGGCTGGCTGGCGGTCTGATTCTGGGCGCGGCCGGCTTGGGCAATGCGCTCGGGCCGCTGTTCGGTGGAGTCCTCACGGACGCACTCAGCTGGCGCTGGATCTTCTTCGCCAACCTCCCGATCGCCGCGATCGGAATCGGCGTGACGCTCTGGGCGATTCGCCCGGACGAACCCGACAGCAGCGAGCACGGAATCGATTTCCTTGGCGTCCTGACGCTCTCGCTGTCGCTGGTCGCAGTCCTGATCGCACTCGACCAGGTGACCGACTGGGGTTGGGGAGACGGGCGCATCATCGCGCTGATGGCGGTGTTCGTCGTGCTGCTGATCGCATTCGTCGCGATCGAGCGGCGACAGGGCGAGAAGGCTCTGATTCCTCCCGACGTGATCGCCAACCGCGAATTCAGCGCGGCCGCCCTGACCGTGCTGCCGATGTCGGCGATCTTCTTCGCGGCGTTGCTGTACCTGCCGCAGTTCATGCAGAAGATCCTCGGTTACTCGCCGCTGAGATCCGGTGCGGGCCTGCTGCCGATGATGGGCGTCTTCGCGCTCACCTCATTCGTTGCGGGACCGTTGTACGGGCGGCTCGGCCCGAAGCGGATCGTCTCGCTCGGCGCCCTCGCGATCACCATCGGAATGCTGCTGCTGTCGCTGATCGGGGAGAACTCCGGATACGGGTCGCTGGTGATCGGCATGGTGATCCTCGGGATCGGCGTGGGTCTGTTCTACTCGTCGATCACGACGGCCGCCGTAACCGCGCTCGACGCCTCCCGCGCCGCCCTCGCCGGCGGGATCGTCTACATGTGTCAGATCGCCGGCGGATCGGTCGGCCTCGGCCTCAACACGACGATCTTCACCTCACAGGCCCAGAGCAACCTCGACTCCCACATCGCGCAGCTTGGGACGACCGTCACCGACACCCAGGCGGACCGCGTTCACGGAATCCTCGCCGGCACGAGTTCGGCGAAGTCCGTCATCCACCAGTTCGTGCCATCCGTCGCCGCGCGGCTCGAGCAGCTCGTGCGCGACGCGTTCGTCGCCGGGCTGCACGCCGCATTCCGGCTCGACACGGCGCTGGCGTTCGTCGCGCTGCTGATCGCGGTCTTCTTCGTGGGCGGTCACGTCAACCACGAGCGGTTACCCGGGCTGCGCCGTCACCACCACATGACGGCAGCTGCCCAGAAGGAAGCGTAAGCGCCGCTATTGACCCGACGGCGGCACACGGGGGAGGATGGCGCAGTGAGCTACGAGACCATCACATATGAACGCCGCGAGTCAGTCGCGCTGATCACGCTCAACCGGCCCGATCGACTCAATGCCTGGACGCCGCAGATGGCGTCCGAGCAGGCCGACGCGATCCGGAGCGCAAACGACGACGACCACGTGGGAGCGATCGTGACGACCGGTGCCGGCCGAGGGTTCTGTGCCGGCGCCGACATGCGAGACACTTTCAAGACACGCCTCGAAGGAACGGATCCCGCCGGCAACGGAGAGCACTCCGGAGGCATGCCCCCGGATGTCGATTGGGTCTCCCTGGCGCGCGAGTCGAAGCCCTTGATCGCCGCTGTCAACGGCGCGGCGGTCGGGATCGGCATGACGATGATCCTGCCGTTTGACCTGATCGTCGCGTCGGAGCGGGCCAAGTTCGGGATGCTGTTCATCAAGGTCGGGCTCGTGCCGGAGCTCGGCAGCTCCCGCTTGCTGGCGACGCGAATCGGCCTCGGTCGCGCCGCTGAGATGTGCCTGACCGGGAGCCTGTACGACGGGGCGGCGGCCTACCGGATGGGTTTGGCCGACCGACTCACCTCAGCTGATGAGCTCCTCGAGGTGGCGCTCGGGCTCGCCGGCGAGATCGCGGCAAATCCGGCTCCCCAGCTTCGGATGATCAAACGGCTGCTGACCGAGAACGCGGTCGAGAGCGACCTGCGCTTGGTGCAGGAGCGCGAGCACGAGTTGATCAGAGAGTGCTGGCGCAGCCCCGAGCACCATCGGGCTGTCGAGGCATTCCTCGCAAGGGCACGGTGAGCGAGCCAATGTCGGTACTTGCTGCCGCGCACTTGACCCTCCCGATCGCGCTGGCCGGCGGGACTTGGATCTTCATCATCGTCGTCGTCGCCCTGTTCTTCGTGATCGTGTTCGGGTACTACACGAGGTCGGGCAGCGGGATCAGCCAGCGGCCGTATCGCCACCCTGGCGAACCTCCCGAATCGCCAAGCGAGCTCGCCCACGACAGCACCACCGACCTGCGCAGCTGGGAACGTGGGACCGAGGGCCATCACCGCCGCCCCCACCCCACCGGGCCCGAGCAGCCAGGTGGCGCCCAGGTCGCCGAGGCGCTGGCAGCGTGGCGGGCGGCACGCCAAGGCAGCACTCCGCGTTTGGAGCCGCCGATCTCCTCGAGCGATCGCGTGCGGGGCCCGGATGGCGCTCCGACGATTGCGATGTACCTCGATATCTCCTCAGAGCCCTGCCGCAGCGCGTATCGACTGGTCTGCGAGTTCGTCGATGCGCTTCGGGTTCGCGTGGCGGTCCGTCAGCTGCCGCTGGCCGACGTTCACGAACTCTCTTTGCCGGCCGCCGACGCGCTCGAGGCCGCCGCGGCGCAGGGAAAGTTCTTCGAGTTGCTCGACGACCTGACGGGGTCGGAGGTCAAGGACGAGGCCGAGCTGCTCGAGCGGGCCGCTCGGCACGTCGCCGATCCCGAGCGCCTGAAACAGGACGTCCTCGGCAACCGTCAGCGAGACTCGATCGTGAAGCAGATTCGCGAGGCCACCTCGAGCGGCGCGACGCGCGTGCCCGAGCTCTATATCGACGGCGTGAACTACGACGGTCCGATCATGCGCGACGACATCAATCGCGCGCTGCGCCGCTGAGCAGATCCCCGCGTTAGCACGGACGGGTTGTGTCTATGTGGCATCGCGCCCGCGGTGCGAGACCACCCGCCTGATCACCTCGAAATAGCGGCCCAGGTGATGGGGGCCGAGGAACTGCTCACGGACCCGCCGTTGCGCGACGATCCCGATCTGCATAGCTCGCTCACCGTCCGCCAGCAGGCCGCTGACCGCGGCGCCGGTCTGCTCGAGGTTCCGGGGATCGGCGATCAGCAGCCCGGAGCGTCCATCTTCGATCTGGTCCCGGATACCACCGATTCGGCTTGCCACGACCGCCCTGCGCTTCCACATCGCCTCCGAGACCGTCAGCCCGAATCCCTCGGCGAGGCTCTTCTGGATGACCACTGAGGAGCGACGCTGCACGGCGTTCACGATCGCCGCGTTCTCCTCCAGGTCCTCCATCGGCAGCGAGGCGAGGTGCACGCGTCGCCTCACCGGACTGGGGAGCTCGTGCCAGGCGCCCCGCACGGCATCGAGCACCTGCGCGCCCTCCGGGTCGTCGGCGACCGCCGCCGTCGAGGGGCCGACCAGCAGAAGGTGGGCGCCGTTTCGGTTCGCGACGTAGTCGGCGAACGACGTCAAGACGCCCACCGGGTCCTTGAGCTGATCCCAGCGCGAGACCTGCGTCACGAACGGCTGCCCGGATTCCAGCTCGCTCTCCTCGAGTAGCTCCGCTGTGCGCGTGATCCTTCCCGGCGTTCCGTCCGAACGAGTGAACGTCGGGTACGTGGTCAGGTCATCGGCCACCAGCCCGGCGGCGGCGAGGATCGCGCGCGACTGATCGGTCGACTGCTCGGCGTTCTTGGCGGAGAACGCATCGATTGACGGCCGGATGACCGACACGCGATCTCGCGGCAGGCCCTCCCAGGCGAATCCGGCCCGGGAAAAGATGAACTGATGCGCGTCGAGTACGTAGCCGCGCAGGAAGTCCCACGCGTCCCGAGCGTTGTCATCGGCCTGATCGAGGCCGACATGACAGCGCCAGATCACGGTCGCGCCGGTGCTCCGCACGGCCTGCGCCAGTCCAGCCGTCTGTGGGTCGTGGAGGATCACGATGTCCCGCGGATGCACGAGGTTCGCCAGTTCCTCGGCTGAAGCGGCAAGCGTTCGCTCGTACACCTGCCTCTCGCCGTCGCCCAGCGGACCCCCGTCACCGTCGAAGCCGTGCAGGCGATTGTGAATCCGCTTCGTCACCGCGAAGAACTCGGGCTCGCCTGATATGACCAGCCATCGCGCATCGACGCCCGCCCCGCGGCAATACCCGAGCAGCGGCCGCAGCATCTCGACGACTCCGCCGCCCTTGGCCGTCGAGTTCACGTTCCAGACGACCCGCGCATGCAACTCGCGTGCCGCGTGAGAAACGAGATCGAGTAGTGCTTCGTACTCGCCGGGCGAGAGCACCGATGCAAACCGCTCCGGCGCCATCGCGTGAACTGCCTCATGGTGAAGGCTCGACAACTCTCTCTCCTCCTCGCTAAACGAGGCCCAGGATCATGCCACCTCCCAAAGCGCGAACCCGCCAGCGGCGCACACCCGCGCCGCAGACCGGGGTGCCGCACTCGAACTCGGCTCGATCATGCCTCATACTTACAGCGGCGTGATCGGGGCGAGAACTTCGGGGCCATCGCGGGCGCAGCTGAGGCCGGTAGCAGTCCTCTGCACCGCGTCGCTGCTCGTGCTAGCCGGTTGCGGCGGTGGTTCGAGCAGCACAACCAGCCAGGGCGCGACCACTGTCGGCGCTTACGACCCCAGCCCCAAGGTGCTCAACATCGTCGCCGGAACCGAACAGGACAAGGTTCTCAGCGACGTCGTCGTCCCCTGGTGCAAGCAGCACGGCTACACGTGCCATTACACGGAGCTTGGCTCGGTCGACCAGGCGCGCCTGCTCCAGTCCGGCAGCGCTCCCTACGACGCGTTCTGGTTTGCGAGCTCGGTCTTCGAGCAGCTGGGCAACGAGAGCAACGTGCTGCGGGACGTGCAGCCGATGTTCATCACTCCGGTCGTGTTCGCCGGCTGGAAGAGCGAGATGCAGCGACTCGGGCTCGTCGGCCGCAACGTCAGCATCGGAGACATCATCAAGCTGGTCGAGTCCAAGCGGACGACCACGTGGGCAACCAACCCGACGCAGTCGAACTCGGGTGCGACCGCGCTGCTCGCGTTCCTCAACTACTTCGCGGGCAATAGTCCATCGACTCAGCTCACGATGCAGCAGCTGAACACGCCGGCCGTCCAGAACGGCATCAAGCAGTTCATCCGCTCGATCGCCAAGACCCCGCCGAGCACCGGCACTTTGATGGATGACTGCGTCGCGCATCCCGACGAGTGCAAGACGATGTTCACCTACGAGGATCTGGTGATCGAGAAGAACCAGGAGCTCACCAGCCAGGGCAAGGAGCCCCTGTACGCCGTCTACCCGCAGGGTGGCCTGGCGATTTCCGATGCGCCGCTGGGATTCCTGCCGCACGGAAACGACCCGGGCAAGGAGCAGACATTCCTGGCCCTGCAGCGATACATCCTCTCGCCGGAGGGACAAGCCAAGGTTGAAGCGTTCGGCCGCCGGCCCCATACGAGCATTGGCCTGTCGCTGCCGGGAGCGGACCCGAAGGTCTTCAACCCGGATTGGGGCATCAAGGCGACCGTCAACGAGCCGATCGTCCATTACCCCGATGCGGCGGTCATCCAAGCCGCACTCGACAACTACCAGCTCATCTATCGCGCTCCGGTCGACGCCTACTACTGCATCGACGGCTCGGGCAGCATGGCCGGCAACGGCGGCTGGGACGGCGTGCACAGCGCCGCCGAGATCTTGTTCGACCCGGCCCAGGAGAGCAGGTACCTGTTGCAGATCAGTCCGCTTGACCGCACGACCGTGGACATCTTCGACGAAGGCATCAAGGCTCGGTGGACCGTCATCGGCAACAAGCCGGCGGATCTGCTCGGATTGCGAAACGACATCCAGCAACAGCAGCCTGGGGGCAACACCGGCATCTTCAAGTGCCTGGATCGCGCCGCCGCCGAGTTCCGCGCGAGTCCGGACTCCGGGCGCAAGCGACTGGTGATCCTGATGACCGATGGGCAGGACAACCAGGGCGGCAACACCGACGCGATCGCTGCGCTGCACGTGCCGGTGATCGCGATCGGCTTCGGCAGCGACGCCGACAACGGGACCCTGCAGGACATTGCAAACGCGACGGGCGGCGCCACGTTCCCGTCCACCAACGTGGTGGCCGCGCTACGCCAGGCGACCGGGTACAAGTAGGGGTCGACGGGATGCGTCAGTACCGGGATTGGATTGTCGGGATCCTCGTGTACCTCGTCGCGTTCGCCGCGCTGTACGCGGCAACCAAATCGATCGTGATCGCGCTCGTCCTGGCGGCGGTGTTCGGCGGCGCGGCCGGACTGCTGATGTACAGCCTGCTACCCGCCGATCCCGAGCTCGTCAAGTACCACGCGGACGTTCGGCGTCGCGTCCGGACGGTGCTGCAGACGACCGATCAGATCGCAGAGCTCGCTCAGAATGTCAAGGACCCGAAGGCGCGTCTGCCGCTGATCAAAGCTTGTTCGACGATCCGCGACCTGCTCGATCTGGCCCAGCAGAAGGACCCGGACAACATGGCCAGTACGGCAGCGAAGGTGGGCGTGTACATCGGCAGCGTCAAGAGCGCGGTGGACGCACAGGTGCAGATCGAGGCCCACCCCGAATACTGGCCCAACGCCGATCAGCTCCTGGCCTCCAACGCCGAGGGCTTCGCCAACTTCGAGAACTTCGCAGTGAGCAGCGTGCAGCACCTCAACCAGGGCGAGGTGACCACACTGCGGGCGAACCTCAAGATGCTGCAGCCGATGACGATCCCGGCGCTATCGACGTGAGCGGTTGCTGAGATGCAGAAAGGTCCACTCGCCATCGCCATCGGACTGTTGGTCGCCGGGACCGTTGCGGTGGTGATCCTGATCGGTGGCTCGGGCTCGAGCAAGCCATCGCACCCCACTTCCAGCCAGCCGGTCGTCACCTTGTTCTGTCTGGGCGGGTCCGAGAAGCAGGAGCTGATGGCGGATCCACAGGTCCAGAGCATTCTGCTCAGCCGCTACCACCTTCGCGTGCAGTACCAGCCGGAGGGGTCCTACCAGCAGGTCCAGGAGTCGACATCGGCTTTGAAGGCTCAGCACGTCGACTGTCTGTGGCCGTCGAGCGCGAGTGCCCAGAGCGTGTTCGAGGCGCAGCACAACACGGCCGACTTCAGTGGGTATCGCGCCGGCACGGTGCTCGAGTCCCCCGAGGTCATCTACTCGGGCCCGGAGAGCACCGACGCACTGATCCGGCAAGGGATCGTCCAGAAGCGCGACAACCGCTACTACATCGTCGACATGAAGCGTCTGCTGCTCGACCTCGTGCTCAAGCACAAGACGTGGTCGTCCATCGGCGCTCCTGACATCGGCCGTCCGGTGTCGATCTTCAGTACCGACCCCTCGAAGAGCAACAGCGGGTTCACGCTTTCGCAGCTCGAGCTGATCATCGTCTCCACGGACGATCCATACAACGAGCCGACGCTCGCGCAAGCCAAGGCCCACCTGGGGGTCGTGCGAGGGCTCTATGACGCCCAGGGGTTGCAGGCCTCCAGCTCGGACTTCGGATTCGAGCAGTGGCTGCTGCAGGGCGCCGAGCAATACGCGCCGCTGTTCGCCGGCTACGAGAACCAGATCATCCAGAAGATCGTCTCGAGCAGTGGCGACCCGACCGTCGCCAAGCAGCTGCAGCAGCAGGTCCGGCTCCTGTATCCCGAGCCGACGATCTACGCCGATCATCCGATCCTTGCGCTTGACCCGCAGGGCGCGCGGTTGATCGACGCGATGGAGGATCCGGACATTCAAAGGCTGGCCTGGCGCAAGTACGGCTTCCGGTCGGGTGTCCAGTTCGGCCTGAACAGCGTCGGCGACTTCCCGCAGCTGCCGCTCGCCTCGGATCTGCGAACCACTTCGCCGCCCAGTGCGGCAGTCACCCTCGCGTTGCTTGGGTGCATCCAGTCAGACAAGTGCAGTTGAAAGGAGTGATGTGGGGTGGCCTCTACCGGTCTTGACATCGACATCGATGCCGCCGTCGGCCTGCAGCCCGCGCCTGCCACGCCGACGGCGCAGGCACTGGCCCAGAAAGCGGACGTGGTCCTCGCCAACGGGCCGACGGCCCTCGTGTGCAAGGACCTCCTCAGCCCTGACTCGCTCGCGAAGGCGACCGCGTACGCGAAGCAGGAGCTGCCGACGCTGATCGCCGATCCCAACAAGCTGGCGGAGTTCGGCAACGAGGCGGTCGAGGGAGTCAATTCCCTGGCTTCCCAGATGCTGCACGAGGCGGGCCGGGCCGCCAACATCCCGGAGCTGACCAAGCTCACCAACGAGCTCGACGACCGGATCCGAGGCTTCACGAGCCGCTACAGCGGCGGGGACCGCTCGGAGCAGGTGCAGAAGGCGCGTGAGTCCTACGAGAGCATGAAGGGCAAGGTGCTCGACTTCTTCGCGAAGTATCGAGACATGCTGCACATGCTCCTCAAGGACGCCAAGGGACTGGAGGCGTATCTGGACAGTCTCACCGCGCAGATCACCGACCAGCAGGGCCAGCTGTCGCTCAACGTCGAGATGTGCAACCAGCTGCTGTCCGAAAACGAGCAGGCGATCTCAAGGCTCACCGCGGTGATCGCGATCATGGAGATCATGCGCGACCAGGCCCAGGAGGCGATGGACGCGATCAAGGTTGACAGCGCCGACACGTCACCTGATGCGCGGACCAAGCGCGAGCAGCGCGACACGATCGCGACGCTGATCCAGCAGATGGACGTGCGCACGGGCGAGTTCAAGCAGCGCCTGTACGTTGCCTGGGCAACCTCGCCGCAGGTCCGCAACATCCGGACGATCTCCTATGGCCTTGGTCAACGGCTTGGCCTGCTGATCACGTTGACGATCCCGGTCTTCAAGCTGACCGTCGTGCAGTGGGTGGCGGTCATGCAAGCCGACCGCGCCTCGCAGCTGGGCGAGGCGGTCGCCGACACGAACGAGCAGGCGCTGGACGCGTTTGCCCAGGCCTCCGGCGAGATCATGCCCCGCGTGGCGCAGGCGCTCCAGCAGCCGTCGATGAGCCCCGAGTCAATCCTGCTGATCGCCAATTCGCTCTCACAGCAGGCCAAGGGGTTTGAGGATGCTTACCGTTACGGGATCGCCGAGCGGGCGAAGGTCGAGGCGGCGATCATGAAGGGTGCGCAGACGATCGCGGCATCGCAGGATCAGCAGGCCGCCGTGATCAGCGAGCTGATCCGCGGCGCCCAGCAACCGGTAGAGCTTCCGCCGGCTCCCGCGCTCCCCGACATCATCACCCAGAACGCCCCGGAGGCGCTGGCGGCCGCTCCCGCTGCGGCCGCTCCCACTCCGGCGTAAAGGGGGGGCCGCTTCGCGGCGTCCGTGGGGCCGTGCGGGCCCGTCCGGTCCGGTGTGGCGGTTCGGGCGGGCTGTCGGCTGGCGCCTCGTTGACCTTTGTGGGCGCGTCGGCTGGCGCCTCGGCTGTCCCGCCACCCCCGTCCACCCCCGCCCGCCCTGGAGCGCCTCGCAACGTCCATTTCGTTCCAAAGCGATCGCCGCTCGGGGTCGGATTCATCTGGTCGTCGCAACACCTTGACCGAGAGGAGTTGCGATGGGCGAGAGAAGTCGGGCTTCGGATTTTGCGCGGGTGCGTTCGCCGGGGCGTCTGCCGTCTGGGCGGCGGGAGCATCGGGTGCGTTTCTGGGCGGCGGTCGCGCGAGGGCTCAGTAGCCGGGAGGCTGGTGTCCAGGCGGGCGTGTCGCCGGCGGTTGGTGTCCGGTGGTTTCGGAAGGGTGGGGGGATGCCGACCGTTACCCAGGCGCCGTTGTCGGGGCGTTATCTGTCGTTCGCTGAGCGGGAGGAGATCGCGATCCTGCGCGCTGGGGGGTGTGGGGTGCGGGGGATCGCTCGTCAGCTCGGGCGTTCGCCGTCGACGATCTCTCGTGAGTTGCGTCGGAACGTCGTGAGGTGTGGCGGCGTCGTTGAGTATCGGGCGAGCTCGGCGCAGCGGTACGCGGACCGGCGGGCTCGGCGTGCGAAGCCGGCGAAGCTGGTCGTGAACGCCGGGCTGCGACGGTATGTGCAGGACCGTCTGTCGGGAGCTGTCAAGCGGCCCGATGGGACGGCTCTCGACGGTCCTGGGGTGAGGTGGATCGGGCGGCGTCACGGTCTGCGCAAGGATCGGCGCTGGGCGAGGGCGTGGAGCCCTGAGCAGATTTCCAATCGCCTGCGCTTGGAGTTCCCCGATGATGAGTCAATGCGTATCTCGCACGAGGCGATCTACCAGTCGCTGTACGTTCAGGGGCGTGGCGCGTTGCGGCGTGAGCTGACGGCCTGTCTGCGGACCGGGCGGGCGTTGCGGGTCCCGAGAGCTCGCACCAGCGGTCGCGGTCGCGGGTTCGTCAGCGACGAGGTGATGATCAGCCAACGCCCCGCCGAAGCCCAGGACAGGGCGGTTCCCGGCCATTGGGAAGGCGACCTCATCATCGGAGCGAGGAGCTCGGCGATCGGCACGCTGGTGGAGCGCTCAACCCGCTTTACGATGCTGCTCTACCTCCCGCCGATGACCGGCCAAGCGCCGGGAGTAAAGGACGGCCCCGCGCTAACAGGGCACGGCGCCGAGGCGGTCCGCGACGCGATCGCCAGGACGATCGTCACGCTGCCTGAGCAGCTGCGCCGCTCGCTGACCTGGGACCAGGGCACCGAGATGGCCCAACACGCCCAGCTGCGGATCGAGACCGGCCTGCCGGTGTACTTCTGCGATCCACACAGTCCGTGGCAGCGCGGCACCAATGAGAACACCAACGGGCTGCTGCGCCAGTACTTCCCGAAAGGCACCGACCTCTCCAGACACAGCGCCGAGGACCTCGCTGCGGTCGCCTCCGCGCTGAACAGCCGACCGCGCAAGACGCTCGGCTGGAAGACGCCCGCCGAAGCGCTCAACGAGTACCTGAGAACCATCTAAACCAACCACGCACGATCGGCCGGCGGGTGGCATCCGCTCAAGCGCAGGCCCCTTGCCCCCTGGCTCGCGTTCGCCACCGCGCCCCTCCCACCGCTCACGCCGGCCACCGAAACGGCGGCTGGGGAAGGGAGCGATCACGGCTAAACCAACCGCAAGCTCCCTGGCGCCTCGCCGGCCCGGATCCCCTCGCCGCCCTGAACGACAGAGTCAGGCCGTGGAGGTCACGCCTAGACGACCAACCGCCCAGAACTCAACGACAGCCCGACCCTCGGCCACCCCAGTCCATCCCCCACGAGAGGTACCGTCACCTCGACAGCTACTGTTGCGAGGACCGGTTGAGCCCGAGCGGGGCGACGATGAACGTTATGGACGTCCCATAGGGTGTCGAAGAAACCGGGGCCGTTGGGCGAAGTTGATAGTGGCCGCTCCGGGTGCAAACCCACCGTCCGCGCCGGCGCAAGTGAACAATGGCGAATTCGTTCGGACTGTCCGAACAAATTCGCCAAAGTTCAGCCCCGGCGGGGTCGCAGGCCTCAGGCGCCCAATTCAGAGCTGTAGCCCGGTGCCCTCCCGCCAGCGACCGCTGTTATCAACTCTCGCTAAGGGCTCCTGACTTAGTTTCTGAAGGCTTTGGGTTGGTTATGTAGAACTGGGGGTTGTGGTCGATGAGCGCGCCATCGGTGAGAGGTATCGGCTGTTGAACGCGCAAGGGGTGTTGGATGAGCGCACGCGGCGGTTGTGGGCCGCGGCTGAGGCGCGCTCGGCCGGCTACGGCGGTATCGCGGCGGTGGTCAGGGCTACGGGGATCTCGGAGTCGACGGTGCTGCGCGGTCTGGAGGACCTGGACTCTGAGGAGCGGCCGGCGCCGGGGAATGTGCGCCGGCATTCGGGCCGCACGCCGATCCTTGAGCGCGAGCCGGGGCTCGAGGAGGATCTGGAGCGGCTGGTGGATCCGGTCACCAGGGGGGATCCGGAGTCGCCGTTGCGGTGGACGTCGAAGAGCGGCGCGAAGCTCGCCGAGGCGCTACGGGACATGGGCCATGACGTCGTGGAGCGCACCGTGCTCAGGCTGTTGAAGGCCAAGGGCTACAGCCTGCAGGCGAACAAGAAGACGCGCGAGGGCGCGCAGCACCCCGATCGCGACGCGCAGTTTGCGCACATCAACGAGACGGTCACTGCAGCGATCCAGGCTGGCGAGCCGGTGATCAGCGTGGATGCCAAGAAGCGCGAGTTGATCGGCGATTTCAAGGCGGTGGGCCGTGAGTTTGAGCCCAAGGGCCGGCCGGTCGAGGTTCGCGGGCACGACTTCAAGGACAAGCAGCTCGGGCACGCGATCCCCTACGGCGTCTACGATCTCGCCACCGATGAAGGATGGGTGAGCGTCGGGGTCACCAGCGAGACGGCGCAGTTCGCGGTCAACACGATCATCAGCTGGTGGGAGCACCTTGGCAAGGCCCGCTACCCCACCGCCCAGACACTGACGATCACCGCCGACTCCGGCGGGTCCAACAACCCGCGCACCCGGCTCTGGCGCTACGAACTGCAGCGCCTCGCCAATACGATCGGGCTGAACATCCGCGTCTGCCATTTCCCGCCCGGCACCTCGAAGTGGAACAAGATCGAGCACCGCATGTTCAGCTTCGTGAGCCTCAACTGGCGCGGCAAGCCGCTCGAGAGCCTCGAGGTGATCATCAACCTGATCGCCGCGACGACAACCAACACCGGCCTCAAGCTCTACGCCCGCCTCGACGACCAAGCCTACGAGCGAGGCATCGACGTGACCGACGACCAACTCGCCGAGGTCAACATCACCAGACACGCGTTCCACGGCGACTGGAACTACACCGTGATCCCTTCACTCGCTCGGTCGTGAGCCCTAAAGAGCCGGTGGTCTCCCGGGTTTGCGCGACACCCTCCCCAGCGTCCATTTCGTAGACCGTTGCCCTCCCGCCAAGTCGAATTGTCACCAAATGGACGTTCGCCCCTCCCCTTCTCGTGCTTATGGCGGAGGCTGGTGCGTTGGATCCGAGCGGAGCGAGGCCCCTGGCTATGCCGCGGCACGCAGGTGCCGGTACGGCTCGCCGCGCAGCTCAGCGACGAGCGCATCGACCACGGCGCGCTCGTCCTCGTCTGAGCCGTCTGTGACCGCGCCGATCACGGCGCGCTTGCGCTCGAGCAGCGTCGCGATCGTCTCATCGATCGTGCCCGCCGCTAGCAGGTAGGTGGCGTTGACCGCGTCCCGCTGCCCGATCCGGTGGCAGCGGTCCTCGGCCTGATCGTGCTTGGCCGGCGTCCAGTCGAGCTCCAGGAAGGCGAGGTTCGAAGCGCGCGTGAGCGTGATCCCGTGCGCGGCGACCTCGATCGAGCAGACGATCAGCTGGTTACCGGACGCGTCGGCGTCCTGGAATGTGCGCACCGCCTGATCGCGTGCGCGCCGCGTGTCCTCGCCCAGCACGTGGAGGGCGTTCGGAAAGCGCTCAACCACCGCGCGCTGTATCTCACGATGGCGCGCGAACACCACCAGCCGCTCGCCCGAGCTGAGGAAGTCGTGGATCCAGTGCAGTGCCGCGTGCAACTTGCCGCGCGCGGCGAGGAGCTTCAGCGCGTTCAGTCGCACGAGCCGCTCGGCGCGCAGCGCCGCTGCCACCTTCGCGTCGAGCTCGCGCAAATCGAGCGGCTGGCTCCGCAGCCAAGCGATCACGTCCTCCTCGGCGAGGCGGTACTCGGGCTCGTTGTCGAGCGCCACCGGGACGACGGCCCGCGTTTTCGCGGGGAGCTGAGGCAGCACGTCCGCCTTCAGTCGCCGGGCGAAGCACCGCGCCCGCAGGTGCCAGTGCAACCGCTGATGCGCGTCGGGACCCTTGAAGCGCTGACCGAACTGCGCACCCGAGCCGAAGTCCCCGAGGCGTCCCAGAATCCGCAGCTGCGAGATCAGCTCCGGTGGACGGTTCATCACGGGCGTCCCAGTCAATGCCAGCACGAGCCCGTCGCGCGGGACGGCCGCGGACAGACGCTGCGCGGCCTGGGTGCGCTGCGCGCGAGGGTTCTTGCAGTAGTGCGATTCGTCGAGCACGACCGCACGCGGGCGCAGCCCTTCGAGCGCGTCCACCCTCGCCGTGGCGATGTCGTAGTTGATGACGGTGATTTCGGCCGCCGCCACGGCCCCGCGAGTGCCGTCGAGCATCTGCGCCGAGCGGTCGGGGAGCCAGCGCTCGATCTCCCGCATCCAATTGAGCTTCAGGCTCGCCGGACAGACGACGATCGCCGGGTAGGCGTCGTCGGCTTCGATCGTCGCCAGCGCCTCGATCGTCTTGCCGAGGCCCTGCTCGTCGGCGAGGAACGCCCGCCGCTGCGCCAGCAGGTAGCGCACTCCGGCGCGCTGGAATGGCTTCAGCTCGCCGGCGAGGCGGGGAACGTGGAGCTCGGCATCGGTTGCCGCGGACAGCGCGACGACGCCGACGGCGTGCGCGTGCTCCTCGCGAATCTGTTGCAGACGCTCCAGCGCGTCAGGCGCGATCCACGGGTCGTGCTCGGAGATGAAGCGGTCGAGCTCCGGCGCCCAGAACGGATCAGCGTTGATCGCCGGCAAGGTTTCGTGTTCGTGCTCGCCACGGGCCGCCGAGCGGCGCGACACGCCCGAGACTCGTTCGAACTGCGCCAGCATCTCGAGGTCGTGACCCCGGGCGAGCACGAACGTCGGCTGCTCGTGAACCGCGGACAGCTCGAGCACCGCAGGCGGTGCTGGTTGTCCGGCTTCGAGCGCCGTCACACACCGCTTGACCGCGAGGCTCATCCAGCCCTGCAGCTCCGCCGCCTCGATCAGCCGCCACGACTCGAGCGTCAGCGGCAGGCTGGCGCCCCCGTGGCAGGGAATCGCACGCGCACGCAGCGCCGTGGGGAGCCGCTCGTTATCGCCCAGCAGCAGGAACAGCGGAGCCTCGCGCGGCCCGGTGACTTCGATCGTCCCGCGCCACGCGGTGCTCCGCTCGAGCCAGATTTCGAGGAACGGGTCGACGGCTGCCAGGTCGAGGTGCGCGAGCAACTCCTTGATCGGGATGGCGTCTGCCTGAGTCGCCGCGAGCCCTACCGAACCGGCGGGGCCGTCGAGAAGCTGGAGCCCGGCGCTGTCTGCGACCGCCCGCGCAAGCGGCGCGTACTCTGCGTCGATCAGCAACCACAACCGGCCACGACGGTCCCGTCGTAGCTCGGCGTTGTGGCCGAGCCCCGCCGGCGGCTGCGGACGCGGTGCGGGAGCCCGCACCGCCTCAGTCAGGGCGTGGCGAGCGTCGTCGGTGAGATTCAACCGTCGGTCGCGCGCGGAACAGGAGTTCACGATCTGCGCGGCGCGCTGATCTACGGGCACAAGCGCGCGCTCGATCTCCGGGACGCGATACGAGGCGGGGTGCTCCAGCAGCGCCTCGACGAGGTCGGGCGCTTGGTCGGTGGCAAAGCTGAACCACCAGTCCTGGTCTGGCCGGGCGAGATCGACCAGCACCTCGTCGCTTGGCCGTCTGCGACGGCGGCGTTCGAGCGCCCGGCTGAGTGCATGGGTCACTTCAAGCTCGTATGGCACGGCCTGAAAGAGAGCGCTCAGCGCATGAGCTCGATCTGCGTCGACCGGCACCCGCCACGCTCGCCCCTCGGGGTCCCAGCGCCGGCCCGGGATCGCGCGCAGCAGCAGGCGCAGGTGATCGTCGTACGGAAACCGCAGCACCGCCTCGCCCTGCACAAGCGTCGCGATCAAGACCCCGGGCATGAACAAGTGACGTTAGACGCCGACGCGGACAAGACTCGGAAGATCTTGTGGCGTAGGTCGCGGGCGGCTTGCATCACAGACGTGATGCAAGCCGCCTCGCCGGGGGTGGGCTAGCTGACGCGGTGGATGGCGGGGTATTGATACGTGCCGGCCACGACGTTGGAGTGCGGTCCGTACATCCGTAGGATCAGGATGAACTGCGTCTTCGGAGGGCTGGGGAGCCAGTTCGACTGATGCCCCGCGGGCGGCGCCGGCTGGACGTAGACGTCCAGCGATCCGTCCTTGTTGTACTTGATGCCCTTGTTGCTCCCGACCGAGTACTTGCCGTACTGGTTGGGGATCAGCCACGTATAGATGTTGTAGACGGTCATCGACCAGAAGTACTTCGCCGGTGGGATGTCCCCCGCGGGGAAGTGGATCACGTAGCTGTTTGACCCGTCGAGCAGGCTCCCGGTGTCGTCCCTGACACCGACGCCGTAGGTCGCCTCGACCGGGCGGTTGGCGCAGATTCCGTAGACGGCGACGACGGCGCGATACGCGTAGTTGGTGCCCCAGTTGCCGGTGTCGGGCAGCGTCTGGAACCAGCCGTTGCGCTTCTCGGCGCCCGCGGTCGCGAACTGGACGCGCAGCGCGAACACGTGCGCGGGCCCGCCGGTCGCGGCCGCGGTCAGCCCGGCCACGGTCGCCGCGGGCAGGTGCTCGGCAGACGGATGGCGCCCTGGCCCGATTCCGGCGCTCGCCATCTCCGCGAGGATCGCGTGATCGCGGGCCGGCGGCGGGTACTTCGCCAGAACGTCGCCCAGGGCATCGAAGAATGCAATGCCGGTCGGGATTCCCGGGTCGGTGGGCGTGGTGATGACCCGGCGCGGCTTCGGCGGCGTGTATGCGAGTCCCACGCGCTCGAAGTTCTTGAGCGGAACGACCTTGTAGCCGTCCTGGATCTTGTGCGCTGCCGGCAGGTCGGCCTTGCCGTAGACAAGCGTTCGGCCGAACAGCCACACGTGGTCATACGCGGCCCTGACGACCGAAATTCCGGCTGGGAGCTTCCCCTTGTAGTTCGGTCCGACGACCACGTAGTTGCCGGCGCCCTCGCCGGTCGTGCGCGTCCCGACATAGTGGAAAATGTTCAGGTAGGGATCGAGGAACTCCCACGCGTAATAGCGATGCCCCGGCACGGCCGGGACGTGGAGCACGATCGGCCCCTTGCTCAGGTCGAGGTGGGCGTTCGAGTACAGCGTCGAGTTGCTCGGCCCCACGATTTCCTTGTCCTGGTTGGCCGGGGTGGTCAGCACCCGCTGGTTGCCCACCTGGTTCATTGGGGCGTTCCCGTAGGCGTTGGGCACGGTGACGCTCGTGTCCAGCTGGGTCTGGTGAGCGAATTCGAGCGGGTCGATCCCGTACACGTACGCATCGGTGCCGATCTGCTGGGCTCTGGCCGTCGTCAGCGGGGTGGCCGCTGCAGCCGAGGCGACGGGCAACGCCGCCATGGCGGTGAGCAGGCCGGCCAAAGAGGTGATCAAGAGAGCGCGTGCTCGAGGCATGCGAGTCCTTTCGTTCGGAGCGAGATTGAGCAGGCTAGATCATTAATTACAATTTGTCAAGATGATATTTAGTAATCATTATCCCGCGTAATCTCACTGCTAGAGTCCCGCCCGTGGTCATGGACCGAGCCCCTCGTCGCCTCACCCGGGAAGCCCGCCGGGAACAGCTCATCGAGCTGGCCATGCCGGTCGTGGCCGAGCAGGGCTTCAGCGAGTTCTCCCTCGAGGAGATCGCCGCGCAGGCAGACGTGACGCGCAACAACCTGTACCGCTACTTCCCGCGGGGTCGCCCGGACATCGCGGTCGAGGTCGTGCGAGAAGCTGGTCGTCAGCTCACCGGTGGCTGGATCACGGATCCGAGCCTCTCGCTGGAGGATCGGCTCCAGGCCAACACCGCGCGGATCGCCGAGCACGCTTTCGGTCCAAGCGACGCCTGGCGAATCCACCGCAAGGCACGTGCCGCCGACAGACCCGAGATCAACGAGATCGTGACCGAGTACCTGAACAAGGTCGTCGCCAACATCTCAGTCAACAACCTCGGCACACCAGAACCTCCTCCCCGCCTCCGGGCGGCGATCCTGGCGACGATCGCGTTCGGCGAGACGATCGTCGACGAGGCTAGAACCATCGACGTGCCGCGATCCGAGGTCGCTCACATCATCCTCGAGACGCTGGTCGCAGCACTGCGGGCAGCGCAGGACGAGGCTTAGCGACATTTTTGCCGGACGTTCCGCTAGCGCCAGTTGATGGTTACCTCGCGCTGCGTTGCGCTGCCGTGGGCGGGCGCAGCGCGCATGTGTCGGGCGCACGCCCCCGCGCAAACCGGTCGGTCAGGTACTGCATCGCGCCGGGCGCCCCCAGGAACGCTTCAGCGACGTGCTTGCTCGGCGGCGCGGTCAGCTGATCGACTGTGACGCCGGCGGCGCAGTATCGCGCGGCGAGCCGAAGTGCGGGGCCGATCGGCGCGAACTCGTCGGTCTGCGACGTGTACATGTAAACCGGGCCGCTCGGGACGCTGCTCATCGTCGCGGGCGAGATGCTCGCGAGGAACCGATCCAACGACCTGTCATCGATCACGTCCGGCCGCGACTCGTACCGGCTGGCATTCCAGAACGGATAGCGTGCGATCCCGTCGGCGATGCAGTCGTGCGAGCTGGCGGCGACGGTCTGGCGGCCGGCGGCGTTGAGATATCGAAGGATGTGCAGGCGCGGGTACGAGCGCTCGACCCCGGACAGGGCCATCGGCAGCGCCCCGCCGGCGGATCCGCCGTTGAACGCCAGGAACGTGGCCTTGAGATCGGCGACCACGCCGCCAACCGCGACAGCGGCAAGCTTGAGGCGGGGAGCCAGGACCGGCTGCAGCTGCGCGGCCCAGGCGGATGCCAGCGCCCCGCCGGAGTATCCCCACAACGCGAGCGGCGCATGCCGCGAGATCCCCGCCGGCTTGAACGCGAGCGCGGCCCGCAAACCGTCGATCACCCCGTGGGCGCTCATCTGCACTCCCGTGAACTGCGACTGCGGACCCTCGTAGTCCGGAGCGGCAACCGCCCATCCTCGCTGGAGCGCCACCAAGATCAGCGACGTCTCGCCTTCGGCGTTCGTGTCGCCCGCCTGCAAACCCGCCCGCAAGGCATAGGACGCGCTGCACTTCCGGTCCACACCATCCTCCGCCACCTGGTAGGAAACCAGCGGGCGCGCCCCGGCACCCTTCCAGGGCGAATCGGGAGTCATCACGGTGGTGATCGTCGCCGTCGGGCGACCTAGGTTATCGATCGTCTTGTACTTCACCTGCCAGGCGTGTGCCGGCATTGGCACCGGCCCCGCCATCGCCTGGATCTCCCGGGAGGCGAGGACGGTGCCATTTGGAACACGGGCCAGCCCCGGCGGCACCGAGTAGAAAGGATCCCGATCAGGATTCGGTACTGCCGCGCCCGCCGCGACGGGGGACAACAGCGCAGCAACCGTCACGAGCAGCGTTGCTCTCACTGCCACTCGCACCGCTCGGCTCATCGCGCGCACGCGTGGCCGCAGATGACCTCACCCTGCCTCGACCGCACGCCGCGAGCCTAGGCCACAACGATCACGCGCGCAACCTTGAACCTGGGAGCGAAAGCGAGGCCAGCGTGTCGCTTGGCCGGCCGCGGTGCGCACGCCTGAATCGACGGCTCCTTGGCGACCGCGCGGCGCAGCGGGTCCCAGTTCTCGCCCGGGTACGCATTCTCCAGGTCGAGCAGGTTGTTGCGCAGGTACGTCAAGGCGATCACGCATGGGCCTGGCGCGAGAGGTCGGATCGAGTAGAGCTCACTCAGCCCCAGGTATCCAGCGAAGGCCCTGAACTCGGCGGTCCGATGAGGCGCAAGCCCGAGCCCACGCATTCGGGCAGCACCCTTGACCTTCTCCCAGTCGGCCTTGTTCGGACGCGTCGGGAGGCGCGCAGACGACCCGACCGGGCCGGCGCCGGGAGGCTCCGCATTGCGGCTCGCCGCGGCCATCGCCGTGCTGCACACCACGGCGGTGGCGACGACGATCGCGGTCAGCACGCGCTTGTACATGTAAAGGTCCTCGGCCCGCGGCGGCCTGTGCTACCGACCAGAAGATACTCGACGAGGTCATGGCCGGCCAGCGAGTCGTGGACCGACAGCGGAGCTTATGCCGGAGTTGGAAGGCCTCACCGCGGCGTCGCCTGCGCGAGCGGTAGAAAGCCCCGCAGCCGTGCCGTCTCGAACGTCTTGCCGGTGACGAGCACCGCAGCATTCGTCTTGAACCGGTATGCCGAGTAAGTGTCGGTCGTCTTTGCCGCCACCGACGAGGCACCCGGTGGCAGCAGGCCTGTGAGCGGTAAGCGTGGGGGATGACCCATCGCGCTTCCCACCGGGCGCGGCGGCAGCGCAACGACGTCGATCTCGCTCACCTGCGCCGGGCGGGCGAGCAGCCGGAGGCCCGGTTGGTATATCGAGAGTGGGATGAACCCAGCGGCCGGCCTGACGAGAATGATCCGCGTCTGAACAGCGCGGCCGAGCGCCTCACTCGCACCGCGCCAGTTATCACGTTGGAATTGAGCATGTGTGTCAACGAGCACCACTACGCACAAGAACACCGCGGTGAGTGCGGCGGCCACACACGCGCCGCCGAGCGGATCTAGCGCATCCAGGCCGACCGCGACGACGACGATCAGGGTGGGCAGGCACGGCAGCAGGTTGCGCGTATTGACGAAATCAACGCCGAGGATCGCGAGCAGGATCGGCGCGAGGACGCATGTCAACCCGATCGCGAGGAGCAAGCGAATCGACCTCGAACCCAAGGACCCGCTCTTGATGAGGCCGATCAGGGCGCCCGCCACGAGCAGTGTCGCCAACACCGCCGTCAGAACCTGTGACGGGCTTGCGTACCCCACGAGGAACTGCTTGGGGACCTGCAGCACGCGCGTGGCGAGACTTCCCTGCGAGATGTAGTCCGCGTGACCGGTCCCGCGTTGCGCCAGCGCCAGCGGAACCAGGGCGATCGCAACCGCGATAACGGCGCCCGCGGCGGCCAGTACTGAGATCTCGCGCCTGCGTCTGATCAGCAACCAGACGAGCTCGGGGGCCACCACGAACCCGACGAAGTAATGCGTCGCCAGCCCCAGGGCCGCCGCGACCGTCCAGGCGATCAGCCATTTCAGCCCGCTCGTCTCTCGGTACTGCAACACGCAGAGGACGGTGACGGTGGCAAATAAGGTGGCCAACGCGTAAGCGCGTGCTTCCTGCGAGAACCAGACGAGCAGTGGCGCGCTCGCCACCAGCAATCCGGCGATAAGCGCTGCCCGGCGATTGGCGAGGAGTCGCGCAATTGCGTACGCCGCCAGCACGGTAAGGGTCCCCGCAAGGGCCGACAGGGACCGGATGCCCGGTTCTGAGAATCCGAACATTCGCGTCCAGAGCCACGCGACGCCGTAGTACACGGGCGGTGTCGACTCCGTTTTGGGGATCGTGTGGAGCATGCCCCCAAAGGACATGCGCACGAGATGCTCCGTGTACCCCTCATCCAGCCAGAAGCTCTGCTGTGCCAGCGTCGCGAACCTGATTGCCGCCGCCAGCAGCGCAAGACCGGCGATCGTGACGACCTCACGACGTCCGACGCCTGCGAGACCCCGGGCAGGGATCGCGGTCCACCCACGCTTTGCGCTGGCCGTGGTTTCCCGGATCGTCACGGCCCCCCCAGGATACGAGAGCGCTTGGGCTGGAGGCGCTCGCGAACCATCAGGGTCCATCACACGCGGATTGCCCGGGAACTCGCAAGCCGATGCCCGCGTCCATCGATCGCCGCCACCGCCGCATATCCGCCGGAGCTCGAGATTCGGATCGGGGTCTCGAACCCACGGGTCCGAACCCTCCCGACCGGGCGCAAGCTCCTGCGGCTGGAGCCAGTCAGGAGCTCCCAGTAGGCGATCCCTGTGGCACCGTTCCAGCTCGCGTACAGCGTGCTCCGGCGCCGGTCGGCGGCGAGGGACGGCGGGTGCGCGGGGCGGCCCGTCCACTCGAAGGACAGACTCCGGTAGGACGCCGCACCGCTCGGGAAGCGGACATCCGCCAGCCAGGTGCCGTCCGGAGCGAACTCACTCGTCCACGGCTCGTCGCCCCAGCCGAGGACGATATGTCCGTCGGGGAGACGCCGCATGCTGCCCATTGCGCCGGCCAGCACCGGCGTCGGGTGCTCGTAAGCCTGGATCAGGTCGACATCGTGGCTGGTGTCGTCGACACGCAGCACGATGCCGCGGGACTGCGGCGGCCCCGGGGTCGAGCTGTCGATGTTGGCGCCGTCGTCGAACACGGTGATCGTCCCATCCGGCTGCAACCGAGCATCGTGCTGCCAGCGGAACTGGGTCCCCTGCCCCATCGCGTAGTCGCTGCGCTTGCCTCCAAGCCGCCACATCACCTCACCCGTCCGGCGGTCGAGCTTGTACAGCGCCCAGGTGTGTCGTGCGCCGACCAGCAGATTCCCGTCCGGGAGCACATCGATCGAATTCACGTGCAGGTAGTCCCAGGGCTCTCCGAGCGGCAGGAACGACTCCGAGAGGGCCACGTGATCGAGTCCCCGCCATTCGAACAGGAGCCTGCCGCTACGGATGTCGACTTCCTGGATGACGGACTCGAGTACGACCCCATCGCGGGGGCCGCCGACGCTCGACAGATCGGCCCGGACACTCAGCGGATGGCAGGTGAACAGCGCCGTGCCCTCGCGCGTCAGATTCAGCTCGTGCAGATCGATTGAGCGGCCGTGCGAAGCTCGGACGCGCGTGAGTTCTCGGTACGCGCCGTCAAGAATCACTGCCTCTCCCGTTCCGTAGCCGGGCGGGATCACCTCGCCCTCCCACCAGACCAGGGCGGGCTTGCCATCGAACCGCTGGACCCCGACGTTCGTGGCCCACATGCGAGAGCTGAGCGACCGGAACCACACCGGCGCGCCGCGCCGGTCGACGATCAGGGGCCCAGTCTGGCTGTAGGTCGTGGGCCGCGGGCCGACGAACAGCGCGCCGGGGCCAGCCCAACGCCCGCTCACGGCGGGCAGCGGTGGGTTGAGGTGGGGAGCCGAACGAAACGGCGACCCATACCGTCGGGCCCCGAACGCGGACCCCGGATCGCCTCCGAAGAGCCCGGCGCCCGCGACCGCGCCGGCGGTCGCGCGCAGCAGCTCGCGGCGGTTCAAATGAGGATTAGGCACGGGCCCAAGTGTCCAGCAACGAAGCCGACACCATGACGGAGATCCCTCTGCCGGACTCGGACCGACGACCCTCCCTTACCATGACCTGGCGGGACCTGTCGGGGAGCATGGCTGCGGCGGCGGGGTTATGCGCCGCGGGTGGCAAGCGCCAGGCCGAATGGGCTGCCCTCGGAGTCGCGGCAGATCGCCCAACGGTCGCCAGGATGGACCACGGTGCCTCCGTATGTGGTTACGCGCTCGAGTGCCGCGGGGAGGTCGTCAACGGTGAAATAGGGCAACGAGAACGAGTCGCCCGGACCACGTCCGCGGATGTGCAGCCCGACCTCGGCTGCGCCCGCGTGAGTCTGCCATCCCTCGCCTTCTGTCTCGCGGCGCGGTTCCAGCTCGGCGCCCAGCACACCGGACCAAAACCGCCGAGCGCGGTCGGGGTCGTCGGCGGGGAACTCGATCAAGGACGGTCCGGTGCCAGCCATATGACCTGGCAACCGTACCGGTCAGCGGACAGTAGGCGCTGTCATCATCTCGGGCGATGAACGCGTCGTTGGCAGTACTGCGGGTAGTGCGGGGGGTTGTGAGCGGGCGGCTGGCGTGCGGGTGAAGGCGTGCCTGAACGGCGCGCGCACGCGCGCGGAGCACACGGCGGTGCCGCTCACCGCGGCTGAGCTCGCGCTCGACGCTGTCGCGGTGCGGCGTGCCGGCGCGTTCGCGGTGCATGTGCATCCTCGCGACGCTCGCGGGGTCCAGACGCTGGACGCGGTCGCATGCGACGCGTCGGTCGCTGCGATCCGCGCCGCCGTCCGTGGTCTGCCGGTCGGCCTGTCGACGGCCGAGGGAATCGATCGTGACCCGTTCGCGCGGGCCGCCGCGATCAAGCTCTGGCGCACGCCGCCCGACTTCGTCTCGGTCAACCTCTCCGAGCTTGGCTGGGCCGGGATCATCCGCGCCGCGTTGCAGGCGGGTATCGGCGTCGAGGCCGGCCTTGCCACCCCGCGCGACGCCGACGAGCTCGCACACAGCCCGTTCGCGCACCGCCTCGTGCGCGCGCTGGTAGAGGTCGACGGCGGCCCTGACGAGGCGCGCGCGATCGCCGAGCTTATTCCAGAAGGAGTGCCGCAGCTGTGGCACGGCTACGGCGAGCGCACCTGGAAGATCGTGGCGGCCGGTGCGGCCGCCGGACATGACGTGCGCATCGGCCTTGAGGATGTTCTCGTGCTGCCGGACGGTCGTGCCGCATCAAACAACGCCGAACTCGTCAGGAGCGCTATACAGCTGCTGGGTCACGCAGCGTAGGCGGCAGCTGCGTCACGGTCGAAGAGGGGCCCCGTGCTGGGGCCCCTCCTGGACCCACCCTGGGCTCTACGGCAGCGCGCCGTAGGATTTGTCCTGGCGTGTGTAGGTCGGGGCTGCCGTGCGTGTGCCCTGTGCGCTGGAGGCGGCGATCGCCACGCCAGCGAAGGACTTGTCCTGGCGTGAGTACGTCGGGGCTGAGGTGTGTGTGCTCAGCGCGCTGGGGGAGGAGATCGCCACGCCAGCGAAGGACTTGTCCTGGCGTGAGTACGTCGGGGCTGAGGTGTGTGTGCTGGTCGCCGTGGCGCGCACCTGATGAGTTGGGCCGGTGAGCGTGAGGAACAGCACCGCCACCCCGACGGCAACGAGCGCGCCTAGCGCGACCGCGACGTAGCCGCCCAAATGCTGCGGACGGTTGGCGAGTGGGGTTTGGATCGCTGACATGTTGGGCTCCTGGGTGGTGGGCTGCGGCTGCGGCCCAAAGTGGGGTGGTTGTTGATTGACCCGGGCTTGCATTCAGCACGGTCGCATTGCTGCCGGGGATCGACCACGTCGCTCGACCCAACCCGAATGAGTCTCTTTACTCACTCAGCTCTTGCTAGGAGACAATGTCTCGGTGTCCTCGCTCGTCGGTACCGATGGCGTGCTGCGCGGCGCGCTGTCACGGAGCGGCCAGCGCCGTAGGTTCCGGCGCGGTCAGGCGCTGTTCATTGAGGGCGACCAGGCTGCGCGCGTGTTCCTGATCGAACGGGGTTGGGTCGCCGTCATGTGCACAGCATCGAGCGGAAGGGAGATCATGCTCGGGCTACGAGGACGGGGAGACATCATCGGTGAGCTGTCGGCCCTCGATGGCGAGCCGCGCTCAGCGACAGCGCTGGCGCTTGCGGAGGTGGAAGTGATCGCTGCACCAGGCTCGGCGCTCGGCCAGGCACTCGAGGATCCGGCCGCCGCGCGGGACTTGATCCAGGTTCTCGCGGCGCGGCTGCGAGACGCAGACCGCAAGCGACTCGAGTTCGCCTCACTCGACACACTCGGCCGGATCGCCTGGCGCCTGCTGGAGCTCGGTGAGCGGTTCGGTCAGCAGACGGCGGACGGGATCGCCGTCGAGCTGCCGCTCTCCCAGGAGCAGCTCGCAAGCTGGTGCGGCGCCTCACGTGAATCGACTGTCAAGGCGCTCGCGGCCCTTCGCTCACTGCAGTGCATCAGCACGGGCCGGCGTAGCGTGGCGATCCGCGACCTCGAGGCGCTTCGCCGGCATGCACAAGGGTTCGCGTAGCCACATTTGAGTTTCGTCCGGGCCGCTGGTTAGATCTGTCCGTGGGGCCGCAGACCTGCCCGAGTTGTGGGGCGACGACGATCGTCGACGCCCGCTTCTGCCATGCCTGCGGCTCGAGCCTCGGAGCCGGGTCGTCCTTGCCACCGGAGCACAAGCAGCTGACCGCGATGTTCGTCGACACGGTCGGGTCGATGGCCCTCGAGGAGGCGCTCGGCGCGGAGCGCTGGCGCGCCCTGATCGAGCGCTTCTACCTGTCCGCCGGGCGTGTTGTGGAAACAGTCGGAGGGGCCGTGCACCGGTTCACCGGCGACGGCGTCGTCGCTCTGTTCGGCGCTTCGGTCGCGGTGGAAGACCACGCCCGGCGAGCCTGTCTGGCCGCGCTTGAGCTCCACGCGCGCAGCCATGAATTGAGCAGGGAAATCGCAGACGAGCAGCTGACGTTCGCAATTCGCATCGGGCTCAGCTCGGGAGAGGCGATTGCCGGCAACATCGGCGGCGAGGAGCGCGCACGCTTTGACACGATCGGCCCCGCGGTGGGGCTGGGGTCGCGGATGGAGGCCGTCGCCCGCTCGGGAACCACCGCGCTGACGGCGGAGACGGCCAGGCTGGTGGAGGACGACTTCGAGCTGCGGGACCTCGGCGAGGTCGAGGTCAAGGGCGCGAAGCGGCTGCACGTCTTCGAGCTCGTCGCGCAGCGAGCCGCCCCAGGCCGACTCGCCGTGGCGTCCGCGCGCGGGACGCTGACACCATTCGTCGGGAGGACAAGGGAGTGGCGCGCGCTCGAGGCTGCGCTCGCGTGTGCGCTCGAGGGCGACGGCCAGGTGGTCGCGCTGGAGGGAGAACCAGGAGTCGGCAAGAGCCGCCTCGCCTACGAGTTCACTCGACGGTGCTCCGCAGAGAGCATCACCCTGCATCGGATCAGCGCCGTCTCCCACGGGAGGAACACGCCGCTGCTGCCGGTGCTCGAGCTGTGGCGCTTGGTGCTGGGGATCAGCGAAGCTGACGAGCCGGCCGCCGCGCGGGAGAAGATCGCGTCCTCACTACTCGCCTTGGACCGCTCGCTGGAGGACGATCTCCCGCTGATAGTCGAATTTCTCGGCGTCGACGATCCCGCCGCCCCGGCGCCGCGAATCGACCCGGACGCGCGTGAGCGCCGCCTACTCGCCCTACTGCGGCGGATGATCGAAGCTCGCAGCGAGCGCGGCCCTGGCGCGCTGCTGGTGGAGGACCTGCAGTGGCTCGACGAGGCGAGTTCCGTCTTTCTGGCCGAGCTCGTCCGCTCGACAGCTGGCACTCGGACATTGCTGATCACGACCTTCCGCCCGGGATACGAGGCCGCGTGGATGCGTGAACGCCATTGCCGGCACTTGCGGTTGCCGCCGCTCGAGCAGGACGCGATGGCGAGCCTGCTCGCGGAACTGCTGGGCAGTGGCCCGTCCATCGACGGCTTGGCCGAGCTCATCGCAAGGCGGGCTGACGGCAACCCGTTCTTCTGTGAGGAGCTTGTCCAGGCCCTCGCCGAGAGCGGCCACCTCGCAGGATCGCGCGGGGACTATCAGCTCGAGCGAAGCGTGGAGGACCTCGTGCTTCCAGCGACGGTCCAAGCCGTGATCTCGGCCCGTATCGACGGGCTGCAAGCGGAGGAGAAGCGCGTGCTTTGGCGAGCGGCCGTGATCGGCTTCGCCGTGGATCAGAAGGTGCTGCAGGAGCTCGCAGGTCTCGACGACGGTCCGCTCGCCGAAGCGCTCGAGGTGCTGGTGCGATCGGGCTTCTTGACCGAGCGGATAGCCGGACGCGATCGCGAGTACGTCTTCAAGCACCCGCTTACACACGAGGTTGCGTACAACTCGCAGCTCACCGACGGTCGCCGACAGACGCATGCCGCGGTCGTCGCCGCGTTCGTGCGCGTCCATACGGAACGGCTGAACGAGCTGGCCGCTCTGCTCGCCTATCACGCCGAACGCGCCGGCGAGCTGGCACCGGCTGCGCAATGGCACGCGCAAGCCGCGGTCTGGGCGAGCCGTACCTCGCCCTCTGAGGCGACCCGTCATTGGCAGGAAGCTGCCCGCCTCGCAGACCAGCTTCCCCAGTCGGCCGAACGCGACGCACTGGCGACCGGTGCCCGGCTCGGGGCTCTGAGCGGTGCCTGGCGCACGAACCTCCCCGCCGGCGAGCCGGAGCGCATCCATCGCGAGGCTGTCGAGCTCGCCAGCACCAGTCACCTCGGGCCAGCCCGCATTCTGGCGGACCTCGCGTACCACGGTGTGCTCGCCTTCGGGGGGCGCGAACGCGACGCCCTGGAGTTCGCGCGAGCATGCTCGCACCAGGCCACCGAGGACCCGAACCTGATCGTCGCCCGCTGCGCAGCGCACGGCTTTAGCGCCGCCAATCTGGGCGAACTGCGCGAGGCCGGCGAGGTGGCGAACCTCGGCCTCGAGACCGCCGGTGACGACGTGGCGATCGGCGCCATGCAGGGTCTCGAGCTCCCGTATGCCCATTGCCTTATGTATCGGGGCTACGCGCAAGCCTGGCTGGGAGATATCGACGGTGGGTTGATCGACCTTGCCCGAGCGGTCGAGCTGACGGCGGCACGGGGCGCGCGCGAGGACCACGCTTACGCGCTGTTCTGGAGAACGAACGCGTTCGGCACGCTTGGCGACGGCCGCGCGGCGCTGGCCGATGCTGAGGAGGCGCTCCGCTTCGCCGAGGAGGCTGGAAGCTCAGTCGCTTTGAGCGTCGCGCGGGCCGGGCTCGCGCAAGCCTGCGCGCTGACCGGAGATCTCGACCGCGCAGAGAACATGGCACGCGAAGGCCTCGAGCTCATCGGAGCCCGCCGCGTGCCGCTGCAAATCGTGCCGGTGCTCCAGACCTGGCTGGCCGAATCGATGCTGCGCCGCGGCGCGGCCGCCGAAGCCGCCAAACTCGCGCGCGTCGCGGCAGACACGATGCGCGATCGGTCACTCCTGTTGACCGAGCCCCCGGCCCGGCTGACGCTCGCTCGCGCGGTCACCGCGGCACACGGAGCGGCTGGTGGCACCGCCGCATTCGCGGCACTCGACCGGGCGATGGAAGTCGCGCGCTTGACCGAATGTCGCATCTGGGAGCCAGCGATCCGAGCCGAGCTTGCGGTCATGGGCCGTCCCGGGCCGCCGGCGGCACAGCGTGCGGGTCAGGCCGCCCACCGACCGTCCTGACCCGCGGCGGCTAGTGATGGACCGGCCGAGCGCCCGTCGGGGCGCGTCGACGACGCGGATGATCGCCGGCCGCTGCGCCGACGCAAGGCCGGCGAGCGCTCGGTCGAGCTGGGAGGGGTTCAACCTCGCGCGTGGCTCGAGCGTCACAGCGGCGCCCAGCTCGAGTGCCGGCCGTGAGCCGCACCCCATGCCTCACCTCATCCCAGAAAGTCGGCGGGTCAAACGAGGTGGCCATCGCGAGTCGGCAGCCGCCGGCGATCGCCCCGCCGATACTCATCAGTAGCCCGGAAGCGTGGTGATGCGGACTGAGGCTGTACACGGTGACCGTGCCGTCCGAGGCGACCCGGCCGATCCGATCGGCCTGGGCTACTCCGAGAACCACATCGCGCCATCCGGACCCCGCGCCATCACATTCGGGCCGCTACGCGCAGGAATACCAGCCGAGAACTCGCTGCCTGTTCAGCCAGGTGGAGGACGAGAATCGCACTCGATGCGTCTCATGATGGGCTCCCCTCCTTGAAGTACAGCGGCTCCGAGATGACGTCGGTCTCCGCGTGGGGCAGCTTGGCCGTGACGACGCATTTGACGGTGCCGGAGATCACGACCTGACCGAGCATCGTCCCGGACGTCGGGTTGCCATAGACCGAATATGCGTAAGCCTGTCGCGTCGACGTCGTCGTCTGGATGTTCAGCAGCTGCCCGGGGAACGAGACGGTGTTTCCCGGATAGATCCCTCCGCCTGGGAGCCCCTGTGGCGGCCAGTAGATCTGCCAGCTGTACGAGAGCTGCACATCGTTGCGCGCGAACTTGGGCGGTGTGCAGGAGAAATCGAAGATCCCGCTCGGGGATTCGAGCGGCTTCGCCAAGCTCGTCTCCGGGTAGGCGTCGATCAGACCGCCGGTGTCGGGTCCGATCACCTTCACGCGCGGCAGACCGTTGGCTTGGGGAGCGTTCTGCGGGACGAGGTAGTTGTTGCTGTCGGCGGTCTCGCTGCCGGCTGCGTTTGTCGCCGTCACGCGGCAGAGGAGATGGTGAAGCTCTTCGGTGGCGTCGATCTTGATCGTCTTACCTCGACCCACCAGCTTGCTGAAGTGGTTGTGCGGCCCGACGAGCTGACGGCCCTCGACGTACCAGGCGTAGCTGTAGGTGGTCGGGAAGTGCACCCACCTTCCAGAGGTGCAGTAGTTCGTGCCGCCGAAGCCGACGCCCGGTGTGATGGAGGGAGACGCGTGACGCAACCGCCGGGCGAGTTGCGGGATCGACGGCAGTACGGTCACATCAGGCGCAGTCCCTTGGGCCGTGCCCGCGGTGACGACGCAGCCAATCACATCCCCTTCCGGGAGATCAGGAACGAAATACGTGGGACCGCTCGCAACCGCCGTCTTGCGGGGCACGAGCACGAAGTGCCTGGAGCGACCCGATCCCACCGCCGCCACCGTCCAGGTCGTCAGATACCAGGTCTCGGTCAGTCCCGGCTGGCCGGCAAGGCTGCCGGGGTTGCAGGTCAGGGCCTGCCCAGCCTTTGGTGAGCCAGTGATCTTCTGGGTTACGATGCCGGTGTCGACGGTGGCCTGGATCGGTACGACTTGGCCGTTGTCCGCGCTGCTGCCGGCGGCGACCGACTGGCTGCTGCCAAGACCGCCTGAGAACGGCTGGCTGAAATAGCGAATGCCGTCGGTGCCATTCACGCCTTGCTCGATCGGGACGTTGCCCGCGTCGATTGGGACCAGCGCGATGCGCGCGCCGGGTTGCACGGCGATTCCGGGGCTGAGCGCGAACGGGCCCATCAGCGCGTCCGTCCCCCCGGCGCTAGTGACCGCTTGCGGCGGGCTGAGCGCCAGCAGCCGCCAACTGGTTCCCGTCGTGTCCTGGGGGCTGAGGACCGCGAGCTCGAATCTGGTGCCGGTGTCCACGCCTGCGGTGCGGAAACTCCACGAGGTGATCGTCCCGCTGGCGGTCGCGGCGAGGACGTAGCCGCCGGCAGCGTCACCCTGGAAGGCTGGGATGTTCTGACCGAGGTCGGCCGGACTGCCGTTGTTCGCCGTCAGCGTCGTGCTGCCAATCGTGGCTGTGTCGGCACGGGCTGTCGGCACAAGCAGGACAAAGAGCACAGGCAGGAGCGCGACTACAGCGGCGATCGCTCGCCTGCCCCAAGATTCCATCTCACCCCTTCTAGCAAGCCCGTCAGCCCGCGTCAATCGAAACAGGCCGTCTCGTAGATCAACGACAACCCCGCGTCACCTCGGGAAGCTCGGCTGCCGCGGCATACCTGAGCTGGCCCGTGGGACGCGGGGTCGGTTTCGCTTCTAGTAGGTGGTCGTCGCCTTGACGGTGATCCTGGCGATGCCGTCGAGACCCGAGACCCTCGACGTGTTCTTCGCCTTGACCCGGCAGACCGAGCCGCCCAGCGCTGAGCCGCGGCTCAGGATCTTGACCTTGCGCCTGGCGGGCCCGGACACCTTGGCGGTGCAGGAGTACTTAGCGCCCGCGTGCTTGAGAGCTTGGGGATAACCGACGTTGATCGTCTTGGTTCGGCCCTGCAGCAACGTGACGGTCTTGCGCGCCGACTTGGTCGTCTTCGCCGAAGACGCGGCGGCGACCGCCCCGAGGCTCAGCGCCGTGCAGCACGCGAGCACTACAGCCGTAGCGCGGTGCGCTTTGATGGATCGAGTGAGCATGGTTCTCCTTCGTTGGATTCCCGGTCGACTCCCGGCCGCCGAGCCAGTGAAACACAATCAGCGGCCGCAAGTTCGCCGGCAACGCGGCCAGGGGCTCACGCCCCTACGTCCCGTGGCGGTTCTTGAGCGTCTTGTCTCGCCGCACCAGCACGGGTCGCCGCGTCCGAGCTGCTCTGGCTGTCGGGCGGCGCCTGCGGGTCGCCCGGCGATCACGTTTGCCACTCGAACGGTCCCGAGCGCATGATCGGAATGGCGCCAGAGCGCTGGTGAGTCGGTGGTATGGAGAACGCATGAGCCGATGTGTCGCGCGTATGACCGGATGGACTCGCGTACTCATGCCGGTGCTCCGGCATTGGGATTGGGTGTGCCGCGGACGCGGTGGTCTGGGGTGGGGACACTTTCCATCGCCGGAAGCCGGTCGCGCGGATGAGACTCGTACCAGCGGGCGTAGCGAGTGGCCAGTGGCGCTGCCGTGATCCCGTGCGCAGCCACCGACAGACCGATGGTCAGGTAGGTCGTGAGCAAGATCGTCTCGGCTCCGGGCAGGTGTGCCTCCTCGACGACGATCACGGCGAACACGATCGACGCGAGACCGCGCGGGCCAAACCAGCCGAGAAAGCCGACGGTCGGTCGCCGGGCGCCAGTGCCGATCATCGCGATCGCGACCGGCAGCATCCGTACCAGCGTCAGGCTGAGCACGGCATAGAGGGCGATCTGCCAGCTCACGTGTTTGAGCGCGGGACCCAGCAGCGTTGCACCGAAGATCAGAAACGTGACTCCTCCCAACAGTGCTCCGAGCTCCTCGCTCAGGCGCGAGGCCTGCTCGGACTCCCGGCTGACGAGCCCGCCGAAGATCGCGCCCGCAATGAACGCAGCGATAAAGCCCGAACCGCCGAGCGCGGCAGCGATCCCGTAGGCGAGGCCCGCGCCGGCGACCGGGATGACCTGGAGCCACGATCCGCTGATCAGGTTGCGGCGGTACGCAATTCCCACGACGGCCGCAGTGGCCAACCCCGCGACCACACCGCCGACGATCCCGTAGCCGATCTCCTCGATGACGATCGTGATCGCGTGGTGGCTGCTGGTCGCCATGTCTTCGACGTCTGCCGCGGCGAGTGCGATCAGCAGCAGGGGGACGCAGATGCCGTCGTTGAGTCCGCTCTCGACGTTGAGTCCCTGGCGGATGCGTGACGGCAGCCGCGGCTCGCTCACCACCGCTTCGCCCAGGGCGGCATCGGTCGGCGCCAGGAGGATCGCCAACACGACCGCCTCGGTCGCATTGAGCTGATCGAAGATCAGCGCCGCGAGCGCAGCGCCCAAGGCGATCGTCAACGGCAGGCCGATCCCAAGCAGGCGCAGCGGAACCGCGTACTCGCGCCTGAGCACGCGAGGCTTGATCCGGGAGGCGTCGGAGAACAGCACCACAGCCAGGGTCGCCTCGGCTAGCGTCCTGACACTCGAGCCGGTCGGGGCGGCCGTCACCTCGTCGATCACGAGCGGTCCCACGAGTACCCCCACCAACACAAACACCATCGCCGGCGTGACGGGTGTCCCGGACAGCCGCCGCGACACGCCGGCCACCGCAAGCACGGTCGCGGCGATGATCGCGAGCTCCCATGTCATGCTGTTCGGAGCATCCGGTCGCGGGGGCGAATCGGCATCCTCCGCATGGGGTGACGCCGATCGTTCAGGTGTCGGCTCGGCTGGCCTGACGGCGCTAAGAGTTCGCCGTCATCCCGCGCCGGACACTGGGCAGCAGCAGCTAAGCCGTTCCGGCTGATGCGCCGGGCGCGCGGCAGCGAGACGATCGCGCGACGTGATCTGCGAATAGGAGCGTCGAGATGCCGCTGAACGAGTATCCACAAGGCTCGGCGTTTCCGGGTGCCCTCAAGCCAGGAGACGCCCGCGGGCCCGTATGACCGTTTGCCTCTGGGCCAAGCCCTCTGTCGGACTCGAACCGACGACCCGTTCCTTACCATCGAAGCTCTCACGCGGAGAAAAGTGGCGATTAGCAGGGTATTTGCGTTGGACGTCCATGGCGGAAATGTGCCGAATTAGCGGCCCTAGGCAGGGACGTGTTCCCCTGGTGTTCCACCGTATCTGAGTCCGCGAGGCTCAACCTTTTCTATGCCGAGGAAGAAGGTTAGGGCCTGGAGCGTCGCCGGAGCGGATAATGACGCACGCAGCGTGTTACATTGTGTGCATGCCGTCTGAGAGCGAGCGTGGACAGTTGTCGATGCGGCCGTCGAAGCGCACGCTGGAGCGCCTGCGTGAACGGGCCCGCCTACTCGGCGAGAAGCACACGACGCTCGCCGAACGCTACCTCGAAGAGGGCGTAATCATGGACGAGCACCCGGGCATCCACTTCGTCGACGGCGCTCTGGGCCGCCGACCAGCCGTGCTGGGGAGCGGGCTGGACGTGTGGGAGATCGTCGAGGTCGCCAAGGACAACGGCGGATCTGTCGCGGACACCGCGTCCTACCTCGAGATCGATCCCCGGCTGGTCCAGACCGCGGTGCGGTACTACGGCGCCTACCGGGACGAGATCGACGACTGGATCGAGCGCGTGCACGCGCTCAACGAGCGCGAAGAGAGCACCTGGCGCGCGGCCCAGGAAGCGATCTCTGCTTGAAGCTGCTGCTCGACGAGCACCTATCGCCCGAGATCGCCCGGCAGCTCCGTGACCGTGGCCATGATGTCGTCGCCGTTGGCGAGCGCACCGACTTGCGAGGACACCTTGACCGCGTCCACTTCGCCTCGCTTCCCGACGAGCAGCGAGCGATCGTGACGCGCGATCTCGGAGACTTCCGGCCGCTGCTCGCCGACGCACTGCGACGCGGCTCGAGCACCTATGGCCTGGTGTGCGTGCCCGCGCGCTTCCCACTCAACCGGGACAGGATCGGGCGCATCGTCGCCGCGCTCGATGCGCTACTCCGGGCTCACCCTGAGGTTGACGCCGCGGTCTCACTCGGCGGTGAGATCTGGTTGCAAGATCCGACTGGGAGCTGAGCCGCCGCTCCGGCACCGGGTGCCCCGGATTTCCCCTTGCGTAGCGCCAGCCAACGACTGCACTGCTCGCCGCGCATTGCAGGTTCGGTGCGCCTCTCCAGCGGATGCACGTGGTGAGGCCCAAGCAGGTGTCGCCAAAGGACGGGGGACTCGGCCCGGAGGGGAGTGAGCTGCTGAGCCTCAGTGGATCGCGGCGTTCAGCGCTCGGCTGGGAGTGTTCTCGGCAGGCCGAAGTGCGCGAAGACGCCAACCTCGAAGCGGGTGATTGCGCTGACGCGCTCACCCGCGAGCGTCACGACAAGGAGACCGAGCGCGCGATAAAGGTTGGCGCCGGCGTCGCGAGCGTACATCGCGAGCGCGGGCTGGCCATTGGCTCGGGTCGGCGTGAAGCGGCGGTCGTGATAGACGACAGCGACGTCGGCGAGGAAGCGGGTACCTTGGTCGAGACCGCGGTACTCGAGCGGAAGCGGTGGCATGCTCAGGCGCACGTCGTCGGTGAGCAACGCGACGAGGCGGTCAATGTCGTTGCTCTCGAAGGCCGTGGCGAGTCGTTCGACCAGCTCGGCCTCGACTTGTGAGCGCGGCTCGGGCGGCGGCATCATTGGTAGTCGCTGGTCGAGGGCGGCACGAGCGCGTTTGAGAGCGCTTGTCACCGGCGGCTCGCTCTCACTCGGCCGCACGTACGCACAAAGACCGATGGCCTACATCTCGCGACTGATTGGTCGGACGGAAGTCGAAGCGAAATCGGCCGCGACGCCGACGACGCGGCCCGGATCCGAGCGTAGCTCCGCCGCACCGAGATGGGCGAAGCCACATGAGCAATTCCGACCGTCGACACTCGATCCGCACGTGGCGTGGTCATGCGTGGCTGGCACTCGTAGTCTCGTGTGCCGCCTACTTGGTGATCTCGCTGGCCCACCACCACCAGGCGTTTCACCCCTGCGACCTTGGAGGTGGTCAGACCGCTCCCTTTGGGCGATGTTCGCGCGCGAGGCGATCCGTACGGTCATCGGAGGCAGGTCGAGTTGTCTAAAGGAAAGACGGAGAGCAATGCAGCTTCAACGATTCCCTCGCCCTTCGTGGACCATGGGCCCGCGCATGAGCATGCCCCGCCGCGCCCGAACATTCCGGCTTCGAGGCGCCCGGCCGCGGGCCAGGCTCGCGTCAGTGCTCGGCCCCTCGAGCTCCCTTCCCGTGATGCTTGTCGCGCTGGTCGGCGCCGTCGCAATCGTCGCCAGTGGCGATGGCCGGCGGTCGTCCGTCCACCTTGTGTGGCTGACCGCGGCGTTGGCCGAGACTTCGCTCGCGCTTGCCTATCGAGCCCGCAAGCCGATTGGTTCGCTCGCCGCCGTCCTCGTTGTCTACGTCATCGTCGACAAGGTGGCGACCACGACAGCGCCGGTGCTGTTTGCCCTGTTGACAGTGGTTCTGCTCGCGAGCGGACGCTCGGCGGCAGTCGCATGCGGCGCCACGCTCGCGGCCGTGGTCCTGACGCCCCTCCTTCATAGTGACGCGATCCATCCTGTCGAGCTGTTCGCGGTCAGCGTGATCCCCGTCCTGATCGCGATCGCGCTGGGGACTTGGCTTCGCGGTGCCCGGAGTGGCCGTCCGATCGTGAGTGCAGGCGCACGACAAGCATCTCCGGTTGTCTGCCAGGACCAGTCCCCTTGACAGTCGGTCGCGAAACCTAAGTCGCCGGCTCATCCCCCGGGGCCACCAGCCCGATCTCGTAGGCGAGGATCACGGCCTGAACGCGGTCGCGGAGCCCGAGCTTCCCAAGCAGGTGAGAGACGTGCGACTTGACGGTGAGCTCTGACAGGAACAACTCGGAGGCGATCTCGGCATTGGAGTAGCCGCGGGCGATCAGGAGCAGGATCTCGTGCTCGCGTGCGGTGAGCTCATCGAGTTCGGGAGGCCGGTCGCGTTGTGAAGGCAGACGCGTGACGACTTGGGCGAGCAGGCGGCGGGTGACGGACGGGGCGAGCAGCCCGTCGCCCGCGGCGACGATGCGGATCGCCTCGACCAGTTGGTCGGGCGGTGTGTCCTTGAGGATGAAGCCGGCGGCCCCGGCTCGCAGCGCCTCGACCACGTACTCATCGAGCTCGTAGGTCGTGACGATCAGGACCTTGTACTCGGAAAGGCGGCGGGTTGCCTCGACGCCGTCGAGCCGCGGCATGCGGATGTCCATGAGCACGACATCGGGGTGGGTGTGCCTGACGATCTCGACGGCCTCGATTCCGTCGCCGGCCTGCGCCACCACGTGGATCCCGCGTCCCTCGAGCAGCGCCTTGAATCCGGCGCGGATCAGCTCCTGGTCGTCTGCGATCACCACCCGTAGCGCGTCGCTCATAGGGGAAGCATTGCTTGGAGTTTGTAGCCGCGGCCGCTGGCCGGGCCGCATGTCAGCTTGCCGCCCAGCAGCGCCGCGCGCTCCTGCATGCCTTCCAGACCGTGACCGTCGATGGGACGCCCGTCTGTGGGAGGCCCAATGCCGTCGTCGGTGACCTCGAGCCGGATGGCCGAAGGCGTGTAGGTGATGCGGATGTTGGCGCTGGTGGCTCGCGCGTGGCGAAGCACGTTGGTGAGCGCCTCCTGGAGGATGCGGTAGGCGGCCAGGTCCACGCCGGCGGGTAGCTCTATCCGTTCGCCCTCGGTCTGCACCTTGACGTCGACCCCGGCATCGGTGATTCGCTGGACCAGTGCCCCGAGGTCGTGAAGGCCGGGTTGCGGGGCTCGCCCCGTTTCCTCGCTGGGGCCGGCCAGTCGTAGGACCCCGAGGATCCGGCGCATCTCGGCCAGCGCCTGCCGACTGCTTTCGACGACGGCGCGAGCGGCGCCCTGCTCGGCTCCGCGTGGCGACGCTGATTCGGCCAGCACGTTCGCCTGCACGGCCACCACGCTGAGGTGGTGCGCGACGACGTCGTGCAGCTCGCGAGCGAGCCGGACCCGCTCCTCAGCGGCGGCGCCTGCGGCCAGCAGCTCTCGCTCTCGGGCTCGCTCCCGGCGGCGCTCGGCGACTGATGCGCCGAGCACCGCGGCGGCCACCAGCGCCGCGACGGACCCCCAGCTGCGAGCGATGGGAAGCGACTCGATGCTCTGCGTGGCGACGACGACGATCGCGCTAGCGACGGTGGCGCCCACGGCCCGGCTTAGGCTGCTGCGCTCGGCAAACGTGTACAGCGCCACCACGATCGCGGCCTGGCCGGGCCCAAGGTGCTCGCTGACGAGTGCGTCGGCCAGATAGGCGAGATTCGTCGCCAGCAGCACCCAACCCGGCCAGCGGCGCCGCCAGGCCACCGAAACCGCTGCGGCCGTGAGCAGCGCTACTCCCGCCGGGGCCTGGTGCCCGCCACCCGTGGTCGACAGCAGCACGATGAAGGTGAGGAAGGCGGCGATCGCCGCGTCGATCAGCCACGCGCGCACCGGGATCACACGTCGCACCCAGGGTGATGACACGGTCTAACGGTAGTGCGGTGTAGGGCCTTCGTCATCCCTCTCGAGAGGTAGCGGGCTCACCACGTTGGAGGTGGTCAGCTCACCTCCTGCGGCCCATGACGGCGGCGTCGCGCGGTCATACCTTGGCCTGGCAATCGAACTCACGCCAAGCGAGCGCACACACATGAACAAGACAACCTCATCCTCTACCCCCGCGATCGAGACGATCGGCCTGACCAAGCGCTTTGGCGAGCGGGTCGCTGTTGACGCGGTCAACCTCACCGTCCCGGCCGGGACCGCGTTCGGGTTCCTCGGGCACAACGGAGCCGGCAAGACCACGTTGATCCGGACCCTGCTCGGCCTGACCAGCGCGACCAGCGGCGAGATGCACATGCTGGGCCATCGACTTCCAGCTGAGCGAGGCATCGCGCTCGCCCGAGTCGGCGCGATCGTCGAGGAGCCGCTGTTCTACCCGCACCTGACCGGGCGTGAGAACCTCCGCGTGCTCGCGGCCGTCCGGGGAGGCGACGCAAAGTCACGGATTCCCGGCGCACTGGAGCGGGTTGGCCTCGGCGCCCGCGCCGACGATAAGGTCAAGACCTACTCGATGGGGATGCGACAGCGGCTGGGCATCGCCAGATGCCTGCTGTGCGACCCGCGGCTGCTGATCCTCGACGAGCCGGCCAACGGCCTTGACCCGGGCGGCATGCTCGAGCTTCGCAGGCTCGTCCGGGAGCTGGTCGAGGACGAGGGCCGCACGGTATTTCTGTCCTCGCACCTGCTCGACGAGGTCGAGAAGATCTGCGACGCGGCCGCGATCGTCGATCGTGGACGCGTGATCGCCTCGGGCACGATCGCCGAGCTGAGCGCCGATGACGGACAAACGGTCCTCGTCGGTTGCAGCGATCCGCACGCCGCGCTCGCAATGCTCCAAGGCCGACCCGGAGTTGCCGGCGCCGAGCTGCTCGCCGACGGGCTCCGCGTCAGGGCCAACGGGCGGATCGACCCGGCGGCGATGAACGACCTGCTCGTCCGCGAGGGGATCCGCGTGTGGCGTCTTGAGCCCGCCCACCACTCGCTGGAGCAGCGCTTTCTGCAACTCACCTCACGACTGGAGATGGCCGCATGACTGTTCGACATCTGCTGCAGATGATCGCGGCGGACCTGCTGAAGCTGCGCAAGAAACGATCAATTACCGGCTGGGCGCTCGTCCTGACCGCGGGGATCTCGATCGTCTTCTACGCGTACCTGGTGATCGCGCACGCCACAGATCCCGGCCACCACGGCCCGGCCGGGGGTCTGCACCACTTCGTCAACGCCTTCTCGACGCTTGGACTGGACTTCGGCACGATCGCCGCGATCCTGATCGGGGTCGAGGCCGGTGCCGGCGAGACGGCCGACCGCATCTTCAGAGAGCTGGTCGTCACCGGCCGGTCGCGACTGGCGCTGTTCGCGACGCGGATCCCGGCAGCACTGATCGTCACGCTCGTCGTGGTCTCGGTGGGGCTGACGATCGCGACCTTCGTCACTTTCGTGTTCGCCGGCGGCGACCCGACGCCGAGCGCCTGGCTGGTGGTGCAGTCCGTCGGCTGGGTGCTGCTCGCCAACAGCGTCGTGTGCATCGTTGCGGTCGGGGTCGGCGCGCTGATCGGGTCAAGGTCCGCGGCGCTGGTCAGCCTGATCGCCTGGCAGACGATCGCCACCCGGCTGCTGCTCAACACGAGCGCGCTCGGCGGTGTCCGTAAGGCCGTGCTCGACGCCGCCCTCACCCAGCTCAAGCCGGGACCCCAAAGCCGTGACGTGGTGGTGTCGACCGTGCTCGCGGTGGTTGTGATCGCCCTCTGGGCGGCAATCGCCACCACGCTCGGCGCGTGGCGGACGGTCTCGCGCGACGTCTAGACAAATCGAAACCAAGGAGAACAGCTGATGAATACGACGATCGCTGGTGCGCGCATCCGCGTGATCCGGCTCGCCGCCGTGTGCCTGGCTTTGGCAGCAACGGTTGGGGTCGGCGCGGCGCAGGCGGCGGCGAGCCCCCGTGGCCCGTTCGGGCTCTCGTGCGCGCCGCAGCCTCAATACGGCAATGTCCGCTTCTGCAGCACGACCGCCACCCCGGGCGCCGACACACGGGTGGCGTCGTTTGACGGCACCCCGATCGGGCTCAATGTCACCTTGCCGGCGAACGTCACTGAGCGCCTACCCCTGGTCATCATCAGCCACGGCTGGGGCGGCCCGCGCGCAGACATCACCCAATCCGCCCCCTGGGCCGAGCGCGGCTACGCGGTGCTGGCGATCGATGCGCGCGGATTCAATGACTCGTGCGGCTCGTCCGTGTCCCGCCTGGCCGATCCTGCCGGCTGCGCGCGCGGGTGGATCCAGCTCGATGACCCGCGCTACGAGCTGCGCGACATCCAGTACCTGGCCGGGCTGCTACTGGATGAGGGGTTTGTCAATCCGGTCCGGATCGGCCTCTACGGCTGGTCCTACGGAGGCGTGGTCTCGCTGGAAGGGGCAATCCTGAAGGACCGCGTGATGTACGCCGACGGCTCGCTGCATCCGTGGCGTAGCCCCAGGGGCGTCCCGATGCGGATCGCCGCGGCGTCGCCGTCGATGCCGTGGAGCGACCTCGTCTACTCGCTGCTGCCCAACGGCCGCACCCTCGACTACACGGTCACGGGGCCGAGCGACGATCTCGTTCCCGTAGGCGTTCTCAAGCAGTCGCTCCTCAGCTTCCTCCTCGCCTTCGGCGCGCGAACCGGCTACCTCCCTCCGCCCGGCGCCGACCCAAACTTCGATCCGGCCGCATGGTCCTCGGTCCTCGACGCCGGTGAGCCCCTGGGCGGGAGTGCTGCCGCGCGGCAGATCCTCCACTCGATGGAGCGCCGCTCCCCCTACTACATGAGCACCTCGGAGGCGCCGGCGCCGCTGCTGCTGCAAAGCGGCTGGGCCGATGACCTGTTCCCGCCCGACGAGATGCTCCGGTATTACAACCGGACCCTGCTGCTGCATCCGCGGGCCAAGCTCGCGCTGATGTTCATCGACTACGGGCACCCGCGCAGCGGAAACGCACCGCAGGTCGAGGCGGCGTACGACCAGCAGCGCCTGTACGACTGGTTCGACCGCTACGTCAAGGGCGACCCCAACGCCAGACCGCTGAACGGGGTCGAGGCGATCACCTCCGTTTGTACCGCTGGTCGCGGCGTCGCGTACTACGCGCCTGACTGGATCGCGATCCATCCCGGCGAGGTGAGGTACCGCTCGACGCGTGCACAGATGATCCTTTCGAGCGCGGGCGACCCAAGCGTCTCGACCCCCATCGACCCGATCGTCGCCGCCCAGACCCCCGGCCAGAGCGATTGCGTCACGACCCCGTCCAGCGACGAGCCGGGCACAGCCAACTGGCGGCTGCCGGTGGTCACAGGGCGTGGCTACACACTGCTCGGTGCCCCGACCGTGATCGCAAACCTGACGGTCAGGGGCAGCTATCCGGAGCTGGCGGCCCGGCTCTGGGACGTCGCGCCCAACGGCGAGCAGACGCTGATTGCACGCGGGCTCTTCCGACCCAGTGGGTCCGGCAGGATCGTGTTTCAGCTGCACGCCAACGGCTGGCATTTCGTCGCCCGGCATGTCGTGAAGCTCCAGCTCCTCGGCCGCGACGCACCATACGCCCGGCCGTCGAACGGCACCTTCACGATCGTGGTCAGCCGGCTTGACCTACGACTGCCCGTGCGTGAGAAGCCCGGCGAACGCCAGGTGAAGGCTCCCGCGCCAATCGTCGTGCCCTGCCGGAGCCGACTCGTGCCCGGCCTGCGACCGCTCACGCGGTGCAGAGGAGGCTTCTACCTGGCCGAGGCGCTCAGATGACCGGAACCCGGGCCTGCCCCTAGGTCGACGGCCGTCCGCCGGCCGACGGTACGGGACGTAGTCTTCGGCTCGAAGCGCTTTCCGATGCTCTCTGTTCGTATCCAGCAGTACCTGCGCGCCGTGGTCGCACGCGAGCGGGAGCCGGTCCCCGCCGGCGGGTTCGTGCTGCACCCGGCCATCAGGCAGTTCGATGAAATCCTCCGGAATAGGACGCATCTCGGCCCACGACTCGCGGGCTTGGGCGAACCAGTCCCTCACACCCTGGCGGCCATGCCAGACGCCAGCAATGGGTGACTCCTCGGGATTTCGCCACTCGATCTCCTCATCGAGGAAGGGCATGAGCCCTTCAAACGTCATCTCGAGCGAGGGGCCTCAAAGGCTGCCTGCACTATTGCGACGTTCTCCGACACAGCTCGTCGGTATCTCCGGTCTCACCCGCCGCATGTCTCGCCGACAGCCGGCCCTGCTCGCCGCGCTGAGCGGGTCCGCCTCCCGAGCGATGCAGGTGCGCGTCATGCGATCAAAGGAGGTGACTGCCGCGCCGGCTGGCCGCCTCTGAATAATTCGAGCATGCCAATCGATGCCGCCCGTTTTGCGCGCCGCTGGGAGGTGGCATGGAATGCCCATGATCTCAATGAGCTGTTCGGCCACTTCAGCGACGACGTGGTCATCACATCGCCGGTCGCTGCGGAGCTGATCGAGGGCTCTGGTGGTGTGATTCGCGGCAAGGATGCGCTCCGTGACTACTGGGCGCTCGCCCTGAAGCTGATCCCCGACCTGCGGTTCACCGTCGAGGACGTCTACGCGGGTCTTGATGTCGTCGTGATCAACTACCGCAACCAGCGCGGCAATCTCGTTTCAGAGGTCCTGCGGTTTGACGGCGAGGAGGTTGTTGAGGGGCACGGGACCTACCTGACCGAGGCGCTCGACGATCCCCCCGGCGCCGTTGGTGCCAGCTCGAGCTGATCTGGTATTCGCCAGCGCCGCGTTCGCCCGTCACGGCGCAGCTGTCGACTGCGACTGGAGCGCCGTATCCGCGCGTTCGAGACGCGGGGCCGACCCGCGCGAAGTTTGCGCCGCGCGAGGAAAGAAGGTATCGCCCACGCCGCCCGGCCGGGGCGCTGTTGCTTACTTGTCCAGGGGTTGGGGTGTCAAGGGGGGATCGGGTCAGGTTCGTGGTGGTGGGGTCGGGGGGTTGGTGGTGTGGTGTGGTGTGCGCGGGCGCCCGGGCTTACTTCGGTCCGCGATCCGGGTTGGCTCCGGGTCGGCGACGTGATGTTTGATGGGGTGATCCCGCTGGGGGAAGCGTGTTGCGGCCGCTCGTTCTTTCTAGGCCGTCCACCGAGGTGTCGGCAGCGGCATGCGGGGAGCCGGCCGCAGCGCATCTGTGTGAGTGAGGACTTGGCGCGCGCTGAGCAAAATTGGTTCAGGCTGGTTGGAGCGCCTCCTCGCCGAGCTCGCGGAGCGTGGTCGGGTCGCCGGGGGCGTCGCAGCCCCCGGCTCCCTCGGATCCCGGCGTGACGGTCTCCCGTCACCGGGCTCTTCTCACCAGCCGGTCAGTACGCATGGACCCACCGCCAGTGGGCGAATAGTCCGGGCTCTCGTTCGAGCAGCCCGGTCCACCACCGCTTGAACCGCTTGACGGTGCGCAGCCGCTTGTACTTCTTCCTAGCCCAGCGCCTCAGGTAGGTGCTGACGCGCTGCAGGAGGGGTTCCAACTCCGACCGGTAGTACCGGCCGTAGTAGTTCATCCACCCGGCGATGATGGGGTTCAGCCATCGCGCCAGGTCGTCCAGCGACAGGTCTGTGTGCCTGTGGATCCGCAGCTCGCGGAGCCGGTTGCTTTTGGCCTTGAGCGCCTGGGGGCTGATCGCGGGCGAGAACGACGTGAACTGCTTGCCGTCCTTGCGCCGCGCCTCCCGTGGTCGGAAGGCATACCCGAGGAAGGTAAAGGAGATGTGCTCGTGGTCCTCCCGACGGTTGCTGTCCTTGCAGTAGACGATCCTCGTCTTGTCGGGATGGAGCCGTAGCCCCACCTCCGCCATTCGCGCGGCGATCCTGGCCCGCACGTATTCCGCCTGCCGCCTGCTCTTGCAGTGCACGAC
>CAWGQT010000011.1:0-94735 GCA_963824755.1 uncultured Solirubrobacterales bacterium | reverse complement strand
TGCTCGATGCGGTACTCCGGACACATTATGGAAATCGATGGTGGCAAGAGCTTGAGGGTGAACAGCCGTGAGCGGCGAGCTGATGAAGATCCTCACGGCGTCGGGCGTCGAGGTCGTCTCCGTCGACTTCGGGACAGACGCAGCCAGCGCGATCGGGCATCACTGGAAACGCGGTCAAGCACTTCCTCAACACGGGCGATATCTCCGAGCTGGAGCCGTTCGCGACTTTGCGTATTCAAGGTCATGGGTTCGCGGTCGATCCTGGCTGGATCGAGCATTGGGCCGCTCGGGGCGAGCTGGACTTTGAGGACATCTACGAGACCGGTGGCTGCTGATGGTTGAGCAACCAAGGAAGCAGGAGCAGCCTGCACGGCGGGTGTTGCGACCGGATCCGATGGATGCCCTGCTCCGACGAGAGAGAGCGGTGCGTCGGCTTCCGCCGGACGCCGCGTGTGCTATCTGCGGCGAGACCGATCCGGTGCTGCTGGAGCTACACCACATCGCCGGACGGCCAAACCACGAGGAGTCGGCCGTCGTTCTCTGCCTGAACCACCACCGACAGCAGTCAACGAAGCAGGCCGCGGCAGGAATCGACCTCGACTCTCGCCACGCATGGTCCTTTCCGGACCGGCTGGTGGCCTGGCTGCGGGGTCTCGCGCTGCTGTTCTCGGCGCTGGCGCGGACATGCCGGGAGATGGCTGACCGGCTGGCTGCATTCATCGCCAGACTTGACGCAGACTTCCCAGAGTGGAGGAACCAGCCCGAGCCCGAGACCGACGAGTAGAGCCCTCATATCTCGAGGTCGCGGTCCGCGCCTGGGCCGTGCGGGCAGGCGAAGTCCAGGAGGACGGCAGCGGGGCATCCGAAAGGACCCCACGGAAGCGGCGGTATCCCAGGCATTGGCTGATGTTCGACACCGAGACCACCGCTGATATGACGCAGCGGCTGATGATCGGCTGCTGGCGTCTTTGCCGCACCGACGAGACCAACCCCGACCGCCCGCAGCTCGAATGCCTAGAGGAAGGCCTGTTCTATCCCGACGATCTAGAGCACTGGAACCCAGACGGCGCACACGTGATCGAACAACTACGAAGCGAGCACGCCTGGGCGCTCGATGCGGTTGATGACCCGATAGCCGATCCTCGACTGAAGGTGGTGGGGCAGAAGGAGTTTCTTCGTTGTCGCCACTTGCAGTGGCCCCGGGGTAGACGTGGGAAAGCCAGTCAATGTCGCAACAGATGAACGCTGTGATCGTAGTAGTTCCGACGGGCGTTGGCACGGACCACCTGGCCAACTGCATGGTGAGCAGGCGAAGGCGCCGCCGATCACGGTTCTCCACAGGGTTGCTCACGAGAATTCCCCAGGCGCCGGCGGGTAGCTGACGCTCGCGGGGTTCGACGGAGGCGAGGCCCGAGGGCCGAGCCGGAGTCGATCCCCGCGAGCGTGCGCGGCTCGGGTGGGCCCCCTTACGCGGCCGCGCTCGCGGCGGCGAACAGCTCCGCTGGGCGCTGCCAGCCGAGCGTCTTGCGTGGCCGGTCGTTGACCTCTGAGGCGATCCGCACGACGTCCTCGACGGCGTGGGCGCTCAGGTCGGTGCCCTTCGGGAAGTAGTCGCGCAGCAGCCCGTTCATGTTCTCGTTGCTGCCCCGCTGCCACGGAGAGTGCGCGTCGCAGAAGAACACGTCCGTGCCGGTCGCAGCCGTGATCTGCGGGTGCAGCGCAAGCTCCTTGCCTTGATCCCAGGTCAGCGTCCGCCGCAACCCGGGCGGCAGTTCCGCCAGCGCGGCTGTGATCGCGTGGCGGACACCGTCGGTGCTCGCCACGCCCTCGGTGAACGGCAACAGGATCAGGAACCTCGTGTTGCGCTCCACGAGCGTCCCGATCGCCGAGCGGTTCCCGGCGCCCATGATCAGATCGCCCTCCCAGTGGCCGGCCTGCACGCGGTCCTGGACCTCGGCTGGCCGCTCGGCGATCATTCGCATCGCAGTCAACCGTCCACGCCGCTGCAGCCCCAGGAGCCGCCGTCTGCGGCGGCGACGCCGCACCGGCCGCGTGAGCGCGACCGCAGGGTCGTAGATCGCCTGGTAGATCGACTCCTTGCACAGCCAGCGCAACGGCTGATCGACAAACAGCACGCGCAGCTCGTGCGCGACCTGCTCCGGGCTCCAGCGCTTCGCCAACAGTCGCCTGACGGCGTCGGCCAGCACGGCATCGACAGCGACGCGCCGCTTGCGCGGCTTGCACGCTCGGAGCCTGGCGGCGTGCTCTGCGTGGTGCGGGCGATACCGCCTGTCCGGATCACTGTTGCGACGGATCTCGCGGCTGATCGTCGACGGCGCGCGCCCCAGCTCCGCAGCGATGCCGCGCACTGTCATGCCCGCGCCGAGCAGGTCAGCGATCCGGATCCGTTCGTGCTCTGAGAGATACCGCGGGCTCCGCGGCCTGACTTCCTTGGCTTTCACCGGCGGATAGTGCAAGAGCTCCCCGATGGAATTCCGAACCGATCGGCCATACCGCCACCTGGTGCCGGTCTTGCGGTTGATCCCCACCAGCCGGCACGCCCCCGCATTGCTGACCCCTTGCGCGATCAGCTGCAGATACCGCTGCTGCTTTTCCGCCTGAACCCCGCCCGCTCGCCGTCGTCTTTCCCGCATCGCAACCTCCAAGACCGCGTTGGTGTTGCAACGTCAGCTGGCATCCGCCGGGTCATCCGAGCGTTCTTCAACTGCGGGTGCGGGATGGACACAGGCCCCACGAACATCTGCGGACCCGTTGCCTCTCATGAAGGCCCCATCTTCACTCTGCCACCGGGTGACCGTCCATCGGGCCATCTCGTGTTCGCTGTCGAGTCGGCCGACGCCAACGGCCGCGTCGATATCACGCCGGACGGTGGGGTTAGGGCTCCCGACTTAGTTTGTGAAGGGTCTGGCGTGTTTATGTAGAACTGGGGGTTGTGGTCGATGAGCGCGCGATCGGTGAGCGGTACCGACTGTTGAACGCGCAGGGCGTGTTGGACGAACGGACGCGGCGGTTGTGGGCGGCGGCTGAGGCGCGCTCGGCTGGGTATGGGGGGCTCGCGGCGGTGGTGAGAGCGACGGGGATCTCGGAATCGACGGTGCTGCGCGGTCTGGCTGACTTGGACTCTGAGCAGCGGCCCGCGCCGGGGAACGTGCGCCGGCATCCTGGTCGCACGCCGATCCTTGAGCGCGAGCCGGGGCTGGCGGAGGATCTGGAGGCGCTCGTGGACCCGGTCACCAGGGGTGATCCGGAATCGCCGCTGCGGTGGACATCGAAGAGCGGCGCGAAGCTCGCCGAAGCACTGCGGGAGATGGGACACGATGTCGTTGAGCGGACTGTTCTGCGACTGTTGAAGGCCAAGGGGTACAGCCTGCAGGCGAACAAGAAGACGCGGGAGGGGGCGCAGCACCCGGACCGTGACGCGCAGTTTGAGCACATCGCCGAGACGGTCAGCGAGGCGCTCGCGGCGGGTGAGCCGGTGATCAGCGTGGACGCGAAGAAGCGCGAGCTGGTCGGCGATTTCAAGGCGGTCGGCCGCGAGTTTCAACCCAAGGGCCGGCCGGTCGAGGTCCGCGGTCACGACTTCAAGGACAAGCAGCTCGGACACGCGATCCCCTACGGCGTCTACGACCTCGCCGCCGACGAGGGATGGGTCAGCGTTGGGATCACCAGCGACACCGCCCAGTTCGCCGTCAGCACGATCATCAGCTGGTGGGAGCACCTCGGCAAGAACCGCTACCCGACCGCTGAGAGCTTGACGATCACCGCCGACTCCGGCGGGTCCAACAATCCCCGCACCCGGCTGTGGCGCCACGAGCTGCAACGCCTCGCGGACACGACCGGCCTGCAGATCCGCGTCTGCCACTTCCCGCCCGGCACCTCGAAGTGGAACAAGATCGAGCACCGGATGTTCAGCTTCGTCAGCCTCAACTGGCGCGGCAAGCCGCTGGAGAGCCTCGAGATCATCATCAACCTGATCGCGAACACGAGCACCAGCACCGGTCTGAAGCTCTACGCCCGACTCGACGAGGAAACCTACGAACGCGGCATCGACATCACCGACGAACAACTCGCCGCCGTCAACATCACCAGACACCCGTTCCACGGCGACTGGAACTACACCGTGATCCCTTCACACGCTCAGTCGTGAGCCCTTAGCTGCGTAATCGGAGACAGCAGCAAGTACCTGTCGCTCGACGGGATCACGTTCCGGGCCAGCCCGTGACGGTCGGGTACACGTACCTGACGGCGATCCAGGTGGGGACCCACCACCGGTAGTACCGCACAAACGTGGCTGTCGCTTCGGGCTTACTGGTCAAGCTTCCCTGGTCGGCGGATGTCGGGAAGAGCGCCGCTTTGGGCTTGCCCGTGCAGAGGGCCGCTTTTAGACCAGCGCCTTCCCGACGTTCCGTCGAGGTGCCCATAGAGCGGCAACAGGAGGTCGCGCCCTTAGAGCGCCATCAGTAAGCAACCGCCAGGGTACCTCGCGCCGACCCGTGTCAACCAGGTCGGATGAAGGGAGTGAAGGTGATCAGTGAGGGGCGGTTCGCTGGCGTGGACTGGGCCAGCGAGGAGCACGCGGCGTGCGTGGTCGACGAGCGAGGTCGGATCGTGGAGGGCCGGCGCTACCGGCACAACGAGCCGGGGATCCGGGCGTTGTGCGCCAGGCTGGTCCGGTTGCGGGTGGCGCTGGTCGCGCTCGAGCGACCCGACGGGTTGTTGGTCGAGCGGTTGTTGGACGCCGGGTTGGCGGTGGTTGCGGTGCATCCCAACCAGGTGAAGGCGATGCGGCCGCGGTTCAGTGTGGCGGGCGGCAAGTCAGACAGTTTTGACAGCTTCGTGTTGGCTGAGCTCGCGCGGACCGACAGCCACCGCTTCCGGGTCCTTGAGCCTGACGGCGACCAGACCAAGGCGCTGCGGGCGATGACGCGGGCGCGCGATGGCTTGGTGCGTACCCGTGTCGGGCTGGCCAACCAGCTGCGCGATCAGCTCGCCACCTTCTGGCCCGGTGCAGCGAAGGTGTTCTGCTCGGTCGACTCGCGGATCGCGCTGGCGTTCCTGCGCCGCTATCCCTCGCCGCTGGATGCCCGCGGGCTGGGTGAGCAGCGGCTGGAGGCGTTTCTCAGGCGCAACGGCTACACGGGCCGAAAGCCCGCTCGCGAGCTGCTCGCCCGCCTGCGCAACGGCGCGGAGGGGCGCGCCGGCGAGCTAGAGATGCAAGCCCGTCGCGAGATCGTGCTGGCGCTCGTCTCCGCGCTGGAGCCGATCGTCGCGCGGATCAGCGAGCTGACGATCGAGATCCGCCACGCGCTCGATCAGCACCCCGACGGACCCACGTTCCGCTCGCTGTTCATCGCTCAGGACTCCTGGCTGTGCGCCGCGACGATGATCGCCGAGATCGGCGACTGCCGCGAGCGCTACCCCAGCTACCGCGCACTGGCCGCCGACGCCGGCCAGGCCCCCGTCGCGGTCGAGTCCGGCAAAGCCAAACACGCCCAGTTCCGCTGGGCATGCGATCACCGGCTACGCGCCGCGTTCTGCACCCTCGCGGACTCAAGCCGCCGGCACAACCCCTGGGCCGCCGACATCTATGACCGGGCACGAGCCCGCGGCGCTAGCCACACCCACGCCACCCGCATCCTCGGCCGCGCTTGGAGCCAGATCATCTGGCGGCTCTGGCACGACCACGACGCCTACGACCCCGCCAACCACACCGCGCTACAGAAACTGATCGCGGCGACCTGACACAAGGTCGGCCCTCCGGGCCTACCTCACCGCCACCCAGCGACGGCTCGACGCCGCCGTCACCGCAGGCTGCCCGCAGGGCAGAGCGCGCAGCGCTTGACGGCAAGCCGACCGACGCTACCCCCACCCCAAGGGTTGACACAGGGGGTCTACAAGCAGTAGCGAAGCGAACGTCCCCGAGTTGGTTGCGCCCAACACTGCTGGATCTCGATCAAAGCGACTGTCTGGTCGAAGCTCGGATTCGAGTCTCTCGCGCGATCGACGTACGGCCCTGCGTAGCGTCGGGGTGAACCTCACGACCTAGGTGGGAACGGGGCAGACCAAACGCCGTACTGCGCGTCAGTGACGTTGAGCCGGTAGTCGTCGAGCACCATCTCGCCGCCGGGGGGACTCGCGAGGCCGTTTGACGATTCCTCCACGGAACAGTGCCACCACGCAGCCCAGCAGGAGGGTGGCAAGGAGCACGGCGAGCAGCCTCATCTTGGAACCGGCGCTGTGCGCCCACCAAAAATCGGGTAAGGGCGCGAGGCTTCGATCCGGGTGTGTGAGGTCAAGAGTCGCCTGATTGCCGCGGTACGGATGGTAAGAGACGACAAAGCCCGAGCCTGTCACTTGCTCCTTGACATATGCCGTAGCCAGTTCTAGCTGGAAGAGGAGCGGCGACGCACCCGGCACCCACCGCGGGCCATCGTCGCCGTAGGCGACCGCCGCTCCGGGGTGTCCGTACGGATAGACGAACTCTCCACCCGAGATAGCGCGCAGCGCTGGGATCGAAGCGCCGTACGACGTGAGTATTGCCGCGAGTTGTACACAGACGCCTATAGTCGCGAACCCCGCCAACCACCGGATTCGTCTTGGCCCCCTAGCCCACCAGGCGATAGGAAGTACCAGCAGCCACGCCGAGGGCACCAGGTAGCGAGGCCCCCAGGTCTCATCGGTCCAAGAGACGGAGATCGCGACGAAAACCGTGTTCGCGATCACGGTCAGCAAGATCGCCAGGCCAAGGCGACGGTCCGCGCGCCACAGTTCCCTGAAGCCGATGAGGCCGAGGACCACGAGCGGGCTATAAAACAGCAGTCCCTTACCAGGGCTGAGGAACAAGCCGACCGCGCTGATCGGGGCGGCAACCGGCGCGGCGATATAGGTATTCATGAAGTTTGTTGCCGAGCCGGTCCGATACCAGTTGTACCAACCCCCCGCGACCGCGGCGAGGGCCAGCGGCACCGCAAGCGCCGTCAACACGCGGATGCGCTGCCGGGGTGGAAGCTCGATGAATGGGTGCCACAGTAACGGGACCGCGCCGACGAGCAGGAAAATGCCATACGGCTTCGAGTTGCCCGCCAACCCCGCGGCTACTCCGACGAGCGCGAAGCGCAGGGCGCTCGGACGGATCGCTGCCCAGGCCGCAGCCGCGAATGTGAGTGCCACCATCGCCATCAGCGTGGTGTCCATTCCCATCTTCGAGTACGGCCAGATCAGGGTGGCCACACCAGCAAGGGCCGCTACACCAAGCGCGCGGCGTTCTGACACCCCGCGAAGCGCGAGCAACGCGAAGATGGCAAAGACCGTGAGCGCTGCCATCAGCGGGTTGTAGAGCCGCAGCATTGCCAGCCGCGCCGAGTACCGGCGGCCGTTCGATCCGATCTCATCGAGCTTCCAGCCGACCCAATAGAACGGTGCCTCTAGGATCGGCTGGGCTAGCCCCTGGCGCCCGTAGATATGCCCACCGCGGCCGAAGATACCCTGGCCCCCGGCCGTCAAAGGCGAGCCTGGAATGATGCGCAGTTGGCCCGTCTTGACTAGGCCCTCGGCAACTGCCGCAGTCTCGGGCTCGTAGCCCTCTAAAGCGCCCGCAGTCAAGCCATACAAGCCGAAGGTCGCCAGCGCCAGCAGGATCGCCGCAATCCACCCCCGCAGGCGGATCTGCCTGACGAATCGTCTGCCCCCGTTCCTCCAAACTTGCAGGGCCATGCTATGGCGATTAGAACGAGCGGCCCCACCGAAAGTTACGGAAGGTCTTTAGGGGCTGGCCAGGTGTCAGCGGTCCGTGTCGCACTTGACAGGCTGCCCGGAGAAGGCAGCACGCCACGGCCGTAGCCGCGCAGATTGATGGCGTGAGCTGCGGCTAAGCCAGCCGAGCGCGCTGTCGCAGCGCGCGAATCGCCACACTCGTCGGGAGCCTCATCGGCTGCCGGAATGGGCTGACAGGAAAATTACGTCTGGGCTGCGTCAGCGGTTGTGAGCGTGACGTTGTGTCCGAGCCGTTCGAGTTGTCGGATCAGTCGCTTGGTCTGTCGTTCTGGGTCGCGGCGTGTGAAGTAGTCGCCGCCGAGGTCGTGGTAGATCTCGCCGGTGCTGAGCATGTGCCAGACGGCGCAGATGATCGTGTGCTTGACGGCACCGAGCGCCTTCTTGTGTCCACGGCGGGGACGGAGCCGCGTGTATTGCGCTTGCAGGTAGGTGCCTTTGACGCGGATCGCGGCGATTGCGACTTCTTCGAGCGTCCAGTCCAGCCATTTCGACCCGTTGCGGGTCTTGCCCGAGCGGCGTTTGCCGGCGGATTGGTCGTTGCCGGGGCATTGGCCGGCCCATGAGGCAAGGTGCCGAGCGCTCGGGAAGCGGGACATGTCGCCGCCGATCTCGCTGATGATGACTTCGGCGGCGCGGCTCTGAACTCCGGTGATCGTGCATAGCAGTTGGACCGCGGGCCTGAGTGGTTCTAGCTGCTCGCCGATCGCTTCGGTGAGTCGTTCGATCTGTTGATCGAGGAAATCGATGTGCGCGAGGATCGCGCCGATCCATAGCGCGTGGTGCTCTTCGAAGCGGCCTTGAAGCGCCTCGCGCAGGGCGGGGATCTTCTTGCGCATCTGCCTTCGGGCGAGGTTCGCGAGCACCTCCGGATCTCGCTCGCCGGCGACCAGCGCGTTGAGCATGTCACGCCCGGACTTGCCCATGATGTCCGCAGCGACGCAGTCGAGCTTGATCCCCGCGTCCTCCAGTGCCTTGTGCAGCCGGTTGACCTCGCGGGCACGCTCCTGGATCTGCGTCTTGCGATACCGGGTGAGGTTTCGCAACTGCCGGATCGGCTTTGGCGGCACGAAGTTCGCGCGTAACAGTCCGGCTTCGACCAGCCGGCACAGCCACTCCGCATCACCCACGTCGGTCTTGCGACCAGGGACCTGCTTCACATGCCTGGCGTTGACCAGCACGCAGTCGAACTCGTCCTCCAAGATCGCCCACGGCGACTTCCAATGCACACCGCTGGCCTCCATCGCCACATGCGTGACACCGAACGCAGCCAGCCAGTCGCGCAGCGACAGAAGCCCACGCACCGTCGCCGCGAACTCCTCCACATGCTGCTCGCGAACTCCGCCGCCACTCGGCACCCGCACGCATGCGGTCACCGACGCCTTGTGCACATCCAGCGCCGCGGGGCGCTCGATCACCGTCTGCACTGAACCCTCCGATCAGCTCGATGGCAGAAACGCCGCCCAAGGGCCCCAATGACAACGAATCTGACAAACGTGCTCTCGGCACACTCCGGAGGTCCGGGGAGACCCCAACGCCAAGCTAAAAACAGGCTCACAGGCACCATTCCCAAAAAGGTCGGCGTCACGGGCAGCCCCTCAATCCTCCCGGATTTTCATCCCCCCAGAGAGCCAGCCGCGCTGGCACAGCAGCTAGAAGGAGAAGTCAAGTCCGGTTCCGGCCCGTGCCTATCAGGCTGCGCTAAAGCTAGTGACACGCTCGACAGCAACCTCGATGTGACTGTTGGGGGTATCAGGCCTCACAGACCCAGAGTTGAACCGAGTCGAGCGCAGCCTCGCTGGTTTCCGCGTCGTCGTTCCAGTTGAGGTGGACGTCATAATGTCGCGCCGCACCGTCATCGGCTCCGAGGTCAAGCCGGACAAGGTATCCGTCCCGAGTCGGGGCCAGATATTCGCGTTGATCCGTGATCTGGAGGTTGTGCAGCGCGAAGCGGAACTGCCACTGCCCGCCGTTAGCGATGATCCTGGCGGGGTCCTTCGCATCGGGGTCGTCGATGATCACCCGGCCACCTGAATCGCGACGCGCAAGAACGAGGATTCCGAAGTCGACCGGCCGCTCCCCACCAGCGAAGATGTCGACTCCAGTTGCCTGCTCGACCGCGCTCGTCCAGGCGAGCGCGGGGCTTCCCATAGTCACAATGGACGCAGACGCGCCTTGCTTCTGGTGACGCGCGACAAGCACTCGCGTCCCGCGAGCGATCCGACGCCAGCCCCTGTTCTTGACCACGAGGCGGATGTAAGGCAAGCCGTTGCCCTCAACGCGGCTCAAGATGTTTGCCTGGTCTTTGTAAAGGGAGAGGCTCGGCCGGCGATAGAACGTCACGAGCGGTATGAGAATTGCGGCGACTATTGCGCCGACGGCGGCGACCAGAGCTCCTACCGCACTCAAGACCTCTGTCCACGAGGCGCCGTGATTCATCCACGTCGAGCCTACCGTCGGAGCAAAGGCGAAGAGAGTGGTGAGCGATCCGGTCTCATCGGCTCCGAGGTCAAGGGTGGGGCAGCCTCCTCCCCACGCTCATATAACGCTAGGTGTTCGGGCTCCCCGGAGATGGGCGGGCCCGGGGTGTTCGGTTGTCCCGGAGGTCGGGCGCCCGAGGTGTTCGGTTTTCCCGGCCCTTATCGCCTATCCCGGCTACAGGTTGACCGCCACGTACTTCGTCTCGAGGTATTCCTCGATCCCCTCGGGACCGCCCTCGCGGCCGAAGCCGGACTGCTTGATTCCCCCGAACGGGGCCGCCGGGTTGGAGACCATGCCCTGGTTGAGGCCGACCATCCCGGTCTCGAGCCGCTCGACGACGCGCAGGGCGCGCTTGATGTCGTTCGTGTAGAGGTAGGCGACGAGGCCGAACTCGGTGTCGTTGGCGGCCGCGACGGCTTCGTCCTCGTCGACGAACCCCTTGAGCGGGGCGACGGGGCCGAAGATCTCCTCCTTGAGCAGCTGCGCATCGTCGGGCACATCCGCCAGCACCGTCGGGTCGAAGAAGTACCCGGCGCCGTCACGGGAGTGGCCGCCAACGAGCGCCCGGGCGCCCCGTCCGACCGCGTCCTCGACCAGCTCGGAAACCTTCTCGCGCTGCTTGGCGTCGATCAGCGGACCGACCTCGACACCGTCCTCCGTGCCGCGCCCGACCTTCATCGAGCCGATCTTGTCAGCGAGCTTCTCCGCGAACTGGTCGGCCACCGCGTCGGCGACATGGAACCGGTTGGCCGCCGTGCAGGCCTCGCCGATATTCCGCATCTTCGCGATCAGCGCGCCCTGGACGGCCGCGTCGACGTCCGCATCCTCGAACACGATGAACGGCGCGTTGCCGCCGAGCTCCATCGAGAGCCGCAGCAGGTTCTCGGACGCCTGCTCCATCAGCTTTCGTCCGACCTCGGTCGAGCCCGTGAACGAGAGCTTCCGCAGGCGCGGGTCCCCGATCAGGGGGCCGGTGCTCTCGCTCGCCGAGGACGCGGTGATCAGGTTGAGCACGCCCTTCGGCAGGCCGGCCTCCTCGAGGATCTTGACGAGCATCAGCATCGACAGCGGTGTCTGCTGAGCTGGCTTGACGACCATCGTGCAGCCCGCCGCGATCGCCGGGCCGACCTTGCGCGTCCCCATCGCCAGCGGGAAGTTCCACGGAGTGATCAGCAGGCACGGCCCAACCGGCTGCTTCATCGTCAGCAGCCGTCCCTGTCCGTTCGGCGCGACCGCGTAGCGCCCGTCGATCCGCACCGCCTGCTCGGAGAACCAGCGCAGGAATTCCGCGCCATAGGTGATCTCGGCGAGCGATTCTTTGACCGGCTTGCCCATCTCGAGCGTCATCAACAGCGCCAGCTCGTCCTTGCGCTCTATGATCGCCTCGAACGCTCGGCGGAGGATCTCCCCGCGATCGCGCGGCGGGTGGTGGCTCCACTCGGCACCGGTCGCCACGGCAGCGTCGAGCGCGGCCTTGGCGTCATCGGCGGAGGCGTCGGCGACCTCGCACAACGGCGCACCCGTTGCTGGATCCTCGACGGAGAGGGTGCCTTTTGATCCGTCGCGCCACTCCCCGCCGATGTACAGCTGCTTGGGGACCTGGTCTACGACGCGCTGCTCGTCTGGGGCGGAGATTGTGCTCATGTTCAGGAACCTACCCGACGCCGGCCCGGCGTCAACCGCCGGGCCGGTTTGGGTCGGGGGAGGAGAGTCATTAGGCCGCAGAGCGCACTTGCGCCGGCTCGAGCGCGACGGCGAGCACCTCGTCGATCGTCATCGCGAAGTGGAAGTTCATCGCGTCGCGCACCTCTTCCGGCACGTCGTCCAGATCGCCGCGGTTGCGCTCGGGCAGCACCACGTCGGTGAGACCCGCTGCGTGGGCGGCAAGCACCTTCTGCTTGAGGCCACCGATCGGGAGCACACGGCCCTGAAGCGTCACCTCGCCGGTCATGCCGACCGTGTGCTTCACGGGGCGTCCGCTGAGCAGCGACGTGAGCGCGGTCACCATTGTGACGCCGGCACTCGGGCCGTCCTTCGGGATCGCGCCGGCTGGAACGTGCACGTGGAATGCCCGGTCCTCGAACGCGCTCGGCTCGATTCCCACCGCGTCGGCGTGGCCGCGCACGTAGGAGAGCGCGATCTGGGCCGACTCCTTCATCACATCACCGAGCTGGCCCGTCAGCGTCAGACCCGGCTGGGGTGGGTGGGATGTCATCCCGGTCGCCTCGACGAACAGCACGTCGCCGCCGGCGCCGGTAACCGCGAGGCCGGTCGCGACGCCGGGGACGGCGGTGCGGATCGCGGACTCCTGGAAGTGGCGCTGGCGGCCGAGGGCATCCCGGATCGCATCAAGATCGATCGTCACAGGAGCGGTTGATGCCCCTGACGCGATCTTGGTCGCGGTCTTTCGCAGCAGCGTGCCGAGATCGCGCTCGAGCTGGCGGACGCCGGCCTCGCGCGTGTACTCGTTGGCGACGGTCTCGAGCAGCTCATCCGAGATCTCGACCTCCTCTGACCTCAGACCGTTGCGCTCGAGCTGCCGTGGCCACAGGTAGCCGCGCGCGATCGCGACCTTCTCTGAGGTCGTGTACCCGTCGAAGCGGATCACCTCCATGCGGTCCAGCAGCGGGCCCGGAATCGTGTCGGGCACGTTGCCCGTGGCGATGAACATCACGCCGCTGAGGTCAAGCTCGACGTCTAGGTAGTGGTCGCGGAAGCTGTGGTTCTGCGCCGGGTCCAGGACCTCGAGCAGCGCCGCGCTGGGATCTCCGCGCCAGTCCGCGCCGACCTTGTCGACCTCATCGAGCATGATCACCGGGTTCATCGTGCCGGCGTCCCTGAGGGCACGGACCAGCCGGCCGGGGAGAGCGCCGATGTACGTGCGCCGGTGGCCGCGGATCTCGGCCTCGTCGCGGACGCCGCCCAGCGACATCCGGACGAATTCTCTGCCGGTCGCGCGGGCGATCGACTCGCCAATGCTCGTCTTCCCGGTACCGGGAGGGCCGATCAGCGTCAGGATCGCGCCGGAGCGCTTGTCCTCGGTGATGCCTCTTTCGACCCGGAGCTTCTTGACCGCGATGTATTCGACGATCCGGTCCTTGACGTCCTCGAGGCCGGCGTGGTCGGCGTCCAGCACCTCGCGAGCGTGCTGCGGATCGAGACGCTCCTCGGAACGCTTGGACCAGGGAACGCTTATCAGCCAGTCGAGGTACGTGCGGATCACGCTGGATTCCGCACTCTGTTCGCCGAGTCGCTCCAGACGACCGAGCTCCTTCTCCGCTTGTTCGCGGACCTGCTCGGGCATCTCGGCTTCCTCGATCTTGGTCCGGTACTCGTCGATCACGGACGCGTCGTCCTCGCCGAGCTCCTTGCGGATCGACTCCATCTGCTTGCGCAGGAAGTAGTCGCGCTGCTGCTTCTCCGCGCCCGACTCGACGTCGTCGCGGATCCGCTTGCGCACCTGGAGCTCAGCGAGCCGCTCGCGCTGGTAGGACAGCGCCAGCTCCAGCCGCTCGGTGACGTCGAGCGCCTGCAGAAGCGTGACCTTCTGCTCGTAGGTCAGATCCGGGGAGTAACCGCTGGTGTCGGCCAGCGCGCCCGGCTCGGTGATGCTGCGGACAAACGCCGACACCCGGCCGTCGTCTCCGCGCAGCTCGAGAATCTCCTCGACCACCGCGCGGTACTCGCGCTCGAGCTCGCGCGTGCGGCCGTCCACCGGAACAGGGTCCGGGCGCTCCTCGACCTCCACGTACAGGAGCCCGTTGGGGAGCGTCTGAGCCGCGCCGGCGACGCCACGATGCAGTCCCTGCAGGGCGACAGCGCGACCTCCGCCGGGCAGGCGGACGCGCTCGGCGACCTGCGCGATCGTGCCGATCGCGGCGAACTCCTGCTCATGCCGGGGAACCAGCAGGACTCGCTCTTCGTCTCCTGTGTCGACGGCGAGCGTAAGCGTCATTCCCGGGAAGACGACTGCGTCCTCGACCGGGACTAGAAGAAGGCGACTCATCAAGTCTTCGCTTTCAATAGTGCTTATTCAAGGTAAGCGGAAGGATAGCACTGGCGGTGTCCATATCTCAGTGCCTTGGGCTTAGATTCTTACGCATCTCTGTGGCGCCTGCGAAACCCCCGTCATGACGACATTTGCGATGATGGGCGCGATGTCCGAAACCGAACCGTCCACGAACGAGCCGGCCCACGACGTTCTCGCGGCCGAGGCGTTCGCGGTCCCGGCGCCGGATCCGGTGCTGCACCACGGCCCGGTCACGCTGCCAGACGATCCGACGGGGATCGAGGAGCCGCACGATGTGCTCGCCGCAGAGGACTTCGCGATGCCGGCGCCGCCCTCCGCTGGCGGTGCGATGGCACCTCGGGCCGCTGCTGCGAAGCGGCTGGTCATGGCGGTCGTGCTCGGGGCGGTGGTCGTGATGGTGCTGCGGCGGCTGCTGCCCCGGCGCTGACGCTGTACTTCAGCGTGTCGACGCGATCTGCCACGCGAACGCTAGCGGCGTCGCGGCCGTCAGGTCGATAGCCGGCTCGACCGTCGAGTACGACTGCCGTCGGAGCCTTCCGCCGCGACGTCCTGCTCGAAGTCGGCGGCGTCGGCCGCGGAGGGCGTGCGGTCGGGGTGGCGGCACGTGCCGCGGACGGGTGAGGCGGTCGTCGGCGCCGAGTAAGCGACGGCTGTTGCACTTATTTCGCGCTTTCGTGACCCACGCGTCACAGGATTTCTGGCACCGTCACTCGCGTGTCGAAGTTGGCAGCGATTGTCCACGCCATAGGTGGAAAAGTGCTGCCGCGCGAAGCGCGACTGGCGTTGCTGGCGACGAAGCAGCACGGTGTGGTGGCGCGATGGCAACTTCTGGCCATCGGATACACGAGCAGAGCGATCGAGCACGCGCTCAAAGCCGGCCGTTTGCTCCGGATCCGCCGCGGCGTCTACGCCGTCGGTCACCGTCGCCTGACCACCCAGGGCCGCCGGATGGCGGCGGTACTCGCCTGCGGGCCCGAGGCGGTGCTCTCCCATCGCAGCGCGATCGCCCACTGGGGCCTGCGCCCGCCACCGATGGGCCCGATCGAGGTGATGGTCCCGGGCCGCGGCCGCCGCTCCCTGATAGGGGTCCGCGTCCACAACACCCGCCACCTCCCCCAGCAGGAGACCGCGCTGCACGACGGCATCCCGGTCACCTCGCTGCATCGGGCACTTCTGGACTTCGCCGCGGTCGCGCATAAACAGGAGCCGCGGCTCGCGATCGAGGCGGCCGAGCGGCGCGAGAAGTTCGACCTGCGAGAGATGGACGCAGTCCTCGCCCGCAACCCGAACCACCGGGGCCGCAGGGCGATGAGAGCCGCGCTCGTCGAGGTCGAGGGGCCACCGGCCGACACCCGCTCCGAGCTCGAGCGACGGTTCCTGGCCCTGGTCCGCGACGCCGGCCTGCCCGAGCCGCAGTCCAACGTGCTGGTCGAGGGCTTCCTGGTCGACCTGTTCTGGCCGGAGCAGCGGGTGGCCGTCGAGATCGACAGCCACGAGTTCCACAAGTTGCGCCGTGAGTTCAACTCCGACCGCTACCGCAATGCCAAGCTCCAGCTCGCCGGCTGCATCGTGCTGCGGGTCACCGAGGAGCGGATGGACAGCCCGGACGAGCTGCTGTCCGACGTGATCCGCTTCCTCAGCCGCCGGCCCGCGCGCGCCGCTGACGCGGCGGCATCAGATCGGTGATCGTGCCCGCGGCCGTCTCGGCGGCGAACATGATCGTCTCCGACAGCGTGGGGTGGGGGTGAACCGTCAGCGAGAGGTCCTCTGCGTCGGCCCCCATCTCGAGCGCGAGCACGGTCTCGGCGATCAGGTCGCCGGCGTTCACGCCGACGATCCCGGCTCCCAGCAGGCGACGGGTCCCGGGCTCGAACAGCAGCTTGGTCATGCCCTCGGGGCGCGCGAGACCCAACGCCCGGCCGGAGGCGGACCACGGGAACGTCGCCTTCTCGTACTCGACCGACGAAGCGCGGGCGGCCGTCTCCGACAGCCCCATCCACGCAACCTCCGGGTCGGTGTAGGCGACCGACGGGATCGCGCGGGCGTCGAACTGCACGTCGTGGCCGGCGATCACCTCGGCGGCGACCTTGCCCTCATGAGAGGCCTTGTGGGCGAGCATCGGCTCGCCGACGATGTCTCCGATCGCGTAGATGTGCGGCACGTTCGTCCGCAGTTGCGAGTCCACCGGAATGAAGCCATGCTCGTCGACCGACACGCCGGCTTCGGCGGCGCCGACCGCGGCGCCGTTCGGCTTGCGTCCGACGGCGACCAGCACGCGGTCGAACTGCTCGCTGCCGCCGCTTGAGAACTCGGCCTTGAGACCACCCTTCAGAGCCTTGACGCCGACCGCGCTGGTCCCGAGCAGGATTGCCTCGTAGCGACCCTTGATCCGCTTGTGCAGCACGCGCACAAGGTCCACGTCGCAACCGGGAATCAGCTGGTCGAGCAGCTCGACGACAGTCACGCGCGAACCGAGCGCGTCGTACATGGTCGCCATCTCGAGCCCGATGATGCCGCCGCCGATCACCAGCAGCCGCTTCGGAATCGAGTCGGGCGAAAGGGCTGCGGTCGAGTCGACGATGCGCGGATCGTCGGGCAGACCGGGCAATGTTGCCGATTGCGAGCCGGCGGCGATCACGCAGTTGTCGAACGTGATCGTCCGCTCCCCGGCCAGGACCGTGTTTGGTCCGGTTAGTCGGGCAACGCCGCGAACGATCTCGACCTTGCGCTGTCGCGCCAGCATCGCGAGCCCGCCCGTGAGCTTGCCGACGACCGACTCCTTCCACGACAGCAGCGCCTCGACGTCGACGCGGGGCTTTCCGAACGAGATCCCGCGCTCGGCCATCTCCTCGGCCTCGGCCACGACGCGCGCCGCATGCAGCAGCGCCTTCGAAGGAATGCAGCCGACGTTCAAGCAGACGCCGCCGAGCGCCTCGTAACGCTCGATCAGAACCGTTCGCAGACCGAGATCCGCCGCGCGGAATGCGGCGGTGTACCCGCCGACGCCCGAGCCGATCACGACGACGTCGGCGTCATGGTCAGCGGCACCAGGACGCGTTGGCGCAGGGGGCGCCGGGGCCGGGGCCGGCGCGTCCGCCGGGGCCGGCCCTCCGCCCACCGGCGCCTCCGCCGCGACCGGCGCCGCCGAATTGCTCTCGAGTGTCAGCAGCACGCTCCCCTCGGAGACGCGGTCGCCCAGCGTGACCCTGAGCTGCCGAACGACGCCGGCGAAAGGCGCCGGCACGTCCATCGTCGCCTTGTCGGACTCGAGCGTTACCAGCGGGTCCTCGACCGCCACCTCGTCTCCAGGCGCGACGTGAATCTCGATCACGGGGACGTCGGTGAAGTCCCCGATGTCAGGGACCCGAACATCCTCAATCGCGCTCACAGCAGCGCCCGCCGCAGATCCGACAGCACGCGCACCAAAGCCACCATGAACCGCGCCGCCAGAGCGCCATCGATCACACGGTGGTCGTAGGACAGCGACAGCGGCAGCATCAGCCGCGGGACGAACTCCTCGCCGTTCCAGACCGGCTTCATCGCCGAGCGGGTGACGCCGAGGATCGCGACTTCGGGTGCGTTGATGATCGGCGTGAACGACGTCCCCCCGATGCCGCCCAACGAGGAGATCGTGAACGAGGCGCCCTGCATGTCTCCCGGCATCAGCTTGCCGTCCCGCGCGTTCGAGGACAGACGACCGAGCTCAGCCGCAACCTCCAGCAACCCGAGCCGGTCCGCGTCCTTGATCACCGGCACGACGAGCCCCCCCGGCGTATCCGCGGCGAACCCGACGTTGTAGTAGCGCTTCAAAACCAGGTCCTCCCCGTCCAGCGAGGCGTTTACCACAGGGAATTCCTTCAGAACTGCCACGCACGCCACGACCAGGAACGAGACCATCGTCACCTTCACATCGCTCTGCTCGCCGTTCAGCTCACGGCGCCACGCCTCGAGCTCGGTGATGTCCGCCTCGTCGTTGTGGGTGACGTGGGGGATCATCACCCAGTTGCGAGCCAGGTTCGGCGCGGAGATCCGCTGGATTCGCGAGCGCTCGACTCGCTCGACCGGCCCGAACTTCTCGAAATCGACGGATGGCCACGGCGGCAGGTCGAGGCCCAGGCCCGAACCGGCCGCAGCACGCCCAACCCCGTCCCCATCCGGGACCCGATCAGCAAACTCACGGACGTCCTCTTTCAAGATCCGTCCCTTGCGACCGGTCCCATGCACGGCATGCAGATCCACCTGGAGCTCGTGGGCCAGCCGGCGAACCGCGGGGCTCGCGTAGACCGGGCCGTTGCCGGCCGCCGGCGGAGCCGCGGCAACGAAGGGAGACGAGGATCCCTCCTCAGCCCGCAGCGCGCTCTCGACGGAGGCGGGTGCGGCCGCCTCTTTCGGCGCCCCGTCCGTCGCGATCGTCGCCGCCTTCGCTCCGAACTCAACCCCGTTAGCGGGCGCGATCGAGAGCAGCGGCGTGCCCTGAGAGACGCGGTCACCCACGGCGACAAACAGCTCGCGGACCACGCCGGCGAAAGGCGCCGGCACGTCCATCGTCGCCTTGTCGGACTCGAGCGTCAGCAGCGGATCGTCGACGCCTACCTCGTCGCCAACCGAGACGAGGATCTCGATTACGGGTACGTCCTCGAAGTCGCCGATGTCGGGGACTTCGACCGAGACGGCTTCGCTCACGCCAGGCATCCGCTCGCCATCCAGGCTCGCTTCACGGATGCCGCGTGAGTCATCCGGCTGCTCATACGGTCGTCGGCATCGGGGCGTCGGCGTCGATCTGATACCGCTTGATCGCCTCGGCGGCACGTTCGCGATCACCGAGCTCGTACAGCGCCGCCACCGCGACGTAGTGGCGATCGACCTCGAAGAAGCGCCGTAGCGCCCGGCGGAAGTCGCTGCGTCCGAACCCGTCGGTGCCGAGGACGCGATAGCTGCCGGGAACCCATTGCCGGATCTGATCGGCGAATGCGCGGATGTAATCCGTCGAGGCGACCACCGGTCCAGGACGATCCGACAGGCAGGAGGCAACAAAGGCCTGCCGAGGCTCCGAGTCCGGGTGCAGCATGTTCCAGCGCTCGACCTCGATGCCGTCGCGGCGTAGCTCCGTGAACGAGGTGACGCTCCAGACATCGGCGCCCACGCGGAAGTCGGACTCGAGCAACGAGGCCGCCTCGAGCACCTCGTTCAGGATCGTGCCGGAGCCGAGCAGCTGCACGCGTGGACCCTCCACAGAAGACTTGCGCAGCAGGTACATCCCGCGCAGGATTCCCTCCCGAGCATCGGAAGGCATCTCCGGATGGCGGTAGTTCTCGTTCATCAGGGTCAGGTAATAGAACACGTCTTCCTGCTCGAGGAGCATTCGGCGCAGGCCCTCCTGGATGATCACTGCGACCTCATACCCGTACGTGGGGTCGTACGCGCGTACATTCGGGACAACCGAGAACAGCACGTGACTGTGTCCGTCCTCGTGCTGAAGGCCCTCGCCGTTCAAGGTCGTCCGCCCAGCGGTTCCCCCGAGCAGAAAACCCCGCGCTCGGGAATCGCCCGCCGCCCACACGAGGTCGCCGACGCGCTGGTACCCGAACATCGAGTAATAGATGTAGAACGGCGCCATCTGCACCCCGTGCGCGCTGTACGACGTACCCGCGGCGATGAACGACGAGATCGAGCCTGCCTCGGTTATCCCCTCCTCGAGGATCTGCCCGGTCTCGTCCTCCCTGTAGAACATCAGCTGCTCCGAATCCTGCGGCTGGTAGAGCTGGCCGAGAGGCGAGTAGATCCCGATCTGGCGAAACATGCCCTCCATCCCGAAGGTGCGCGACTCGTCGGGCACGATCGGGACGATGTGCGGCCCGAGCTTCTTGTCGCGCAGCAGCGCGGCGAGGACGCGGACGAACGCCATCGTGGTCGAGATCTCGCGATCAGCGGTCCCCTCGAGCTGTCCCTTGAATATCTCGAGCGAAGGCACCTCCAAAGCCGCGGCCTGCCGCCGGCGAGCGGGCAAGAACCCGCCGAGCGCGGCTCGGCACTCGCGCAGGTACCGCATCTCTGGCGCGTCGTCGGGCGGCTTGTAGTACTCGGCGCGGCGCACCTGCTCGTCACTCAAGGGCAGCTCGAATCGATCGCGGAACGCGAGCAGCGCGTCCTCGGTCATCTTCTTGGCTTGGTGGGTGATCATCTGCCCCTCGCCGGAGACACCCATGCCGTAGCCCTTGATCGTCTTGGCGAGGATCACAGTCGGCTGCCCCTCGTGCCGCACCGCCTCGTGATAAGCCGCGTACACCTTCTGCTGATCGAGGCCGCCCCGATTGAGCAGCCAGATCTCCTCGTCGGTCATCGACGAGACGCGCTCCAGCAACACGGGGTCCTTGCCGAAGAAGTGCTCGCGCACGTAGGCGCCGTTGCGCGACTTGTACGTCTGGTACTCGCCGTCCACCGACTCTTCCATCACCCGCACGAGCCGCCCGTCGACGTCCGCCGCGAGCAACGGATCCCAGCGCGATCCCCAGATCACCTTGATCACGTTCCAGCCCGCGCCGCGGAAGTGCGACTCAAGTTCCTGGATGATCTTGCCGTTCCCCCGGACGGGGCCGTCGAGCCGCTGGAGGTTGCAGTTGACGACCCAGATCAGATTGTCGAGGTGCTCGCGGCCGGCGAGCGAGATCGGTCCGATCGTCTCGGGCTCGTCCATCTCGCCGTCGCCGAGGAATGCCCATACCTTGCGAGCATCCGTGTCCAGGATCCCGCGTGCCTTCAGATACCGCATGAAGCGGGCCTGATAGATCGACGTGATCCCGCCGATGCCGAGCGAAACCGTCGGGAACTGCCAGAACTCGGGCATCAGCCAGGGGTGGGGATACGACGCTAGGCCGCCGGCCACGGACACCTCCTGGCGGAACCCGTCCAGCTGCCGTTCAGTCAACCGCCCTTCTAGATACGCGCGCGCGTAGTTGCCGGGCGACGAGTGCCCCTGGAAGTACACGAGATCGCCGCCAAACTCCGAAGAAGGTGCCCGCCAGAAGTGGTTGAACCCGACCTCGTATAGCGTCGCCAGCGACTGGAAGCTGGCGATGTGGCCACCGAGTTCCGAAGAGGTCCTGTTGGCTCGCACGACCATCGCGATCGCGTTCCAGCGGACGATCGACCGCAATCGCCGCTCAAGTGCCGGGTCGCCGGGCAGCCTCGCCTCCTGCTGCACCGGGATCGTGTTCAGGTACGGCGTGTTGAGGGACGCGATCGGCCCGGTCCCGGCGCTCTGCGCCCGCTCGACGACTCGGGTCAGGAGCTGGCGGGCGCGCGCCGGCCCGTCGTGCTCGACGACGGCATCGACCGCCTCGAGCCACTCGCTCGTCTCGACCGCGTCGACATCCGCTCCGGCACCGTTTGAGCTGGGGGTCTGGACTCGATCGGTCATGCCCGTGTGCGCAGGGGGTCTGTCGTGTGCGCGGTCGTGGCTTCCACTATACCCTCGGCGAATCATGCCCCTTACCGAAGTCAACGGACCGGCCGGAGCGCCCTGGGAACGGCCACTACAAGGGACCTTCGAGCGCCTCGTGGTCGAGTCCGAGGCACTCCAAGGCAACCCGCTCGGCGATCCGTCACTCAGGCCGCTCTACATCTACCGCGCGCCCAACACCCCTTTGAAGGCCCCCGCGATCTACATGCTCCAGGGGTATACGGGCCAGCTCGATGCCTGGCTTGCCCGCAAGGCTTTCGAACCGACGGTGGTCGAGCGGCTGGACGCGATGTTCGCGGCGGGCGGCTGTCCCGCGGCGACGATGGTGTTCGTCGACGCCTGGACTTCGATCGGCGGCGCGCAGTTCTTGAACTCGACCGCCACCGGCCGCTACCTCGACTACATCTGCGACGAAGTCGTCCCGTTCATAACCACCCGATACGACACGGGGCGAAATGGTGTGACCGGCCACTCGTCCGGCGGCTACGGCGCGACCGTGCTCTCGATGCTCAGGCCCCGGACGTTCAGCGCGTTCGCATCGCTGGCGGGCGACGCGCTGTTCGAATGCTGTTACCTGCCCGAGTTCCCACAGGTCGCGCGCACGCTGCGCGACCACTTCGACGGCTCATTCGAAACCATGCTGAAAGCCGCCAGCAACGCGGATCCGTTCGACTTCGGCCTGTTCGGCACGGCTCTGTCGACCTATGCGATGGCAGCCGCCTACTCACCCGACCCCGACCGCCCCGGCAAGGTCCGCTTGCCATTCTCAACGAACGACGGGCGTCTGATCCCGGATGTCTGGGCGCAGTGGCTCGTGCACGACCCGGTCCGCATGGCGGCCGGCCACGCCGACGCCCTTCTGACGATGAAGCGCATCTATCTCGACGCAGGCACCCGCGACGAGTACTTCCTCGATCTCGGTGCCCAGGCTCTCTCCAACGAGCTGTCCATGCTCGAGGTACCGCACACACTCGAGCTGTTCGACGGGCGGCATGGTCCCGCCGGTTCGCGCTATCCCGGTGTGATCCGCGACCTGGTGTTAGCGTTGGCGTCGTGAGCATCACGCGGGACGTCGAGTTGATTTTCGAAGGACCGGCTGCGCTGGCCGAGCGCGTGCGCAACAAAGAGCTCAGCGCACGCGAACTCGTCGAGTTGTGCCTCTCGCGCATCGAAGCTCTCAACCCGAAGCTGAACGTGTTTCGCGTGACGTTGGCCGAAGAGGCCCTTGCGGCCGCGGACGCCATGACCAGCCCGGAAGGGCCGCTTGCCGGCGTCCCGGTCGCGATCAAGGACGACCTCATGCTCGCCGGCCAGTCCGCGACGCATGGCTCGCGCTCCGCGCCGCCGCCGGCGCTCCAGGACTCGGAGGCGGTCCGTCGCCTGAGGGCCGCGGGAGCGATTCCGATCGGGGTCACGAACGTTCCCGAGCTGACGATCTGGCCGTGGACCGCGACCGATGCCAACGGCATCACGCGCAATCCCTGGGATCCATCGAGAACCCCCGGCGGGTCCTCCGGGGGCTCTGCGGCTGCCGTCGCGTCCGGCATGGTCCCGGTTGCGACAGGTTCCGACGGGGGCGGCTCGATCAGGATCCCCGCTGCGTGCTGCGGGCTGGTCGGGATGAAGCCAACCCGCGGACGCGTGTCGACGCAGCCGTACCGCGAGATGTGGGTCGGGCTCACCGTGATCGGCGCGCTGACGAGAACCGTCCGTGACAGCGCGCTCTTGCTCGACGTGATGAACGGTGCAATCGACGGCGACGGCGACAAGGCTCCTCCGCCGGCCACGCCATACGCGCAGGCCGCCCAAAGCGAGCCCGGGCGCCTGCGCGTTGCCATCTCGCGCAAGGTCCCGCCGGGGCTGATCGCGAGCCTCTCAGACGAGCAGCGCGCAGCCTGGGAGCGAACCGCGCGGCTGCTCGAGCAGCTAGGCCATCACGTGATCGAGCGCGACCCGCCGTATGGGCTGTCGTCGATCGAGTTCACGCAGATCTATCTCCGCGGCATCTACGAGGATTCGCTCGCCGTACCCGACCGCACCCGGATGGAGCGTTCGACGAGGCAGATGGCGGGTCTCGGCCGCGCGCTCGTCCCACAGCGCCGCCGCGAGAAGCTGCGCGTGAAACGCGCCAGGACGACAGCCCGGATCGTCTCGCTGTGGAACGAGATCGATGTGCTGCTGACGCCGGGCCTCGCCACGACGGCGCTGCCGGTGGAGGGCGGTTACGGCAAGCCCGCGTTGATCGCGTTTGACAAGGCGGCGCGGTTCACTCCGTGGACGCCGGTCTTCAACCTCACCGGCCAGCCCGCGATCGCGCTGCCGGCGGGCACTGCCCCAGATGGCCTGCCGCTCAGCGTTCAGCTCGTTGGCCGTCCCGGCGGCGAGGACACGCTGTACTCGCTCGCGGCCCAGATCGAGGCCGAGCAGCCGTGGGCCGAGCGCCGCCCCCCGACGGTCTGAGCTCGCGCCACATCAGGATGGCGGTCGCGGTCAGTCCGCAGACGCCGGCGATCGCGATCGCGGTCGCCGGGCCCGTCGCCTGTGCGATCGCGCCTGCGAGCGCGAACCCGATTCCCTGGAGGCTCATCAGCCCGCTGGTCGAGAGGGTCATCGTGCGCGCGAACAGATCCCGCGGGGCTGCGTCGCGGACCCGGCCGTCCAGCCCGAGCGACCAGAGACTGGTGGTGCCGGAGAAGAACAGCAGCGCCAGCGCCAGCGCGATCGGCGGGTCCCAGCCGAACACCAGATAGGGGATGAACCCCGCCGCGGCCGCGGGAGCCACGATCCGCCTCTGCTGACGGGCGGTCAGCCACCGCACCCCCGCCATGTCTCCGCAGATCAGTCCCACGGGAAGCGCGACCAGCCACCAGCCGACGAGCGCCGAGGATCCGCCGTGTCCGGTCACGTATGGCGCCGCCAACGCCTCAGGCGCGACCGCGAACATCGGCACGAGCCACCCGAGCAGCAACAGCCGCCGCAGCTCTGGATAGGACAGGACTTCTCGCGCGCCCCGCAGCGAATCCCGCACCAGCATCGTGCCGGCGCTACGGGTGCCCGCGCCCACGTGGTTTGCGACCGCGAGCCGGATCAGGAGCGCTGAGAACGTGAAGCCGACAGCGTTGAACAGCAGCGCGCCGCTCGTTCCGAAGACGATCAGCAGGGCGCCGCCGCATGCGTTGCCAGCGATCTGAGCGGTCTGTGCGGCGATCCGGAGCAGCGATCGCGCTGGGACATAGGTGTCCTCGGGCACGCTCGAGCGGGTCAGCGCCGCCCGCGCGCCGCTCGAGATCGACGACAGCGTCCCGATCACGAGCAGCAGGCCGAGCAGCAGCGCGACCGGCGCTCCCGGCAGCACCATCACCGCCGCGAGCAGGGCGCACGTGGAGTCGCAGGCGACGACAAGCCTGCGGGGGCGGGCACGGTCGACCAGACCCGATAGGAACGCACCCCCGACCAAGTAGGGGACGAACGTCAGCGCGAACACCAGCGCGGCGAGCAGCGGCGAGCCCGTCCGCCGGTAGACGAGCACGGTGAGCGCGACCGCGGCGATGCTCGTGCCGGCGACCGACGCCAATTGCGCGGCGAACAGCGCTCGCAGCTCTCGTGACGCCAGCGCCCGGCGGTATCCGACACGATGTGAGGAATCGGTGCTCACGCCGGCAGCGTCGGACATGCCGCAGCGACGTACGAATGATTCGCGCAGGCGCGTATCTTGTGGGGGCCATGACCCTGTTTACGCTCAGCGCGCGTGACGAACTGCTCGCCGTCCGCTTCGCCTGCTCTCCGGTCTGGGAGACGGTCGCCGCGGTCCGCACGTTCGTCGACGATCGCGGTCGTACCTACCACCTGCCGTGGCACCGGCTTGTGCGATCCCGCCTGGCCGAGCTCGAGCTGGCGCCGGTGTTCGCGCTGCACCCGCTGCGCGGGTACATCCCGGACTTCCTGACGCCTCCTCCGCAGACGCCGTGGCCGAAGCTGCGAGATCAGCTCGCCGAGATCCGAGCGACTCCCGCCGCGCAGGTCGCGCGCGAGCTCGAGATGTGCCGCGACACGGTGCAGGACGGCAACGCCATCAAGCTGATCGACTTGATGCTCGAGCATCCGGAGCGCTCTCGCGACATGCTCGCGTCGCGCATCCACGACGCCTGGCTCGAGCTCGTGGCCCCGTTCTGGCCCCCCGTGCGGACATTGCTCGAGCGCGACATCGAGCAGCGCGCGCGAACGCTCGCCCACCACGGCCTGCGGCGCGTCGTCGACGAGCTCGATCCCAACATCCGCTGGACCGATGAGGGGATCACGGTCGCCGACCGCGAGGACGTGAGCGTCGATGTCGGAACCCGTGGACTGGTGCTGATGCCGAGCGCGTACGTTTGGCCGTCGCTGGTCGCGATCGTCGACGAGCCCTGGCAGCCGACGATCGTCTATCCGGTACGCGGGATCGCGGAGCTGTGGCAGGTGCCCGCTCCACCGCCGCACGCGCTCGCCCGCCTGCTCGGCCGGACGCGCGCGATCGTGCTGGCAAGCCTCGACCGCCCGATCTCGACGACCGCGCTGGCGGCCGCGCTCGAGCTCAGTCCGGCGGGCGCCTCACGCCACCTGCTGGCGCTGCGCGACGCCGGACTGGTCACGACAGCCCGGCACGGTCACGAGGTCCGTTACAGCCGCAGCACCCTCGGGACCGAGCTTGTGCGCGCCGGCAAGAACTAACGAGCGGTTTCGGTCAGCCGAGGAGCTGGTCGACCTCGCCTCGCTCGAGCGCGCTCCGTCCCAATCGGGTCATCGAGTAGTCGAGGCCGTTCATCGAGGTGTGCATCTGGGCGCGAATCAGGCACGCGTGTTCGAGCACTTGGAGGCCCTCGGCGACCACCTTGTACAGGCGCAGCCGCAGCTGGTCATCGGCGGCGCGCGTGTTCCCACCGGGCGCGAACGCGAGCGCGATGTCCGAGACTTCCGGTCCGGCGTTGATGTTCGCCCCGCCGGTGGAGATCTGATTCTGCGGGTCGGCTCCCGGGCCGCCCGGACCGAATCCTTTGGTCATGACCTCGGCTGCCAGCTGGGGCAGCGACAGCGACTCGAGCCGTGCAACCTCGGTCTGCAGGGCGGCGAGGTCCTGGGACTGGTCCGTGGCGTCATCGTGATGGCCAAACAACGGTGACATCGCGTGCAGGATAAGGTCCGAACATGACTGACAGCGTGCTCGTTACAGGTGGTACTGGTTTTCTCGGGGGATGGTGCGTCGCCACACTGCTCGAGCGTGGCTATGAGGTGCGAACCACGGTCCGTGACCCGGGCCGCGAGGACGCGGTGCGATCGTCGGTCAAGGCCGCGGGGGCTGATGCCGACGGCCGGCTGACGGTGATTGCCGCGGACCTGACCTCCGACGCCGGCTGGCCCGAGGCGGTCGCCGGCTGCCGCTACGTCATGCACGTCGCGTCGCCGTTCCCGCCCGTGCAGCCCAAGGACCCCGACGAGCTGATCGTTCCTGCGCGCGACGGCGCGCTGCGGGTCTTGCGAGCCGCGCTCGACGCCGGTGTGGAGCGCGTCGCGATGACATCCTCGGTCGCGGCGATCCGCGGGGACCGTCCCAGTACCGAGTCGGCGCCCTACACCGAGGCCGACTGGACCAACGGCAACGACCCAGCGCGGACGCCGTACGTGCGATCGAAGACGCTCGCCGAGCAGGCGGCGTGGGAGCACGTCCGTAGCGCGGGGGCCGAGGACCGGCTGGCGACGATCAATCCCGGTGCGATCATCGGCCCGGCGCTGAGCGACGATCACTCCTACTCGCTGCAGCTGATCGAGCGGCTGCTGCACGGGATGCCGGCGGCGCCGCGGCTGGGGTTTGCGTTCGTCGACGTCCGCGATGTCGCCGATCTGCACGTACGTGCGCTGACGACCGCGGCCGCCGGCGGCGAGCGGTTCATCGCCACCGATCGGTTCCTGTGGACCTACGACGTGGCGAGGGTGCTGCGCGAGCGCCTCGGCGACGCGGCGAGCAACGTCCCGACCAGGGTTGCGCCGAACCTCATGATCCGCGCGATGGCGCTGTTCGACGGAGGCATTCGCTCGGTGGTCGGAGACCTCGGGAAGCGGACGTGGTTCTCGAGCGAGAAGGCGCGCTCGACGCTCGGCTGGACGACGCGCCCGGTCGAGGACTCGATCGAGGAAACCGCCCGCAGCATTTTGTAGGGGCTGCCGCTGTGCGGCAGCGTCCGTGGGGCCGCGCGGGCCCGTCCGAACCGTTGTGGCGGTTCGGGGTGGGGCCTTCGCATTTGGCTGGGAATGGGATCCCGCCCACCCGCAGCGCCACCAACCCCCACAGCGCTCCAAAACGGTCGGCTGTCCTGGCGCTTTGGCGCGTTGTGGGGGTCATAGGCCCCACACTGCTCCATTTCGCCCGACAGGTTTGGGCGTTTTGGAGCGTTGTGGGGGTTCGGCCCTCCCCTCTCGTGCTTCAGCGGGAGTGGGTGTCTGTATGAGGCCGCCGCCGGCCACGACGAATCAGGCGGTCTGGACCGGCCCGCTCCGGGTGGGCGGGACCCCAATCCCGGCGCCGTAGGCGGCGCCTCTAATCGAGAATGGCCTCGATGAGCCTGGGCGTTTCCGCCGGTTCGAGCGGCGCTTCGGTCATCAGGCGGCGATAGAGGATCGTCCCCAGGAGCGCGGTCGTCGCCAGGGCGGGATCGACCCCGGGACGGAACTCCCCTTCCGCAATGCCGCGCTCGATCAGGTCGATGAGCGCCTGGCGCCGCTCGGCCGAGTAGCGATGGTGAAACTCGCGCACGCGAGGATCGCGTTCGGCCCCCTCGATCAACGCTGGTATGCAGCGCGAGAAACGCGAGTCCACAACGACCTCGGCGACATGCGCGAGGACCAGGGAGATCGCCTCGCGTGCCCCCAGCGAGCCGAGGTCAGGAACCATTTGCTCGTGGAACGTCTCGAACGCGTCGGCGATCAGCTCGAGCTTGTCCGGCCAGTGCCGGTAGATCGTCGATTTGGCGACTCCGGCGCGCACCGCGACAGACTCGATCGTCACGCCGCCGTATCCGGCCTCGGCGAGCTCGTCGACTGCCGCCGACAGGATCACCATACGCGAGCGTTCGATCCTCGGGTCCACGTCAGCAAGTTATAAGACGTTGACGTATCGCTGCGAAACGGACATGCATCCGGCTCCGACCTTCGCGATGCTCTCGCACGGCGACCTGCGACTGGTGCTCTCGGCGCCCGGCGGCGGTCCCGGCGGCGGCCAGGCGATGCCCGACGGGACGGTGCCCCGACCTGGCGGGTGGAACCGCTTTCAGCTTCAGGTGGATGACCTCGAGGCGACGGTCGAGCAACTGCGTCGCCAGGGCGCTCGGTTCCGCAACGAGATCGTGACCGGAGTGGGGGGCAGGCAGATCCTGGTCGAGGACCCATCGTGCAATCCGGTTGAGCTGTCCGAACCGATGCTGGCCGAGGCGAAGCTCTCGCAGTAGGGTTCTCGCACCGCGCGTTCGTCTCAGGCTCGTTCGACCAGGAGAGTGAGGAGCATGTCCCCGATCAGCCGTGGCTTCACAGGGCGCCGCCGCCCGGTTGCCGATCCCTCACGGGTCCCCCCGGGCCAATACGTCACCGAGGACTTCCCGGTGCTGTCGGCCGGCCCGACCCCGCACACGCAGCTCGACGAGTGGAGCTTCACGATCCACGGCGCCGTCGAGGAGCCGGTGTCGTGGCCGTGGGAGGAGTTCCTCGCGCTCCCTGCGGAGAGCGTCACGGTCGACATCCACTGCGTGACCAAGTGGTCGAAGCTCGACACGACCTGGAAGGGAGTCTCTCTCGACACCTTGCTGGGACAGATCTCCACCGAGGCCGACTACCTGACCGCCTGGTCCGACGGTGGCTACACGACGAACCTGGCGCTGGAGGATGTGACCGACGGCCGAGCCTGGGTCGCATACGAGTACGGCGACGAGCCGCTGGACTCAGAGCACGGCGGCCCGGCGCGGCTGCTCGTTCCGCACCTGTACTTCTGGAAGAGCGCCAAGTGGGTGCGGGGCCTGACCTTCACCCCCGACGACGAGCCCGGATTCTGGGAGGGCTACGGCTACCACAACCACGGAGACCCATGGCTCGAACAGCGCTACCAGGGAGACTGACCTGGCGGCTGGCGACGGTCGTCGAGCTGATCGGTGAGACGCCGCGATGCAAGAGCATCGTGTTGGAGCTTCCCGGCTGGAGGGGCCATCGGGCAGGACAGCACGTCGATGTGCGCCTCACCGCCGAGGATGGCTATCAGGCGCAGCGCAGCTATTCGATTGCCTCGGCGCCGGAAGACAGCCATCTGGTCCTGACGGTCGAGCGGCTCGACGACGGCGAAGTCTCGCCGTATCTGGTCGATGAGCTCAGAGGAGGCGATGAGCTCGAGCTGCGGGGGCCGATCGGCGGCTACTTCGTCTGGCAGCAGTCACTCGGGGGGCCGCTGATGCTCGTCGCGGGAGGCTCGGGAGTGGTGCCGCTGCGGGCGATGCTGCGTCACTGGGCGTCCGGAGATCGCGCCGTACCGGCGCGGCTGTTGTATTCCTCTCGCACGCTCGACGATGTCATCTACCGCGAGGAGCTTGCCGACTTGGCGGCCGACGATGGCGCCGACATTCAGCTCACGCTGACGCGCGAGTCGCCCGATGGCTGGGACGGTCACACGGGGCGGATAGACCGCGGCCTGCTGGAAGATCACGTCGCGCCTCCCACCGACCGCCCCCTCATCTACGTGTGCGGGCCGACGGCGCTGGTCGAGGGTGTCGCGGAGGCGCTCGTGCAGATCGGCCACGAGCCCGCACGCATCAAGACCGAACGATTCGGGCCAACGGGGACATGATCAATGGATGCACTTGACGGAAACGCGATCGGCGGAGCGCTCCTCGAGCACTTTGGCGCCGAGATGACCGACGCCAGCGGGTCGTGCGCCCATTGTGGGGCAACGGCGCAGATCGCCGAGCTAGCCGTCTACGCCAGCGCGCCCGGGTCCGTCGTCCGCTGCCGGAGCTGTGGCAACGTCGTGATCGTGCTGGTCACCATTCGCCAGGAGACCCGCGTCGACGCCCGGAGCTTCCGGCTGATCGACCGGCCTTGAAAGCGCGAGCAGCTCGCCCAGCCCGTCCTCGATCCCGCGGCACAGGATGTCGAGGTCGGGGGCGGTGTCGTAATCGCCGCTGACCCCGAAGCTGACAGCGCCGTCGTAGGAGAAGATCGCGACCGCGACTCGGACCTCGGCGAATAGCGGGATGTATGGGAAGGTCTCGAGCATCCGCCGTCCCGCGAGGTAGAGCGGGAACTGCGGCCCAGGAACGTTCGTCGTGCCGGTGTTCAGTGTGTGTTGCGGCAGCCTGCTTGCCAGCCGCGCCCCCAGCGCGAGCAGCATCGGGGGGGCGAATCCGGACAGCGACGTCAGCGTCTCGCCGGCCACGGCCTGCTTTGACTCCTTCAGCCCGGCCATCTGGGCGCTGATCGACTGAAGCCGCCCCACCGGATCCTGGATGCCCACCGGAAGCTCGGCGAAGATCGCCGAGACGCGATTGTTGTAGGTGCCCCGCTCCCCCGGTCGGCGGACCGAGACCGGAACGAGCGTCCGCAGCACGCGATCGACTGATTCGCCGCGCGAGCGCAGAAGGGCGCGGAATCCGTGAGTGATGGCGGCGAGCACGACGTCGTTGACGGTCCCGCCTAGTGCGCGGCGGATCATCTGGATATCCGACAGTCGCCCACGCGCCCAGTCCCAGCGGCGATGGGGTCCGAGGGCTCCGTTGAGCGACGACGCCTCGCTGTTGCGTGCGACGCTCGCGAAGCCGAGCAGGCCGCGGGAGGTATCGGTCAGCAGCCCCGCGAGCTGGCGCGGCGCGCCAAGCGCGCCCGCCATCTGCTCCACGGCAATCAGCGGGTTCGTGGCTCGCTCGACGAGCGCGTCGCGAAGCAGCCGGCCCGTGCCGGGCGCCGGGTCGGGAATCCAAGCCGGCGGCGGCGTGTGCTTCGCGTCGCGCTCGGGGTCCATCAGGACCGTCATCAGGTCGGTGCTCGCGACCCCGTCGACCATGCAATGGTGGACCTTGGAGAGAAGTGCCCACCGATTCTCGGAGAGCCCTTCGACCACCCACATCTCCCAAAGGGGCTTGGCGCGGTCGAGGTTCTGTGACATCACCCGGCCGACCAGCGCCCGCAGCTCGTCGTCGCCGCCGGGCGCGGGAAGCGCGGTGCGCCGGACGTGGTAGCCGAGGTTGAAGTGCGGATCGTCGACCCACACCGGGCGCGCCAGCGCGAATGGAACGAAACGCACGATCTGGCGGTAGCGCGGAACGAGTGGGAGCTTGCTCTCGACCACCCCGATCACCTCGGAGAACGGCGGTGGCGGTCCTTCGAAGATGCTCACCCCGCCGACGTGCATCGGGCTCTTGTCGCTCTCGATGTGCAGGAACGATGCGTCCTGCGCGCTCATCCGATTCATGTGCGGGATACCTGTCTACTGCAGGTAGCGCTCGACCGTGTCGGCCTCGCGGACGTGCGCTTCGTCGGGATCCGCCCCGGCTTCCCGCAGCGCGCGACGCCGGCGCAACAGGTCCCAGCAGCGGTCGAGCTCCACCTCGACCGCGCGCAGGCGTTGCTTGTCCGCCTCGAGCTGCCCGACGTCTTTGCTGTCGGCCTCCTCGCGACCCTGAAGCTCGTGCTCCTCCGCCACCAGGGTCTCGATTCGCGCCGCGATGCTCTCGTCACTCATGCGCCAATGCTAACTCGCGGTGCCGGGTCGCCGTGGGAGGCTCGCCGCAGAGCTCTCGCGACAGGTGCCCGAGCAGCGCGGTCAGCTCGGGGCTGCGCGTGCTGCTGTCGTCGGCGAGTGCCTCGGCCAGCATCTGGCGCCGGGCGCTCACGATGCGGTCGGTCTGCTCGCGTCCCGCCGGCGTCAGTTCCGCCTCGCCGCCCTCGCCGACGATCAGTCCGTGCCGGTGAAGTTCGGCGATCACCGCTGCGACGCGCGCCTGGTCGACTCCGTCCTCGAGCGCGAGCGCGCGGGCGCGGGCCGGACCGTGCTCCTCGATGCGCACGAGCGCCCAGATCTCCCCGGGGCTGAGCCGGACGCCGGCGCGTTCGGCGAGTCGCTTGCGGAACTGCGCCCGCTCCTCGGGCGTGACCAGCCTCGTCAGCGCGCGCTCGGTCTCGGCGAGCGAGTCAGACGAGCGGGGGGCGGCGAGGCTGTCGTCGAGGCCGGTACTGGTCGCCGCCGCTCCTCGCAGCGGTCGCTGCTGCAGTAGCAAGCTCAGCACGAAACCGAGCGCCGCGACCCCGGCCGCCGCCACGAACACCGGGCGCAGCGAGTGCACGTACGCCTGCTGGTAGGCGGCGCGTGCCGGCGCCGGCAACCGGTGCACCTGCGTCCCCGTGAGCCTGCCGCCGGCCGCGACCTGGTGTCCGAGCGGGCCAGTGAGTGTCCCGCGCAGATGGGATCGCAGCCCGGCGGAGAAGATCGCCCCGAACACGGCCGTGCCGAGCGAGCCGCCCATGCCCCGGGCGAGCGTCACCGCCGAGGTCGCGGCGCCGAGCACCGAATAGTCGACTGCGTTTTGCACCACCAGCACGAGCACCTGCATGGTCGAGCCGAGGCCCAGCCCGAGCACCAGCAGATACAGCGACGACGCCAGGATGCTGGTGCCGACGTCCAGGCGCGAGAGCAGGATCAGCCCCAAGCTCATCAATGCGGTCCCGATGATGGGAAAGACCCGGTAGCGCCCGGTGCGGGTGATCAGCTGCCCGGACAGGATCGACATCGTCAGCACGCCGACCATCATCGGCAGCAGCCGCAGCCCGGAGCCGGTCGGCGATGCGGCGTCGACGGTTTGGAAGTAGAGAGGAAGGAACGTGACGGAGCCGAACAGCGCGAAGCCGACGATCATCGACAGCGTTCCCGCGACCGCGAACACTGGATCGCGCAGCAGCTGGAGCGGCACGATCGGCTCCCGGGCCCGGCGCTCGACCAGCAGGAACGCCCCGAGCAGGGCCACGCCGAGCGCGCCGATGATGATCACCTCGCCGGAGGCCCACGCCCAGGTGGTGCCGCCGAGGCTCGTGACGAGCACGATCGCGCTCAGCCCCGCAGCCAGCAGCCCCGCTCCGAGATAGTCGATCGAGGGGTGCTTAGTCGACACCGTCGCGGGGAGCGTGGCCCCGATCACGACTAGTGCAGCGATCCCGATCGGCAGGTTCACGTAGAAGATCCACCGCCACGAAACAGCCTGCACGATCACACCGCCGAGTAGCGGGCCCGCCACGCTCGCGACGCCGAACACGGCTCCGAACAAGCCCTGGTAGCGGCCGCGTTCGCGCGGCGACACGATATCGCCGATCACCGCCTGGATCAGCACCACCAGCCCCCCGGCACCGAGGCCCTGAACCGCACGGAACGCGATCAGTTCGGGCATCGATTGCGACTGCCCGCACAGCGCCGAGCCGATCAGGAACAAAATGATCGCGCTCTGCAGGACGCGCTTACGACCGTATAGATCGCCCAGTTTTCCGTATACGGGCGTGACCGCTGTCTGCGCGAGCAGGAACGCGCTCGTCACCCAGGCCAGCTCGTTGAGGCCCCCAAGATCCCCGACGATCGTCGGCAGGGCGGTGGCGACGATCGTCTGATCGAGCGCCGCGAGCAGGAGGACCAGCATCAGGCCCGCGAACACCAGCCGGACGTTCACGCGCTCGGCCGGAGCAGGAGCACCGATGGTCGCGTCGGCGGACATCTGTTCCTTGCGCGCACAATACTGCCGGGACTCACTAGTCTCACGGGCTGTGCCCACAGAGCCAGCTCCGGTCACGCTGTTCGAGATCGCCCGCCGCGCGGTAGACGTCTGCGATCCGGCGGACGCTGACTCGCGCCTCGGCGATCTGCTCGCGCAGTTCGAGGATGCCGATGAGCCGGTGACGGCGATCGACAACCTCGAGGAGCGCGTCGCGATCGCGGTCGAGGGAGTCGATGTCGAGATCGATGATCCGGCTGTCTCAATGGCCGCCGCCGTGATCCTCTACCTGGCGCGCCGGCGTGACGAACTGCACGATCAGCCGGAGAAGATCCTGCGGCTCGCGGCGCGGGCGGAATGGAAGGGCGACCCGCCCGAAGCCGTGCGCGACTGGCTCGCGGATCGTGGGGTCGAGCTCTAGTTGCTGAATCCGGGGCCGGGCTCCGGCGTGACGTTGTAGGGGGTGATCGGCTTCCCGCAGCGGCCGCAGGTGAGCGTGGGATCCGCGATCTCACCGCATTCGTGGTGGCGCAGGACGATCGGAGGGCCCTCCGGACCGGCGAGGTACTGGTCGCCCCAGCGCATCAACAGCGCGGCAGCACCGAACAGCTCGCGACCTGGTTCGGTCAGACGGTACTCGTAGCGGTCAGGGTCGCTGGCATAGAGAACGCGCTCGAGCAGTCCGGAGTCGACCATCGAGCGCAGGCGCGCGGACAGCGTTGGTCGTGGGATTCCGAGGTTCCGCGCGAACTGGCCGTACCGGCGCACGCCGAACAGCGCCTCGCGCAGGATCATCAAGGTCCAGTGATCGCCGATCAAGGCGAGCGCTCGTCCCACCGAATCGGCACCGAAGCGGTGGGTGAGGGCCACCGGGCGGCGGGTCCGGCTCACAGCGCCACCGCGTGGCCGAGCGCATCGAGCACGCGGCGGCCGGCGGGATCCTCGGCCGTGCTCGGCGCGACGGCGACATGGTCGGCGCCCGCCTCGTGGAAGGCGGCGAGCCGCGAGGCGATCTCCGCCGCGCTGCCGAGCGCCCCCACCTGCTCGAGCAATTCGGTTGGGATTGCCGCGGCGATCTCGCGTCGAGGAGCGCCGGAGCGGGCGCGCTCGACGAGCTCGGCGAATCCGAGCTGCGCGAACAGCTCGCCATAACCGGGGACGCCGACGTAGACCGACAGCTGGCCGGCAAGCTGGGCAAGTGCCGCTGCGCCTGGATCGAGTGCGGCCGGAACCCACACGGCCAGACGCGGGGCGGGCCGCTGGGCGTGCTGCGCGTACTCGTCGATCTTCTCGCGCACCTTCGCGACGTGGCCGGGAGTGACGAGGTTCAGCACCACCTCGTCGGCATGTGTCGCCGCCACGCGCGTCATCGCCGGTCCGAACGCCGCGACGGCGATCGAAGCCGACGGCTGAGCTCGGCGCAGCCTGAATCCGTGCGCGTGCACGTGCTGACCATCGAAGTCGATCCGCTTTCCGTCGAGGATCGCGCGCATCGCGAGCACGGCTTCGCGCGTACGCGGCGCGAGCTGCGCCCACGAGCGGTCGTGCCAGCCGCCCACGATCACCGGGCTCGACGCACCGACGGCGACGTCCACCGCGCGACCGCTGAGCGTCGCCACCGACGAGACACCGAGCGCGATCGCCACCGGGCTGCGGACGCCGACCGCGAGCGGGCCGATCGTCAGCGCGATCCGCTCGGTCCTGAGGCCGATCGCCGTGGCAAGCGCGAACGCGTCGAACGAAGCCATCTCGCCGACCCACGCCCGGTCGATTCCCGCCCCCTCTGCGGCGCGCGCGATCTCGATCGCCTCCTCGTCGGGGCGGTCGAGCCAAAACGGGATCGTGACCCCGAGCTCCTCGCTCACAGCATCGCCGTCTCGGTCGGCTGATCGAGCAGCAGCCGTCCGGTCAGCTCCCATGTCGCGGGGTTGACCTGGAAATGCGCGGTGGCCGCGTGAGCATCGCGAAAGCGGCGCTGCAGCGGCGAGTCGTCGTAGATCGCCGAGCCACCGCCCAGGTCGTACATCGCTCGAGTGACGTCCGCAGCCGTGCGGACCGCGTGGGTGGCCGCCAGCCGCAAGCCGAGGCGGAGCTCGACCGACACCGGCTCTGAGTCAGAGCTAACGGCCGAGGTCCAGGCATCTTCGATCGTCTGGTAGTAGAACGCGCGCGCCGCACGCAGGGAGGCCTCCGCCTGGGCGACGACGCTCCATGTGGCGGGCCGCTCGGCGAGCGTCCGGCTGGAGCCGAGCGAGACCTTGCCGGCGGCAAGCTCCTTCAGATCGTCGATCGCGCCGCGGGCGTTGCCGAGCGCCGCCGCGGAGATCGACAGCGCGAAGTAGGCGAAGATCGGGAACCGGTAGAGCGCACCCGGGCTGCTCGGCGGATCGAACAGCCACAGCGAGCGGTGCTCGGGAACGAACACTTCGTCGGCGACGGCATCATGGCTGCCGGTTCCCCGCAGGCCGCTCGTGCGCCAGTTGTCCAGGATCTCGAGTTCGTCGACGCGCATTCCGAGCACCTTGGGCGCCGGTGGCCCGTCCTCCTCGCTGACCATGCAGCCACCGAACAGGTAGTCCGAATGCATGATCCCGCTGCAGAAGGCCCATTGGCCCGACACCACGTAGCCGCCCTCGACACGCCGGGCTTTGCCTCGTGGCGCCCAAACGCCGGCGGCCACCTTCTGGGGGTCTCCGAACACCTCGCTGCAGCCCTCCGGCGCGAGCCAGCCTCCGAGCAGGCTGCTCGTGGCGGCGATCGACACGCACCACCCCGCGGACGCATCCCCTCGCGCCACCGTCTCGGCGCAGCGCAGCGTCACTCCGGGAGCCGCCTCGGCGGCGCCGATGGATGCGGGTGCACCGCAGCGCAACAGGCCCGAAGCTCGCAGTCGGTCGATCAGCTCCCCGGGCAGGCGGCGGTCGCGCTCGGAGGTGCGGGCGAGCTCCCGAGCGAGCGGGGCGATCTCGCCCGCTGCGGTGGCCAGTTCCTCCTCGAGCTGGGAGCGGTTCAGCAGCATTACTGGTTCAGTATCTTTACCGACCGTGTGCCATCCGTCAAGGCCCGCTCAGAAGGAGCGAGTCGCGAGCGGGAACACGTCGGCGACGACGTACGCGATGACGTGCGCGGGCATCACGGTGCCCGCCGGTATCTTCAGCCGCACGCCGGCCACGTTTCCGCGCGAGTCGGTGGTATCCGTGGTGTCGGCCTTGTAGTCGAGGCCCACCGGCGCGCCGCTGTCAGCGTTGGCGAGCACGATCGAGACGAAATGCTCGCTCGCTGGGTAGCGCGAACCGGAACCCGCCCGCCCCGCGAGACGCAGCGCCGCCGTGGCCGAGCCCGGTAGCAGCAGGGAGGGGCGCTGCAGGCTCAGGGCCGCGAGTGTCACCCCGCGGGGGCGGAGGTTGGCGGGGCCGCCGCGGCGGTAGGCGCTGGTGATGTAGGTCCCGCTCGAGATCAGCTTGCCCTGGTTGTTGCACAAGCGTTGTGTGGGCAGCAGCGGGCCGTATGTGGGCACGCTCGCGCATTGCACCTCTCCGTAGATGCTCGCGCTTGGGATCGTCGCGAACGTCGGCTTCAGCTGTGCGCGTACCTCGAGCCTCTGCACGGGGACCGGGCCGAAGCTGAATGTGAGCGTGGCGTTCTGCGCGGAGAGCGCGAGTGAGTTGCCGCGATATGTCCCGGCGAGCGGGAACGCGAGCGTGGTGTTCGGATCGACCTCCTGGGTGCCACGGGGTCCCGGCCGAGCGCCGATCGCCCACAGCAACACGGACCGGTTGCCGGTGGCGCTCGCGCGGCCCAGGTGCAGCGTCCCCACGATCAGGTCGTATGCGTCGAACCCGATCTGGTTAACGCTCGTGACGAACGAAGGGAGGGGGAAGGCCAGACGCGTGAGCCCGAACGCACTGATGCTCCTCGGTCCGACCCGCAGTCGCGGCCCGGGGGCAGCCCGCGCCACCGCGTATTGCAGGGTCTGGTCGAAGTGCCCGCTGGTCGTGCCGCCCAGGCGGACGTTGCCCACGCCGATGCCGTGGGCGGTGAAGGTGCCCGCGACCTGCACGGTGTACCGGCGTCCCGGGGTCAGCATCCCATCGGGAACGATGAACAGGTAGTGGCCGTCGCCCGAGACCTGGGCGGTGAACGGGATGGCCGGGTCGATGTGGACGAGGCCCGGGGCGCTCGGCAGCGGCAGCATCGACGCGTCGAGGGTGTGGCCATTGCGCCGGACCACGAGTCGAAGCGCGAGCACGGTGGCGGAGTCGACCTTTTTGGTGCCGCCTGCGAGCTGGGTATTGCCGCCCGGGGTCACTGCGAACACCCTGGTCATGTTCGGGGGGAACGCCTCGCCCGGCGAGGTGCTGCAGCGCGGATCGCGGCGGTGTAGGCAGTAGTCGTAGGGCACGTACTTCAGATAGCCATCTTCGCCGCCGATCACGACGCCGGTCCTGGTCAGCGCCGGCGAGCCATTGAGATCGTTACGGTCGCGCAACACCGGGTCTGTCCTGGTCGTGTCATACGACCACCGGCGTGTCCCCGTGCTCGCATTGAGCGCGTACAGGGTGCCGTTTCCCGCGCCTACGTAAACGATCTTGTGCCGGCCGTCGGGCGCGAACCCGATGACCGGCGAGGAGCGGATCACATCACCGGTGTCGTAGCTCCACAAGAGGTGCCCGGCAGGGCTCAGCGCAGACACCTGGCCGTCGGTGGAGGCGATGTAGATGGCGCGCAACCAACCCTGCGCATCCTCGTCGAGCGCCGGCGAGCTGTAGATGTGGTCACCGGTGGCGAATTTCCACTTGAGCAGACCTGTGCGGGCATCGAGCGCATAGACGTTGGAGTCAAACGAACCCACGTACAGGGTCCCCGAATGGTCCAGCGCGGGGGAGGACACGACGAACCCGAGCGTGGGGAAGCGCCACTTGTCGTTGCCGTGCGCATCGAGCGCGTGCACCGAGAGATCGAGCGACCCCCAGTAGCTCGTGCCGTCATCGTCGATCGCCGGATCGGTCCAGAACGGCCCGAACGACCGGTGGACCCACTTGAGTCTCCCATCCGGGTAGAACGCGTACGCCGCATCCCCCGTATTACCAGCGTAAATCGTCCCGTCTGGACCGGGCTCGGCATTTCCCTCCCACCAGTCCACGAGCTGCACCTGTCCCGCTGGCTGCCGCGCGAGCGGCGGCTTGTACTTCCAGATGATTCGAGCCGCGCGCGAGGGCGAGTGGCGATCGCTGCGGATCTCGTAGAGGTGTTCGTCTCCGGACGGGACGACGAGTGGGTTGGTGTGAAGCAACGGGTCGTAGCGGCCGATGAACCCGGCGGAGTCGATCAGGTTCCCTGTCTTGAAGCGCCAGAGCAGCTTCCCGGCCGCGCTGACCGCGTAGAACCAAGTGTCCGCGGAGCCGAAATAGATCGTTCCGTCGGCGCCGACGATCGGCGTGCTGAAGATCCCCTTGCCGGTCCTGAACGCCCACGGCCGTCCCCCGGCGTAGCGGCCGACGATCGGGCTCGCACCGGTGTTGAAGCGGTCGTGACGCATCGTCGGCCACGGCGAGTTCGACTGCACAGGCGTCCCGTAGTGGTAGTCAGCGGCGCACGTGGCGGCCGCGCTCATCAATGACGCGACCGAGATCAGGAACGCGAGCGCGATTGCGCGGCGTCGCCGTTGAGCTGGCACTCGCGCAGCCTAATTGCGTGCGCGACTCGAGGCGCCGATGAACCCGAAAACAGAACTCCATATCCATGTCAAGTGGCGGCTCCAAAAACTATCCCGCAGTTTGCGCGATCAAATAGACTCTCGCCGCTCGTGGGCCGGCAATGGGTTCCGACATTCGTCACAAATCGATCGCTTACGCGCTCGGCGTTCGCGTTTGCGCAGCGCTGGCATGCCGGGCAGTGCCGCGCGGACGGGACGCCGTACATCGATCATCCGCTCGAGGTCGCCGCGCTGCTTGACTGCGCCGGCGCGCCCGCTCACCTTGTTGCGGCCGGGCTGATGCATGACGTGGTAGAGAAGACGGACGCAAGCGCGGCCGATCTGCGCAGGCGCTTCGGCGCGAGAATCTCGCAGCTCGTACTCGCCGTCAGCGATGACGATCGGATCGAAAGCTACGCGAGGCGCAAGGCGGCACTTCGCCGCCAGGTCGCGGGCGCTGGTGATGAGGCGCTCAGCCTGTTCGCCGCCGACAAGCTCTCAAAGGTGCGCGAGCTGCGGCGCGAGATGGCGGCGCGGGCGAGCGGGCAGGGAGGCGGTCGACGTGAGCCACGTGCCCGCCGAATGAGGCATTACGAGCGCTCCCTCGCGCTGCTGCAGGAACGCCTGCCGGACTCGCCGCTCGTCCACGACCTCCGTGACGAGCTCAATGCTTGTCTGATCGAGCGCGCGACGTTAGCCCGGCGAGGCTGAGGGGTCGCGCCCGGAAACTGGCCATCCATGCCAGGTGATCGCAGTGTTGCCGAGGGACGCCTGCTCCGAGTTGCCCCCGAGCGCGGGAGCCGTGCCTCCGCCGCTCGCCGAGTAGAAGCCGACGCCGTTCGGCATCACGACCAGCAGCGGGCCGCGGTAGACGAGCGACAGCTCCTGGCCGAGGAACTTCGCATAGCTCTGCGGCTGGCGCCACAGCTCCGTGACGGAGCCGAGATCAGCGGAGGAGGCGACTAGAGCGACTCGGATCGGATAGCCGCTGCGCGCAGCGGCCTGAGTCAATGCCGCCAGCTGGGCTTGCTGCCTCGGCGGGATGCCGGCGTCCTGCGGAAGGAAGATCGGCTCCTGGGCGAGCACGTCGCTGGCCGGGTCGCCATCGGCGAGGGCGGTCGACGCACGCGTCGCCGCGGCCAGGCCTAGCGCGACGGTCGCGAGCGCAGCCAGCAAGGCCAGGCGGGACAATGAGCGACGATTGCCGCTGTGGGAAGAGTTCGTCAACTGCAACACGGCCAGACTAGGGTCAGCACGCGCCTGTGGTTCGCGGCGGCCGCGGTGTTGCTTGCGGTGGCGGGATTTCCGAGCTCCGCACAGGCCCACGGTCCGATCGCGCCGATAGCCACGAGCTACCTCGCGCGGGTCGCTGAGCTCCCGGCCGGAACGCGCGCGAAGGTGATCGACGGCGACCAGCGCATGTGGTTGAGCGTGGCCCCGGGCGAAACGCTGACCGTGCTCGACTATCGCGGTTCGCCTTACCTGCGATTCACGCCATCGGGGATCGACGTCAATCAGAACTCCGCGATGTATTACCTCAACCTGAACCCGTCCGAGGTGCCCCCGGCGAATCTTCGTCCGAGCACGGCCCCGGACTGGTCACGAGCGAGCACGGGGCATGCGTACAGCTGGCACGACGGGCGGCTGCATGCGCTGGCGACCGTCGCGACCGCGCCCGGCGCGTCCTACGTAGGACGGTGGGCGATTCCCGTCCGCCTGAACGGGACTCCGAGCGTCATCGCCGGCGGCCTCTGGCACGCCGAGGATCCCTCGCTCGTGTGGTTCTGGGGGGTTGTCGTGCTGGTCGCCTGCATGCTCGCGGCATGGCGCCTGAAGCGGACCGAGCTCGACCTCAGGCTCGCGCGCTGGTTCTCGATCGCAGCGCTTGGCGGCATCACCGTCGCGGCAGTCGGCAAAGAGCTTCACGGCCGGCCAACGGTGTCGGTGTTCCAGCTGATCACGCTCGCGATATTCATCGCGTTCGTGCTCTGGGCCTCCCGCCGGCTGTTGCTGCACCGCGCGACGTACTTCACCTACTTCGCGATCGGCTTCGTCGCGATCTGGCAGGGGATCAACCTGATCCCGACGTTGCTCAACGGATTTGTGCTCGCCGCGGTGCCGCCGGTCCTGGCCCGGGTGGCCTGCGTGCTCTGCCTGGGCTGCGGAGTCGCCCTGCTGGTGCTCCCGACGCGGATGGTCTCCGAAGCCGAGCCGGACGCTGACCTCGAGGAGCTGATCAGCCAAGACGAATCGCTTTCGGAGTCCCGGATGTGAGCGCCGCCCATCGCATCGGCATGACGCTCGCGGCAGTTGCTGCGATCGCTTCACTCGCGCATCCGGCGCCCGCCGGCGCGCACCTGCGCTCGGGGACGGTCGCGGTGGACTATCGAGCCACCGTTCTGCACCCACGCACCCCTGCGTACTCCGCTCAGATCTTCCAGAGCGATCGCGCTCTGAGCCTGACGATCAGACCTGGACATGTCGTCGAGCTAATCGGCTACCTGGGCGAGCCCGTGTTTCGGATCGACGGCAGCGGGCTGTGGGTTAACGATGCCTCCACGACCGCCGTGGTCCTCAAGCTGATCAAGCGCTCCCAGGAGGTGTCAGGCGCAACGCCTCGCTGGCGGCTTGAGCGCGGTCGCCGTTCGGTGATCTGGCAGGACGCGCGAGCGCAAGGGCTTGCACCCGGCGTGGTCCGCGGAACCTGGAGCATTCCCCTGGTCGTCGACGGGCGGCCGGCGCACCTGGAGGGCGAGCTTCATCGCTTTCCGGCGCCGGTACTCTGGCCGTGGGTGGCGATGCTCGCCGTCCTGCTCGCTGGCGCCCTGGCGCCGGTCGCCGTGCGCCGGCGCGACCTCGCGGCTCCGGGATCGATCGTCTTCGGGGTGGCTGCGGCGCTCGCCGCAACCGTGATCCTGATCGCGTTTGCGCTCGACGCGTATGCGTCGCCGGGCACCTGGATCGTGGGCATCGACGCGATCGTGTTCCTCGGCGTCGGCGGCTGGGTCCTGCGTCGGGGGCCGCAGCGATGGCACGTCGCCGCGGCGATCGGGCTGGGACTGGTAGCGCTCGCCGTCGGGCTGCTCGAGGGCGCGATCTTCCTGCACCCGATCGTGCTCGCGGTGCTCCCCGGCAACGTCACGCGGGTGATCGACATCGTCGCGATCGGCGCCGGCATCACTGCCGCGGCATTGGGCGGCGCGTACTACCTCGAGTCCGCGGAACACCCGCCCGAGGCGGCCCCGCAGGTGGCGGCGGCGTGGCTTGAATCCACGCCGCGCGGTCGAATACCGTAGGGCCGTCGAAGCCTCGCGGCAAACGAGCGATTCGAATGGAACTGGTCGACGATCGAGCCGCCGGGACCGGTCAACCGAGCAGCGGCGTCCCGACCGGGAGAGTGCGCGCGTCGCTCGTCCTGGGCATCGTCGTTCCCGTCGTCCTAGCCGTTTCCCTTGCCGTGGCGCCGACCGCGGGCTTGCTCGTCAGTCCGCTCGCCCTGATCGGCTCGGTAACGGGCGTGATCCTCGCGATCTCCGCGCACCGCGAGATTGCGCGCCTCTACGACTCCGGTGAGCAGATGTTTCGACCGATCGAGGCCTACGTGCTTCGAGAGCGATCGGCCAGCAAGTGGGCACTCGGCTTGACAATCCCGCTGATCCCCATCGAGGTGCTGTTCACCCTCGTGCTGGTGCTGTTCTGAGAGGTCAAGTGAAACCAACCTTTGCGGATCGACAGCTGGCCGACTTCGTCTCCGGCCAGGAGGAGGGAAGCTCGGACGAGCTCGATGTGAGCGCGATGCGTGCCGCCACGATCGAGCGCGCGCGCCAGCGCACCAAAGGGCCCGAGCTCGCATCGGTACGCGACATCCGAATCAACGGTCTCGGGGCCCGGCTCTACCGTCCAGGGCTTCAGGGGCTTGCGCTGGTGCTCTATGTCCACGGCGGGGGCTGGACGATCGGCAGTATCGAGACCCACGACCGGGTGTGCCGGCGGCTGGCCGACACCGCTCGCGTCGCGGTCGTGTCGGTCGACTACCGGCTTGCTCCCGAGCATCCCTGGCCGGCCGCAGTCGATGACATCGTCGATGTCCTCGTCTGGATCGCCGGTACACGTTCCGAGCTCGGCGCCACCCGCGGCCTGGCGATCGCGGGCGACAGTGCGGGCGGAACGCTCGCGACGCTGTCGTGCCTGCGAGTTCGCGACAAGCACCCACAAGCTCTGCCGGACCTGCAGGTCCTGATCTGCCCGAACACGGATCTCACCGGATCGCACGCCTCGATGCGCGAGAAGGGTGTCGGCTTCGTGCTGACCGCGGACGCTGTGCGCTTCTTCAATTCTCAGTGGGTGCCGGATCCCGGGATGTGGGCCGATCCGCGGGTCAGCCCGCTGCATTCCACGGAGCTCTCGAACCTTCCAGCGTCGCTGATCGTCACTGCCGAGCACGATCCACTGAGGGACGAAGGCGAGGCGTATGCAGCGGCCCTCGCTCGGGCTGGCGTCCCAGTGGAACTGCGCCGGGAGGAGGGACTGGTGCACGGCTTTACGCTGATGGACGAGGTCTCACCTGCCTGTGCGGCCGCCGGCGACCGCATCGCCGCGGATATCGGCGGTCGGCTTCGTGACCTGCCGCCGGGCTAGCCAACGAGCGCGGCTGTCGTGCTGCCACCGACCGCGGCTGGCGGGCTCGCCACCGACCGCGGCAACGGCTGAGCTAAGCAGTGTCGGGAACGGGTTCGACCGTCGTGCTCTGCTCGCCGCGGGTGTTCGTTGCACGAAGTGCGATCAAGGCAGCCCCCACGAGGAACAGGGACGCCGCCAGCAGCGCGCGCTGGAAGCCGGCCGTCAGTGCATGTGCCGGAGAGGCGTGGATCGCGAGCAGATGATCGGCGCGGCTGGTCGAGATCGCCGAAAAGATCGCCAGACCGAGAGCGCCTCCGATCTGGGTGGAGGCAGTGATCAGCGCAGCGGCCAGCCCAGCCTTGTCGGGCGGCACACCGGCGTTGGCGGCGGATTGGACGCCCACGAACACGGCGCCGAGCCCGACCGACATGATGACCAGCGGCGCAAGCAGGTCGGCGAGATATGAACCGTGCACGGGGATCCGCGAGAGCCAGAAGATTCCGCCGGCTCCGAGCAGCGCTCCGGTCACGATCACGGGACGGGTGCCGATCCGGCCCAGCATCTGGGCCGCAACGCCCGCTGAAATCCCGACGCCGAGCGTGACGGGCAGATACGCCGACCCGGCACCGAGTTGCGAGAAGCCGAGGACGTTCTGCATGTAGAGCGTCATGAAGAAGAACATCGAGTAGAAGCCCGCGATCGCGATCACCTGTGTGACGTCCGCGGCAGCCAGTCCCTTGATCCGGAAAATCGAAAGCGGGACAAGCGGGTTGCTGCGGCGAGCTTCATTGAGAGCGAAGGCGATCAGCAACGCGATCGCGCCCGCCAGCTCGGCGATCGTTCGAGCCCTGCCCCAACCGACGTCCGGCGCCTTGACCAGCGCGTACACAAGCAGCAGCATCCCGGCGGTCACGAGCAGGGCACCGGGCGTGTCGAAGTTCTTCAGCCCCGAGCGGCGGCGGTCATCAGCGAGCAACGCGAACGCTCCGCCCGCCACGACCGCGCACATGGGTACGTTGACGAGGAAGACCCACCGCCATCCCGGACCGCCCGAGAGCGCGCCCCCGAGGAACACGCCTACCGCCGACGCCAGTCCCGCCATGCCGCCCCACGCGCCGAGCGCCTTGTTGCGGTCAGAGCCCTCGCGGAAGGAGGTCGTGAGGATCGAGAGGGCCGCGGGGGACATCATCGCGGCGCCGGTGCCCTGGACCAGCCGCGAGGCGATCAGCACAGCTTCACTCTGCGCGACGGCGCACGCGAGCGATGAGAGGGCGAACACCGCCGTGCCGGCGAGCAGCAGCCGGCGGCGTCCCAGCAGATCACCGGCCCGGCCACCGAGGAGCAGGAAGCCGCCGTAGGTGAGCAGGTAGCCGCTCAGAACCCACTGCAGGCTCTGCACGGAGAAGTGCAAGTGATGGCGGATAGATGGCAGGGCGACGTTGACGATCGATGCGTCGACGAAGTCGAGGAACGCGACGGCGCACAGCAGGGCAAGCGTCAGCTTGCCGCGACGTGTTGCGAGGAACGAGCGGTGCGAGGCGGCGGCGGTCATGCGGGGAACCTCCGGGGGTGGGAGCGGCCGGGAACAACGGCCCAGATCGGCGGATGGAGAACAGAGGCAGGAGTCAGTTAGCTAGCTAACTTACCAGACAGCACCGCCAGCATCGCGGCTATCATTTAGTTGAATGACTGACTCAGCGCAACTGGCGAGCGCCGACAAGCGTGACCGCCTCGTGTCGGGCGCCCGCAGGGTGTTCCATGAACAAGGGGTGGAGAAGACCACGATCGCCGACATCGCCCAAGCCGCCGGCGTGCCGCTCGGCAACGTCTACTACTACTTCAAGACGAAGGACGACATCGTCGCGGCGGTTATCGGCTCGCACATCGCCGAGGTGCAAGCCAGGCTCGCAGAGCTCGATCGTCACCGCACGCCGAAGGCGCGATTGAAGGCGTTCATCCGCATGCTCGTGGGTCAACGCGAGCTTGCCGCCGAATATGGCTGTCCGCAGGGGACGCTGTGCTCTGAGCTGGACAAGCGCCAGGACGGTCTCGCGCAGGCCGCTGCTCGGATGATCCAGATCTCGCTGGCCTGGTCCGAGCAGCAGTTCCGGGCGATGGGCAGGAGGGACGCCCGAGAACTGGCTGTGGCGCTGATTGCCGCCTATCAGGGCGTTGCGCTGATCGCGAACAGCCTGCGCGACCCCGATGTTATGGCGCGCGAAGGTCGCCGCCTCGAACGGTGGATCGACTCGCTCGCCTGAGCGCGCGCTTACAGCCTGACGTCGAGCCGGACCCCGGTCACGATTCCGATCACCAGCAGGATCAGCCCGACGCCTGCCAGCACGCCGCCACGTCACGCGTTGTGGAGCTTGCTGACGAGGCGGCGCTGGGCGAATTCGATGTCCTCGAGCGTCGGCTCGAGACCGATCACCCGCCGGCCCGCGTATGAGAACAGGGCTCTCGCAAGGAATGTGAACCCGGCGACCGCCAGCACCACCGCTGCTCCGAGAAAGAATTCTGGTAGCGGACGTGAGGTGGGCTCGGACTTCAGCATCACGCCACTTACGGCAACGAGCAGGCCACAGCCCGGTATCAGTGGCGCCGTTCGCAGAGTGAGCGCGGAGGTCTCCCGCTCGAGTTCCTCCACCACGACCTTCGCAGCCTCGTCCATGCTCTGATTGCTCCGATGCGCGGACTCCTCCACCCGCCGGATCAGGGCGTCGACCGGCGCGATCATGTGCCGCTCCTTGGATCGCCGCGGCCGAGGCAGCCGCGTGCGCTGCGTCATGCCGGCGAGCCCGACGGTGGGCTCGAGGGATCTAAAGGACAGCCGCTGTGGTGCATCGCCTGCCATTCATGTTCGAGGATTGCGAAGTCCAGCTCGTCGCTTTGCCGTGACCGGAGTGTCGGGGATCCAGCTCGACCCCGAGAAACAGAGCCGTGACCGTCGCAGGGCGAGCCACGAGGAACGGAGGGGGTAGCTGAGATGAAGTGCCAAGGATGCGAAGAGTGCCGAAGCCCGAGCCGCTCTGGACGCCCGCCGGTCCGGTGACCTTATCCGCTGAGGTTGCTTACCTGGTGCGCTGCTGCTGTTCCGGCTCGCACGCCTCCGCCGCATCGCACGGACTGATCTGGACCGACGCCCAGACGACAGGCGATCTTCCCTCAACCTCCCAGTTCATCCCGTCGAGCGTGCACGCGGTCGTGGCTGTCCTGCGATCGTCGTCTTTACCGACCGGCTCGCCGTTCTCGTCGATTAGCTTCCATGCGCTCGCGAACCGACGGAACGTGACGTCATCGACGGTTCCCGCCCAGGTGCGAGACCGGGCCGTGCCCTCCGCGTGGTCGTCCGTCATCGTCAGTCGCGCTCCATACAGCTCGGGTGCGATCCAGCGAAGCGTGCGCTCAGCACTCGTCTGGCTGTCGAATAGCACTGTAAGTTTGATATGGCGCGGCTGAAGCATCTCTGGACTGGAGTCGGTAACCGGCGCAGCCCTGACGCTACGCCCGCCACGACAAGACCGCATCGGGAGTTCCTGTCGCGCGCGTGCGCGGGAAACCACGGATGCAACCTCCGCAACCACGAATGATCCGTCGAATCATGCGGTTTCGACGACGTGGAGTATCTCCTCCTGACGAGGCGAGAACCGCTACCGTCGCCGTCCAACGCAGCCACGCACCGAGATGGGAGGCGGGAGACTCTGATAAGGCGCAGCATTGTCAGGCGGGTGGGCCTAGCCGCGATTGCCGTGATCGTGGGCGCGCTGGCGCCGGCGCTCGCGCTAACACCGTGACGACGATCACGATCCCGGATCGGCACGGCGAGATCCCGTCGAAATGGCTGACTTATCCCGGCCAGCCGCGAGCCGACGTAGTGCTGCCCGACGGGTACAACGCGCACAAGCGATACCCCTTGCTGGTACTGCTCCCGGGGTTCAGCAACACCTATGCGGCCTTTACGGACCCCAACGAGCTCGACGCGCAACGCCTGCTCGCCGGGTTCCAGGCGATCGTCGTGATCCCCGAGGGCGAGACCGGCTGGTATGCGGACTGGTACAACAACGGCCGCTACGGAACGCCTGAATGGGAGAGCTACATCCTCGACGAGGTGATTCCGCAGATCCTCCACCGGTACAAGGTCCTGCCTCAGAGGCGCTATCACGCGCTGTTCGGGATCTCCATGGGCGGGCTGGGCGCCGCGTACCTGGGAGGCCGGCTGCCCGGGTTCTTCGGTTCAGTCGGCGTGCTGTCGGGTTTCGTGGACCTGCAGATCGTGCCCGGCATCGTCTCGGTGAGCATGGATCAGCTGAGCGGCGTTCCGATCGGATCGGTGATCGGCCCGGAGGATGGGTTCTACGCCACCGGACACAATCCGGCGGCGTTGGTGGCCAACCTGAAGCACACCCGCGTCTTTATGAGCGCCGGCGACGGCACCTCGACGCCCGCCGACGGTCCCGGTGCCAGCGTAGGCAGTGCCGAGGAGGCGGGTGTGATCCGCCCGATGTCCGATGCGTACGCCTCCGCGCTGCGAGCCGCGCGGATCGGGCTCATCTACCACACCCATCCAGGCTGCCATTGCTGGGTCGACTTTCAAGCGGAGCTCAGGGATGCGATCGCCTGGGGACCGTTTCAGCCAGTCGTGGAGCACCCAGCGGAGTGGGTCAACGAAACGGTGGCGACGCATGGCCAGCTTTGGGACATCGGATATGCCTTCGCCAAGCACCCGAACGCGGTAGTGCGTTTCACAAGCTCGGGCGGACGGCTGCAGATCAGCGCCGCAGGGACAACGGTCACGCTCACCACCAGCCGCGGCGGCGTCCTACATCTGGCTACCCCCGCGAGCCTCCAGATCCCGTCAAAGTGGTGCGGTCGGACAGAAGCCTAGACCGCTCCGGCCAGGATCAGCACGGTGAGTGTGACCGCGGCGACTAGCACGAAAAGCCCGAGCACGAAGGCGAGAAGCAACCGGCTGGAACGAGACCGCTCGATCCGTCTTGGACGTGGACTGATCTGCTGGGCCGACCGAGTGACTGGGGCACGACTGGCTTGAGCAAGTGCCAGCGCGGTCTCCTGCGCTGCAGCGCGTCCGGGCTGCCCCCTGCCGGCGCGGTGCTCCCGCGCCGCACGCTGCTGACGCTCGAGGGCAGGGAGCTCAGCTAGGCGTCGGACCTCGGCCTGCCGGCGCGGCAGCGCAAGGACGGCGGCTTGCACGTCGGCTTCGGCATGTCGTCTCGCCCTTGTCTCGGCCGCCTGACGCAGCCCCTCGAGCAAGTCCCAAGACTGACCCGCTCGCACCTTCTCAGGGCGCCTCGCAGAAGCCGCGACCGGCGTGCCCGGTCCTGAGGCTGCCGCGGCGAGCATCGGTGCGCCCGCAAGCTCCTGCAACGCCGCCTCGAGGTCCGCACGCGCCGCCGCAGCCTTGATCCGCTCGGCTTCGAGCGCGCTTTGCAGCTCCTGCATCTGAACCTGACGGGTCTCGCGCTCCTGCTTGAGCTCGCGTTCTAGCTCGATCGCTTGAGTGCGGGACTTTGACGCGTCGGAGCGCAACGTCTCGACGGCCACCTTGAGGGCTGCACTCGAGGTGGTGGCGGCCGTCAGTCGCTGCTCCAGGTGATGTATGCGCCCGAAGCTCGTCGACGCGCGTTGCCTGGCGTCCGCGAGCTGCGCTTGCAGTCCCTGTAGTTGAGCCTCGTGCGTGACGCGTTCACGTCCGAGCTGGCTTTCCAGTTGACTGGCGCGTGTCTCAAGCCTGGTCCGAAGTCCAACGAGCTCCCGCTCGTACGTCTTCGCGGCTTGCTCCAGCTCCCGCTCGAGCGAGGCCATACGGGCACCTGTCTGCGCTGCCTGAAGCTTCGCCCGAGCGAGCTCGGCTTGCAGCTCTCCGAGCTGCTCGTGATCCGCGAGCCGCTGCACGTTCGCCTCGGTGGATGTAGCCGGCTGCGACGGCCGCACCTCCGCCCTCACGAGCCTCAGCCGAAGCTCCCGCAATTTGTTTTCGTGTGCATCGCGGGCTGACTCGAGCTCGCGCTCTAGCTCCAAGACCCGAGCGGTGACTTGCTCGGTTCTGGCCTCTGCGCCGGCTGTCCGGTCGAGAGCGGCCGTCAGCTCCGACTCAAGATCGGCGACTCGTCTGCCGGCGGCAAGGGCGTCAGCCTGCGAAAGCTCGAGTTCATGCTGCAGCTCGCTCGCGCGCTGCTGATGTCCGGCAGCAAACGAGAGGACACCGTGCAGATCTTGTGCTAGGCCGCTCGTGGCCCCTTCCAGCCAGCGCACCTCCGCAAGCGTCTCCTGGACTGCGGCCTCCAGCTGCTCGGTCTGATGCTGATAGCTATGCGCACGCTCTTCGGTACGACGTGCCACCTGCAGGGTCTCCCGGAGCTCGGTATGAAGGTCGCCGGCCAGTCCCTCGAGGCTGGTGGAGCGCTCTGCCTGCTCCTCGGCTCGAGTCCTTGCAGCGGTGAGATCGGACTTGAGATCGGCGATGCTTCGATCGTGTTCCGCCCGTAGCTGTTCCAGCGTTTCCGCGCGTTCTCGGTAGTGAGCGGCTTCAGCGTGCGTGTCGAGGAGGGCTGTCTCCGACTCGACGGTTTGGATATCCGAGGATTGCACGAGCTGCTCAAGTGCCGCTAGCCGCGAGGTCACCTCGGTCACCTCGCCTCGGAGCTCCTGCAAACGTCGCTCGCCCTCTGCCGACTGCTGCTGGAGCTCTGCCATGCGTTGGCGGGCCTGCTTGCCGGCTGCCAGGCGCGAGTCGAGCTCGGAGCGAAGGAGATCGTTCTCTGCGTTGCGCTCCGAGAGGGCTTTCTCCAGCCGCGAGATTGAATGCGTGGCCGCTTCGGCAGCCTCAGCGGCCTGCCGCTCAGCCTGAGCGCGGCGATTCTGCTCTGCGCGCAAGTTGGCATCGAGCTCGACGCTCGCATCGAGACGAGCCGCGACTCGCCGCTCGGCTTCGTCAGGGAGCTGTCGGTCGCGACGAGAATTCGTCCCACCCGGATCGCGTGGTGGCGCCGGCGCTCGATTGGCCGCGACGCGCCGGTCGCTGCGGGCGGGCGCTGGAAGCTGAATCAGCTCGCCATCAGGCAGTTCAAGCGCGAATGCTGTTCGGCCGCGCAGCAGCGCTGCCGGCGCTGAGTAGGCAGCCCGCAAGGTCTCGCCCGAACCAGGGGGCGCCGGGAGCGGGGAGAGTCGGTAAACCCGAGCACCGTTGTCAATCAGCAAGGTCGGCGAGACGTCCGACGACGCTTCGCTGGTCGGCTTGGCCGACACCCTCAGCAGCGCAGATCCAGGCTCGGCCTCGATCTGCTCGAACTCCTCGAGCCTAATCGAAGCAGAAGCATGTTGATTGCCCACGTTGCCAACTATAAGCCACGCTACGCAACTCTGGATAGGTCTGCTGTGTCCGGCGCGTTACGGGTCTGGCTTCCCTTACCGAAGGCCGATGCGAGAAGGTTGGGGTCGCTCGGAGAAAACTGTGGGGTTGCGGGACCGGCGCACGCGGATTAGCTTGCCGCGGGGTGTGGTCGGGCCACTGGGGCGCGCACCGAAAGGGGAGTCGTCGTGCCGGAAGTTCAACCGATTCGCGCGAGGCGCGAGCAAATCGGTGAGGTGCGCGGGTGAGGGGCCGCGCCGGCTCACCGAGCGGCGTCGGCCCGCGAGCACTGGTTCGGACTCTGAATCGGCTCTGGCTCGCGGCTGCCGTCGCGTGGCTGGTGGCGGCAATGGCCGCCGAGTCGCCCGTGCTCGCGAAGTCGCGGCCCCGTCCGAACCTCGTCGTCTCCGCCGGCGGAGTATCGGCGACGACAAGCCGCATCTTCGGCAGCTTCGTGGTGAAGAACACGGGCTCGGCACGCGCCGGACGGTCGAACGCGAGCCTCAGCCTGCGCGCCGGCAGCAAGACCCGGCGACTCGCCAGCTACAGCATCGGTCCGCTGCGTGCCTCGGCCTCCCTGACGGTAGCCGTATCGGTCAGCCCGCCGAAGGGACTTGCCGCCGGCCAATACTCGATCAGCGTGTGCGCCAACAGCTCGGGGTCGATCCGCGAGTCCTCGTCCAAGGACGACTGCCGCAGGATCGGCAAGCTCAGCGTCCCGCAACGGCCCCCTCCGTCCACCGGGGGCGTGCCGAGCAGTCCGGTCTCGTTCCAGCCCGACACGCCGGTCGCGCTGCAGAGCGCCCAGAGCACCTACTGGGTTGACGTGCCCGACGCCTACGACGCGTCCAATCAGACGCCGAGCGAACTATTGGTGTGGCTGCACGGCTGCGGCGGCGAGGGCGCGGGCGACATCTACACGGTCTCCCCGCCCAGCGACGGCCGCTACATCGCGATCGCCGTCGGGGGGCGAGAGGATGACTGCTGGGACCCGAACACCGACCAGGACATCGTGCTGGCGGCGATCAGTGATGTGGAGACGCACTTCAATATCGACCGCCATGAGGTGGTGCTGGGCGGATACTCCTCGGGCGGCGATCTGGCCTACCGGCTGGCCTTCTACCACTCGCTGCTGTTCTCCGGCGTGCTGGCTGAGAACACCTCGCCCTTCCGCGACACCGGCTCGACCGCCAGCCAGTCGCTAGCTGCGGCCCAGTGGAAGTTCAACGTGGTCCATCTGGCTCACACCGAGGACGACGTGTACCCGATCAACGGCGTGGTCAACGAGCTCGACACGATGCAACAGGCGGGGTTCCCGGTGCAATTGATCGAACGACCCGGGCATCACTACGACGACAGCACCGCTACCAGCGGCAGTGACCACGACCTGCAGACCTACCTACTGCCCCATCTAAACGACGGCTGGCGTTCGCCTTAGACGCGCGCCGGCCGCACACTCAATCCGACAAGGACGGAGATCCCGATGCGAAAACTCTCGCCACCCTCGCCCGCGATCGTCATCGCCACGCTCGCGTTATTTGTGGCCGCCGGCGGGGGCGCCTGGGCCGCCGGCCGCGCCCGCTCCTCGTCTTATGCCAAAGCCCACCAAGCCGCAGGATCAACTCGCGGCCCGCGTGGCCCGCGTGGCCCGCGTGGCCCGCGCGGCTTCCGAGGGCCGCGTGGCCTGCAGGGGCCCAAAGGCCCCGTCGGGCCGTCGGACGGGTTCGTCAGCAAGGTCGCAGCCTCGCAGCCTCTGGCCGGCGGTACCGATAACACGGTCGTTCAGCTCAGCGTTCCTTCAGGGGGCTCTTACATCGTCACCGCCTCCGTGGAGCTGGGAAATCAAGGCACGAGTGAAAACCCCATCAGCTGCACCCTGCTGCAGAATTTCAACCCGCTCAGCTCCGGCTCGGCCGATCTACCGGGCGAGTCGATTTTCGCGGCAACGATCGCCCTGACCGGTGCGGCCACGTCGGACGGCGGTGGCATCCTGAAACTAACCTGCAATCCCAGCTCTGGCGCCAGCGCCCGCAATGCGGTGATCACGGCGATCAAGGTCGGCGCCTTGCATGTGCAGGCATCCACGCCGTGACCGCGCGGTCTCATTGTGCACTTGCATGGGTGCAGCTGTCGTTTCGCAAGTTGATGACCGCCGGAATCACCGTGCGGATCACGCATTTCGTGGACGTGGTGATACTGACAGCCGATCCCGCTCGGCTTATCCGTAGCCGGTTCCCGGCCCGGCGGAACTGCACGACTTGGTTCGGGGGCTGGGCGAATCTGTAGCGGATGTCCCACAGCTGACCGCTGGTCGCTGCCGTGTCATTCACCCAGGCCGCGGGACGGCTCACCACCGGCTTGAACAGGCCCCACGCGAGCATCGCCTTGAACTCGTTGATGGTGTCCGGGAGGTCATGGCCGCCCGCGTGGACCTGGTAGGTGACATCGACGCGGGCTGCACTCAACGCGCGGTGATAGAGCTGGTTCATCGGATAGATGATCAGGCCCTCCGCAGCGGCCCCTTCAAGCAGCGCCTGAGGACCTCCCTTCGTCGGATTGGCCAGGCCCGCGCGGCTGGGAACGCCCGTCCCGGTGCTTACGGACACGCGCGTCTGCTCGAGGTTCATTGCCAGCAGCGTGGGGTTGTGGGCGTCAGCGTAGAAGCCGCGCGGCGGGCCATCGACGGGATCCGAGTTGTAGTCACCTTTGAGTGGGGCCTCTGCAGTGAGTCCCATCGCCGGTTGCGTGACCTGCGCCATGAGCTGCGGGTCGACGAACCCTGAGAGGCTCGCGATCGACCCGAAGAAACCGGGCAACCGACCGCCCAGGTACGCAGCGCCTCGTCCGCCCATGGAATGGCCCACGATCGCGTGACAGCGCCGCTGCGGCAGGATCTTGTAATGGCGCAGTACATAAGGGAGGACCTCGTTCGGGATGTAGCTCTCCCAGGCCGGACCGCCGCGCTCGCCGTCATTCCACCAATCCGTGTACCAACCGTTCCCGCCTTCCGGCATCACGACAATCGCGTTGAGGCCGCTGAACACGGCGCTCACCCCGGATTGGACATACCAGGCGTAATCGCAGTTCAGCCCGTTGAGTACCACCATGAGGGGATAGCGCCTGCGCGGGTTGTAGTGGTTGGGCAGCAGCACGTTCGCCCGGGGTAACCCCCGGTAGCTGAGCCATTTCGAGGGGATCTCGCCATGGCGATCCGGGATCGTGATCGTGACGAGCTGGTTGGCCCGAGCGATGCCGCTGACCCCGAGCAACATGGTCGCGGCGAGCACGACCCCGTAGGCGGTTATTAGCCGGCCACGGCGACGACGGTTGCCGAACCGTCTCACCGCGCCAACACCGGCTTGAGGATCTCGCCGCCGTCGGGCGGCTCGTGCGATGGCAGTTCGATCGTGAAATCAGACACGGCGACTGCGAACGAACGCGGCGACGGCCGCTCCATTGGGACGTCTTGGGCGAGCAGCTCGACCCGGATCGTGTCCGCCTTCTGGAACGTGTATCCGCCGCCCCACAGCTGCCAGGTGATCGTGCCCGTCTGGTTGTCGGTGAGGGCATAGGTGCCGCGCGAGACGAAGGTCTCGTCGCCGTTCGGGGCGACGTCCCACAGGCGTGCGTCGAGCTGCCCGTAGTTCCCGATCGCGGCGACGTGCAGCCGCATCGTTGGCAGTCCGAGCATCGTGAAGGTCTTTGTCACCGGGTGCGTGTAAACGGCCGTGCCGGGCCAGTTGACCACCGTGAACGCCCTGCACTCCGGGTCGGCGTTCGGCACTTGCTCCTCCGCCGTGCCGACGTCGGTCCCGGCGCGGTAGATCGTGATCTTGGCGCCGAGTCCGAGGGGCCCCATGGGATCGCTTGCCGACCTGACGCGTACTTCGATCCAATGGCCCTGGTTTGCGATCTGGTTCCACCAGACGTAGTTGTTGTCCTCCACGGTCTGCCCGCCGCCGCTGCCGTTGACCATCACGAGGTCCTCGCGACCGTTGCCGCTAGATCGCCGTAGGTGATCTCGCGGCTGGTGTGGATGAGACCTGTGACAGGCGGCTTGATCCACTTGAAATGGAAGTTGCCCTCGTTCTCGAAGACCCAGGGCGCGAACTCCTGGCCGGTTAGCGGATTGCGGCTGGTGAACTGGCGGTCTACCAACACGAGATCCGGTCTGCCGCTGTTATCGAGGTCGACCGCCGCGCCGGCACTCAGGTTGGGCTCGAGCACGAGTGGCCCGCCGCCGAGCATCTCGTGCGGAATCGTGATCGGGTATTCGCCCCCGGTCGCGTGGCTGAGGGCCGTTGGGTCATTCATGAAGTCGAGCCCCGAATGCTTGGTGACGTTCTTGAACCTGAGGTGCCCCGGGGTCGAGATGTTCTTGTAGACCTGGATGATCGGCGTCTGGTACTTCAGCGAATCGAAGCCCGTGAAGTTGCGTATCCCGATCACGACGATGTCGAGCTTGCCGTCGTCATTGAGGTCGACGGGGATCACCTCGTAGGCGTCCATGCGGTTGCCGTAGCCCAGGCCCTGGTCGGTAGCGGTGGCGCTCTCGTCGCGGAACCGGATGCGTCCCGGTTTCGAGACGTTGTCGAGCGCGATGATCCCGTGGGGCCATGCTCCCTGGTATCCACCGTCGGGGATCCCGTCGTGGTTGAGATCGACCTTGGCGCCGGCGGGGTTGGCCGGGGCGAGCGGCGGGGTCTGCACGCTATCCCACACGTCTGAGTATGCGGCGGCGATCACGTCAGGCTTCCCGTCGCCGTCGAAGTCGCGAACGACCGCTCCCTTCACGTCGACAATTCCCTGCCCGTGCTGGTTCTCGAACAGGTTGCGCTCGGGCTTCCCGGCGCCGTTGACGATCGCCACCGGGAGGATGTTCGCGCCGAACCTCCCGTTCGCCTTGCCGGGCAGCAGCGACGAGGGGGCGTTGCTGTTTCCCCACCAGATGCCGTAGTAGGGGGCGTTGAAGGCCAGCATGTCCTGCGTGCCATTTCCGTCGAAGTCCGCGAACAGGGGTGTGCGCGTGACCCCGTTCACGTCCGCCCCGAGATCGCTGTAGGTGAACGTGCCGTTGCCGTTGTTCACGTACGTTCGGTACCGATGATCCTCACATAGCTGCGAGGTGTCGAGATTCGCCGGATCGTTGAACCGCGACGGCAGGCTCGACCTGTACATCGGCAACTCCGGTGATGGCACGCTCACGCTGAAGAACCCGCGTGACCTCGAATACCGCGGCGGCTTCGCCACCGACGTTCTTCGGGCTACCCGGCCGCGGCTCCCCGCACTTCGTCACCGGCGGCGTGCTAGTGGCGATGTCCGTCTCCCGAAACCAAGCTGCGGCGGCCGCGCTGCTTGCCCAACCCGCGAGCACGAGCGCGGGTATGACTACCACGCCACCGATTCTCAGTCGTCTGTTCATGTTCGCATCGCGCTCCTGCGGTCGGCCGGCGGCACCCTCGTTATCCCCTCGAGAGGTCGGCGGCGAGCTGCGAGACGCCACCCTCGATCTCGAACCGGTCGAGCAGGTAGGGGTCCGTCCGCGTTGCGAAGCCGGGGTTTTCGGTAAGCGCATTGGTATAGCCGGCGGACTTCACTGCGGCGATCACGGCTGAGTTGTATCTGTTCGATGGGTAGCAGAAGCTGTTCACCGGGATGTGGAAGTTCTGCTGAAGAAACTGACGCGAGGCGACCACCTGGTCGTGCAGCTCGCTGGGTGTGGCGGTCGTCAGATCGGGATGCGTGAGCGAGTGGGAGTCGATCTCCCATCCGATCGAGATCAGGTGCGACAGACGCCAGTTGGCCAGGTGGTTCTCCGTTATTTCGTTCAACACGCCCGGCCAGCCGTACTGGGACATCACTGCCGGCGCGAACGTCGCCTGAGGGATGTAGCCGTTGTCGAACGTGATCACGATCGGCTTGGCCGGCAGCGTCCCGCCGTGATACCAGGCGTCCATCACCTCATCCAGCGTCACCGCCTGGTAGCTCTGCTGGTGCAGCCAGCGCATTTGGGCAATGAAGTCATCATTTGAGACGTACAGGCCCGGATAGGACTCCGACGCGGGCGGCGTGCCGAGGTCGTGGTAGACCAGAATCGGCACCGGGCCGATGTAGGGGCGCCAGCCCGTTTGCGGGGTAGCGTTGCGGGCGTAGCCTGGGCGCGCACGGGTCGCGGAAGATGTCGGACGCGCAGGAGCCAGCTGGCCGTGGCGCCCCGCCCTGACTGACGTCGTCGTTGACGACCCCCCGCAGGCGCCGACCAGCGCGGGCACGAGACACAGAAGCGCAAGAATCAACCGCCTGCACACGACTGAGAAAGCTAGCGAGGGTTGGTGCCTGTCAGCGCGATGCGCAAGCGGGACCGCCATCAGTCGAAGCGCCTCGCGAGGCTCGAAACGGAAATGGCGCTGACGGCGACGGCCCTCCGGTGCTGCTGCACGGCGACGCCGTCGAGGTGCTGCCCGGCGTCTTCGCCCGCGTGCCCGCGGACGCCCTGCCCGTCGTCATCACGACGTGGGCGCGGTCGCACTTCCCACTCGAGGGCCGCCTGCGCTTCCTGCGCCGCCTCGACGAAGAGGCGGCCAGGCGGCCGCCGGCGTGGCTCTCAGCGGAGGGGGTCGGGCGCTTCAGTCAGGTTCGGTGCGACGCGCTCGAGTTGTCGACCATCTGAGCGACCTCCATGAAGTCGATCGTGGGTTCGACGCCGTACAGGCCGGTCACCCGCTCGCGCATCTCCTCCGAGAAGAAGCTCTCGGCAGCGTCCGCCGAGTCCCATACATAGAAGTTCATCGCGCGGCGCCCCATGTCATCGACGGTGAAGACCTTGGACCTCAACCCGGGCATCCCCTCAAACGTCCCGCGGGCGTTCTCCGCAATCAAGATCACGCGGGCTCGATCGAAGTCCTTGTCGTATTGGAAGGTGACGCTCACGGCGATCACTGTGGCTCCTCCGGTATCTCTCGGCGTGCCGCGAATGCCGGCGAGCGCCTTGCACGATTGGTCTCACCGTGACCCTATAGCCATTGACGTGGCCCGGTCTACCGCCACTCGACGCTGTGCCGGGCGCGCTCCCGTCAGCGGTTTCGACCGAATCGCTGTTCACCCGTTCTTGACGCGCCGTTCTCGCGGTGGCGCTACACGCTCTGCGGAATGCTCTGCGCGTACCTGAACAAATTGTGAGGGTCGTACCGCGCCTTGGCCTGCGTCAGTCGCATGAGGTTCGTGCCGTAGTACGCGGAGGGCCAATTGCTGAGCGTCCGGTCGGGCCAGTTCTGGTAAGAGCTCGGCAGCACGTATGGCTGGAGGGCGTCATACGCTGACTGCAGCCACCGCTTGTTCGCTTCGACCACGCCGCGAGCATCGCTTGCCTCCCAGCTGGCCTCGTAGTTGATCAAAAAGCGCGCGGTGCGGTGGACATAGGCGGTGTCAGCTGGCGCGACTCGATTCACCGCCCCGCCGAGGCAGAAGATCGCGATACCCGTTCCACCGGGGTTCGAGCTGCCTGGGACCTCGCCCACGACTTCGACGAAGGTGTCGATTGCTTTCGCGGAAAACGGCTCAATCGCATACGAGGACTTCGCCGCGAACTCGTCGCTCGGGATGTTGTCGGCCAGGAATCTGATTGCGTCGGCGTGCGAGAGCTCCTCGATCTTGACCAAGGTCGGCTGGCCCGTTGCGAGCAACGGGTCCAGCAGGTTGCGCAGTTCGGTCACGGGGCCGTCGTACTCGCCGAGCACGTAGGCGATGAACTGCCTGTGCTGCAATCCGGCAGCGCCAAAACCCATCTGAGCTCCCAGCTCCTCGGGGGCGTCGCGCATCAGCGCCTGCGTGGCATGGAGGACCTCAGCTGCATCTGACCACGGCCACTTGATCTGGAACACCGAGACTCGCTCGGGGAACGGCCGCGTCTGGAACGTGTACGACGTGTTGATGCCGAAGCTGCCTCCAGCGCCGCCACGGCAGGCCCAGAACAAATCCGAGTCATGCTGGGAGTCGCAGCTAGGCGCCTCGCCCGACGCTGTGATGATCTCCGTGCTCACGAGGTGGTCGCAGAACATCCCCAATGAGCGCGAGGTGAAGCCGAAACCGCCGCCGAGCACATAGCCTCCCATCCCGGCATCCGGGCAGCGGCCATGCGGGAGCCCGACCCTGTGCTGAGGCAAGATCGCGTACAGCTGGGCGTTGCGTGCGCCCACGCCAACGGTAAGGCGGCCATCACGAGCGTTGAAGCTGACGCCATTCAGATGTGAGAGATCGATCACCAGTCCGCGACATGTGGAGTACCCCGCGTAGCTGTGACCACCCGACATCACGGTGAACGTCTCGCCCGTCTCGCGCGCCCACAACAATGCCTTCCGAGCGTCGGACTCGTCGGCGCAAAGCGCGATTCCCACCGGACGGATCGATCGGTAGAGCGCGTTATAGGGCACCGCGGAGGTCGCGTAACGCCGGTCGCCGGCCATTACCAGCCGGCCGCGAAGCGCTCTCGCCAGGCTGCGCCAGTCGGCCGCCGACGCTCCCGTGCCGGACGAGCCGCAGGCTGCCAGCCATTCCGGTTGCGCGACGACGACCCCTGCCGCGGCAATCCTGGCGGATTGGCCGAGGAATCGGCGGCGATCAATCTTGATGCTCCGGCGGTTGTCGCCTTGGTCTCGTGTCAGCTGCGCACCGCAGGACCGGGCTCATCGAGCTGCGCAATCGTAGGTTCGTCCACGGATGAAATTGGCCGCAGCGGGGCCCCGGATATGATTCGTCGCGGCTGGCGGGGCGGGGCGCGACGACGAGCGTGAGGGGCACTGGATGGGTTCGGTTGAGACGGTAACGGTGTTGATCACGGATCTGGTCGGTTCGACGGGCCTCGAATCGCGCGTGGGTCCAGCGGCGGCCGATGAGCTACGAGCAGAGCATTTCGGGTTGATCCGCGAGGCACTGGCGGAGGCTGGAGGTCGTGAGGTGAAGAACACCGGCGATGGGTTGATGTTGGTGTTCGACAGTGCGGCGGCGGCGACTGATTGTGCGGTGGGGGTGCAGCAGCGGTTTGAGTTCAGGAATCGTTCGGCGGCCGAGCAGTTGGTGGTGAAGGTGGGGTTGAGCGTGGGCGATGCGACCGCGGAGGGCGGGGACTATTTTGGGTTGCCGGTGATTGAGGCCGCGCGGTTGTGTGATCGGTGCTCGGGCGGGCAGATCTTGGCGAAGGAGCTGGTCGCGCATCTCGCTGCTGGCCGAGGGCAGAAGTTCCAGTCGGTAGGCGCCCTGGATTTGAAGGGGTTGCCGGAGCCACTGGCCGCGGCGGAGGTGGTATGGGAGCGGCCCAGCGAGCAGCGGGGCTCGCTGCCGTTGCCGGCGCGGTTGCAGGAAACGCCCCCATTGGGGTTGGTTGGTCGGATCGCGGAGAGGGAGCTGCTGCGGAAGCTGTTCAGCCAGGTGGTGGACGGTCAGCGGCGGTTGGCGTTGTTGTCGGGGGAGCCGGGGATTGGCAAGACGCGGCTTTCAACGCATGCGGCGCTCGAGGCGCGCTCCGACGAGGGAGCGGCCGTGCTGCTCGGCCATTGCTATGAGGACCTGACCGTGCCCTACGGGCCCTGGCTTGACGTGCTCGGCCATTACATGGTTCATGCGCCGGAAGCGCTGCTGCGCTCGCATGTCGAGCGTCATGGCGGCGAGCTGGCGCGGCTGTCGCCTGTCCTGCGCCAACGGGTTCCGAACGTGCCGTCGCCGACCGAGACCGATCCGGAGACCGAGCGTTACCTGTTGTGGGGCGCGATCGTCGGGCTCCTGCGCGAAGCCTCCGAGCGCGAGCCGCTGTTGGTGATCCTCGACGACGTGCACTGGGCGGACAAGCAGAGCCTGCTGTTGCTACGACATGTCCTGGTGCAGGGCCACGGCGTCCGCGCGCTGTTCATCGCGACCTACCGGAATTCTGAGCTGCACGCGGGGCATCCACTGGCGGAGGTGTTGGCTGACCTGCATCGCTTCGAGGGGGTGAAGCGGCTGGCGCTGAGCGGCTTGGCGCAGAGCGAGGTCGTCGAGTTGATGGAGCGCGCAGGCGGGCACGAGCTCGATGCGGCCGGGATGGCGCTCTCGCGCGAGCTGCATCAGGAGACGGACGGCAACCCGTTCTACGCGGGCGAGCTGCTGCGCCATCTGGTGGAGTCGGGCGTGATCTACGAGCAGGAGGATGGTCGTTTCACGGTGCGGGGAGATATCTCCGAGCTGGGTCTGCCACGAAGTGTGCGCGAGGTGCTGGGGCGGCGGATCTCGAGGCTGGGCAAAGACGAGCACAGGGTGCTCTCGATGGCAGCGGTGATCGGCCGCGAGTTCGACCTCGACCTGCTGGTCATCGTGAGCGAGCGTGACGAGGATGAGCTGCTGGAGCTGCTGGAGCGCGCGGTGCACGCGTCCGTGCTGAACGAGTCCTCGACCACACCCGGCCGCTTTTACTTCTCGCACGCGCTAATCACCCACACCCTGTATGAGGATCTGGGGGGGACGCGCCGCGCGCGGCTGCACCGGCGCATTGCCGAAGCGCTGGAGGAGCAACTCGCCCACGATCCCGGCGGCAGGGTGGGCGAGCTGGCCAACCATTGGGCGAAGGCAACGACGGCCGTCGATCTCGTGAAAGCGGTGGGATATGCGCGCATGGCCGGGGACCGAGCACTCGCCGAACTGGCCCCCGACGAAGCCCTGCAATGGTTCGCCCGCGCTCTGGAGATGCTTGCAGACCGGGAAGATCCCGCGGTCCGCTGCGACGTGCTCGTCGGCTTGGGCGAGGCGCAGCGGTTGACCGGCAACGCCGAGTATCGAGAGACGCTGCTCGAGGCCTCACGAGTGGCTTCCGAGCTACAGGACGGGGAGCGGGCGGCGCGGGCCGCGCTAGCCAACAACCGCGGCCGGACGAGTGTTTTCGGCCAGGTCGATGAGGAGCGGGTGGCCGCGATCGACCGAGCGCTCGAGCTCGATGACGATCCGAATCGGCGGGCGAGGTTGCTCTCGTTGCAGGCGACGGAGCTGATCTACGAGCCGGACCACCGCCGCCGCAGAGCGCTCGCCGAGCAGGCAGTGAAGCTCGCCCGTGAGGCGGGTACCACCCAAACGATTGCTCGCGTCCTCACCGACTGGTTCTACGCCATGTGGGCGCCTGACACACTCGAGCTGCGACGTGGGCGGCTTGACGAGCTGGCTGCATGCGCAAGGGCGGCCGGTGATCCCGCACTCGAATTCTTGGCGACCGACTCGGAGTGGCTGTCAGCGGTGTGCGCTGGGGAACTGGCGCGCGCGGAGGCGGCGACGCACCGGATGGCGGCGATCGCCGAGCGTCTGGGCGAGCCACACATGCGCTGGATCGCCGGTTTCGCGAAGGCTGGCCTACTCTACGTGCATGGGGAGCTTGCGGCGAGTGAGCAGGCTGCCCAACAGGCGCTCGAGATTGGCGGCGCCGCCAGCGAGCCCGACGCGTACATGGTCTTCGGGAGCCAGATCAGCATGGTTCGGTGGATGCAGGGCCGCGCCAACGAGCTAACGGAGCTGGTCGAGCAGACCGCGCAGGCATATCCGAGGATCCACGCATGGAAGTCAGCACTAGCGGCCGTCCTCTGCTGGGTTGGCCGAGTCGACGAGGCAGCCGCGATCGTCGAACAGGCGGCTGCCGACGGCTTCGAGCACGTACCGTGGGATCTCGTCCGCCTCACAACGCTGGCTCAGTACGCGGATGCCGCATCGCAGGCCCAGCTTTCCGGTGCGGCGGCGACCCTGTACGACCTGATCGAGCCATGGGGTAACCAGATGGTGTGGAATGGCGCGAACAGCCACGGCCACGCCGCGACGTACCTTGGGTTGACGGCTGCCACGGTTGGTCGCGATGACCTCGCCGATGAGCATTTTCGGGTGGCGTGCGAGTTCCACGAGCAACACGGCATGCCGGGCTGGGCGGCAAGGTCGCACCAAGCGTGGGCGGAGGCGCTGGCCGCGAGGGGCGAGCGCGACCACGCTCGCGAACACGCAGCTCGTGCCCTGGAGCTCTCGCGCAAGCACGGCTACGGCCTGTTCGAGCCGCGAGCGGCGGCGATCCTCGAAGCCAGATCTCCGGTCGGCTGAGTGCGGCTGTCATCCCTCGGAAGGGCGTCCGGTAGCGCTCGCTATCCGACCACGCTCATCTCTCGCGCGTAGGCGGTGATCTCGGCGCGTGTGCGTCGATTGATCTTGTGGCGTAGCCGCAAGCGGTGCGCTTCGATCGTGCGCATGCTGAGATGCAGGGACTCGCCGATCTCGGGGTTGGTGTAACCGCTGCCGATGAGCTTCAGGACGTCGAGCTCCCGTGCCGAGAGTCCCTCCTCGCAACCGGGCTCGAGCTCCGGCTCGAGAGCGGTCCGCCCGGCGAGTTCGGGGTCGAGGTATCCCCGGCCGGCGGCCACCGCTCCTACCGCGTCGATCAGCTTCCGCCCCGGAGCCTGCTTGAGCGCGAATCCCGAGGCGCCAGCGCGGAGTGCCTCGCGAGCGGCACGTGGCGCGTCGTGTGATGTCAGCACCACAATCCGAGTGCATGGAGACGTATCGAGCATGTTCGGGATCGCAGCGAGCGCGGAGCCGCCCGGGAGGTGAAGATCGAGTACCAGCACGCAGGGCTTGTATGCGAGGACTTTGCGGAGCGCCATCGGCACGTCGAGCGCCTGCGCTACGACCACGAACCCGGGCTCGTTCTCGAGCAATCGCGTCACGGCGCCCCGAACAATCGCCAGCTTCTCAGCGACCGCGATCGTCGTGACGGCGGTCGGATCGTCTTCCGTGTCGGATACGACTGACATCGACAAACACTCCCGTCCTCGGATGCACAAAATTCCTTGAAAGCAGGACGTGTCTAAAACCAACATACGAGATGGGAGGGTGTGAGCGCGTCCGGGCTTTTGCGCAGACTCGGCCGTAGTTTGCGACACCCGCGGCCGGTGCCTTGCCCGGCGCCCGCGCCTCAGTAGATCGCCGCAGCCCATTTCAGCTGGTCCCCCGGATGCGTCCAGCCCTCGTGCGAGCTTTGATCAACAGAGGAGGTGAGCGATGGCCACCAAGCAACCAAACAACCGCGCCGTCCGCGTCGGCGACTGGATCGAAGCGCGAGGGCTGCACGGACAGCCCAGCCGCCGCGCCGAGATCATCGAACTGCTCGGCAGCGACCGGCACGAGCGCTACCGCGTCCGCTGGGACGAGACCCACGAATCAATCGTGTATCCGACAGACGGCATCGTGATCATCCCTCAACACCGAGCCCACCACGTGCCGCACTAGCGAATTGCAGCGAGCTACCTGACGGCTGCCGTTTTGACCCGGCGGCCACAACTTCATCGGCCTCGATCATGCGAGCCGAGCGTGGCAGCACCAGCAGCGGACAGCGGGCGCTCCGCACCAGCTCCTGCGAGGTGCTGCCATGGAACAGCCTCCCGATCGGCCCGTAACCGCGCGACCCCACGACCAGCAGATCAAGCGACGCGCTGTACAGCGCCAGCTCCGCGGCGGGATCGCCGTAGGCGGCATGCGCTTCAACGCCACCGAGCGCGAGGATCCGGTCGCGAGCGTCGGCAACAGCCCCATCGACCGCGTCGGTCCTCCGATGAGCGGCTGCAGACTGCCTGCATCGCCGCCGCCGAGTTCCTAGGGCTGCCGCTCGACCCGCGGAGCTTCCAGCTTGGAGCGCGGCGCGTGGTCGCCGTTGTCGCGGCCCATGCCGTCGAACTGAACCTAGACCCGAGGACGATGTTCGAGATTCAGGACCGGACGTGAATGGGCGACGATGTGCGCGTCGATCCTGGCGGACGCACATCGCGATCACGCCGTTGCGCTGGCGCGACGCGACGCCGCCGGCCGCGCCGAGCTCCTGCGCGACCTGGTCGCTGGCCGCGTCACCGCCGAGCGGCTCGCCCGGGCCGGCCAGGCGTACGGTCTAGACGTTCACCAGCCGTACTTCGCCGTCTGCGCGCACTGCGACACAGCCGCGATCGCCGGCGCCCTCGAGGTGCACATCCGTCACTCCGGCTCGACCGATGAACGCAGGACGCTCCAGATCGTTCTCGACCAGCGGCTGCTCGCCGTCACCCCCCAGATCCCCAATGAGTACGCCGGTGTGACAATCGCCTTCGGCCCTGCAGTCGCGCTCGAGGAAGCGGACTCCTCCTTCTCCGAGGCATTTGAGGCGCTAGCGACGGCACATGCGTTCGGCATCACGGGAGTCGTCGACCTCGCCGCGCTCGGCCCGCTCCCGCTCGTGACCGAGGCACAAACCCTCGCACAGCGCCTCACCGAGCGGCACCTAAAACCGTTGGATGCGCGCGGCGCCTCGGGCAAGGCGATCGAGCTCACGGTCAGGACGCTGCTCGATAACGACCGCAACGTCGAGGCCACCGCGGCCGAGCTGCACCTGCATCGCAACAGCATCCGCTACCGCATAGGCCGCTTCCACCACCTCACCGGCCTGGACCCAAGAAAGACCGAGGACCTTGTCACCACGTGGTGGCTACTCAAGCGCCGGCAAGCCAGCCGCGCGACCGAAAACCCCACCTGACGGCACGGGTCGTTCCAGTCGTCATTGCCGTCGTAAGTTTCGTCCGTGGAGGTATCCGGCGAGCATGACTAGAGGGACGTGAATCGCCGGCAGATTGTGGGCGAACCAGTACGGCAGGTAGATGTCCGTGACTGAGCCGCGCTCGGCGCCGACGCGCTCCGCTACCTGGGTCAGCGGGCATCGAAACCCGTTCGCAGCGAAGATCAGACTCTCGCTGGCAACCACTCCTGCGGCGATTGCGACGCTGCGATCAGACCGCTTCCTGAAGCCTGCCCAGAGCACGTAGATCACGCACGACTCGATCGAGAACCACGCGAACGTGTGAACCGCCTTGACTGCTGCAAGCGACGCCCGTCGAAGCGTCATGCCGACCGCAGATGAGCAGGTATCAGAGCCCACAGACGTTGTGCTTCGCGGCGTTGGCGCACGGCGATCGCCGTAGCGCCGGCGAGTAGCGCGCCCTGAATCCACGGTCGCGGGTTTCGAGCATCGGGCCTTTTCTCGAACGAGAACGTATCCGTGAGCAGCCGCGTTATCGTCCGCCCGTGTTCGGAGCTCTTGCTGAACACGACGCGGAGGTTGATGCCGTATTCGGCCATTTCGACTCGGAACGCCCACGGGTCGTTGGGATCGTCGGGGTGTAGCCGTATACCGCGTCGGATCGCCGGGACCGGGTGCAGCGGCTTCAGCATCAGGTGGCCGTGGCGGACTGTGACCTCGGCTCCAGCGCCCATGAGGGCTCGTGTGAACAGGTTGGTGACGGGGCCGGGATCGGGGCCGTACCAGCCGCAGATCTCGCTCCATGACTCGGGACGGGCTGGGATGTCGCTGCGGATCGCCTGATCCGGGAGGCCGAGCCGGCGGCGGAGGAGTGCGGCCGCAAGCGGCGTCGCCGCATTTCGACCATCGAGGCCCCCGGTGTTCCTGAGAACGACGACTCCGATCCGGTCCTCGGGAGCCAGAACGATCGCGGAGTGAAAGCCGGACACGATGCCGGTCTTCCCGACTGTCTTGCGGCCGCTCTCCTCGCCGAGCTCGAACGCAAGCCCGATGCCCGGCAGCCGTGGATCGAGCCGGAAGTGTGGCTCGAACATGGACGCCAGGGTCGCGGGCTTCAGCACTGGGCCCGGCTTGCCTGCGTACATCTGCTGAAGTGCGGCGATGTAACGGGCGACGTCCGCGGCCGTGGAGTAGATGCCGCCGCCGCCCGGGGTCGGGACGTCGCGGTCGGGGACAGGCGTAAGGCCACGAGAGCGGAGCACGTATCCGCTGGCCAGGCGGGAGCGAACGCGCTCGGAGCGGACGAGGTCGGTGTGGTCCATCCCCAACGGCTCGAAGATGCGCTCGCGCAGGTAATCCGCGAACGCCTGGCCGCTGACGTCCTCGACGATCTGCCCGAGCGCGGCGAACCCATGGTTGCTGTAGGCCCACTTGGTTCCCGGCTCGACCTCGACCGGCAGGCCCCGGCGGTAGTACTCGGCGAGCGGCGACGCCCCCGATCGCCCCGCTCGGACGCCCGCGCCGACACCGGGCTGAAGCAGGTCCGGCAGCCGCCGCCAATAGCCGATCCCAGCGGTGTGGGTCAGAAGATGGCGCACCGTGGGTCGGAACCTCGGTTTGGCCGGAATCAGCCGAAAGGTGCGAAGGTAAGCATTGGCGGGCGCGTCCAGGTCCACCAACCCCTGCTCGCAGAGCCGCATCACCGCGATCGCGGTGAACGTCTTGGTGATCGACCCGATCCTGAACACGGTGTCCTCGGCGATCGGCTCCTTCGTTTCAACGTCCGCGACGCCGTGGCAGAGGAACCACTCGACGGACCCGTCGCGCACGAGCACGACCGCGAGGCCGGCGGAGGGCCAGCGGTCCAGCACGTCGGTGACCTCGAGCTTCAGATCGACCTCGTTGATCGGAGCCGACGCGCCGTTCGCCTGGCCGGCCGCACCAGTCGGTTGGTGACTCTCTCCTTGCGCCAGACGCTGACCGATCTCCATCAGACCCGGACTCCGCTTTCGGCGACCTCCCCCGGCGCAGTCGCTGGTAGCGCAGCAGCGCGTTCGAGGCTGGCGCAGAGCGCGGCCGCGAACGCGTCCACCTTCATCTCCCACCCATCTTCCAGCGGCCCCTTGAGTCCGGTCACGTGAACCTTGTCCTCGCCGACCCTGACTAGCCCCTTGCCCTGAAGCAGCTCGTTCATGATCGACCTGACCCGCTGATACCTGGCCAGCTCCTCCTCCGTCGGCACCCGCCCGGTCTTCTTGTCCGGCTTCGGCATCGCCTCGGTCGTCAGGATCGCGTACCGGGAGCCGGCAGGAAGGCTCACCTTCTTCAGGAAGCGGCGCATCCCGCGGATGGGCCTACCAAAGCGACCCGGCGAACTGAACACGTACAGATCAGCCGACGGAAGCTCCGCTGGCCTCACGTCCCGGATGTGGTGGACGTCGACATCGACCCCAGTGGCGGCCGCCTTCTCTTTGAAGCGTGCCGCGACCTTCGCCCCGTTGCCGAACTTAGATGCGTGAAAGTACTCGACGGTCATCGCGCTTCCTCCAAAGGCTCCGCGCCCTGTCAGCGGGCGCGCCAACGCCAGCGTGACGCGACGGCGGTTGCCACTCATCGGTACTTCGAGGCAGACCTCAGGCGATTAAGTACGTCTTCCGGCGCAGTCGTAGACGCCGTTTGCACAGCGGCTCGCCCACGCCGTCGTCACGCTCGGGTCGCGGGCGGTCTTCCGCTGCGATGAGCGCCCGCTCAGCCGATCAGCGGCAGCGCGCGGGCCTCGTCGAGCTCGCGCAGCGCCTGCTGCATCCGTCCCGTGACGAGCTCGTAGCCCTCGTCGGGATCGCCGCAAGCGCCGCCGAGCTCCTCGCGCAGGTCGATCGGCGGGAGCACATCGATCGAGATCTTCGCCGGCAGAGGAAGGCGTCCCGGGAGGTCGAGCACCGTGACACCCCACGGCGGCGCGATCTGGACCGGCGCGACGTCGATTCGCAGCAGCCGGTGGAGGTGCAGCAGTCGCGCGATGTGCTCGCCCTGGCCGAGGAACAGCGCCGTCTCCTGGCCGCCGATCGAAACGACCGGAACTATTCGCACGCCGTGCTTCAAGGCGAGCCGCACGAAGCCGGTCCGGTGCGCGAAATCGATCTCAGCTGAGTGCCAACTGGCCCGGTAGGTCTCGTGGTCGCCGCCCGGATAGACAAGCAGCGCGGCGCCACGCGCGAGCGCGCGCCGCATGTTCTGCGGCGAGGCCGGCACGGTCCCGTACGGCGTGAGCATGGCCCGGATGCCAGGCACCTTGAACACGAGGTCGTGCGCGAGCTGGAAGAACTCGCGCTCGGGGCCGAAGTGGTCATAGAACGCCTGCGCGAAGACGAACGTGTCGGCGATCAGCGTGCCCCCCGAGTGGTTGCCCACGAGCAACACCGGCCCGCACGGCGGGATGTTCTCCAGCCCGCGCACATCCGCGCGGAACCAGACGTCGGCCATCACGCGCAGCGCCGGGAGCGTGCGCGCGATGTACTCGGGGTCACGCGACTCGAAAGGGTCGGCGACCGGCGGCCTGCGCGCGAGATGGCGCGGGTCGGCGGCGTGAGCGACGTCGGCCGATATCGCGCGCAGCATCCGCGCGTCTGCGGAGACAGCGCCGAGCATCCGCCGCATCCCGCTGCCACGGCGATCGCGCACAATCACCGGAAGCACGCGACGCTGCGCATGCCGGTCCGTGGTCTGTGGCATAGAACGCCTCCTTGATCGCCTCCGACCATACGCCCGGGGTCGGTGCCGCGCATCGGTACCGAGTACTGACTGCGCGCAGTACCAGTCGGTCGTGCCGTTTGTTCCGACGAGCGCAACGGTGCGCAGATCGCCGATCACCCCCCGGCTCGCGATCGCCGACCCCCTCAGCGGCACCGGACGCGTGCTCAGATGCGGCCGCGCGGCTTGGGGATGCCGGCGATTTTCGCGGCGAGCTTTGCCGGCCCCCCGCGATCCCCATCCGCGGACGCCTGGCCGCGCAGCCACAACGCGCGTGTCAGGTCCCAACCCGCCGGCAGAGCTCCGTCGACGATCTCCACCACGCTCAGCCACTCAAGGTAGCGTCGGAATCCCAGCTCGCCGCCCTCTCCCGCGCGAGCCTGAGCGTGTTAGCGACACCGCGCCCATGCCGCTTCGCCCCGCTCATGTCAACCACCGGCGTCCAGCCTGGTCCTGAGCGCAGGATTCTCGCGCTTGAGCACCGTGATCTCGCGGCGGGCCGCCGCAAGCTCCTGCGCCAGCCCCGCCAGCGCAACACCCAGCCGCGACTCGCGACTCGCTGACAGGGCCGGTCACGACCGGGCGCCAACTCCGCAGCAACCACCGACAAGCGAGGTCCACCGGCCCCCCTTGCCGATCTTCTGGGATCTGTCTGGCCGCACTAACGGCCCGGCCTTTCCCTTGGCACTATGGCGAACGCGCCAACCCGCAACAGCGTTTCGACAACGTCCCTAGTTAGCTCAGCCTACTCCCCCAGACCAAGCCCGCAACCCCAAATCAGAGACCTCCCCACAGACCCCCATTCCGACCCCGCACCGGTCTCGGCTGCGACCCTCCCGCAGACCCGCCTCGCGCGCCGATGGCTAACCAAGCGGCCGGTTGACGGCAACGGAGCCCGCGTAGTCTCTGGGTTGGCGGTGGGCGCTGGGCGCCCGCCGCGGTCTACTTCTCGTCTTCCTCTCGGCTGAGCGCAGTCCCAGCGCTCTGCACGACGCTGCGCAGGAACTCATACTGGGTCTCGACGAGTCGGTCGGCCATATCCATCCCCGCGTCCACGATCTCTCGCCGGCGGGACGGACGCTCGCCGTGTGGCAACGCCGGCAACGCTTCGTCAACGACGTCGACGAACTTGCGGACCGCCTCGATCACGGCCTGCGACCCGGACTCGAGCAACTTGAGCACATCGTCGGAGAGTTCGGAGGTTCGGTCGACCGCTTCGCTTACCTGCTCCTGCCGCTTGCGCTCGCGCTCCTCCTGCTTGCGCTGGAGCTCGTGGGCCTTCCGAGTGGCCGCCGCTTTGCGACCCGCCTCGCTGCGCTGGGTCTTGGTTTCTGGCATGAGGACTCCTCCTCGCTCGAGGGACGTGCGTCCCGTTGACATGCATTCTCCGAAGCCGGTCGGCCGTTTCCCGGCTCGCGGGATCGGGCTCGTGGCCACCGTCCTGGTCGACTCTAGGCCAGCCGGCCGGCCGTGCCATCGGTAGAAAGCCCCCGAAGTAGCCGGACGATCCGTGCGACAGGTGCCGACGCTCGGGCTCGGACGGGCACTCCGGCATGAGCGTCATGCCGCGGCGGAGCGACGGCGCCGCTGCGCGGCGGCACCGCGATGTCACAGACCCCTCGAAATCGCGGCGCCTCAATTGGTCGACGACAAGACCGGAGCGGTCAACGACGATCGAGCCGCCGACCGAGTTCGCGGACGCTGCTGCTTACGTTCAACGCGAGCCGCTCGGAATCGCCGCCGCCGGTCATGCTTCGCGCGGTCTGCAGGACCACTCGGTCGTAGCCCATGGGCCTCGACGCCGCTGCCGCCGCCCGGGTCTCGCGGCTGGCGACGAGGAGGTGCGCGCCGGCCGCAGTGTCAGAGACCCGGCACGATACGGACTTGGGGGCATCAAGGGTGAGGAGTTGGCCCGCCCCGCGGGTCAGCGCCAGCCGGCCGTTTTTCTCCGTTCGCGGCTTGCAGTGGCGGCCGCCGTGGACGTCGCGGCTTTCTGCAGGTCGTCCCTTGCGCAAAGCCGGCGGGTCACCTTCTGCATTCGAGCTACTGCAGATCGGGCCTAGGAACGCTGCGACGGGTCGACTCGCGGGCCCTCGCCGACCGGCTATACGAGGTACAAGAACGTGTAAATGGCGGATGGACCGGTCTGGGTCCAGTCCGCGAGGCAGTAGCGACACGTGCTGCCGTCGTCGGCCGGCACGTCGACTGTTTTCGGAGGGCGGCCTTCGACGACGTCTACGTCGATGCGCCGACCCTCCAGCGGGCCCAGCTGGAGGATGGCGGTGATCGTCGGCCCGGTCTCTCGCTCCGAGGCGCACACCTTCCCCACGCGCATCAGATGCCGCGCCGGCGCGTTCACGGCGCCGGGATATGGATGCGCATGAGCGGCGACCGCACCGATGATGTGGTCATGTCCCGTGTGCTTGAACATGCGTCGCATGGTGCCACACGGGAACGGCTCCACGGGCGAGAGTGCTCCCATGGCCACCTGGTAAGCCAGCGGTTGAAACAGGTGGAAGCTGCACCCGTCGAGACCGTCACCTCGACCGGCAGGCAGGCGACCGTCAACGCCGTCTGAAGGCCGCCGAAGCCGCCACCGACGACGACCACACGCTGCCGATGGATCAGTGGCGGACGCGACGACGCTCGCCGTCGTGGTTCGTGCTCGCCGCGCCGAGATGTGGCCTTGGCGTGTGCAGATGGGGTCTCGGCGTGCTGGCTGGTACAGCTACGACGGTCTGGACAACGGTGGCATGCCGAGCGCAAATCGGATCGTTGCGGACTTTCAGCGAGTCGAGGCCAGCGACATCTTTCCGCAGACTCCGAAGGCTGAGAAGTTGTTCGTGGTTCGGGCTGTCGAGCCGGAGCGGGCGCTTGTGCTTGGCGACGATGCCGGGTCGATGTCGTGGGCTTTCGTCCTGGAGCCAGTCGATCAGACGAGCACTCGCGTGATCACCCGGTCGAGGGGAGCCTATGACCGCCTCGCCCTCGGGTTGATGCTCAAGGTCTTATGGCACCCACTCCGTTTCGGGATGCAGCGACGCCAGCTGCTCAACCTCAAGCGCCTGGCGGAGGCGGCTGGACGCTGTTGGTCCGGGGTGAGAGAGGCGCGACGACGCTGAGGCTCTTGGTGGGTCGCGGCGGCAAGATCGGGCTGTGCGCGTTCCCGTTCTTGGTCGTTGGCTTGGTCCTGAACGTCGTGTATCCGTGCACCCGCTACACCGGCGTGGCTCTACTGGTGCTTCCCTGGCTCGGGTTCCTGTCCAACACCTGGTTAGGCGCTGCGATCGAGATCATCCGGTACCTCGTCGCTCATCCTCGCTAAGGAGCGCTCTCGACGACTACCAGGCCCGGACGACCGCAGCTCGTCCTACCCCACGTTGACCCGATCGCGAGCCTCGACGCGCTTCCAGTGCGCCAGCGGAACCCATGGTGTTGCTGCGGGCGGCTCCCGAGCCGGGCCAGCAGCACGAGGCCTCTGCACGGCGCGGAGACCCCCGCGGCGGCCGCCTTGGATCGCGACCGCGTTGGGCGAATGCGAGAGCGCACGAGTCGCCGGCCCGAAGGGCACGCACCCCTCCGGGCTCGGGGAAGCGGCGGGTACAGCCAGGCTGCGCACGGCCTCTAGCTGGTCCGTCTACCGTATATGAGTCGCAGGCCCAGCAGCGGCAGGACGAGGATCGCGAAGATGGCGCCGTAGCGGAGCGGGAGCTTGAACGCGCTGGTGACGGCGTGCTGGACGATCGAATCGAGCTGGTTGTGGAGGTCGTGTAGGGCCGCACGCTCCGCGGGGGTGGCGTGAGCGCTTGCCTTGGCCAACGCAGGACCGAAGTCGGGAAGCTCGCTCTGCGGGGCGTTCTTGTAGGCGGCGACGAGGCCGGGTGCGAGCGAGACCTTGAGGTCCGGAGAAATCGGCGCGGTGAGCACCGCTTGAGTGGCCGCCGGCAGCGCCTGGTTGGGCGCCTTGTTCAACTGGTTGACGAACACCGGAGTAAGGACCAGTAAGCCAAGCACGATCCCGGCATCGCGCGCGGCGACCGTCTTCGCGGCCCGGGCGGCCGCCGGTCCGCCACTTCGCAGCGCGTCTGTGGTCAGGCCCAGGAACGCCAATCCCAGGCCGGTTCCCAGCAGCGCGAGCGTAATTATCACTAAGCCGAGTTCCCGATGCGTCACCAACGAGAGGCCGATCAGGCCTGCGGCCACGAGCGCCACGCCGACCGCTCCCAACGCGATCGGCGAAGCTTGGCCCACGCGGCGTTCCGCGATCGCGGTCGCGAGCGGGATCGTGGTCACGATTGCCGCGGCCGCGATTGGCGACAGCAGCCAGGCGTCGATCAGCATGAGCACGACTAGGAACAGGGCGCAGATCAGTCCTGCCGAGAGCAGTGCCAGGCTGGCGTTGGCCGTGAGAGGGTCAAGCGAGGTCGCGCGTCGGTCCGCCTCGTCTGGAAGCGCGACCACCGGGTGCGGGTGCAGGGCAAGGACCAAGATCACGCCGACCGCGGCGACCGGTGCCTGCGCGAGGAAGATCGCGCGCCAATCGAAGATCTGGGTGAGGACGCCGCCGGCCGCCGGACCCACCGCGATGCCGATCGCGGCCGCGGCCGACCACCCGTTCAACGGGGAATCCCCCGGTCGCACGGTGTTGGCGAGCATTGGTAGGGACGCGCACAGAAGGAGACCGCCGCCAACGCCCTGTAGGCAGCGGAGGGACACCAGCATGCTCATGCTGTTGGCAGTTCCACAACCGATGGAGGCCAGCCCGAACAACGCCAGCCCCACGATCAGCGCCCGCGTCGAGTCAAGTCGGCGAGCAAACGGGATGACCGTAGCCGCCGTGACGATCAGCGCCAGGTTGTAGGCCATGATCACCCAGGTGACGTGCGAGATCGAGGTATGTAGGCGGGTGACGATCTCCGGGAGCGCGAGCACCACGATCGAGGCGTCCGCAAACGCCAGCGCTACCGCCAGCCGCACCGTGACGTTCTGCCACAGCCGAGCGGACAGATGCCGGGCCGATGTGCTCGCCGGCATGCCGGGGGGGATCGGCCCTCCGGACACCGGAATCCTTGGCTGGTCGCTCATTGACTGGTCTCGAGGGCGGGCGTAGCCTCGCTCGGTGGGTGGCGCGGGACCGTCGGCAGTCGTGGGCTCAGTCGTCGCGGCAGCTGCCATGTGCGGCGTCCGAGCTCGAGCACGGCGGGCAGAAGCAGTCTGCCGATGACGAACGCGTCGAGGAACACGGCGCTGGCGGCGCCGGGGCCTAAGGGCTTGAACGGGCGCTCTGACCCGAACACGAATGAGAGGGACACACCGATGATGATCGCGGCAGCCGCGCGATGACACGCGTGCTCGAGTCGAGGGCGTCGACGACCGACTCCCAAGAGACGCCGGTCTGACACCACCACGATCGCGACGAACAGCGGGAGCGCACCGAAAAGCACGTCGGCGGAGCCGATCCCGACGGCGGTGGTGCCGTCGACCAGCAGCGTCGGGCCGGCGGCCCGCTGCAGGGTGGGGGCAGCTCGTACGTAGCGCAGCGTTCGGGCGCGGGAGGGGGAGAGTCTCATGAACGCCGTGCGGCCGTCGGGGGCTCAGGCTCGCCGGTGCGACGAGGCGATGTTCGGTGTGCGTTGAAGCGCGGCCCGGAGCTTCCGCAGCGCAAGCTGATCGCCGCCGGGGCTGCCGCGCGACGATCGCTCCCGGGCCGTTGCACCCCTGGCCCAATCCGCCAGCACGTCATCGGTCTTGTCCGTGGTCGTGCCGCGAACCGGCGCGCGCGGCGGGGCGCCGGCGGACCAGCGCGCCGCTTAGTAGTAGCCAGGTCTGCTACCGGGCCCTGGGTCATGGCGCTATCCGGACATAGCCTCTTCGCGCGCATCGACCCGCGCAGCGGTGGGACCCGCCGGGGCCTTCTGCCACCGGAGACTCCGATCCACAAGCCAGCGACAGCCCTTTGCGGCAGTCTGCGGGGTGCCATCACCCGATTGAGGTGATGACTCAAATCGGTGCCGTGGGCATAGATTGTGATCTAGGTGACGTTGGCGAGACAGCCCCTCCATGCCGCCGCAAGGTTGATCGCGCGGATCGTCTGCGTCGCCGTTCTAGGGCTCGTGGCGCTCGCCGGTTGCGGTGGCAGCAAGCCCGACTACTGCTCGGCCCGAACCCACCTCGAGAACTCGATCAAGGAGGCGACCAGCTTGAGCCCGAGCAGTGGGATCGGCGCCTTACAGGCCCAGTTCAAGAAGATCCAAACCGACGCCAACGCGGTGGTCAGCCAGGCCAAGAGCGACTTCCCAAGCGAGACCAGCGCCATCAAGTCTTCGGTCGACGCGCTCAAGAGCGCCGTCAACGCACTCCCGGCGAATCCCTCGGCTAGCCAAATCGCAACGGTCGTCGGCAGCGCATCAAGCGTGGTGAGCTCAGTCAAGAGCTTCGTGGACGCCAGCAGTTCGAAGTGCAGCTGATCCCGGTGCGTCCCGCTTTCTCCGGCCAACGCCAGAGGTGGCTCCGCTCTCCCGCGCCCGGCGTCAGCTTGTGACGTGATCACAACCGCGGCAATGGCACGGTCACGGGCCTCGACTGCTGATCGCGGAGGCGGTGCACGAGTACGCGGCGACTGGGATCTGGCTCTCCCGTTGGACGAGCAGCAGCACTCCGCGGAGCCCTGAGCGGAAGTCGGTTGCGGCGGGCTCTCAAGCAGTGGGCTTGCCCGGCGACGGCCTTGAGTTCAATCAGCTACTCGAGCCAGGTGAAGTCGTCGACGTTCGCGGTGTAGAGCGGGATCCCCGACGAGAGCGCAGAGCTCGTGGCGTTGCTCGGCCGCGACGTCAGCGACCGAGCGAACGTCTCCCCGGCTGCGGTCATGGGCGCTTCAGGAACCTCAAATAGAAGACGGCGAATACCAGGACAATTCCGACGTTTGCGATCAGCCGCTCCAGGACGTGGTGCCTGAAGAACAGGATGTCCACGCCGACCACGACGGCCACCAGCGCGAGCACGTAAAGCACGACAGGTGCGTGTCTCATCGTTTCGTTCTTCTATCGGCGACGGGAGTGGAGCAAGACCGACACGGGTTGCGCGGAAGCTACGAGCCTAAAGCTACGGATGGCGGGACATCGCTACGGACCTACGATCAGGGCGGGGGACACCACCATCACCGAAGCAGGGGTGGATCGAGATGAGAGAGAGATCCCAACGATCGAGGAGCCGGTGACGGTCGTCGAGCTCGGCTCGGGGGAGATCGAGGAGCTGACTGAGCCGAGACCGCCTCGATCCTGGCGCGGAGAAGACGGTGCTGATTCCGGATCTCGATGCGGGCTGCTCGCTGGCCGAGTCGATCACGGCGAACGAGCTTCGCAACTGGAAGCAGCGCTATCCCGAGGCGGTGGTGTGATGTACGTCAACACCTCGGCCGAGGTCAAGGCGGAGACCGACTACTGCTGCATGTCGGCCAACGCGGTTGAGGTGGTCGAGCACGTGCGGCCGGAGCACGGCGAGGATGTCGAGATCCTGTTCGGCCCGGATATGTGGCTCGGAACTTATGTCGAGCGGGTCACCGGCAGGCCGATGGTCGTGTGGCCGGGCGAGTGTCATGGGCACGCTGGGATGAAGCTGGATGACATCAACCGGATGCGCGGCGAGCGCCCCGGGTCGGAGTTCCTGTTCCACCCGAGTGCGTATGCGCCACGCAGAGCATCCCGACGGCGATTTCATCATCGCGACCGAGACCGGGATGCTGCATCCGTTGCGCAAGGCAGTCCGATCGAGCGCATGGTGGCGATCGGCTGATCTGCGCCGACGATTGTCCCGTGCGGCCGCGTGCCTAGCTCAGCGAGGCACGAGGCTGGCGGGCCCGCCGGTGCGGGTGCGTAGGCCGGTGGCGCGGATCGATCGCTGGATGTCTGTGATCGAGATGACGCCGATCGGCCGTCGTTGGTCGTCGAGGACTGCCGCACGCCCGACGCGGGCGAACGCCGGCTGCTCGAGCAGGTGCGCGACGTCCTCTTGTTCTCCGATCAACAGCCCTTGCTCTTGGGCGGCGCGGTCGCGGACGAGCATCGTGGCTCGTCTCGATGGGGATGTGCGCTCCAACTGGTCGATGCTCAGCATGCCGATCGCTCGGCCTGTGGCGTCCGTGACCGGGAACGCCGTGTAGCGGTAGCGGGCGAAGTACGGCTCTGCCTGCTCGAGGTTCAGCTCCGCTGGGATGCTGATGGCCGGTTGGGACATCAGCTCTCCCGCGCAGACGCCGGTGAATGTGGTCACGACCTGCTGCTGGGTTCGCTCGGCGTTGGCGGCGATCACCAGGAACACGCCGATCAGAGCGAACCATAGTCCGCCTGGCGCGCCGCTGAAAGTCAGGAACACGCCGAACGCGATCAGCAGATAGCCAAACGCCCGACCGAGCGCCGCGGCGGTGTTCGTGGCGGCGCCGATGTCGCCGCTGCGGCGCCACAGCAGCGCGCGGGCGACCCGCCCGCCGTCGAGCGGGAAGGCAGGCAGGAGGTTGAAGCCGAGGATCAGCAGGTTGATCTCGAGCTGGTAGTCGACGAGCGCCCGGAGCGCGGCAGGCGCCGATCCCGGCAGCGCGACCGCGAGCCCGCCGAAGACCGCGGCGACGACGGCCGTGACCGCGGGTCCGGCCAGCGCGAACCGCAGCTCATCGCCTGGGCCTTTGGGGCTTCCCCTCATGCGCGCGACCCCGCCGAGCAGCCACAGGTCGATCTCCTCGATCTCGACACCACATCGGCGAGCGACGAGTGCGTGCCCGAACTCGTGTGCGAGGATGCTCGCGAACAGCAGCAGTGCGCTTGCGAGCCCCAGTCCATACGACGCCAGCGGCGCGATCCCGTGCACCTCGCCCGGGTAGTAGCCCGCGCCCAGCGACCAGGTGATCAGCGCGACGATGATCAGCCACCACGGACTGACGCCGACCGGGATGCCTGCGATCCGGGCGACGCGGATGCTGCGACCAGGCATACGCCCACGCTCCCACCCCGGTGGGGTACGCGCATCGGGTGATCCCCGCGGTCCGCCACGCGGCAAGTACGGATCAGCTCGACTCCCCGCGTTGCCGCCCCGGCGCACACGCCGGACCGACGAGTGCGGCTACGTTTCAGCCCGATGGTCGTCAGCGAATCTTGGCCGGCTTCAGCGAAGGAACTGCGCTTGGTCCAGCAGGCGCTCGCAGCGGCGCAACCGCCAGCCTGGCATCCCCCAGGGCAGACGTATGCAACTGGCGGCTGTTTCGTCTGCTTCGTGCGGCAGGGCGGGCGGACGGGGCGTGCGTGGGAGCCGGGCTGGGCGGGCGCGGCGCTCGCGGTAGGCCCGCGCATAGTGGGCAGTGCTGTCGCGCGCGGCGTGGCCGGGGACTCGTATGAACCCGGGCTGCTGGCACTGCGCGAGGGCCCGCTGCTTGAAACCGCTGTTAGGGCGCTGCTGCGAATGCCCGACGTGCTGCTCGTCAACGCCACAGGACGCGATCACCCGCGCGGCGCGGGTCTGGCACTTCATCTTGGCGCTGTGCTCGGGGTGCCGACCGTTGGGGTCACGCACAGACCCCTGTTGCCTTGCCGAGAGTGGCCGGCCGAGGAGGCCGGCGCTCGCAGCCCGCTGCTGATCGGCGAGCGGGAGGTGGGGTGCTGGCTACGGACCAGCCGCCACGCACGGCCGTTGGCGGTGCACCCGGGGTGGCGCACAGACCTGGACGCGGCCTGTGCCGTCGTGCTCGCGTCGGTGGGACGCGTGCGAACGCCCGAGCCCCTACGCGAGGCACGGCGGGGTGCCCGAGGCGCTCGCGCCGGCGTATAGAACGGATCGCTCCCGCGCATTCCGGCACGACGATCGCAGATTAGTACGGAGCAGATCGCGAAGTCCTCCCTGATGTGCGGCCCGGCCCCTCCCACTACCTTGAATGGCGATGACTGAAACGACCGACTCGACCGCCAAGCGGCGGATGCACCGTGAGCTGCGCGAGCGAATCGAGCGCAAGCAGCGACGGCGTCAGCAGATGATCGAGCGACTTGTCCAGCAGCAGCGCGAGCGGCGCCTGCGCTTCTTTCGCCGACCAAGCCGATAGCCAAACGACCTGGGCAGTCCCGGTAAGCGGTGGCAACCCCGAAACTGCGGGAGGGCTGAATTCGCGGATCGCGGATGCGGGGAACTAATGAAGCGAACCCTAGGCCCGAGGCGCACCATCGAAGTGACACAACACGCCTTACGCGACCCGCACATGGAGGTGGACTCATGACCCCGGAGCGCGACGGTGACCAGTCAGTCGGTTGCGGTCGATATGCCTATGCATGAGGACGATTCCGCTCGGGCCTTGCTCTGATCGACGCTCGAGCTTCGCGGAACGGCGACCCACGGTACGCTCTGGCGCCCGACGCCGAGCGTGCTTCCGGAACCCCTGGAACGCCGCCGAGCCACCGGTCGCCGCGGCATTGGAGCCGAACGACGCACAGCCGCACAACGGCGCGATGGGCGCGTGCCGATGGTCGTGGTGGTTGACGCCAAGCGCGAGACCTCGCACGCAGCAAAAGAGGATGGTGTCGAGCCCGTGGGCGCGTCCGCGTACCACCGGGGCCGCTACGAGAGGACTACGGACTAACCCGGTGGTGATTGTGGGAGCCCCCGGATGCCCTCCGTGGGGTTATGGCTTACCTTCGATCCAGAAGCCAGTACGGCGGAAGGAGTCACAGGATGGCTGCCAAAGTCTCACTTTCGACGCTCGAGGAGGAGGAGCGACGTTCCAGGCTCCGGCTGGCCGCCTTCCGGGCCAGGCTTTACCGCCGTGACGCGGCGAGCCCGATTGCGGTCGAGCGCCGCTTGCGCGAGCTCGAGCGCAGATGGCAGGGCGCATCCAAGCGGCTGCGCGAGGCGCGGAGGGTGGAACATTGAGCTTCGCGGCGAGCGATGCGCCCAACATGCCCGACTACGAGCGGGCGCGGCTCGAGTTCTCCTGGGCGCAGGCTCGGGGGGAGCTCGCCGGCCTGCCCGAGGGCGGGCTGAACATCGCTTACGAGGCCGTTGACCGCCAGGCCGATGGGGAGCTGGGCAGCAGCGTTGCGCTGCGGTTCATCGGCAAGCGCGGCGAAGTGTTGGAGCTCACGTACTTCGAGCTGAAGCTCGAGACGAGTCGCTTTGCGAACTTGCTCGACGCGCTAGGTGTTGGCCGCGGCGAGCGGGTGTTCGCGCTCGCCGGGAGGATCCCTGAGCTGTACACGGCGGCGCTCGGGACGCTCAAGCACGGAAGTGTCTTCTCACCGCTGTTCTCCGCGTTCGGGCCCGAGCCGATCGAGCAGCGTCTGCGCCTCGGCGACGCCCGCGTGCTCGTCACGACGACCACGCTCTACCGCCGTCGTGTCGCGGGATTGCGCGAGCGCCTTCCTGGCCTGGAGCACGTCTTGCTGGTGGGCGACCACGACGAGATCGCGAAGCTCGACGGCGTTCACGACCTTCGTGCATTGATGCAGGCGGCCGACGACGGGTACGAGGTCGCGCCGACCGACGCCGAGGACATGGCGCTGCTGCACTTCACGAGCGGCACGACCGGCACGCCGAAGGGGGCGATCCACGTCCACGGTGCGGTCGTCGCGCACCGGGCGACCGGCAGGATGGTGCTCGACCTACATCCGGGTGACGTGTTCTGGTGCACGGCCGATCCGGGGTGGGTGACCGGTACGTCCTACGGGATCATCGCCCCGCTGGCGGTAGGCGCCACATGCATCGTCGATGAGGCCGAGCTCCAGGCCGATCGGTGGTACGCGATCCTCCGGGACCAGGGCGTCAACGTCTGGTACACGGCGCCAACCGCCCTGAGGATGCTGATGCGGATCGGGGCTGAGGTCGCTCACGAGTACGACCTCAGCTCGCTGCGGTTCATCGCGAGCGTGGGGGAGCCGCTGAATCCCGAGGTCGTCGTGTGGGGGCAGGAGGCGTACGGGATGCCGATCCACGACAACTGGTGGCAGACGGAAACGGGCGGCATCATGATCGCCAACTACCGCTCGATGAAGATCCGGCCGGGCTCGATGGGCAGACCGCTTCCGGGGATCGAGGCCGCCGTCGCGCGGCGCAACGAGGACGATGAGCTGGTTTTGGCGCCCGATGGTGAGGTGGAGCTGGCTGACGCTGGCGAAGAAGGCGAGCTCGTGCTGCGGCCTGGCTGGCCGTCGATGTTCCGTGGCTACCTCAATGATGAGGAGCGCTATCGCAAGTGTTTCGTCGGCGGCTGGTATCGCAGCGGCGATCTCGTCCGGCGCGACGCGGACGGTTATTTCTGGTTCGTCGGCCGCGGCGACGACGTGATCAAGTCGGCCGGCCATCTGATCGGTCCGTTCGAGGTCGAGAGCGCGCTGCTCGAGCATCCCGCGGTCGCCGAGGCGGGGGTGATCGGCAAGCCCGATCCGGTCGCGAAGATGATCGTGAAGGCGTTCGTCTCACTTAAACCGGGCAGCGAAGCCAGCGACTGGCTGCGGCAGGAGCTACTCGCGTTCGCGCGCAAGCGCCTGGGCGCGGCGGTCGCCCCCCGTGAGATCGAATTCGTTGACTCCGTGCCGCGCAACCGCAGCGGCAAGATTATGCGGCGGCTGCTGAAGGCCCGGGAGCTGGGACTGCCCGAAGGCGACATCTCGACCCTGGAGGCAGGGTCGTGACCCCGCGCCTCCCCGATCGCGAGCACGGCCTCGAGCTGCTGCGAGGGATGCTCCGGGTTCGCAGGTTCGAGGAGAAGTGCGTCGAGCTCTACAGCGCGACGAAGATCCGTGGATTCCTGCACCTGTACATCGGCGAGGAGGCCGTCGCGGTGGGGGCGATGCAGGCGCTGCGGCCAGAGGACGCGGTCGTCGCGACCTATCGGGAGCACGGACACGCACTCGTGAGGGGCGTGCCGGCGGGGTCGATCATGGCGGAGATGTACGGCAAGCTCGAAGGCTGCTCGCGCGGCCGTGGGGGCTCGATGCACCTGTTCGACGCGGAGCGGCACCTGTACGGCGGCAACGGGATCGTCGCGGCCGGACTGCCGCTGGCGATCGGCCTCGCGCTGGCCGACAAGATGCTCGGCCGCGAGCGCGTGACCGCGTGCTTCTTCGGCGATGGGGCGGTCGCCGAAGGCGAGTTCCACGAGACGATGAACCTCGCGGCGCTGTGGCAGCTCCCGGTCTTGTTCTGCTGTGAGAACAACCTGTATGCGATGGGCACCGCGATCGAGCGCTACGAGTCGGAGACAAATCTCGCGCTGAAGGCGGCGAGCTACGAGATGACGGCATGGTCGGTCGACGGGATGGATGTACTGGCGGTCGAGGAGGCCGCGCACAGGGCGGCGGCCGAGGTCCGCGACGGCGGCCGGCCGTGCTTCCTGGAGTGCAAGACCTACCGCTTCCGCGCGCACTCGATGTACGACCCCGACCTGTACCGCTCCAAGGAGGAGATCGAACGCTGGAAGCAGCACGACCCGATCCCCGCGCTGATCGAGCAGCTGACCTCGGCCGAGCTGATCGGCGAGGACGACGTTCAGGACCTCGAGCGGGAGGTCGCTGGCGAGGTGCAGACGGCAATCGAGTTCGCCGAGGCCGGGACGCTCGAGCCGGTAGAGGAGCTGGAGCGGTTCGTCTATTACGAGGGGGCACCGCTATGAGCGTCGCGCCGGAGACCGTCACGATCACCTACCGGGAGGCGATGCGCCAGGCGATCCGCGAGGCCCTACTGGCGGACGAGCGCGTGTTCCTGATCGGCGAGGACGTCGGCGCCTACGGCGGCAGCTTCGGCGTCAGCAAGGGCCTGCTGAAGGAGTTCGGCCCGGAACGGATCCGGGACACGCCGCTGTCGGAGTCCGCGTTCGTCGGCGCCGGGATCGGCGCGGCGATGGGCGGAATGCGCCCGATCGTCGAGGTGATGACGGTCAACTTCTGCCTGCTAGCGCTCGACCAGATCATGAACAACGCCGCGACGATCGGCCACATGTCCGGCGGCCAGTTCGCGATCCCGCTCGTGATCCGGATGACGACCGGCGCCGGCCGGCAGGTTGCGGCCCAGCACTCGCACAGCCTCGAAGGGTGGCTGGCCCACATTCCGGGGTTGAAGCTGCTGGCGCCGGCGACGCTCGAGGACGCGCGGGGCATGCTGGCGCCGGCGCTGACGGATCCCAACCCGGTGCTGATCTTCGAGCACGGCTCGCTCTACAACATGGAGGGCGAACTGCCCCAGGAATCAGCGGCCGCCCACCCTCTAGAGATCGAGCAGGCGGCTATGCGCCGCGCCGGAAGCGACGTGACGATCGTCGCCTACGGGGGCACGGTCCCGACCGCGATGGCGGCCGCCGACGAGCTGGCGGCCGGCGGCGTCGACGCCGAGGTGATCGACCTGCGCGTGCTGCGCCCGCTCGACGACGCCGCCGTGATCACATCTGTGACTCGCACGCATCGCGCGGTGATCGTCGACGAGGGCTGGCGCTCGGGAAGCCTGTCGGCCGAGGTCAGCGCGCGGATCATGGAGCAGGCCTTCTACGAGCTCGATGCACCGGTGGCGCGCGTGTGCTCGGCCGAGGTCCCGATGCCCTACCCGCGTCACCTCGAGCAGGCCGCGCTGCCGCAGCCGAGCACTGTGGTCGATGAGGTGCGGCGGATGGTGGGCGATGTCTGAGTTCGTAATGCCGTCGCTCGGCGCCGACATGGATACCGGCACGCTGCTCGAGTGGTACGTCAAGCCCGGGGACGCGGTCAAGCGCGGCGACATCGTCGCGCTCGTCGACACCAGCAAGGCCGAAATCGAGATCGAGATCTTCGAGGACGGCGTGATCGGCGAGCTGCTCGTGCAGGAGGGGTCGCGCGTACCGGTCGGGACGGTGCTCGCGACGGTCGTTTCGGCCGCCGGCAACGGGGCGCCGCCGCCGCCGGCCGTTTCCACTGCGCCACCGGAGCGAGCCGAGGCGGAGATCAAGGTCGAGCGAGCGCCGCCGGCGTCGGCGCCACTGCCGGCACCATCGCGGGCGCAGGCGCCCCCGGAGCATCGGCTGCGGGTCTCACCCGTCGCGCGGCGGGCTGCCCAGGATCTGGGCGTCGATCTGGCGAGCGTCTCGGGCACGGGTCCGAACGGGGCGATCAAGCTGGCCGACGTCAAAGCGCTTTCCGGTGCCAGCATGCGCGAACCGGAGAGTGCGCGCACGAGCCCATCCCGACACAAGGAGGAGGCCGCTGACCGCCAGCTCGCGATGCGTGAGGCGATCGCCGCGCTGATGGCGCGCTCCAAGCGCGAGATTCCGCACTACTACCTCGAGCTCCAGATCGACATGACGCGGGCGCTCGACTGGCTGCACGAGACTAACCTCAAGCGCGAGCTGACCGGGCGGCTGCTGCCGTCGGCGCTGCTGCTGAGCGCGGTCGCGCACGCCGCCGCAGAGATGCCCGAGATGAACGGCTTCTGGGTGGACGGCGCGTTCAAGGCTGGAAGCGGCGTGCACCTCGGCGTGGCGATCTCTCTGCGTGGCGGCGGGCTGATCGCTCCCGCCTTGCACGACGCAGACAAGATGAGTCTCGACGAGCTGATGGCCGGCACTCGCGACCTTGTGGCGCGAGCGCGCAGCGGCCGCCTGCGCGGCTCGGAGATGTCCGACCCGACGATCACGGTGACGAACCTCGGCGAGCGCGGAGTCGATCTCGTGCACGGGGTCATATACCCGCCGCAGGTGGCGCTGGTTGGCTTCGGTGGAGTGCGCGAGCGGCCGTGGGCGGCGGGTGGCATGCTCGGCGTGCGGCCGGTTGCGATCGCGACGCTCGCTGCCGACCACCGAGCAGGCGACGGCCACACCGGCAGCCGCTTCCTGACCTTGATCGGGCACCGACTGCAGAAACCGGAGGAGCTATGAGCACCGAGCAAGAACTACGCGACGCGATCATCCGCGCGCTGGTCGAGGTCGCGCCCGACATCGACACGGCCGCGATCGAGCCCGACACCGACCTGTACGAGCAGCTGGACATCGACTCGATGGACTTCCTGAACGTCGTCGTGGCGATCCACGACCAGACCGGAATCGAGATCCCCGAGCGGGACTACCCGAAGCTCTCGACTCTGAACGACGCCGTCGCTTACTTGGCCGGCGCGCAGACCGTGTAGCGGGCGGCAGGCAGGCGCAGGCTCACCGGAGCGCGAATGGTCGCGATGATCAGGACGCACCTGCTGTGCCGGTCGGGGGCCGGACCGCGCTGACGTGCCTCGGCGGCGCGGTTGTTGTCCCGACGCTCGTCGCGCTGCGCGCTTCTCGCGCCCGAATCGCGGTACGAGGCCGAGAAGATCCAGCGGCTCGCCCTCTAGTCGCCTGGCGAAAGCGGCGGCACAGCTGTCTCTGCAATCCGTGCTTTGCCACATCACGATGGCACGTTTGTGCGGTGTCCATGCGGCTGTGCCAGGACTACGTTCGGTCCTAAACCGCCGGACCTGCAATGCCCGACCCGCGCCCCGACTCCTCGAAGGGAACCCCGCCTGAACGGCGGGATCCCCGTGGTGAGCGGCATCCGAGCGGGTGGCGGGTTCGTCCGGGTCCGGGTGGTCGGGGCGCGCCTTCGCCGCCTCGCCAGCGGGTGTTCGGCCCGGGGCTGGTGATCTTCTTCTTGTTGTTGTTGGTGTTCAACATCATGTTGGCCTCGACGCTGCAGACGCACCCGACCCGGGTGCGGATCCCATATAGCCCGACTTTCCTGGCGCAGGTGAACGCCGGAAATGTCAGTGCGATCTCGTCCAAGGGAACGACAGTGCAGGGCGATTTTCGCGGTGACGTGCGATACCCCGACAGCAGTGCGACAGCGACGAAGCTGTTCGTGACCGAGATCCCGGAGTTCGCCGACAACAAGCAGCTGCTGACGCTGCTGCAGTCCAAGCACGTCACGATCAACGCGACGGCTCCCTCGAGCGGGACATCGGTGTTCTGGACGATCGTGCTCGGCTTTGGCCCGACGATCTTGCTGGTGTTCTTGTTCGTGTGGTTGATGCGTCGTGCCGCGGGCGGGATCGGCGGTGGTGTGAACGCGTTCGGCCGTTCGCGGGCGCAGCGGGTCGAGCCCTCCGAGCAGCGCGTCACATTTGAGGACGTGGCGGGGATCGACGAGGCGAAGGCGGAGCTGACGGAGATCGTCGACTTCCTGAAAGACCCGATGAAATACAGCCGGCTGGGCGGGCGGATCCCCCGCGGGGTGTTGCTGACCGGCCCACCCGGCACCGGTAAGACCCTGCTTGCGCGGGCGCTGGCAGGGGAGGCGGAGGTGCCGTTCTTCTCGATCTCGGCGTCGGAATTCGTCGAGCTGTTCGTCGGCGTCGGCGCTTCGCGGGTGCGCGATCTCTTCCAGCAGGCCAAGGAGGCGGCGCCGGCGATCATCTTCATTGATGAGCTCGACGCGATCGGACGCTCACGCGCGGGCGCGATCGGGGGGTTCGGCGGCGGCCATGACGAGCGCGAGCAGACGCTCAACCAGATCCTCACCGAGATGGATGGTTTCGATCCGTCTGTGGGAGTGATTGTGATCTCGGCGACGAACCGGCCCGAGGTGCTCGATCCGGCGCTGCTGCGCCCGGGTCGCTTTGACCGGCGCGTCGCAGTGCAGCCCCCGGACACGATCGGGCGGCGCAAGATCCTTGACGTTCACACTCGATCGGTGCCCCTCGCGGCGGACGTTGACCTCGACCGGCTAGCTGCCACAACGCCCGGGATGGTCGGCGCCGATTTGGCGAACGTAGTCAACGAGTCGGCGCTTACGGCGGCCCGTCGTGGTCATGGTGCGGTCACGATGGGCGACATGCACGATGCGCTGGAGAGGCTGGTGCTTGGGACCGAGCGCCGCATCCTGCTGACCGACGAGGAGCGTCGTCGCACTGCCTACCATGAGGCCGGTCACGCGATCGTCGGCATGCTGACTCCGGGCGCCGACCCGGTGCGCAAGGTCTCGATCATCCCCCGGGGGATCGCGCTCGGCGTGACGCTGTCGGCCCCTGATGCCGACCGCTTCAGCTACGACCGCTCCTACCTGCTGGCCAAAATCAAAGTCGCGCTCGGCGGGCGAGTGGCCGAGGAGCTCGTGTTCGATGAGGTAACGACCGGGGCGCAGAACGACATCAAGCAGGCGACCGAGCTGGCCCGCAACATGGTCGGGCTCTGGGGAATGAGCGATGTGGTCGGACCGGTCGCCGTAATCACGGAAGACAGCGGGCTCGGGATCCCCGGCGCCAGCGAGATCTCGCCGGTGACCCAGCAGCTGGTCGACGAGGAGGTCCGCCACCTGATCGAGACCGCACATGAAGAGGTAACCAAGCTGCTCGGCGCCGACGTCGAAAAGCTCGACGCGCTTGCCCAGGCGCTGCTCGCGCAGGAGACTCTTGAGCAGGACGAAGCCTACGCAGCGGCCGGAATCGAACCGTCTCCCGCCCCCATCGGTGCCGGCGCAGCAACTTGAGCGCCGAATGTCAGGCTGGCTCGATGAGACCGGCTGGCCTTCGCTGTGGGGAGTGTGATGATGCTTGGAGGAGCTCGCCGCTCTTGCGCAGACCCGCTTTAGCCCGATTGGTCCTGAGCGGCGATCCTCATGCGGTGGTTGTGAGCCGGCGGCATCGCCACGTCGTGCTGGGCGGCGATCCTGATCAGCTTCCTGAGCGCGGGTGCCAGCCCGACCTTCGGGATCGGCACCTCGATCTCGACGACGCCTTTCTCTCGATCGACGATCCGCACCGGGTCGAGCGTGTCGAGCAGCCTCATCATCTTGCGGTTCGTGGCCAGCATCAGCGCGGTGAAGGTCGTGATGCCCTCCTCGCGCGCGCGGGCGCTCAGCACCTCGAGCAGTAGCCCGCCGATGCCGAGCCGCTGCCAGTCATCGATCACCGTGACAGCCAGCTCCGCCGCATCGGGCCGGTCTGGGTTGCGGACGTAGCGGGCCACGCCGATTCCCTCGCCGGTCGCATCATCGAGCGCGATCATCGCCTCGTGGTCGTGGTGGTCGATCTCGGTCAGGTAGCGGACCGCAGCCTCGCTGAGCTCGGGCATCGGCGCAAGGAAGCGGCGGTAGCGCGACTCCGGACTCAGCCGCTCGAAGCCGCGCAGCAACAAGTCTCGGTCGGCGCGGTGTCCCTGGCGGATGCGGATGCGGGAGCCGTTGCGCAGCGCGATCGGCGCGCCGAGAATCATCAGTTCATTCGTAGAGGGAGTCGATGACATCCTTGAACCTGGAGTAGACGACCGCTCGCTTGGCTTTCTGAGTGGGGGTCAGATCGCCGGTCTCTTGGGTGAGCTCGCGGTCCAGGACCGCGAAGCGCTTGACCTGCTCGGCCCGCGCGAAACGCTTGTTGACGCGATCGACCTCTCGCGCCAGGTGTGCATGCACCCGCTCGTCTTTGGCCAGCTGAGCGAGGTCCGGCTCTGTGCCCAGCCATGTGGCGAGCGAGCCGATCCAGTCGCGGTCGAGTGCAAGCGCGGCGACGAGGTACGGCCGGTCGTCGCCGAACACCAGCGCCTCTGAGATCCATCGGATTCCGCGCAGCGCTGTTCCGATGTTGGCACCGGTGATGCGCTTGCCGCCGGAGGTGATGATGATGTCCTTCTTGCGGCCTGTGATCTGAATGAATCCGTCCGCGTCGAGCGAGCCGAGGTCGCCTGAGCGGAGCCAGCTGTCATCGCCGAGCGTCGCCTGCGTCGCCTGTACGTCCCGATAGTAGCCGGCGAACACGTTCCGTCCCCGAAACAGGATCTCTCCGTCCCTGGCGATCGACACCTCGACACCCGGCAAGGCGCGGCCGACGGTGCCGAAACGCAAGCTGCGGACGGTGTTCAGCGTCGCGGCTGCAGTTGTCTCGCCCAGCCCGTAGCCCTCCAGGACGAGCACGCCGCACGCGTCGAAGAACTCGAGCCCATCGGCGGAGATCGGGGCGGCGCCGGTGAGCACGAGTTCCAAGTCGGGACCGAACAGATCGCGGACCTTTGTCAGCGCCAACCTGTCCGCCACAGCGTGGCGCAACCCGTTCAGCCGACCGACGTGCTGTCCCCGACGCTCGAGCGTCCGAACGCGCCGAGCGCTGCCGAGCGCCCAGCGGAACGCGGCCTGCCGCAACCGCCCGCCGTTCTCGCCGCCCCGCAATGCGCCTGTGTGGATCTTCTCGAGCACGCGGGGAACGGTCGGCAGGTGGGTCGGGCGCGTGCTCTGCAGGTCGGCGGGCAGGGTCCTTGTGTCGCCTCGCCAGTAGGCGATCGTTGCGCCGACGTCGAGCACGGCCATTTGCGTGACCCGAGCGAGCAGGTGCGCGAGCGGCAGGAACATGAACACGACGCTGTCCGGTCCGAGGTCGATCTGGCGCTCGTACATCCTCGCGGCGTGGATCAGGTTCGCATGGGTGATCATGCATCCCTTCGGCGGACCAGTTGTGCCCGACGTGTAGACGATCGATGCCAGGTCTTCCGGCCTGACGGTCGCGGCCATCCGCTCAAGCTTGCCTGCATCCACGTCCCGACCACGGCCGCGCAGCTCATCGAGCGAGATCGCGGCCGTGCCCCCGCCGTCAAACGTGATCATGTGTTCGAGCAGCGGGCAGTGCGCGCGCACCTGGAGGACCTTGGCGAGCTGGCCGGCGTCCTCGCAGAACCCGACCCGGCTGGCGGCGTGCTCAAGGATGTAGCGGCACTCCTCCGGGGGGTTGCTGTGGTAGATCGGTGCGACCACCGCGCGGGCGCAGAGCGCGCAAAGGTCGACCAGGGTCCACTCCGGGCGCGTCCCGGCGAGGATCGACACCCTGTCGCCCGGACGCACACCCAGGGCAACCAGGCTGCCTGCGATCTCGAACGCCCCGCTGCCGAGCTCACGGTAGGAGAGATCGCGCCATCGCCCTTCTTGCCAGAAACGCATCGCGCTGCCGTCATATACGGCCGCATTCCGGCGGACCATCTGCGGAAGCGTGACCGGATCGCTCGCACGATCAAGTCTGCGTCGTGGTGCGACCGTTTTGCTGTGAGCTGCCATGGTTCGACCGGCTCGGTGTGGATCGTCTGCAACCATCATCCAGCCCACCGCACTGCACGGCATCCGGGTGAACCGCCGAGCCTCGATGCGAGAAGATCCGTAGGCGGTCTATGACCCTTGTGCATCCGTTTCTTGCGCACCGCGGCCCGATCGCGATCGCGCACCGCGGCGGCGCCGGGGAAGCACCCGAGAACACGCTCGAGGCGTTCGAGATCGCGGTCAGGCTCGGGTACGGGTATCTGGAGACCGACGTCCATCTCACCGCAGACGGCATGCTCGTCGCCTTCCACGACGAGCGTCTCGATCGAGTCACGGATCGGACGGGGGCGATCGCCGGACTTGACTTCGCTGAGGTCAATGCGGCCGACGCCGGCTACACATTCTCGACCGACGGGGGAAAGACGTTTCCGTTTCGCGGGTCAGGCATCCGCGTTCCGACCCTCGAGGAGCTCCTGGTGCGCTGGCCCGATGTTCGGGTCAACATCGACCCGAAGTCCGATGCCTGTGTGGGATCGCTCGCCGCCCTGCTCGACCGCCTCGATGCTTGGGAGCGAGTGTGCATCGGTTCGTTCTCCGACCGCCGGCTGCGCCGGATCCGCGCGCTTGCCCACGGGCGGGGATGCACATCGATGGGTCCGCACGCGGTCGCACTGGCACGGCTGCTCGGGAGCTCCGGAGCGATGCCGCGCTTGGAAGCCGATTGCATCCAGGTGCCGGTTCGCCGCGGGCACATCCAGATCGTCACCAAGCGGTTCATCACGGCCGCACACCGGGCCGGCCTATCGGTGCACGTCTGGACGATCAACGACGCCGAAACCATGAACGAGCTGCTCGACCTCCGGGTCGACGGCATCATGACCGACCGCCTCGAGCTACTCGGGGACGTCTTTGCGCGCCGCGCCCTACCGCTGCACGGCACGGCTACAAGACCTCGAACACCCGGCGCTGGCCGGAGCGAGGGGCACTAGCGCCCCAGCGCCGGGACGCCAGCGATTCTCCAGACCTTCTCCTTCGTCTGCGATGAAGCGCGTTGCTGAAGCGCGTGCCGTCGAACACCTCGGCGGTCGCGCTCGTTCGCCGAACCTGGACGAGCTCGATTCGTGCGCCGCTCATGCGGACCCACCGCCGCTTCGGCTTGGACCAGGCCCAGCGCTCGTTGTGCACCCGTCCGTCAGGGCTGTGGTTGGCCTTGATCGTGACCGCGAACACTGTCGGCGAACCAGGCATTGACGGAGCCCTGGCGATCTTCTCGCGGGAGATCGACTGCAGCGGCTTGAACCTCAGCCCGTGGTAGCGCGACTGCCGAAGGATCGTGAGGACCTCGCCCACAGACGGGGTGACGAAGTCTAGGGCGCCGACTTCGTACCGTCGGTCGTTGTTCAGATCGCCGGCGATCGCTATTGCAGGCCACTTGCCTGACTTGCCGGGACTCGGGCCGAACACGCGGGAGTACTGTGATTGGGTCCAGTGCCGGCCGGCGCGCTGGTGCCAGACGGTCAGGTAGGTCGTCGACTGGCCGCTCTGATTGAGGTTGAAGACGAAGATCCGCTCAAGACCGCGGGTGCCGTCGATGTTTGCGGCGAACTCGCGGACTCGTGTCGCCCCGCTGGGAGCGCTGGGCTTCGCCTGCGTTAGAGCGAGCGCGCCGACGGGCACGCTCGCGACCGCGCCGACGGTGATGGCGATCAACCCAATACGGCGGTAGGGGCGCTTGAGAGGTGCCATTGATCGAGCTTGGCATCCGCGGCGCGCACGGTCATCCGCAGCGGCCCGGGATCGGTGTCGTGGCTTCCCACCGGCAACGCGATCAGCGCAAGGAGCCTCGTGGCGTCGGTGCCTAGCTTGGCCTGTCCGCGACCGCGGCGGCTGGGGTAACGGTTCGCAACCCTCGGCGGCGCAGCTCCTCGCTCGGTATGAGGATGACATCGAGCGAGCGGCAGCCCTCTAGCCCGACCATGCGGCACGGGCCGTGAACGATCGCGCCGAGTGAACGGTAGAGGGTCACGCCGTCGGTGAGGTAACGGCAGGCCCGACCGTCGTGGTCAATGACGGCGTCGGCATTGTCGGTGGCCGGGTGCGAGCCACCGTCTCGGGCTCCGAACAACGTGGACATGACCGCTCCTCACGCTTGGTGGACGCGAAGAACGTACCCGGCGTGAGGGTGCCCGTCATCGGCAATTGACCACGACGGCACAGCAGGCCTGTGGGTCACGTGATCCGTACTGATCCGCAGCGCCGATCGCGGTCTGACCCGATGTGGCGTTGGAGCGCAGGGAGCAGGATCCCGTCATGCTCCGCCGCTGTCACGGCGCAGACGAGGTTCGGCCTGATGGGACTTGTGAGGTGAGCTACCGCTGGGTTGAGCACACGGGGGAGCTCGAGCTCGGGATCAAGGCCCCGACGGGGCGGGCCGTGTTCGTCGACGCGCTGCAGGCGTTCGCCGAGCTGCTCGGTGACGACGGCCGCGGTGATCGTTTCGCGCATGAGATAAGGGTGGATGGCCGGGAGCACGCGGTCCTGCTGTTGGAGTGGCTCGATGAGCTGGTGTACCTCGCCGAGAGGAGGATCTTGTGCCAGAGGAGGTGGCAGGGTTCGAGCTCTCCGACCGCGGCCTTGTCGCGACGGTGCGCTGTCATCGCGGCCGCCCGCGCCACCTGGTGAAGGGGGCCACCTATCATCGCCTGGGGTTCGAGCGCTGGGGGCGGTGGATTTCGGGCGACGGTGGTGCTCGATGTCTGACGTGGTACAGCCCAGGGTCCATGGGTTCCGTCACGTTGATGAGGTTGTGTGGGAGCTGCCCGCGGCAGCGCGTGGGGATATGCGTGTCCCAGCGCGTGTGTTCGCCGATCGCGAGTCGATCGGGCAGATCGCGGCCGATCGCTCGCTCGAGCAGCTGCAGAACGTCGCGACGCTGCCCGGAATCACAGGCGCGGCGCTGGCGATGCCCGATATCCATTAGGGGTGCGCCGGCTCGAGGCCGAGGGGATCGTCGTGCGCTGCCCGTCGAACCGCGGCCTGGCCGAGGAAGCACCGTTCGCGTACAAGGACGTCGAGCGGGTCGTGGCGGTCGTCGAGCAGGCCGGCCTAGCAGGGCGAGTCGCCCAGCTCTTGCCGCTCGGTGTAGTGAAAGTCTGAGCTGGGATGGGCCTACCGAGACCGTTGCCAGAGGATCCACTGCGCGCGCATACCATCCCTGGAGTGCATAGGGTGTCCGGCTCAGAATCAGATCCTGCACGGCGTGCATCTCAGCGCG
>CAWGQT010000010.1:0-61627 GCA_963824755.1 uncultured Solirubrobacterales bacterium | reverse complement strand
TGATCCCATTCAGACGTTCACAGCGCGTGATCTGGAGGGCGCGCCGCTAGTCCCAGCGGAGGCGCGCGAGGAGCTGATCGCCCTGAAGAGCGGCGCGATGTTCGTATGCGCGCGGCCCGATGGCGACATTCTCGCCGCCCGCGCGTCGGGCGAGGGGCTGTATGAGCGTGACACCCGACATCTATCGGAGCTTCGGCTGACGATCGGTGGACTGTCGCCAGTGTTGCTGTCCTCATCGATGCAGTCGGGTCACCATGCGGTCATCAACGCCACCAACCCGACGCTTCGCTCAGGCGACGTGGAGGTGCCGCAGGAGACGCTCAATGTGCGCCGCACGGTGCTGATCGCCGATCGCCTTTACTACCGGGTGCGGGTGCGCAGCTTTCATCCCGAGACGGTTGCGACGATGGTCGAGCTTGTGTTGAGCGCGGACTTCGCGGACGTGTTCGAGGTCCGGGGCGTGGAGCGCCGAACGAGTGGTCGTGTGCTGGCGCCGGCGCACGATGGTGACCGTGTGCGGTTCGCCTACGCGGCGGACGACGACGAGCATCGCGAGACGGTCGTAGTGCTGAGTCCCGCTCCCTCGCGTGTGGAGGTCGATGGGCAGCGTGCACGGGTGTCCTGGGATGTGGAGCTCAGGGCGGGAGAGGCGCTCACGATGCTCTTGGTGGTCGACCCCAGATACGCAAGCCACTACGGCGAGGAAGCCGGGATGGAACAGGCTGCCGCGCGGATGAAGGAAGCGCACCGCGGCTGGGAGACCGCGTGTGCGCGGATCACGACCGACAACGAGTTGTTTGATCGGTTCATCGACGCGTCGATGCGTGATTTGCACGCGCTGATGATGCCGGCAGCAGAAGGTGAGCTGCCTGCTGCCGGCATCCCGTGGTACGTCGCTCCGTTCGGCCGCGATTCGCTGCTGGCCTCCTGCGAGTCGCTGATGCTCAATCCAGAGGTCGCGTGCGGCACGCTGCTCGCGCTCGCCGAGCTGCAGTCGCACGTCAACGAGCCGTGGCGCGACGCGGAGCCCGGGAAGATCCCGCACGAGTTGCGGGTTGGCGAGCTGGCACGGACCGGGCACATCCCGCACACCCCCTACTACGGCACGGTTGACGCCACGCCGCTATTTCTGATGGTGGCGGGCGGCTACTACCGCTGGACGCTTGACATCGGGACGCTCGCTCGGCTACGCCCCGCCTTGGACGCAGCCCTTGCGTGGATCGACGAGTGCGGGGACCGGGACGGCGACGGCTTCGTCGAATACGAGCGCCGTTCACCGGCCGGGCTGGTCAACCAAGGGTGGAAGGACTCACACGACTCCGTGGTCAATGCTGACGGTTCGCTGCCGGAAGGGCCGATCGCTCTGGTCGAGGCGCAGGGCTATGTGTACGAGGCGAAGCTGCGGATCGCGGAGGTGTACGAAGCCTTGGGTGAGAGCGATCGCGCGGGACGCTTGCGTGCGCAGGCCCAGGAGCTGCGGGCGGCGTTCAACGATGCGTTCTGGGATCCGGAGGACGGCTTTTTCGCGATGGCCCTCGATGGCCGCAAGCGGCGAGTGCGCAACGTCTCCTCCAATCCTGGCCACTGCCTGTACTGCGGGATCGTCGACGACGACAAGGCGCCGCTGGTCGCCGAGCGGCTGATGGCGCCGGACATGTTCTCGGGTTGGGGCATCCGGACGCTGGCGAGCAGCTCGCGCGCGTATAACCCGATGAGCTACCACAACGGATCGATCTGGCCGCACGACAACGCGATCGCCGCCGCCGGATTGAAGCGGTACGGCTTTCATGCGGCGACCGCCCGGATCGCGAGCGCCCTGTTCGAGGTGGCGGCTTCCGCTCGTGACTTCCGGCTGCCCGAGCTGTTCTGCGGCTTTCACCGGGACGAGTCCCCGGCGATAGTCTCCTACCCGGTCGCGTGCATCCCTCAGGCCTGGGCCGCCGCCGCGCCGTTCATGCTCGTGCAAGCGATGATGGGGATCTCGGCGCACGCACCGAGCAACACGTTGACGGTCGATCGTCCGATGCTCCCCGACTGGCTGGGCAGCCTGGAGCTAAGGGACGTGCGGGTTGCGAGCTCGCGCGTGAGCCTGTCGTTCCGGCGCAGCGGGGCGGGTAGCACCGGCTTCTCGCTGCTCGAGCAGGACGGCGATGTACGGGTGACGATGTCCGCGTGAGCGCTCCGGGTTGCTCATCCCGTGGGGATCAACAGCATGGGAACTTCGCTATGCGCGAGCGTCTGGGAGACGACTCGCGCGCGGCCGGCGCTCAGCGTCTGGCTCCACGCGAGCACGATCAGCTCAGCGGCAGTGTCGCGGGCGACGGCAACGATGTCGTCGGCGGGTACGCCGAGCCGTCGAAGCAGCGTGACGCGCTCGTGCGGGGTGGCGATGTGCCGGCTGAGGAACTCTCGGTCCCAGGCGAGTGTTCCGTGCGGCTCGTGGTCGGAGAACGCCGGCACGGTCGCGGGCGAGTGGACGTGCAGGACAAGTATCTCAAGCTGATGTTGGTGCGCGAGCGCAACCGTCTCCTGAAGCGCCCGCGAGCTCTCGCTGGTGCCTTCGAGGGGCACCAGGATGCGGCTGAGCCGCCGGGGCGCGTGGGCGTGGGGGGGGACGATCGCGACCGGCTTTGGTGCTTGTGTGATGACCTCGAGCGCGGTGTGTCCGGCAGGCTGGGGGCCCCCTTGCACGCCACGCGCACCGAGCACGAGCGCGGCCACTTCGGGGTCCCGCGCGGCATCCACGATCTGCTTGATTGCGTCGCCCGCCCTCTCGCGCAGCTTGACCCCGGCGGCGGCCGCGATTGCCTGAGGGGTCCTGGTTGCGTCCTCGCGGACGTGTAGCGCGACGGCGGTGCCGTCGAACAGGTGGGCGAGCGCGATCGCAGTTCTCACCACTGGCTGCGCGCACGCGTCTGACTGCAGGGCGGCGAGCACGATCGTCACAGGTCACTCCTTGAGCGCGAAATGCCCAGGCCGAAGGTCTCGGCGCGCTGGGTGAGCTCCACTCGCTCTCCGTCGGGGCTCATCGCAGCTACCGGCGGGTCGGCGCTGGCCTCGACGGCGTCCGGCCCGATGCGGATGCGGACCCGGCTGCCGCGGAGCTTGACGCATAGCTCGAGACTCTCCCAGCCGGGCGCTAACACGGGGTCGATCGCAAGCGCATCGCCGACGGGGCGCAGGCCAGCGAACCCGAATGCGAGCGCACGCCACACGCTGCCCATCGCGGCAAGGTGCAGCCCACCGGCGGTCATACCGCCGATGTCGTCGAGGTCAATGCGGGCGGTGAGCCGCAGCATCTCGACCGCGTCTTGAAGGCGGCCGGCGCGGGCAAGCAGCGCCGCGTGCACCCCGGGGGAGAGCGTGCTGCCGTGTGCGGTTCGCGGCTCGTAGAAGTCGAGGTTCGGCTCAAGCGAGCCTCGGGCCGTCTCCTCCGGTATGAGGTAGTGCAGCATCAACACGTCCGCTTGCTTGACGACTTGGGCGTTGCGCGCGCGCTCGTGGCCGAGCAAGATGTCCGCGGCGACCGGCCGCCGGTGTGCGACCTCGGCGATTAGCAGCGGCTCGAGAGCGTGAAAACCGGCGAACTGCTCGTAGATCCTGCCCGCCCGGTCGTATCCATCGACGATCGCGTCGGCCAGCTCCAGCCAGCGGCGCCGCTCAGCCCCGTCGACGCCGCTTGCCTGCGCGGCTCGTCGAAGGTTCCAACGTGCCATCACGTTTGTGAACGCGTTGTCATCGACAGGGCCGTGGTACTCGTCAGGCCCGATCACGCCGCGGACATGACCACGGCCATCATCGTCTAACGCGATCCTCGAGGCCCACCATCGCGCGGTCTGCACGATCAGCTCGCGCCCAGGACCCGCTGCGAACTCCTGGTCGTCCGTCCAGTCGATGTAGCAGGCGGCGGCCCACGCGACGTCGGCGACGATGTGCTCCTCGAGCTCGCCGGTGAGCACCGGGATCGGCTCGCCCCGCGGGTCGCGCACCTCGTCGGGGGTCACATCCCGTCCCGACCACGCCGACTCCCACGGAAAGCGGGCGCCCGCACGGCCCTTGGCGTGCGCGATTTGGATCGCCGCCGGAAGCCGTCTGATGCGGTACTCGAGCATCGCTCGCGCCGCGCGCGGGTGGGTCGCGGCGAAGAACGGGAGCACGAACACGTCGCTGTCCCAGAACACGTGCCCGCGGTACGCGCTGCCGCTCAAGCCGCGCGCCGCGACCGCCGCCTCGCCCTCATCGGCGACGCTCGCCATCAGGTGAAAGAGCGCGAACCGCACGGCCTGCTGCAGCTCCGCGTCACCCCGGATTATCACGTCGCTGTCCTCCCACCGCGACGCCCACGCGCGCCGATGCTCGCACAGCAGGCGATCGAATCCATGCTTGCGGGCCTGTTGGACTCGCTCAAGCACGGCCCGGGAGTCGGCCGCCCCATGCACTGCGCTGTGGTAGGCCGCGACGCGGTCGAGCGTCCGGCGGGAGGCCGGACCGTGCGTCTGATCGTGCGCGGCGGCCGCGATCGATCCCGGTCGTCCCCTGACCGACGTCCAGACGCAACCATCCTCCTCCCCTTGCTCATACCTGACCCCCAGCGGCGGCTCAAGCGGCCGGTGCAAGCCGCTGCGCTCAATGTGCCCCTGAGCTCTAAGCACCGGGGTTCCGGGACTCGCCAGCGAGGAGAACATCATGGCGTCGACAAGGCCATGCTCAGAGCCGAGCTTCTGATGAAGCATCCCCACGCGGAGATCGAGCACGCGGCGGAGCGGACGAGCGGGTGGATCCTCATCGACGACCAGGTTCCAGCGTGGCGCAGCCAGCGGATGCGTCTCGGCGCCTGTCCGTGTGTACACGCCAGCCATCAGCACGGACGGGTCGCCCTCATGGTCCGCTGCGATCATGCTGCCCCGCGTCCCGAGCCGACCATCGGCTAGCGTCAGGAGCGTCTCGCGTACACGCTCGAGCAGTGGATCGAACCCCTCGAGTGCAATCGTCCAAGCTGGCTCTTTGCTGAGGGCCGGCAATTCGCCGCGGCGGCGGCGCGCGATCTGGTCCGCCACCAATGATGCAAGTGCATCCGGCCCGCCGCCGAGCCAGATCACGCCCGCGGGCAAAACGCTGGGCTCAAGGCCGACCGACACCACTGTGGGCCGCTCTCCTGCGCTAGCAGACAGAAGCGAGTTGCTCGCCCGCGGAACCCCGAGCGGCCCGAACTGATCGGCGGCGATCAGCACCTGATCCGGCGCGATTCCGCGCGCCCACAACCAGCGCATGATCCACCGCGCCGAATCGGATTTGTCCGTCACTCCGATCTCGACATGCTTGCCGTCGCTGGTCACTCGTGGATCGGCAAGACCTGCCTTCGCAGCCGCATCACTGGCGATCTTCACGACCTCCGGTAGACCCGAGATTCCGGCCGCTGCCAACCGACTCCGCAGAGCGGCGAGCAGCTTCGGAATTGAACGATCGAGCGGCTCTCGCCACGCGGGCTCGGGGATCAGGTCGACCCTGCGGCCGTTCGGTCGCCCGGACGCGATCCGAGCGCCCAGACCCCGCGCGGCCAGCCATTCGACCGTGAGCTGCGCGGCGCGGGATAGCGCGGCGTCCTCGTCGGCGGTGGCGACGCGCCTGAAGGCCACCCGTGGGCCGTTGCGATCAACCGAGAACACCTCCGATCCTCCGTTCAGGCCCAAGATCAGGCCGCCAGGGCCGGCGGGACGAGCGGCCAGCTGACCGTCCACGTTCCCGACGTCCGTGCCGCTGACGACGGCCAACTCCAGACCGTGGGCAGCGGCTTGCTCGAGCAGCTTCCCGAGACGGGAGCCAGCAGCACACCTTTGCTGAACCGTGGTCGCATCCCAGTCGACGATGATCGCTTCGAAGCGGCGGGCGAGCGCCGCGGACGCGTGAACTGCCGCCGCAGGTGCGGCGCCGCTCGTCATCCCGACCTCAGAGGGCAAAGCACCTACCTGCTGCCGCGCCGCGCATGGAATCCAGCTTCAGGCCGGCACCAGCTTGATGCCACCGTAGTTCCCCGTACGCGTGTGTGGGGCGTTCCCCCGATTTGGAGCGCTCCGCCGTGGATTACGGTCGCCTCGGGCCCGGTTCGATCTCGATGAACGCGTCCTGGTTCCCCCTCCGGTTGCTCCGCAAGCAGACGCTGTTGGCCCAAGAAGTGGCGGCGATGCCGCCTAAGGCGCTCGGAACCGGCACCCTGAAGCGACTTTCGCAGCTCCCGACCGCCGGGCGCCCAGTCTTGAGCGTCTATCTCGATCTCGACGGGGACGACAACGACGGGCTTCGCAGCGATCCGCAGCTGACAGATTTGCTCGACGGAGCTGTGCCGGAGGATGCGAAGGTCGACGTGGCCGGCGTGCAAGACCTGCTGCGAACGAGTCCCGCACTCAGACGCGAGGCGCACGGGTTGGCGATCTTCTCGTCGGCAGCGGCGGGCGTGCTGGAGGCGGTGCAGCTCCCGATCCCTTTTGAACCGATGGCCGTGCTCGACACACTGCCGTGGTTGGAGCCGCTCGCCGGGCTCGTCACGCGGGACAACTGGGGGGTGGCGGTCATGAGTCCCAGGCGGGCGCGGCTGTTTCTGGGCGGGCCCCACGGGGTGAACGAGTTCCTGGCCCTCGACTGCAAGCTTGGCGATCGACAGAATCAGCGTGTAGCGCGTCCGAGCTTCGCAGACGGGCTGGAGCCGGCATTGATCACGCACGTTCGCGGCGCTGCCGATCGCCTCATGCGAGCGCACCGACGACGGGCGTTTACGCGCCTTGTGATCATCGCGCGTCCCGAGCTGCGAGCCGTGATCGAAGCAAGCCTCGACGAGCGACTGAAAGAGGTCCAGGTGGGCATCGTCGCGCGCGACCTCGACGAGGCATCGCCCGTGGAGCTTTCACGCGCGGCGGCGCCGATGATCGAGGGGGCCGAGCGCGCACGGGAGCGCGCGCTGTTGGTGGCGCTAGACCGATCGCTCGAGATCCGTGGTGCCGCCGTCGAGGGGGTTGACGGTGTGTTGACCGCGCTCAAGCAACGCCGCGTCGAGGTGCTGCTGGTCGCTGATGGGAGCAGTCTGATCGTGGGCCTGTGCCCGCGCTGCGGGGGCTTCTCAACGAGTTCGGGCAGCTCGAGCAGGCATGGACCGCTGCCCTTCCGGACGATTGGCCGCCTCCGGCCGACCTACAGGGGCTGCGTGAGCGACTGACGGAGTCCGTCCAAGCGTTGCGCGCCACCGGCGCGGTGCCGCTGCTCGAGCTCGCGTGCGCACTGATTCTCCGCCTCGCCGCACACCCCGAGCGTCGGCGAATCGAGCAGGCTGTGGTCGGCGACGCGCTGCGTGCAGTGACTTGTCGACGGTGATATCTAGAGGCGTGCTGGGTGCATGATCTTCCGATCGCGCGGCGCGCGGCTCTCTCAACGGGCAACGCCGCCAGGGCGTTCATGTCGTCGGCCGTGCCATCGGAGATCTTGGACGGCGCGCCGTGCGTTCGGCCGCGAACGTCGACGCGCCGCGCCAAGCGCAAACGTGGGATCAGCCGGGCCAGGCTGACCCCACCCGCCTAACGGAGACCGTGGGCGTCTGGGCGGTCGGTGCGTCCGTTGATGAACTCGCGCTGAACGACGCGGTGGTAGGCGTCGCACACGATCAGCTCGCAAGCGCACGTGTGCGCCGCGCACAGATACGCCACGCGCCTGGCATCGTCGAGCGTCTCGCACGTGATGCGTTCGCGTTGGTCAGGCATCGCGACCTCCCACGCTCCACCCGGGTTCCGGTCGACGCGCACGGTGATGGGGTTCAATCGCGCGCCTGTTGGCGGAGTCTTCTTAGCGTTGCGTCTCATCGCTGCATACCTCTTTCAATCAAGCACACGGTCCGGCGCCTGCGCCGATGCAGTCCGCAGCCGGTATCCGAGAGTTTTGTTCCCTACTGGGTTCTCACACGGCACGCGGTCGATCTCGTAGCCGGCGAGCTGCAGCGCGTACACGGCTTGGGCGGGCGCCTGGATGCCATGTTCACGTGAAGCGGCGATGGTGAGCGCCCCGGCTTCCTTCATCTCCAACAGCCTCAGCATCCGCGCAGCCTCACGATCCACCGCGCCAGGCACGCGGGGATGGTCCGAGCTCCCGTTGTCAGCTTGGTTGCTCATCGGCGAGGGGTCGTTGCCCGCGCGCGGACGTGGGGTCTCTCGGGCGCTGCTTCGGTCGTGCGCGAGATCCCAGTCGGACGGGCGGTCTCGATCGCCTGGCGGTAGAGGTGCTCGTAGCCGGCTGCTGTGACCGAGACGTCGTAGCGCCGGGCGACGCTCTCCCGGCAGCGCACCGGATCGATCGTGTCAACACGGTCGATCGCCCGGGCCATCTCCGCCTCGTCGGCCACGAGCATCCCGTTCTCGCCGTCGATCACGATCTCGGTCGCGGCTCCCTCCGCGAACGCGACCACCGGCGTGCCGCACGCAAGCGCCTCGACCATCACCATCCCGAACGGCTCCCGCCAGCGGACCGGCATCAGCAGCGCCGCCGCGCTCGCGAACAGCTCCTGCTTGACGACCCCGGCGACCTCGCCGACGTAATGCACCCGCCGGCCGTCCACGTATGGCTCCACGCACTCCCGGAAGAAATCGTCCTGCCCGGCCTGTACCGGGCCTGCAAGCACGAGCGTCCGACCTGCCAAGCGCGCTGCCTGGATCGCCCGGTCAGCCCCCTTCACCGGGTCCATCCGCCCCACCCACAACAGGTAATCCTTCTTCCGTTCCCGTAGCGGCCAGCGGTCGACCGCGATCGGGTTGGGCACCACGCCGGCGATGTGGACGCGGCTTGGAGCGCTTTGCGCCTGCGAGCGGCTGATCGCCACCAACGCCGCCTTCCGCGCGTGACGCTGGTAGAAGCGGACCGTCTCGGGAGCGAACGGGCCGTGGATCGTGTGCACCACCGGAGTGTCGACGCGGTCGGCCATCGCCAATGCGGTGAACCCCGAGTGATCGTGCACAACGTCGAACCTCTCGCCGCGCTCGGCGGCCAGCTCGACCTGCTCCCACGCGCACGCGACGTGATCTGACTCGTAGAGCGAGGAACCGATCTCATCAGGATGCGCGTCCTCCAACAGCGGGTGCACCTCCGCCGCAGAACGCGACCCCGGCGCCGCGAACAGCGTCACCTCATGGCCGCGCTGCACGAGCGCTTCGCACAGCAAATCAACCACCGCCTCGATCCCGCCGTAACCGGGCGGCGGGACCGCGATCCACGGCGGCGCGAGCACCGCGATCCGCAGCGGCTCTGCGCCCATGCCCGCGGATGGAAGGCGCCGCAGGGACAAGGACGAGGCATTCATCGCCTCGCTCGGATCGGCACCAGGCCCGCGCCTCATCTAGGCCCGCCCCCGGTTTGTTGTGGCGGCGGAGCGCGCATCGGCCCGGGGCGCTGAGCCCGCGCCGTACAGCTCAGCCGCAGGCAGCGGCGAGGAGAACAACCTGACCGCGGTTCGGGCGCGCGCCAGGCACCGCGGGCAGTGTTCGACCGCCAACCGGCGATTCTTCGGTCTGATGCTCAGGCCGCATCGCGGACAGATCAGAAATGACACCGCATGGGAACTCGCGGCGTGATCATCAGCGCGCATCGCGAACCTCACCATTTCGGCCGCGAGCAGCCCGGACCTTGTCATCGACGCCAATCCGGAGGGTCGCGAGCAACGCCCATCGGTCGTCGTCGCAGCAAATCCGGGCTCGATCGATCATCGGGCCTCCCGTACGAGCTGAGTCCGACGAGCCGACCCGGATCCTTGCACCAGGCGTGCACTCATCTCGAAAAGCCGGGCCGGTGCCACCTGGTGGGCGCATCCGGCCCTTGTGCGCAACCTAGCGCCGCAGGCAGAGCCCTCCATCCGTAGTTCCCCCGAATGGCTGCTCGCGGGAGCCCGCCGTTTCCAGGCTGACAGAGCTCGCGACGTGGTGCCGCAAGCAGCCGGCCGGGCACGGACATCACAACGGCGCATCGAGGACGAACAGCTCGGCCGCGATGTCGGGGGCGAGGTGATTGCCGCCGACGAATGCGATCACCTTGCGGCCGGTGAGCCGCTCGACAGCCGCGCAGAAGTCCGCCTCCATCGTCTGCTGGAACAGCTGGCGGACGTGGTTCACCGCGTCGCCCCGGTTGGTCCGGGCGAGGGACTTCTCCGCGTTGGTGAGAACGTCATGCATGAGCGTCACCAGCACGTTGCCGTAGTGGAACGTCGATGCGCGCCTCGGTCCGTGACCGAGGTACTCGTTGTGGATCCCCACAAGCGCGCTTGTGACCGCGGCGTTCAGCTCGCCACCCTTCAGTGGATCTCGCTCCACCGTCAACTCAACGCGCGGGAGACCAGAGAGTCGCCGTCATCGGAGACTCGCGGGCGTGCTCCGGGCTGGACGTCCGGTTCCTGCTCGCCTGCGCGTTCCCGGGGACGCCGGACGCGGCGCGCGATGCTCCAACCGCATTCTGGCGCGGCGACGTACTCGTCGCGGGCCGTTCTGTCGACACTCGCTCACCTCTGGCTGACTCGGGTTTGCCGAAGAAGTCAGCCGATCTGGTGGAGCTGACGAGTTACCCGGCCGAGAGTGGAGCCGATTGAACGTCCGCCGAGCCGACAGGCGATTGAGCGGACACAAACAGCATAGCGAGCCACCGCTGCGGACGTGTCCGCGCGATACTGGCACGCGATGGCTGAGGATCCGCTCCATCTACGCGTGCTGATCGCAGACGAGGATCAGCGCCGCGTCGACGAGATCGCCACCGTAATCTCCGGGCTGGGCCACAGCGTCGTGGCTCAACTCCTCGACGTCTCAGAGATCGCCGATACGGCGGGGCGGGAGCACCCCGACGTGGCGATCGTCGGGGTGGACGGCCGCCAGAGCCACGCTCTTGAGCTGATCTCAGCGATCGTCAGGCAGGCAACGTGCCCAGTCATCGCTGACATCGAGAGCGACGACGATTCGTTCCTGAAGGATGCCGCCAGGCGCGGCATCTTCGCCTACGTCAAGCACGGCGAGCTACCGGGAATGGAACACGCGCTCGACATCGTCCTAAGCCGCTACGCCGAGTTCAACCGCCTCCACGGCGCGCTGCGCACGGGCGCGATCATCGAACAAGCGAAGGGCATCCTCATGGAACGCCACGGGATCACCGCCGATCAAGCCTTTGCGGAGCTGCGCAGCCGCGCCAGGAACACGAACCAGACCGTGGTTGATGTGGCTAATGCGGTCACGCTCAGCTACCCGCTGTTCAAGACCCGGCCGACCGAGACCGAATGAGTCTCACCTCCGGAACGCCTCGGCCACCTCGTGAGGATGAGGTCGGCCGCGGGTCGACGATGAAGCTGAACCTCCAGCGCGTTGCCCGCGACTCACACCAGGGGTGGGGTCTGGTGCCGCTGGTCGCATGCGGCGGCTCGCTCGCGGTCGGGGCTCGTCGCGCTTGCCGGACACGAAGCCAACGCTAATCATCCGACGCCGAACGGACGAGCCGGTGGTCCTCAGTTTGGCGGTGGTGGCTACGGGGCGCCGACGCGGGCCTCTACGGATGGCATCAGAGCCGGCCGCTGCGATCCTCCGTGAGGTTCCGACACCGGCTCGGTGCCGGACGTCTGCCAAGTTGAGCTGAGTTCGATGGGTTCGTCTCTCGCCAGATCGTCTGTCCCGGCTCTCGGCTCGGAGAACGTGTGCGCCGCACTGAGCCGCCGCGATTTCTACCCCGAGCGGCCGGATCGCGTCGAAGAGCGCGAGACGCTCGTCTCGTGGGTTCCTTGCGGGCGATCGGGCCTACAAGCTGAAGAAGCCGCTCGTGTTCCCGTTCCTGGACTACGGGACGCCGCAGCGTCGGCGCGAGATGTGCCGCGAGGAGGTGCGCCTGAACTGCCGCCTAGCCCCTGACGTCTATCTGGGCGTGCGGGCGGTGGTGGCGGGCGCTGAGGGATTTGAGCTGGCCGCGGAGGACGATCCGCGGGCGGTCGATTATCTGGTGGAGATGCGCCGTACGACGAGCGGTGCACGCTGGCGGCAAAGCACGAGCGCGGTGAGCTCAGACGCGATGAGGTCGCTGCGTTTGCGCGTTCGACCGGAGGCTGCGCGAGCTCGATGTCGCCGACGACCTCGCGTTCCTGGTCATGGGACCTGGTGGCGAACGGAGGCGAGCGCTTCGCAGGAGCGCTGGTCCGTGCGTACCGCGATGCCGGCGGCGATCCGGGCGAGGATCGGCTGATCGCGTTCTACGCCGCCTACCGTGCGCTGGTACGCGCGAAGGTCGCGCTGCTGCGCGCCGCCCAGCATCCAGCCTCGAGCAGCGAGCACGGCCACGAGAGCGCTGCTGCGCGCGATCTGCTGGGCCTGGCCGAGCGGTTCGCGTGGCTCGCGCGGCTGCCGCTGGTGATCGTGATCTGCGGAGTCCCGGCGGCCGGCAAGTCGCACCTCGTCCAGGCGCTTGCCGAGGTCTCACATCTTCCGCACCTGAGCTCGGTCTGAGACGGTGGCCTCGGCTGGCGCCCAGCCCGTTCACGCAGGTCAAACCCCTAACAAGACCGGGAGCTGGGCACGGATCTCGAGCCGGCTCGCACTCGGTGCGTGAACTGCTCATCTGCGGAGAGACCATCGGCCTCGCCTCCTGAAAGGAGCGGGAGGGACGGCGCCGGACGTCGGCACCGACCCGCCCGCTGCGGACGGCGCTCGGCAGCCGCGAACGGGAGAGCCAGCCCGACTCGGCCTCGTTTCGGTACCGGAGCGCGGCAGCAAGTACGGACCATGCTTGCGGCGTTTCTCCGATGCATCTGGGAGGCGGTTGCGGGACGATTGGTGCGTTCGTACTGCTACTGAGAGTGCGATGGCTGAATTACACGAATGTCCGTCCTGCCGCCAAGCTCGGGGTGATGATGCAGCCGTCGGCCGCCCTCTTCACAGCCAGCCCGAGCTCGAGCCGCGCGTTCGCGAAGGCATCCAGGCTGATGGCGATGCTGAGCATCGAGGGGTAACCCGGACGCCACACAGAGTGCGGAAGTCAACATGGGCAGCATCGACACGCGCAGTGGACGATCGGCGGAGGCGTCCAGCGAGATCGACGGCGCCCGGGCCCAGGCCGAAAGCGAGCATCGACCTGTAACCCGTCGCGAGGAGTACGTCTTGACATCTGTTGCCGCGTCCCGGCCCGGCCCTAGGCACCCGCAGCCGCTGTCTCACGATGACGGCGGACAGGTCGGGGTGCGCTCCGCCTCAGGGTGCCGCCGAGGGAGGAGCGCTGCGCGGCAGTCGCCCGGCGTCCCGCGCGTATCGGGCGATGTCGGCGTCGAGCCTGTTGTCAACGAGCGTGCGGATGCCGCAGATCGCGGCGTCGACGGCGCTGCGTGGTGCGTAATCGGCGCGACCGGACGACGGCTCCTTTGTCGGCAGCACATAGATCCGCTCAGCACCGAGCTCAACGGCGTGAGAGATGGGGGTGTTGTTGACCACGCCGCCGTCGATGAGACGCCGCTCGCCAATCACAACTGGGGGAAAGACGCCGCGAATCGACGCGGCGGCAACGACCGAATCGATCGCCGGTCCCTCCGAGAGCAGCGTTTCGCGCCCCTCGGTCAGGTCGAACACTGCCAGGTACACCGGAATCGGCACGTCGGCGAGGTCGTCAAAGTCGATGTGTTGTCGAACAAGCCGGCGCAAACCGCGGTCCGGCACGAGGTGGTTGCGCCGGCCCGAAAGGCCGCCGACGAGCGCGCTCAGGCTGACCGGGAAGAGGTCCTCGCGGTGAAGATCGCGCCAGACGCGCCCGAGCGCCTTTGCTGTGGCAGGGGTCTGTGCCCGTGACGCGATGAACGCCGCGTTGAGTGCGCCGGCCGAGGTTCCCACGAGGAGGTCGGGCATGACGTCGCGCTCGTAGAGCGCTTGCAACATCCCGACCTGGAGTGCCCCGAGGCTCGCTCCGCCGGAGAGGACGAACGCCGTGCGCGGCCGCGCCGGGCCACGTGAGCTCCGATGCGCGGGTAGCTGAGGAGAGGTTGCCGTGACCATCGACCTATAGCGCTCCCGAGCGCAGCTGGATCTGGGCCAGTTGACGGGCCAGCCCCGTTTCGGGGAGGTGGCCGGCGCGGCCAACAGGTGGGCGTAGCGGTTTGCGGCGCGCTGTTCGCGGTCAAGCGCAGCGTTGTAGTGGTCGAACGCGATCGCCTTTTCTGCCGCGCTCGCAGTGACCCATCGGCGATAGGCGTTCCGGACTGCGACGCACTCCCGTCGCCACTGGGTGTAGGCAGCCACGGCCCCCTCTACCAGCGCCCGTTGCCCAGCGGAACGCTTCGGCCATTTCATCCTCATCGCGCGGCACCCTCGCTGTGATGCTCGGTGCGTCCGTGGTCGGCGCTCCGAAACGCGTCGGCCGAGACGCCAGCTGCTCGAGGCTTGGCCAGCGCCGACACGGCCCGGAGGAACGCGACCGTGGGCATGTGCTCAATGTTCCGCCGAGTCAGGACCGCCGTCGCGAACGTTGCCGTGTCGCCGTGGAGCGGCACGAACCGGACGCCCGGAGCCGCGTAGCGTTCGGCGACCGACTCGGGAACCAGGGCCATCCCCGCGCCCGACGCGACCGCCAGGAGCGCCCGCTCGACGTGGGCATCGGGCATCTCGACGAGGTCTGGCGAGAGGCCGGCGGCGCGACAGCCCGCGATGATGCCGTCGTATAGCGGACGGTTGGCCTCGCGCGGCAGCACGACGATCCGCTCGGGCGCCAGCTGCTCAAGCCGGATCTCGGGCTTGATGGCGTGCTCATGACTGACCGGCAACGCGGCGACCGCGCGCTGGTCGCCGAGCGGCGTCACGCGAAACCCGGCCGTCGGCGCGGGTAGCGGCATCACCACGGCGTCAAGCCACTCGGCGCGGATCGCGTCGATCAGCTCGTGGGCGGATCCAGGCTCGAGGCTGGTCTCGAGCAGGGGCATCGCGGCCGCCAGGCGCTGCACCGCCCGCGCTACCGTCGCCGGCATCGAGGCCGGCATGTAGCCGATGCGCAGACGGCTCTTCGCGTGGTCGCCCGCGTTGCGCGCCGCCAGCTGTGCGACTTCGGCCTGGTGCACGCAAGGGGCGTTCAGTGAGCAAGTTCGCAAGCTCGAGCGCGAGCTAGGCGTGAAATTGCTGGACCGCACTCCGCGGGGCGTGTCGCTGACGTTTGCTGGGACGGCGCTGCTTCCGGAGGCGCGCCGGGCGCTTGCCGGCGACGCGTTCCGCCTGTCCAGTTCCACGAACATGACCGGCTCGTTTGTGGCGGCCGCGAAACCGGCAAAACGCAGATCGTCGTAGCTGACATCCGGAAGTCGACGCCGGGAGACTTGACTTTCTTCGGTCGATCGAAGGGGAAGCGATCGATCCGCGCGGTCGGCGGTGCTGAGATCCTTCAGACCGACCGTCGTTGTTCGTTTGGTTGGGGTCCTCGACAAGCTTCTAGCGGTTGCTGCCGGGTCACGCGGGTTGCTTCATCCCGATTGGGTGACGCGCTCGGTGGGCGGATTCATCTGGTCGTCGCAACACCTTGACCGAGAGGAGTTGCGATGGGCGAGAGAAGTCGGGCTTCGGATTTTGCGCGGGTGCGTTCGCCGGGGCGTCTGCCGTCTGGGCGGCGGGAGCATCGGGTGCGTTTCTGGGCGGCGGTCGCGCGAGGGCTCAGTAGCCGGGAGGCTGGTGTCCAGGCGGGCGTGTCGCCGGCGGTTGGTGTCCGGTGGTTTCGGAAGGGTGGGGGGATGCCGACCGTTACCCAGGCGCCGTTGTCGGGGCGTTATCTGTCGTTCGCTGAGCGGGAGGAGATCGCGATCCTGCGCGCTGGGGGGTGTGGGGTGCGGGGGATCGCTCGTCAGCTCGGGCGTTCGCCGTCGACGATCTCTCGTGAGTTGCGTCGGAACGTCGTGAGGTGTGGCGGCGTCGTTGAGTATCGGGCGAGCTCGGCGCAGCGGTACGCGGACCGGCGGGCTCGGCGTGCGAAGCCGGCGAAGCTGGTCGTGAACGCCGGGCTGCGACGGTATGTGCAGGACCGTCTGTCGGGAGCTGTCAAGCGGCCCGATGGGACGGCTCTCGACGGTCCTGGGGTGAGGTGGATCGGGCGGCGTCACGGTCTGCGCAAGGATCGGCGCTGGGCGAGGGCGTGGAGCCCTGAGCAGATTTCCAATCGCCTGCGCTTGGAGTTCCCCGATGATGAGTCAATGCGTATCTCGCACGAGGCGATCTACCAGTCGCTGTACGTTCAGGGGCGTGGCGCGTTGCGGCGTGAGCTGACGGCCTGTCTGCGGACCGGGCGGGCGTTGCGGGTCCCGAGAGCTCGCACCAGCGGTCGCGGTCGCGGGTTCGTCAGCGACGAGGTGATGATCAGCCAACGCCCCGCCGAAGCCCAGGACAGGGCGGTTCCCGGCCATTGGGAAGGCGACCTCATCATCGGAGCGAGGAGCTCGGCGATCGGCACGCTGGTGGAGCGCTCAACCCGCTTTACGATGCTGCTCTACCTCCCGCCGATGACCGGCCAAGCGCCGGGAGTAAAGGACGGCCCCGCGCTAACGGGGCACGGCGCCGAGGCGGTCCGCGACGCGATCGCCAGGACGATCGTCACGCTGCCTGAGCAGCTGCGCCGCTCGCTGACCTGGGACCAGGGCACCGAGATGGCCCAACACGCCCAGCTGCGGATCGAGACCGGCCTGCCGGTGTACTTCTGCGATCCACACAGTCCGTGGCAGCGCGGCACCAATGAGAACACCAACGGGCTGCTGCGCCAGTACTTCCCGAAAGGCACCGACCTCTCCAGACACAGCGCCGAGGACCTCGCTGCGGTCGCCTCCGCGCTGAACAGCCGACCGCGCAAGACGCTCGGCTGGAAGACGCCCGCCGAAGCGCTCAACGAGTACCTGAGAACCATCTAAACCAACCACGCACGATCGGCCGGCGGGTGGCAGCCGCTCAAGCGCAGGCCCCTTGCCCCCTGGCTCGCGTTCGCCACCGCGCCCCTCCCACCGCTCACGCCGGCCACCGAAACGGCGGCTGGGGAAGGGAGCGATCACGGCTAAACCAACCGCAAGCTCCCTGGCGCCTCGCCGGCCCGGATCCCCTCGCCGCCCTGAACGACAGAGTCAGGCCGTGGAGGTCACGCCTAGACGACCAACCGCCCAGAACTCAACGACAGCCCGACCCTCGGCCACCCCAGTCCATCCCCCACGAGAGGTACCGTCACCTCGACAGCTACTGTTGCGAGGACCGGTTGAGCCCGAGGTGGTGCCCAGCGGCATTATGGGTGATTGGGGTGGGACCCCAACTGCGAAGGAGGAAGCTGTGGCCGAAGAAGTCGGGATCCCCGGCAGCGACAACCAGGCGAAGATCCGCTCACTGTGGGCGGTTGCTCTGCTTCCGATCGTGACGATCGGGATCTATTTCTTCGTCTGGTATTACAAGATCAACAAAGAGATGGCGTCTCTCGGCCAGAGTCGGGACAGGAGCGATGAGCTGGGCGATAGCCCCGGGACGTCGCTGCTCGCGGTCACGCTCGGCGCGCTGGTGATCGTGCCAGCGATCGTCTCGCTGATTCACACTTTCCAGCGCATTCAGGCGACCCAGCGGCTGACCGGAGGGGGCGAGGAGCTCAGCGGCTGGCTCGGGCTGGTTCTGTACATATTCATCTCGCCTGCCATGTGGGCCTACATGCAGAGCGGACTGAACAAGTCCTGGGAGACCATGCGGTCGGCGACGGCGACGGCTCCGCCCCCTCCGGCGCCGGAGGTCGCGGCCTCGTAGCGTCGAGCGTTCCACAGCCCTGGGGCAGACCTTCGATAGAGCTAGAGACCACCTACCGGCCGCACCGTCGGATCTCGATCATTGCGCCAGTCCCGCGAGACGCTGGGACACCGCTGCTCTCTTCGTCGGCAGCGACAGTGTGCCCGACCGCGGAGCAGGCGCCCGGTTTCACAGAAGCGGAAGCCCGTCGTCGCTGCGCTAACCGGGCGCGTGCCTCGGTGGGCTATGGCTTGGTGAACGTGAGGATCCTTGGTCGTAGGAGCTTGGAGGAGTCTGCGCCGCGTTCGGTTCCGGGGACGATGTAGTCGCGCAGCGGGGCCATGAACTTGCCGTGCAGGACCGGGTCTCCTTCCGCCGTGTTGTCGCCGGCTAGCGGCACCATTTCCGGAGTGATTTCGGTGCAGCTCTGCGCTCCGCCGGGCAGAGCCTCGAGCGGTTTGCAGTTCCTGGTGAAGTAATGCACGAAAAACTTGCCGGTGTTGTTCACGCTGGCTGCGTAGCCGTCTGCGGAGCCCTTCAGGGCCGTGTCTAGGAGGTTCGCCACGCCCGCGAGAATCGAGGCGTCGTTGACGGACAGGCCGACGTAGGTCGCGTTGCGAGTTTCCGTCGCAAGGGTGTCGACGACCGCGTAGACCTGCCCGGAATCCAGCGGGAGCGGCTTTGAGAAGTAGTAGGCCGCTTCTTGCTGATCGCCGAGGCAGTCCATACCAATCTTGCGGCAGTACGGCCCGGTCCACCCCAGGCCATCGAACAACTCCGGTATGAACGACGATGCCGGCGGCGGCTGTGCGCAGTCCGCGCTCCTGAGGTTCAAGGTGCTGCTGGTGCGGTCGCATACAGCGCTGACGAGCTTGCGCAGGTCGCCGGCCAAGTAGGCCTCGCTGTGCGCCGTCCGCTTCTGGAAGGTCAGCGGCCCGTAGCGCTTCACCGGGCCGACCGAGGCAGGGGCACGGACGCGCAGCACCGTCAGCGGGAGCTTGAACCGCCATTCTGCCGCGGCCTGCTCGTAGCCGGGGTCGGGAACGGCAAAACGGAACGCGGTGCTGAAGTCGATCGCCTTCTGCCCATACCGAGCGGCCCGATCGGGCCATGGCTGTCCCTGCTTGGGATCTTCTCGGTGAAGATGTAGCTGTTGCGAACCCCCCGGGCCCGCAGGGCACGGCGCACGGCGCGGTCAGTGGTGGCGCTGGGGGTGATGATGAAGTACCGCGTCTTCCCGAAGGCGTAGCCCGAGCGGCGCTGCATGACCACGTTGTTGACGGTGTCTCCGAGCGAGGAGAGGCTGAGCACGCGGCCCGACTTGGGCGGGATCGTGTCAAACAGGTACTGCATCGGCATCGGGCGAGTGGGCGTGCGCGCCCACTTGTTGTAGTCCTTGGCCGTCCAGTGCCCCTGCTGGCTGAATTCCCACGTCTGCAGACTCATGTACCGCCCCGGGGGCGGCATCTTCCCGTAGAACACGAGCGCCTCGCGCGGGCCCAGCCGGTATGTCCCGCTATACCCGGGCAGTGTCGGGCCGAACACGTTCACCACCGCCGGGTCCACATACTCGTTCGGCCATGACTTCACCACGGGTGTGATGTACGGGGCAGCCGCATTGCTGGCGAAGCAGTTCCTCAGCATCGGGTAGGTGTAGTCCTGGCAGTCCTGAACGGTGTAGAGCGCCGGATACCCCTGGCTGACCTGGAACCCGCTCCCCCTCAGGTCACCTACCAGCGCCGTGGTGAAGCGCCAGCCAGCCGGGTGCTGGCCGCTCGGCGCCGCGGCGCTTCCCTGCGCCAGCAAGGCCGACGCCAGCGCGGCCACGCCCGCAAACGCGGCCGCAATCACAATCACCGAATACCTATGAAAGCTCCGTCTCATCGCCTCCACGCCTCCTTCAGGACTAGCCCACCGGACCCCCTATGTTGGTTCTCCACTTTGATCGCAGCACGTCGGCCGGTCATGCGCGTAGCCCCCCCGCGCAGCATCCGTAGATAACCGCAACCTCCGTGCACTTGGCAGCAGATAGCTCAGTCCACCGGCCCACCGCCGCAACGCTGTTGGATCGGACGAAGAGCAGCAGCCAGGGCTGCCGACAGGCGTCGCGTCCCTTTGCTGCTGTAAATTCGCCGTGGTTTAGGTTCCCGGGGTGACTCTAGTGAGTCAGGTCGTGTTGGTGGTGGTGACCTCCTTGTTGTTGGCGCGTGCTCGCTCTGGTTTGGGGGGTCGTATCGGTCGGGGGTGTTCGTCGCGGAGGCTTAGACGGGCTCACAGCGCGCCGATGTGCAACGCTGCGGTTGCTGGTCGGGGCTGATTGGCCGGTTTGGGGGCTCAGGCGGCTGTCACCTCCTCGTCGACGGTTTGCTCGTTGCCCTGGTAGCGCGCTCGTTTGAGGCGTTGGCGGTCGAGCGCGTTGAAGTGGATGCCGTTCGTCTGGTGAGTGATCAGCAGGTCGAGCACCGCCCAGACCAAGGTCAGGCAGCTGCTCTCGCCGGGGAACCGGCCCATCACCTTGGTGCGGCGTTTGACCTCGCCGAGCGAGCGCTCGAGTAGGTTCGTCGACCGCCACCGCCGGCGATGCCGGACTGGGTAGCGCAGGTGCACCACGAGCGCGTCGAGGTCGTCGGCGAGGCAGCGCGCGGCGGCGGTGAACCCGCCCTTGTCGAGGTTGTTGACGAGCGCCTGGAGTCGGTGTTTGGCGTCCTGTTCGCTGATCGCGTCATCCAACGCTTGCCAGTAGGCGTGCTTGACGCGTTCACGCTCGCGGTCGGGCAGCTTGGCGTACAGGTTCCGCGCGCGGTGAACGCAGCACCGCTGGCGGTCTGACGCCGGCCAGCACTGCTCGATCGCCTTGACCAGGCCGGGGGCGCCGTCGGCGACGATCAGCATCGGCGCTCCCAGTCCGCGGCTGATCAGGTCGCGGCCTAGGGTCTGCCAGTCCTCGAACGACTCGCGCATCCCCAGGCTCACCGCCAACAGCACACGTTCGCCGTCCTCGGTGAACCCCCACGCGACCTGAACGCCCTCCTTCGGCCCGTCCGGTCTGACGGCGATGAACGTCGCATCGAGGAACAACGCGACGAGCCGGATCTCGTACAGGTCACGCCGTTTGAACGCTTCGAAGCGTTCCTTGAGCTCCTCACACATCCGCGACGCGGTCGACTTCGACAGCTTCCCCAACCCGGCCTGCTCGCACAACGACTCGACATCGCGCATCGACAGGCCGCGCACGAACGCGCCGATCACTAACGCCTTCAACGGCTCCGTTCGCAACAGCTTCGGGGTCCGGGGGAACAGCTTCGACGCGAACGTCTCAGCCGCTTGGCGAACCTGCGGGATCTCGATCTCAAGCTCCCCCTCCGCCGTCTGCAACGTGCGCGGACGGAACCCGTTCCGCAGCCCGGTCTCCTCGCCGCGCTCCTCGCCCCGCTCGCCGGCACGCCGTTCATACCGGGCGCGGCCCAACCACGCGTCGAACTCGTCCTCCACTGCTCGCTGGATGATCAGCCGCGCGCCGAGCCTGGCCAGCTCCGAGAGCGACTCGCGCGGGTTCTCACCGACCCCGACCGACAGCATGTGCTCGATCCGGGCTTCTATCTCCGCCGACGTCTCTCCTATGTCAAGCGTTTCTCGGTGATTGCGGGCTCTGCTACGTGAGGCATCGCATCGGCGTGGTGCCATGGATGTCCGGGTCGACGTCGCGGCGTTGACGGGGGCGCTCGGGGATCGGGTCGAGTTGGGCTCGCTCGGGGGTCTGGGCTGGCAGCGAGAGGAGGTGATGGAAGCGCCTGGCGAGATGTCGTTTGAGGCAGCGCAAGGCTCCTTTCTTGGTCTTGCCTTCGGCTAGTTTGCGTTCCAGGAACGCCCGAGTCTCGGGGTCGACGCGGGCGCGGGTAACCGCGACGATGTGCACCGCCCGGTTGAGTTGACGGTCGCCTCCGCGGTTGAGGCGGTACTGGCGATGTTGCCCGGAGGAGCAAGGGATTGGCGCGATGCCGGCCTGCAGCGCGAAGCTGGCGTCGCTCTTGAACCGTTTGGCGCCGGCGGTGCGGCCGATCATGATCGCAGCGACGAGGGCGCCGCAGCCGGTCTCTTCAAGCAGCCACGGGCGCTGGGCTTTGATCAGCTCGAGCAGCTGCTGCTTGAGTTCGTTGATGTCGCCGGTCAGTTCGCGGATCTTGGATACCAGCTCGCGCGCGATCCGTCCCCGGACGGTGGCCGGCAGCCGCCGCAGGCGTCGCTCGACTCGGTCAAGCTCGCGCGTGTGTGAGAGCGCGCTTGGTTTCAGCGACGCCTCGAGCTCCGGGGCAAGCTGGACGAGATGCCACCGCAGTCGGGACTGCATGCGGGTGCGCTCAGCAACGAGGTCCTGGCGGTGATCGGAGAGCAGGCGGACTTCCATCGCCTGCTCGTCCAGGTACGCGACGGGGAACTCGTCGACGCCGTCCTTGACGACTGCACGGGCGATCGCGATCGCATCGATCTGATCGGACTTGCCGGGCTGCCGCTCGCCGCGGCGAGAAGCGCCCATCCGGTGCGGAGCGACACGCACGACGCGCTCGCCGGCCGCCAGCAGCGCCTGCTCAAACCGCCGCGAGACCGCGCGACAGTCTTCGATCGCCCACACCCGCTCGTCATCTAGCCCACGAGCCCATCTGACCGCAGCCAGATGCCCGGGCTCGTCCGCCTTGATCTCCCGCTGCCCGCGGACCCGGCCCGTGCCCTCGTCAACCGCCGCCAACGCGTGCGAGCCCTTGTGCGTGTCCGTCCCGATCACGATCATATGCGCCGTCCCTTCATTTGGTTGACCTCCGATGAAGCGGATCTCGGCGGACAAACCTCAGTTGGGGCGGATGCCACGCTCCTATCAAGTCACGCCGAAGGTCCTCGGGCGGCGACCGGCGACAAGACGAACGGCAAGTCAGGCCAACCAGCCGACAGGCGGTACGAGAGTCAGCCCGCCGCCAGCCCGAGACCTACCTGGCGGGTCGGACGTCACCGACCTTGATCAGAGACGATGACACTGAGGCGGTACGGTACGTCTCACGGCGTAGGCCTCCTTCAATCGTCTTGCAGGACATCGAGGGAACCTACGCCGTCGCTCTGACGGCACCGCCGCTATTTACAGCACTTCTGAGACGCGACCCTGCCGACAGCCAGACCGCTGCTCTGGGCTGAAGCCGATAGCGAGCGCGGGCACGCTGGACCGGCGACAGCCAGACCGCTGCTCTGGGCTGAAGCCGATAGCGAGCGCGGGCACGCTGGACCGGTGACACCAGCTTCGCGAGCTGTTAGCGGAGCGCGGCGCAGTCAGCAAGCACCCGGCTGACTGAAAGCGGAAGTCCCGGCCGGTGCGATCGGGCCGGACACCCCGTGTCTCGAATCGCCCAGATCCAATCGTGAGAGGCCTGGACACGGCCGGGGATTGCCTTTGCTCTCGCGCCCGCTCGGCTCGCGCTATTGCAACGCCACGAACGCACTCGTACTTGCAGGCCGGGCTCCAGCTACACGACTTCGATGGCGTCTGCCTGGTCCTGGCGGTGCGGGAATTGCGGATGACAGCCGCGGAGGCACTGTGGGCAGCGACCGTGGGTGGCGCGCAAGCGCTGCGTCGTGATGACCTTGGCATGTTGGCGGCCGGCGCCCGAGCCAATGGTCACTTCTATGTCAAGCGGCGGTCGGTATTTGCGCGTCTCTGAAGGGAGTCCGGGGGCGTCGGCGGGGCGACTGCTGAAGGCTGGATCTGGGGGTGCTGTCGGTCGCGGGTCGTTCGTTGAGGGCGTCGGAGGGGCGGAGAACGGATCGTTTGGGTCGCGGCGAGCGGTGATCGGGGCTGATCGCGCTGATTTCGGGCAGCCGATGGCGACGGTGAAGCTCATCGCGGGCGACAGCGGGCCGGAGAATGGCCCGGAGTTGATCGGTCGGGGCCGGACTAGCCGATGCAGACCATCGGGGAGGGGGCCTGGCCCTTGGTATTCGGGTCGACCAGCCGGCGTGGCGGGGGTGGCGGCGGGATCGCGGGCAGCTCGGGCTCGGCCGCCAGGTGAGGCTGGATGATTGACTGGCCGTCGGTGGCTGTCGAATGGTCGGCGGGCGGCTCGGCGAGCAGCTGGTGGAACTGGCGGGCGAGGTAGCGCTTGAGACTGCGCAGCGCACCCTTGGTGGTCTTCCCCTCTGCCTCTTTGCGCGCGAGGTATTCCTTGGTGGCGGGATCGTGTTGGGCGCGGGTGATCGCGATGATGTGCAGTGCGTGGTTGAGCTGGCGGTCGCCGCCGCGGTTGAGCCTGTGCTGGGTGCGCTTTCCCGACGAGCAGGGGATCGGCGCGGTGCCTGTCTGCTTCGCGAAGCTCGCCTCCGAGCGAAACCGCTCGTTGCCGGCGGTGTGGCCGATCAGGATCGCTGCTGTCAGCGCCCCGCAGCCCTGCTCTTCCAGCAGCCTGGGGCGGTGCTCGGAAACGAGTTCCGCCAGCTCGCGGTGCAGCGCCTCGATCTGCCGGTTCAGCCTGCGTAGATGCGCGATCTGCTCGCGCGCGATCCTGGTCCGCGCGCCGGCGCGCAGCCTCCGGAGGTGGCGGTCGACGCGATCGAGCCCGCGCGCATCGTTGAGCGCCTTGCGTTTGAGCGAGGCCTCGAGCTCGGGACACAACGTGACCAGATGCCAGCGCAGCCGGTTGATCGTGCGGGTCCGCTCGGCGACGAGATCGTTGCGGTGATCGAGCAACAGGCGGATCTCCATCGCCTGCCCGTTCAGGTACGCGACCGGGAACTTCTGGACCCCGTCCTTGACGACGGCCCTGGCGACCGCGAGCGCGTCGATCTCATCGGACTTGCCCAGCGCGCGCTCACCCTTGCGGGAGGCGCCCATCCGCTGCGGCGGCACGCGCACGACCCGCTCGCCGGCCGCCAACAGCGCCTGTTCCAGGCGTCCGGACACATGCCGACAGTCCTCGATCGCCCACACGCGATCGTCATCCAGGCCTCGGGCCCAACGCACAGCGGCCAGATGCCCGGCATCGTCCGCCTTGATCTCACGACTGCCGCGCATCCTGCCGGTTCCCTCGTCGACCGCCGCCAGCGCGTGCGATCCCTTGTGGGTGTCCGCTCCGATCACGATCATGTAGACCGTCCCTTCGTTTGGTTGACGCCGAATGAAGCGGATCTCCGGCGGACAACTCTCACGAGAGGCGAAAGCCACGCTTCTATCAAGTCACGCCGGTGGTCCTCGGACGGCGGCGGGCGACAAGACCTTTGTCGGTCAGACCAAAGCGGCCGACGCAGTCGTCAAGAGTCAGCCCGCCGCCAGCCCGAAGGACCTACCGGTCGGGTCGGACGTCACCGCCCAGACGACGAAGCACTTTGGCAGTGACAGTCGTCCTCAAGACACCGTCCTATCACCACCTGGTGTACCGCCCCGGAGTGCCGCTGATCGCGGCCACGATCATCCGCGGCGAGCCCCGACGTTGGACGTGCGTATGAGGCGCGCGCGAAGCTCGGCCTAGCGTGCGTGCGACCGCGGACGTGTCGCTTCACGACGCCGCGCGGTTCGGTGCGTGGGCGAGCGCCTCGCCTCACAGCTGGCGTCGGAGTGGCTGCCCAGCTGCCCGCTCGGGGGCTGCCCCGGGAGTCGCGGCGCCGCGCGATGCTTCGCGGTTGGTGAGCGCCCCCGCGCCTCCGGGACGAGCTCGCGTTCGCCTCCGGTCAAGGCGCTGACCCAGGCGGTGAGCAACCTGCGAACCCGGTGAGGTGCGTGTGACTCAGCCATCAGAGGTCCCCTCGGCTGGCACTTTCGCCCGACGGCCGTTCGCTGTCGTACCGGAGATTGCCTGCTCGCGAGCTGCGTCGACATGCAGGCGAACAGCATCGAGGACGTCGATGGGGATCGGCAGGACGAGCGTCGAGTTGTGCTCGGTTGCGACCTCGGCGAGCGTCTGAAGCGTGCGCAAGGTGAGCGTGCCCGGCTCGGTCGCGATCATCCCCGCGGCCTGTGCGAGGCGCTCGGCGGCCTGATACTCGCCCTCGGCGGCGATCACCTTCGCGCGGCGCTCACGCTCGGCCTCCGCCTGACGGGCCATCGCGCGCTTCATCTCGTTGGGAAGGTCGACATCTTTCGTCTCGACCTTGACAACGCTGACGCCCCATGGCTCCGTTCCCGCGTCGATGATCTGCTTGAGCAGCTCGTTGATGGCTGCCTGGTTGGCAAGCAGGTCATCCAACTCGTGCTGCCCCAGCGTCGCGCGCAGCGTGGTCTGCGCGATTCGCAGCACGCCGTGCTGATAATCGCGGATCGCGACAACCGCCCGCACGGGATCGACCACGCGGAAGAACACAGCGGCCTCGACGCGGACCGTCACGTTGTCCTTAGTGATCAGGTCTTGCGTTGGGATATCGGCGGTGTCGACCTGGAGGTTGACCCAGCGAGTCCGCTCGATCAAAGGAATGATCAGGACAAGGCCGGGCCCGCGGGCCCCCCGCAGGCGGCCGAGACGGAAGACGACCACGCGCTCGTATTCCCGCACGATCCGGATCGAGCAGAGCAGCAGAAGCAACGACACGACGAACACGACGAGCAGGACGATGAGCGGAGTCGACATAGCACGCCCAGGTTCGCACCGGCCAGCGCTCGGGGCATCCGTAAGGACGTGCGACCCGACGACGGTGAAATACGTCAAAGACCGTCGAGGCCGCCGCACCTCGGCGGACCCGGGGAACTCGGCGAGCTGCGCGAGCGAAGCCGCCCTGCGGTTCCCGTGTTTGACGCGGATCGACGGCGTGCTCGTGCCGGCCGCGACCTACCTTGCGTTCAACGGCGGCTACGCCGGTCGCTGACGTCTCGGTGCTTCCGCCGCGGGCGCAGGCGCCGCATGAGTTGCGTGCGCTTGACGCGCTTGCGTAGCTTTCGCGGTTTCACCGTCCCGAGCAATCGGGTTTTCTGGCGGCGTTGGAGGTGTCGTGCCGCGATCCAGCCTCCGCCGAGGCCGACCGCGGTCAGGCCGGCCACGATCAGGCCCGGCTTGGCGCGCAGCCGTCCGTACTCCTCCTGTACCGCGGGCCACACCCGTTCGTCAACCAGTTCGGCGACCGGCTGGTTCGGGGCGGTTGGCTGGACCGGCTCGAGGAAGGCCACCTGGACCCGCTTGAGCCGGGGAAGCGCGCCTCGCCACAGGTGGGAGGTGCCGGTGATCGCCGTTGGAACGATCGGAGCTCCGGTTTCGACCGCCAGCCGGCCGGCCCCGTGATGAGGGGAGCCGAGCGCGTCCGGATGCTCGACCCGAGTGCCCTCCGGGAACACCACCACCAGCCCAGCGCCGGCGAGGATCGCGCGCGCCGTTTCGAGCGCCTGCGCATCAGCCTCGCCACGGCGGACCGGGAACGCGCCCAGCCGCAGGAACAGCCACGCCAGCGGACCTCTGAACAGCTCGATCTTGGCCATGAAGCGAACCTTCCGGCGCGTGGCCAGGCCAACGAAGAAGGCGTCGAGGAAGTTCTTGTGGTTGGGCGCGACGATCACGGGGCCTTCGGCCGGGATGTGCTCGCGGCCCGTGAAGCTGACGCGGAACCAGGCCCGCAGCAGCGCGAGCGCAAGGACCCGGACGACCGCGTAGAGGCCACGAGCGACACCGTGCTCGCGGGCATAGGCGTGCGCCTTGGTCTCGGCGTCAGACGGCTCGCCTGAAGGTGACCTTTTCATGGGTCCGGCACTCAGCGTAGGTCCGCCTTGGCGGCGCCGGATCGTGCCGAACCGCTGAAGCCGCGTCCCGGACAACTACGAGGACAGTAGTAACCCACATCGCGTTCCGCGGACTATGCCGATGCCGCTCCGATGCCTGGGCGGCGATCATCGGGTGGTGACAACGCAACCGCCCCAGCCGTACCCCGACATGGTGCTCGGACGGTGGGGGGCGGCATCGGAGGCGATGCACCTCTCCGAAGCGATGCTCGGGCTGCTCTCGCAAGCTCTCGGCGTGCGCGGCCCGGGACGCTCCGTGCCCGAACTGACTGAGCTCACGCTCCCGGACCCACGGTTGCCGGCGGACGTGCGCGAACGGCTCGCGGCCGTGGTCGGTGCGAGCAACGCACACGACGACCAGGAGGCTCGTGTCCGGCACACGCGTGGCAAATCCCTGGTCGACCTGCTGCGCCTGCGCGCGGGCGACGTAGCCGACGCGCCCGATCTGGTACTGGCGCCCGGCTCCCACGATGAAGTACAGGAGCTGCTCGTGATCTGCTCGGAGCGGCGGGTCGCGGTGGTTCCGTTCGGCGGCGGTACGTCTGTCGTCGGGGGTCTCGAGCCGCGTCTGGATGGCTACGCCGGCGTGATCGCGCTCGACGTGCGCCGGCTCAACCGCCTGCTCGACGTCGACGCGGAGTCGCGGCTCGCCACGCTGGAACCAGGCCTCAGGGAGCCTGAGGCCGAGGCGCTGCTCGCGCAGCACGGCCTCACGATCGGGCACTTCCCGCAGTCCTACGAGTACGCGACGCTGGGCGGCGCGGCGGCGGCCCGCGCTAGCGGACAGGCGTCGGCGGGATACGGTCGCTTCGATGAGCGGGTCCAGCGACTCACGGTCGCGACACCTGCGGGAACGGTGCGGTTCGGCCGTGCCCCCCGATCCGCCGCCGGCCCGGACCTGCGCCAGCTGATCCTGGGCTCGGAAGGCGCGTTCGGGGTCATCACCTCGATCACACTGGACGTCCGCCCAGCCCCTGCGCAGCGGCTGTACGAGGGCTGGCGCTTCGACTCATTCGCCACAGGCGCGGCCGCGATCCGCAGGCTGATTCAGGACGGCCCGGTGCCGACGGTGCTGCGGCTCTCAGACGAGGCGGAGACGGCGCTGAACCTGGCCCGTCCCACCGAGATCGGACTCTCCACCGCAGGAGGATGCCTGGCGATCGTCGGGTATGAAGGCACCCCGGTAGACGTGGAGGCACGCCGCGCTGGTGCCACCGCTGTCCTGCGCGAGTGCGGAGCGGAGCCTGACCCGGGAGCGGGGGAGGGATGGGAGCAGGGCCGCTTCAAGGCGCCGTACTTGCGGGATGCGCTGCTCGATGCCGGTGCGCTGGTCGAGACGCTCGAGACCGCGACGTGGTGGTCGAGCCTGATGAGCCTCTATGGCGCGGTGGGCGATGCGCTGCGCCGGTCGCTCAGCGAGCAGGGCAGTCCGCCGCTGGTGCTCTGTCACATCTCGCACATGTACGCCACGGGCGCGTCGCTGTACTACACGGTCGGTGCCGCCCAGCTCGAGGATCCGGTTGCGCAATGGCGCCGGGCCAAGGCCGCAGCGTCGGATGCGATCGTCGAGGCCGGCGGGACGATCACCCACCACCACGGCATCGGCCGGGATCATCGCGGCTGGTACGAGCACGAGATCGGACCGATCGGCGCGGAGGCGATGCGGGCCATCAAGGCGTCGTTCGATCCGGCCGACATCATGAACCCGGGGGTGCTGATCCCATGAGTGGTGCCCCGGTCGAAGCGCCACCAAGCGGACCCGCCACGTACCTGAATGGCGCACGGCGAGCGGCCGATCTCGACGACCTGGCCGGCGGGACCCCCGTCGACGTTCTCGTCGTGGGCGGCGGGGTCACCGGCGCCGGCGTGGCACTGGATGCCGTCACCCGCGGGCTCAGCGTGGCGCTGATCGAGCGCCGGGACCTCGCCTCGGGCACAAGTGGCCTCAGCTCGAAGCTGGCGCACGGCGGCTTGCGCTACCTGGCCCACCTCCAGTTCGATGTCGCCTGGGAGTCAGCCCGCGAGCGGGCCAGCCTCGCCGGCGTGATCGCACCGCACCTGGTCCGAGCGCTGCCCCAGCTGACTGCGGTGTACGGGCGCCTTCCGCCGCCGCTGGCGGCGGCCTTCGAGGCTGGGATCAGGATGGGTGATGCGATGCGCGCCCTGTCAGGCACGAGCCGGCGCCGGCTACCGGCGATGCGCCGCGTCAGCGCTCCGGAGGCGCGGCTGTGGGCGCCGGCGGTCCGCACGGAGGAACTGCGGGGAGCGATCCTGTCTTGGGACGGGCAGCTCGAGGACGATGCGCTGCTCGTGGTCGCGCTCGCACGCACGGCCGCGGGTCATGGCGCGCGAATCCTCACCTACTGCGAAGCGCAGGAGCTGACTGACCACGGTGCCCGAGTACTGGACGTACGCGGCGGCGCGAGCTTCGAGCTGCGGGCCCGGAACGTGATCAACGCCGCCGGCGTATGGGCGGACAAGCTGGTAGGAGGAATCGGGCTACGGCCGAGCAAGGGCGCGCACGTACTCGTAGATTCCTGCCGCCTCGGGAATCCACGCGCAATGCTGAACGTGGCCGTGCCCGGTCACTTCGGCCGCTTTGTGTTCGCGATCCCTCGGCCGGATGGCGTGGTGATGATCGGCGTCACAGACGACCCTTACGAGGGGCCGGTCGAGGACGAACCCCCGGTCCAACTGCAGGACGAGCGGTTCCTGCTCGAGACGCTCTCGGGCGGCTTGGAGCATCCGCTGACAACGGATGCGATCGTCGGGCGCTTCGCAGGGCTGCGGCCGCTGCTCGACAGTGCGGGCACCACAGCGGACATCTCGCGCCGGCATGCGGTGATCGAGGACCGGGTCAGTGGCGCCGTCACGGTCGTGGGAGGAAAGCTCACCACCTACCGGCAGATGGCGCAGGATGCGGTTGACGTGATCGCCGCTCGACCGCGAGTCAGGGCCGGTCCATGCCGGACCAGCCGTTTGGCGCTGGTCGGAGCGCAGCCGGCGGGCACTGCGGTGCCGCCGGGCGTTCCCGAGCGACTCGTGCGCCGTTTCGGGGCCGAGGCCGGGGAGATCGTGGCGTTGACGGGCGGCCGCGTGGAGCTGCTGGAGCCATTGGCGCCAGGGCTGCCGGCGCTGGCGGTCGAGGTGCTCGCCGCCGTCGAGCGCCAGGGCGCACTGGACGCGGACGACGTGCTCGATCGCCGCACACGAGTGGGCCAAGTCCCCGCCTGGCGGGCGGCGGCTGCACCCGTGGTGGCGCAGTTGCTGGCCAAGGCCGACCTGGCGATGGCGGCGTCCTGAGGCCGGGCGATGCTGGACGTACTCGACCCATACAGCCTCAAGCGGGCGCTCGAAAGGGTCAACGAGGTGCGCGACCTGGCCGCGGCCAGCGCCGATCTCGATTTCCTGCGACATGCCCGCCGGGCGACGTTGCCGTTTCCGTGGATCGACCGGGCGGTGGCGGCGGAGCACGACGTCCTACCTCCCCTTCGCCACCGCCGGATTGAAGCGCTCGAGGGCAAGCGGATCGCGGTCATCACCAGCGGCGGGAGCGGCGGGTGCATCGCGCTGGTCGGCGTGGCCCGGGCATTCGAGGAGGCCGGGATACGCCCGGTGCGGATCTCCTGCTGCTCAGGGTCGGTCATCTGGGGCGCGATGTGGGCCGCCGGCCTGAGCGCGCAGGCGATGGCTGACTTCTCGCTCTCCTGGCAGCCTGAGGACTATCTCGATATCCAATGGACGCGCTTTCCGCATTTCCTGCTCTCCGCCCTGCGCGACTTCACCGGGCTCGCGAGGGGCGAAGCGATCGAGCGGCTGTTCGACAGCCAAACATGGTCTCGGCCCGCGGGAGAGCTGGAGATCCCGCTCTCAACGATCGTCTACAACATGGACCTGGGCGAGGTCGAGTACTTCGGCACCGCCAGCACGCCGGAGGTAACAGTTGGCCAGCTCGTGCGGATCGGGATTGCGCTGCCGCTGTTCATCGAGTCCGTCAAGGTGCGCGGCCACCTGTACGTGGACGGCGGGATCATCGACCTGTTCCCGGCCGAGCCGGTGATCGCCGATCCGACCATCGACCACGCCTTCGGCGTCAACGTGATGCTGCCAAAGCGATTCGAGGCGCACGACGTGACCGGGTGGCAAACCCACAGACTGGGGGTGCTGCAGGCCAGCCGCCAGCTCCAACAGGGATACCACCTCGAGCTCGCGCGTCGCAGCCAGCGGCAACTCGGCGAGCGGCTCACGCTGATCGATCCGATCGACTACAAGCTGCTGCGGGGAATCTCGTTCTACGACCTGTTCATCGATCGCCGGCGCTGGGCGGAGCTGATCAGGCAGGGGTATCGCGCGACGCGACTTGCGCTCGACCGGATCGCGAGCACGACCTCGAGTAAGGCGCCCGTTTCGCGGTAGTAGGCGCGCTCGAGCTTGCGCTCGGCCGTAATCGGCGCGTGAGCGGCATCCCTGCTCATCCCGACTGCGGATCGCGCTCGGCCTCGATGCGTCGGGCGAGTCGCTTGAGCCAGAGGCCTCAGGCGTCGGGGCGCGGCACAACCAGGATCGGGCAGCTTGCGTCGTGCAGAAGCGACTCGCCCACGCTGCCAAGCAATAAACGTGCCGTAGCTCCCCAGCGTCGCGAGCCGATGATCAGCAGGTCGACCCGCGCGGACAGCTCCAAGAGCATGCCAGCTGGATCTCCTCGCCGGACCTCGACATCGGCGTCGGCGGGCGTGGCCTTGGCCTCGCGCTCTGCGTCCTGCCGGAGCGAGTCGACGACCGGCTCAAGCAGCTCCTCCCACATCGCGAGCACGCGCTGGCGCCCTGATTCAGACCATCCGACAGCAGGGATGCGATCGTCTACGACTCCCTTGACGAGCAGCTGGGCGCCCGCCGCGGCCGCGAGGGCTCCAGCGAGCGCTAGCGCCCGCCTGGACTCAGGCCCGCCCTCGTATCCCACTCCAATGCTTGCAAGCGTGCGCTCGGCACTGTGGTGCAGTCCGCGCGGAGCGACCGCCACCGCACACTTACCGTCGTAGAGCAGCTGGCGGGTCCGGTTGCCGATGCGCACGCGGCCCTCCGGTCCCCGCCGGCTTGAGCCCACCACGAGGAGCTCGCGATGCTCGCGCGTGACAACACGCTCCAGGGCCCGCGGCACCGACCAGTCCGTCTCGACGGCAGTCCGGGCGGTCGGTGCGTACGCTTCGCGAGTCTTCCGCAGCAGTGCCTCAGCCTGCTTGCGCATGGCCGTCCGACCAAGCTCCCGCGGCAGCACCACCAGCGGGTCCGGATGGACCGCCACGAGCATCAGGTCCGAACCGGTCGAGCGAGCGATCATCGCGGCGAGGACGACGGCGTCCTGACCTTCCGGATAAGCGTCGACGCCGACCGCGATCCGCGCGAACGGATTGGAACGGGGGCCAGTGGAGAGGGACGCTTTGCGGCTTTGACTCGGCGACAACGCGACCGCAGACTAACGCGATCGCACAAACGACCGGCCCGGCATGACGGACGTCTCGATCAACAGTCCATCGGAGGTACGGCCGCTTCCCACTCGGAGGCCAGATCCTGCAAAGGCTTCGCGTCTGCGTCGCCTTCCCCGCCAGAGAAAGCGGCCCGGCCTTCAGGAGCCGCGGCCTCGAAGCAAGTGCTCGGACCGAGCTCCGCTCGGCGCGCATACGTTGAAGCTCGGCCTCGGCTTCGTCCAGGCACCGGCGCATGAGCACCAACGGGGTCGCGGCGTTCCCGCTCAATAGCCATGGGCTGAGCCCCCGGCCGCTTCTCTACGGGCTGATCCCCGTTCTATCGGACGTTGGTGGAAGCGGTGGTCGATAAGGACCTGGCGCCCGCGCTGCTGGCAAGCGAGCTTGAAGCCGACGCTTTGCTGATGCTGACCGACGTGCCTTAGGTGGAGGTTGGCTGGGGCACGCCGCACGAGCATCCGCTGACGCAGGTCATGGTCGAGGAGCTGCGCAAGATGAGCTTCGCGCCAAGCTCGATGGCGCCCAAGGTTGATGCTGCCTCCCGGTTTGTCGAGCAGACCGGAGGTCTGGCTGCGATCGGCGCATTGTCTGTGCGCGCCGGTGCGGAAAGCTACGGAGCGCGCGGCGGGCGCGCTCCGGATGGCGCGCTACGTGGGCTCGTCTAGCCTGGGCTCCATGATCAGTGCGCACGCCTCGGCGTGGCCACCGCTGCTGGATGCGGTGACGATCACGCACTCGTATGGGCGCAAGCTTGTCTTGGATCGGGTCTCGCTGGCAGTCCAGGCGGGGGAGGCGGTCGCGATCGTTGGGGAGAACGGCGCTGGGAAGAGCACCCTGATGCGGATCTGTGCCGGCCTGATCCGCCCTGACGGCGGGGAGCTTCAGGTGCGCGGTCGCGTCGGCTACTGCCCGCAGGTGCCGGGCCTGTTTGACCTGCTCACTGCCGATGAGCATTTGGCGCTGTTTGCGCCGGCGCTCGGCCTCCCTGGGGAGCAGGTCGTGCGGGAGGGTCGGAGGTTGCTCGGGGAGCTTGGATTTCCGGTCGGCGATCGCTCGCCGACGCGATACCTGTCGGGCGGGGCGCGGCAGAAGCTCAACCTCGCGCTGGCGCTGCTCGGCGGGGCACGCGTGTTGCTGCTCGACGAGCCCTATCAGGGCTTTGACCGCGGCGCGTATGTCAGCTTCTGGGAGCACGTGGCGGGCTGGTGCGCTGACGGGCTGGCGGTGGTCGTCGTCACCCACCTGCTCGCCGACCTGTCGCTGGTGGATCGGGTCGTGGAGCTGACGATCCCCGGAACGTCGCAAAGGGAGTTCGAGGGTTTGGTCTATTGAGACTCGAGCGCGTGATCGTGCCGGCCAGGATGACGGGCCGCGAGCTGCTCCGGCGCCATGTCGCGATGGGCCTGCTCACGGGGCTGCCGCTGGCCTTCTACGGCTCCTCGGTCAGCCAGGGCGCCCACCATGCTGCCGTCACGGGTGGGGTCGCAATGGCGTTCTCGGTCGCGGGAGCGTCGATCTTCGCGGCGCTGACGGCTCGGCCGGTGGATCAGCGCCTCGAGCTCGCGGGCTATCACCCCTACGAGCTGCTGCTCGGGCGGTTTCTGTTCCTGGAGCTGTTCGGCGTCGTCGTGGCGGCGGTGTTCAGCGTGATCATGACGATCGGCACCGGACCCGAGCATCCGGCACTGCTCGGAATCGGGGTGGAACTGGTCGCGGTGACCAGCGTGCCGTTCGGCCTGGCGGTCGGCGCGCTCGCCCCGCACGAACTCGAGGGCGTCCTGATCCTGATCGGCGTCGTCGGCATTCAGCTCACGCTCGACTCGACGCAGATGATCGCCAAGCTGCTGCCGTTCTGGGGTCCGGAGCGCGTGATCGGCCACGCCGTCGGGATCAATGACTCGACCCGGCTGGCGCCGCTGGTGGCCGTCGCCTACGCCGCCGCGCTGCTCGCCGCCGCCGCATACATCGCGCACAAACGCGCTCCCGCAACCAGAGCCATCGGGGCAGACGCAGAACTCGCTCGGGTCGGCGCCTGACTCCAACCTGTCTGCGGTCGACTTGCCGTGGCGGCCGCGGCGGATGATCGCGCGGAGGTGACTTATGCGGGCTTCGATGGTGAGGGTCAAGATGTTGCTGAGCGTGGTGCTCCCGATGCGGGATCCTGGAGCGTTGGCAGCCTTGCCACGAAGTAGCCACTGGCTCGTATCGGCGAGGTCAGGTTTCGATCGTTTGTGCCTGGGAGCGTAGGAGCTCTGCCCAGCGCTCGATCGAGAACGCAGACGGGTTGGTGGTCGCCATGAAGTCGTTCATCACGGTGATGAAGCGCCCAGGGTGATCGAGCTGTGGGAGGTGGCCGGCGTTCTCGAAGATCTCCAGTCGGCTGCCGGGGATGGCCTCTTGGGCGGCGTGTCCGTGGTCGACGGGCAACACGGCGTCACGCTCGCCCCAAACGATCAGCGTCGGCATGTGCTCTGCGAGATACAGGCGGTCGCGAGCATCTATCAGCTGCCCGCGCGTCCCGACGACCCCGCGCAGGGTCCCGAGGAACGCCGCGCGCGTCTCGGGTTCGGCGAGCGCCGCGAAAGCACGCGCGTAGTGCTCGGCGTCGGCGGCTGCGCGGATCCGCAGCCGGCGTCCCGCGCTCGTGGCCAGATTAACCAGGCTTCGCACTGGTGGGGCGGTCAGCGAGAGGAACAGCTCGCTGCCTGGGATCGTTGCGAGGCGAAGAATCAGTCCGACGTCGGGGCCGAGGCCGCCGCTTGAAACCAGCACTAGGCGGTCGCAGCGCTCGGGGAACTGGTAGGCGAACTGCATCGCGATGCCGCCCCCCAGCGAGTGGCCCACCACCGTCGCGCGCTCAAGGCCGAGCGCCCCACCGAGGTCGCGCAGGGTGTTGGCGAGCGCGCCGAGCGAGTAATCGCCCGCGCCCTTCGCCGAGCGGCCATGGCCGGGTAGGTCGACGGCCACGACGTGGTGCTGCTCGGCGAGCCCGTCGAGCACCGGCTCCCACGTGCGCCAGTCGCCGCCGATGCCGTGAATGAGCAACAGGGTGGGGCCCTCGCCACCCGCCACACAGGCGACCTCGCGCCCGTGCAGGCGAAGCGAACGGTGATCGAGCGTCATAACCGTAAACAAAGGTTAGACCATTGGTTACAGTATGCGGGTGCTCGCATCCCGGCACCCTCGCGCCGCCGTCCGCCGCGCGCGCGAGCGCAAGATTGTCGATGCGACCCGCGCCTTGTTCGACGAGTCCGGGCGGCAGGACGCCCGCATCGACCGCATCGCTCGCCGCGTTGGTATCAACAAGGCCCTTGTCTACCGGCACTTCGTCTCCAAGGATGAGCTGTTCGTGCTGACAACCACGCGCTATCTGGCCGAGATCAACGCCCTGCTCGACGCCGTCGACGAACAGGCCAGCAGCGCCACGGAGCGGCTCAGCCGCGGCTTCGAGGCCTTTGCCGACTACGGCATCGAGCATCCCGCCTTCCTCGACTGCGCGCTCTCGCTCGTCCGCCAGCCAGCCGGCGACTTGCAGGCGCAGGTCTCTGACAGCGTATGGGTGCGCCTGGGCCGGACGATGGGGGCGTGGATCGGATGGCTCGCCGCTGTGTTGCACGACCTCGAGGTGGCCGAGCCGGACCTGCGCGCCAACCAGCTCTACCTTCAGGCGATCGGGGTCCTGCATCTAGCCCGCTCCGGTGCCGGCTTGCGCCAGGTCGCGCCCGGCCTCGTTGAGCCGTTCGCGATCACCGCCGAGGAGGTGCGAGCCGCATGCGTGCAACTCGCCCTCGCCGCGGCCGGCAAAGACTGATGCAGCATGAGACCGAAAAGTCAGGGACCGCACCGTTAGCGATTGGTCGCGCACTCGATCTGTTTGCACCGGCGCGCCGGCCGGCTCAACTGCGGTTGCGAGACGGCTATCTCGATCTGCTTGGCGACGAGGATCCGACCGGCTCCCACCCGGGCCAGCGGTTGATGGCCAGCCGCACCGTGCCGCTGATCTACGAGCAACTGTGGCGCCCGCTTGGTGGACGCCTGCTGATGGGGGCGATGGGGCCTTCGATGCGCGGCGAGCACCGGATCGCGCTACAGACGCTCTGCCTGTCCGGTGGCGAGCGGGTGCTGGACGTAGCTTGTGGCACGGGCGACTTCACGCGTGGCTTCGCCCGCGCCGCAGGCAACGGCTTGGTCGTGGGCCTGGACGCATCGAGGACGATGCTGGCGCGCGCAGTGCAGGAGACCGAAGTCGACGATATCGCGTACGTGCTTGGGGATGCCTGCGCTTTGCCCTTCGGCGAGAACAGCTTCGACGCGATCTGCTGCTTCGCTGCGCTTTACCTGATCGAGCATCCGATGCGCGCCGTGGATGAGATCGCGCGTGTGCTCGCGCCGGGCGGTCGGGTCGCGCTGCTCTCGAGTTGCAACAGAGGGCCGCTGCCCGCGGCCGTCACAAGCCCGCTTGTGAAGGGTCTCACCGGGGTGCGCGTCTTCGGTCGCCACGAGCTGACGCGCGCGCTGGCGGACCGCGGTCTGGTCGACATCCAACAGCGCGTGTCGGGCCTGGCCCAGTTCGTCGCCGCGCGCAAGCCGAGGTGAACCGGCGAGCTGGCCCATCGAGTAGATCGCGGAAGGCTGCGAGCACCAACCTGGCTTCCGTCGGACTCCTTCCACACGACGCTCCGACTTCAATTCACGAACCCCTCACCCGGTCGGCGGGCATGCCACTTTCGCGACCAAGGTCTTGACGCTGAAGCGATGCAACGGGCATGCGGGAGGTCCAGTTGTCGTTCGGCGCGGACGACATGAACGTCAGCACGACGAACGGTCACCGAAGTCCGCGACCAAGCGCCATTCATGATGCTGCTCGCATCGAGGGCCATGACGGCTGTGCCGGCCGGCCGTAGCCGGTTGGCCGGCGCCTCAGGCTCCCACAAGGGAGCTCTCGATGTCCAGTCGCCGAGGCGATGACCGTCTACGGTGCCCGCAAGATGGGAGCGACGAGATGATCTGTCGCGTCGACCCGGGGTCAGCGCAGCTCAGATCGCCCGGTCGATCGTCATGCCGATGGTCACGCCCAGCGCGTGTTACGCCGCCCAACTCAGCGCTTGTGCGACTGCCGTTGCGGGCGGCGCCTGGGGATCCTCAGCGCCGCGGGCAGAGCCAGGGCGAGCCTGAGGTCACCGCGCAACTTGAGCCGTCCCGCGATCAACAGTCGCTGGGCGCTGGTAGCGCCGCCGACCAGGCGCAGAAATGCCACGGGTTCAAGCTCGAGCGTCAACGCCGCCCTACGTCCATCCCGTCTCGATCTCTTGCACCGGCCGTCGGCGAGCACGAGCCGGTAGCAGTCGATGCTGCCGTCCCGGCGGCCGGTGATCCTGAACTCCACGACCGCGTTGACTCGTGCATCGGGCTGTGCGCGCTGACGGATCGTACGAAAGATCTGCCACAACAGGAGGCCACGAATCCGGCTGCGCATGACCGATTGAAGTCTTGGGTCCGAAGCCGTGCTCACCCAACGAGCAAGCGCCTCCGCCTTGAGATCAGCAAACCGGCGTCTGCGAGTTTGTCGTTGCTCACTAGCGGCTCGGCGGGTCAGCGGGTGCATTCGCTTTGCTTGGGCAGGAGGAGCACCGAGGGTTGAGTTTGGCGGTGAAGCGCTGCTAAGTCGACCCGCCGTCGGGGATCGACGTTGCACATGCGCGAGAACGCGTCGAAGTGCGGCGAGCTTGTGCGCGGCCACGGCTTCATCCGACAATGGTTGGGAACTAACTGAGTGGTTTGCCGCATGGCATCTGTGGTTCGTTGCGGTAGCGGATGGCGGGGGCGATCTTGATCATTGGCGGCCTCGGCAAAAACGGAAAGGAGTAGAAGCAAGTGCTGGAGATTGCGCCGCCAAGGTGTGAGGCGTACACCAAGCTCTCGATCTTTAAACGGGCCGCTCGGGCGCTTGAGGTGAGTGCCGATCTCGCTGAACGGCAGGCGGCGAACTACGAGAAGGCAGGCCGAACTGACGTTCAGCCACGAAAGTTTGTTCCGACATCATCACCGGAGTTCTCCGGCGTGTGATCAGGTCGCAGCGATGATCACCCGGGTGATTGATGACCCCCCGCGGGCCGCAACGTCGCGCGATCCGGACGCAGCGACCTGACCCAAGAGGGCACCCGACTCACTTCGCGCAGGTTCGTGGTCGAGATTGCGAGCGTGCGGGCACGCGGGCTCACTCACAGGTGCTTGCGGTACCAGCGGGCTGCGCTGCCGGCCGGATAGCCCTGGACGACGCCGACGGTCTCGTAGCCGAGCCGCTCGTAGAGGCCGGGCGCCAGGAAGTCGTACGCGTGGAATAGGACGAGCGCGCAGCCTCGCCGCCGTGCTTCGGATTCTGCGCCGGCGACGAGCGCTCGCGCCAGCCCGCGACCGCGCAGCGACTCGCTGACCCACATGGCGTGCAGCTCACAGCACCCTCCCCAGACGATGCCGGAGATGCCGGCGAGGACCCGACCTGCGTCATCGCGGACGAAGAGTCCGAACTCCTGCTCCTCACCGACGCCGGCCGCCGCTGTCGCGGCAGCGGCGACCTGTTCCTCGAGCAGCGCCAAGTCCGCCGGGTCCGGCGAGTCCTCGACGAGCAGGCGGTGCGAACTGTCCACCGGCTGAGTGCGTGCGAGCGGATACCTAGGCGACGAGCATCTGCTCCATCAGTGTGGCGTCGTCGAAGTAGTTGCGGAACGCCGAGATCTTGTCTCCGGCGAAGTCCGCCACCAAGGCTGCACCGAGCGCGATCTCGCGGCCGTTGGGGTCGACCACGACGTCGTCGCTGATCACGAACGGACCGGAGAACACCGCGCTCACCCGGTACTCGACGAATCCCTTGTGCCCGAAGACATCGAGCGCATCGACCTGGACGTTCACGTCCGAGAGCGCATCCTCCCGGTCGGCAACCACCTCGGTCAAATCCGCAAGGGAGGCGACAAGCATGTTCGGTGACCAGCCACTCACCTCCTCGGTGAACAGTTCCGGGAGCGCCTCGACCTGACCGAGGATGCAGGCCTCCAGGGCCCGCCGTAGCACGCGACGACGATCGGTGTCGCTCATGACTGCTCCTCCGCGCCGCTTTGGGATGGGGAGGCTCCGAGGATCTTGGCCTTGGCAGCCGCGAACTCCTCGTCGGTCAGAACCCCGGAGGTATGAAGGTCCCCCAGACGCTGGAGCTCGTCGATCTCAGCACCTTCGCCGGTCGCAGCGGGAGCCGGCGGCGCCGGCGGGATTTCCTGCTGCTGCGGTTCGGACTCCTCCTGGTACTCCTCGCCCCCTCCCCGGCGCCTGCCCGCGGCGCCGCCGGCGAGGGCCGCTCCGCCCACCAGCAACGCCGTCCGCCGCCGGGCCCGTCTACGCACAAATCCCATCACTGACTCCTATCGCCGGAGGCGACGTTTGAGCATCGCCTCGTTGGTCTGTGAACACTTCCATTCAAGTCTCATCACGCAGCGCGGCGCTGAGGGGTCGCATCGCCTGACGATCGCGATCCGCGTCGCGTGCGACGATCTCGCACGTCAGGCCGTCGGGCGCTCCGTCGACCCGGCGCCGATATTGCACGCGCAGCGCATCTCCGGCCCCGAGCGTCACCACGTCGGGAAGCGCCCATACCGACGTCGCCCAACTCGACGTAGGCCAAGTCCACGGATCGAGCGTGTGGGCGATCGCTCCGTGCAGGGCAGCTCGGAAGGTGACGGCGACGGCATTGACCGCCCCGCCATGATCGACGACGAGATCGCCGGAGCCCCGCACCGAGGCAGTCTCGAACGCAGTGAGATCCACCGTCGTGAGCACGACGGGTGGACCGACGGGCGGCCAGCGCGCGACCAGCTCGGCCTCAGCCGGCATGTTGACGGGGCCTGCGACGGCAGCGTCGAGCAGCGCGTGAAATTCGATGTCGTAGAGCCGACGCCAGCGCTTGACCGCTTCATGCCCAATCGCGCGCTGCCTGGCCTCCTGATCGGGAATCAGGAGTGGCCGCGCGAGCAGCGTCAGCGCGTTTGGGATGAGCCGGGCTCCGGGCTTGAGCAGACGCCGTCGCGCATCCAGCGTCGTCTCGAGAATCTCCTCCTCGAACGGTTCGTTACCGATGAGCTCTGACACCAACAGGTCGGCCGGCTCGGGCAGTTCGATCTGCCTCGACCAGCCCGGGATTAGCGTGACCTTGTCCTGCACGCCGTTAGTGGCGAACACCCGCTCGGCGACCTCGGCGATGTCGCTGGCCTCAACCGCAAACACCCGCCGTGCACCAGCCCGCGCCGCGGCGACGGCCAGCACGCCGCTCCCGGTGCCGATGTCAAGCACCACGTCCCCAGGCCGCACCGCTGCCGCGAGCGCCTCCAGGTAATCACACGTCCGCCGGTCGTCGTGGAGCATGCGAGCATGCTCCACCGGATCGGCCCACCCGCGCGTGGGACCTCGATCCGCATCCGCCGCCACCAGCGCGCCCTCGTCGATCAGCATGTTGATTACGCTCACCATCGGCAGGAAATCCGTCGCGATGCATTCACCGCTCTCGAGCCGGCTGATCGCCTCCCTGAGCGCCAGCGGCCGAGTGAACATCGCGAGGACCGCGAAGCCACGCGGCCCCAAATCGACAATCGCACCGTCTGGGGCGTCCACGAGCACATGCCCCACCGCATCGAACCGAGTGCGGACGCCCGGCGCGAGCCGCACAAGCGTGTGAGGTGAAAGCGGTGGATCGCTCATGGCGACAGGCCGCGGTCCCGTGGGCGTGGCGATCAGAACCGTCTGCGGTCGCGTCGGCGCTCGCGCCGGCGCACGCCACACACCGAGACGGGGGACAGGGGCCGCCCGAAGGGGTCGATGAACAGCGTGACCGGCCCTGCCTGTGCGGGAAGCGTTCCCTCCAGCGTCTGGATCGAGTAGGAGAGCTGGCCATTGTCCAGACGCGGCAGTTGGATCACGACGACCGCGTCCTCAGGCGCGTCATCGTCGGGCTCGAGGAACGCCAGCACGGCGTTCGGCGGATCCTCCTCGAAGCTGTTGTCTCCCTCGCCCCAGAGGTCGACGAAGTCACTGGTCGCCATGTGACCGACGACCCGCTGCGGACGGTCAGAGAAGTACAGCGTCGACGGAGTGACGCCCTCGAGGACAAGAGTCTTCCCGTCGCTCGTCATCCCGTGCGCGGTCTGCACGAACATCGACTGCTCGGCCTCAAGCTGCTCAATCATTTGTGTGTCGGCCATCTGAACCTTTCCGCTTGGAGTGCCTGGGTCTTAACCGCAACCGCCCGTCCGATCATCACACTGGTTGTCGCGAATGGGAACGGCGTTGACGGTTGTTCACCCGGGTGATTGACGATCACCCGGGTGAGCGGAGCGCGGCCATACGGAAACGACGGCGCATACCCTCGCGCGCGGGGGCGAACGGTGATCCCAGGCTTGTCTCGGTCAAGTCGCCGCCAATACGCCAGGCCTGCATTCGATGAGGTGTCGAGTGCGGCGTACCTCGGTGCTAGCAGCCAACCCCCTTACACCAGCGCGACGACGCCGCTGATGACCAGCCAGAGGCCGATCACGGCCGCGCCGATCACGGCGGCGCTGCGGCCTCGGCGTGCCATCCAGGCCTTGAAGCGGTCGACTCGGTCCCTTGTGCTGTCGGGTGCGAAGACGTATCCGATCAGGGGCAGCTCGAGAATGATCTGCTGCATCAGACAGAAGTAGAGGATCAAAAGCACGCTGGCGGCGGTTCCCGCGCCTAGCTTGTGGATGTGATCCATCGCGGCGAGGAATGAAGCGCCGGGGAAGCTCAGCACGGCTCCGACGAGGAACGTCACCTTCGGATCGCCTTTGCCCAGCATTCGCAACGGCAGCGACTCGGTGGGTTTGCCGGCCTCGCGCTTGGCGGCCAGCTTGGCCTCCTTCTTTGCCCGTCGGCGGGCCTGAAACGGCTGGTCACGCCCGGCGCGGAGGACCCACGCGAGCGCCAGGCAAAGGATGCCGACGACGATGTCCTCGGCCGGGCTGATTGTGTGCTTAGCGCTGCTCGTCTCGCTGCTCGAGCCGCCCAGCGCGAACACGATCACGCACCCGCACGCGATGCTGGTCGTGTAAGCACCGAGCAGGTACCCGAGCATCAGCCGCTTTGGGTTTGGCATCAGCATCATGATCGTCGCCGCCGCGAGCAGCGTCGGGTTGAACATCGCCACCAGGGACAGCAGGAAGATGTCGACCAGATCGCTGCTCATATCGGGCTCCCGTTTGGGCCGGAGCTTCTCGGCTCCGTGCCACGACCGCGATGGTGACCGGCCTCTGTTATCGCAGGTGCGCCGAGTCGGTTGAGCTCGGCGTCGAGCCGATCGACGAGGGGCATGTGCCCGTCAACGCGCCGGAGCATGTCGAGGCTGGCGCGGTAATCGGCGAGCTTGGCACGGTTCGTGCGCTGGTTCAGCTGCCACGCTGGCAGCAGCGCCAGCTCGCGGACCTTGGCGATCTTGTCCGCCGTGAAGACCGCGCGCGCGCCTGGATCAGCGTGCGCGATGCGGTCGCGCAGCTCCCGTTTGCGGGGCCTGTAATCGGCGAGCGATGGATCATCTGAGACCGATTCGACGACCCGCGCGATTCGCGCACCAAAACGGCGGTGGAGCTGACCGCTTGTGGTCCGGGTCTTTTCGAGCACGTCGTGTAGCAGCCCGGCCGCGATGATTTCGTCCGGCTGGCCGTCGCGGCGCAGCAGCGAGCCCACCTCGATCGGATGGGCGATGAATGGCGCGCCGTCGATTTCCCGGTACTGGTGGGCGTGTCGGGCGGAGGCGAACAGCAACGCGCCCTGCGCGCTCGGCAGCCGGGTGAACTGGCCAGCGCCGCGCCGGGCACGGGCGGTAGTGGTGCCGGCGGCCTCGTCGGTGTGGATGGCCTCGGTCACTCTGCAGCCACGCGTGACATCGCCGCTTCCTACGGTTTGGAGTCCTCGCCAGGGCTCGTCGGCGCGAGTCCGGGGGCAACCACCTTCCCCGCGTCGATGTCCTCGGCGAGCTTTGCCTTCTCTGCCGCGCGTCCCGGCGTGAGGACGCCGGCTCCGGCTGCGTGGGAGATAGGGTCGCCCCCGCGGCCGCGCAGGATCACTGCGCACCCGACGGCGATCGCCGCGCCGATCAGCGGGCCGGCGACGTACACCCAGTAGGCGGTCCAGTCGCCGCTCACCAGCGCCGGTCCGAACGAGCGCGCCGGGTTCATCGAGGTGCCGCTCACCGGCGCCGACCAGAGCCCGGCAAGCGCAATGTAGCCGCCGACCCCGAGCGCGCCGAGCGCGCCGACGTTCTGCGCGGCCGACGCGGTGCCGAGGATCACGCTGAGCAGCACGCCCGTCAGCGCGATCTCCATCAGGAACGCCTGCCAGTCCTTGTATCCGGGTCCCGGCAGAGTCGCGCCGAGGTGCTCGACGTTGCCGAACACCGCCAACAGGAACAGGCACGCCAGGGTCGCGCCGAGCAGCTGCACGATGATGTAGCCCGGCACCCGCTTCCACGGGAAGTCGCCGCGTACCGCGAAGGCCAGTGACACGCCGGGGTTCAGGTGCGCGCCGGAGACGGCGCCCATGAACAGAATGATCGCGAGCACCATCAGCCCGGGCGCGACGACCGCCGCCGCGAGGCTGATCTGACCCTTCGCGTGCAGGATCCCGCCGCCGGCGGCGACGAGCACGAGCATGAACGTGCCCAGCAGCTCTGAGAACAGCCGGCGGTACTCGAGCCGCGGATCGTCAAAGTCGTCGCGGTCCCCGAACTCGAGCATCAGTAGACGTTGGGCCCGCTGCGGGTCATGGACCACGACATTTGGTGATTGCTGAATCGGCATGACCTTGGTCCGCAGCCCTATAGCCCGGCCTGCGCCGTGACGCGTCCAGTCTTGACGGCGGCGCTCAGCGCGGCGTAGTCGAGCTCGTTCTGGTCGGCGTAAAGCTCCGCGAAGTCGGCCAGCGCCTTGTCGAGAGCGTCGCCCGATCCGAGGTATGCGCCGAGCGTGACCGCGTCGCCGGAGCGTGCGTGCGCACGGGCCAGCGTCCGGCCGCAGATCTCGGCGTAGGCGCCCAGCTCCCTGGGTTTCATGCCCTCGACGATCACCGAGCCCTTGTTGTCCCAGAGCTGGCGCATGTAGAAGTCCCACTTGACGCCCTCCGGGCCGGTGACGCGGTCCCAGCCGAGCATGATGTCGCTGGCGGCCTGCATCAGCCGCTGGCCCTCGACCACGCGCTGGCCGTGATTGGCGTACTGGCTCTTACCGACAAACGGCTCGAGCACCGACGCCTCCGCCTGCTTGAGCTGCAGGAACAACGGATCCTCGTTGTCGCGGCCGGCCATCAGGATGATCCAGGCACGAGTGCCGACGCTGCCGACGCCGACGACCTTGCGGGCCGCGTGCACGTAGCGAAAGCGCTCGAGCAGATGTTTGCGATCGCCCTGCAGGGTGCGCCGGTAGCCGCGGATCACACCCCGTGCGAACTCCTCGATATCGCGGCCGTCGGCAAGCTCTTCGATCGGCACGATCAGCGGCGGGTCGCTGATGATCCGTGGCTCACCGGCCGTAGTCGTCGTGAGCTTGCCGAACGCCCGCATGCTGTCCTTCGCCCGCGCCTTGGCGAGGTTCTTCTCCATCAGCCTGCGCCGCTTGGCACTCGCCGCGCTCTGAAATTGTGCGATCAGCGTCTCGGCGTCGACCCGCGAGTACCACAGATCGAGCGTCTTCATCGACGCCAGCTCGCGGATCGCTTCACGATACGCGCGCGTGACCAGCAGGTTCACCGTGCGTCGCTGGTCGGCGTGAAACCCGAGGTCGCGTCCGGCGACCGCGAAGCTCGCGACCAGCCGCTTGAGATCCCACTCAAACGGCCCAGGCAGCGTCTCATCGAAATCGTTGACGTCGAACACCAGCCGCCGATCCGGCGCGGCGAACGCACCGAAGTTCGACAGATGCGCATCCCCGCACAGCTGCACGCTCAGACCCGATCTCGGCGAACGCTCGAGATCGGCCGCCATCAGATACGCGGCGCCGCGATAGAAAGTAAACGGCGAGACCAGCATCCGCCCATAGCGGATCGGCACCAGCTCAGGCACCCGCGACGCCGCCTGCTCTTCCAGCATCTCGACCGGATCGCGACGACCCGACGGCGCCACCCACTCGCCAAGGACACCCCGCGGCACCTCCGCGCGCGCGGCTTTCCCACGCGCCGCACGCTCCGCGACCGACAAATGCGCAACCTTGCCGTTCCCACCGGATCCATGCGCCGGTGCGCGAGTTGCGAACTCGGGGTCTTTGGCACTGGCCGACTTGGCAGTCATGTCTATGGCTCCTTTGACGACAGGTGCTCGCAGTACCCTGAGTGCGCCTGGGTCGTTGTGGTGAGATCCGAGCCTCAGCATGCCTGACGGTGTCGCAATCTGGCTCGTGTGGGCCAAAGATCACCCGGGTGATTCGATGAGCTCCCCCTCTCGAGCAGGCCAAGCGCCTCGGCTTGCGCGACTGTCCGTCACGGCGGATTGAGCCCTTCGCTCGCCCAGGCTTCGGCCTGCTCGCGCTCGTGGTTGGGGAACAACCTCAGTTCGCCGGGTATCGACCAGCCCGCGAGGTTCACAAGTCGACGGATGCTCTCAGAGTCCGTGACGACGGCGATCCGCTCGAAGGAGCGCGGATGGGCGAGCCCGATCAACGTGTCCTGCCACGCGCCGCCGGCCGTGTAGCCGGTGAAGCGGTCGTCGAGCACGTGGATGAGGCGGATCTTCGGGTGTCGCTCCAGCGCACGCTTCACCTCCGGGGCCGCGGTGGTCTTGTAGTCGGCGGAGTCGACTTCGCCGATCGCCTGGATCCCCACGACGCCGTCGGGAAGCCCCTTGATCAGCTCGATCACGCGTCTGCCCTCAGCCCGCGAGTCCGGACGAGGCCTCCTCCAGGCCGGCTTTCAGCTCGTCGCGAGACGCCTTGTCGATCTGGGCGATCGACGTGCGGATCGCATTCGCGAGCGCGCCCGCGACAGCGTCGGCTCCGTCGTGCTCATAGATCGCAATGATCCCGGCCGATCCGGGGGGAAGCGCATCGTCCATCTTCTCGCCGATCCCCGCCTGCATCCGGTGACGCGCGAACTTGCCTGCCAGTGCGCCGGCGGCGGCGCCGACGGCGGTCGCCGCCAGAAGCGGCGGGGCGAACAGCCCGACCACGAGACCGGCGCCGCCCCCGAGCTTGGCGCCCTTGTGGCCGAGGTGGTCGCCCGTCTCCTGAACGTGCACCTCACCTTCGGCGTCCTTGAGGACGAGGGCCACGCCGTCGGTTTCGATCTTGTGGTCGCTTGCGAGCTTGACGTAGGCGTCGAAGTCCTTTTGCGCCAGATCGGGGATCAGGTAGACCGCGATCAGGACGTCCAGCTGTTGGTTCTCACTCATGGGGCTCCTCTCGTGCCTTCATTCAGGCGCTCGCTGCGTGTGCTGCGAGGGCCTGTGCCGCGTGCTCGTTCAGCGCCTTCGCGTCCTCGGCGCTGAGGTGCGGGGCGATATCGAACACGACCTGCTTGATCTCGCCCGTGAACGCGAATGGCGCCTGGTCGGCGTAGCTGCGGTCGACAACGAGGCCGTTGTCGCGACCGATGTCCATGCCGGAGTAGCCCGAGAAGCGCCCCGGCACCGTGTGCTCCATCCGCCCGCTGGCGGCCTGCTCGCCGTCGACCAGCAGCGTCACCTCGCCGCCGGTCGCCGGCTTCGATGCGTCGGCCGTGAACACGAGCTCGACGTTGACCTCGCCGGTCGGCAGCGGCCGCTCGGCCGCTTGGGTGTACTCGAGCACGCCGAGCATCGAGTACGTGTGCTTGAGCTTCCCGTCCTGCACGAACAACGAGAACCCGCCGAGATGATCGGCCTCGGCGACGATCACCCCCTCGGCGCCGCCCTCAGGGACGACCAGGTCGGCGCTGATCGTGTACGAGTGGTTATAGATCCGCGGGATCATCCCGCTCGGGACGTTCTGAATGTCGCCACGGAAGACGAACTTCGACTCCTCCGGGATCGGCGGCACGATGCCGAAGAACGACGTCAGCCCGCCGAGCAGCGGCAGGACGTGGTTGCGCTCGGCCTCCGCCCAGAAGAGGTCGCTGAGCTCCCGCACCTTCTCCGGATGGTCGGCCGCGACGTTCTTCGACTGCGTGAAGTCGTCGGGCAGGTAATAGAGCTCGACAGGCTCGTCATCGGGATTCCAACCGGGGCCGAACTTGCGCAGCTTCTCCGGATCGAGGTCCCATGGGATCCGCCGCAGCCGCTGTGCGAGCAGCCAGCCGTCCTTATACATCCCGCGGTTGCCGAGGATCTCGTAGTACTGCTGTGTGTGCCGCTCCGGGGCGGCCGCGTCCGAGAACGAGTCAGCGAACGTGACGCCGTCGAATGGCTGCTGCTCGACGCCGTCGATCGAGTCGGGCATCGGGATCCCGGCGAGATCGAGGATCGTCGCGCCGACATCGGTCACGTGCGTGTAGTGGCCGCGGATCGCGCCCGCGTCGCCGATACCGCCCGGCCAATGCACGACGAGCGGGTTTCTCGTCCCGCCGAGATGCGAGGCGACCTGCTTGCCCCAGTCAAACGGGGCGTTGCCAGCCCACGCCCACCCGGCCGAGTAATGCGGAGCGAGCTGCTCGCCGCCCCACGCCTCCAGGCCGCCGTGCTTGAACAGGAGCCCCATCTGCTGCTCGGGTGTGAGCGGAACCCCGTTCAGCGTCGTCAGCTCATTGAACGTGCCCGTCAGCGTGCCCTCCATGCTCGCGCCGTTATCGCCCCAGATCCAGATGACGACCGTGTTCTCGAGCTCGCCCATCTCCTCGATGGCGTCGACGATCCGGCCGATGTTCCAATCAGCGTTCTCGGAGTACCCCGCGTAGACCTCCATCTGACGGGCGTAAAGTCGCTTGTGCGTCTCATCGAGCGAGTCCCAGGTCGGGAACGCGTCGTTGCGCGGCGGCAGCTCCGCGTCGGCAGGAACGACGCCGAGCTCCTTCTGCCGCGCGAACGTCTCCTCGCGCATCACGTCCCAGCCCTCGTCGAACGCGCCCTGGTACTTATCCGACCACTTGCGCGGCACATGGTGGGGCGCGTGGCTACAGCCAGTTGCGACGTAGGCGAACCACGGCGTCTTCTGCTTCTCGGAGCGGACCCGGTGAAGCCAGTCGATCGTCTTCTCGGCGAGATCGTCCTGGAAGTAGTACTGCTCGCCCTCCTTGGCCTCGGGGACGCCGATGATCTTCTGGTTCTCGGCGATCAACGGGTCGTACTGCCCCGCCTCACCACCCAGGAACCCCCAGAAATAGTCGAACCCAAGCCGGGTCGGCCACCGGTCAAACGGCCCAGAGAACCCCTGCTGGTTATCCGGAGTCAGATGCCACTTCCCGAACCCTCCCGTCAGGTACCCATTCTCCTGCAGGATGCGCGGAAACGGCGCGCAATCGCGGGGAATGGTTGCGTTGTACCCCGGGAACGGACCAGAGAACTCGCCCACCATGCCAAAGCCGACCCGATGGTGGTTGCGCCCCGTCAGCAGCGCCGCCCTCGTCGGCGAACACAGCGCCGTGACATGGAAACGGTTGTAACACAGCCCGTTCTGGGCGAGCCGCGTGTAGTTCGGGGTCCGGATCGGACCGCCGAACGTACTCGGGTTACCAAAGCCGGCGTCATCAATCAGCACCAGGAGCACATTCGGGGCACCCTCAGGAGGCTGAACGTGGCTCGCCTGGTTCCAGTCAGGCGCCGAGCCCTCGAGCGTCCGCATCGTCGCGCCCTCGAACGGCGGCCGCCGGATCGGAAGGCTGCTGCGGTCGATTCCTTTGTCCGGCATTAGTCCACTCCTATCGTCGATCGGCGCACGAGCACCCGCGCCATGCTGTTGGTCCGCAACAGATCCTTGGCCCGTGCCAGGAAGAGCCACCGCCCGATTCGGGGTGTCTCGGGGGCTGTGCGGAGCGACGAGCCCGGGGTGCCCGAAAACGCGACTCCTGCCCGGTCGGATCTCGTAAGGCAGGCGGTTGCCCGCGCTGGCGTAGCGGTGACATTCGAGCCCCAGCATGCCTGACGATGGCCGCGATTTGGGGCGCTGTGGCCCAGGATCACCCGGGTGATTCGATGAGATCATTCACCGGCACGGCAGCCCCCCGGATCGCAACAGCCCCTTCGTCCCAGGGCCCTGCTGTCCCGGCGTCGGGGGTTGGTCGCGCCCTAGTCGAGATGAGTGCGAGGCGGTGCCGCGGCACTTGTCGCCAGCGCCTTCGCCGGCTTATCGGGCCGGCGGCTCGATCTCCGCTCCGGATCACGTGCCGCGAGCTGGGTATCTCCGGATCCGCGAGGATATCTCGGCCACATCCCGCCGAGGATCCGAAGAGACGCAGCCGCAACACACCACGCCCTTCCTACCGGCCGAGCACGTCGTTCCGGCGATCGGCGTGAACGGCCACGGCGCCACCGCGCTCTGCGGCATGGTCGCGCGCTTTCCGTTTGGCTTTGTGGTCGGCGCGTGGTCGGCCCGCGACCTTTGGTCGTCGTACGCGCTGTGGGCTCGTTTCTGACCGTAGTACTCATGTCACCCCAAGGGTTGATGCCAACGTCCATACAGGAAATGACCTTCGCTGGAGGGGTTATGGTCCAGTCGTTTCGAGCGTGATCCGTTTGCGGTGTGGCTGAGCGATTTCGTGCCTACGCCGCGCCGGCTGCGCGTGCGGTCGCGGCCTCGGTGGGTCCGATCAATGCGCCGACGATCCAAAGGATCGGGAGAAAGAACCCGATCCAAAACAGCCAGTAGTGGCCTTTGCGGAACGTCGCCAAGCCGAAGTAGATCCAGCACGCGATGTACACGATGGCCACCAGAATCCAGAGAAAGGTCATGCCTTCACGGTCCCTTCGAATTTGCACGGGGGTTGTGGTCCTCGATCCCCGTTGGTTGTGTGTGAGGGTGTGGGTCAGCCGCGCCGTTCTTGGTTTCGATTGGGGTGAGGCTGCGCAGTGTTAGTCCGAGGCTGGCGATCCGTTCAAGCAGCCCCTGGAGGTGCGCCTGGTCGATGATCGGCCCGCTGATGTCCGTCTCGCCGTCGTGCGCGCGAAGCGTCATTCCCTCGAATGCGGAGGCGTAGCGTGGTCCCAGTTCTCCTTGCACGACGAGGCGGTAGCGAGTAAGTGACATTCGAACCCAGGATGCATCACGCTGGCTGTGGTGTGGGCTGTGGTCGGAGAAGATCACCCGGGTGATTCAGTGGGACCAGCAGGCCGAGCGTTCACGACACCGGTACCGAGGTCGGCGGTGCTTTGGGCTGGAATGGCTGCATCTCTTCGCGGCCTGGGCCGACGACGGCCCAGGTGGATTCGGGGACCTCGTTCCAGACCCCGGCGACATCGCCGAGGGGTTCGGAGGCGATCAGCCGCGCGTCGTCTGAGAATTCTCGGAGCTCTTCCCGGTCGGGATACCGCTTCCGCAGGGCCGGGACGTCGGTGGTGTAGAACAGCGAGCGCGATTTCCTCTCGCTGGAGTACCGGAACGCCCAAATGCTCTCGCCATCGGTCGTCGCGATCGTGCCCTGGAACGGATGCGGCACCTCGTGGCGGCTCGCCACGGCTTCCACGAGCCCGATCGCCTGCTCGACGGCTGTCGGAGGGTCGTCTTGCAGGCCGAGGGTGAGGGCGAGATAGAACAGCACCTCGGTATCGGCCTGGCCTTTGATCTCCGGATACAGCGAGGGGTCGACGGCGAGGATGAGGTCGCGCTTGATCGCGGCGAACTCGTTGATGTAGCCGTTGTGCATGAAGAGCCGGTTCTCGTGGCGGAACGGGTGACAGTTGGTTTGTTGCACGGCGCTGCCGATCGCCGCGCGGATGTGGGTGAAGAACAGCGGCGAGCTGATGTGGCCGGCGAGCTCGCGCAGGTTCTGATCGTTCCAGGCCGGCTCGACGCTGTGGAACACACCAGGGGTGTCGGGGGCCCCGTACCAGCCGACGCCGAACCCATCGCCATTCGTGGGCTCGGCGCCGAGCCTCGAGTGCAGGCTCTGATCAACCAATGAGTTTGTCCCTCTGTAGAGCACGTCCTTCATGAGGATGGGGGAGCCGGAGTATGCGAGCCAGCGGCACATGTGCCGTTCCTTTCTGTCGAATTTGATGTGTGTCGGGGGTCGTCGCGGGTGACTGAGACACGCCGGTATGGCACGAGGAAACGGTCAGCGAGGCTTGCCACCAGCTCGTCGAAACCCCCATTGAGGGCGACCAACTCGCGCTGACGGGCGGCCCCGTTTGCCGCCGCGAGCGGCTGCACCCGCTCCAGCGCGTCGGCGCATCCGAGTGCGAGGGCTTGCGAGCGGCACTCGGCCAACAAGGAGTCGAGGATCTCTCGAACCGGGACTAGACAGCGCACCGACGGGTCGATCAGCCGGGCGTCCATCCCGTCACGCGCGGCCAGGAAGCGGTTCTCGGCGAGAACCTCGGCGCTCGGCGACGGCGACGAGCGCTCACCATCAAACTCGAGACGAGCAAGCGACTGGATCAGCGCGACGAGGGCAGCGACATCCCGGACCTGAGACTGAGCGTCCATCACGCGCACCTCGACAGTCCCGAGGGATGGCTGCAGCCGCACGTCCCACCAGAGAAAGCTCGGATCGGGTATCGCCCCCGAGGCGATCAGCACATCGACCGTCTCGACGTACTCAGCGTAGTCGGCGAAGAGCCGCGGCGCACCCGTGCGCGGAAAGGCCTGGAAGATCACGGTGCGAGCCGACGCAAAGCCGCAGTCGCGGCCGCGCCAGAACGGAGAGTTGGCCGACAGCGCAAGCAGTACCGGGATATTGCGGCGCAAACCGTTGAGCAACCGGAGCGCGTCCTCGGGATCCGGGACACCCACATGCACGTGCAACGCCATCGTCGGCTCCCGCTGGACAAGCACGCGCATCGAATCGTTCAGACCGCGGTAGCGCACCGCGCCCGAGATCTTGGTCTCGTCCCGGACAGTCATCGGATGGGTGCCCGCGGCGGCCACGGCGAGTCCCATCGGGTCCAACTCGCACGACAGCCGGTTGCGAAGCGAAGTCAACTCTGCGACCGCCCCGTCCACGTCGGGCTGGATGCCCGTCGCGAGCTCGACCACCGCCGCGTGCGTCTCCGGGGATGTGTGTAGGGAGAGCGCGTCAGAGAGCCGCGCGAGCACATCGTCGCTTGACTGGGCCAGCAACCAGCCGGCCGGCTCGAGCAGCATGAGCTCCTCCTCGACGCCGAGCGTATACCGCTCAGCAAGCTCGTTGTTCCAGCGCGCCCACCGGGGCAGGCTGTTAGCGGCGCGGGGATTGCCCCGAGGGGGTCGGTGTCTTCTCGAGGGGAGAAACACGGGCCTGACTACGAGCTGACCGTGACCTCGATTCTGCGTGCTCAGTCCGCGCTGGAGATCCGCTTGCCGTACGCAATCAGTCCGTAGATCGCGAGGATGTCGAGCGTGAAGATCGACAGCGACCAGACCGGGTAGGCGGGGATCATCAGCAACTGCGCGATGGCATTGGCGCCGAGCACAAGCACGCCGGTCCACCGTGAGAACTGGTTCTTGACGAACACGCCGCAGCCGACGGCCCACTCGAGCACGCCGATGCACAGCACGACCCAGCCCCACGTGTTGAGGCTGCCGACGATGTAGTGGGCGTTGGCCGTGAAGAAGTGCGCGTTGCCGATCGCGGCGACACCCTCGATGAAGTTCAGGGTCCCGAGCATCAGCAACAGCACACCCGCGAACATCACCCAGCCGTAGCCGCGCTCGTCGTCTGCCGCGTGGCGGTCGTAGTCCGTTGGGACTTGTGTTGGGGGAGTTGCCTGGACGGCCACTTGCCCTCCTTCAGTTTGGGGCTCGGGAAGTGCGCGGTAGAAGCCCGCGCTGACCTCTACCTTGCCTGAGGATGGCCGGGATTTGGGCGGGCGGGGCTGCGGATCACCCGGGTGATTGAGCGGCGATCGAGCAGGCTCAGAGCCTCCGCGCGTGCGACCGCATCCGCTCTCGATGTTGTGCCCAGCTTGCGGTACAGCTCGCGGATGTGGGTCTTGACGGTGTTCAGCGAGATGTAGAGCTGGGCGGCGGTCTCGCGGCGCGAGAGACCGGCCGCGAGGCAGCGCAACACGGCCAGCTCGGCCGCGCTTGGCTGCTCAACGACGTGACCGTCTCCAGCATTCGCTCTAGCCGCGATGAGGTCCTGTTCGACCGTCGCCGCGATCGCCGGCAGCCGCCCCGGATCGGGAAACCCCGCGATCTCCCGATGCGCCCGCTCGAAGACGGTGGTGGCTCGCTCCAGCCGGGATCGCGCGACGTCGACCTGCGCGAGCACGAGCAGGGCGTGGGCGTGACCCACGGTGGGCTGCGGCGATACGTCGCAAACGCTCGCCGCGCAGCGCCTCGCGCTCGGCCTCGTCGAGGCGCCCGGTCGTGGTGCACGCCAGCGCGAGCCCAAGGTGCGCCAGTGATGCGACCCAGGAGTCCGCTTGGAATCGCGTGCGTGCGAAGCTGATCGCCTCGCGCGCCCGCGCCTCCGCGCTCTCGGGTCGCCCCTGCTCGGCGTCGACCAGGGCGAGCAACCCGAGGCTGCCGACATAGCCGTCGGGGACGTCCGGCGCGTCGGGGCGCTCGATGGCCTGCATCGCGATCCGCCGGCACTCGTCGAGCTCGCCGGCGAAGAACAGTGCCTGCGACAGGCTCGCGAGCACGCCGACGGTCAAGACGTCCGCGCCAGCGCGAGCGGCCGCGACCGCGCGGCGAGCGTGCGCGACGGCCGCGGCGACGTTGCCCCGCTCGATCGCCGCGGCACGGGTGACCTCCGCGACCGCCTCGACGTATGGCGACCACAGCTGCGGTCGCTCCCGGCGAGCCCGCTCCGCCACCCGAAGCAGCCGCTGAATCTCCACCTCCGGGCGTGCCAGCATCGCAGCGGCAAACGCTCCGACTACCGGCAGAGAAGGGTGCTCAAGCAGCAGCTCCGAGGAAAGCCAGCGCACCCAGCCAAAAAACTGTCCGATCCGCCCGCCCCAGACGAACTCGAGGTGGTTCTCGACGAGCATCTCGGCCACCGTCTCAACGTCCCCAGCGGCAGCTGCGTACTCGATCGCGTCCTCGATAAGCCCATGCGCGCGGCACCAGGCCGCCGCGCGGCGACGCAGCACCGGCGCCTGCTCGCCCCCGAGCTCCAGTTGTAAGAGCTCGCCGAACAGGTGGTGATAGCGGTACCACTCCCCGTTCGCGTCCAGGGCGACCAGGAACATGTTCGAGTGCGCGAGCTCCGCGAGCACCGCGGCCGAGTCCTTGCGTTCCAGGACCGCGTCGCAGAGATCGGGCGTAAACCGCCCCAGCACCGACGTCCCTAGCAAGAAATCCCTAGTGTGGCGAGGGAGCGCAGTCAGAACCTCATCGGTCACGTAATCCGCGACGTGCCGAGCGCTGCCGGCGAACGACCTCACGCCCTGGGCGGGGTCCTCAATGTCACGAAGCCACAACGCTGCCAAGTACAGCCCCGCAGGCCATCCCTCCGTACGCTCGACGAGCAACTCGACGCTCTCGTCAGACAGCTCGATCCCCTCGCGGAGGATCAAGCGCTGCGCCTCGTCGACCGTGAAAGCCAGCTCGCGCGAGCGAATCTCCACCAGCGCCCCGCGGGCACGCAGGCGCGCCAGGCTGATCGCCGGGTCCGAGCGGGTCGACGCAAGCACACGCGCGTTAGCAGGCAGCCGCTCGATCGCGTACGCGATCGAGCGAAACGAACGCTCGCTTCCGACCGCGTGAAGATCGTCGAGCACGATCGTTACCGGCTGTCCGTACGCGACCAGGCCGTTCATCAGCTCATCGACGGCCGTCTCGATCGTGGCACCCCGCACCCCGAGGCACATCAGCGCGCTACCTCCGAGGCCGTCGCCGAGCCGCTCGACGGCCGTTGCCAGGTGCGTCCACAACCGGACCGGATCATCGTCAGCCGCATCGAGCGTCATCCAGATAACCGCCTCCGGGCGCTCGATACACCACGATCGCAGAAGCGTCGTCTTGCCGTAGCCGACCGCCGCATCGATGATCGTCAGCGCGGCTCCGGGATCGCGATCGAGCATCTCATGCAGGCGTGCCCGACGCAGCATCCTAGGGTGAACCCGGGGCAGCATCAGCTTCGGCTCGATCACCCGTAGCGCGGGGGAGACGGTCTCTGCCGCTTGAGTACTCATCGCCCGGGACTCCATAACGAATCGGGGTGCGCGCCCAACTCCGACGCCAGCGGCGGGACCGTCGCACGGCCGCACGCCACGGCCTGCGGCTTCGTCGCAGTCGCGGCAGCACGATCCGGTTCTACTCGACCCCTCCGCCGCCGCGTTGGTCGATCAGGGACGGTGCGTGAGGTGCCAGCTGCGGCCGCCATGAGCGAACTCCGAGATCCGAGGCCAAGCCACTGTCACGGACCAGGATGTGGCGACCAATCGGATTAGCCGCGAGCACGCTCCGCTCACCACAAGCAACCAGTCCCGCCGTCCGCTGATGGCGCGGCCGATCCCTGCAAGGAGCTTAGCGCCGGCGTCCGCGTGCGGCAAGCTTCAAGAGATGAATCGTCCTGCTCCCGGCGGGAAGCAGGATGTCAGGCCATGCTCGGGAACCCGAACGGGGGCTGGGCACCAGGCCGTCAACGGGTCAGCACTCGAGCTCTGACGCCGCTGTCGTCTCCGCGCCAAAGAGATTGGGCCCCACAGAGCGCGCACAGCCTTCTTGCAGCTTGGCCCACGCCATCAGCACCGGCGGGTGAGAATCAATCACCCGGGTGAACATCGCCCGAAACCAATCACGGGCGCAACAGTCAGCGGGATGATCTTACGGTCAGTGAACACGAGCAGCCGTAGCAATCCGCACATCCGCGGACCTGAGAGGGAGAGCTGCGCAAACGCAGGATCGCTGACCGATTCGACAGACGGCCAGGCCGTTCTCGCGGATGCACATCCCGCAATATGAGCGCGCTACCGACGGCCCTTCCACTTGCACTGAGCGCGTCGCTGTACCCACCAGCACTACTGACGCTAATCCTGCTGCTGTCAGCGAAACACCCGCGCGGCCTCGTGCTCGCGTACTTCGCCGGCGCCGCGCTGCTAACGATCGCCGCCGGGCTGATCGCCCTCGGCGCGCTCCAGAGCACGTCATCGAGTAACCACGCCAGCAGCACGGTCAGCGGCTGGGTCGACATCGCCATCGGGGTCGCGCTGCTCGCCCTCGCCGCATGGGCGTGGAAACGCCACGCGCGCGACCCCAGACCAACCGCCAAGCCCACCAGCTCAGGCGAAGGACGGCTCGCTGTCTGGTCGCGTCGCGCGACCACCAGCCAGAAATGGGCGTTCGCGCTCGGCCTCGCGATGTTTCTCCCATCGCCCATGTACCTGTTAGGCATCTCTGACATCGCGGCAACCAACGACAGCTCGAGCTCCAAGATCACCGCGACGCTGATCTGCGCGGTCGCGGTCCTGCTGTTCCTCGAGGTCACGGTCGTGGGCATGTTCGTGCGGCCGGGGACGGTCACCGCCCGAATCAACAGCTTCCACGGCTGGCTCGTCCGGAACGGATGGACGCTCGCAAGCGCAGCTGCGCTCATCGCCGGCGTCTACGCCATCGCTGACGGGATCGACGCGCTCAGCTAACTGATAGCGGCACGATCGACGGTTCCCACCATCAGCTCGAGCAACGCAGGGCAGCGCTTTCACGGCGCGGGACCGGTGTTTCGTGGCAGCCTTTACGCGATCGTCCTCAGCTACGTACAGACCGCGAACGGAGCGAAGCGTCGCTGCCGGCACTCGAGCGCCGAGCGCGCGCAGTTTCGCTTGATCCGGCCTGCCGCTCGTGACCGTCGCGTCCCAGCAGCTACATCCCGTGCTACATCCAAAGCTACATCCCATCGGTGTGTAGCCGCCGCCCCGTGGCGCCTGGAGTTTCCCCGCTTTCCGGACGCAGACTACCCGCCCACTACGTGTGCAGATAGTCTGCGTCCGGGGCAGGTGCTGTGCATGGGATCGAGGCGGCTTGGCGGCATGCGGGACGTGTCGACCGGGGGCTGAACGGAGCTGCTGGGCGGGGTCAGTGCAGGGCGGGCTTCTGGGAAGAAAACGGGCGGGTCGCGAATATCGATGGCCAGGAGGGTTTGTGTGAGCTCGGTTCGTCTGTACGGCTGGGGTGGAGTCCAGCCGGATGGCTTGTCGCGGCTCGCATGAACCAGGCGTGGGAGCCGAGCAGCGCCGCGGTCACTTCGCCGCCCGCAGCGCACTAGAGCCGGCCACGCGGCCGTAGCCGGCCTCCTCAAGGACGTCGGCGATCTGGTGCGCGACCTTGGCCAGCGCCGCGAACGCGCGCGCGATCTCCGCCAACGAGATCCCTTCATACGCATCGCCGAGCGTCCGGACCGCGGCATCAAAGCGCTCCCACAGCTCACGCGGGCCCGGGCGCGACGGAGCGCCGGGCCGCAGCTCGTACGAGAGCTCCATCGCCTTCGCCCCCGGTCGCGGCTTCCAGCCAAGCCGTCCGGCGGCGAGCAGCTCAAACGCGGCGGACTGCTGGTTGGCGGCGGTCGCGATCTCCCGCACCCGCGCCGGAAAACCGGGGTCCGGCGGTGCCTCGACCGATGCCAGGAGCGCGTCGCGCCACCGCCCTGCCGCGCGGCGGTACTCCTCCCGAGGGTCAGACCTCATCGGGCTCCACCAGGTCCGTGTCGCTGTTCAGCGCCAGCGGATCGAGCGAGCTTGCCCAATGCGAGCCCGCCGACGGCCCGTCATCGCCGAGCGGCACGTGCTCGCTCTCGAGAGCTCGCAATGCCGAGCGCCGGAAGCGCCACTGCCGACGACCGATCCGCATGCCGGGCAACAGGCCGTCGTTGGCCCACTTGCGCACCGTCGAGGGATGCATCCCCAGCTCGCCGGCGACGTCGGCGACGCTCAGCCACTCATCTTCAGGTCGTTGAGCGTGGTCCGCCAACCTACCTCCGATTCAGAAGCGAACGAAACAATGATCTGACGCGAATAACGCTATACAGCGCTAATACTAGTGCGGTGCGCGGCCGCTGAGGCTTCGCATCTGGGGGCGTCAGAACGATTCGTCGAGCATCTCGAGCAGGCGCCGAAGGCGCACTGTCAGTTGCGGGTGCCGCGTTCTCGCTGGAGCGCGGCATGCAGCTGGGGGAGGGTGGCGAGGTCCTTTGCACGACGGCGGCGGTCTTGCTGCGGATCACGTCCTCCAACGAGGCGAGCATGATCTCCAGCCCGTTGCCCAGTGGGTGGCGGTGAGCGCCGCGGTTTAGGTCCGCGTAGCGTCGGTGCCGTCTGGTCGGTTTGTGATGTCGAGGTCGCCCGCGTCCGTGGTGAGGTTGAGGATCTCCGTGCGGGCGAGTAGCCGCGGGTCAGCGGGGAGCTGGATCGACGGCTCGCCCGCACCGACGCGGATCGCCGCGTGGAGCTCGTCGAGGGCGTGGGCGAGGCGTTTGAGGTTGGCCTCATCGGTGGCGGGGGTGATGTCGATGTCGCGGGTGACGACGTCGATGCCGGCCAGGACGGCGGCGTAGCCGCCGATCACCACGCACCGCACCTCGTGGCCGGCGAGGACCTCGAGGATCCGCTGTGGATCGAACGGGGGCTGTCAGGCGACACGGGCGGCGGGCGGCGCGGCTGCGAGTTCGAGCGTACGGCGCAGCGCCGGCACGCGTGCTCGATCCTCAGAGGCCTCGGCGATTCGCACGAGGTCAACCAACGACGCAGTCCTGACGCCTAGGTCGTCGGCGAGCTGAACCTCGGTGGCGTCGCGCAGCAGGTCCTCGTAACCGTGAGTGCCGGCCGGCGCGGGCTCGACGACGAGCTCGACCCCGTAGGTGTCTAGTGCGAAGCAGACCGGGGCGTCGATCATCGATGTCGCCGAATGAGCTGTCTGCTGGCCGCCCGTGGCAACGATCGCGGCGCCGAAGGGCCCGCGTTGACCGGCTCGTGGGACGATCGCGACGATGGCGCTGACGGGCAGGAGCGGCGAGCCGTGCGTCACCTCGGCTAGCTCGCCGATCAACACGTACTCGACACCCGCTCGCTCGAGCACTCGCAGGACGGCCAGCACGTCCGTCCCCACCGGTGTTGGCGCGCCGGTCGCGCGGGCGCGCGCAGCTCGCAGCGGCTGCGCGTCTCGCAGTGCGTGTTCCAGTCGCTGCGGCGGCGCGAGTGTGAGCGCGTGGACGATTTGCTCATCGTAGGAGTGATCCGCGCGCGCGAGGCCGAACGTCAGCTCGAGCCCACAGGCTGCGATCAGCGACCGCAAGCGCTCGAGCGACGGCGTGACTCTACCGCGCTCGTAGCGCGCGATCTCCTGTTGCGCGACGCCGGCGCGCTCAGCCAGCGCGCGTTGCGAGAGCCCGGCGCTACGGCGCGCTTGGACGAGAAGAGCCGCACTAACCATGGAGATCAAGATACTACTTCCGATGTGTAACGACAACAGATCAGTTGTTGCCGTTGAGGCGAGCGAGAACTGGGAAACACGCTATCGCGATTAGCACGAATAACGCGCAGAGCAGCAGTTCATGATATGCTGCGCGCCGCGCGCCCTCCTCGTCGAAGGAGACAGCATGAGCTTGAGCAACGGCTCGCCGCCAACTCGCATAAACGCGGGACGCCCACGACGCGATCCTGCTCGCCACGCGCGGTACTCGGGGCCGACCTGGTTCAGCGACTGGGTCAAGGGCACCGTGGACCGGCGACACGACCACCGCCCCGACTTCAAGCGGGATTGACGAATGCGGCTCAGGAGGCAAAGGCTTGGCTAGACGGTCCCGGGACCGTCCGATCGAAGCGGTGCCACGCCGCCTCCTGACGCGCGCCGAAGCCGCAGCCTCGCTCGGCATCAGCATCGCCCACTTCGAGCGCTACGTGCAGCCCTTCGTGAAGGTGGTGCCGTGCGGTCAACTCCTGCTGATCGAGCCTGCATCCCTCGATCGGTGGGTTGCACAACGCGCGCGGCTTGCGCGCGCCGTGTCGTGAGTCGTCGTTTGACGGCCACGTCCTGTACCGGCTGGGCGGGGGCGATCCTCGCCAAGCGACGTGAGACCATGAATGCCCCGGCCGGCGAGAGACCATGATGAACAACGAGTACCGCAAGACGCGCACCACCGGACTCTATGTCCGTCACAGCCGCTCCGCTCGTGTCCCGCCCACGAGGACGATCGGCGTCGCTGCCGCTGCGAGCCGTCGTTTCGGACGCGACGCCGGATCGACGGCGAGTCACGCTGGAGCCCCGTGTTCAAGGACCGCGCCTCCGCGCTCAGCTGGGATGGTCACGAGGCCAGGGCTCAACAGACGAAGCGAATCGTGTGGCGGGAGGGTCCCACTTTCGGCGAGGTTGCGACCGAGTGGTGGGGGCTCGTCGAAGCTGGCACGTATGCGCGTCGGCGCGGACGTGCGAAGAGGCTTGCGACCTCGACCATCGCCGACTACAGGGGGGTGCTATTCGGCTCCGGTGACCACAGCGCTGGTAAGCGGCACACCGACACGTACGCCCTGATTCAGAGATGCGGTCGACGGCCGTTGGCTTCGCTGGACGACGCGTACTGGCAGTCCTACGTGGACGAGCTGGTCCGCTCCGGCAAGTCGTATTCGCGGATCGCGACCTAGT
>CAWGQT010000009.1:0-371495 GCA_963824755.1 uncultured Solirubrobacterales bacterium | reverse complement strand
GGCTGGTTCAGCGGTCCAACCAGATTCGGGAAGACGCGCCGCTTCGCGGCCGGATCGACGCTTTCGGTCTAATCGACTCTCACCGCTCTTGCTCTGGTACCCGCACCCTCGTCTCGAACGGGGTCTGTGTTCGAGGCGCGGGTGAATGCGGCTTCCGCGTGTCAGTGCAGGAGTTGAGGGCTTGGGATGAACGCGGTCGTGGCGCTCCAGCGTCGTGAGGGTCAGTATCTGCTGTGGTGGCTGGTTCGGTTGAGCTTCGGCAGTTGCGTTATTTCGTCGCGGTGGCGGAGGAGTTGCACTTCGGGCGGGCGGCGGAGCGTTTGCATATGTCGCAGTCGCCGCTGTCGCGTGCGATTCGCGAGCTCGAGCGCGATCTTGGGGTGGTGCTGTTTGTACGTACGACGCGTCGGGTTGAGCTGACTCCTGCCGGCTTGCTCTGCTTGAGCGTTCGCGGCGGGCGCTCGCTGAGATTGACGGCGCGGTCGTGGACGCCCGCCGTTCGGCGCGATCGGGCGATCACGTCGTCGCGATCGGTTACGGACCCTTTAGTGGCTCGGTGGTGTCGAGGATCATGGATGCGCTCGAGGCCGCGGAGCCTGATCTGAGTTTGCGTGTGCAGGAGGAGGTGACTCCTGATTCGCTGAGGCGTGTCGGAGCGCATGAGCTTGCGGCGGCGGTGGTGATGGAGTCGCCGGCGGCGGCGCGCCGGCATGGGGTTCGGATTGATGCGCTCAGAGATGAGCCGCTGCTGGCCGCACTGCCCGAGTCGCACCGTTTCGCAGGAGACGCCTCGATTTCGATCGGCGCGTTCGCGTCCGAGTGCGTCCTGCTCCCGCGCGAGCCACCCGGCCAGATGTTCAACGCTTGGCTGCGGGCGCTGTTTCGCACTCACGGAGTCGACTTTGACCGGACGATGACGACGGCGAGTGCTCCCTGGGACCGCCGCATGGGTCACGTCGGAAGCGGTGAGGCGGTGGCCGTCGTGGTCGCCGATTGGGTGGAATCGATGCCGCACGTCGTCGCGGTGCCGTTCGACCCGCCGCTGACCTTTCCGACCGACCTGGCCTCGCGATGGCCGCCGACCGAGGCCGTGCAAGCCGTGGTTCGCGCCGCGCAGCGCGTCCGCGACACGGAAGGCTGGTTGACCCAGCGGCCGCCGCGCAGTGAGCTGCCCTGACGATTGAGTCGCGATTGGTCTTGATCCGGCGCCGATCGGACTTTGTCCGTGACTCGGCTCGACATAGTCTCGGGTGGGCAATTCGAACGAGGAGGGACCGGATGGAAGCGAGCCACACCCAGAACGGCCAGATCCCGCTGATGCTGATCCACGGGGCGTGGCTCTCGGCGGGAAGCTGGGAGAACTACGCTAACTACTTCGCAAAGCGCGGGTTCGCAGTATCGGCGCCGGAGTGGCCGCGCAAGCAGGGTGATGTCGAGGAGATCCGCGAAACCGCCGAAGCGTCCGCTGGCCTCGGAGTGCAGGAGATCGTCGAGCACTACGAGGAGCTGATCGGCGAGCTCGATCATCCCGCGGTGCTGATCGGCCACTCCTACGGCGGGCTGTTCGTCGAGCTGCTGCTCGACCGCGGACTCGGACGGGCCGGGGTGGCCTTGAGTCCCGCGCCGCCGAAGGGCATTCTCGCGCTGCCGTTCTCGACGCTGAAGGCGGGCGCACCGGCGCTGGCGCATCCGTCGAAGTGGCACGGCGTGGTGACGCTGACGCCCGAGGAGTTCACCTACGCGTTCGTCAACACCTTCTCGGAGCAGGACGCGGCGGCTGCCTACGAGCGCTACGCGGTTCCGGAGACCGGGCAGATCTTCTTTGAGGCGGGGTTCGCCAACTTCCATCTGCACCCGCCGACCGAGGTGCACTTCAAGAACGAGGACCGCGCGCCGCTGCTGATCGTTGGGGCCACTGAGGACCACACGGTTCCGGCATCGCTGGCGAAGGCGCAGTACAAGCGTTACGAGCGCTTGCCGGCGAAGACCGACTACCTCGAGTTCGAGGGCCGGCCCCACCTGCACATGGTCGCCCCCGATTGGCAGGAGGTCGCAGCGGCTATTGACAGCTGGCTCGACGGCGTCCTCGACGCCCCGGCAGCGGCCAGTCAACAAGCCTCGTAAGGGAAGAGACGATGGATCTCCACCTGACCGACAAGGTCGCGGTCGTCACCGGCGCGAACAAAGGAATCGGCCTCGCTATCACCAAGGCGCTAGTGGCCGAGGGCGCCAGGGTCGTCGCCGGGTCGCTGTCCACGGAGAACCTCGACGGCTTGGAGCGGGCGACCGCGGTTCCGGTGAACCTGCTGGCCGCGGATGGGCCGGCCCTGCTCGTCCAGAAGGCGATCGACGAGTACGGCCATCTCGACGTGCTCGTCAACAACGTCGGAGCGGTGCGGATCCGCGTCGACGGCTTCCTCGCCACGAGCGACGAGGAGTTCGAGTGGGCACTCCAGATGAACTTCTTCATCGGGCTGCGTGCGACCCGGGCAGCCCTCGGACCAATGCTCGAGCAGGGCTCCGGCTCGATCGTAAACATCGCCTCTGTCAACTCGTTCTTCCAGCCCGACGCCGCGACGATCGACTACGGCGTCGCCAAGGCGGCCGTCGTCAACCTGAGCAAATCGCTTTCTCAGGAATTCGGACCGAAGGGCATCCGCGTCAACTGCGTCTCGCCGGGCCAGGTAGGCACCGACCTCTGGCTGGGGGAGCACGGCGTGGCCGAAACCATAGGAAAGGCCACCGGCGTCGATGCCGACACGATCCGCGAGACGGCCGCCGCGGCGATCGCTACCGGCCGCTTCTCGACGCCGGACGAGGTGGCAACGCTGGTCACGATCCTCGCGTCTGATCGAACCGCCAACGTAACTGGGGTCAACTACGTCATCGACGGCGGCCTAATCAAGACCACCTGATCAGACGCATGGTTAGTAGCAACCGCCTCGCTTCCTTTAAGTCCCGGAACAGACGGACGGGGGCGCATGGCGGAGGACTCTAAGAGCGGGGACGCGGGCAGCCGACTGTCGGGCGGGGGCGTCGATCAGCCCGCCGAGAGCCCGCGGCCGGCGGCGGTGACGTTCGCGACGACCGAGCACTTCACCCTCCAGGGCGCTCGCGCGGCCACGATCTCGGAGTCGACCGGTAGGGCGACGATGTTCCTTGGCGCTGTCTCCGGTGGCTTGGTCGCTCTGGGGCTAATCGCAACCGCAAGCCGGGTCGGGACCGCCTTCTACGCCTTTGGACTCGTGCTGCTTCCGACCCTTGCGTTCATCGGACTGGTCACATACGAGCGAGTCCTGCAGTCCGGAATCGAGGACCGCGGATACGCCCGCAGGATCGCTCTCCTGCGCGGCTACTACTTCGATGAGGCGGCGGAGCTGACCCCGTATCTGCTTAGCGTTCCGGAAGCGAGCCGGCTCGAAGTCCAGGGGTTGTGGGGCGGACGTTGGCAGGGATATCGAACCGTCGCGGGCATGGTCGCGGTGATCACGGCCGTAGTTGCCGGCTCGGCCGTTGGGCTGCTCGCCGCAGTCGCGTCTGATCACTCACTGGCAGCTGCGCTCACCGCGGGCGGAGTGGTGGCCGTGGGCGCGTTGGCCACGCTGATGCGTTCCCAGCGAGCCGCATGGAAGCGGGCCGCCTCGATCCCGATCATCGCCGATCCGGCTGGTCAAGCCTCGGCAGCCGAACCCAGCGCAACACGAGAAAAGAACCCTGACCAACGCCATCCACGCGACCGAGCGTAAGAGCCCTGACGCTACGCCGACAGTCGCACTCCCGGCCAGTTCGGTTCCAGGGGTGGGGATGACGGAGCCGGCGTCCCACACGGTGCGGGTCGCAGTCGTGGATTCCGCGCTAAGCAAGACCCCGACCGGCAGGCCCAAGATACCCGTGCCACAACGGATGGAGGGCCGGCGGCTTGGGCGCGCGGAACACCGCGGTGCTGCTGCTCGACGCCTGGAGCGGCAGCGCTGGTGTCGACGCGGCCGTGACTCCTTTGGTGCTTGCAGCTTCTCGGCCGTCAGTTCGGCCCGAAGCATCGGTCGGACCGGACCGTCTGCGATGCCCAGCGTGCGCGCTTGTGGCGACGAGCGAGATCGCGCCCCAGCGTCCGTTGGGACCTGCATCGGTGTAGATGTGTAGACGGGTATTGAGCGCCATCGGCGTCGACGAGCTCGGGTGCTGTTTCGCGCTGGCACGTGGTCGCGTCGGGGTGGTGTTCCGGCACGCACGGCGGCGACAAACCCGTTGATCGTCGGGGGTCAGCGTTGGATTGGGCGCGGAGTTCGGCTTCGCTTGACGAGGAAGGCATCTGTGGGGACCGTGCTGACACCCGTTTCAGCTCACCCTGATCCCGACCTGGTTGTAGGTCGCCGGTGTCTGGCCGAAGCTGTCGATAGCTCGGGCGAGGACGCGGTAGGTCCCGTGGCGGAGGCGGCTCGGCAGCTTGAGGGACCACCGGGTGGTTCCTGTCGCGAATAGAAACGATGTCGGCCGGTTGCATGTCGGAAGCGGTATGAACATGTTCGTGGCGCTCATCTCGGTGCATCGCGAGCCGTTGCGGCGGACAACGGCAACCTGCACGAATGCGACCCCGTTGGCGCCCGAGGCAATGCCGCGAAGGACGATCCGCTTCGTGTGCGAGTAGAGCGCCCGTATCGATATAAGCTTGGCGTGCGGCGGTAGGTTCGCCTTCCCGGGCGGCGGTGCGGGCTGCCGCTTGGGGGCCGGTAGCGCACGGATCGGCGCGTCGTTCTGAATCTTTAGCCCGATGATCGGCACGCCGTCGCTCCAGGTGCCGATATAGCGGTTCTGCGGCGTCTGACCGAGTGCGTACTGGCAGTCGGTGCCGTAGAGCGCGCAGGTCCGCAGCGCGTCAAAACTCCTCCAGCAGAACCCCCAGTCATACGCGTCTACCGAGTACGGGCCTACGGGTGGTGTGCTGTCCGGAGCGCCGGGGCCGGCGCACACGCCGTGAATCGCTCTCAGGCTAGGTCGCCCGTGTGAGTCGTTGCTGGTCAACACGATGCTCTTGTTCGCAGCCGGGATCTGACCCAGCTTCGGGAACACCGCGTTGCAGCTGTCTTTGGGCGAGACGATGGATATGACGCCGGACGCGCCCGCGTGGCACACAAACCTCGCCGTCGACGGAATCCCGGCCAGCGACGCATCGAGCGCGACCTCGTAGTGCGGCGGAGGACCCCCGTCGTGCGGGTCATCCAGGAAGATCGCTCTTGGCTTGGGAAGGCGCAGCGCCTTCCAGCGATTCGTCATGTCCGCGGTGATGATCCCGCCGAACGAGAAGCCGAAGTAGCTCGTCTCATCCAAACGCGGCTGGGTTTCGCTGTGATGCGCGTGCAGGAAGGCGATCGCGTCGTGGATCGCCGTCGCAGCCGAGGTGATGCACGGCTCGATGTCGATCGGGCCGGGACACGGCGTGGCGATGCCGGTCTGCCAGCGCGGATAGATGACGACGTTCCCCTTGAGCGCGGTGTGTCGCGCGATTGCCCCGTTCACGCTGTAGCCCGAGAACTCGAAGTAACCGTGCATCAGGATCACCAGCGGCGCTGACGGCGGAGTCGGGCTGCTTGGCTCGAGGATCTCCCAGGCGTCGGAGCCGCTTCCGCCCTGGATGACCCGCGGGCCCCTAAACGGCGTGGCGCTGCCGCCCGGTCCTGCCTTCGGTTGGCGCGGCTGTCTGGCTGCCGCCTTCGCCCCCGAGACGCCGATCGCGCATGTCAGCGCCAGGCTCAGGCCGACAGTCACGACCGTGACGAACGCGGCCACCTGCGCTCGCCCGACCGTCGCGTCAAAGATGCTCCTGAGTCGCATGTAACTACCCGCTGTCACGATCATTTGACGGCCGAGCTCGCCGTTCGACGAGCACTCTTAGAGGGTGTAGGTGATCAGTTTGCTGCGGGGTGTGCGGCCGAGCCGGAGGATCATCTCGGTGAAGGCGATCGCTTGGGCGCGCATGCGGTGGAAGTCGAGCTTGTCGGAGGTTGTGATGCCCCAGTTGAGGAGGTAGGTGGGGCCGGTGATGTAGTTGGCGTCGGCGAGTTTGCCGCGGGCGAAGAGGTATTGGCCCTCACCCGGCCATGCTGCGTCGTTGGGTCCGCCCGAAGCAGTCGGATTGAGCGGTTTGAGCACGCCACCAGGATGGTTGTCGGCGTCTTTGAGCATCGCGTAGCCGGCATCGACGAGCGCCTTCGAGCCAGGGGCGAAGATGCCGGCCGCTTCGTAGCGGCCGGTGAGGCCCATCCGGCCGGGCGAGATCTCGTTCCATTCCCTAGTGCCTAGGTGCTCAATGGTGATCGCCGCGTTGGTGCGCCTGACGAGATCGGTTGCGTGCTGGGCGCAAAAGGCGCGAGAGCCGTTGCCGCCGTGAAAATGCCCCGTCGTGAGCAGGATCATGATCGTGCGCGGCAGCGCATGCTCCGGCAGACGCGCGAGGTATTGGCTGATGGCAACGATCGTCGCCGGGCCGTTGTCCTCAATCGCGTTCGTGCCGTCGGTGTGACAATGCAGGGCCACGAGCTCACTAGATCGGCCGGGGACGAAGCCGATCAGATTGCGGCTCGCCGTCCGCGTGACCGCCGCCGGCAAGGTCAGCCGCGCGCGCACCCCCGCCCTGGCCTGCTGCTTGAGCTTCACCCCCGCGTAGCGGTCGACAAACAGGCCGGGCACACTACGGACAGTCCCGTCGTAGGGAAAGTAAGAGCCGCTAGCGGCACTGAACGGGTAGTCGAGAACGCAGACGACGGCGGCGGCGCCAGCGGCCTTGACCGCGTCGAGCACCGCGACGACGTTGCTGAGGTAGGGCCGCTTGTACGGCTTCGTCGGCGAGAACTCGTGGTGCGGGTCATACGTTGCGCCCGGGTATCCAAGCCCGGTGAAGAAGCTCTCCGGCACGACCTGAATCGTCACGTCGACCACCGCGACCTTGCCAGCCAGCGACCCGGGGGCCGGCGGGTTGGCGACGTCGACGTTGACGAGCGGTCCCGCGATGCCCTGAGCCGATGTCCGGCCCGAATACGGCACATAGGACGCCGTCTTGACCGGCCCGGCGCTTGGGCCATCCAGCAGCTGCAAAGCCCAACGCCCGGCAGTCCAGCGGGTCATCGGCACGCTGTCGAAGTGCAGACCCTTGACCCCCGCGCGGTCCAGAAGATTGTGCAGCTCGTCGATGTACCCCTCGTGCGCCGGAGTGCCCGTGGCACGCAGTCCCTTCTGATTGACAGGACCGAGGTGGTCCAAGGCGGCCGTCCAGGATCGGAACTGGCCCAACGGCATGAACTGGCTCTGCTTCACGCGGATCGCATCGCGCGCGCCGAGGCGACCATTCGGCCAGCGGGCGGACGCCAGCGCCGAGAGCGGATCGACCCACGGGCCGACCACGCCGGCCACCGCGACGGCCCCGCCCATCGCCAAGAACCTCCTGCGTGAGAACTGCCCCTCAGTGTCGAACAGCTCCGGCATCCCTCGCTCCTCTCAAGATGACACAGCAGAAACCGGTGCAGCTACGTCCAGAGTAGGCGCCTTCACCGCGCTCGCGACCTCCATCGCGACGCCACGGTCGGCAGTGCCGCCAGTTCCCGAGCAGCAGGCGTGAGCTGGATACGTGCGTTCTCTCGCGCGGCGGCGTGAGCAATGCGGCGCGGTCACGACTACCCAACGACGCACCACGAGATTAGTGAACCGGCAGGGTCGAAAAAGTGCGGTCCTGGTCCACGCGGGCGAGGCGAGCCATGCCGCCAGTGGTAGGTTTCACGTCGCCGCCCTGCACGATGCGCAAAGGGGCCACACGATGAACCAGGAACATAGGCGCAGCCGTTTTCGCAATGCCGGGATATCGCTCGTCGCGGTCGTGCTCATAGCTGGCGCTGGTGAGTTCGCGGGGGGCGTGCTTGCGGCTGCCAAGCCGGCGCCACTGTCTGCGCCGTCGCTGCTTGCGAGCGTGCGACGCTACGCGAGTCAGCCTGATCACCTCAGCGGAACACCGCGCAGCTACGCGGTCACCGCCTGGATCGCAACGCAGCTCAGATCCGACGGGCTGCAAACGAGCTCTCAGGCGTTCGCGTTCGATCGGTTCCTGCCGGTGAAGGTGTCGCTGAGCGTCGGCTCGCGCGGTCTGCCGGCGGCTGCGATTGCGCCCCTGTTCTATTCGGGCCGGACAGGCAGCGCGGGTCTGAGAGCGCCGCTGGCCGACGGTGGCACGGGCACGTTCGACCCCGCCACGGTCCGCGGAAAGATTGTCGTCGTCTCGATCTCGTATGTGGAGAACGCGCTGGCGGTGGGTCTGCCCGCAGCGATTGAGGCGGCGACGAAGGATGGCGCGAAGGCGCTGGTCGTGGTCAGCCAGGGTCCGGCTGATTACCCGCGGTGGGAGGATGTGGACGCACGCGGCGGCACCGGGCATCTGCCGGTGCTGATCGTCGGAAAGCGGACGGGCCAGCAGGTGATCGAGGCTGCCAAGGCCGGGAGCTCTGCGCGGCTGATCCTTGAGGCGCGGGTCGGCACGGCCTGCGATCGTGACGTGTGGGGAGAGCTGCCGGGCCGGAACGCTGCACGACACGTGATCATCGGGACACCCGCGTCCAGCTACGTCCCTGCCGCGTCGGAGCGCGGGTCCGGGATCGCGGTGCTCCTGGATCTCGCTCGCCACTACGCGCGCCTGCCGCGCTCCAAGCGGCCCGAGACACTCGTGTTCGTTGCGACGACCGGGCATGAGATCGGGTTTCTTGGCCTCCCTGCGCTGATCGAGGCCAGACCAACATGGTTCAAGTCCGCTGACGCATACGTGCACCTCGGCGCGTCGATCGGCTCGCCGGAGATGACCGAACGCCCGGATGGCGGCATCGACGTCATGCCCGTGCCCGATCCCAGCGGATCCCTCTACGACAGCGAGAACCCGCTGCTAGCCGGGGTACCCGCGATGTTCGCGCGCGCCGGTGCCAGCCTGACCTCGACCCAGCCGCATGTGCACATCACCGGTGAGCAGGCCTACGCCTACCACGCAGGCGTTCCGCTCGTGTCCTTCAGCGGGGCGAGCCTGTTCTTCCACACGGCGGGAGACCTGCCCAACCGGATCAGCCCCAGCCTGCTGCAGGCGGAGGCACTGGGATTCGAGCGGGCGATCGACACCATCACCGCCCTCCCCGCAGGACGGCTCAAGGCCGCGAACGGCCAAGCAGCGGCGTACGGCGCCAAGCTCAACCCCAACCCCACCCCGCAGGGCGGCAGCACCGGGCCGCAGCGGATCCAGCTGACCTCGCACTGCGGCTGATGCCCCACATCCTGCCCGGGCGAGGCTAATGATGCGCCCGGACTCGGGTATGTGTGCGGCGCCGACTTCAGAGTGATCACGGGAGGCCCTTCCGTGAGATGCCCGATCCGAGGCGATTAGCGGGACTCGCGGTCTGCGCGGGCTGAGACCTCTTTCGCAACACGAAGGCTCGCCTCCCCCGCCTACCAATCGACCCGCAACGCGCGGAAATGGCGCACGGCGGCGGCGAGCAGTCTTCGACGAGCTCGACGCCGCCGTCGTTAGCACGGAGGCTGAAGGTTGCAAGCACCGGAGCAGCAGCCGACCCGCTGGCGAGCTCGCTGCTGGTATCGGACACGAGCAGCCGCGCTGGCGCCGACCCGCGAGATACCCCGCGAACCCAAGAGCAGGGCTCGACCCCGCAGGCTGCGTCCGCCCCGCAACTCGCCAGAAGCAAGGCGCTCCAAGTAAGGCGCATGCGGGTTGTGCGCCTGCACGCGGAGCCGTCCTCGCCGGAGGTACGGATCGTCGCCCTTGCGCAAGTCGCGACCGGCCGTCGCCGGGATCGAAAGCAGAAGTCAGCACGGGGCTTCAGCGGACGATTGTGATTAGCCCGAAGGGGAAGCCGCTGGAGCCCCTGACGCTTTGGCGTCGCCTACTCTCGTCAGGCGTGATCGATCGCTTCGCGGACCTCGGTCGCCGCGACGCGCAGCTGCGAGATCACCGAGTCGGCCAACGTGAGCGACAACGGGATGACCTCCCGATCGATCAGCCCAGCATCCCCAGGCACCATGAACGGAAGGTCCTCCTCGGTCGGCCGATAGGCGAGGTTCGTGTCCAGGTACCTCCCCGTGTACTGGCCCTGGTTGTGCACCAGAGCGTTGCGTAGCTCCTGCGCGTGCAGAACCTGATGCCAGCTCGGCAACTCGTTGAGCGCAATTCCCGCGAAGTCCTCATAGCGCTTCTTGATGTGGTCGAACCGGCGATCCCACTTGTGCACATCTTCGTCGAGAAGCACCGTCAGAGCGCGAGACCCGAAGTTGTGGGTCGGGTAGCTCCTCTTCATTTCGTGAGCGAGGTAGTCCCTGAGTTCGTGAGCGAGATAATCCTGGAAGACGGCCCACGCGAAGACGACGGCTGCGACACGGATCGTTCGCCCGAAGTCTGCGAATCCCCCCCCTCTTCAGGGCCAGCCTCGGCTTGATATACGTCTATGACGTCGCCGTCCTCCCCATCGCTGGGTCTCTGCCCGATCTCTCTCCAGCGCCGTTCGCGATCCGCCTCGATCAGCGGCGGGACGATCTTGATCAGACCTCGCAGCTCCGTGAGCTGGACCTTCAGGCCTTCGAACGGATCTGAGTAGACGCGGACCTCCGGATACATGCTCATGTTGTACCGCTCGCGGCCCTGCTTCGCGCGCGCCGAGCAGGCATAACAGAGACCACTGCGTGATCGAAAGGGGCAATCGTCGCCGGTTCCAGCGACTGGCTTGTTCGTAGCCCGTTTGCGCCGATCCCGGTCGGGGCGGGTAGTTGAACGTCGGGCCTATCGCTGCCGGTCAGTTCCCAGGAGAGCCAGCGCCGCGGTCGGCCGCTGCGCGGAGTTCCTCATGCTTAATGAATGCAGGAAGCATCCAAACTAGATGAGCAGGAGGAGTCCCGTAGATCAGCGCGCCGACGATGTCCTCTCGGCTAGCCTTCATCCCTTGCTCCGACCGAAGTCGCAGCTGAAGTTCGCTCAGAGCCTCGGCTACGGGCGGGTCGAGCTTGACAGTAGTTTGAGCCATCCGAGAGGACCTCTAGCATGCAGATCGAATGCAAGAAGCATTCGAAGGGTCTGCGGTTGCGATGCTACTAGCCAACGGCCCCAGCGGGAGGAAAAATGGCGGATGCCGTGACGTTCAACCAGAAGAAGTTCGAGGAACTGATCGTCTACATCGCGTGGCGCTTAGGCCCGGAAGCGGCGCTCGGCCGGGTCAAGCTCGCGAAGCTCCTGATGCAGAGCGACTTCGGGTCGTACGAACGGCGGCGTCGAGCGATCACGGGCGCTACCTACGAGAAGTGGGAGCAGGGCCACCTGCCGCGCGAACTCTTGCTGACGCAGCGGGATCTCGAAAGCGATGGCTCGATCACGGTCGAGACCGTCGATTACTTCGGGAAGAAGCTAAAGCGCATCACCGCGAACCGCGATCCTGACCTGAGCGACTTCGACGAGGACGAACTCGCGAGCATCGAGGTCGCGATCGATAGGTACGGCCACGAGAGCGCGACGTATCTCAGTGAGCTCGCCCACCTGGAGCTAGGCTGGCGGCTCGCCGAGATGCGCGAGGTGATCCCGTACAACACGGTCTTCCTCGGGGTAGGCGGCGTTAGCGAGGCGGATATCCGTCGGGGCGAGGAACTAGCGTCCCGGCATGGCTGGGACTAGCCCGCTCCTCTGCCAGGGGTTCATCGAGGGGGACGGATTTGAGAGGTCCAAGGAACACCTCAAGCAGCTGTTTGACCTTTCCGATCGTGACGTTGACGACCGTCTCGACGCACTGCTCTGGGCGCTCCGTAGAAGCGCGGGACCGAACGTGCGCCGAATCCCGGGTCGAAACCTCTGGGTCGCCGTGATCCCGAGAGGGATACCGCCACTGCGCGTCTACCTGCGACCCCGCCCCGGCGTTCCTACGGAGTGCGAGCTTGTGTGGATCGAGGAACGGCTGGAGTAGCTGATCCGTCATCATCTGGGGCATGGCTCCCAACGCGAGGTTTCAGCCGGGCGACAAGGTTTTAGCGCCGCACCCCCTCGACGCGTTTAGCGGCGTCAAGTACACCGGAACGGTCACGGCGAGTCGCCGCGTGGACGTGGCCGGCGAAGACCACGAAGTAGTAACGATCGACTATGGCGGCGGGCACACTGCTGAGATAGACGCTGCCGGTGTAGAGGCGCAGTAGGCGGTTCTGCCCTCTCTGAGCGTGGACGACTACCTGACGTCCACAGTGGGTTTCAGCCTAGTCCCCATATCCGCACCGCTGACGGACCGAACGTGCGGCGTTCTACCGATGACCAGCGGAGCGCCGTCATCTAGAACAACCCAACCCTGAGTCGAAGGGATCGGCAAGACGCCGCCAAGAGACGGGATAGGGCGGATCAATGAAGAGGCTATTTGGCGCAAACGTGGCTGTCGCTGTGATGATTGCTGTAGCCCTGGCGGCGGCCGCAACCGCTCTCGCGGGGATATCGCACGGCGAACGTGTGCGTAGTGACACGTCGGTCTCGGGACACGCACGCGCCGCCAGTTTGCGCTGCGCTCCCGTCTACTGGCGTTCATTACGCGGCGGTGACCAGCGATGCCCTCGAACGCACAGCGTCCTTTCCGACTGGGACTGGGTCAAGCTTCGATGGACGAAGTGGAGCAGCCGTGAGGCAGACGGAACGGGCGTTGCAGTCCACCAGCTGGGCGGCCCGGTCGATGAGCGAGATCCGGTACAGATTCGCTTAACCAGACCGGTGCTTTGCGCAGACGGCCGACGCATCTACTCGCGGATCAGCGTCACCTGGCACTACCGTCAACCAACGGGCACCAAGCACTACCGGTGGCCGTACTTCTGTCACCCACACCTCGGCGGCCCCGGTCTCGGTGGTGCGTCGGGCGCGTAGCCGCCTCCATGCCTCGTGCCGAGCTGCTCGGCGTACTCGTGAAGCTCGACGGCGATCTGACAGCGACCCGGGTAGCGCTGTTCGAGGTTGGAGCAGGCGGGCGCGCATCACCCAGGCGACGAGCCGCAGCGCCCGCGCCTCTGAGGCGCTCAGCAGACCTTCAGGTCGCGTGCGACACGGGTTGGGATCCCCCGGATCGGGCACCGGAGATCGCTCCCTGCCGTCACGAACCGCCAATGACCTCGCACGCGATGGAAGAGCGCGTACCCGTCCGCCGCCCATTTGCGGCAGTAGGCGGTCCACGGCGGGGTGAAGATCAGCATCCCGTAGCTTCGGTTCACCGTCGAGACCCAGCCCTGCATGCAGGGCCCCTGCTGCTTGTTGATGTCATGCGCAGCGACTCCCGCCGCGACCATCGCCGCATGCTGAGATCGCGTCGCCAGCTGGCGCGCGAGCGCTGTGGCCGGGAGCAGGGCTGCAATCGCCACGATCGCGGCAAGCCATCGCCTCACAAGTGAAGATCCTAGGTCGACCGCTGCTCACGGCGCAACTCATCTGCTCGTTCAGCTTCAGCAGCTCGGCGAATCTCGGAGACGGTGAGCAACTTCCCGTGCGTCAGCCGCCGAGGTTTACCATCCGCCAGCGCCGGCGCCGATGCCGAAGATCGACAGCGCGGGACAAAGATCGAAGATGACCGCGACCCCCGCACGCCGAATCCGAGGGACCAGGATTGCGATCAATGAGGAGGGTCGGACTGTCAAGGTGACGATGATCGTCCCTTTCCGTGACGGCGGCGTAGCTGTGGCGGCCCCGTACACGACCGCGCGTCGGGGGCTTCTCATGGCAACGCAATTCCCCGACCGTCCGGGGAACGTGTTGATACCAATCGATGATTTCGTGGTGGAGTACTCCGCGAGCGACCGTGTCAAGCTCTCGATGCACCGAGATGGCTTCACCCAATTCTCTGGGACGGGAATTCGATCGGGCCGAGAGCCCGACGGAACCCCCAAAGGGCTAGCCATTCAGATGCGTCGGCCGTTCATGTACCCAATTCAGACCGGACCGACGTTCGCCGTGACCCTGTGGGGGCTCTCCGATTTCGAAACGCTCCGGCGACGCGACGCCGCCGACGCGCTCGTGTTCGATGAGCGCGACTTCTACTACCGCGGCGCATCTGCGGAAACGTGGAATGCCTATGTGATCGAGGGGTTCGTCTTCCCGGCAGACTTACTCCGCCACGTGGTGCCGCGCGGCCGCCGCAGGAGCTTCTTGCCCATTCTCCACCGTCATTACGCCGAGGGGAGCGGGCGCTTCGACTTCCGCGTGATGATCCTGCCGAATCAATCGGTCTTTCTCGGTTTTCTGGTAAGCCGCATACGTGGCGAGTGGATTGCTTCTGATCGCCATCTGGTGACCTCGGGCTTTGAGCTAGCCGGGCCGCGCGACATGCGTGGAGTCGGTCTTTCCGCGCTTTACCCGACGCCGTATGTGCTCGGTGAGGAGCCCGCCGCGTCGCTCGACTGGCGAGCTTCCAACGATCCGAGCGAGCCCTAACCCGAAAGCGGCGCTGTTAGTTGCGCTCCGGCCCGAGCTGCCACGGGTCAAGCTCCACAGACCAGCGCGGCGCTGGAAACTGCTCCGCTGCCCACGCAAAGAACTCGCGCCCGTCCTCGAGCGTGACCGTGCAGTGATCCTGGCTGAGGACGATCCACGGGCGGTCGGGGTCGTGTTCGGTCGCCGTGAAGCGGAACTCGGGCACCGAACGGATGTTCGCAGCGGGCGCGGACGATCAACGTGCTACGCGCCGGACCCGGGTCGCTCTCGGTTCGGCTCGCGCTGATACTCGACGAACGTCGGCTCGCCGCGCCGATTGTCGAGCTTCCAGTTGATCCACCAGCCGACCTGTTCGCCGTCCCGGAACACCGCACCGCGTTGCTCGGTGCGCACGGCCCAACCTGACGCTGGCGGGCTGTCGCCCTGCCTGAGAACAGTTAGCTCTCCCGGCTTGTCGAACTCGACGCGGTACGTGCGACGCGTCATCTCCGTCCTCCCTCGTGCAGATAGATCGGCCCCGCGGTGCACGAACACCCGGGGCCATGGCGACGCGAGAGGTAGCTCGGTCGCTCGCTCAGGACAATGACCTTGTCGGCGACCGTCCGCCCTATTTCTTCCCGCGCCGCCCGAACCGCGACATCAGGCGGCTCAGCTTGCTCCGGATCTCCTCGTTCGCGTCAGAGGCGATCCTGCCGGCCGTATCGTTGGCCTTGATGATCCCCAGCTCTTCGTCGGTCGGACGCTCGGGACCGCCTCGGGCGAGCGTCTCGGCGGCCTGCGCGCGGTAGCCAGCGCGGCGCGTGATCCCATCGGCGACATCTCGATCACGCCGGTAGCCGGCGCCGGACGGGCGCTCCGCCACGATCGCGACAGCCAGTTCCGCAGGTCTGGCATGCAGCTCCCTTGTCGCCGCGCGCTCGTCAGCCCTACGCCAACGAGAACACGAATGCGATCGTGCGGTTTGACGAGGGCCGGACGCTGGCTCCTGGGCGAATCGCGCGGTCCGACCGACCGGGACGGGCCCTGCCGAGTCGCGGCCGTTCTCGGATGAGCAGGAGCAACCCGTCCATCTCAGCTAGCCGGCCGAACGCAGCGCGTTGCGCGTTCGCCCACGCGGGAAGCGAGCATTGGGGAATTCCCTAATGGCCGCTGGTGGTGAGGCGTAGCCTGCCGGTTAGGCGCGCCGCGACCTCGCGGCGACGAGTCCTTACGAAAAAAGGAGATAGCTGTGAACGAGACCCCTCAACCGCCAGGGTCCGACCAGACGCCGGTTCCGCCCGGCGGCGAGCCCTACCCGCTTGCGTTCGACGTTTTCTATCCGGATCGCGACCTCGATCGGCTAACCACCGCCTTGCGTATCTTCACGGTCATTCCGATCGCAATCGTGCTCGGTGCCCTTTCAGGCGGTAACGAATGGGGTGCCTTCACGTTAGGCGTTGGCGCGGGCGGGACACTGTTCATCGCGGTGCTGCTGATGATCCTGTTCCGGCAGAAGTACCCGCGCTGGTGGTTTGACTGGAACCGAGAGCTGCTGCGATTCTCAAATCGAGTCGGCGCGTACCTGCTCCTGCTCGACGACCGCTACCCGTCAACCGACGAGCAGCAATATGTGCGCCTCGACTTCGGCTATCCCGACGTACCGAGAGATCTGAACCGATGGCTGCCGCTCGTCAAGTGGTTCCTGGCGATCCCTCACTTCGTGGTGCTGTTCTTCCTCGACATTGGGGTCGTGGTGGTAGCGATCGTCGCATGGTTCGCGATCTTGATCACCGGCCGTTACCCGCGCGGAATGTTCGACTTCGTTGTCGGCGTCATGCGCTGGACTAACCGCGTCGGCGCCTACGCATTCCTGCTCATCACCGACCGCTATCCGCCGTTCCGGCTCGCGCCGTAGCGATCCATCGCCCGGCTCGGAGCCCACCGACATACGACACGCGCAGCGCAAAGTCGAGCGACCGGCTTGCCTACGTCCGGGACCTCGCCGGCAACCTCGTAGACCTTGACCGCCCCGCGACTCCCAAGTCCCTCGATGGCTCATCTGCCTTAGTCGGAGCTAGTGCCCTCGACTGCGTGCTGGGTACAGTCGGCCGACAAAGCGCTCGTTGCCCGAGATAGAAGCTGCCGTGCCACAGCCGGGCGCAGTAGCCGGTTGTGACGGAGTGGAATTAGCATGAGCGCACAAAGGAATCAGGAGGTGGACCCATGCGGGCGGTGATCGTCTACGAGTCGATGTTCGGTAACACGCACGCGATCGCTGATGCGGTTGGCAAGGGCCTCGAACCGATGCTGGAAGTCGTCGTGGTTCCACTGCCTGAGGCAGGCCGCGAGCGGTTGGGCGACGCCGACCTGCTCGTTGCGGGCGGCCCCACCCATTTTCACGGTATGAGTCGTCCGCGGACCCGCAAGTGGGCGGCGGCCACTGCGCGCAAGCCCACCAACGATCTGGTGCTCGAGCGCGACGCCGAAGGCCCGGGCGTGCGTGACTGGCTCGTGTCGCTCGGCCACGGCCACGCAAAGGTTGCTGCCTTCGACACCCGCTTCAACGGTCTGGCGGGTTTCACAGGTAGGGCGTCAAAGGCGATCAGCCGAACGCTTCACAAGCACGGGTTCGAGGTGGTCGCCAAGCCCGAGAGCTTCTTGGTCAATTCGAAGCATCACCTCGAACCGGGCGAGGAGGCCCGAGCCCAAGAATGGGGCAAACGGCTCGCCGCGAGCGTCGCATCGATGGGCGTCACCGCCGCGGACCGTCCGGAACGACCGCCGACATCAAGGAGACGTGATGGCCGAGGTGATGATCCCCACCCGGGGTGAGCTGCCCTCCTACCTGGCGACACCCGGGGGCGAGGGCCCCTGGCCGGGTGTCGTCGTCATCCACGACGCATCGGGGATGAGCCAGGACTTGCGCAACCAGGCTGAGTGGCTCGCGGGCGAGGGGTACCTCGCGGTAGCGCCGGACCTCTTTCATGGGAGGGGGAGGGTGGCCTGCATGATCTCGGTGATGCGCGACGTGCGCGGCGGACGGGGAAGGTCGTTCGACGAGATCGAGGCGGCGCGCGTCTGGCTGGAGGCCCGGGGGGACTGCACGGGCAGGATCGGCGTGATCGGCTACTGCATGGGAGGGGGGTTCGCTTTGCTGCTCGCAGCCGATCGCGGGTTTACGGTCTCGAGCGTCAACTACGGCACCGCTCCGAAGGACGCCTACACGGCCGGCTTCCTGAGACGGGCTTGCCCGATCGTGGGAAGCTACGGCGGCAAGGATCGTTCACTGCGCGGGGCCGCCGATCGCCTCGACCGTGCATTGACGGCCGTCGGGGTCGAGCACGATGTCAAGGAGTACCCGCAGGCCGGGCACTCCTTTCTCAACGACCACGAAGGAGCCGGGGACAAGACGCCGCTCCCGTTCTCCGTCTTGGAGCCGGTGTTCGGAATACTCTCGCCAGGATCGGGCTACCACGAGGAATCCGCGCGCGATGCACGCCGGCGCATCCTCGCGTTCTTCGAAGCGCACTTGAAGCCGTAGACCCGCGAGACCGCCCGGCACTACCGGTCCCCGGTGGAGGCAGCGAAGTCCCGACAGCCGGCAGCGCAGAGACCTGCTCTCGCGATGTCTCGAGCATTCGGCCTCTGCTCGCGGCCGACCTCTCTTGCACGCGGAACGGGTGTCTCTGTGGACGATTGCATTGGTCACCGATCAGCCCGATGGCCAGCGAGTGCATCGGCGACCGACCACTCGTCCCGCGCCCGACCCGGTCCGGCGCGGCGCCGCACGACTGGATCGTCGCCAAACCCCTCGCGGCCTCAGCGCCAAAAGCAGTCGCCAGCTTGATGCTCGTTCGGGCGATGAAAATGCTGTTTGAGGTTGCTGGGCTTAGGGTCCGGCGACTCGGTCTGGACCCGAAGGTCCGACAGTCTGGATCAGAGCCCGCGCGGCTCGGGCGGAGCTCCAAGCAAGGGTCCTCGCAGGCGCGGTGGGCACTGGTCGAAGCGACCCACAGCGTGATCCTGCAGCCAGGTCCGCTACGCGCGTTTCACTAGCGGATCACGCGCTCGGCGCGGCTATCAGATCGCGACCGTCGCCGCGGCGCGGAAGCTCGCGTGCTTGTTCTGGTGCCTGCTGACGCGGGAGGAGACTACGCGCACGCTCAACCATCGCTGACCGCGAAGAAGCTCCGCAAGCTCGAGCTGATCGCCGGCGCCAAGCACTACGACCGATCCGCCGCCGGGATCTGGACCGCCAACCGGGCCGTGCGCGACGCCGAGGAACAGCTCGCCCGCCAAACGGAGGCGTCATACGTGCCACTGGCAGCCACAGCACCAAAGAAAAGTGGGCGCGAGCGCGACACCGGAGCGCGCATAAAGTAGGCCCTCGAAGGGCAAAGCCGCGCGGCAGACTCAAAGCTCCTGACGTCTGCGCTTCGCTACGTCAGTCACCCGCGCCCAACCAACAACCTACCGCCTCCCGCCAACGCTGACAACCCGGCCGCGAGCATCCCGCGCAAATAGCGGCCGGAATCCCAACGGCCGCATCGATGCCACCCAGGTCGACCCCAAAGCAAGCGACCTGCCGCCCTCCGAAGCCCCCCGCGCGAACCAATCGCCCGCCCCGAATCGACCCCCAAAGCCGGTCGCCGAGCTCTTGACTTCATCCGTCCGCACATTCCGGACTGCCGGCTCCGACTGTCGGATGCCCGCGCGTCCACGGATGCAGGGCTGGCGGTCAAGTGTCACAAGACCCCTGCGGACGAACCAGCAGCAAGAAATCGTGTCTCCCAGGTAGCTCCGTCACGATTGGAAGCGGGCCACGCGAGACGCGTTCAGCATCAGCGATAGGAGACCTTGCCTTTGAATGTAAACGTCTCGAAAGAGTTTGCCGGCTTGGTCCCCGAGCCGGTGATATTGCCACGCGCGCCGGTGTAGGTGCCGGTACCGCCGGTGAATCTTCCGGTTGCGCTCAAGCTGAGGCTGCCGTCTGGCCTGCCCGTAGCCGTGCCGTTGAGCGTGTACCTCAGCGTTCCGGCCGGATAGAAGAGAGTGCCCGTTGCCACGAACTTCGGGGGGCCGGCAGATGTCGACACGGCGCGCAGCGCCCCGTCTACGCTTGCGCCGGCGATCTTGCCGTCGCTCGTGCCGACGAGTGTCAGTTTCGATCCACTGGAGGAGAGGATCGCGATCCGCTGGGTCGTGTTGATCGCCTTCGCCCTTTGAGTGCCGGCTGCATCGGCGACTTGTGCAGCCGCAATGGCGACCGCACAGCACACGCCGGCGAAGCCTGCTCGCTTCAAACTCAACACTCTTGTTTCGTCCTTTCTGGGTTGCGCACTTCAGACGAGTGTCCAACGATCTGCCCAAGACGATCTTCGGCGAGGATCTCCGGAGCTCACTTGTCACCGAATCAATCGTGCAGCTCACCGTAGCCCGTCGGGCCACGTTTCGCCCCAGGGCGCCGCCCTAGGCTTTGCTGACGTGTCATCGCTCTGACCGGCGACGTTGCCATCCTCGCGGCCTTCGCAGCATTCACGGACGAGCCGCTCGGACTGTTCAAGGCCTCGGCACCGGCTCGCATTGATCGATACGGGCAGCCAAAAGGTGGCGTCTCTTTGGCGCTGTAAATTCGGTTCCGGGGGGGATACCCGTCTCAGGGGAACTACAACCCGGACGCAGCACAGCGCTGCGTGTTGCCATGCAATTGGTGTCAATCAGCGCTACTAGACGGGATTGGGTAGCCAGGCCGGACATTCCACATGGTCCCGCCGCGGGGCCATCATGGAGTTGAGGTTGCCGGGACTCCGAACTCTTAGGCAACCCGCCACCGGGGTGTATCCGGATGCGGATGATCTTCCTGGCACATTGCGCGAGGGGCGGGCGCCCCGGGCTTCAAACATTTGCCGGGACCCCTCCGAAAGCCAGGCTCGCTTCTGAATTGGTCTGATTCCGAGACTGCGTCACGCCACGGTTATGTCGCCCCCCAACCCGGTCGTACACCTGCCTTCGCGTTACGACGCGCATACGCATGGCGTCGGCGCCAGTCCCCTTCGCGCCGGAAAGCCCAAATCCCCGTGCGGGCGCCAGGGCGGTGCTGGGAGGCGGATACGCTACGCTGAGAGGGTCAGATAGCGAGGGCAACCAGAGGGCGAGACCTTCACTGAACGTCCCCTTCCCGCGAAAGCCGCCTGATCTTCTGATGGCCGAGAGTCCACCCAAGGGTGGGCTTTCCGCGTTAACGGGCGCGATGATGGCGCTTGCGCTTCGCCCGGGTCCATCGCGCACTCGACAAGCGCGAGGAGTGGCGGCAGAAGGCGGCGGCTCAGGGGAGGATGTCGTTCAGCGTCGCCGTGAAGCCCTCGCCCGACTCCTCGAGCTCGCCCTCGATGTGCAGGCGTGCCGGGCCAGTGTCGGTCCACAGATCGAGGAAGTAGGACCAGCCCGGCAGGTCCGGATCGTCGGACTTGGCGATCGCCTCGACCCCGTACGCCTCGCGCGGCAGCAGTACCAGCGCCTCGGGGCAGTCCTCCTCGACGCGACGGCGGAGGTCCTCGACGCGAAGCCCGCCGCCAGACGCGACGCGAAGCTCGTCGTACTCGCCATCTACGACGAAGCCGACGATGTCCTGCAGTGCCCGATACATCGGTTCGGGTATCAGCTCGAGCGTTTCGACGATCTCTCCCGCTTCGCCCAACTCGTGGCTCGGCGTCAGGTCGAGCCGGCCGTAGAAGTAGTCCTCACACGCCGCGCGCGCCTGGTGGCGGATGCCCTTGGGCAATGCCGCGGCGCCGAGCGCAAATCCGGCCGCATCAATCGCCTCCTCGAGCGTTCCGTGACGGCGCGTCAACTGCGCGGTGACCGCGCGACCGTGCTCCGTGTCCCGCGCCATCGATGAGCCGTCCAAAAGGATCGATGGAGCGTCGTGGCGGCTGTAGCCCGGGCAGGCCCGCACCGCAGAGTGAAGGACGATGAGGTGGTCGCCCATTACGTCGGTGCGAGGGATGTGCAGCCGTCCGTCATCCGGCTCGACCAGTTTGCTGAACGCATGGCGGTAGCGCTGTCACGAGCACCCATCCTACGAACAAGAACGACCCAGCCGCGTCTGACGAAAACTCGACATAGCCAAAGTCGCTCAGAACCCCCACCCTGCCCGCCCCGTTCACGAGCGCCTTCGTGGCCGAGGAGCGCACGTTCCAACGAGCGCTGTGGCGACGGGCCGGCGCCGTAGCCCTGCTTCTGAGCGGGATGCGGAAAGCTGGCCGTCGCAAAGAGCCAGACCTGCTCGTCCGCTGGGATACGTTGGGCCCCGGAGACCTCCTCCTCGTTGGAGATGGCTGCCGGTGTATCAGCAATGGAGTGCACCGATGCTCGCTCGCGGGAATGCTTAGCCGGATGGGCGGGCAGGGCTGGGAGAACTGCCCGATCGAGTTCGACACCCGGCTGTCAGGCTAGCGCTCGGCTCACGTTGCCGGCAGCAGCTCGAGCAGGACGGAGAACAGCGGCGTAATGATGCGCGAGTGTGGATACACGCGATAGGTGTTGTACGCAGCGCTGTCCCGCATCGCGAACACGCTCCACCCTGCGCTCACCGAAACGGCCGACTCAAGGTCCGGCGCTCCGACCTCCTCGCGGTAGTCGCGCAGCCATTGCGGCGCCTCGCGCAGGAGCCGGCCCATGTCGAACTCCTCACGAACGATGCCCGACATCTCCTCCCGGCGGAACGCGAAGCCGTAGTCGAACAGGAACTCGCTCTCGTGGGCGGATACCCACGGCACCGTCCAACCTTGACGCTCCTTCTCGGCGAGGATGTTCTTGAGTGGCGCCTGCGATACACAGGTCAGGGTGACGTCACGGTTGTTCAAGTGGCGGAGGATTCCCTCACTCAGCCCGTCGGCGAGCGAGGAGCAGCCGGGGCACGCCACCTGCCAGTCCTCCCCGAACATCAGGTGGTAGATCAGCAGCTGTGAGCGCCCCTCGAACAGCTCGCCCAACGACTTGTGTCCGTTCTCGGCCGCAAACTCGTACTCCTTCTCGACGGGGACCCACGGCAGCTCCCGCCGTTGCTTCTCGACCCGCTGGACGTGCTCCTCGAGCTCGCGCTCGGCCGCCAGCAGCTCTTTGCGAGCCGCTTGCCACCCTTGCTCCGTTCCGACCTTCATCCGCCCTCCTCTGCGTTGACTTCATCTCGCTTGAGCGGCGCGACGGCTTCCGCTCCGGGGGCAGGGGATCCGCCGGCCGCAGACCCCACCTTTGGGCCCCGTTCTGCTCGGACCGAGCGACGAGGCGGTCAAGCGACAGCCGCTCGAGCACGCCGCTTTCGGCATGACACCGCCTATGCGCTCTATAGTGAACCGTTTGGTGCACTATATGCGAAACCTAGATCGCACGTTCTTCGCCCTCTCGGACCCCACACGGCGCAGGATCCTCGAGCTGCTTGCGGCTCATCCCGCCACCATCGGTGAGCTGGCGGAGCCGTTCGGCCTGACCCTCAACGGCGTCAAGAAACACGTACGCGTGCTAGAGGACGCAGAGCTTGTGACCACCGAGAAGGTGGGACGGGCGCGCGAGTGCCGTCTAGGCCCGGCGCAGCTCCAAGACGCCGCGCGATGGATCGAGGAGTACCGAGACGCATGGCAGGCCCGGCTCGACAGATTCGGTACCTATGTCGAACAGATCAACTCGCAGCAACGATGAGCCACGACGTCACCGTCGCACGACTCATCGACGCCAGTCCTGAAGAGGCGTTCGATGCCTTTACCAGCCCCGACGCCGAGCGACGGCTGCTCGTGGGGACAGCTCGATCACCATGCAATGCAGACGCGCTGCGTCCCGCCTCGATGCATACACCTCGTTTTGCACGGCGAGGCGAACTTCGCCCACGAAACGAGCGACCTGCAACCCGCTGACTAGTGCATCGGCGTCGGCGCCGTGGGCTGGGCGACGCCGATCATCGAGTCGCGGGTCACGAGGGCGGCCAGGTCTTGCTCGCTTATGTCCCCGCTCCCGCTAGGGCGGAGGGGAATCACGAGGTATCGGATGTCCGCAGTCGAGTCCAGCACCCGCAGCTCGACGTCGTCATCGAGCTCCACCCCAAACTCGGCGAGCACGCCACGCGGATCAGTCACGGCCCGCGACCGGTAGGGCAGGCTCTTGTACCAGTCCGGAGGCGGGCCGAGCAGCGCGCGGGGATAGCAGGAGCAAAGCGTGCACACCACCATGTGATGCACGGCCGCGGTGTTTTCGATGGCTGTCACGACCGGCGACGGGCCCGGATCGAGACCGAGTTCGAGCGCGGCCGCACGCGCGTCCGCGAGCAGGCGACCCTTGAACTGCGGATCTACCCACGCACGCGCGACGAGCCGTGCGCCGTCCGCCGGCGTGCGCGACACCAGCCAGTCGATCATCCGGCGCACATCCACGCGGCGGACTACGCCCTTCGAGACGAGCAACTCCTCGAGCGCTCTCGCTCGCCGGGCCGCGGCGGGCTCCTCGCCGTCCGTGATCGGGGCGTGCGGGTGGTCGTGGTCGTTCATTGCACGTCCTCTAACCAGTGCTCGAACACGTCGGCGTAGATCCGATCGCCGGCGTGACCACGGTAGCCAGGCCAGACCTCGTGCTGTGCGAAGCCGACCAAATACAGCCGCTGCGCGGGGAGCCCGTCCGCGCCGTACGCGCGCGTCTCCGGATTCCTAAACAAGGCGCGGACGCACTCTACGGAGCCGGCCTTGCCCTTCAGGTAGCCGGGGGTCCGGTGATGGCCCTCATGCGCGCGGTTCGCGACCCGGACCTGATCGCCGACGCGGTAGCTCATCCCACGAGCCTACGATCCAGCTCGCCCGGGCCGAGTATCCCCTTCTCGGTGAGAACGGCCTCGAGCGAGAAGAGCCAACGCTCGTAGTACGAGGCGCGTTGGTACTCCTCCGGCGGCATGCTCTCGATGCCGCGCCGCAACTCATCGACGTTCATCACGCTCGCCCGTCCGAGCGCGCCAACCAGCGCGTCCGTTAGCAACTCCCAATCGGCGAGCTGATGCTCGCTCCGATCGATCACGGCATCCGTCGGCCACCCGCCGCGATCGTGCACCGCTCGCTGCACCAGTCGATCCTACCGCGACGGGCACAGCACTCGCCGGCGTGTAGTCACAACGCTCACCGGTTGCTCCAACCCGAGTCACCGTGGCCGCAGACGAATCCGGACCACGGAACGCCACGCATATTCGAGTTCGCGGGGCTGTTGTAGTCACCCACGGTGTTGGCGCTGAGCATGAAGTCCGGGCGATATATCCCGAGACCTCCTGCGTGCGGGTCGAGCGACGAGCTCAGTGGGTCGAACATCCGATTGAGCACCGCTGCCGGCAGCGTGGCGGGAATCGCGTTCGTGGGGGTAAGGACGCCGTCGTTGCCCAGCGCGTAGACGTCGTAGCCGTTCGGGATCGCTCCCAGCAATGCCGCTTGACCGTTGTCGGGTTCGTTTCTGAGCGGGTAATAGATTTCGGCGCCACACGGGTAGTCGCGGGCTTGGGTGTGGTCGCCGCGTGGCCCGAGCAGGTACGCGGGGAATGCCATTTTCAGCACGACCTGGTCGAATTCCGCCTCGATCGCCTTGTAGACCGAAGCCGACGCCACCTGCTGGTCGCGCTGAGAGAACTGCCACTCGGCGGGACAACTCTGCGAGCTCGCGCTGCAGCCACCGAGCGTGCCAACTGTCTTGAGCTTGTCGTAGTCACCAACGAGGATGTTGCCTAGGTTCCTGAACGCGGCCTGCGCATCCTGTAGACGGTTGACCATCTCCGCGGCGATCTCGTTTGCATTGCCGGCGATCTCGTCCGTCGGGTCAAACGACTGCTGGCCAGCCGCCACGTTGCTCGGACTCTCGCGATCCCGGCGGTCGCGCATGCGTTGGTCTTCGGGTTCACATCGCTCTACGTAACGGCGTTTCACAGCCCCCGCCCGCACGGTATGAACATCGGGATAGTTGGGTCCCCCTCGGCGATCGAGCAGGCCTCGGGCGCGATCGATCGCGCGATGCCCGGAGCCTTTCATCTCGAGCGCTACGCTGCCGAGCCTGACGCGCGCGCCGCACTCATGGACGCGGATGTCCACGGTGTCCTCGTTGTCGGCGCGCGCTCGGATACTGCGCTCGTGGCGGGATCGTTCGGCTTCGCGCCGACCGAAGCCATAACCGCCGCCGCTCAGGCCGCGTCCAGGGCAAGCCACCGCTCGCTCGTGGTCGACGATCTGACCCCCTTGCCTCAGCGCGACTCCCGCGGCCTGTCCTCGTTCTTCACCGTGTTCGGAACGCTGGTCCCGAGCTTGGTGTTCGGCGTTCTGCTCACCTTGCTGGGCGGGCGCCTGCAGGCCCGTGCTCGCTGGCCGGCGCTCGTTCTGTTCGCGTTGTGCGCCGGCCTGGTTGCGGCCGTCGCTGTCGATGCGGTCGCCGGAGCGCTACGTGGCCACTTCTGGGCGGTCGCCGGAGCGCTACGTGGCCACTTCTGGGCGGTCGCCGGGGTTGCGGCTCTGCTTGCCCTCGCGGTCGCAGCTGTCGTCCACGGCCTTGGACGAATCGCGGGGATCGCCGGGGTAGCCAGCGCGGCCGTGGTGCTGATTCTGCTCGGGCAGAGCAGCTCGGGCGGCGCGCTGACCTTCGAGCTTGAACCCGGCTTCTACGGCGCGGTCTCCCAGCTGCTGCCGCAGGGCGCGGCGATTAGCGCCATGCGCAACAGTGTCTACTTCCACGGCGCGCACACGCTGGTGCCACTGCTCGTGTTGAGCGCGTGGGCCGCCGCTGGTGTGGCCCTCGGTCTGACCGGCGAGGTTCTGAGGCCAACGGTTCCGGCGCACGGCCGACAAAGTCCACGGGCAGGCGCAGCCGATCCCGCACCGGCCGTGTAGTGATGCTGCGGCTCCTGCTCCGGCTGCCGACGATGCCCGATTCGCTGGCTCGGCGCTGTTGGGCCCGCTGACTGGGCGCTGCGGCGGCCGCCCCCAATCCGCCGACGACGCGCTCGCGCGTCACGTCATCTTCGAGCAGCCCCACCATGAGCTTTGCCAGTTCGGTACCGAGGGTGCCGAGGTCGCCGGTGAAGAGCCTCGGGATCGTGTCGACCGGGCCGATCAGTGGGTGCGACGGCGGAGGGTGGCGGCACCGAGCGCGAGCGCGAGCAGGGTTGCCGCTGCGATGACTGCGATATCGATCGCGCCGCGCGCTCCGAGGGTTCCGTGGACGGTGGCTCGCTGGAGGGCGTCGAAGCCGTACGTGAGGGGGAGTGCGTCGGAGATGGCGTCGAGCAGTTGGGCCATGTGGGCGCGGGCGACGAACAGTCCGCAGAGGATCAACTGGGGCAGCACGATCGCGGGCATGAACTGGACGGCTTGGAACTCGGTCCGAGCGAACGCGCTGGTCAATAGTCCGAGGGCCATGCCGAGGATTGCGTTGCCGATCGCGAGTGCGATCACCAGCAAGGTGGAGCTCGCGACGTGGAGGCCGAGCGCTCCGAATCCGACCGCGGCGGTGATCAGCGCCTGGAGGGTCGCGACGGCGGCGAACGCGATCCCGTAGCCGAGCAGCAGGTCGAGTTTGGCCAGCGGCATCGTCATCAGTCGTTCGAGCGTGCCGGTCGTGCGCTCGCGCAGCATCGTGATCGAGGTGACGAGGAACATCGTGATGAACGGGAACAGTCCGACGAGCGGACCGCCGACAAGCTGGAACGAGCGGGGTTGGTGCTCGAACGCGTATTTCAGGATCGTTAGCAGCAGTGGTGGCACTACGAACAGCATCGCGATCGTTCTGGGATCGCGACGTAGCTGGCGGAGCACGCGTAGTGCGGTGGCGGACGTGATGCGGACGCTCATGGGCGGTCTCGCTGATCGATCAGCGCCAGGAATGCCTCCTCGAGGTCGCGTGCGCCGGTCCGATCACGCAGCTCGTCGGGGGAGGCGGTCGCGAGTAGCTCGCCGTCGCGCATTAGCAGCAGTTCGTCGCAGTGCTCGGCCTCGTCCATGACGTGGCTTGAGACGAGCAGCGTTGCGCCGGACCTCGCGATACGCACAAAGTGATTCCAGAGGTCGCGTCGCAGGACCGGGTCCAGGCCCACGGTCGGCTCGTCGAGCACAAGCACGTGAGGTTCGCCGAGGAGTGCGCTGGCGAGCGAGACCCTCGAGCGCTCCCCGCCGGACAGATCGGATGCGACCTGGTTGGCGTGCGGGCCCAGCGAAACGCTCTCGATCACCTCGGCGATCCGCCCTTCACCGACTCCGAGGACGCGGGCGAAGTAGCTTAGGTTCTCGTAGACGGTCAAGTCGGCGTAGATCGACGGCGCCTGCGTCAAGTAACCGACGCGCCGGCGGAGCTCCGCTGAGCCGGCGGGGATCCCGAGGACAGACACGTGGCCGGATTTGACGATCTGCACGCCAACAATCGCGCGCATCAGCGTCGTCTTCCCACAGCCGCTGGGCCCGATCAGGCCGGTGACGGTCCCTGACTGCACCTCAGTGCTGATGCCATGCAGGACTTCGCGGCCGCCGCGGCGGACTACCAACTTTTCGATCACAACCGCCGCCACAGAAGTCATCATATAATGACTTCTTATGGGCCGCGGACCTGCGACCGCTCCCCGGCGGCGCCGAACCGGCCGGCGCCCGGGACCTAACCGCACGCGCGAAGCGATCCTACGCGAGGCCCGAGCGCACTTCGGCGCGCACGGCTATGACCCGGTCAGCATCCGCGCCGTAGCACGCGAGGCTGGCGTCGATCCCGCACTCGTGCACCGGTTCTTCGGCTCCAAGGAGAGCCTGTTCGTCGCGGCGATGGAGCTTCCCGTGGCGCCCGGCGAGCTGGTGCGGGGGCTGCTAGCCGACGGGACCGAGCGGCTTGGCGAGCGCATCGTCCAAACCCTGCTCACGATCAGCGATGCCACCGGGGCTGTCGTCCCGTTCCTCGCGCTGCTCCGGGCAGCGACCAGCAACGAACAGGCAGCCACGATGCTCCGCGAGTTCGTCACCACCGAGGTCCTCGGGCCGATCGCCGCTGCAGCCGCGCCCGACCAGCCCGAGCTGCGCGCCGCACTTGCCGGCTCGCAAGTCATCGGCCTCGTAATGGCGCGCTACGTCGTCCGCATCCCGCAGTTCGCAAACGCCCAACCCCACGAGCTCGCCGCGCGCGTCGGCCCAGCGATCCAGAACTACCTCACCGGCCCCCTATCCCGGTCCGCACGCCCCTGAGACACAGTACGCGTGCTCAGGCCTACGCGATTCGCGCTCAGCTAACACATACCGCCGGCAGATTGAACACGTTCGCTTCGGGAGCCCCACTAACGAACTGCGTGACTTTCAGGCGGTAGACGTTCTGCACGCTCAGAGCCTTCGGCCGTTGACTCGACGAGTTATCGAGCGTCAGGTCGACCGGCCCAGCCGTAGAGGTGTCACCTAACAGCGCGAAGATGTTTGCCAGGTCGTTGCCCGGCGTGAAGAACGAGGACGCTGGCGTCGCTTCCCAGTGGTTTGCGCCGACGCGGGTGGCGCTCGCGAGCCAGCCGAATGCCGGCTGCATCGTCGCGCTCACGCTCTGCCTGGTGCAACTGTTTGACGCCGGGACGTAGGTGTAGCTGAGGGACTTGTCGTAGAACACGAAGACGGTAGAGATCAGGCCGCCGCGATCCGCAAGGTCGAAGCGCGACCGCTGATGGGTGTAATCCTCGTACAGGACGCCTAGTCTCACCGGCTGGTTGGGAAAGCCCGTGATATGGAAGTAGGCGCTGAAGTCGCTGGGCTCTGCGGGAGGACTCACGGGCCTAGCAGCCGCTTGGCCTGCAAGGCCGAGGGCAAACCCGCCCGTCACGAGTGTGAGCAACACGGACAGTCGCACCAAGCCGCAGTACGTCATCAATTCACCTCCATTTCGCGGTCCGTCGCCAGGCCCTCAACGCGCGGTCCAGCCCCACCGCGCGCTAGAGCATCGTAAATCGGACTGAGGCCAAGGTCAACCGGACCCGACCAAACATCGGGGCATTTCCACGGTTGCGTCTGTGCCGTCTGCCAGTGCCGCCTACCCTCCACCGCCAAAACGCGGTCGCACGCCGAGATCAGAACGCGTATAACAGCCCCGCCGTGTCCGAGTGATGGTTTTCCCAGCGCCCAAAACTGGCTCGCGGCTAGGTCGCGACCGGCGCTGTCGCCGCACCGACAGGCCGAGATGCGCTTAACGCAATCGACCGCGTGTGCGAGATACTGTCGCGCCGTGACGTGGCGAGCGGTGGCACCATGCCCCTACGGGCTCAAAGGGCGGACATGGCTGCGGTAGCCCCCGCCCACACGATCCGGATGGTTGCCGTCGTCGCCGCGGTGCTCTGCGCCCTGATGCTCGCGCCGGCGAGGGCGCTCGGCGCGGCGGGCGTCAACATGGGCGACGCAGCGGTGCTCGCCGGTTCGGCCAGTGGGGACCTGCCCCTGGCCGAGGGCGAGGACTGGTACGTGATCTACCCGGCCAGCGGCTCATCCGTGTCGGTCACGGTCGAGGACACCACCCCTGCGGGCACCAACTGCCCGGCGCTCAACGTGTGGGTGAGGGACACCGACGGCACGAGCCAGGGCAGTTCGACGATCCAGTCTGGCAAGAGCACGGAGATCGACCCCTCTGGCCAGTCTGACCGGTGGTTCGTCCAGTTGACCGACGGCGATTGCAACCCCGGCAGCAAGGCCGCGACGAGTTACACGGTCAACGTAACCGGCGCAGGCGGCCAGGTTCTACAGGGTCCGATGCAACCGGGATCGCCGGGCAGCACGATCGGCGACGCCGGGGGGCCCGTCCAGGGTCACATCGCCTATACGGGGAGCCTGGGCGACGCGAACGAGGCGGACTGGTACCAGTTCGACGTGAGCGGTGCCGCGCCGAGCGTGACGTTGCGAGTGAGCGACACGACGACCAACGGCACGAGCTCTTGCACCCGCGTCACCGCGTGGCTGGTCGATACCGACGGCCATGAGATCAGGAACTGGTCGCTGGCTCAGAACAGCGCGCAGACCTGGGCCGTCGGAACAGCCGGCCGCTACTTCGTGCACTTCGACGACGGCGCTTGCGACCCGACGGGCAGCGGTACCGCGACCTACCTCTTCCAGCTCGATCCGAGCAACGGGCTCTCGCAGCCGGCGAATCCGCCTACGCAAGCACTCCAGGGCGGCGTCTCGATGGCCAGCGCCGCCGGCCCGCTGTCGGGCGGCATCGCTTACACCGACACGATCCCGGACGCTCAGAGCAACCAGTGGTACGAGTTCCATGCCGATGGCACCCAGCAGGTCGTGGTGTCCGTCGAGAACCAGACCAAGAACCCAACCAACTGCGACCACGTCAACGCCCTGGTGGCCGATGCCGACGGCCACCAGGTGCAAAGTGCGTCGTTGTCCAACGACACCGGGATCGAGATTCCCGTTTCCAAGGCTGGCGTCTACTACATATCGATCTCGACCGATTGCGATCCGGGCAGCAGCCAGACACCTTCGGCCCGCATCCTGCTGACCGGTGGCGTCAGCACCTCGGGCGGCGGCGGAGGCAACCCAGGGGGCGGCGGGCGGCCGCCGGTTCCGCTTCAGATCTCGACCACCCAGCTCCCCACCGGCGTGGTGGGGCAACCCTACGAAGCGCAGGTCAAGGCCAAGGGCGGCGACGGGCCGATCGTCCTCAGATCCCAAGTACCGAAGTTCGACGACATCACCTTCCAGAACGGCACGGTCGAGGGCGTGCCGGAGCGGCCGGGCACCTTCAACCTGAAGATCAGCGCCAGCGACTCCTCCAAGCCCCCTCACGTGGCGCGCCGCACGGTCAAGATCGTCATCAAGAAGCCCACGATCAAGCGTGTGGGCGGCGGGCAGGGACGGATCACCGGCCCGATGCCGAGCCGTCGCGACCTGAAGAAGAAGCTCGAAGGCGCGATCCGCTTCATCAAGCGGAGCCTCACCGACCTCGAGCGTGTCAAGAACGACTACAAGCAGTTCATAGCGGTGTTCGACAAGGCGGCCGACCAGCTGCTCAAGAAACCGCCGCTAAGCGCAAACCCGCTCGCGCAGGCCGGCAAGACCAGCATCGACGTCTGGGCACAATCGGTCACTAATCAGATCGATCGCCTGCGCACGCTCGAAGCTCGCGCGCTCAAAGCCGATCAGGCGCTGCTCGATGCGATCAATCGCGGGCAGCGCGACATCAGTGGCCTCTACCGCGCGGCGGTGAACGCGAGCAACGACGAGAAGGCGGGCCAATTCGCTGCCGCAGAGGGTTTCCGCGGCTTCGCGGCCGCGGCCAAGCTGTTCACGAACCAGCTGGCCAAGACGCCGCAGCTCAACAATCCGCTCGGCCGGGCGGCGATCAAGCAGTTCAACAACTGGCTCGACGAGCAGGTCAAGAAACTCGAGAAGCTCTCCGCCGTTCCAGGCAGCTGACCCCCGAACGCCACCCGATTTCGGCGATTCGAGCGCCGCCGAAATGGCCCGCGGGGATCAGGTCCTGAGGAGCAGGGGCGACTTGTCCCCGACCGACCAGTTGTGCCCGAACGGGTCGCGGAAGCCGCCCTGGCGGTGAACCGTTCCCGAAAAGTGGCGGTGGTCCTCGATCGGGGATCCCAAGGTGGCGCCGGCGGCAAGCGCGCGCTGGATCACCTCGTCGGGATCGTCCACGAACAGCTCGACACGGACGCTGGTGGCGCCGACGGTTTGCGGACTGTCCTCGGCTGGGTTTTGCGAGTTCGCTTCGTGCAGGAAGAACGGGGCACCGTGCACCTGCAGCCCGGCGACGCTGCCGAGGTTCCACAGCTCGGTAGCGCCGAGCGCGGTCTGATACCAGGAGATCGCCGCCTCGGCCTCCGGGACGATCATCATGAGCGAGATGTGCGCGTCCGAGGGTCGGCCGGACGCGCCAAGCGCCGGGCCCGATGCACCGCCCCACTCCTCGGGCGCGACATCGGCGATCGACTGTGAGAAGCCCCAGTGATGGCCGCCGAGATCCTCGACCGCGTACTGGCGTTCGCCGTATGGAAAATCGCGCGGTTCATCCAGGATCTTCGCCCCGCGCTCGCGCGCACGCTCGTGGTGCGCGGAGACATCGGGCACACGCACGAGCAGCGACTGGGGGCCGGCGAGCGCCTTCGATGTGCGGGGTTCGGTGACCACGACCGTGCCCCCGTTCAGCCACAGCTGCGCGCGATGATCTCCGGCTTGCCAGCGAACCTGGAAGCCAAACTTGTCGCACAGCCACGCGATCGCCTCTCCGACGTCCTCGTAGACAAGCTCGGGGATCACGGTCGACGGTGGCATCGTGCGGTTGAAGCCATCGCCCCCCGGCCTGTCGTTGCGTCTGGACACTCCCCGTAATCTTTACAGCGTTGTCGAGGCGATGGGTCGAGCACTGAGGACGACCTGGCAGGGGCTCACGGGTGAGGCGAGGCTGACGCCAACCGCAGCGCCGCCGTGATCCGCGCAAAGCGCGGCACACCCCAGCCCGTAGCGAGGTCGTAGCCGCGCCCGGCGCGGCGAGGGGGCACGTTGCGGTAGTAGCCGGTGGATCCGCTGACGATGTCGTAGAGCGCCCAGCGAGCACGGCGGCCGAGCCAGTAGAGCAGGCCGTTGACTGGCCCGAGCGGCGGGCGTCCCGCCGCTCGCGCGGAGCCGCTGAGGAGCGCGAACGCGGTCGCCGCCAGCGGTGCGGCGGCGCTCGTTCCGGCGTCGGTCACCCAGTGCCCGCCGAGCACGACCGGATAGCCGGGGAGCATCGAGGCGTGGACCGCCATGTCGGGCACCGTTCGCTGGCGCCCGCCGAACGGGACCCCCTGCTGGTACGGCGGGCGCGCGTAGAAAGAGGAGAAGCCGCCTCCGCCGGCGCCGCCGCCGTTGTTCGGCGTCAGCCACCGTGGTCGTTCCAAGCGACCTCGCGGACACGCTGGTTTGCTTTGTTGAGGACGAGCCGGGTGCCGCCGACGGCGGTCACAAACGGGGACGATGCGGGCCAGGTGACACCGAGCCGCCGTTCTCCGTTGCAGCTCGAGCCGAAATCGCCGGCCGACGCGAAAACGCCCACGCCCGCCAGTCCGAGCCGCACCAACAGCGAGTTCAGCAGCCGCGCCCCCTGGCGCGAATCGCGCGGCGCCCGCGGGCCCAGGATCTGCGACTCGCAGTAGCCGTAGGAGATCGAGAACGAATCCGGCCGCTGCTGCAGCGCCAGCAGTTTCGCGGCGCCGAGGAACCACAGCCCGGGCGTCCCCCAGACCTGGGTAAACAGCACCGAGCGCAGCTGCGGGCCGATCCCGCGGACCAGCGCCAGATCCTCGAGCGGCTCGAAGGTGCCGATCGGGAACGGCCCGGCCTGCCCGTCGGTGAGCAGCGTGCGGGTGCGGTGTGCGGGAGCCCCGAAGCAGCGGTCGAAGCGATCGAGATCCGCCTGGGCGAACCCCTCGGCGTCATTGAGGATTGCCACCGACCCGCGGACCCGAGATCCCAGCTTGGCGATGCCGTAGGCCTGCCGCAGCTGGGCATAGCTGTAGCCGCCCGTCTTCCTCGCCATCGCGCAGCCGCGCGTCCACGTGCCGGCGTTGGCCGGCGGGCGCGGCTTGGCGAGGGCAGCGGCGGCCTTGGGCGGCTGCGGCGGCGGCGAGCTCCGGGCGTAGTCAGGAACCACCTCGACCAGCAGCGGACGCAGCGCGCGCGGAAGGTGCAGCACCCCACCCGGCACGAAATACGAGGTCGCGTGAACATCGTCGCTGTACATGGCCTTGATCCGCACCGCGAACACCCGCTCGAGCTGGGCGACGGTGCCCGCGACGCGCGCGAACACACCGGAGCGATCGACCTGCGCGGACAGTCCCAGACGCCGCACCGCCCGCCCGAATGCGCTCCGCGTCGTGGCGGTGGCGCCGTACCGCTTCGAGATCTCCGACGGCGTCAGAAACCGCCGGTAGCTGGCCGAGCCCGGCGACTCCACCGCGTAGAACGCGCGCACGGCCGGCTGCTCCGGGCGCTTGAGCCCGAAGTAGAACGTGATCCTCGTCGTCGCTGCCACCGCCGAGGATGTCCACAGAGCGCCGACTGCCAGGACCGCGACGAACGCCCAGTAGCGGGGGCTGCTACGCAGCGTCCGTGGGACCGTGCGACCCCGTCCGGACGGGGTGGATTGGTCCCATGGATGCCGCAAAGCGGCCCCACTCTAGTGCCTGGGCAAGGCGTCTCGCCACTCGCGGACGGTGGTCTTAAACTGTCCCATGAGGACGAGGTGGGGACTGAAACCTGGGGCAGCGATGAGGGATTTGACCGACCTTGAGGCAAATGGCATTGCGTCCGTCGTACTGCGCTCGTTGACCGATGTCACGGTGATGGTTTTCGATCGCGAGCTCCGCATCGTGTTGGCGAAGGAGGGTCCGCCGCTCGCCGGTGGCCGTGGCAGGCGCGAAATCGAGGGGCGGGCCGTGTCGGAGGTTCTTGAGCCGGTGCAATGGCAGCGGTGTGAGCGGCTGCTCGGCGCAGCGCTCGAGGGTCGGCGCGACTCAGTCGAGGTGGAGGCGTTGGCTGACTGCCGCTGGTACACGGTTGACGCGGAGCCGCTATTGGATCCGTCCGGCAAGGTCGTCGGAGGGTTGTGCGTCTGGCGCGAGATCACCGAGCGCAAGCGGCTGGTCGAGGAGTTTGAGCGGCGCGGGCGCTTGATGGATCTGGCACATGACGCGATCATCGTGCGCGATCCGCTGACGAGCGCGGTCACGTATTGGAATCGCGAGGCGGGCGAGATCTACGGGTACAACGCGGTGGAAGCGATCGGCAGGGTCACCCACGAGCTGCTCGCGACCGAGTTCCCTGACTCGCGGGAGGCGGTCGATCAATCGTTGCTCGTCGACGATCGCTGGGACGGTGACCTGTGGCACCTGCGCAAGGACGGCCGACGGATCCTCGTGTCCTCTCGTCAAGCACTTCTACGTGGCGAGGGCGGCGTGCCGCAGGCGATCATCGAGCTCAACTCCGACATTACCGCGCGGGCGGAGGCCGAGGCCGAGCTGCGACTGCAGGGCGAGATCATGCGCAACATGGCCGAGGGGGTCGTGCTTGTTCGCACGGACGATTGGACGATCGCTTACGCCAACCCAAAGTTCGAGCAGATGTTCGGCTATGACCCCGGGGAGCTCACGGGGCAGCCCGTCGAGGTGCTCAACGCCTCAACCGATCGCGACCCGCGCGAGGTGGCGGCGGAGATTCAGGCGACGCTCGCGACCCGCGGCATGTGGTCCGATGAGGTGCACAACGTCAAGAAGGACGGGACCACGTTCTGGTGCCAGGCCAACATCACCAACTTCGAGCACCCTGATCACGGCGTGGTTTCGGTCGCGGTCCATACGGACATCACCGAGCGGAGGGCGGCCGAGGAAGAGCGGGTGCGGCTCGCATCGGTCGTTGATGCTGCCCACATACTGCAGCGGTCGATCTTGGGGCCGGTCGACCGCGAGCTTCCGGATAGTGTGGCCGCCCGCTACCAGCCCGCCGTCCGTCCCTTGGAGGTGGGCGGGGACTGGTACGACGTAATCAAGCTCCCGGGCGGGAAGCTCGGTCTGATCGTGGGGGACTGCGTCGGCCGTGGCGTCGCCGCAGCGGCGGTCATGGGCCAGCTGCGCAGCGTCTCGCACTCCCTGATGCTCCAGGGCAAGGCACCCGGCGAGGTGCTCAGCGACCTCGACGTCTTTGCTCAGCGGATTCCCGCGGCTCACTGCACGACCGTGTTCTGCGCGCTGATCGATCCACTGGCTCGGACAGCGCGGTACGCGTCGGCTGGCCACCCTCCTGCCGTGCTCGCGCACCGAAACCGGAGCACTGAATTTCTCGATCACGCGCCGTCGCTTCCGCTGGCCGTCGGAGGCTTCGACCGCAACGAAGCGACTGCCGAGCTCACCCTCGGGTGCACGCTGGTCCTGTACACCGACGGGCTGGTCGAGCGGCGCGGCGAATGCTTGGATGAGGGGTTCGCTCGCCTCGGGCAGGCGCTCGAGGCAAACCGCGACCACCCGATCCAGTCGCTTGCGGACGTGATCTTGGAGCAGCTGCAGGCGACGAGAAGCGAGGACGATGTGGCTCTGCTCCTGTATCGACTCCCGCTCGTCGAAGCGCCGCAGTTTTCGGCAACCATCCGAGCAGATCCGGTAATGCTCGCGGGACTCCGCGCGGAATTGCGCTCGTGGCTCTCCGGCGCGGGCTACGCGGGCGACCGCGAGGAGGTTGTCCTGAGCGTCTGCGAAGCGTGCAGTAACTCGATCGAGCACGCGTATCAATTTGATCGAAGCAGCATGATCGAGATCCGTGCCCAGCTCCACCCATCCCATCTCACCGCGACGATCTCGGACACCGGCCGGTGGAAGGTCCCCGATCCGAATGGCGCGCAGCGAGGACGGGGGCTGATACTCATCAAGGCACTGATGAGCGACTGCACGATCGAGACCGGAAACGGTACGAGTGTCCATCTCCGCAAGGACATTGCCGATGGGCGATGAGATAGTCATACAGAGCACTATGAATGCCGACGGCAGCGCAACGTTGACCGTGGCGGGCGAGATCGATCTCGCCACCGCGCCTAGTTTCCGTCAGGCTCTTGCGGATGCCGCCAGCATTCACCAGGCGATCGAGGTCGACCTCCGCGACGTCACCTACCTCGACAGTGCCGGCATCGATGCATTGTTCACGTACGCCACCAAGCACCGGATCAAGCTCACAATCGGTGCCAACCGCACACTGGCGGCGGTGATCAAGGTATCCGGGCTCGCCCAGGTTCTCACTCTGCAACATGACACCTGAACCAGGGCCGGTCCAGTCCAGCCGCCTTTCGGTCGCGAGGTCACTTACAGGCATCACCGCCGCTCGCCTGGGTGATACCCAGAACGGCGGTCACGCCGGCAATGCCGAACAGCCTGCGGGCCTGTTCTGGAACCTCGGTGACCGCGAACCGCTGCGAGCCCGACGCCGCGCGCTGCGAGGCCCGGATCAGGAGCGAGAGACCGGTGCTGTCGATAAAGGTCAGCCGGCGGAGGTCGATCACGAGCTCCTCGAGCTCCTGCCAGGGCGGTGCGTCGATCGCTTGCTCGAGGATCGGCGCACTGGCGAGGTCGAGCTCACCGCTGAGTGACAGCGTCACTCGCCCGCCGTCCGGTTCAGCCTCGACGTTGAAGCCGTTGTCCTGCTTGCTGGATGCCGTGCGCACCGCTGCTTTCTCCTGGTTTGGGTAGCGAGCGGTCTACGGGGTCACGGCAGACCTGCAACTACGGTAGCGCACCCGGCCCTATCCGGCCGCCGGCTCAGGCCAGATTGCCGGGGATGCGCGCGAGCAGCTCTTTGGCGACGTCTGACACTTTTCGCTCCGACGAGCGTGCGACGTCGCGGAGCTTGTTGAAAGCCGTCACGGCGTCGGTGCCGTCGCGACCCATGATCACGCCCACCGCTCGCTCGATCACCACGCGATGGTTGAGCGCGTGCTGCAACTGCTCGGCCAGCTCTTCGCGCCCCGGGCCTGCAGGGCGGCGCGAAGCAGGCCATCGATAACCGTGGCGTAAGCGGTCAGCGCATCGACCTCCTCGCTCGACCACTCTCGCGGCCGGTCCTGGTAGACGTTCAACGATCCCACCGGGACAGGATCGATGTGGATCGGAAGTCCGAGCACAGCGCGGACGCCGGCATCCGGGAGCTTGGGGACCAGCCCGGGCCATCGATCGTCGTCCGCTAGATCCGTGGTCCAGATCACCCGGTCGAAGGTGAGCGCGTCGACGCAGGGTCCTCGACCTGACTGCTGCTGCTCGGACTCGAGCAGGAACCCTGTCTCGTCGGTCGCCGGGACCGCGCGGAGCATCGAGCTCTCATCGACCATCATCACGCCGGCGCCAGACGCCTTGAACAGCTCCCTGGTGGCCGCAATCACGCGCTGGACGCCGTCGGTCAGCTGATCGCCGACCGTCTCGTGTCGCAGGCGTCGGAGACTGCGGTCCAGCGCTTCTGCGTCGATGATGTGGTCGTCCGGCATCTGGATGGAGTTCGCTCATGCCGGCACGGGATTCGCGACGGTCTGGAGATCCTGTCGGTACAGACGGTACGCCTCGGAGTACTCCATGACACGCGCGACCTCGGACACGAAGCCCTCGTCGTAGCCGGCGCGCGACGCAGCAGATGAAACCCCATTTCCATCCCGGACGTGATCCCGCCGGCGGTCACGATCCGGCCGGCATCGACAACGCGGGCACGGCTGATCTGGCAGGCCGGCGAGATTTCAGCGAGCCGGTCGATCGGCACCTTCCCGGAGGGCGCCGACTCGACCTTGTCGGGTTCCTTGCGGTTGGTGGCCGGCAGGCCGTCGAGCAAGCCCATCCGCCCGTACACCCACGAGCCGGTACAAACGCTCGTGAGCAGGCAGTCCTGCGGTAGCGATCGGACGAATTCCTGTAGCCGCCGGTTATGCATCTCCTGCCGTGTTCCGAACCCGCCCGGGATCAGGAACGCATCCATCGCAGGCGCGTCCGCGAAGCTGTAGTTCGGCAGCACGGTGAAGCCCGCCTGCCCCTGCACCGGGCGCATCGCGTCCGCGATCAGGAACGCGTCGAGCTCGGGGTCAAACCGGCGGGCAACCGAGAACACGCCGTGTGGCGCGGCGAAGTCGACGATCTCCGCATCCTTGAATACGTAGATTCCCAACCTGAACCCCGGGCGTGCCATCTGCTACCTCCTCTGCGTGGGTGATTGCAACAGCGATGCCCCAGCCCAGCGCCACTCCCGAGGATGCGCCCCAAGCCCGCAGGCCCGCAACGGCATCCCGGACCGCCTCGGCGCAGCCGGCGTAGATCGCCCGCAGCAGCCAGGCGCCGGCGTCGGGAAGCTCGCCCCGATCGGCGCATCGCAGGTAGGCGAGGCCGAGCGGCGAGGCGCGCTCAGCGGCTAGCGCCGCCAGTGACGGCTCGTCCAGCCCCAGCGCGGGGCATGCCGCGGCGTACCCGGCGAGCACATCGTCGCCGGCCGGCGTGAGGCCCTCACCGAGGCCGCCAAGCGCCGCGACTGCCTCAGGCAAGTGACCGTTACCGAGCGCGGCAAGACCGGGCATCAACGGAGTCGGCGCCGCTGGCAGCAGCATCCTGACCGACTCGGCCGCAACGGGCGACTCGTCGCGGCCTGCCCGGGTCGCCGGCGAGGGCCGCGGGCGCGCCCGATCCAGCGACACGACATGCCCGCCGACTTGCAGCGTGCCGTCGATCACGGCGACCGTCATCCCGGAACCGAGCTCAAGTGGCCTATCAATTGCCAGCGACAGAGGCCCGAACGGCGCATCCGGCGGGGCCAGAAGGAGCCAGTCCGATCCGAGCTGCAGGTAGGCCCCGCGGCGCAGGACGAACCGGACGACGCCGGTACGAGACCCACCGGCGGCTCGCAGCGCCTCGGGTCCGCCAAACACGGCGCGGGCCGTCGTCATGCCGCGTCAAGCTCCTTCGCCAGCGCCGCCACCGCGGCGCGGAACGGCTCGACCGGCTGGTGAGCCACGCCCGCGCCGATCTGGCCGGCGCCGTCCGAGCGGTGCAGAACGCCGGTCGTGATCTGGGGGGTGATTCCAAGCTCGGCGGCGAGGCGAGCGTCGATCCCGACCGGTGTGCCGGCAAAGTCGAGCGCCGGCACGGTGAAGCGCTGCGAGCGCGCGACGGTGATCTGGCCCATCAGCTCGGTGCGGGCGATCGCGTCGGCCGCGCCTCCGCCGAAGAACGCGGCCACCGCCGGCGCGGCAGCCAGCCCCATCCCGCCAAGGCCGACGCACTCGATCACGGCCGAATCGCCGATGTCCGGTGCGGCGTCCTGTTCGGTGAAGCCCTCGCGCAGCAGCGCGTCCGCCACCGGCGCGGCGGGCGCCGAGAACCAGCGGCCGGGCAGCCCGGCGATCTGCAGCGCCATGTCAGTCCCGTTGCGCGTGATCACGTTCACGACGGTCGATCCATGAACGCCGGCGGCGGCCAGCGAGGCGCACTTGGCGGCTGCCATCGTCAGCGTCAGAAAGAAGTGGTGGTTGCCTGCCAAAAAGCGCGCCGCGCGCTCGCCTCCGAGCGCAGCGAACCCGGGCAGGAGGTTGCGGATCAGCAGGTTCCCGGTGGCCTGGCTTCGCATATGCAGCTCGTCTCCCATCTGCAGCCCCTGGGCGGCCAGACCGAAGATGTCGATCGGACCCTCGCGCTCGAGCAACTTGGCCATCAGCGGCCCGAACTCGTCGCGAAAGAAGCGAAGCCGCTCGATCGACTCTTCGTCGCCGACGCCGAACCACAACGTCCGCCCCGGCCCCTCGTTGAACGTGGAGTAGGCGCGCGTCCCGGAGGCGCCGTCCTCCACCACCCACACCGACATCGACGGCGAGCAGACCCCGGTCATCGGCCCCACGTGACCGTGCTCGTTGCCAGGCAGCAGCGCGATCTCGCCGGTTGCCAGCAGCTTCACCGCGTCAGAGCGCTCGGACGCCCACCCCTCGAACAGGCAGGCGGCAACGAGCGCCCGGCGCTGGGGATCGCACACCCGATCCCACTCGATCGCGGTCCCCGAATGCAGCAGGACACGCTCCGAAGACAGGACTGCCATCACGTCGCGCGCCGGGGCCACCCCCACCGCGCAGGGCGTGACCGCCTCGATCCGCGCGACGGCCGCGTCGTTCGCTCGTGCCACGAGCTCCCCGTGGGCCCCCCACAGCCGCTCGAGCGCCCGCACCGTTTCACGATTCCCGCCCGCCGGCGGCCGCCAGTCGACGTCGGCCACGGCGGCGCCCTGCGCCTGCAGCGCCTCGGCGAACGTGGGCAGCCCGATGTTGACGGCCGCCACCCGTTCCAGCACTTCGCCGTGCACGCCGTCGCGCTGTCTGCTATTCCACTCGCCCGCCAATGACTGACCTCGAGCGATTCGCAATGACGCTCCGTGCCGGACCCGCGATGCAGGCAAAGCGCGAGCTCGCCCTGCTGCGCCGACTCGGTAGGCCCCCCGACGGCGACGATGCCGCGGCGATCGCGCACCACGGCGAGTACCTGATCGTGTGCGGCGAGGCAATCCTGCCCGCGTTTGTACGCAGCGACCCGCACGCCGCCGGCGCCGCCGCCGTTATCACCAACGTCTCCGACGTGCGCGCGATGGGCGGCCGCCCGCTCGGTCTCATCGACATGCTGGTCAGCCCCGACCGCGACCATGCCGAGACGGTGCTCGACGGGATCGCGTGGGCGGCGGGCCTGCTCGGAGTGGACGTGGTCGGCGGGCACCTCACGCTGGGCCCCGAGCCGGCGCTGTCCGCGTCGTGCACGGGAATCGCGCGCCGGCCATTGCTGGCACGTAACGCCGGTCCCGGCGACGAGCTGCTCGCGGCGTTCTGCCTCGAGGGCCGGTACACGCGGGAGACGCCGTTCTTCAGCTCCTTGCGCGACCGTGCGCCGGAGTCGTTGCGCGACGACGGCGAGGCGCTGGTCGAGGTCGCGGAGTCGGGCGCCGCGCACGCCGCGCGCGATATCTCGATGCCGGGCATAGCCGGATCCCTGCTACAGCTGCTTGAGACCGCGGGCTGTGGCGCCACGCTCGACATCGAACGCATTCCGCGACCGGCGGACATCTCGCTCGAGCGGTGGATGGTCACGTTCCCGAGCTTCGGCTTCCTGCTCGCCGCGCCGGCGGGGGGCGCCGAGCGCGCCGCCCAGCCGTTCCTGCGGCGCGGGCTGGCGTGCGCGCAATGCGGGCGCCTGGATGACACCGGTGCGCTACGGCTTGCGTGCGCGGGAGAGACCGCGCTGCTGTGGGATCTTGTCAGCCAGCCGTTCACGCATCTGAGCGGGGATTAGAGATCCCGCCCACGCCGCCAACCCGCTCGCCGCTGAGGCCGATTGACATGAGCTGGTGATCGACGCCGTGGAATGGCGCGGGCGCCCCGTTCGCCCGCCAGCCAAGGTGCTCGAAGAAGCGAACATTGGCAAGCTGCACGTGCGCGATCATCCGCCGGCCTCCGAGCCAGCCGGCGCTCGCCACGGCAAAGCGCACGAGCTCCGCCCCGAGATGGTTGGTCCGCAGCGTGCAGCGCACGGCGAGCCGATCGCCCTTCCACTGAATGCCCGCGCGATCCAACGGATACAGCCGCACCGCGCCGCATGGCTCGCCGTCGATCAGCCCGAGAGCGTGCAGCGTCTCGGGCAGCGGGTCGCGCTCGTCGCGATCGTCGAGGTCGAACAGCTGCTGCTCGTGCACGAACACCGCGCGGCGCAACTCGAAGTGCGCCTCGAGCTCGTCGTCGCGTGTGGCGACCCGGCAGTCGATGCCGGCAGCGCTAGGAGCGAGCGTGGCCCGCGAGCTCGCCATTGGCGCGAGCCTCCTCCCGCTTGAACAGCCGCTCCCACGCGGAGAGCCCGGAGCACGCCTGGCAGCGCGCGCAGCCCGCCTTGGCTTCGACGTGGTCGAGGCCAGACTGCGCGAGCATCGCCGAGACAGATCTGTACACCGATGCGACGTACTCGGCATCGGGGGCAGGGGTATCGGCCATCAGCGTGCCGGGTACCGGACGCAGCGGCACCACGAACGGATACACCCCCAGCTCGATCGCTCGCGCGCAGCCCTCCTCGATCAGCTCCCGCCGCTCGCCCATGCCGAGGATCACGTAGGTCGTCACGCGACCGCGGCCGAACACCTCCACTGCTCGCTCCCAGCAGCGGAAGTAGCCCTCGACTCCGCACTTGGCCTTGCCGGCGGCGACCCGCCGGAGCACCTCCGGATCGAAGGTCTCGATGTGGATCCCCACGGCGTCGACGCCGGCGCCGTGCACCTGGTCGAGCACGGCCAGCTCGTCGGGCGGCTCGAACTGCACCTGGATCGGCAGGCCGGATGCGTCCTTGATCGCCGCAGCGCACTTGCTGATGTACAGCGCTCCGCGGTCGCGGCGATTGATCGAACCTGTCGTAAGCGTCACGTCCACGGCGTGGTCGTAGTCGCGGGCCGCGGTGCAGACCTCCGCCAGCTGGGCCGGCGTCTTGACTGGAATCGTCTGCTCGCCCCGGGTCAGTTCGATCCCGCAGAAGCCACACTGCTCGTCGGTGCCCCAGTAGATGCACTTCTGTACGACGGTCGAGGCGATCGAATCGAGATGCAGAAGCGCGATCTTCCAGTAGGGGATCCCATCGGCGGTCTGCATGTCGTAGATGCGGGGGCGGCGCTGCAGCTTGACCGGGCCTACCAGCGAGTCGCCGCGGTACAGCGCGGCGCCCGCGTCGGTGACATGGACCGTGTAGGGGGAGCGCGCGACAAACGACGCTTGCCACGGCACCGTCAACGGCAGTCCCCGCACCCACATGAACAGTGCGTCGGAGGGACCGGCGCCGCCCCGGCGCCCGCCCGCGCGCGGACGGGCGGGCGGGCCTGATTCACCGCCGGTGTCGTCCCGCACCTGCACGCCCAGCGACTGCAGCTCGACGAGCAGCTGGCGCTCGTCGAGGTCGGGGAGCCTGAGCGCAGTGTCACCCACGGCCGGCGAACAGCTCCTCGTAGTTCTGCCAGAAGACCCGGTCTTTGAGCTCCTGAGAGATGCCGCGGATCCCGTTGATCTTCCAGTACTCGCTGTCGAAGTCGGACCACGGCTCATCTGAGCCGAAGAACACGCGATCGCCGCCGACGCCCGTCTTCTCGATCTCGGTCAGCAGCCAGCGGGCGCCGAACCCGATCGCCCACGAGGTGTCGGTATACACCTTGTAACCGTCCTGCACCCATTGAAGGAACTTCGGCACGAGCTTGATGTGACCTGACACTCCGCCGCCGAAGTGCACGAGGTAGATCTTGCAGCGCTGGCCGTACTTCTCCACCAATGGGATGAAGTTGTTGATGTCGGAGTTACCTCCAGGGCTCGTGTGGAAGTGGAAGATGAGGTCATGCTTCTCGCAGGTGTCGAAGCACTCGTCGGCAAGCGCGAGCGTCTCCTCGTCCCACGTGCCGGGATCTGGGTTACCGCCGAGGAGGAACGTCGTCTTCAGCGCCACCACCCGCGATTCGCTCGCCAGCTTCAGCGCCTTGCGCGTCATCTCCGCGTTGCGTGGCAGGAATGACACCCAGATCGCAGCCAGCACCCGATCGTTAGCCGTCGCCGCATCCATCACGACGTCGTTGAGATCGAAAGAGATCTCGTGCACCGGAACCCCGTAATTGGACATTGTCAGCGCGCGCTCGATCTTGAACTGGTCCATGTGGTTCTTGATGAACTCGCCGGTGTTCCGGTAGTCATAGACGGTGGGCTTCACCGGGTGCTCGAGGTCGTAGAACTTCCAGGGCGGAATCTCACCGATGTGACAGTGCGCATCGATGATCTTCTTTGGATGGGTAGTCATGCTCAGTCCTTTCCGAAGTCCTCGCGCGCTCGGGCGATGCGCGCCTCCCACTCGTCGTGCCGCAAGAACGTCTTGGCAGGCATCAGCGGCGGCTTGTCGAGCAGCCAGGCGCCGTTGCGCGGGTCGAGCTGCACGACCTCGAGCTCATAGGTTGCGGGACCGGTTGGTTCGGTCTTGGCGGACGCGTGGATCGCACGGCCCGAGCGCAGGTGCATCTCGAGCCGGTGCGATCCAAACGGCGTGACGTCCTCGAACAGCACCACCCATGGTGCCCCGGTCCGGCGGGCGTTCTCGAGGCGCTCGCGGGCGATCTCCTTGGCGTGCTCGCGCATCGTCTCGCGGTGGCGCTGACAGAAGGCCGCATCGCGCACGGCCTCGGGATCCATCAGCGCCCCCATCGACGGCGACAGGCGCCTGACGGTCTCGGTACCGAGGCCACGCTGCTCGTGCCAGGTCTGCACTAGCTCTCGCTCCGTATGCACGTCGCGGAGTTGATCGACTATCGCTCGGACCACACCGATGTACTGCTCGTACAGGACCGCGTTGATCATCGCCGATGGATAGACGACGGATTCGCCCCGCCGCCAGGCGGCCACTGCCAGGTCGCGATCCTGAAGTTCGGCGTCGATCACACGGTCCAGGTGTTGAGCTGGAAGGCCCCGTCGCGCCACGCGGTCAGTGCGGCATCGAGCACGTCGAGCGGGTGAAACGGCCTGACTCCTTCCATCAACATGTCCTCGGGCATTCCGTACAGCGCCCCGCAGGCAAACCGGCATGCGTGGACGGTGCCGCCCTCGTCCAAGAACGTCCGGATCTGGTTGTTGATCGCCATGTGTCCCGGGAAAGCCTCGTCTCCCACCTTCGGGAATCCGCGGGTGCCGGACGCCATCAGCACACCCGGTCCGTAGAGGACCAGCGTGGTGTCGAACCCTTTGCGCTGCACACGCGTGGTCGTCAGCAGGTTGACGAGCCCGACCGACCCCTCGTACGGCACGGTGTGCATGAATGTGATGGCCTTCTCGCCGGGCTTGGCCTTCACGTCCTCGAACACCTTGTCCTGCGTGTCGAAGAGCTCGGTTCCCGTCTGCTTGGCCTCGGCAAGATTGCTGTTTACAACCACCTTCTTCCTCCTTGGGGAAGACGTGAAACGGCCCCCGCTGCACGCGGTGAACCGCGTATCGGATCGTAGACGCGTATTCATAGCGCGGCCACCCATCGTGGTCAAGCGCACGGCAAATCTGCTCAAACTGCGGGTATCCGGAGCGTCTGATCGATTGTGCCGGTCGTGCACTATGGTGTACGCTCCTCGAAACTGACGGTGAGGAAAGCCGCCATGAGCCACCGGGTGGCGACTGCTCAGAAATCCCCCGAAATCGCTGTCGATCCAAGGCCGCTTCGCGAGATCGAACGGACCGTCTCCGAGATCGGCGCCAAGGTAGCCAAGGCGCGGGCCGAGCGCGGCTGGTCGCTGGCTCAGCTCGCTGAGCGCGCAGGGCTCTCGACCGCCGCGGTACACAAGATCGAGAAGAGCGGCATGACGCCGACGATCGCGAGCCTGATGAAGGTCGCGGCGGCGCTTGGAAAGAGCGTCGGCTACTTCGTCGAGGAGGTGGAGGCCACCCGCCCGGTGACGGTCGTGCGGGGTGATGAGCGCTCGCGCCTGTACACCTCCAAGAAGGGGCTCGAACTCCAGAACATCTCCGGCCGCTATGGCCCGTTCTGGGTGGCCGGCGCCGAGGCGCACCTGGAGCCGCTCGCGGACAGCGGGCCGGAGCCGATGAGCCATCCCGGCGAGGAGCTCGTGCTGCTGCTCGAGGGACGAATGACCTTCACGATCGACGGCGAGTCATACGAGCTCGAGCCGGGGGACTCGATCCATTTCCGGACCGTGCGCCCGCACTCCTGGGCCAATTCCGACGATCTCCCGGCCCGCGCGATCTGGCTGGCGATCCGCGGCTCTTGATCCGGAGAGCACGGTGCGGATCGTCGTCGCAATCGGGGGCAACGCGATCATCGCCGAAAACGAGCGTGGGACCTGGGAGGAACAGCGCGCGAACGCCACCACCGTGGCGCAGGAGCTTGCGCAGCTATGGGGTGCCGCCCACGAGCTAGTGCTGACGCACGGCAACGGACCTCAGGTTGGGGCGCTCCACGTGCAGCAGAGCGAGGCTGCCGGCAGGGTGCCGCAGCTTCCGTTCGACGCGCTCGTGGCGATGACCCAGGGACAGCTCGGCTACCTGTTGCAGATGGCGATCGAGGAGGCCGATTCCCGCGTGCGAACCGCAACCGTTCTCACGCGGGTGACGGTTGACCGGCGGGACCCTTCGTTCGAGCGGCCGACGAAGCCGATCGGCCGCTTCTTCAAGGACGAGCAGACGGCTCGCCAAGCCGCCGCCGGCGAGGGGCTCGAGGTCGCGCCGGACGCAAGTCGAGGCTGGCGCACGGTCGTGGCGAGCCCGCGCCCGCACGAGATCGTCGAGTTCGAGGAGATCCGCGCGCTGGTCGAGCGCGGCGTGCTTGTGATCGCGGCGGGCGGAGGCGGGATCCCGGTCGTCCGCAACGAGGGTCGGGTCGAGGGAGCGCACGCTGTGATCGACAAGGACCGCGCGTCCGCCGTGCTCGCCTCCGCGGTCGGCGCCGAGCTGCTCGTGATGCTGACCGGCGTCGAGCGCGTCGCGCTCGACTTCGGGACCCGCTGGCAGCGCGACATGGCGCGGTTGACGCTGTCCGATGCCGAGCAACTGCTCGATCAGGGGGAGTTCCCGCCGGGCAGCATGGGGCCGAAGGTCGAGTCCGCCGCACGCTTCGTGCGGGCCGGCGGCAGGGCCGCGGTTGTCACGTGCGCGGAGCGCCTGAGCGACGCGGTCGACGGCGCGGCGGGCACGTGGATCGTGCCGGACGTCGAGGGTCCTTCGGCGACCGCGTGGAGCCAACCCGCACCGGTCGCGGCATAGCGGTGAGCTGGCACGTCCGGGTGATTCCAAACCGCTACGCCGACAGCGTGCGCCTGATGAGCATCTCACGCTCGGTCCGCGAGCGGGATGGCGTCGTTCACTGCGAATTGGGGATGGGCACGCCCGCAAACCTCGAGTTGCTGGCGAGATTCGGCGCAAATGCGGATGCGACTCCCGGAGACTTGGTGATCGCCGTGGATGCCACCGACGGCATCGCCGAGGATGCGCTCGAGTTCGCGGAGCGCGAGCTCTCGACACGCGAGCGAGACGACGGGGCGGGCGCGGTCAAGCTGCGCGCGCGATCGCTGACGTCCGCGATCCGCGACGTGCAGGGCGCCAACGTGGCGCTGATATCCGTTCCCGGCGAGTACGCGACGCTCGAGGCGCATCGAGCGCTGTCCGCTGGAATGCACGTGTTCCTGTTCTCAGACCACGTGCCGCTCGAGTCCGAGATCGAGCTCAAGCGCCGCGCGGCGGGGCTCGGACTGCTCCTGATGGGACCCGAGTGCGGCACGGCGATGGTCGGCGGCGTCGGGCTCGGCTTCGCGAACGCCGTCCGCCACGGCCCAATCGGGATCGTCGCAGCCGCGGGGACCGGAGCTCAGGAGAGCGCCTGCTTGCTCGACGCGGTCGGCGCCGGCGTGTCGCAGATCATCGGCGTCGGCGGCCGCGATCTGGGCGAGGCCGTTGGCGGGTTGATGTTCCGCCAGGCGATGCTGATGCTCGCTCGCGACGAGCAGACCGAGACTCTGTTGCTGGTCTCCAAGTCGCCGACCGCCGCCGCTGTGCGCGCGCTCAGCGATGCAGTGCCGACCGGGATCCGCGTCGTGGGCTCGTTTGTCGGTTGGGACGGGCCTGCCGCGCCGTTTGAGGTGTACCCGACGCTCGAGGCGGGCGCCGCCGCTGCTGCGCGCACACAGACGGCCGACTGCTCAAAGCTCGAACGCGAGGTCGACTCGCGCCGCCGCGCACAGGACGGCATGCGCGTGCTGGGCCTCTACTCCGGCGGGTCACTGGCACACGAGGCCGCGACGCTGCTCGAGCCCGAGCTCGGGCCGCTTGCGGGAAACGTCGGGAACGGCCCCGATGAGCCGGCCGAGGGTGCGCACGCGTTGTTCGACCTGGGCGAGGCCGAGTACACGCAGGGCCGTCCACACCCGATGGTCGACCTGGAGGTACGCGCCGAGATGCTGGACCAAGCGGCGGATGATGACCGTCTCGGCTGCGTGCTGCTCGATGTCGTCCTCGGCTACGCCAGCCATGCCGATCCCGCCAGCGGGTTGGAGGGCGCGATCCGGCGCGTCTCGGAACACGCTGTGGTGATCGCGCACGTGTGCGGCACGCCCGACGATCCGCAGGACTCGCGCCGGCAGACGAAGACGCTCGTCGACGCGGGGGCGATCGTCGCTCCCTCCAACGCCGCGGCGGCGCGGCTCGCGCTGAGGGCGGTTCGATGAGCGCGCTGCGCATCGCGATGCTCACCTACTCGCTGCGGCCCCGCGGCGGCGTCGTGCATGCGCTCGAGATCTCCGAGGCACTCGCCCGCCGCGGCCACGACGTCGAGCTGATCTCCCTGGGCCGGCCGGGCGAGGACTTCTTCCGGCGCCCATCGGTGTGCTCGCGGATCGTCCGCTACGAGCCACCGGAGTTGCCGTTCGACGATCGCATCCAGGCGATGCTGATCGCGTATCGCGACGGGTTGGCCGAGCCGCTGGCGGACGGTGGTTTCGACGTGGTCCACTCGCAGGACTGCCTGTCGGCGAACGCGGCGCTCGAGTTGCGCGACGCCGGGCTGATCCCGCATGTGATCCGCACCGTGCACCACATCGACGACTTCATCTCCGCGTCGCTGATCGATTGCCAGGACCGATCGATCCGAGCGCCCGACGCTGTGCTGTGTGTGTCCGAGCCCTGGGTGGCGCGGCTGCGCCGCGAGTATGGCTTGAGCGCAAAGCTCGTCCGCAACGGCGTCGACATGCGCAGGCACCGGCCCCCGCACGATGCGGCCGAGCGCCAGGGCAATCGCGATGCATTCGACCTGGACCGGCGATTCACGGTGCTCACGGTCGGTGGGATCGAGCCGCGCAAGGGCTCGTTGACGCTGCTCGACGGATTCGCGAAGCTGCGCACGCTGGTGCCCGAACGCGAGCCGGTGCTGGTGATCGCCGGCGGCGCGACCCTGTTCGACTACCGCCACGAGGTCGAGCGCTTCCACGCGCGCGTCACCGAGCTCGGGCTCGAGCAACACGTCCGCGTGATCGGAAGCCTGCCCGACGCCGAGCACGAGCGCCTGTTCCGGGCCGCCGACGCGTTCGCGTTCCCGTCGACGAAGGAAGGCTTCGGGCTCGCCGCCCTGGAGGCGCTGGCGTGCGGGGTGCCGGTCGTTGCTTCCGATCTCGATGCCCTGCGTACGTTTCTAGAGGACGAACGCAGCGCGCTGCTGGTGCCGGTCGGAGATAGCCGCGCACTGGCGGAAGCGCTCGCACGCCTCGCGCGCGACTCCACGTTGTGTGACGAACTGCGCTACGGCGGCCTCGAGGTCGCGGCCGCCTACACCTGGGACGAGGCGGCGGCCGCGCACGAGCGCGCGTACCGCGAGGTGCTGCGCTCACCTGAGCCCGCGGGCATGAACCATGGCTGAAGGACTCGAGGTCACCGCCACCTGGCAGGGTGGCTATCACGCCCTGCTCGATGCGCGCGGCCACGAGATCAGCGTCGACGAGCCCGACTGGGCCGGCGGCGGCGACGCCGGCGCGATGCCCACCGAGCTTCTGTGCGCGTCGATCGCGAGCTGCTACTGCCTGGCGCTGGCGTTTGCCGCCGGCAAGCGGGGCCGGGAATTGCCGGGCCTGCGCGTGATCGTGCGGACCCAGCGCGCGGGCAAGGAGCTCCGCTACGGCCGCTTCGACATCGAGGCGCAGGCCGAGGTTCCCGACGAGCAGCTGGCGGCGCTGATCGAGCCCGCCCGGCGCCTGTGCTGGGTGTCAAACACGCTTGCCCACGGTGTGGAGCTCAGCTATCGTTACACCGCTGTAGACGGCCGTACACGAAAGTAGATAGATGATTCAGAACCGCTCCCAGCTCGAGCAGGTACTCCGCGGTCGGATTGGCGCCGCGTTCGCCCGCCACGCCTATGGAATGCGCCGCTGGGTCGACCTGTTCGCCGCGCGGATCCCCGATATCGAAGACGCCTACCTGACCGAGCTAGTCGCCGGCATCGTTCACCAGAACGCTCGGCACATGGTCATGTTCCGCGAGCGTGCGCTCGCCCACGGCGTCAATCCAGACAGGTACGTGTGCCCGCCCGAAGGGCACGCGATCTACGAGCAGATGGCGCCGCTGGACATCGACGACACGCTTGCTTACGCGCTCGGGTCGCTCGAACATTTTGCCGATCTGCTTGCGGTGTACGCAGAGGTCGTCGACAGCGATCGAGACGCAGAGGTGCTCACCCAGGTGCGCGCCGACAACGACCGCTCGATCGCGCAGCTGCGGGAGCTGGTTCGTGACCCCGGGCCGGATGCGGCAGCCACTGCCCACGAGCTCTACCGGGTGCGTGAGCTCGCCGAGGCGCCGCTGTATGCCATCGGGCGCTGACAGCGCCGCGATCCCGTCGTTCGCCGATCTCCAGCGAGACCTGCCCGTCCTCTCGTGGCGCGCGTGGCGCTTCCGCGCGCTGGCGGCTGCGTCCCGTGCCGGCGCGCTACTGAGCGATGGGCTGCGCGTCGGATACCAGCACGGCTTCGACTCGGGGCCGTTCATGGCGCACGTGTACGGCAACAGGCCAAGCGGCCGGACTGGGCTCGGGCGCGAGATCGACCGCCGCCTACTCGCGCGCGGGACCTGCCAGGCGTTCCGAGAGATCCGCGGTCTGGCCCGCGACGCGCTCGACGAGGCCTTGGCTGCGTGCACCGCTGAGGCGCCTCTGATCGCCGATCTCGCCGCCGGGCCGGCGCCCTACCTGTTCGAGATCCTGGCGGGCCACCCGTCTGCGCAGGCGATCGTCGGCGACATCGATCCGGCTGCGCTGCACCAGGCGAGAGCCGCTGCCGATCGGCTTGGCGTGGCTGACCGCACTCGATTCGTCCAGGCGAGCGCGTTCGACCGCGCGGCGCTCGCGCAGCTCGAGCCCGCGCCGGATGTCGTCGTCGAGCTCGGGCTGTATGGGATCTACCACGACGACGCGTTGATCGAACGCCACTTCCGGGATCTGGCCGACACGGTCGCCCCCGGGCAGATCGTGTTCAACGTGCAGACGCACAATCCGGAGATCGAGCACATCGCGAGGGTGTGGCGCGACCACCGTGGCGAGCGGTGCGTGTGGCGGCTGCGCCCGGCCGAGGCGATCCTGAGCTGGGCCGCGGTCGCAGGGTACGAGCCGGCCTCGGTTCGAAGCGATACCCACGGCATCTACCGCGTGGGGCGGCTTGTGAAGGTGAAGGTGACGAAATGAGCGTCCTCACCTGGACGAGCGCGTCACGTGCGGACTCTGTGGCGGTGAGTCAGCGGCTGCTGGCCTTGCGCGCCAGCCACCACGGAATGTGGAACTACGTCACCTACCGCGATGCGATCGCGCTGCTCGGTCTCGACGCCGCCGAGATCTATCCCGAGGGGAGCACGCGGCTCGATCCCGCGCAATGGGCAGATCTCGGCTGGCTGACCTGCTTCTGCGGACCGCCCCCCTCGGCCGTGCAGGCGATGCGTGACGCGCTGAGCGACGAGTCACTGAACCAGTACACACCTGATCTGATCGAGCCGCTTCGCGACGCGGCGGCAGGGGCTTTTGGCCGCGCCCGTGGCGAGCGCTTCGAGGTCGTCGGGACCGAGGGGACGCAAGCAGCTATCGCGCTCTCGCTGATGGCGTCCGTCGATCCCGGCGAGGAGGTGATCGTCTCCGACCCCGGCTACTTCCACATCCCTTCGGCCGTGCTCGCCGCCGGCGGCGTCCCGGTACCCATACCAATCGGACCGTCCACCGGCTTCCGGCTCGACCCCGACGACGTGCGCGCCGCGATCACGGCGCGCACCCGCGCGATCTGCATCGTCGATCCGCTGAACCCCTACGGGACCGTGCAGACCCGCGATGAGCTGGCTGCGCTTGCCCAGCTCGCCGAGCGCCACCGCCTGCTGCTGATCCATGACGTCACCCACGCGCCGCTCGCACTGGACGCAGCGGCGCCGTTCGCGAGCCTCCCCGCGCTCGAGCTGACGGGCAACGCGGTTGCGGCGATGTCGGTTTCCCACTGCTACGGGATGGCGGGTGCGCGCATCGGGTTCCTGGGCGGGGCCCCCGGCTTCGTGCGCAGTTGCCTGCAGCTAAAGGCCGCGCTCACCCGGCTGAACACAAACCTCATCTCACAGCACGGAGCCCTCGCCGCGCTGCAGGACAGCAGCTATCTGGAAATGGCGCAGCGCACGATCCTCGCCAACCTCCGCCACCTTGAGCACACGCTCGAGCGGGTCGACGGGGTGCGGCTCGTGGTCCGCCCCGCGCGGGGGCTCGCGTGCGCGCTGGATGTCACCGGCACCGGCGCCAGCGCGCAGGAGCTGATGGTGGCCCTGTTCGCGCGGCGCGTGGCGGTGTATCCAGGGGATGGGTTGGGGGAGACCGGTGCCGCGACCACGATCCGGCTCAACCTGTCGCGTCCCGACGAGTGGGCGATGGAGCATCTGCGCGAGGTGCTCGGCGGCGCCGTCGCCGAGGCCGCAGCCGGACGCTGGCGCCAGCAGGTTCTATCGCTGCTGGAGCGCAAGGGGACCGACCGAGCCCGACGGCTGGCGGAGCAGATCCGGAGCCTCGGATGACGCCGTCGATCGAGCGGTTGCTCTCCCGTCACGGCTCGCCCCTGTGGCTGGCAGACGTCGACCGCTTTCGCGCCAACCTGGAAAGCTTCGACCGCGCCTGGCGCGGCGAGTGGCCGGACCTGCAGATCGCGTACTCGTACAAGACGAACCGCCTGCTGGCGTTCCTGCAGGCGGCGGAGCTCGCAGGGGCTGGTGCGGAGGTGGTGTGCGCGGCCGAATACACGCTCGCGGCGGCGATCATCGAGACCGACCCCGCACGGATCGTCGTCGACGGTCCGGCCAAGTCCGATGCGCTGCTGACGCGCGCCGGCGCCGCCGGAGCGCTGGTGCTCGCGGACTCGAGCGACGAGCTCGAGCGGGCCGCCGTGCGCGGCGTCGGGCGGATCGGTCTACGGGTGGCGCTCGACAGCTTCACCGGCGCTCGCACCCGGTTCGGGATCGCGCCCGCCGAGATTCCCCACGCTGCCGGCCGCGCCGCCGCGCTCGGCCTCGAGGTATGCGCGCTTTCGACCCACCTGGTCTCAACTGACTTCGAGCCCGGCTCAGGAAAGGTGGTGGTCCGCTGGCCGCGGCCACCCGCCGAACACGCACAGGCTGCCTCGTTGCTCGCCCGTCTCGCCCGCGAGCTCGACACCGCCGGGCACGCGATGGCGACGATCGATCTCGGCGGAGGGTTTCCGCCGGCGCCAGAGGTCTCAGCACACGCCCGGGAGGTGGCTGCCGCGCTGCGTGATGGCGGATTCACCCGCCGGGTGCTGCTCGAGCCCGGTCGCGCGCTGGTGGCCGACGCCGTGCAGCTCGCGTTCACCGTCGTGGCCGTCAAGACGCTGGCCGATGGGAGTCGCTGCGTCGTCTGCGACGCGGGCACGAACCTGCTCCCTGGAGCCATCTCCGATCCACCGCGGATCGAGGCGCTGGACGGCAATGGCCCGCGTTCCGCGGCGCTCGTGTCCGGGCCGCTGTGCCTCAACTTCGACGTGCTGCACCCACACGTCCTGCTGCCGCCGGTGGAGCCTGGTGCCGTACTTGTGGCGCATGCGGTCGGGGCCTATCAGCAAGCCGCATCGACGCAGTTCGGCGAGCCGCGTCCGGGGGTGGCTGTCCGCGAGCGCGGCCGCTGGCGGCTGCACACGCCTGCGGAGGGTCTCGAGATGTACGTCGAGCCAGATGTCACGCATTCGAGGAGAGGAGCGCCATGAGTGAGCGTTTGATCGTGATCGGCGGTGGCGGCTCGGGGACGGCGGCGTCCACGATCGCCAAGCGCTGCAATGCGGACCTGCACGTCACGCTGTTCAGCGAGTTCCCCGACATCGCGTATTCCCCGTGCGGGATCCCCTACGCCCACGGACGCGAGATCCCGGAGTTCAAGGACCTGTTCCTGTCGACCGTGCAGCGCTACATCGACGACGGGCTCGACATGAGAATGGAGACGACCGTCACCAACATCGACCTGGCGAGGCGGACGGTCACCGCGCGCAACAAGCACGAAGGGTTCGACAAGCTGATCCTCTGCACAGGCTTCCTCTGGGAGCAGCCCGACGTTCCTGGTGCCAACCTCGAGGGTCTTCACTACGTCAAGGACATCCGCCGTGCGATGGAGTTCGACAAACAGCTCGACTCGATGAAGCGCGCGGTGGTGATCGGGGGCATGTGGCTCGGCGTCGAGATGTCGGGCGCGCTTGCGCGTCGCGGACTGGAGGTGCATTTCATCGACGAGGGTCCCTGGCTGCTGTCCGAGCTGGTCGACCCGGACGTCGCCGCACCCGCCCAGGAGGCGCTCGAGAAGCTCGGCGTGAACGTCCGTATGGGCACCAAGCTGCTCGGCTTTGAGGCCGGTTCCGCGGGCCGCATGCGCGCCGTGTCCACCTCTGCGGGCGAGTTCGAGTGCGACGTTGCCGTGATCTGCCTGCACAAGCTTCCGAATACGGTATTGGCCAAGGCGATGGACCTCGAGCTCGGCACCCTCGGCGGCGTCGTCGTCGACGACCACATGCGCACCTCCGCCCCCGGCGTGTGGGCCGCCGGAGACGTGATCGAGGTTCCCCACGGGCTCTCGATGCTGCCGATCACCGGGCTGACCGGCTCGCACGCCTATGCCGAAGGCCGCGTGGCGGGCGCAAACGCCGCCGGCGAGGACCGCACCTACGACCCGGTGTGGATTCCGTGGGGGTTCATGTCCGGCGACTACACGATCGGCGGGTTCTCGATCGGTGAGACGCTGGCCGAGGCGATGGGGATCCCGTACGTGCTCGCGAAGGGTGTGGGCGTGTCACGCGCCCGGTACTTCCCGGGCGCCGCAAGGACGCATGTCAAGCTGCTCGCCGAGCCAGGCACGCTCCGCCTGATCGGGGGCCAGCTGCACGGCGGCGAGGGCATCAAGGAGCGCTGCGACTTCCTCGCGTTCGCGGCCAAGCGCGGGGCGACGCTCGAAGACTTGGCCTGGATGGAGAACATCTACTCCCCGCCGATCGGAGCACTGTACGAGCCGATCCAGATCGCGGCCCAGAACGGCCTCGCCGAACAGAAGGTCCACACGCCCGAGAGGGTGACGGTGCCGGGATGACCTTCGCCGAGGTCAAGCACCGGGTGCGCGCGCGCTCGGAATATGCGCTGCGCCTGGCCGCGATGGACGACGTCGCGCGGCGGTATCCGGGGCGCACCTCGAAGTCCGCGCTGCCGCAGGTCGGCATCTTCTGGCGCTTTGGGTTCGTGCCGCTGTTCCGTCGCGTTCCCTGGCCGTTCAAGCAGAAGGCGATGCGCACGCTGAAGATGACCGCGCAGGGCTGGCAGGAGGATGCTCGCCAGTTCGGCGAGCCGTGGCGACCCCCGGCTCGCATCGGACGTGAAAGCGCGGAGCGCTGAGGCCGGAACTGTTCACGGCGACGCGTGATCTGCTGCGAGCCGAGCTTGCAGGGGATCTCAGTCGCGGCGGATACATCCTGCGGCCGGGCGAGGATCGCACGGTCGACCGTCGCTACTTCGAAAAGTTCCTCGTGCTGTGCCGTCCGGGTCTCCTTTCCCGGGCAGCGCGCCTGCTCGCCGGCATGGTGTCCGATGATTGCGAGCGGTTGGCGGTGACCAGCATCCCTTCGGCTGCGCTCGCCACGGCCCTCGCGCAGGAGACCGGCCTGGCGCTGCTGCTTGCAGACGACACGCGGCCGGGCAGCTTCGGTGGCGATCTCTCGGCGGGCGCTCGCGTGACGCTCGTCGAGGACGTGGTGTTCACGGGCGAGACCGCGCTGCAGGGAACGCGCGCGCTGCGCGCTGCGGGAGCGCAGACGCTTGGGGTCCTCTGCCTGCTCGATCGTCAATCTGGCGCGGCCCAGCTGCTGGCCGGCGAGGGGGTATCGATGCGGGCGCTGTTCACCGAGGCCGAGCTGCTCGAGCAGCCGGGACAGCCGCCACGATGACGCTTCCGGCGGCGGACGACCGGGTCGGCGCCGGCGCCGCAGCGCGCGTTCGCGAACGGCTGGCAGAGCTCGCGATGATCGGCGCAGATGCGGGCGGCGGGGTCACGCGTCTGGCATACACCGCAGCTGAACGAGAGGCGCACCGGCGCTTCTGTACTTGGGCGGGCGAAGGCGGCGCAACCTGTCAGGCTGACCCGGCGGGGAACAGCATCGCGGTGTATCGCGAGGGAACGCCCTATTTCCTGATCGGCTCGCATCTGGATACGGTGTTGCATGGCGGCCGCTACGACGGTGCCGCCGGGGTCGTCGCTGCGCTCGAAGTCGCGGAGGCCCTCGGTCCCGTGAAGCTCGGCGTCCGCGTGGTTGCCTTCGCCGCCGAGGAAGGCGCACGCTTCGGCCGCCCGACACTCGGAAGCTCGCTCGCGGCCGGCCTGCTCGACAGCGCCACGATGGGCAAGCTTCGCGACCGCGACGGCAAGACGGCGCTCGAAGCAGCCGCCGAGCTGGGCCTCGACCCGGGACACGCTCCCGCATGGCTCGGCAGCGACGTCGCGTGCTTCTACGAGCTGCACATTGAGCAAGGCAGGCAGCTCGAGGTGGGGGCCGCGCGGATCGGGCTCGTAGACGCGATCGCGGGGAGCGGGCGGCTTCGTTTCGAGATCACCGGCCGTGCCGACCACTCGGGTGCGACGCCGATGCGAATGCGCGCCGACGCGCTGGCCGCCGCAAGCGAGCTCGTGCTCGCCGTGGAGGATGCGGCTCGGCGAAATCGAACCACCGTCGCCACCGTCGGCCGCCTCGACGTCACGCCAAACAGCGTCACCACGATTCCTGGCCAGGTGACACTGGCTGTCGATCTGCGCGACGTCGATCCCGACCTGCAACGACGGGCGGGACGGCTCGTGCTCGAGGCCGCGACGGAGATCGCCTCGCGCCGCGGTGTCCGAATCGAGTCGGAGCTGGTCTCCGAGCAGCCGCCGATTGTGCTGCCCGCGTGGCCGCGCACAGTCCTGTACGAGGAGTGCCGAGCACGCGGCCTCGCCTTTCGCGTCTTGGCGAGCGGCGCCGGTCATGATGCGGCGGTCGTCGCACGACAGGCTCCAGCGGCCATGGTGTTCATCCCCTGCGTCGACGGGGTCAGTCATTCGCCGCGCGAGCGGGCAAGTCCTGAGGACATCGCGCTGGCATGCGAGCTGATGTGCAGCGCCATCCGACGCACCGCCGAGCTGCTCGGAAACGCACGTCCCTGAGTTGGCTTCCCCGCCGTTGCTGAGCCGCGGTCACGACCGGTCGCCCTGGCGTGTCATAGGTATATCGACATCCCCGATCTGAAAGGAGACTCCTATGAAAGCCATCCGCAGCCACGAGCCGCAGGGTCTCGAGGGCATCGACAGCCTCGTCTACGAGGACGCCCCGGATCCCCAGCCTGCGGTCGGCGATGCACTCGTGCAGGTGCGCGCCGCCAGCTTCACCCCGACCGAGCTGACCTGGCCGCTGCGGACCGATCGCGCCGGGCGCGACCGTGGACCGTTGATCCCGGCACACGAGGGGTCAGGCGTCGTCGTTGGACTCGGCTACGGCTCCGCCGGCATATCGGTGGGCGATGAGGTCTACGGCCTGATCGACGGGTACCGCGACGGATGGGCCGCCGAGTACGTGATCATCGAGGCTCGCAGCCTGGCTCCCAAGCCGACCACCGTCGACTTCATCGAGGCGGCCGCAATCCCGCAAGCTGCGCTCACCTCCTGGCAGGCGCTGTTTGACCACGGTCACCTCGAGTCAGGCCAGTCCGTGATGATCCACGGCGCCGGCGGCGGGGTCGGCGCGGTGGGCGTGCAGCTGGCGCGCTGGGCCGGCGCCCACGTCATCGGTACGGGGCGGGCGGGCGCTCGCCAGCGCGCGCTCGAACTTGGAGCAAACGATTTCGTCGACGTCGAGCGCGACGGGTGGGAGAGTGACGTCGACCAGGTCGACCTGGTCTATGACGCCATCGGCGGCGACGTGCTGGCAAGGTCCCCATCCGTCGTCAAGCCCGGTGGTGCACTCGTCTCCGTGATGGCGCCGCTCCAGACCGATCGAGACGACATCCGCATGGTGCACTTCGTACGCGATCCGAGCGGTGCACAGCTGCGGGACATCACTCGGCTGGTCGACGACGGGACGCTGCGACCCCATGTCGGCGCGGTCTACCCGCTCGCGGACGCACGCGAGGCGTTCATGGCCAAGTCAACCCAGCATATTCCGGGCAAGGTCGTGCTAGCGGCCTGACGGTGCGCGTCCCGACAGCTCCAGTCCCGATCGATAACGCTCAGCGCGCGATCCCGATCAGGAGCGCGCGCGTGAGCGGCTCGGGATGGGTAAGCGGCATCATGATGCGGCTCGACGTCGCGTCTTCGCTCGCGCGCTATAGACGGACCGCCCGCGGCATCCCTTCCGGCTGGTCGGGGCGCTCCGGGCTTGATCAGCCGAACGTCTTCTGAAGTGCCCGTTGGAATGCCGGCCTCTGCGCAAACCGCCCGAGATAATCGGCCAGGCTCGGCGATAGCTGGTCCGCGATTCCAACACGGCCGGTGAACAACAGCGTGGTCGCGATCATCACATCGGCCACGGTGAAGTGCTCGGCGACGAGGAACTCCCCGCCACCGAGTGCAGCGGCGACCGCATCCGTCGCGGAGAAGAAGCGCGTGCGTGCCGCCGAGGCACGATCGGGATCCCGATCAGCCTGCCTCCAGGCCTCGAACAGCGGCGGTTCAAGCTCGGCGGGCGCGAAGCATGCCCACTGGTAGACGAGTGCCCGATCGTGCGTGGCCAACGGTGGCATCAGCCCCGCCTCGGGGTAAAGGTCGCCAAGATGCATGCAGAGCGCCGCGGACTCGAACAGGAATCCTTCCTCGTCCTCGAGCACCGGAACGCGGCCGAGCGGATGCCGAGCGAGGTGCTCCTCTCCGCCGCCTTCCTCGCGTGTCATGACGGTCAGCTCGTAGGGTGCGCCCAGCTCCTCGAGCGTCCATATCGCCCGCAGTGGCCGGCCGGCCCGCTCACGGTGGAAGACGCGTAACACGCCCGGCACGATAACGCCAGCAAGCGCGGACTGAGGATCAGTTCGGCAACGGACGAACGAATGCGGGCGCAACAACGACCGTGGTCAAGCGACTACCGTCGGGTCCGACGCCCTGCTGCATCCCGACGATTGCCAGCTTCTGGTCTCGAGCGGCGCCGAACATGAACGAATCGCCGACTCGGATCGTGTCCGGCAGGTTCTGCTGGGCGTCGATCGGATCGCCTGCGGCCCCGGTTCCTCGAATATGCGCCCTCATTCGTCGCTCTCCGCCTCTCGATTGAAGGAGCACGGTCCCTCGATCGGTGGCCGTGCGGGGCAGTATGCGTCCCCTCCGTATCGGCAGGCGTCGGAAAAATCGCGGAGTTCCAGGCAAAACGGTTGGAAACCAACTGGCACGCGCGATAGCGTCCCAGGACCCCGTGGACGGCCGACGCGACTTGCACGTGAGCACCTCGAAGCTGCGGCCGCTGCTGGTCGTGGCCCTGGTCATGGCGGTGGCGCTGTCTCTGGCGCGGCCCGCGCACGCGGCGCCGTCGATCGCGTCGAGCTACGGCAGCGGGTCGTTTGGGAGCTGGGAGGTCGATGCATTTGGGCTCCCGTTCTACCGCTACGCGCCAGATGAGCAGACCGATCCTCACGCAATGCAGCCCCAGCTCGGCGGGGCGACGCGCGCTCAACACGAGCTCGGCAACGACCGCATCAAGGGGATGGCCTACAACGACGGATACACGGAGCTGTGGAGCCAGGAGCTGCTCGCGCAATGGGCCAACCTCTATCAGCCGCAGAGCCGGCACTATGGGGGCGGCTACGGGTACCTGAACGTCGACGGCCACACGATCAGCACGCTGTACCTCGACCGCCCCGCAGGAGCGAGCTCGGAGCGCGACTTCGGCGTCGGCTATTACCGCCGGGTGCTGCGGAGCGACAGCCTCACGGTCGCGGAGGCCGTCTACGCCCCGTTCGGTAACGACCCCCTGCTGGAGCACGACCTAACGATCACGAACGATGGGCCGCGGACACGGAGCGTCACCTGGTACGAGTACTGGGACGTCAACCCCTTCAGCCAGACGAACGGGGCGCAATACAACGTCGGACTCGGACGGCCGCGCTGGAGCGCGGCGACGCGGACGCTGACGGTTGCGCAGGCTGCCGAGCCCGGGATCCGGCACCCGCTCAGCATCTTCGCCTCGGCGCTGGCGGGCCCGGTGTCCGGATTCGAGACCTCGCTGCCGCGGTTCTTCGGGCGCGGCACGCGCGCTCTGCCCGCCGAGGTGATCGCCAACCGCGTCTCTGACTCGATCGCGCCGGCGGTACCGGCGCGTCGGGTCGGCAACACGCTGTTCGTGTTCCGGGCGCCCGTGCGGCTGCGACCGGGGCAGTCGGTGACGCTTCGCTACGCGTACGGGATCGCGCACGCGGCGACGATCCGCACCCTCGTATCGCGCTATGCGCGCGCCGCCGACCCGTTTCGCGCCAGCGAGCTCGCCTGGGTGCGGTGGCTACCGAAGGCGGACTTTGGCCGCCCGTATCGCTGGGTCGCGCGCGAGCTCGAATGGGATGCCTACCTGCTGCGTGCCGCAACCGTGTACGAGCAGGGCTGCGGCGAGCACACGATCACGCAGGGCGGCGACTACCAGTACGGGATGGGAGAGAACCTCGGCTTCCGCAGCTGGCTGCACTACATCCTCCCGATCACCTACTCGGACCCGGAGCTCGCGCGAGAGATCCTGCGTTACGCAGTCAGGCTCCAGCCACCGGGACCCGCCCGCGACGCGCTGCTCCCTTACGGGACGACCGCGCTATGCAAGCCGATCTACTCGACCAAGTCCAACGACACGGACTTCTGGTTGATGCTGGGGGCGGTCGAATACGGGCTGGGGACACGCGACAGGGCGTTTTTCGCGGAGCGGCTGCCGTTCTACGGAACGCGCAAGACTGCCACCGTCTGGGAGCACATCAAGATCGCGGTCGCGCACCAGGAGTCGCTGCTTGGCTCGCACGACCTTTACTCGCTGCCGCCAGGATTCTTCGGCGACTGGAACGACGGCAGCACCCAATTTGAGGGCCTGACGGAGTCGACGCTCGTCGCCGCGCAGCTGGCCTACATCTACCCCCGGCTGGCGCAGCTCGCAGAGCGGCTCGGAGACATGCCATTCGCGCACGAACTCGACCGCCGCGGGCGTGCTCTGCAGAGCGCGATGCGGGCGCAGTGGACTGGCGGCGGCTGGTATTCGCGCGGGTACGCGGGCAGCCGGCAAGTCGGCAAGGGCGTGATCTTCGGCGAGCCGCAGCCGTGGGCGATCCTCGCCGGGGTTCCGAACCGCAGCCAGGCGGCGAGGCTGGTGCACAACATCAGGCACTTCCTCGGCGGCGCCGGCGAGCAGGGCGGTCCGTCGCGGATCGGCGCGGCGATGATCCCGGCCTACAACGCGCCCGACATCAGCGAGCGGGGAGGCAGCGACCTGACCACGCTCGCCGCCGAGCTCCCGCAGTCGCCGGTCGCCAACGCGGCCGAGTGGCCCGGCGGCAGCTGGTACGACATCGACGGCTGGCTGACCTGGGCGCTCGGATCGCTCGACGGCGAGTTACCCGGCGCGCGGCAGCTGGCGTGGAGCGAATACGTGCACAACACACTCGCCAACCACGCGACCGTTTATCCCGACACCTGGGACGGGACGATCTCGAGCGACGACGTCTGCAATGGCTACTACTCGCCGTATCCGCAGCTGTGCGGCAACTCGCTCTCGACCCAGTTCGACGGCCAAAACTCAGAGCAGCCAACGTGGATGGTGATGGACGCGATCCGACTCGCGGGCATCACCCCGAGCGGCGCCGGCTTCCTGATCAGCCCCCATCTGCCGCTGACAAGCTTCAGCCTGCAGCTCCCGGAGATCGGCGTCACGGCGTCGCCCGGGCTCGTCCGCGGCTACGTGCGCGTGCAGCAGTCCGGGCCACTCACCATGACCGTCGCCGTGCCGCCCGGCCGCGGGTCCAACGTGACCGCGTATGCCGACGGTCATCGGTTAGCGGCGAAAGTGGCACGCGACCGTGTCACGTTCAGCTTGTCCGCCAAGGTCGGGAGCGCGGTCGACTGGGCGGTTGACCGCCGCCGGTGATCCACGTGTGGCCCGGCTTCGTGCCGGTGCTCAGTGCACGTAGTAGGCGAGGTGGGTGACGCCGTTGCCCTCGCTTACGGTCGGTCCGTCAAGCTCGACGGGAGCGCTGGCGAGGTTCTCGAACATGCGGATGCCGCTGCCCAGCAACAGCGGGACGAGGCTGACCTGGACCCGGTCCACGAGTCCGCGATCGAGGCATTGCTGGATGATCTTCGGGGTGGCGAGGGCGACGTCCTTGCCGGCCGCGATCTCCCTGGCCTGATCGATCGCGCTCTCGATCCCCTCGGTGTTGAACATCACGGCCGCGTCCGGCCGCGGCCAGCCATCGGGAATGCTGTGGGTGACGACGATCACGGGCGCGCCTGTCGGATGTCTCCCACCCCAGCCGTTGGCGACCTCGAAGGTGCGCCGGCCGTAGATGATCACGCCGAGCCCCGAGCTGGCTCTGTCGGTCGGTGATTTGCGCGGCGGTTGCGGCTTGCTGTACCACGCGAAGACACGGTCCACGCCATCGTCGCGGTCGGCGACGAAGCCGTCGAGCGACATCGACATGTCGGCGACCACCGTCCCGGCGGGGTGCTCACCGCCTTCGCTGGAACTGGATTGAGAGGTACTGGGGCTCATGTGCGCTCCTTCTCTCGCAGCTGTCCGTTCATTTGCACAGACCTGCGCAGAGCCGAATTCTCATCGCCGCGGTCTCGCTTAGGCCTCGGCGCCTCCCAGGTCGTCGGAGCGCCCGGCCTCGATGCGCGACCACTGGGCGGTGGGACGTCCGTTCGTGCGCCAGACCTCGCGATTGACCTCCCATCCCTGCGGCCAGCCGGCCGGTGAGTCCTGCCACGGCTCCTGCCGTCCATACACGGTCAGGTCCATAAGCCCATAGCTGTTGTCCATCGCCTCGACGCCACGGCCGTTTGTCCAGTAGGTCTCAAACACCCGATTGCCATCTCGTACGTAGCACACGAGGTGAAACATGCCGACCCGGCGCCCGACCAGTAGCGTTTCAAGCGACTCCCGAGGCGCCGAGTACCACGGCATGGTCCAGCCCATGAAGTCGCGGTAACGCGCGCTCTCCTCGTAAGGCCCCTGGCAGAGCGTGGCGTAGGTGACATCTCGCGAGTGCAGGTAGGAAAGCTCGCCGACCTGCGTTGTGTAGTACGTGCAGCCCTCGCATTGCTCGGCGGAGGGCCGGCCGGCCGACCACATGAAGTAGTAGGCGATCAGCTGCCGCCGGCCCTCGAACACGTCGAGCAGCGTGACCGACCCATCCGGGCCGACCAATCCGGTGGTCGGGTCGACCTCGACCATCGGAAGCCGGCGGCGGGCCGCGGCGATCGCATCGCCCTCGCGGGTGTGAGCCTTCTCCCGGACTCGCAGGGCATCGAGCTCGGCTTGAAACGTCGCTCGGTCGACCACTGCGGGGAGAAAGGCGTCGTCCATTCCGGGGCGCGGTTGGACGGGGTACTCGCTGCTCATGTTCGCTCCTTACGTAGGTCTGTTTGGTCGTACGGTCGTGGGGCGCGATCAGGGCAATCGCCGTGAGTCGCCGTCCGACAAGACGGCCTCGACAAGAGGTCGCAGCAGGTAGAGCGTTTGGACAGCCCTCGGAACATTTCCGTCAGCCCAGTGCGTCCAGCCGCCGCTCGAGCTCCGCGCGCTCGACCGCGTTGGCGGAAAGCGCGATCGCGCGCTCGTACGCGCTCGCGGCGCCCTCGGCGTCGCCCACACGTCGCAGCAGCTCCGCGTGGGCTGCGTGCAGTGGTTGGTAGCGCTCGAGTGCTGGGTCCGCGAGCAACGGCTCGAGCAGCTCGAGGCCGGCCGTGGGTCCGTCGGAGAACCCGACCGCGACCGCGCGGTTGAGCTCGACCACCGGCGAGGGGGTGAGCTTCGCCAGGGCCCCATACAGCTCTGCGATCTGCGCCCAGTCCGTGCCCTCGCCGGTCGGAGGCTGCATCTGGACGGCCGTGATCGCCGCCTGCAGCTGGTACTCGCCAGGACCCCGCAGACGGACCGCGCGCTCCAGCTTCGCGAGCCCGTCGCGGATCCGGTCCTGATCCCAGAGCGAGCGGTCCTGGTCCGCGAGCGCGACATACCGCCCGCTCGCATCGACACGAGCGGCGCGGCGCGCGTCGTGCAGCAGCATCAACGCCGACAGCCCCCACACATCGGCATCGTCGGGCATCAGCTGGCACAGGAGCTGCCCGAGCCGGACCGCCTCCTCGCACAGCTCGCCGCGGACGAGGCGCTCGCCCACGGCGGCCGCGTAGCCCTCGTTGAAGATCAGGTAGACCACGCGCAGCACGCCACGGAGACGGTCGGGCAGCTCCTCGTCAGCAGGGATGCGGTAAGGGATGTGCGCGTCGGCGATCTTGCGCTTGGCACGCACGATCCGCTTGCCCATCGTCGGCTCGGCGACCAGGAAAGCACGGGCGATCTCCCCGGTGGTCAGGCCGCCGAGCGCCCGCAGTGTCAACGCCACCCGGGCCGACATGTCAAGCGCCGGGTGGCAGCAGGTGAAGATCAGCCGCAGCCGATCGTCGACGATCGTTGTTGGTTGTTCGTCCATTGGTGGCTCCTCATGCTGGGCGTCCAGACGTGTGAGCTCGGCCAGTCGTTGCGCGCGCCCCGCCACTGACCGGTTGCGCCGCAGGCGGTCGATCGCCCGTCGCCGGGCGGCGGTGGTGATCCACGCTCCCGGGTTGGCCGGAACCCCATCGCGCCGCCAGGTCGTGACCGCCGCCTCGAACGCGTCCTGCACGGCGTCCTCGGCCAGCTGGAAATCGCCGGCCTGCCGGATCAGGGTGGCCAGCACGATCGCCCGCTCCTCGCGGAACGCGCGGGTGATGGCGGCCGCGACCGGGTCCGCCGGCTCCAAGGACCCGCTCACGTGCGCTTTCTCATCTCCTCGTCGGACACCTCGACGCCGGCCGCTCGGGCCAGCCTCGCCCACTCCTCGGCCCTCATCATCGGGCGTACTTCCACCGTGCCCCAGCGTGCCATCGGAAGCCGAGCCGCATGCTTGAGCGCCTCGTCGAGGTCGGCGCACTCCAGGATGTAGTAACCGGCCAGCGCCTCCTTCGTCACAGCGAAGGGCCCGTCGACGATCTCCGTCTGCCCGTCCCGGACGCGGACCGACGTCGCGCTGTCCGTCGGGTGCAGGCGCTGAGCGGAGACGAGCAACCCGGCCTCGCGCAGGCTGTCGTGCAATTCGAGCATGAGCGGCAGCTCCCGCTCGCGTTCGTCCTGCCCGGCCGCATCGACCTCCGGCTCATACACCAGCAACAAGTACTGCGACATCGCTGCCTCCAACCTTTGTTCTGTTCGCCGCACCTTACGCGGCCCTCATCACCACGTCGCCGCAGCGGCGACGATTTGGACACGCTCAGCCGGAAGCGATCCTAGGTCGGTGAGAAGGTGCAGCCGATCACGCGCCGATCTGGTTAGCCGCGGCGATCACAGTCGCGGCATCGGCGGGTGAGATCTGCCCGGGATATTTGGACTCCCGGCGGCCGACGATATGACACCGAACAGAGCGGTGCACGCCTGTGCGGTCTTGCCCATCGCATAGGAATTGATCGCAGCCTGAAGCTGTGCGGTCAGGAAGATCTTGCTGGTCGAGAAAGGCAGCGTGTTCACCAGGCCGAGCAGGTCCTGGAGCTGGGCGAGACCGCCCGTCACCGTGACCGTGAACTGCGCGTGCACCGGACTGTTGCTGTCGTCGGCATCGGTAGCCGTGCAGGTGACCGTCGTTGTACCGATCGGGAACGTAGATCCCGACGCGGGAACACAACTGACCGCGGGCGGCTCGGGGTCGTCCGCGTCCGCCGCCGTTGGCGGCGTATAGGTCACGACGGCCCCCTGCGGACCTGTTGCGTCGATCGTCTGGTTGCTGGGCACGTCCGTCAGGGAGAGATCCGAGTCCTCCACCGGGGTGGACGCGATCGGACCCGTGGCTCCGTCGCTGAGCGAGAAATACATCTCGTGCACCCGAGAACATTCGACGCCGGGCCGTTCAGGACGACCTTCATGTAGACGTCGCCGTCGGTGAGCCAACGGACATCGTTGATATTCGAGTACGAAACACCCGGAATCTCGACCCAGGTTCCGAGCACCTTCTTCTCGAGTGTGATCGAGACGCCCTGCAGGCTGCTCCCGGTGAGGTCCTGGGTCGTCGCCATGCTCCATGTCGCGGTCACTCCGTCGACGGTCACACCGGCGGGCGGCGTGCTGTAACGCCCGCTTTCACGGGCAGACCGGCGGGGGTCCCAGAATAGGTCGCCGATCCGAGCACGTTGTCAGCGACCGGATACCCGATCCGCAAGTTGCCAAGCCCCGGTGGCAAGCCGATGTCGAACTCGGTATCGAGGATCGCGCCGGTTGGGGGGTTGTAGTCAACCTCCCATCGGAACGGCAGGGCCCCGCCGGATCCCGTGATTGGGTCTGGCGTCACGGTCAGTGATTTCCAGCTCACCGGCGCGCCTGGACTGCTGCAGTTGTCCCAGCGGCGGACGCCGTTCCCGGTATGGCCAGGCTGAAGAAAATCGCTGCGGCGAGGATCGCCTTGATTCGCATGGCAGCCTGCCACCGGTGAGATGAGCGCCCCATTTTCACAGATTATGCCTGCCTCCCGGGGAGATTTCCTTGAGCGAGTCGCCCTGCAGTAAGGCTTGGAAGTGCTCGGGACCTGAGACGGGGTAGATGAGCCAGCCGGCGAGGTCACCCGGAAGGGAGGCGAGGACGAAACGATCCAGCCGGCTGATGGATTCATCGGCGTGCGTTGCTATCTCGTGCGCGAGTCGCTCGGGCACGCTGGGGTCGAACTGCGAGAGCGTGATCCCGCTGCGAGAGCCCTCAAACGAGCTTTGCTGGACGGTGGTCACCGAGTCCGGCCCACGGGCCCGAACGAGCTCGGCATTTCCGCTGCGGCCGAGCACCGCATCGAGCTCGCCGGGATACAGTGCCATCTGGAGGATCAGCTGTCCCGCGAACCGGTCTCGCAGGACGGCGACGATCGGGCGAAGGTTGCGGGCGTAGAACAGCGAGCCGGGGCTGGCGGCTGGCACCGCGACCGTGGGGAGCGGCAGCGGCGTCTTGGTGACGTCGATTGGCGGCGGCGAGTCCCACGTGTAGTGGTAGTAGCCGGAGCCGCCGTTGTAGGGGATCGGGTGGGTAACCGTCGCATTCGCCTGATAGGACGTTCCGTCCGTGAAGCGCACGAGACATACGAGGTTGACGATGTCGCCCCGATCGACGTTGCTGACGGGCGGCGTGCACGCCACCGACGACACTGCGCGGTGGTCCTTGGTCGTCTCGGTGCTCTTGATCGCGTTCTGAAGGTTCACGTACACCGGCGCGGAGCCGCCGCAGCCGGCGATCGCCGCTGCGCAGGTGATACCGGCCAGCCCCGTTCGCCACCCAGCCCAAGGCACTGGCCAAATGCTCGCAGATCGCGCCGCGACGTATGTGACGCACGGCCGATGCAGCTACTTCGACGAGCCACTCGCCGCGGCCTGTTGACGGTCCGTCGACCATCTGTTACACAGCGTCCGCCGGTCTGGTCAAGGGCATCGAGGAATCGGCTCCAATGTTCGCCAACGGGCGTGGGCGCGGAAAAGCATGGTCTCAGCGGGTGGCCGGATGGCCGGCCTCAGGGCGCGCAATCGGCACGCTCGTCGCAACCGCGATGGTCGTGCTCTGGGCGGTTGCCCTCGCAGCGGCCGAGCCGCCCCGCGGGTGGGACCCGAACCAGGATCCGCCCCGGAACTGGACCGCGTCCGACTACGGCTCGCAGCTGAAGCGGCAGTATGCGGAGATCGCCGCGCTCAATCAGGAGCTCGGCAGGGAGCCCAGCAACTCGGTGCTGAAGGGGTTGCAGGATCTCGCGTTCGGTTGTGTGGTTGGAAGACTGGGCAAGGCGGCGAAGGAGATCTACGAGCTCGTCCACGACGCCAAGGGCCGCGTCGACCAGCTCGGCTTCGCTCAAAAGATCCAGCTACGCGACCGAGATCTGGCGTACGTCACCTGGCTCAACAACTGGTTTCAGCAATACGATCCGGGCTACAAGAACGGCTATGACCACAGCAGGAGCTGGTTGACCAACCAGCAATCGCCGTTTCACAGGTTCTACAAGAAGTTCCGAAGCCTGCTGGCGCCGTTTCGTAGCGCCGCCTGCTGCGGAGCACGCGGATCCGCGACGGCAACGGATTCGAGCCGACCAGGCTCGCGCGCCCTGCAGTCGGCGGGCTGCGTGGTGGTCCCCTGTGACAGCGACGAGGCCAGGCAGCTCGAGGCTGACGCGCGCCTTGCGGAGGTCACCGTGGAGGGCGGGTATGCGAAGGTGACGCTCACGCCACCCGGGAAGACCTTCGACGGCCCCCAGGTGGTGGTCACCTACTGTTACAGCGAGCCGGTGACGATCACCGCGTCGCTCGTTCCCGATCCTGGCCGCCGCCTGGATCCTTGGCTCCTCAGCGGGTACGACGGGCCAGGAGTTGCCCACCCGGACAGGTGCGACGACGACAGCACTAACAAGAGCCCGACCTGCAGGATTCACCTGGCCGCAGGGTCGACCAACGACGTCGTGTTCTACTACGCGGCAACAAAGTCGGCCGCGGACTACCACGCCAAAGCCGCTCCTCGCTGAGGGCTCGCGGCCACGGCCCCATTACGCTTACGAGTGATGAGCGAGCTCCCGGGGATCTCCGATCTGCTTGCAACAAGAACGGGCGAGGAGATGGCGCTCAACGATCGCTACCTGAACCCGCAGATGGGCCGGATCCTTCGCACGCTGGGGTTCGACAGGGTTTGGGTTGGCGGCGACCGAACGCATCTGATCGACTCGGAGGGTCAGCGCTATCTCGACTTGATCTCGGGCTACGGGGTGTTCGCGCTGGGCCGCAACCACCCTGATGTCGTCGCGGCCGTGCAAGAGGTGCTTGCCGCCGGAACCGCGAATCTGCCGCAGCTCGGCGTCACTCTGTTGAACGGGGTCCTCGCCGAACAGTTGCTTGCACGGGCCCCGTCCAGCGTCGCTGCGATGGTGCCGGCGAACAGCGGCACCGAGGCGGTCGAGGCGGCGATGAAGATCGCCCGCGCCGCGACCGGACGACCTCGGCTGCTGTATGCCGATCACGGCTTCCACGGGCTCACGCTGGGGTCGCTGTCGCTCAACGGCAACGATGAGTTCAGGACGGGCTTCGGGCCGCTGCTCCCCGGCTGTGACCCGGTGCCGTTCGGCGACGCCGACGCGCTCGCCCACGAGCTGGAGCGAGGAGATGTGGCGGCCCTGATCGTCGAACCTGTGCAGGGCAAGGGGGTCAACCTCCCTCCCGACGGCTATCTCCCGGCGGCGCAGCGGCTGTGCCGCGAGGCCGGCACGCTTTTCGTCTGCGACGAGGTCCAGACCGGCCTCGGCCGCACTGGGCGATTCCTGGCGCTCGAGCACTGGGATCTCGCCCCCGACATGATCTGCCTGGCCAAAGCGCTGTCGGGCGGTCTGATTCCGGTAGGCGCGGTGCTCGTGTCCAGAGATGCCTTCGACCGCGTGTTCGATGGGATGGAACGCGCGGTGCGCCACGGATCGACGTTCGGGACGAACGATCTTGCGGCCGCAGCTGCGCTGGCGACGCTGCGCGTGCTGGATCGCGACGGCGTGGTCGCCCATGCCGATCGCATGGGGAAGCTGCTGCTCGATCTCACAGAGCCTCTGGTCGATCGTCACGAGGTGGTGGTCGACGTGCGAGGCCTCGGTCTCATCTGGGCGATCGAGTTCGGTCCGCCCGGGGGAATCACGAGTCGCTCTTTGTTTCGTGCGGTCGAGCAGGTTCAGCCTGGCTTGTTCGCCCAGCTGATCACGGTGCCGCTGTTCCATGATCATCAAATCTTCTGCCAGGTCGCCGGACACCGGCTGAATGTCGTCAAGGCGCTGCCATCGCTGCTGATCGATGAGGCGGATGTGCGCCGCTTCGCCGACGCCCTCGCGGAGGTGGTCGCCGACGCCGAGCGAATGCCGCGGGCGATGACCCGTTTCGGGCTGCGGATGGCGCGTGGCAACGCAAGAGCCAACCGGGAGCGCAAACGGGTGACCGCCCGGTGAGGGCGCTCGTCACGGGCGCGACAGGCTTCATCGGCAGCCACGTCGTCGTCGCACTGGCAAGAGGCGGCGCCGAAATCAGAGCATTCGATCATCGCCCTCCAACAGTCGATGCCCTACCCGAGAACGTCGAGTTCGTACAGGGCGACATTCTCGATCCGGATTTGGTGCGACGAGCGGTGCAGGGATGCGACGCGGTGTTCCACCTTGCCGCCGTCTACAGCTACGCCCGCCGCGACGCCCAGCTGATGCAGGCCGTCAACGTGCGTGGCACCGCCATCGTGCTCGACGCGGCTGCGCGAGGAACGCGAAGGCGAGTCGTGCACACGAGTTCGTGCGCGACCTGCGGGCCGGTCCATGGCCGAGAGGCCACCGAGCGCGACCTTCCGCCCCCGCGAGAGCGCGCGGTGCCTTACAAACGCACCAAGCTGGAGGGCGAGCATCTCGCGATCCAAGCGGCACAAGGCGGTGCCGACGTGGTCGTCGTCAACCCAACCGTTCCCGTCGGTCCGGGAGATCGGCGGCCAACGCCGACCGGCAAGATGGTCGCCGACGTCGCTGGTGGACGAGCGCGGGGATACCTGGCCCGCAGCGTCCTGAACGTCGTCGCGGTCGAGGACGTGGCAGACGGGCACGTTGCCGCGTTCGAACGCGGCCGGGCGGGCGAGCGCTATCTCCTTGGCGGCGATAACTTGGCGGTTCGCGAGGTCTTCGCCGTGATCGCCGGCGCCGCTGGAGTGACCGCCCCGCGTGTACCGGTACCGTGGGTCATCGCCTACGCCGGCGCCCGGCTGGCCGACGCTGCGCTCAGGCCAATCGGCCGCGAGCCCGAACTGCTCGTCCCCGACGAGGTTCGCGCGGGGCGGCTGCCTCACCTGTTCGACGACTCCAAGGCGCGCAGCGAGCTCGGCTATGTGTCGCGCCCGGCCGTCGAGGCGCTCGCGGAAGCAGCCCACCGTGAGCTCGAACGCCGGATGCGATGACCGCCGACGAGCTCCGCACGCTCAGGGCCCTGACCGGCCGCCTTCTGCCGGGACCTCCGGAGGACCGGGACCCCGGCGCGTTGGAGGCCGGTGCCGCCGAGGCGATCGAGCTCCTGCTTGGTGCGTTCGACTGCGAGCAGCCGCCGATCCATGCCGCAGCGGACGGCGGTTTCGTCCCACTCGATTCCGTTGCGGAACTCGGTTGGCGGATCAGGCTCGAGGGTTCCCGCGGAATGCCCGAGCGCGAGTTCGCCGGTCCGGTGACCGGGCTTGTGCAGCTCATGAGCGAGGGGCTAGCCCTGCTCGACCGCCGCTCGCGCGAGGCCAACGGGCTCGACTTCGCGGACGCGACGGCGACGGAGCAGGATGCGTTGCTCGAGATCCCCGACGAGCGGTTGACCGGTTTCGTGCGTCTCGTGCTGATGATGACGCTCGATGTGGTCTACGGATCCCCGCAATACGGGGGAAACCGCGACGGAGCCGGCTGGAAGCCACTGGGGTGGCCGGGCTTCACCCAACCAGCTGGCTTCACCGCAGCGGAGGTGTCCGAGCCTGAAGCAGCGGCGACGACCTCTAGTGAGGCGCTGACGGATCTACGCTCCGGCCTCGAGTCGGAGACCGGCTGGCAGTTGGGGTCGGAGTGATGGGGAGGGAGTCGGTGGTGATCGTGGGCTCCGGGGCCGGCGGCAGCGTCGCCGCCTGGGCGCTGGCCCGCGCCGGTCACGCGGTACTCGTGCTCGAGAAGGGGCGCAACCTGTTCGATGGCCTCGGCACACCGGACGGCCCGCGGACGCTGTTGTGGGGCGACGAGGTGGCTCGCGAGCGTTTCTTAGAGCAGCAGGATCCACTGCTGGAGCCACGGGCCTTTCGAACGCGGGGCGAGGCGCGGCGGCGGTTGGCACGCTCGTTCGTGGGCGATGTGAACAATCTGGCTACGACGGTCGGTGGGGGCACCGTGCATTGGGACGCCAAGACGCCGCGGCTTTGGCGCCAGGACTTTCACGGCCGCTCGCTGCACGGGCCGATCGATGGTGCCAACGTCGCCGACTGGCCGCTGAGCTACGAAGACCTCGCCCCGTTCTACGACGAGGTCGAGCAGGTGCTGGGTGTCCAAGGAGACATCGAGCGAATCCCCGCCGCAACGCTGGCCCAGGCACCGCGAACGTCCCCTTTTCCGCTGCCACCCAACCCGCCGATGCTCGCGGGTTCGCTGCTTGCAGAGGGGGCGGCAGAACGCGGCTACGCCACTTATCCGATTCCGATGGCCGTCGATCCCGCGATTTGCAACTCGTGCGGCTTCTGCGGCCGGTTCGGCTGTGCGATCGGGGCGCGCGCCGGCGCGATCACGTTCCTGCACGAGGCGATGCGCGCGGGCGCCGAGCTCCGGTCACGGTGTTTTGTCGACCGAGTCGAGCGCAGCCGTGACGGTCGCCGTGCGCTAGGTGTGTCGTACCTGGAGGAGGATGGGACGCGGCGGCGCGAGCGAGCCGACATCGTCGTGCTCGCCGCCTCGGCGGTGGAGACGGCGCGGCTCCTGCTGCTCTCGGAGATCGGCAACAGCTCCGGTCAGGTCGGACACAACCTCATGTTCCACCATCTGGTGTCCGTGGCGGCCCTGTTCCAGTCGCCCGTCCACGCCTGGCGGGGACCGACGACCACACACCTGATCGATGACCTGATGGGGCCGTTTGCGGGAGCGGCGGCATCGGCGCACGACCTTCCATACATCAAGGGCGGAGTGGTCGAGGTGGGGGCAGGCGTGCTGCTGCTCGACGAGGCAAAGGCATATGCACGCGCGGGCCTGCGTGGCAAGGCGTTGAAGGAGGCCCTGCGGGAAGTGGCGCTGCGCGATCGCCTTGCGAGTCTGACTTTGATCGCCGAGGACCTGCCGCAGCGAGAGAACCGGGTCGACCTCGACCCCGAACTGCACGATTTTCACGGCGTACCGGTTCCTCGTATCTCGTACACGCCTCATCGCTTCGAGCAGGTGGCGGCAAGGCACTTCAGCGCGCGGCTCGCGGAAATCGTGAAATCGACCGACGGAGCATGGCCGGCCACCCCGCCACAGAACGACGGGGCCCCACGGCCGGGCGCGGCCGCGGAGGGACAGGGGCCATTCAGCACCGCACACGTGCTGGGGACGGCTCGGATGGGAGCTGACCCGCGCGCGTCCGTCACCGATGCACACGGACGGCTCCACGACCTGCCCAATGTGATCGTCGCTGACGGCTCGGTTTTCGCGTCGTCGGGCGGGGCAAACCCAACATTGACGATCATGGCGCTGGCGCTGCGTGCTGCACGGGCGCTCGTCGGAGCGCCCGTTGTGAAGTGACTGTCTTGTCACCTATTACGTCGGGCAATATGTAGCTATCAGTAACCCTGATAATCCACGGTGAGGTTCGCGCTGTTAACACCGCTTGACTGCCGCGTCAGGACCGCAGTAAGGTCGAGCGGCAACGCTTATCCGTGACGGAAGGGAAGTGATCGCGATGGAGTCTGCTTCTCGGCGCAAGATGGTGCGACTCGTCACCGCTTCGGCCGTCGTACTGGTGGTCGGTGCTCTGGCGTTGCCGGCGCTCGGGGCTGCCGGTGCGGCGTCGGGCTGTTCGGGCGCTCAGCTGCGTCTTCAATTCCTCGGTCAGCAGGCCGCGACGGGCCACCGCTTCAATCAATATGCGTTCAAGAACGTCGGGACGGCCACGTGCAGCTTGCGGGGCTATCCGGGTGCTGTCCTGCTCGATCAGCGCGGGCACGTGATTCTCGGGGGGCGCGCGAACGTCGGTCACTGGACGATCGTGAAGGTGCGCACCGTGACGGTCGCTCCGGGCAAGCGCGCGTTCTTCACGTTCACCTGGGCAGCCGGTCCGTTTTGTCCCGGCCATGCATTCACGTTCTACATGTTGCGAGTGTCACCACCAGGAGCGGCCAAGCGCTTCGTCTGGCATCTGGGCAAGACGTCGGCATGCAACAGGTCCGCGAAAATAAGCGCCGTGGGCGCAAAGAGGCAGTAGCATAAGCGCTTCTCCCAGACGGAAAGGAAGCCGTGAAGCTCATTCGTGGCCGGGCGCGGGCCCGTATGGCCGTGCTGTGCACAGCGATCGCAGCTGTGGCTCTGACAACCGGGGTCGCGCTGGGTCGTGGGGTGACGGAGGCCAGTAAGCACTCCTCCGTCTCCGATCCTTGCGTGCGCTCCCGCGATCTTCGGGTCGGCCCGACGGCCGGGCCTTACTTTTCGACCGTCTCTCCGTTCGAGCATTTCGCCTCGGACCGCAGGCAAGTCTTCCCCTTCACCTGCACGCTCAGGGAGATCGCCGGTCGTGGCCCGATCAAGATCGTGGCCCGCAAGGCCCCCGGTAACTACGCGACACCATACATCCCGGTCACTCGTGGGCGAAATCAGCTCTACGTGTACGGCTACGGCAAGAATCCCCAAACCGAGGGCGGGTTCGTGGCGCGCGTGGATCCGGTAACGCTCGTTCAGCGTTGGCGCACCCAGATCAAGGTCCCGCCGCCTGGCCAATGGAGCTATCCGGGTGTGCTCGTTGCGCACGGTAACGGCTTTCTGTACGCGATCTACGGCAACGTACTCGTTAAGCTCGATCCAGTCACCGGGCGAACTCTTGCGCGTCGCGTGCTGCCCGAAAACCCGAAGGAGTCGGGTGCCGCGTATAACGGGATGGTCGTTCTACCCGACGGGCGGATCGTCGCCAAGGGGATCGAGCGCGGCCCATGCAACCTGCCTGGGACATTCGGCGGCCTCGAGTGCTCGTCTCAGAACCAGCTGCCGACGCCGGTGGTCGTCGTCGATCCAGCTCGACTGAAGATCCTCACGCACATCACGCCCGCACAACCGATCACCGGCCGTATCACGTCGGGTCAAATCGGACGCACGGTCTACGTGTATTTCGCTCAGCACAGCACGCTCGTTCGCTACCGCTACTCACACAGAGGCGGCACCTTGACGCTCGACAAGAGCTGGGGCCCGGTGACCTACCGAACCGGCAAGCAGACCTCGGGGACCGGTCCCGGCCTGCTCGGCCACTGGCTGGTCGTCCAGACGAACTTCCTGCCCTCGCCGGCGCCGATGACGGTCACCGCGGCCAGCATCACGAACTCGAGGCGCAAGTTCCAGATCCGTCCTTTCGCCGCCGCGACCCTGAAGACCGGACACAGCTTCGAGGTCTCCAAAGCCGCCCTGGACACCGCCACCGACAGCGTCTACACCGAAGACTCCGCGGTCGACCAGCTCGTTGGCATGCACTTCAGCCCCAGGCATGGCTTCTCGATCAAGTGGCGCGACAAGATCGAGTCACTGGAATTCGTGGCGTTGGTCGGTCCTGCAGCCCATCGCCAGCTCGTGTTCACCGATTTCGAGAAGGATGGCGATCACGTCGTGTGGATCGACGCGGCGACGGGACGTGTGGTGGCCCGCTCGCGCGTGCTTGCCCCTACACCCGCTCCCGGCAACATCGTCATGCCCGGCTTTGGCGGTCGCTTCTATTACCTCGGTGGCCAGGGTCAGCTGTGGGCGTTGCGCCCCGCCCACGCAGGCCGTTGAGGTCGCCGAGAAGCTACGCGATCTCGATGTGCTCGACGCGGTCGCCCCGCGCGACGAGAACCTCTGACACCAGCGCCGGCTCGAACAGGCCGTGCTCGACCACACCGACGGTTGTCGAGAGGCGAAGGGCCAGCGGCTCGGGCTCGTCGAACTCGCCGTGGTAGTCGGCGATCACTCCGCCGTCAGGGCTGCGCGGCACGTCGCGCAGCTTCACGTGCTGGAGTCGGGCCATCGTCGCCGCCAGTCCGAACTCCAGCAGTTCGAGCGGTATCGGTGGTGAGAGCCGCGGGACGAGCTTGTTCGATGAGACGATCACCGCGAAGCGGTCAGCTGCGGCTATCAGCGCCTTTTCCCGGGTGTGCGCCGCACCGCCGCCCTTGACCAGCCATCCGGACGGAGCGACCTGGTCGGCTCCGTCGATCACGAGGTCGATGCGCGTCGGCGCGCCCGTCCCCTCGAACGACTCCACGTCCATCCCAAGCTCCCGAGCCGCGTGCGCTGAGGCGGGAGAACTGGCCACGCAGCGCACGTCCAGCTTTCGCGCCGCGAGCGCGGGAATCATCCGGGCGACCGTCGATCCGCTACCGAGTCCGATCATCATCCCATCCTGCGCCAGCTGAGCCGCCGCTTCGGCGACAAGCTGCTTCTCGCGATCGACATCCATGGACATGCACAACATGCTCACAGACGCGGCGGTCGGCGCACACGCCGGGTGCCGGCGCACACGCCGGGTCGCGACCAGCGCTGGCCCCGTCCGGGAGGCCTCACTGCGGAAGCAGTCCGTACAGGGCCACCTGCCAGAAGAAGAACGCGATTCCCGTCGCGATGATCGCGAAGAACGGGATCATCCAGCTTGCGTCCGTGGCGATGCGGGTCTCCGAGGTGAGTTTCTTGTTGCGGGGGGCTTGCATGGGCGTCTCCTTTGCGGCTGTCTCAGTGAGAACGCAAAGGTATGTCCGGGGTGACCGCCGATCACGGTCATCGGATCACGAGCTTTGTGGCCGCTGACTGTGATCAGGACACATTGGCGCCCGGGCCCGATTGGGCCTGGGCCAGGCGGATCGCGATCATCAGCTCTTGCACGTCGACGAGGTCGCGCAGGTCGCGTCCGGTCTTCTCCTCGATGCGTGCGAGTCGGTGGTGAGCCGTGTTGACGTGGATATAGAGCCGCTCGGCCGCGAGCCTGGCATTCATGTTCGCCGCCATGTAGGCAAGCAGCGTGCTCGTGAGCGCACCGCCGGCGGCGATGTCCTCCTCGACAAAGCTCCACACGGACGGCGAGATCAGCCGCCTGGCTGTCGCGTCGCCGCGCAGGGTCAGGTAGTCGAACGCGCTCAGCTGTGGCAAGGCGAGCACTCCACCGTCGGGCCCGAGCGACTGGATCGCGGCGCAGGCTTCGCGGTAGGCCTCCGGCAGGCCCGCCAGCGTGTCAAACGCGGTGCTCATCCCGATCGCGAGCGGGACGCCTGAGCTGACCAGCTTGGCCTGCGCCTCGCGCAGCGGATCCGTGAGCTCGCCGGCATCCGCGTTGCCGAGCGATCGGACGATCACGGTCTCGTCGTGGCGGACAACCGTGAGCGGACGCACCACCCCGCCCGCGGCCCTGGCCAGGATCGATGCGGCCGAGCGGAGAGCCAGCTCGTCGTCGGGTGGCTCGACCGGGACGGCGACGATCATCAGGCAGCGGCTGGCGGCCTCGAGGCCCGCAGCCCGGGCGGCGGTGAGGCGCGGGCCGGGAGCGGGCGGAGTGCCTGCGAGCAGGTCCTCGAGCAGGTCACGGCGGACGCGGTCGCCCTCAGCGAGCAGCAGCTGCTGGGCTTCGAGGTAGGCCTGGGCGGCGTGCGTGCTCGCCAGGTCGATGAACTCCATCACCCAGCGAGCGATCACAAGCGCAGCCGCTCGCGCCTCGTCGTCCCGATCGGCGAGCTCGACGATCGCATCCCAGATGACTCGATGCCCGATCCGGAACGCGTGCAGAAAATCGTCCAGCGGCACGCCTCTACGCGCGCGGAGCGCGGCGTGCGGCCGGATGAACGCGAGCTCCTCCGAAGCCAGCGCTCGTCCCTCGACGAGGCTCGTGCGGAGGGCGTCGTGGTTCTCGGCCACGTGCTGTGTGACATCGCCGAGTAGGGCGCGGTCCTCGATCAGGGCGTATGCCGGGATCTCGGCCCGGATCACGCGCAGGCTCTCCTCCGCCAACTCCGCGCGCCGTGCCTCGAGCATCGTCGCCACGCGCTCGAGACCTTCCCCGGTCGTGGTCAGCTCCATGTCGCTCACAATGCTGCCACCTCACGCTTTCGGGGGGTGACTTGTGTGCTGAGCACAGGCGTCACGCAAACGCGCCGACGCCGGTGATATCCCGTCCCACGATCAGCGTCTGAATCGTCTCGGTTCCCTCGTAGGTGTGGAGGACCTCGATGTCCGACATGTGACGGATCACGTGGTTCTCCAGCAGGATCCCGTTGCCGCCGAGCAGGTCGCGTGCCTCGGCGATCACCTGACGCGCCTTGCGTGTGTTGTTCAGCTTGGCCAGGCCGGCGATCGTCTCGCTCAGCTTGTCGACCTCCGCGAGGCGACCGAGCTGCAGGCAGTAGAGCTGCATGCCGGTGACCTCCGCGAGCATCTTCACGAGCCGGTCCTGCACGATCTGAAAGGCGCACAGCGGCTTGCCGAACTGATGCCGTTGCTTCGTGTAACTGAGCGCCGTGTCATACGCAGCCAGCGCGTGGCCGAGCGCGCCCCAGGCACAGGTTCCGCGGGTTCCCACCAGCGCGCGGCCGGTGTCCTTGAAACTCCGGGCCCCAGGCAGGTGGCCGGACGCCGGGACGCGGACGCCGTCGAGCCTGATGTCCGCCTGCCACACCGAACGAGCGCAGCCCTTGCCCTCGATCACCGTGGCGTGGTAGCCGGGGGCGTCGGTCTCGACCAGGAAGGCCTTCACCTGGCCGTCCTCGTCGGAGCGAGCCCAGACGATCGCGACGTCGGCGATCGTGCCGTTGCCGATCCACCGCTTCACGCCATCGATCACATACTCGTCACCCTCGCGTCGCGCCATGGTCTCAAGGGCGACCGAGTCCGAGCCGTGGTCGGGCTCGGTCAGCGCAAACGCTCCGATCTTCTCGAGCCGCGCCATCGCGGGGAGCCAGGTTTCCTTCTGTTCCTCGGACCCGAGCAGCGCGATCGTCTTCATCACCAGTCCCGATTGGACTCCGAGAAACGTCCCCAGACTGCCGTCGCCGCGATGCAGCTCCATGTGCACGAGACCGCACGAGAGCTTGCTCATTCTCGGGCAGCCGTAGCCGTCGATGTCGTCGCCGACCAGCCCCAGCTCCGCCAGCCGGCGGGCCAGTGGCCACGGGAACTCGGCGCGCTCCCAGTAGTCGTTGATCACCGGCAGCACCTCCTCATCCACGAACCGGCGCGTACGGATGAAGCACTCCCATTGTTCCTCGGTGAACTGCTCGCGGACAAACAGGTAGTCGGTCGCCAGGGCCTTGCCCAGGCTGGCGTATGCGGTGCTCATAATTCCTCCAGGGTCAGCTCGGGCGCGGCAAGCGCCGCGGCGATGGCGCGGTAGGAGTGGCGGTTAGCGATCGGACCGGGCCGGCGCCTCGATCTCGCGCTTCAGTAGCTTGCCCGTCGGTCCCTTGGGCAGCTCTTCGACGAACCACACGTGTCTTGGGTACTTGTAAGCGGCGACGTTGGCCCTCACGAACTCGCGCAGATCCGACTCACTCGTCTGCGCGCCCGGCTTCAACGCAACCGCCGCGCCGATCTCCTCGCCGAGATCATCGTGCGGGATACCGATCACGGCCGCCTCGCGGACTGCCGGATGCTCGTAGAGCACCTCCTCGATCTCACGCGGATAGACGTTGTAGCCGCCGCGAATGATCAGCTCCTTCTTGCGGTCGACGATGAAGAAGCAACCGTCTTCATCGATGCGGCCGATGTCGCCGGTGCGGAACCAACCGCCGGCATCGATCGCTGCGGCGGTGGCCTCGGGCCGATTCCAGTAGCCCTTCATCACGTTGTGGCCGCGGATCGCGATCTCGCCTACGCCGTCATCATCGTCGACGAGCTTCATCTCGACACCTTCGACCGGGGTCCCGATCGAGCCGGGCTTCCGGACGCGGTCGGGGTGGTTGAAGCAGGCCACAGGGGAGGTCTCCGAGAGGCCGTACCCCTCGAGGATCACGCACTCGAATGCGTCCTCGAAGCCCCGCAACAACTCGACCGCGAGCGCCGCTCCGCCCGACACGCAAACACGGAGCGTGCTGGCGTCGAAATGCTCTCGCCGTGGATGATGGAGCAGCGCCGCGTACATCGTGGGCACGCCCTGGAACACCGTCACTCGCTCGCGCTCGATCGTCTCGAGCACCGCGTCCGGGGCGAAGCGCTCGATCAAGGCCAGCGACGCGCCCGCGCTCACCGCGGCGTTGAGGCCGCAGGTCTGCCCGAACGCGTGAAACAGCGGCAGCGCGCCGAGCACTACGTCATCAGCGCCGAGCGAGAACAGGTGCTTGCTGACATCCGCGTTGATCGACAGGTTCGCGTGCGTCAGCTCGGCCCCCTTCGGCTTGCCGGTCGTGCCTGATGTGTAAAGGACCACGGCGGTGTCCTGCGCCGCGCGCTCTGCTAACGGCTCGGGCGTTTCCGGGTCTGTGAACGACCGATCCAACTCGCCCGGTGCGACGCTGATGCGTTCCGCGGCGGCCTGCGCGGCTCCGTCCCGTGCGGCATCTTCGAGCGCGTGCCATGTGAATAGCAGCCGTGCGCTGGAATCGCTCAGGTAGAAGGCGACCTCGCGCTGCTTGAGCAGCACGTTCATTGGCACGACCGTGCCGCCCGCCCGCAGCGCGCCGTAGTAGACGAACGCGAATTCCGGGACGTTCGGCAACATCACGCCGACACGGTCCCCCGGTTGGAGGCCGTGCTCGCGCAGCAGTTCTGCGACCTGAGCGGTGGCGTTGGCGAATTCTCCGTAGCTCACGGCCCGCTTGCCGAACCGGAGAGCGATCCGCTCGGGTTCGCGCGCGGCCGTCTCAATCAGGTTGTTCGCGAGGTTCTCGTTCATCGGTCCCCTTTGTCGAAGGCGCGTGTTGTGTTAGACAGACTCGCGCGATGGGGCGGCGATGGCTATGGGAAGAAGGCCCGAATTCGGTCCGCTGCCGTTGTGAGCCGAGCACAATCCGCTTGCGCTCCACCCTCCGCAAGTTCAGGCGCGAGCCGCATCTGCGGGCACATGCCGGAGCCGACTGGAGCTGGGCGCGTCCTCGGACTCGCGGTCCGAGCTCCGAGCGAGCAGGAGCGTCACGACCACGGCGGCGATCAGCGTGGCGCCGGAGGCGGTCAGGAGGGCAACGTGCATCGCCGCCACGAACGCGTCGCTGGCAGGCGAAGCGATCGGACCGGACATGTGTGAGGCGACGGCAAAGGACTCCTTGACCTTCGCACCGACGTGCGCGGGGAGACCGGCGACGTCGACGCTGCTCTTGTAGGTGGCGCTGAGGATGCTCCCGAGCACCGCGATGCCGATCGCGCCGCCCACCTCTCGCGATAGGTCATTGAGCGCGGAGCCAACGCCCTGCTGCGCAGGCGGCAGCGCCTCGGTGATGGCGCTCGTTGCCGGCGTCATCGCGGCTCCCATCCCGGCGCCGAGGACGATCAATCCGCCGGCCATCAGCCAGTAGGAGCTGTGCGCCTCGAGCTGGGCCATGATCGCCATTCCGGCGGCGATCAAGGTCAGGCCGGCGGCGCACACCGCGCGGGCACCGAAGCGGGCCGTCAGCCGCGGCGTGAGGCGGGAGACCGGCATCATTACCGCCGCCATCGGCAGAACCTGAACCGCGGCTTGGAGCGGCGTGTCGCCACGGACCAGTTGCAGGTACTGCAGGATCGTGAACGTGTAACCGAAGAAGGCGAAGAACTGCACGAAGATCGAAAGGCTGCCCGCAGAAAGCGACCGGCTTCGGAAGATGCGCGGGTCCAGCAGCGGTGCGTTCCGTCGCAGCTCAAAGGCCACGAACGCCGCCAACAGGACGAACGCGAGCACCAGACCCACCACGGTCCGAGTGGCGAGCCAGCCATATGTCGGCGCTTCGATCACGCTGAACACAAGGGCAAACAGCCCGAGCACGGCGATCAGCGCGCCGCCGAGGTCGAGGCGCGGCGAATCGGGGTCGGCCGACTCCGGTACGAACCGCAAGGTCCCGGCCAGGGCCAGCGCCGCCAGGACCACGTTGAGCCCGAAGATCGAACGCCACGAGAAGCCCGTCAGGAGCGCGCCCGAGGCGAGTAGCCCGAGCACTGCGGCACCGCCGGCGACGCCCGCCCAGACGCTCACGGCGCGAGTCCGCCTGGAGTCGGGGAACGTACTCGTGATCGTGGACAGCGTCGCGGGCATCACCAGCGCGGCGCCGATGCCGATGACGGCGCGCAGAGCGATCAACTCGCTCGCGGAATTGGCGGTCATCGCGACTGCGGAGCCGCCGCCGAAGATCACGAGGCCGGCGATCAGAGCGATCCGGCGGCCGAACCGGTCGCCCAGTCCGCCGGCCGGCAGCAGCAATGCCGCGAACGCCAGCGAATAGGCGTCGATGATCCACACCAGATCGGTCTGGGAGGCGTGCGTGTCGCGCGCGATGTCGGGGAGCGCCACGTTGAGCGAAGCCATCGCCGCGACGACCGCGGCTAGCGCCAGGCAGACGACGCCCGTGATCAGCCCGTGGCTGGACGTGGAGGGTGTGCTGGGACGGCTGCGGACGAGCATCTCTGGTCTCCTCAGGGTCTCCGTAAGTTTCATCGTCTGATGAGATTATCTTCATCGGCCGATGAAATCAAGGCCCGCTGGCGGAATCGATCTGTGCGCGTGAGCACATATCCTGGGACCCGCTCACCCGCCGGGAACCCGCTCACCGCCTGGAACGCGCCCACCGCCTGGAACGCGCCCACCGCCTGGAACGCGCCCACCCGCCGGGAACCGGCTCACCCGCCTGGAACCCGCCCCCCGCACAGGTGACGACTCCTCTGTGCGGGCGCTTATGAGCGTTGGCGGGGTGATGGCCCAGCTAGCGCGCCAATTCGCCGGCGGGGCACGGCGTTTTTGAGCGTTCCCGGGGTTCGCCGCGACCTGAACAACCACATCGCTCCAAAACGGCCTGGCCATCCGACGCTCTCGAGCAGTGTGGTTGCGTTGCCAGAGCCACCACTTTGCGCCAAAACGACTCCCATCCGGGCCGTTCTTGAGCAATGTGGTTGTTCTCGCCTCGCCCGGCGGGCCTTACGACGACAGCCGCCCTGACAGGTATCGCTGCACCGTCGGCGCTACGAGCTTGACCAGCTCGTCGTCGGACAGGGAGGCGAGTGGCTCGATCTGCCACACGTAGCGAAGCATCACCAGGCCGAGCACCTGCGAGCCGATCAACGACGCGCGTAGCAGACGTTCGCCGGACTCGATGCGAGCCGCGACAGCTGGAAGAAGGCTGGCCGAGATCAAGGTCCGCAGCTTCTCTCGGGTGCGAGCCTCATGCGCCGCCGTCTGCAGGATCGATGTAAGAGCGTCCCGAAGCTCGGGCTGCGACCACGTCCACACGACGTTCCGGACGATCGCTTCTCCGCGCTCTCGCATCGGCGCGGTGGTGGTCGTCTGAACCGACTCAATCCATTCCGGCGGGGGCGTCGTGACGGCGTCCAGCAGCTCCTCCTTGGAGGAGAAGTAGTAATGCACGAGCGCGGGATCGACCCCGACCTCGCGCGCGATTGCGCGCAGGCTGGTCCCCGCCCAGCCTTGCTCGGCGAACGATCTCCGTGCCGCCCGCTCGATCTGGGCGATCGTCACGCCGCGCGCCTCGCGCGGACCGCGCGAGCCGGATGCCGGCTTCCTTGTCCGTTCCCTTGGCATGCGGAGGTACTTCATCAGATGATGAAGACCTGTGGATGGCGTGTGCTAATTCCGGTACTCGCGGGTACCGTAGGGACGCGGACTGGCCCGTCAAAGAACCCGATGTCGACGACGACAGCCCCTACTGCCTCGCCAATCGGCTCCGAGTATCGTCTGCCGGACGGGCCGCGGACGCCGGCATTCGTCAACGGCGCGCTATTCGTGATCGCTCGCCGACGGCTCATGCGGCGTCTGCAGCGGCGCTATGGCGATGTCTACACGATCACGCTTCCGACGATCGGCGAGCTTGTCGCTGTCTCCCATCCAGACCTGATCAAGGCGATCTACACCGCCGATCCCGCCGTTCTCCACGGGGGTAAGAACCCGCTCGGGAAGATCCTGGGACCGGGATCCCTGTTCTCGATGGACGAGGAACGGCACCTCAAAGAGAGACGCATGCTGCTGCCGCCGTTCCATGGCGACCGAATGCGCTCCTACGAGGGCATGATCGAGGAGGAGGCAGTCCGGGCGATGGCCTCATGGCCCGAGAACGAGGAGTTCGCGACGCTGCCGACCTTCAAGGAGATCACGTTGCGGGTGATCCTCCGTGCCGTATTCGGCGCCGAAGGCACGGAGCTCGCAGAGCTCGAGAGATTGCTGCCGCAGCTGACTACCCTGGGCCAGCGGCTGGTGGCGCTGGCCTTCCTGTGCCGCGACCTCGGACGCTGGAGTCAAGGCGGCCGATTCAAGGTGATCCGCGCGCGATACGACGGCCTCGTCGAGGACCTGATCGACAAGCGGTTGGCCGACGCTGGGCTCGCCGATCGCATCGACATCCTCGCGATGATGCTCACATCGATCACAGGTGCGGGGGAAGACGTCAACCGCGGCGAGGTTGCCGACGAGCTACTGACGCTGCTCGTGGCCGGCCACGAGACGACCGCATCCTCGCTCGCGTGGACCGTCGATCGCCTACGGCGCCACCCCGGCGTGCTGCGCCGCCTGAGCGAGGAGGCTCGGACGAGCGCTTCGATCTTGCGCACGGCCACGATCCTCGAGGTGCAGCGCCACCGGTCGGTGATCGCCGGCAGCAGCCGTGTGACCACCAAGCCGTTCAAGCTCGGCGAGTGGCATCTTCCACCCGGAACGACTGTCTTCGCCTCGAGTTCGGTCGTGCACGGCGATGATCGCTTCTACACGCGCGCCGGGAGCTTCGACCCTGAGCGGTTCATCGGACAGAAGCCCGACACCTATTCCTGGGTTCCGTTCGGCGGCGGCACGCGCCGCTGCCTGGGCGCCTCGTTTGCCCTGTTCGAGATGGACGTGGTGTTGCGCGCGATGCTGCGCGGGTTCGAGCTGCTGCCGGCGAGCGATCGCGGCGAGCGCGAGAGCTTCCGAGGGGTCGCCTTCGCGCCCGCTAAGCGCGGCATCGCGAAGGTGCACCGGCGCGAGCCGAGCCGTCCATGAGATCCAGGCCGCGGCCCTACGGTCCAGCGTCGGCCAGGAGACGGATGATCTCCGCCGCTTGAGTCCTCGCCTCGGCGGAGCCGCTTCCTCCCCGGCCGGTGGTCCAACGCGCGAGCTGCACGGCAGTTGACCCGCGGCCGTTGGTGGCATGGGGATCCGCGCCCAGCTCGAGCAGTGCCTCGACGGCCGCCGCGCACCGGTTGCGGACCGCGCGCAGCAGTGGTGGCGTCCCGTTCTTGTCGGCGGCGTTTGGATCCGCGCCGGCCAGAACGAGGCATCGCACCGTGTCTCGCTGAGCGATCGGGTCCCACCGGGCGGAGCCCGGGGTGCCATCGACCGCGTAGTGCAGCGGCTGGGCGCCGCGCCGGTTGGTGGCCCGCAGGATCGCGCCGGCGTCGATCAACAGGCGCACGACTCCAACATCGTGCGCTGCCGCCGCGACGTGCAACGCGGTGTCGCCCCGGTACACGTAGCGGCGGATTTCACGGAGGAAGTAATCGGAGGCGGCCTGCCGGCTCGCGCCGGTGCTGAGGCCGGCCACCGCCAACTCGGGCGCGCGTGCAAGGAGCCGCTCCGCACGCGTCCGCTCTCCCAGCGCGATCGCCCTGGCGAGCACCATCAGTCGCGCGTCATTGTCCATCCGCCAGGCCCTCAGATCCTCTCACCGTCTCCAACGTGATCGCCTCGACCCGCTCCCAGTAGCGAGCGCCGTGCGCTTCGCTCGCCTTGGAGGGATCTCCGATCACGCCGTTGGCCGTCAGCGCGTCGACGCCACTGCCGAAGATCGCGCCGACCGCGCTCTCCATGTCCCCGGTGTAGCCGCGCTCGCCTCGATCCAGGTGAACCAGCTCTGGATGGATTGACATCAGCATCGACGTCTCCCACTCCCCGGCGTGCAACCCGCCTTCGGCAAGCGGTACGTCGTACTCGTCGACGCCAAGCTGAGCGATCGCGAACAGCGCCCCGAGGTTCGTGAGCGCGCGCACCTCGATGCCCTCGACCGGTCCGAGCTTCTCCAGAGCAGCTGCGAGCGGCCCGAAGTTCCCACCGTGCGTCGGGAGCAGCACGACTCGGCGAAAGCCACCGCGTGCGAGCGAGCGCACCAGGTCGGCGACCAGCAGGTGAAACGTCTCCTCGCCAATAGACAGCGTTCCCGGGAACGCCAGGTGATGCTCGGAGCAGCCGATCCGGACGGTCGGCGCGACGAATGCGTCGAGGCGCTCGGCGACGAGCCAGGCAAGATGGTCTCCGATCAACGCGTCGGTCGACAACGGTAGGTGCGGTCCGTGCTGTTCCGTCGCTCCGAATGCGACCACGACCGTGTCACGACCTCGCTCCACTTCCGCCTGCACATCCGGCCACGTCATCCGGTCCAGCTCGATCGCGCCCACTCGCAACTCCTCTCGTCGATGTGGCTCGAGCCTACCGGCGATTTCAGGGGCCGTTAACCACCTGATGTTGATTAGGTGAACGGCCCCCAGTACGATCCGCGCGGACTGGGGCGTGAAGGGCAACCGTGGGAAAGGTGACCCGATGAACGGGGGGCGGCCGGTCAGAGAACATGCGAGAACGTGACGACCCGGACAAGACGTCCGTGGCGGCTGGCGCATGGCGATCCTGAGCTCAGATTCTGCGCAGCCCGAGCTCACGGGCGAGGACCGTATTGCCGACGAGCTGCCCGAGTACGACTGGGAAGAGATCCGCCGCCACGACAAGCAGGGCGACTACTGGGTCGTGATGTGGGGCGAGGTATATGACGTGAGCGAGTGGATCTATCACCACCCCGGTGGCGCCGAGGTGCTGATCGAATCGTTCGGAAAGCTCGCCAGCGATGGCTTCGATGACGCCGGCCATTCCGACGAAGCCTGGAATCTCGCGCAGACCTTCAAGATCGGTCGCGTCAAGGAGGGCTCGGAGCCGCCCGAACGTGTCGCGCCGCCAACGATCTCGAAAGGCCTAACAGCGCAGCCGGAGGATCAGGTGGCCGATGCCGGTCTCGAGATCCCCTATGCAATCCGCTGGCTGGTGCCGAAGGGGGAACGGTTCGCGAACTTCGACATCCTCAACGACAACGACACGCAGCTCGACTACTGGCGGCGATTCGGCCACGTCTACGCGGTCGGGATACCGACGAAAGAAGTGGCGTCTGGTCGTCGTCTCGGACCCGGACCTGCTCGACGAGGTGTCCGACAACCAAGAGCAGTTCGGCAAGCAGGTCAAGGACATCAACTTCTTCGATCAGCTCGCGAGCACCTGCGGGGCGGGTATCTCAGTGGTCGAGGACAGCGAGTTCTACGAGCGGGTACGGCGGGTGATGCTGCCGTGGTACTCGCCCAAGCACCAGAAGACACAGTTCGAACGGATGCGGTCGATGGCGAGAGGCATGCTGGCGGCCTGGGCCGAGATGGGCGACGACAATCCGCTCGAGATGCGCAAGTGGATGGAGCGCTACTCGCTCGAGATCTCGGGCCGCGGCGCGTGCAACTACGACTTCCGGCTGCTCGACAAGGACGCGGTCAAGAGTCCGTTTGCGGCGGCGATCCCTGCCAGCACGAAGGAAAGCATCGCGCGGGTTGCCGAGCCACGTCCTGACTCCACGCTGCTGTCGGGGCCGGCCAAGCGAAAGCGCAAACGGACATATCGCCGTCATAACAAGGTCTTGTTCAAGACCGCCGAGTCGATCGTGCAGGGTCGGCTCGGGACCTGCCCGCTCGGCGAGCAGACCGACCTGCTCACCCGACTGATCACCACGCCGGACCCGGAGACAGGAGAGCACCTCGAGCCAGACGTGATCCGCGACCAGATGCTGATGCATCTTTCAAACGGCTTCAACGGCCCGTCGATCACCGGCGCCTGGCTGGCCTACGTCCTGGTCCGAGAACCCGGACGTCGAGGAGAAGCTGATCGCCGAGATCGACTCGATCACTGGCGGCGATCCCGACTACGAGCTCCAGTACACCGACCTCCTAGCGCTTCCCTACACGACCCAAGTGATCAAGGAAACGCTGCGCATCTACCCGCCGATGCCGGTCACGGTCCGGCGCAGCCTCAAGGACGGGATGCTCGGTCCGTACCGGGTTCGCGAGGACGACATCATCCTCGTCGGGGCGCTCGCCGCCCAGCGCGATCCGCGCTACTGGGGAGAGCAGGCGGACAGGTTCGACCCGGACCAGTTCGCGATGGAGAAGGTGGTGGAGCGCCCCCGCCATGCCTTCATCCCGTTCTCGATCGGCAAGCGCCAATGCATGGCCCAAGAGGTCACGTTCATGATGCTGCGCGTCGCGCTGTTCGAGATCTACAACCGCTATCGCCTGCGGGTCGCGCCCGACGCGAAGATCGTCAAGAACACCATCGTTACGACAAAGCCGGCCGCCGTGCCGGTGGTTCGCTTGCCACGAGAAGGCAAGGAGGAACGCCAGGCCGCCCTGATCGAGCGCCGCAGCCGCGACGGCGCGGGCGCCGGCGACCAAGCCGGGGCGTCCGGTTCCTGGGACCGCCCGTCGGAGATTCCCGAGACGAGCACCTACAGACACATCGTCGTCGCCTACGGAAGCAACTTCGGTAGCTGCAAGGAGCTGGCTGAGCGATTCGCGGAGCGCAGCCGTGTCTATGGGTTCACCAACGAAGTTCGTCCGCTCGACGACCTCGTCGAGATGCCGGCACAGGAGCAGCCGTGGTTGCTGGTCGTGATGACCTCGACGTACACCTCGAATCCACCGGGCAACGCGATCGCATTCAAGTCATGGCTGGAGCAGACCGAACGGGGATGCGAGACGTGGAAGAACTGCCGTTATCTGGTCTGGGGTCTCGGGAAGAGCCAGTGGACCGCCTTCCTCGCCTTCCCTCGTTACGTCAACGCCAAGCTCGAGGAACTGGGCGCGACCCCGCTTGCGAAGTTCGGGTTCGGCGACGTTGGATCGCCGACCTGGGAGGACGTGCACGGCTCATGGAGCGACCGCATCTGGCCGGTGCTGATCGAGTTGGCGGAGGCGCAGCCAAGCGAAGCCGCGGCCGCACGGATCGCGGCCGAGAAGGCGGCCGAGGAAGAGCTGACCGCGACGGACTCGAACACCGCGATGGACCTGTCCCTCGACGGGCAGATCATCGCGCCGACGATTCTCACCAATGCGGTCGGCCTGACGACGCATACGGTCACGGCGCAGGTCTGTCGCGAACTGCAGGCAGAGGACTCTCCGACCAAGACACGGCATCTCGAAGTCACGCTTCCGGACGAGTTCGTGTACACCGCCGGAGACCACCTGGGGGTCTGCCCGCAGAATGACGAGCGGGACGTGGCCCGGCTGGCGCAGCTGCTGGGTGCCGCGCTCGACGGCGTGTTCGCGGTCCCGCGCAGCATGAACGTCCGTGCGGTCCCGAAGGGAGTGGCCCTCCAGGTCCGAAACGTGCTCACCTGTCTGGTTGACATCACATCCAAGCCCACGGTGCCGATGATCGACTTGCTGCTGGAGAAGGTCACCGAGCCCGACGAGCGGGCCAGGCTCGAGCAGATAGAGCGGGTGCTGGTCATGCCGGAAGGCGCCGATTCGCCGGTACGGCGAGCGCTCGACGGCGGCGGCTACAGCGCCTTGTGGCTGCTCGAGACGTTCCCCTCCTGCGAGCTGAACATCTTCGAGTTCCTGCAAGTCGCGCAACCGCTTCGCCCTCGTTACTACTCGACCTGCTCGAGCCCGCGGATCCACGGCGCGGGCGGCGCGCACGTCGCCGTGGGCAGCAATCCACGCCCCGTGCCCGGCATGGATGGACGGGTCTTCCACGGGATGAGCTCGCGCTACGTGCACATCCTGCGCGAGGGAGATCAGGTCAACATCTTCCTCGACCGCGCCGAGGGGTTCCACCTGCAGGAGGACCCGTCGAAGCCGATGATCTTCGTCTCAGCCGGTACCGGGTACGCGCCGATGCGCGCATTCCTGTGGGACGGCTGGCGATGCAGCGAGAAGGGGTGCCGGTCGCGCCGGCGGCGCTGTTCAACGGCATTCGCGCGAGCAGGCTTGACTACATCTATCAAGAGGAGATCGCAGATTTCGTCGACGACGGCGTGCTCGATCACCTGCACGTGGCGATGTCTCGCGAGGTGCCCGGCCGGCGCATCTACGTTCAGGACCTGATCCGCGAGCAAGGGGAGCTCGTCTGGAAGCTGGTCGAGGAGGGGGCCTACGTCTACGTATGCGGATCTCAGGCGATGCGCGACGACGTCCGCGCGGCGTTCGTGACAGTGTTCGCTGAGCAGGGGTCGATGACCGATTCTGAAGCGGAGGCATATCTAGGCCAGATGGAGACGACCGAGAAGCGCTACCGGCCTGACGTCTGGGGCTGAGAGAGAAAGATGGATCTGGCGGCACTGATTCTGATGGTCGCTGCGGGGGGTGATGTTCGTGTTCGCGGCGAGCGGCCGCGAGTTGCGGCACTTCAACGAGATATCGCTCGGTCTGGTGTTCTTGACCGTGGCGCTGATCTGCCAGTTCACCTCGATCACGAACACGCACATCGGCCGCTGAAGCGGTTGTGAGCTCGGACCCGAACCTCGAGCAGCCCTTCCGCCTCGACCTCGACTACTACGAGGGCCGCGCGGACGGAATCGCCACGGTGAAGGGCATCGGCGTCGGCGAGGCGCGGCGTGGGCTTGCCGCGCGGCACGGCTTCGCGAGCTGGTCCGAGCTTCGCCGCCACGTCGAGGCGATGAACAGCGGCGAGATACCGCCGACACCGTTTGTCCTCGCCTACAGGGCATCAGAGGCGAACGACCGAGAGCGCCTGACCCAGCTACTGGACCAGTTCCCCGATCTGGTTGCAGCGCGCGGGACCAACGGCAACGACCTGCTCGGGATGGCCGGCGAGGTCGGGATCGTCGAGCTGCTGCTCGAGCGGGGCGCTGACCCGAACCGCGGTAACGACTACGGCTGGACCAAGCTGCATCAAGCCGGCTATGGGAACGACTGCGACCTCGCCAGGCTGATGCTCGCCGCCGGCGGACGGACCGACCTGTTCGCGCGCGGCGACGGTGGCACCCCGCTCGTCGTGGCGCTCTTCTGGGGACACCGCGAGGTCACCGAGCTCCTCGGCCGCCAGCCGCGCAACCTCCGTGTTGCCGCCGGCCTCGGCGATCTGGAGATGATCCGCGCGCTCGCCGGCACGGCGCAGGCCGCCGCGCACCGCGACTTCTACCGTCCCCACGGCGGCTTCCCGCCGTGGCAGCCGTCGGATGACCCGCAGGAGGTGCTGGACGAGGCGCTGGTGTGGGCGGCAAAGTCGGACCGCGTCGAGGCGATCCGGTTACTGGTCGAGCTCGGTGCGCGCATCGACTCGGACCCATACCGGGGGACGCCGCTCACCTGGGCCGCCGTGAACGGGCGCACCGCCGCGGTCCGCGCGCTGGTTGCGCTCGGCGCCGATCCTGACCAGCGCGGCACGTTCGGCGGGCCGGGCCACGGTCAGGGCACCACCGCGATCCACCTCGCAGCGCAGGCGGGGCGCCGCGAGACGGTGGCCGCGCTGCTCGAGCTCGGGGCTGACCCGTTGATCGTGGATGAGCTCCACGGCGGCACCGCGCTCGGATGGGCGCGCGTCGGCGGTCACGAGGACCTCGCGGACATCCTCCCCTGATCCATGCGCATCCGGGACGCCGAGCGGACCGAGCGCGAAGCGCTCGAGCAGCTGCAGCGGCGGTCGTCGGGCGTTTGGGTGCAGTTCCGCGAGCAACTCGCTGCCCATGCGGACGCGATCGAGCTGCCGGCGAGGTTCATCGACCATGGCTGGGTCCGAGTCGCCGCGACGAGCAATGACACCGCGATCGGATTCGCGGTCGTCTTCCCGCGCGGCGACGGCAGGTACGAACTCGATGGCTTGTTCGTCGAGCCGGACTCGATGAGGCGCGGGATCGGGCGGGCACTCGTCGAGGATGCATGCGATCGCGCACGGAGCGCCGGCGCGTCATCCCTCGACGTGACCGCCGGCCCGGCTCGGGGGTTCTACGAGAAGCTCGGCTTCAAGGTGACCGGGACGGTCGAGACACGCTTCGCGCCGGCGGTGCGGATGCGCCGCGATCTCTAGCTCGTCAACGGCCGCCGCCCCCGTCCCCGCTCCTCACGCGCACGAGGCTCGCTTCGCATCGCATCGTCTCGATCGCCAGACACAGCAGCAGCGCCAGCCCGTCGTACGCAAGCATGCCTTCGAAAGGCTCGAGCGTGGGGGCGTGACCCAAGCGAGCACGCGCAAGTTTCGCTCTGCCCTGCCTGAGCGTCCACATGCCCGAGACGATGTTCTGGCTCAGCCGGAAGCTGTCGTCTGCCGCCAGCCACAGCTTGTAGGCGCCCGGCAAGGAGCGCGGCTACGCAGCCGCCACGGAATCTGGGCGGGCCGAGGTGCGGGCGACGATTGCCCAGCCGCGCGCCCGGCCGCGCCGCTCCACGGCGATGCGCCAGCGCCCGGCGCGGGTGACGAACTCGTCGTCAGGGAAGTCGGGCACGACCGCGACGACAGCGCGCGAGGCTCGATCCTGAACGTAGCCCCCAAGAATGTCGATGTCGTGAAACATCTCGTAATCGTGGCCGAACTGGAACACCCCGCTGATCAACGAAGCAGGATCAGGGCGCGGTTCGTCGAGTGTGAACTCACTCTCGGGCATCGGCAGAGCCACAACATTCTGACGTCGGCTATGCGAGGCTTTGCGCTTGCGCGCGTCCACGGCCGGCGGCTTGACGATCGCCCCGCTCAGGCTGCGGCTGCTCGCCGGTTTCATCGACGCCCTGCCGGGCTTGACCGCGCTCGTCGCAGGCGGATTGGCGGCGGGCGAGTTCGCCCACATGAACTTCAAGCGGTGGGAGCCGCTGATGGAAAGGCTGCGGAGCTTCTCCGAGCGGGCACGAGGGTTGAACGTCGCCTTGTCGGGAGCGTCCCGTGCCGAAACGCTCTATTCGCGGAACTCTCGGAGCTTAGGCTCACGAGTCGTCGGCATCCGCCGCGTGGATGCCCGAACCGGCGGTCCGATCACCGCTCGCCAGGCGCTAACGCGCGTTGGGGTCAGCGGGCTCTCGACGGTGGCGGCGAAGGTCCGAAGGGAGCGTGCCGCAGAGCCCGAGCTCAGTGCCGTACGGGAAGCTCACCCGGACGACGAACAAGCGCAGCTGCACGGGACGATGAAGGTGTACGAGAAGTACGACATCAACATGTTCAGCTCCTGCGGGTGGGGGATCGCTGCGCTGCTGGTGATGACGCTCCCCGTCTGCGTCCCGCCCCGCCACCAGACGCTGCCGGATCTAATCGCGGGCACCGTGGTGGTCGTCGACCGCTGAACACCGGGGGCCTCGCTTCGCTCGGGGATTGGGGTCCCGCCCACCCGGCCGAAAGGGCCCGTCCAGTCGGCTGTCGCGGTTCGTTCGTGTGCCCTGGCGGCCGTGGCGGTGCCGGCCCCGTCCGGGGTGGGCGGGTATCCCATATGCCGGCATCCATGCCGGCGGGCGACGACCTCTCGCAGCCGCCAACCTCCCGCTGAAGCACGAGACGGGAGGGGCGAACGACCATCTTGCGCAAGAGCGCTCTGACCCTCCCGGCGCTTTGTAGCGGTGTGGTCGCTCTGGCGACCATCTTGCGCATGAGCGCCGGCGGCGTTTGCCGCTTGTGAGCGAAATGGTCGTTCTCGCCACCCCATCCTCAGCCAAATGCCGGGCGGACCAAGCCGCGACGCACCCGGCCGAAGGCCGGGACTGGATCCCGCCCACCCGTGCCAGCCGACTACCGGTGCTCCCAGGCCCGCTCCCAGGTGTCCACATAAGCCTCGGCCGAGTTGAACAGCAACGGAAGCGCCCGGCGTCCGGCGGCGGTCCGCTGCATGTCGGCGATCAGGTCGGCCATCAATCCGTAGTTGGCGACGCCGTCCCTGTCGAGGTCGAAGGTTCGCGTGCCGGTGACCTCGCGCGTGAAGGTCACGCTGCCGTCGTATGACTTGAACGGGTAGCGCAGCGGGTTCGTGGCGGCGTCGGGTCGCGGTCCGGGTTGCGAGGCGAAGCCGTTGGTGTCGGTGCCGATGCCGACGCCGAAGAAGCCCGAACCCGGCCTCCGGTACTTTGCGATCGCGAGGATCTTGGCCGCGAGATTCGGTGCGATGTCAGGCGTCACAGCGGCGAAGCCGCCGAGCTTGTAGAGGCGGATCAGCTCCGACGGCGACCACTCTCCGCCCGTGCCGTTGTGGCTCGAGATCAGCGGGTAATGCGCTTGCTCGGCGATCGTCAGGACCTGCTCGCGCGCCCACTCGCTCAGGTGGTCGACCTCGATCAGCATGTGATTGGCGATCAACCGCTGAACCAGGTAGCGCCCGAGCGGGGTGAGCCGGCGTGAGTTGCACTGGAGCCCACTCGGATATGTCGGCATCGGTTGCTTGGCGAGCGACGTCGCCGCCGGGAAGTACTTGGTCAGCGACTTCAGGAACGACTGCGGCAGGGTGCCGACCGCCGCACCCTGACCGGGGTCCGGACACGGCCCGGTCTTGAAGTAGTTGCCGGTCTGGAAGCGGTTGAGGATGTTGATGAAGATGCCTTTGGCCCCGGTCTCGAGCGCGGAACCCGCGAACGCGTTGTTGACCCAGTGGGCGATGAACATCCCGCGGACCCCCAGGCGCTTGTAGTTAGCGATCCCGCGATCGATGTCGGCCCGCGTGCAACCGGCCCTGCCATCGCTCAAGCTGCAACCGAACAGGTCCGAGGACTCGATCCCGATTAGCACGGCGAGCTTGCCGCTCTCCATCACCCGCCGCGCCTGCGCCGGGCTGTAGACGAGCCGGAACCAGCCACGGCCGGGCCCGCCGTTCTGAGCGTCGATGTAGCTCTGCAGGCCCTTCAGCGTGCGGATCTGCGCCTCGACCGAGGCGGTCTCGGAGCACGTGCGCACAGCGTGCCGCGGCTCGAGCCGGCACAGCGGGCCGTCGTCGGCGGTCTGCGCGACCATCATCCGCATCCCGGCCCGCCAGGCGCGCTCGACCCAGACGTAGTAGGCCTGCTGATGTGTCATCGAGTTGTACGTGGGCCAGCCGACGAAGCTCGGCCAGCCGTGCGTGTCATGCGTCCCGACCGGGTTACCGGTGCGCAGCAGGTTGCCGGTCACGTCGAGCCTGCCGTCAGGACCGTGCACCTTGGCGTCCTCGCCGAGCGCGGTCGGGATCCCGAAGCGGTCATAGGGTTCGCCCGAGATCACGTCGCCGCCCGCGCGCATGTTGCCGGTGATGTGGACGTGGTCGTCGATGAAGCCGAAGATCTTCCCGTTCTTGGTGATCCTCCCCGGGCCGTGAACCACGGCGTCGACCTGGGCCTCGGGAAATGGCGTGCACCCCGAGCGCGGCACGAACCCGAACAACGGCGGCGCGGTCCCGCCCGAGAGCGCCAGTCGCCCGCCCGTCGCGCGCGCGAACAGCAGCCTGCCATTCGCCGTCGATCTGATCGCAATCCCCGGTCCACCCGACGCGACAGCGCGTAGCGCGAACTCGGTCTTCGGCCCGGCGCCGGCTACTCGATGGATCCTCGCGCCACCGGCACCGACGCTCATCAGCCTGGCGCCCTTGTCGTAGAGCATGTACGTGCCGAGTCCGGTCGGCTTCATGTAGAACGGCATCGCGCCGCTCGCGCTCGACGAGCGAGCCGCGTACGACGCGGAGCCGCTCGCGATTACGTAGCGCCCAGTCGACAGCGAACGGAGCGCGAAGCATCGGTTGGCGAGCGCGAACACGGTCAGGTCGCGCCGATGCTCGCTGGCCGGCGCCGCGACGACGGCGGCGGCCGTCACGGCACACGTCGCGATCGCAACGACGACCACGCATGCTCGAGCACGGCTCAATCGGACGGACACGAGATCTTCGTATCTTGCCAGCAAGTGAGGTAGTTCTCCCGGGACTCGCTGCGGAAACTCCACGATGCGATCGCGCTCAGTGCGCGTCAGAGTCGATGGCCGTGTTGGATCAGTGTGGCTGCATCAGCTGGAACCAACGTCGCCTGAGCCGACGTGCGGCGCTCGGAGGTGCGGCGGCCGCGGCGATTGCGATGCACGTTGCGTGCGACGCCCCGCCAGCGCGAGCGAGCTCGTTGCCGGCGGGCACGGCGACGCTGGGCCGTGGCGGAGTACCGATGACGCCCGCGGTGGTCGCGGCTGTCGCAGCTCAGATCGGCAACGGCGAGCCAGTTGCGATCGTCGACCTTGCAGCCGTCGATCACAATTGCGAGCGGCTGCTCGCCTGGAGCTCGCAGAACCGGATCGCGTGGCGGCCCGCATACAAGACGTTGCGATCTCCGGAACTGCTCTCGTATGTGCTGGCGAAGCTCGATCGTCCGCGCGTGATGATCCACCACCTGCGCGATCTCCCGCAGGCGCTACCGCACGTGCCACCGGGGACCGACTTCCTGATGGGGTATCCGCCGACGCTCGGTGAGCTGCGCCGCTATCTGCGGTCGCGGCCGGCTCGCGGCGAGTCGCGGTACACGCTGCGGATCAACGTCGACGGAATCGAGCTGCTGCGAGCGCTCGATCGGTTCTCCCATGACACGCCGCGCAAGCTCCCAATCGACGTCGTGCTCGAGATCTACAACGGGATTCCGCGCGGCGGATTCGATCCGGGAGCCGAGCTGACCGAGGCGCTCAACGTGCTGCGCACGGCGCGCGGGAGGCTTCGCCTGGGGGCGCTGCTGTGCTACGACGCGCTCGCGGCCGGGACGAGCGATCCGGCGACGCGTCACACCGCGGCCAAGTTCGCACAGGGCAACCTCGACCAGGCCTACCAGTCCGTCGTCCACCAGGCGCACGACCTGGTCGATCTGACGACATTCGTCCGAAACGGGCCCGGATCCTCCAACTACGCCTATTGGGGCGGGACGACGGCTGCCAACGAGTTCTCCGCGGGCTCGGCCGTCCTGTTCGCCGACTATCTCGACCCTTACGACATCTCGGCGGGGCTGGCCAAGGGGCTGTACCTGTGCGCGCCGGTATTGCGACTCCCCGAGAACCTGTTCCTCGGCAAGGGCCCGTTTCCAGTTCCGAAGGGGACCGTGCCCGTGTACATCAAGGCAGGCGGCTGGCCGACCGGCAACAACCCGACCCTGTCCAAGCTCGTCTACCCGCCCGGCTTGCTCGAGGGACCGGTGTACGGACGTGGTTCCAACGCCTCCGGCCTGATCCTCGCGCGCATGGACGAGCTCCACCTAGGTGACTACGTCGTCGAAACGGCACAGCAAGTGATGGAAGGCCAGGATTACTTTGGCGCGCTGTACGCGGTCCGCGAACGCACCGTCCGCGCGCTGTGGCCGACCGTCTCGAGGTGGGTCGGCAAACGCGAGGAGCTGCCTTAGCGATGGCCGAGGACAGCGTCACCAGACGAAGGTTCATGGCGACCGCCGGGACCCTCGCCGCTGCGGCCGCGGTGCCGGCACCGGCTCCGGCCGCGATCGCGGCCGGAGCGCCGGCTGCCGACGGTGGCGCTTTCCCTCGCGGGTTGGGCTCCGGCGGGCGACCAACCTCCGACGCACAACTCGCCGCGCTCGCGCGCGAGCACGGACGAGGTGAGCCCGTGATGTTCGTCGATCTCGCCGCGGTCGACCGAAATGCGAACGTGATCGTCGAATTCGCGCAAGCACACGGCTGGCACGTCAGGCCGGCGCTGAAGGTCTTCCAGTCCCCGAAGCTGTGCGCGTACATCCTGCATCTCCTGCCGGACCCGCGCGGGCTCGTGTTTCATCTGCGAACGGTCGACCAGATCATGACGGCGGCGCCGGTGGGGACTGACCTGCTGATGGGATATCCGCCGACTCGCGGCGAGCTGCACGCCTATCTGAGCGCCGCGCCATCACCACACCAGCGCCGGCACCGGCTCACGTTGCTAGCAAGCTCGGTCGAGATCCTGCAGGACATGGCCGCGCTGGCAAAGACCACGCGGCGCCCGGTGCCACTCGATGTCGGGCTCGAGTTCGACTCGGGGGAGGGCCGCGGTGGCTTTCACCATCCCCCCGAGATCAGCGCCGCAATCAAGATTCTCAGGAGGCATCGCCGCCTGCTGAATCTGCGCGCGGTCGTCTGTTATGACGGCTATGCGACGGTCAGCCCGACGGAACAATGGCGCCAGTTCGTCGCCAAGCAGTCGAGCGAGTTTCTCAACGGCTACCTCGAGCAGCTGCACGCCGAGGGGAGCGACCTGTACGACCCGGCGAAGCTGATCCGCAACGGCCCCGGGAGCTCCAACTACCGCAACTGGGCGGGCAAACCCGAGATCAACGAGATCAGCCCGGGGTCGGCGTTCGTGTATGCCGGCTACCTTGCGGCCGGGTTCGACACCGAGGGGCTATCGCGGGCGTTGACGCAGGCAGCCCCGGTGCTCAAGGACGTCGGTCCCTACCCGTCGACCGAGTTCACGAAGATCCCGATCCCGCCGATCACCGGCGAGGAGTACTTCCTGAAGGGCTCCACCTGGCCCGATCAAGGGGGAGTCCAGCCCCCGTTCGTGTATCCGCCGGGCGTTCACGACGACGAGCTCGAGGGCGGCCGATGCATGGTCTACGCGCCGCCCGGCGAGCTCACGACGTCCGACTACGTGCTCTGCTGGCCCAACCAGGGCGGAGACGGGATCGACTACTTCGGCGCGCTGCAGGTCGTCCGCTCCGGGCGGATCGTCGATACCTGGCCGACGTTCACCCGGTGGGGCACGCCGGGCGGAGGCTGATCTCAGCCCGCCGCCCTCGCCTGCGGCAGCTGCCGGACGGTCGGAAACTCGAATACGAAGCGTTCCTCGAACGTGAACCCCGCCTGGAGCGCGCGCTTGACGGGGCAGGAGTCGGCGACCCGCCGCAGACGCTTCACCTGGTCGGGCGAGAGTCCCTGCGGCAGGTGCACCGTGATCTGGACGTCGCGTGGCTCCGAGTCGGATTCGTAGCAAACGTCGACTCGCACATCGTCCAGCTGCCACCCTCGATTGCGGGCGTACAGCACGATCATCGTCGACACGCACGACGCGACCATCGCGGGCAGCAGCTCGTGCGGCGCCGGCCCCCGATCGGTGCCGCCGTCGCATGTGGGCTCGTCGGTGACGATCGTGTGACGGCCGTTGACGTCGATCTCGTGGCGAAGCGCCAAGCCGCTCGAACGAGCTGTTGCAGTCATCGCCATAGTCCCATCGTCTGCGATCGCCCCGGCGGGTGCATCCGCTGAAGCCCGCGAATCCAACAAGGGCCAACTACTAACAGGTCATACGCGTCAGACGGCGATCGGACGCGCGCCCGCCACAAACTCCGCCAGTACCGGCACGATCGCCGCCGGCGAGATGTTGTGGTTCTGTCCGGGCAGCTCGAGCAGCGTCGCGTTCGGGAGCACTTCGGCAAGCGAGCGCGAAGCGTGCTTCAGGCCTTCAACGGTCTTGCCGCCATATGTGACGAGCGTCGGACAGGTGACCGTCGCCCACTCCTCGGGCTGCAGCGGCGACCCGTGCATGTTGTGATCGCCGAGCGCTTCGTAGTCGAAAAGCAGCGTATGGCCGTTGGCCGCGAACTTCCTGAACATCGGCATCAGGGTCATGATCGTCACCATCGGGGCAGGGATCCCGACGCCCTTGCGCATGAACACCCGCGCCGCCGCCATGCGGTCACCGGAGGCGACGACCTGCTCGAGCCGGGCGCCGTAGTCATCGGCGGGGTACTTCGCCTCGGGATCGGTCTTGAACGGCGTCTCGTAGACGACGAGTTTCTCGACGCCGATGTCGGCCGCGGCCGCGCGCAGCGCGAGCGCGCCGCCAGAGGACCAACCCCAGAGCGAAGCGCGACCGCCGGCCTCCGCGATCAGCGCCTGGAGGTCATCGACTTCGTGCTCCACGGACGCCGCACCCGCCTCGCCGCTGTCACCGCGACCGCGGCGGTCGTAGTTGATCACCGTGCAGTGCTCGGACAGCACTTGCGCAATCTGCTCGAACTTCTTGAACTTGCGGTACCCCATCGCGCCGTTGACGAGGATCACCACCGGTCCCTCGCCGTAGCGGTCGTATGCGATCTGAGTTCCGTCCGCTGAGCTCACCGTGTGCATGCTCGCCTCCGTTGTCGTCGTTCCTGCAACTAAGACGGCGTGCACGCGCCAAACTCATCGCGCAGCCAGCTGGGCCGCGGCGCGGCGCCGCAGCTCGGCTGTCCGGATCTTTGTTCCGTTCGTGCCCGTGGTGACCGGGAACTCATCGAGGACGTTGACATACGTGGGGACCTTGAATGGTGCGAGCCGCTCGCGGCAGAACGCCTTCAGCGTCTCCCCGGTCGCAGTCGCGCCCAGCTCGAGCTGCACGTATGCCACCGCGACCTCACCGCCGTCGCCGGGTGCAGCGCCGACGACCTTGGCCATCGAGACGGCCGAATGTGAACAGAGGAACTGCTCGATCTCGGCGGGCTCGACCAGAAATCCGCGTAGGCGCAACGCGTCCCCAGCACGGCAGACGTATACGAACTCATCGCTTCTCGCCAAAGCGAATCCGAGGTCGCCAGACCGGAACCAGCCATCGGCGGTGAGCGCGCTTCGAAGCGCTGCCGGATCGCCGAGGCACCCCGACACGACGTTGTAGCCCTGGAACTGAAGCTCGCCGACTACCTCCGGAGCGCAACCGGCGCCGGTCTCCGGGTCGACCACACGAACCTGGATCTCCGAGGACACCACCCGGCCTCCGGCCCGCTCCCGCTCGCTCGCTCGGAGCTGATCAGGCCAGATCGACATCAGCGCGAACAGCTCAGAAGCTCCGTACACGCCGCTGATCCGAGCGCCGAACTGGCGCTCGGCCCACTCCACGACGGCTGCCGGACGACCCGCGAAATCGGCCACCGCGCCGCGGCGAAGATTCGTGAGGCGTGGGCGCGCGGGCGGTTGCAGAGCCTGCCACGCATCCATCATCCGCCCGAGCATGTCGTCGCCGCCAATCGCGTGCGTCACGCCGTGCTCCTGCATGTCGGCGAGCACGAGCTCAGGATCGAACAGAGGCTCGAGCAGGCAGGCGCCACCTGCGGCGAGCATCGCCATCGCGGCGTTGAACCCGAAGACTCCGCACAGCGGCAGCGCGGCCAGCACTCGATCCCCACGCCCCATTCCCATCGCCGCCGCGACGTTCCGGCTGTGCAGGGTGACGCCTCGCTGGTCGTGGCCGGCGAGCTTCGGCATTCCGGTCGATCCGGAGGTCGTGAAGTAGTTGACGGGATCCGAGGGATCGCCTGCGTCGTCGATCTGCGAAGGACCGCTGACCTGGTCCCGGAACCGTGCCAACGCCCAACTCCCGCTGCCGACATCGAATCCCTCCTCCAAGCCGCCCAAGGCGCGGGCCACCGCGACCCACGGCGGCCTCTCGCCACCCGCCGCAGCGACGGCCTCGCGCAAGCGACCGGCGAAATCAAGCTCGAGGAACTGCGACGGCGCCACGATCCCCGCGGGGCGCGCGCGGGCGATGAGATGCGTCAGCTCATGGACGCCGTAGCGCGTGTTGATGCCCAGTGTCGCGGCGCCCAGCGACGCAAGGGCGAACTCCCAGACAACCACCTCGCTCCAGTTCGGAAGCCACACGCCAACGACGTCGCCGCGCCCGACACCACGCGAGCGAAGCTCGCCCGCCAGGTCTGCGGCAGCCCTCACCAGTCCCGCGAACGTCATCATCGCGACCGCCTCCCCGTCGCGCTCGATCAGCGCCGGCTCCCCAGGACACGATGCCGCAACCGACAAGAGCAGCGCGGCGAGCGTCTCGCCACGCTCAGCGCCGGCCATGGAACACCGACTCGATGTTGTTCCCGTCGGGGTCGAGCACATACGCGCCGAAGTAGCCGGAGTGGTACTCGGCTCGCTCCCCGGGGGCGCCGTTTCCCCGGTATCCGGCGGCTGTCGCGGCGCGGTGAAAATCGTGGACCGTCTGGCGGTCCGGCGCCGGGAACGCGAGGTGCAACCCCTCGCTCGGCGGCCGACCGTCGTGCATCAGCGAGAAAGTCGCCCACGCGCCGCGGAACTGCTGCCCGCCCTCCTTCCAGGAACGCCCGCCTCTGAGGCCCGTGTAGCGCGCGATCACGGAGTAGAACGCGACGGCCGCGTCGAGGTCGCGAACGCCGATCCACAGATGATCTATGTGGCCGCCTCGACGGACATCCTCGTGGTGCACGGCCTCGACGCTGTTGCCGTCGGGGTCGAGCAGAAAACCGCCGTAGTACTCCGGGCTGTACTGGGGTCGCTCACCGGCGGGCCCGTCGTCCTCGTAGCCGGCGCTGACGCCCGTCTGCCAGAAGCGATCGACGTCCTCCCGCGAAGGGGCTCCGAACGCCAGGTGGACATGCCTGGTAGGCGGATGATCGCCGTCGGCCTCGACGAGCGAGAAGTCATCCCATTCGATTAGCCCGGGACCGGCATGTGTGGGCTCGATGCCGAGCGTCTCCAGGACCGTGCGATAGAAGCGCTCCGACTCAGACCGGTTCGAGACCCTGATCGTGACGTGGTCGAACATAACCGCCACTCTTGCAAATACTCTCTCCTCGATGAGCCTCATGACCCTCACCACCCGCAACGCCGCGCGGGCATGCTTGCTCGCGATCTCGCTGCTCCTGCTCGCCGCATCGTCGGCTTGGGCCGCGGCGGGCGCCCTCGATCGCAGCTTCGCCCGCAACGGGATCGCCACGATCTCCTTCCCCAAGAACACATCCGCGACCGGCCAGGCGGTCGCGCTGACCGCTGGCCAGCTGATCGTGGTCGCCGGCGATGTGACGGCGCCGTCCGGTTCTGGTCAGATCGTGGTCGCGCGATACACGCCGGCGGGGCGTCTTGACCCGCGCTTCGGCCGGGGCGGGATCGTGCGCACCTCCTTCTCGAGCGGACCCACCGTGTCGGGTGTGGCCGTGGACGCAAAGGGCCGTGTGGTCGTCGCGGGCGCGAACGGCAGCGGGTTCGTCGTGGTCCGCTACACGCCGGCCGGTCGCCTTGATCCGGGCTTTGGCTCGGGCGGCCGGGTGACGACAGCCTTTCCGGGGGACCAGGTCAACGGAGGGGCCCTCGTGCTTCTGGCCGGCGGCGGCATTGTCGTGGCGGGCGGAGTGACCCCGCCCGATGGCAACAACCAGGGCTTCGCACTGGCTAGCTACAGCTCGAGCGGGCGCCTCGTCCAGAGCTTCGGTACCCGCGGACGAGTGGTCACCGGGTTCGGAGCCGGTTCTGACACCGTCGCGGCGCACGCGATCGCGTTCTGGAACGGCAAGCTGGTCGCCGCAGGGCTGTTCGACAACCCGTTCACGGGGGGAGGAGCGTTCGCGCTCGCTCGCTATAACGCCCAGAGCGGCCAGCTCGATCCCTCGTTCTCGTCGGACGGCAAGGTCTCGACCCTGCTCGGAAACGAGGCTGCCGCGCAGGGCGTGATCGTCGATCGGAGCGGGCGGACCGTCGCCGCCGGCCTCGCGCTGCTGCATCCCGGACAGGGCGACCAGGTCGTTCTCACCCGCTACCTGGGCAACGGTTCGCTGGACCCGAGCTTCGGTCGCGGGGGAATAGTCGCCACGAACCTGCCGGGCGGCGACTCCGGCGCGAACGCCATCGCGCGCCAGCCCAATGGGCGTTTGGTCGTCGCCGGCCAGGCGATCCAGTCCGGCGGCCAGACCTCGTACTTCGGCCTCGTGCGCTACATGCCGAGCGGGCAGCTGGATCGAACGTTCGGCAACGGCGGGATCGTCGTGACCCGTTTCGGAAACGGCGTCCAGGCCACGGCCAACAGCGTCGCGATCCAGGCCAACGGCCGCATCGTCGTGCTCGGTTCCGCGGGCTCGACGTTCACGCTCGCGCGCTACCTGGGCTGACGGCTGGATAGCCGCCTGCGCCGCGCCGGGTCCTCAGGGATGGCTTGTCGTACTGCTCGACGGGCTCGACGTCGTGGCCGAGGTCGTCCTCGGCGTCGTCGTGACGGTCGTCGTTGTTGTCGTCGCTGTGGTCGAGGACTGGGAGTGCGTGGTGCTGCTCGTGCTCGATGGACTCGACGTCTGGCTCTGCGTGACGGTCGTGGTGGTCGTCGGCGAGCTCGTTGCGGCGTTGTGGGACGTGCTCGTTCCATGGTGCGAAGAGCTTGAGTTGCCCACCAGGGTCACCAGCAGCACCGCCAGCAGCGCCGCGATCGCGACGCCTAGCGCGATCCACACCAACAGAGATGGTCCCCCGTCGCCTGAAGCCGCCTCCGCGGGCCCGGTTGGTTCGTCCCAAGGCACTGGGTCGGGCGGCGGTGGCGCCGCACGGTCCGACAGCGAGTCGCGCAGGGCCCTCGCCAGCTGGGCCGCGTGCTGCGGGCGATCGGCAGGCCGCTTGGCGAGCATCCGCGCCAGCAGGGCATCGAGGGCGGGCGGAACCCGCGGCTGCAGCTGCCGCGCGGGCTGTGGAGCGGCGCTGATGTGCTGATGCATGACGGCGGCGGGAACCTCTGCGAGGAACGGTGGTCGACCCGTCAGCATCTCGTAGAGCACGCAGCCGAGCGAGTAGATATCCGAACGCTCGTCGACCGGTTGGCCGGCGGCCATCTCCGGTGCCATGTACGGCGCCGAGCCGAGCACCGCCGTCGTACGCGTGAGTGCCTCGTCCGTCCTCGCCTGTGCGATCCCAAAGTCGAGCACCTTCGCATCGCCGGAAGGCTGCACCACGATGTTCGCCGGCTTGATGTCGCGGTGGACGATCCCGGCCGCGTGTGCGGCCGCCAGCGCGGCGGCGACTTGGGCGGCGATGTCCACCGCCTCGGGCACGGCCAGAGCCCCGCGCTCGTGGAGGAGCTGCGCCAGGCTCACCCCGAGCACCAGCTCCATCACGATGTACCGCACATCGCCGTCGATGCCGGTGTCGAACACCGCCACGATGTTGGGATCGGCCAGCCGTGCCGCCGCCCGTGCCTCCCGGGTGAAGCGTTCGACAAGCGTCAGATCCGAGGCGTACTCGGCGGGCAGCACCTTGACCGCTACGACGCGGTCGAGGACGGTGTCGTGGGCCCGATAGACGACGCCCATGCCGCCCCGCCCGATGACCTCATGCAGCTCGTATCGCCCGGCGATTGTCTCCACGGTACGTGCCACTTCCGGTAGTCCTTCCCATACGGCGTATTCCTAACGCCCCAATACCGCGACTATCAAGCCGTGTCGGTGTTATCCGCATCGAGGGCGCGACTCGAGTTCGACGTGCCGGCCGGCGAGTCGATCACCAGCGCCTGGAACGGGGTCCTGACCTCGAGTGGGACGCACTACGTGATCACGAACGCGACCTGGAACCAGACGATCGCTCCGGGCGCGAGCGTTGACGCCGGCTTCCAGGGCGCCTATTCGGGCACGTTCGGGGAGCCTACGAACTGCACGCTGAATGGACAATCCTGCGCCGGTTCCGCCCCGCCGCCGCCGGACACGACGGCGCCAACGGCCCCCACCGGGCTGGCGGCGAGCTCGCCCACCGCGACGACGATCTCACTGCACTGGAACGCGTCGAGCGACAACGTCGGTGTCGCGGGCTATCGCGTGTACAGCGGCTCGACACAGGTCGCGACGACGACCACGGCCACGAGCACGACGGTCACGGGACTCGCCCCTTCGACGAGCTACACGTTCACGGTCAAAGCGTTCGACGCCGCCGGGAACGTCTCGAGCCCTAGCAACGCCGTCACCACCTCGACCACCGCGCCACCGGCCGGCGGCCTGACCGCGACCTTCGCCAAGAGCAATGACTGGGGCACCGGCTTCGTCGGCGGCTACACGATCAAGAACAACGGCTCCACGACGGTCAACGGCTGGCGGCTCGAGTTCGACCTGCCGTCAGGTGCCTCGGTCACGAGCGCATGGAACGCCACGATGAGCTCCAGCGGGAGCCACTACGTTCTCACGAACGCAAGCTGGAACCAGACGATCGCCCCTGGCGCGAGCGCCGACGTCGGCTTCCAGGTCGCTTATACGAGTCCGTTCGATGCCCCGCAGAACTGCCTGCTGACCGGTCAGCCCTGCGCCGGTGGCCCGCCCGACACGACGCCGCCGAGCGCGCCGACGGGGCTCATTGCGCGTTCTCCCACCGCGGCCACGATCTCGCTGAGCTGGAAGGCGTCGAGCGACAACGTCGGCGTCACGGGCTACCGGGTCTACAGCGGCTCGACGCAGGTCGCGACGGCGACGAGGACGAGCACGACGGTCACGGGGCTGACGTCCTCCACCAGCTACACGTTCACCGTCCGCGCGTTCGACGCCGCCGGCAACCTGTCGCAGCCGAGCAACGCGGTCACCGCGAGCACGACCGCGGCCGGTCCATCAACGCTCGGCATCACCGTGTCGGGAAACCAGCTCCTCGACGGTTCCGGCGGGCCTCTGCACGTCGCCGGGGTCAACCGGTCGGGCAGTGAGTACGCGTGTGCCCAGGGTTGGGGGCTGTTCGACGGGCCGACCGACGACGCCTCGATCGCGGCGATGGCCGCCTGGCACATCAATGCGGTGCGGGTGCCGCTCAACGAGGACTGCTGGCTCGGGATCAACGGCGTCAGGCCCGCCTACGCCGGCGCCAACTATCAAGCGGCGATCCGCGACTTCGTCGACCGCCTGCAGGCGCACGGCCTCAATGTGATCCTCGACCTTCACTGGGGCGCTCCGGGTACCCAGCTGGCACTGGGACAGGAGCAGGCGCCCGATGCCGACCACAGCCCCGCGTTCTGGGCCTCGGTCGCGGCTGAGTACAAGGGCGTGCGCGGGATCGCGTTCGACCTGTTCAACGAGCCGCACGACATCTCGTGGTCCTGCTGGCTGAACGGCTGCACGATGCCGGACGGCTCGAAGGCGGCCGGCGAGCAGCAGCTGATCGACGCTGTCCGCGGAGCGGGCGCGACCCAGCCGGTGATCGTCGAGGGACTGAACTGGGGCGGAGACCTGAGCGGATGGCTCGCGAACGAGCCGAAAGATCCTGCCGGGCAACTCGCCGCCGGCTGGCACATCTACAACTTCAGTGGCTGCAACACGACCAGCTGCTGGGACAGCACTGTCGCCCCGGTCGCCCAGCACGTTCCGGTGCTGGCGACCGAGGTCGGCGAGAACGACTGCGCCGGCGGGTTCCTGAACACGCTGCTGCCGTGGGCGGACAGCCACGGGATCGGATACGTCGCCTGGGCATGGAACGTGGCCAGCTGCACCGGCTTCCCGTCGCTGATCAGCGACTATTCGGGGACCCCGACGGCCTATGGCACGGCCTACAAGGCCTACTTGGCCAACCGTTAGATCGGGGCGGGATCGTCCACCAGTCTCGGCGGGCGAGCGGGCTACTGCCCCGCCAGGAACGTGATCCCGTCCAGGCCGCAGATGGCCTGCGCGCTCGAGGTGATCCAAAGGTTCCCGTTTGGCGCGATGTCGATCCGTCCGGTGGTGCCGGCCGGGGCGACACCGATCGGCGAAAGCAGCCATGTAGCCGGGCGGTCGCCGGCCGGCAGCGTGAACGCAACCCCCGTGCCCGACTGGCAGATCATCGTCCCATGGAGATGGACGAACCCAAGCGTGTCCCTGAGGTAGCCGGCCGGCGCGTAGCCATTCCCGAAGTTCGTATATCCGGGCTGGAGCGCGCCTTGGCTGTACCCGGGTTGATCGGTGAGCGCGAACGCGGAGGCGGGACTACCGCCGAGCCGAGTGGCGTTGTCGGCCGCCGAGGCGTGAACGGCCTGGCTCGCGAAGGGGACGTTGCCGAGCGTGCCGAGCCGGATCTTCGCACCGGTGATCGTCCCATTCCGGATCTTCGATCCGGTGACCGCCCCGTTCATCAACTGCGCGGTTCCCACGCTGTTGGCGGGAACGTTGATCGCAGCGTAGGCCCCCGTGCCGAGCGCCACAAACAGCGCGATCAGCGCCACGACCATCGATGGAGACGGGGCGCGCAAGCGGATGCGACCCTTCAACATGCCCCCCAAGACTAGGCCACTTGGCCATGGGACCTCAAGGTGAGGCCCCCCGGCCGCGGATATCCGCTCAGAGTGACGGCGCCTGACGAACCCGCCCCTCCGATTGGAGGACGGGCGCTTGGGCTACCTCGTGGGCTTTGCGCTCGCCGCCGCTCGCGCCTGCACCCAGAGCGTGGTGGTGCCCGAAAACAGCAGCAGGGCGACGTTGACGACAAGCACCAGCAACGCTCCCCATGCTTTGGTGGGCTCGCCGAGGCCGAAGGCGACCCCGAGGTACGGCGAGGCCGGGATCGTGGTCACGGATATCGCGACGCCCACTGCCGCGCTCGCCCTGGTCTCGAACGAGATCATCGCGGCGACGCCCGCCCGAAACCACCTTCGCGCCGCATCACCGACGGATGGAACTGGGGCATCGCCACGACGTTCTCGTGCACGAGCACTAGGTCCTCGACGCCGCGCTCGACCGCGCCAATCAGCGTCGTGACGCGATCCGCGCCGGCGGGGGTCACATCTGCCATCAACAGGAAACGCTCGGGTCTCCCTTCGACCCGCAGGCGGACGATCTCGGCGACGCCATGCGTATCTGACAGCGTCGCGACCAGCTCCTCGACCTGGCCGGCGGTCACCGACATTCGCAGTCTGAGCATCGACGCCGGCGAACGATATGCGGCCCCTCAGACGCCGGGACCCCGCCAGAGCGCCCCTGAGCCGCTTAGCTAACCGAGATCGTGAGCACGGTTCGCAGACGCTCGCCGGGCGGCACGATCCGCAGTCCGTCGCCGCTGTTCAGCGCGTTCGTGGGGGCGGTCATCGGCTCGAAGCAGATGAACTGCTTCTCCGGTGGTGCGTAGATCTGCGCGTACGTGAAGCCGTCCGTGAATCGTGCTCTTACGGCGGTTCCGGCGGCCACGGCTGCGAACTCGACCGGCTCCGACAAGGCTTCGAAGCCGTCGTCCAGGCTCTCCTCGGCCAGTTCGAACTCGTGGCGCTCGAACGGCACCCGCTCGCCCGTCGGGATCATGTGCTCGTCGAGCGCCAGCTTCGCCAGCGCGCTGGTCGAGATCCGCCACGTTTCTCGCGGAGCATCCGAGAGCCGCAAGTACGGATGAAAGCCGAACGAGACCGGTACTGCTTCGGCACCCGTCGCGATCAGGGTCGTCGCGATCGTCAGACCTGCCCCGTCAAGCGTCACCTCCATCATGAGCTCGTGCGGAAACGGAAACAGGTCGAGAAGCTGCGGAGAGTCCCAGCGCAGGCGGGCGGCGAGGCCCCCCTCCATCACCGACTCCACGTCCCAGCGCAGCAGCGAAGGGATCACTCCATGGATCGGCAGGCCGGTGGCGCCGTCGACAGGGATCACCGCACCGTCGCGCGGCAGCGTCACGTGCTTGCCGGCGACCCTGTACTCGAAGCCGGCCAGGCGGTTGGCCCAGGGATGAAGGAGCGGGATCCCCATCGTCTTCCCCTGGCTTGCGTACGCCTCGACGCCGTGGCCGGCGTCGAGGAACTCGGTTCCCCGGTGCGTGAGCGAGCAGCACAGCATGTTCGCGGCGGGTACGAATTCGGCGCTCGTGGCCCCGTCACTGGAGTGCACCTGCGCTAGGTCATTCGGCTCGGTCATCGCGGTCGCGTTCCGCGTCTGCGGATCGCACGCGGGACGCTATCCGAACCGGCTAGGGTCGGTACAGAGAGGAACCCTGACAGAGCGGAGGAACCGATGAGCGCGATCGAAGTGGTCCATGCACGCCAGATCCTCGATAGCCGCGGCAATCCGACCGTCGAGGTCGACGTGCGGCTGGCTTCAGGAGCATCTGGTCGGGCCGCGGTTCCTTCGGGTGCCTCCACCGGCACCAGGGAGGCGCTCGAGCTGCGCGACGGGCAGGGCCCGTTCGGCGGCAAGGGGGTGAGACGCGCCGTTTCGAACGTCAACGGCGAGATTGCGGAGGCGATCAGAGGCAGGGACGCGGTCGATCAGCGCAGGCTGGATGAGGCGCTGATCGCGCTCGACGGAACCGACGGGAAGTCGAGGCTCGGTGCCAACGCGATCCTCGGTGTGTCGATGGCGGTCGCCCGGGCGGCGGCGGCGCAGGCCGGCGAGCCCTTGTGGCGGTATCTGGGCGGCGATGATGCGACGCTGCTGCCGGTGCCGATGATGAACGTGCTCAACGGGGGCGTCCACGCCGATAATCCTGTCGACTTCCAGGAGTTCATGATCGCCCCGGTGGGGGCGGGCTCGATCGAGCGAGCAGTGCAGATGGGCGCCGAGGTCTATCAGGGCTTGAAGAGCGCGCTGAAGAGCCACGGGCTTGCCACGGCCGTAGGAGATGAGGGCGGGTTCGCCCCGGCGCTGCAGTCAAACGAGGCGCCGCTCGAGCTGCTCGTCGCCGCGATCGACAGCGCCGGTTACAGGCCCGGGGAGGACGTCGCGATCTGCCTGGATCCTGCGGCCAGCGAGTTCTTCACCGACGGGCGCTACGAGCTTGCGGGAGAGGGCCGGTCGCTGTCCTCGGATGAGATGGTCGATTACTGGGTGGCGATCGCGGACCGCTACCCGGTCCTGTCGCTCGAGGATGGGATGGCGGAAGGCGACTGGGACGGCTGGCGCAAGCTGACCGAGCGTGTCGGCGATCACCTGCAGCTGGTCGGCGACGACATCTTCGTCACCAACCCGGCGATCCTGCGAGAGGGCATCGAGCGGGGCATTGCGAACTCGATCCTGATCAAACTCAACCAGATCGGCACACTGACCGAGACACTCGACACGATCGCGATGGCTCACGACGCGGGCTACCGGGCGGTCGTCTCGCACCGCTCCGGGGAGACCGAGGACACGTTCATCGCCGATCTCGTGGTCGCCACCGGTGTCGGGCAGATCAAGACCGGAGCGCCGGCGCGCTCGGAGCGCGTGGCCAAGTACAACCAGCTCCTGCGAATCGAGGAGCAGCTCGGCGACCGCGCCCGTTATGCGGGGCGGGCGGCGGTCGCGGTGGGCTAGTCAGAGCAAGCGCCGCAGCGGCCGCGTACCCACACGCGCGACGATCCTCGCCACCGACCGCATCGAGCACGAAGCTGGAGTGCGCGAACAGCTGTAGCGCACTCGCCGGCTTTTGCATGCGCGGGGTTCGTGCCATTGTTCGCGGACTGTGTCCGGAGCCGGCCGAACCGAGCTGGACGCCGCGCCGCTTCCGAGCGAGGTCTCGCCGAACCGGGTGCGCCGCGCGGTGCTCCGGATCGCGGCGGTGTGCGTAGTGGTCGTCGCAGTCGTGGTGCTGACGCCCGGGTTGAGCGGCATCCGCAACCGATTCACTCACGCGCAGGCCGACTGGCTTGTGGTCGCGTGCCTGCTTGAAGTCCTTTCCTGCCTCGGCTACGTGCTGGCGTTCCGGATGGTGTTCTGCACCCGGATGAGCTGGGGCACGAGCTACAAGATCGGGATGGCCGAGCAGGGGGCCAACTCGCTGCTGCCGGCTGGCGGCGCCGGCGGACTCGCGCTGGGGGCATGGGCGCTTCGCCGGGGCGGAATGGCCGATGGCGACATCGCGCGCAAGACGGTCGCCTTCTTCTTACTCACGAGCCTGCCCAACGTCGGCGCGCTCGTGCTGCTCGGAATCGGGCTGGCGGCCGGGGTGCTGCCGGGGCATTCGGGCTTCCTGCTCTCGGTGATCCCGGCCGTCGTGGCCGGCCTCGCGATCGGTGGCACGTTGGCACTGCGCGGTATCTCGCACCGGGCGGCAGTCCGGGTCAGCAGACGTGGAGGACGTTGGTCGACCCGGCTGGCGTCCGGACTTCACGCGCTTGGCGATGGCGTCGAGGACGCCCTCAGCATGCTGCGTCACGCCAGCCCGCTGCTGGTCGTCGGGAGCGTGGGATACCTGGTGTTCGACATCCTCGTTCTGTGGGCCAGCTTTCGCGCGCTCGGGTCCTCGCCGGAGCTCGCGATCATCTGGATCGCGTACTTGATCGGCCAGCTCGGCAACTTGATCCCGATTCCCGGCGGGATCGGGGGCGTCGAGCTCGGGCTCGTGGGCGCGCTCGTGCTCTATGGACTGTCCGCCAGCGCGTCCGCGGCCGCGGTCCTCCTGTACCGGGCCTTCCAGATCTGGGTTCCTGCGTTGCTCGGTGGTGTCGCGTTCATCCAGCTGCGGGCGTTGCTCCGGCACGAGGCCGAGCGGATCGAGTTCTGCCAGCCGGGACAGGTCGTCGAGGTAATCGGCCGCGGTCCGGTGGTCGCAAGGCCGCCCGCCTGAGATAGTCCGCGCAACACGTCAACTAGGAGGTCGAGCGATGATCGTGATGTTCTCTGCCCGCCGGCTTAAGCCGGGCTCATGGGAGCAGTTCCGCCGCGCGTGGGAGGGCGAGGGAGACAGGCCGCCGGGGTTGCAGCGGGCCTACCACGCGCGCAACATCCGTGACGAGGACGAGGTGATCTCGTTCGGCTTGTTCGATATGACCGAGGACGACTACCGGCGTTGGCGGGAGGAAGAGGACACCGAGGAGAGCAAGCGCGTGGATGAGCTCTCGGCCTACGTCGAGAACGACCACGTCTCAGGTGTCTACGAGGTGATCGAAGTCCTCGAGGAGTAACCCCGGCCCTCTGCCGGAGCGTCATCTGGGGTGCGGCTGAATCCGCCGCACCCCGAGGTACGATCGCTCTTCGATCAAGCCATTGCGAGCTAAGGCGAGCGCGATCGAGTGAGCCCTGAAGGCTGCATCATCCAGGCCTTGCGTTACGACCATGACAACGTCGGTAACGCGCGACGCATCGTCGAAGCACTCGCTGCCAATGGCTACAGGATCGTGCTGTCGGCGCCGCCCGACCTTCCCGAGATCCACCGGCTCTACACGGATGCTGAGCGAGCCGCGCTGATCCAACGGCAAGCAACTGATTAGTCTTTAGCCATGGACCCTGACCGCGCCCGCGAGCTGCTTGCTCGTGAACGAAACCGGATTGAGCACGCTATGGCGGCCCTGGAGCGCGAGGGGCCGCTCGAGGCGTCGGATCGAGTGGAGCCCGGAGACGAGGATTCCGAGGACCTCTACCAGGACGAGCTGGACGAGGGGCGCGTGGACGACCTCCGTCAGGAGCTGGCTGCGCTGGTCCGCGCCGAGGCCAGGCTCGAGGCCGGTACCTATGGGCTCTCGGTCGAGAGCGGCGAGCCGATTTCGGACGGTCGGCTCGAGGCCGTTCCGCTCGCGGAGCGCACCGTTGAAGAGGAGCGGCGTCTGGGCGGGTAGCCCGCTTGCCGGCGGCCAAGAACGGCTACGCTTGCGCACGTAGTCAGGCGGCTGCCCAAAGGACACGGGATGAAAGTCATCGACAAGCGCAGGATGCGACGAGGGCTGGCGATCGTGCTACTCGCCGGGGCGATCTTCTCGCTCGCTGCGATCGCGGATGCGCGGACGATCAATGGCTGCCGGATCCGTCCCGGGACCCGCTGCCCGGGCGCGCGCCTGAACAACGCCAACTTGCACCTCGTGAACCTGAGTGGCGCCTTCTTGTTCGGGGCTGAGATCGAGCACTCCAACGTCACCAACGCCAACCTCAGCCATGTGTTCCTCAGGAGCAGCAACCTGTACATGTCCGACTTCTACGCGGCGGACCTGGAACAGTCGAACCTGAGTTTCTCCAACCTCAGTCATGTGCACTTCGCGTATGCCCGGCTGCGGCGAGACGATTTGCGCAACAGCGACCTGTACCAGACCGACCTGTACAAGGCGGATCTCGAGAACGCCGATCTGGAGAACGCGAACCTGACCGGCGCGAATCTCGGCAACGCCGATCTCTGCTACGCGGACCTCAGGAACGCGAACCTCTCTGGCGCGAACCTCAGCGGGGCGAACCGCTGCAAGTGACCCAGCGGCGCTGGCGGGTGCCCGGCGAGCGCAGCTGTCAACATGCCCGATGTGGAGGACGGGATCGCACGTGCACGTATTGATCCGGAGGTCGGCGAGCGGTTTCTGTCGCTGCGACGCGCGCTCGGCGTCAGCTCATTTGGGATCAACCAGATCGTGCTCGAGCCGGGACAGCGCGGCCGGATCCACCGCCACGAGCGTCAGGAGGAGGTGTACCTGGTCGTGCAGGGGCATCTCACGCTGGTCGTCGAGGGCGAGGACTCGGAGCTCGGCGAGGGCGAGCTCGTCCGGGTAGCGCCCGCGGTCCGGCGCCAGCTTGTCAACCGGGGCCCCGCGCGGTTGGTCCTGGTCGCGCTTGGCGGCGCCGGCGAGCATCAGGGGCGCGACGGCGAGGCGTTCGCGTCCTGGGAACAGGAGTCTGGCGTCAGTCCGCAGGAGCTGTCGCTGCCGCCCGACCTGTAACGCCGGCGCACCGGATCGACAGTTATCGGCATGGGCACGCGCACCGACAGCCGGTCCTCAGCCGAGCAGCTCTACGGGATCACCACCCACGGCCATGCGACATCGGTTCGTGACGCCATATCCGGCGTCACCGGACGCGTGCGCGAAGGGCGCTACTTCGCGATCGCGGTTCGCTCGAACCGCTCAGCTCAGCCGCCCCCGATCCGGACCGAGGCCGTCGGCGCACGCGGGCGAGTGCTGGCACAGGCGGAGATGCGCTGATGAGCGCCGCCGCCGGCGAAACGCTCGAGGCGACTCTGCGCGAGGTATGCGAGCGCCTTTCGCCGATCGAAACCAGGCCCTGCTCGCCGGGCGAACGTGAGGCGGCAAACTGGATCGCGGAGCGGCTTCGGGCCGCGGGCGTGGAGGAAGTCGAGCTCGAGGACGAGCCGAGTTGGGGAACGTTCCCCCCGACCGTGGCCGTGCTCGGCGGGATCGGAGTGCTGGGCGCGGGCCTGGCGCTGGCGCGCCGGCGGAGGCTGGGGGTGGCGCTCGGGATCGTCTCGGCGGCAGGTGTCCTCGACGAGGCCGAGAACGGTCCGAGGATCGCGCGCCCGCTGCTGCGGCGGCGCAAGACCACGGTCAACGTGGTCGCCCGGCTCGGCGACGCGGACGCGAAGCGCACGCTCGTCGTGCTCGCGCACCACGACGCCGCGCAGACCGGGCGGCTGTTCGATCAGGGACTGCAGATGAAGATCCACGCCCGCTTCCCGGGCGCGCTTCACCGCTTCAAGACACAACCGCCGCAGTGGTGGATTGGCATGTCCGCGCCGCTCGGGGCGCTCATCTCCGCGATCACCCGCCGGCGCGGACCGGCGGCCGCGGGCGCCGCCGGCGGCCTGCTGGGCCTGTGGCTGGTGACTGACATGTGGCGAAGCCCCACCGTCCCGGGCGCCAACGACAACCTCTCCGGGGTCGCCGCGCTCGTGGCGCTGGCCGAGCTGATGCGCGAGCAGCCGGTTCCCGGTCTGCGGGTGTGGCTCGTCTCGGCCGGCGCCGAGGAGACGCTCCAAGACGGGATCCGCGCGTTCATGCAGCGTCATCGCGCCGAACTCGACCCGGCAAGCACCTCGATGCTCGTACCGGACACGATCGGCTCGCCGCGTCTGATCATGTGCGAGGGCGAGGGCCCGTTCCGAATGCACTACTACACGGACCCCTCGTTCCGTGATCTCGTGGAACGGTGCGCGCGGGCGCAGGGAATCCCGCTCGAGCGCGGATTCAAGGCGCGGGCTTCATCCGACGCGGTGATCCCGAGCCGCGCCGGCATCCCGACCGCGATGCTCGGGTCGCTTACCGAGTGGCAGGCACCCGCCAACTATCACCTGATGTCGGACGTGCCGGAGAACGTCGACTACGGGACGATTGCGGACGCCACGCGGCTGATGTACGCGGTGGCGCAGGCGCTGGCATCACGCGTCGACGGGCGCGGGCCCGCGTGAGCCCAGCGTTGCGCCGGCGCTTGCCGTGACCACGAGCGCGATCGCGAGCACGTCGAGCGCGCTGAGCCTCTGCCCGATGACGATCAATCCGGCGAGCGCCGCCATCGCGGGCTCGATGCTCATCAGCACGCCGAACAGCTGCGCTCTGATACGCCGCAGCGCCTCGAGCTCGAGCGAGTAGGGGATCACCGAGCTCAGCATCGCCACCCCGAATGCCACCGCAAGGAGGTCCGGATGCAGCAGGTTCGAGCCGCCGGCGGCGATCCCGACCGGGATCAGCGGCAGCGTGGCGACCGCCATCGCGATCGCTAGCCCGTCGCCACCGCTGAACGCGCGGCCGACGCGCGCGTTCAGCAGGATGTACGCGGCCCAGAAGCCGCCGGCCGTCAGCGCGAGGATCGCGCCCGCGAGGTTGACGCCCCCGAAGCCACCGAGCAGGGCGACGCCGAGGCCGGCGAGCAACGCCCAGAGGACATCCAGACGGCTGCGCGAGCCCGCGAGCGCGACCGCCAGCGGTCCCACGAACTCGAGCGTCACGGCGACCCCAAGGTGGATCCGGTCGAGCGCCTCGTAGAAGGTGAGGTTCATCAGCGCGAGCGCCACTCCGAACAGTGCCGCGAGGCGAAGCTCGGACGGCGCATGGTCGCGGAGACGTGGCCGCCAGATCGCCCACAGCACGACCGCCGCGAACAGCACGCGCAGCAGGACCGTGCCGGCGGGGCCGAGGTGGGCGAACAGCTTCGTCGCGAAGGCAGCGCCGACCTGAACCGAGCCGATCCCGACGATCACCAGGCCGGGAGCCGGAACCCGGTCGAAGATCGACCGGTCTTGAACGCTCGCTTCGTGGGAGTGCGACTCCATCTCCAGCCACGCTAGCGACCTCGGGAAAGCTGAGGCTGATCGCAGCGTCTAACGGTCGGGGCCGCGAGCGACACGCTGTACGCCGCGCAACACGTCGTGGGCCTATAGGGACGCGCTTAGCCTCGGCGCTGTCAGCGTTGCGCTCAGAGCTCGGCTCCTTCGCTGGGCGACTTCAGCTTCAGCCAGGCGACGCCCGAATCGACCAGCGAGAAGCGGATGAACGTGTCGAAGCCACAGTCGTGCCGGCGATCAGCCGTTCCTTGCCGATGATCTTGCCTAGGCGCGCGAGGCGGTCGGCGACGAGCCGGGGGTGCTCGACGGCGTTGGTCTTGACGTCGATCACGCCGAGAATCACGGACTTGTCGTCCGGCAGCTCGACGTCCTCGAACACACGCCGTAGTTGCCCCAGCAGACGTGCAGCCGCACCTGCTCGGGCGGGATCTGCGCGAGCGCCGCGTTTAGCGCCTCGACCGCCAGCGGAGGATGGCGGTGCCCAGTCGCCGACGCTGCTTCCGACCGAGCGACAGTGAGCGGCCATTGCCATGTCGGGCGAGTCGATCCGCAGCTTGAAGCCGGCGTCGGCGATCGCCTTGTACTCGTCGGAGAGCTCCTCCGGCAGGGCCCCGAGATACGCCTCGTGCGAGCCGTAATGATGGTCGGGATCGTTGAAAGCGATTTGCCCCGGGCTGATCGCGCCGAGAAACGCGTCTGAGTGCTGATGATCCCCGAGCGCATTGGCAAGTCGCTCGACGTCCGTCTGCACCGCATGCTTGTCCGCCAGTTGCACCGGACCTACACAGTTGGAGAACACGATGTGCGCCATTGACGGGGTGTTGAACAGGCGCATCGCGAGCTCGGGAAAGTCCGCCACGTCGTCTGCCTGGAACTCCGATCGTCCGTCGAAGCCGGAGAAGCGCTCGTTAACGTACGTGCTGAATCCAGTCTTGCTCATCTCGCCGTCGCTGACGATGTCGATGCCGGCGTCGCGCTGTTTCTCGATGACCTCCGTGACGGCGGCGTCGATCTGCACCTGCAGCGCTGCCTCGTCGACCTTCTGACCCTCCATCCGAGCCCAGATCATGTCGGCGACACGGTCGGACCTCGGCAGGCTTCCCGCGTGGGTGGTCAGGATCCGGTCAGCCATGCTCGCCTCGCCCAGGCGTTGCCAATTCCGCGGCCGCCGCACGAGCGGCAGAGCGCCCTTAGATCATGCAACAGCGTAATACACTGCCACCCGACCAGATGGCCGCAGGGACAACGCTGATCATCGGTGGAACGCGAGGCCTAGGCCGACATCTCGCCGAGCGGATGGCACAGCGAGGCGACACCGTGGTGCTCAGCGGGCGGGACGCCTCAGCGGCGCAAGCCGTCGCCGCGCAGATCGGGGATGCGGTGTCCTCCGTTGGGGTTGACCTGACGGTGCCGGCCCATATAGCGCCTGCCCTTGAAGCGCTGGAGCGCATCGACTACGTGGTGCTAGCGGCGATCGAGCGCGACACCAACCGCGTTCGCGACTACGACATCGCGCGGGCCCTGCGGCTGGCGACCTTGAAGCTGGTCGGTTACACGGAAGTGCTTCACTGTCTGCATTCGAGGATGCATGCGGACTCCTCGGTCCTCTTGTTCGGCGGCCTGGCCAAGGACCGGCCCTATCCCGGGTCGACCACGGTCACGGCTGTCAACGGCGCCGTGACCTCGATGGTCCGCGCCTTCGCCACCGAGCTCGCCCCGGTGCGCGTGAACGCCATTCACCCCGGGATCGTCGGAGACAGCCCGGCCTGGGCTGAGAACGCGGAGATGCTCGAGCGCGTCAAGGAGCGCACTCCTACGGGTCGCGTGGTCACGATGGACGACGTCGCCAGCGCGGCGCTCTTCCTACTCGAGAACCGTTCCGTCAACGGCGTCAATCTCGCGGTCGACGGTGGCTGGGTGATCCTGTGAGGGGTGTAGCGGCACTTCACACGGGTGACTGACATGAAGGACCACCGTGCGCTTTATCACGTGCACCGAAGCGGGACCGTCGAACCCGCGATCCCAGCGGACGCAGGGGACCGCGTCGGCGCATTCTCAGCGACGCCGCTGCTCGGGCGTCACGTCGGGGCCGCGCACACCGGGATCTCCCTGTGCATGCTGGGTCCGTCGGGGCACGTCGACATGCATCTGCACTCCACCGAGCAGAGCTTCTACGTCCTGACCGGCGAGCCGCGATTGACCGCCGACGGCCGCACCTACCGGCTCTCGGCCGACGAATGCGGGCTGGTGCCGGTGGGCGTCCCTCACGCCTGGCGCAACGAAGGCGACGAACAGGCCACGTGGCTCGTCGTGAACTCGCCGACCCCCCGGCTGTCCGAGCCGCCCGACACGTTCTGGACAGGTGAGCCGGCGCCGGCCAGAGCCGACGGCGGCCCGCCGGACATTCGCGACCCCCGCACCCGGACGTTGTTCCGCCTCGGCCCAACCGACATGGACATGGATCAACTGAAGATCGGCGCCGGCGTCGATGCTCCGACTGTCTCGGCGAGCATGGCCACGGCGCTGTTGGCCTACAGCGGGATTGCCGTCAAGATGCTCGTGGACCAGAGGCTGGGGTCGGCTCTGCACCAGATGTTCATGGTCGAGTATCAGCCCGGGGGCATGGCGCAGCCGCACGACCACCCCTTCGAGGAGTCGTACTACGTCCTGGAGGGTGAGGTCGATGCGATGGCCGAGGGCGAGGAGCTCACGCTCGCAGCGGGCGATCTGTTCTGGACGGGGGTCGGCAGCGTGCATGCGTTCTACAACCGCAGCCCGGGGCGGGTCCGCTTCCTCGAAACCCAGTCGCCGCTGCCGCCCGCCAACTACTCCTATAGGTTCAACCGGGACTGGGACTATCTGTCGGAGCAGCTGGCGCGGCGGAGCTGAGGGACCCACGGGTCGTGTGATGGCTCGCCGCGACGGGCTGGGCGCTAGGCCGCGACTCCGGTCCGCTCCCGCGCCGCCTGCAGAGCCTGCTCACGCGACGCTCCGCTGCGCGGCGTCGGCTTCGCGGGCCAGCTGCTTGATGAAGCGCAAGAAAGCAGGCGACTGGCCCTGGAACAGTCCGTCGGCGGTCAGCGCGTTCACTGCCGCCATCGCGCCTGCCAGGTGGTCCACCGTGGGGCGCACGACCGAGCACGGTGGCAGGCCGGGGATGAACTCGCACGGTTCGGGGAGGATCAGGTTCGTCTGCGTCTTCTCGCCGCCTGAGGCGTTGAGGTTCGGGAACGTCGTCCCGGTCATCGGGTCGGTCACGCCGGCCAGCGGATCGGCGACGGCATTGCCGGCCTTGTCGTGCCACAGCGAGAAGTGATTGGTCTCGACCGCGCCGATCGCCACGACGATCCTCAGCACCTCGACGCTCGTCGCCTTCAGCGCCATCGTGGTGTACAGGCTCGAGCCGCCCTGCTCGATCATTGCGAAGTGAAAGCCCGCGCTGTTGGCGATCGCCTGCATCCGCTGATGCGGGGCGTCGTGGGGAACCGGCACGGGAGCATCGTTGCCGGGCGGTGTCTCGGTGTCGGACACCGGGATCACCGGTTGATGGTTTATCTTCACGGCCTGCCCGAAGGTGGCGCCGAAGTCGGGATTGGTCTCGGCGCGGTAGCGCAGGTACCAGCTCGTGTCGACATTCAGGCTCTTGAGGTTCGTAATTCGCTTCTTTGAGCCACCACCGGTAGCCGAGCTTGGCGGCAGCGTGCGGAACGGCTCCAGACTGACCTGGGGACGTCCCTTCGATTTCAGGTAGGCGTTGATGAACGTCTGATGGCTTTGCTCGTCGTCGGTGTTGTCGGAGATGTACTGCGGCATGTCGCTGTCGAGGTTCTCCAGTGCCGCGACGTAGAAATGGTTCTGGCCGTCGTGGGGACGCTCGGCGGTGGCCTGGCCGCCGAAGCCGGCGTACTGCTCCCACAGATCGCTTTCGATGATCTCGGCGGCACACAGGAACCGCAGAATCGCGACATCCCCGTCGGTGGGCCCGGAACCGGAAGAAGGGGCGCCACTGGCGCTCGCGGCGGCGATCGCCGAACCCGGAATCGCCACGGCGCTGGCAATCCCGGCCCGGCGCAGGAACGCACGCCGACCGATCACACCGTCCCAGATTCTCTGCAGCTGGTCGTCGGGTTCTTCCGCAGGGGTAACTGTGCGCGCATGGGCGCGCCCGTGCTGCTCACTCATGTGACAGTCCTTTGATCGCGGCGTGGATGGGGGTTACCGTCTAACCCTTCACGCCTGGCCTACCTCGGTTGACTACCGTCACAAGCCAAGACGTCCTGGCGCGGGTTTCCTTCCCGCGTCAGCTGCGGCCGGCGCACCGCATGCCGTGCGGTGGGGAGCCTCATCGCACTCGGTTAACGCCGCGGGCGACTGGAGGAGAGCGGAGTTAATGGATGTGGAAGTACTGCTTGAACGACTCGCCCCAGCGTGTCGTTGACCCGGACGGCGGGTTGGCGGCGCCCGGGTCAGAGACGCCGGCCAGGGTTCTCGTCCAGGACGTCGGCGAGCCCCATCCGATCTCGATCCCCGTTCCGCTTGAGGCAAATGTCGCCACCTTCTCGCCCGCGTTGAACACGGTGCCGATCCCGGTGGTCACCGGATCGATTTGCTCGGCCACGTACCAGTAATCCGACAGTGCGCCGGGCGGCTGGTGGAGGAACTGGAACAGCAGCAACGGCTCGCCCGCGTACCAATCCTGCATGACCTGAACGAGTTTCGAAGCCAGCGGCGCATAGACAGGCGCGCCGGTGTGCGAGCTTGCGTCAACACCCATGTCATCGCGCCCGATCGTCCACCCTGGGATTGGGTCCACAACGCCCGCCGTCGTGGGCGGCACGTGCAGCTTCCTGATCGCCGTCAGCAGCGCAGTGGCCGTGCGTTGCCCGACCGACCCGCTTGCGGGATGGAGCTTGTGCGAGATCTGGAACCGGCGCACGCGAGACTTCGTCACGGAGCCGAAGTAACCCGTCACCTGGATCTTGTAGCCGAGCTCGGAGAGCCAGGTCTGAAGCAATTTGACGTCAGGTCCCCAGTCACCCGGGCGCAACGTGCGCGTGAACACGTTGCTCGCGCTGCGTCCATTGGTCGACGCTCCGCCGCCCGCGGAAACCCCGCCGGTGGCGGCCAGCGCGCTCGAACAACAGCCCATCAGGACCGTGAAAACGGCAAGCGAGAGTAAAGCTGTACGCGATTTGCCCATGCACTTAGCTCCGCAAAAGCAGCGGTGAAATCTGGTGCCTTGGCCTACGGAGTTAGCTGACGGGCTAGCGCTCTTTGACTGAGCGCCTCTTGCGGACCACCGCAAGACTCGCCCCAATAAATTGGGTTCCCCGCTTCCCGGGGCGGCAGCCCGGGAACTCGGCGAGCGGCAAGCTATCAGAGAAATCGCTCGCGTGTCGCAACAACATGCGACAGCGGACTACAACGGGACCGCGCCAGCGGTCTTCGTCTCCCACGGAAAGTGCTGGCGTCTGCCGCTTCAGGCTGGGCCGGATCACTCCGTGGAATGCTGGTCGGTGTCGCCGACCGGGGAATCGTGGTCGGCCGGAGCGCCCGGCAGATGGTCGGCCGCGGGGCTACTCGAACCGCCCCGCGCAGGAGAGCTCTAATCCTCGCTCGCGTTCAGAACGCCGCGGCGAGCGCCGAGAGTCTCGGCACGAGCGTCGGGTGAGCGATGGTCTCCCGCTGCCCGTTGCCGAGCTGCCCGTAGTAGCCGCTGCCCCAGGCCCACAGGCGCCCGCGCCTGTCCAGCGCGTAACCCATCGCGCCGCCACCAACGACCTGCACTGCGTTCGTCAGGCCCAGCATGCGGGTGGGAACGCCGCGGTCGGCGAAGCTTCCGTCGCCGATTTCACCGTCCGCTCCCCGTCCCCACGAGCGCACGCTCCCGTCGGCGCTCACCGCATAGGCGGTGTCTGCACCCGCACCGATCGACGTAACGCGCTGCAGGCCGCGCACGCGGGCGGGCCGGGCGACGAACAGGCGATGCGAGCCCGTGCCGAGCGCGCCGAAGCTGTTGTCCCCCCAGGCCCAGATGGTCCCGTCGCGTCGCAGGGCGTACGCGCTGCCCGAGCCAACGGCGATCGCCTTGACGTTGTCGAGCCCGCGAACGCGTACCGGCGACCCGACCGCCTGACACGACGAACGGGCTGCGCTCGCCTCGGGCCGGGCCGCCCGGCAGGCACCCGTGCCGAGCTCGCCAAGGCCGTCATCGCCCCACGCCCACACGGTTCCGTCGCTGCGCAACGCGTAACCGTCGCTCGCGCCCGCCGCGATCGCGACCACGCCGGACAGCCGTCCGACTCGCTGTGGCACGCCGCTTGCGACGTCGACGGCCGAAGTCCCCAGCTGCCCGACCGAGTTACCGCCCCAGGCCCAGACCGTTCCGTCGCGCCGCAGCGCGTATGCCGAGAACATGCCCGCGGCGATCGAGACAGCAGGGCCGGGAACGTGCACGCGGACCGGGCGTTCCCGGCCAGGGCCTCCCGAGTCTCCAAGTTCATCCTGCGCATCGTCACCCCACGCCCAGACCGTTCCGCTGCGCTGCAGCGCATAAGCGGTGTTGGTACCGCCGGCGATTGCCGCGACACGGTCGAGTCCGGGGACAGGGACGGGCATCGTGCTGAGCGACTGGGCACCGCTACGTCCAACCTGGCCTTCGAGATCGTCCCCCCAGGCCCACACGTGACCATCGCCGAGCACCGCATAGCCGGCGTATCCCCCGGCGCCGATGCTGGCGACCGTCGGAGGCGCCGGGCGAGCGCGGCTCGGGGCGCGCACCGTCGCCGGTCCCGAGGTCGCCCGATTCAACGCTCCCCGGTTGGCGTGGCCACCGCAACTGCTCACCAGCAGTCCGCAGGCAACGCACGGGCCGCAGACTCCGAGCCACCGCCGCCAAGCAGCGAGCATCGCCCGATCGTACTCCCGGACGTGCCTGGCCGCGGGTGGTCAGTGCATCAGGCGAGAAGTCGCGCGCTGGACCCCGAGGACGAGCAGGGTGCAGAGGACAAGGAACAAGATGACGAGCGCTGCGGGCCCCAGGGCGAAAGCGGCCATTACGAGCAGCGGTGACATCAGGACGGCGGCAGCAATTGTGAGCGCGATCTTCACGCGGACTCACCTCCCTTGGCTGGCTGGTTGAAAGGGAACCTACGCCGCGACCAACTGCGGATCATCCGTTGCTAACCGTAGTTCGGCTGCGCCTAGCTACGGGTTGGGGCTATCCGGCTGCGCCAGCAGCCCTGAGGGGCGCTCCGGCCAGATAGACCCGCATCGAGGCCGACCTGCGTCGCAACCGAATCGCAACCGGGAAGCCTTACAGTCGGCCCGACATGATCAAGCAGCTCGCATGCGACTGTGGTTGGACGGCCAGGGGCACCGAAGACGATCAGAGCGAGGAGGAGTGAGAGATGGCTGAGTCGGCGCACGACGTCCGCTTCCCGGGCGAATCGGAGGACTACAGACAGGCCCGGGATGCGTTGCTGCGGGCGGAGCTGGACCTGCGCGCCCAGATCGAGCGGGTTGCGCAGCAGCGGCGCGAGCTGCCACTCGGCGGGGCAGTCGAGACCGACTACGAATTCCAGGAGTGGGATGCCGAGGCCGGCGCCGCCCGCACGGTCCGTTTCTCGGAGCTGTTCGCGCCCCGCAAGGACACGCTGTTCCTGTACAGCTTCATGATCGTTCCCCGCGAGCAGGGTCTGCCGTTCGAAGGGCCGTGCCCGTCGTGCACGTCGATCGTCGACGGGATCGATGGAGCCATCCCTCACATCACACAAAGGATCAACTTCGCGGTCGTCACCAAAGCACCGATCGAGCGGTTCCGCGCTCACGGCGAAATCCGGGGTTGGCGTAACGCCCGGCTGCTGTCCTCATCGGAGACGGGTTACAACCGGGACTACGGGGCCGAGGACGCGAACGGATTCCAATGGCCGCTGGCCACGATCTTCGTCCGCAGGGATGGCCGCTTCCACCATTTGTGGAGCAGCGAGTTGTGGTTCGCCGATCCCGACGAGGGTCAAGGCCCGCGCCACGTCGACTTCATGTGGCCGATGTGGGCCGTCTTCGACCGTACGCCCGCGGGGCGCGGCGATTGGGACCCGAAGCTCGAGTATTCGTAAGCTGCAGTGATCGCTGCCGAGGACTACACGATCGTCCGGGCCGGGGCCGAGGATGTCGAGGACCTGCTGCCGCTGATGCGCGACTACTGCGACTTCTACGAGACCTCACCGCCGGACGCCGACCTGCTGGCTCTCTCCCAAGCGTTGCTCGACAATCCCGAGTTCGAAGGCGTGCAGCTGCTCGCGCGCGACGGCGCCCGTCAGGCGGTCGGATTCGCGACGATCTACTGGAGCTGGTCGACGACAACCGCGTGCCGGATCGGCGTGATGAACGATCTGTTCGTATCGGCGTCCGCCCGCGGCCACGGCCTCGCCGACCGGCTGATCGAGGCGTGCCGGACCGAATGCGCGCGGCGGGGCGCGCGCAAGCTGACCTGGCAGACAGCGCCCGACAACCTCCGGGCGCAGGCCGTCTACGACCGCGTCGGCGGCACGCGCGAGCAGTGGGTCGACTACTGGCTCGACGCTCCGGCGCGCGGATAGTTGTCATGTGGACGCTGCGCGAGCAGCCGATTCCTAGCGCTTCTTCTTCTTAGTCTTGAACGTTCTGTCGGCACCGACCGAGACCACGCGGCCGTTGCGGATCGCGACCACGCGATAGTGGTAGGTGGTGTTGAACGACAGGTGGGTGACGCTCGCCGAGACCGAAACGTTGCGGGCTCCCGCTCCGGCGCTCGACGGCGTGGAACTCGCGCCGTAGTTGCGAGTCTTGCCGACATCGAACCGGAACAGCGTGGTCACGCCGTGCGGATTGATCGTGCCATGGATCGTGGCGCTGCTTCCGGTGACGCCGGTCGCGCCACCGGTTGTCGCGCTAGCCGGCGGCACGCGCAATGCACACAGGATCCTCGCCAGGTTGGGTGAGATCATCGAGCCGAGCCCGGTCGTCATGTCGTAGCCGGCGAGGACTGGGAACAAACCAGCGTTGTCGCCGAGCGCGTCGTTGTTGGATACGTTCGTGAACGGGCTGGAGAGCGTCACATCACTGAAATACGTCGGGTAATGCGTGCTCGCCAGCGCGTACAGCGCAGGGTTCGCGAACCCGATCGGCAGTCCCTCACACGCGGGCTGGGAGTTAGTGACCGACATGAACGAGGCCCACAGCGGTGCCGATGCGCTTGTTCCGCCGGTGATCGTCCAGCTGCCGTTGGAGAACACGATGTAGCCGGTGTTCGGGTCAGCGTTGGCCGAGACGTCGGGCACCTCGCGGCAGAACCCGACGACGTTGCACGGCACTCCCGACGAGTTCGGTTGGAGAACCCCGAGCGAGGGATTGGTCTGCGACTGGTAGGTCGGCATCGGCCAGAACGCGGAGCGGCCGCCTCCCGTCGCAGATGCTCGGTTGCTCTGGGCGTCGAACCCGTCGTTCCAGACCGACTGTAACAGCGGGTTCCCGGGGGCCCAGTAGCAGTTCAGGCTCGGGCAGTTCGGTCCTCGGGTGAAGACGGTCGTGCCACCGACGCCCGTGGCGAACGGTTGCCCAGCCGGGTCGAGTACGGACAATGCAGTGATGCCCGTGCCGGCCTGAAAACATTGGGCGGAGCCGCTGTCCCCGGAGGAGATGAAGAACGACTGCCCCTGAAGCGCCGCCTCCTCGAGCAGCGTGTTCTCGGCGTGAGCGATCGTGCTTCCGGTGAGCGACTCGCACAGCCCGTAGGAGCTCGAGATCACCTTCGCGCGATTCTGCGAGACGATCGCGTTGATGATGTCGACGGTCGCCGTCTGTGGGATCGTGAAGGGTCCCTGGTACACGAGGATCCTCGCGCTCGGCGCCAAGCCGATCGCCTGCTCGATGTCCAGCGAGGACTCGTCGTCGCCCGGTCCGCCCGGCGGCGGAGCGTAAGGTCCGGGACCGCCGTCGACATTGACGTTCGAGACCGAGACGTTGGTCCGGTAGCAGGCCTGGTAGGCGGCGATGTCCGTGGGGTTGTAGGGCTGCTGCTCGAACATCGCGATCGTCTGGCCGCCGCCCTTGGCTGCCGCTCCGTAGAGGCTCGAGAACCCGTAAGCACTTGCGACCTCGTCCGCCGTCAGGCCGCCGTGCGACTGCAGGCTGACCGCGGTCGTGCAGGGCTGCGGGCCGCCGGTCGCGACGCTCGGACGCGCCCGGCCTCGCGATGTGCTGAGCCGCTGCTTGGGGTTCGGCTTGCGCAGCTGCACAGGCTGATACTGGGCGACATCGCTCAGGCCGACCACGCCCTGCACGTCGGACGCGATGCTCGACGGCAGCGCGGGTGCCTGCTCGTTGGTGTAGGCGACGCGACCGCTCGAGAGCTTCACCTGCTTGAGCGAGACCGAGAACGCCTTCTCGACCTGCCCGGCTGTGCCGGTGACCGGGATCATCAGCTGGTTGGCTGACGCGCGGCCGACGCTCAGCCCCGCCGCGCGCAGCGCCGTGCTGACGGCCGCCACCTGTGCCGGCGTCGCGCCGAACCGCCGCGCGAACTGCGAGACGCTGAGGAAGTGCCCGTAGAACGCGGAGCCCGGCGTGGAGACAGCGGTTGCGTACGCATTAAGGCCGGCCTGGGGTGCGAGCACGACCGTCAGCCGCAGCCGCGTCGATGAAGCCGTCCGGCCAGCGGTCTGCGTTCCGGGCGGCAGCGGCGCCGGCGACCCCACCCTCGTCCTTGCGCTCGTCGCCGCAGACGCGGCCCCGACAAACCACAGGGCGAGGAGGACCGGCAGCACCATCAGTGCACGGCGCAACCAGGCGCCCGGCGGTCGCACGCGCGCCCCGAGCCCTTCCCTTCCGCCACCCTTGACCATCGCCAGCACGTCGCTTCCCCCTCACACTGTCGCTCGCGGTCCTGGACGGTGGCGCCCCGGTCGTGTGCGCTCCCCACAGCGGACCGATATCAGATCCAGAGACTATCGCCACCCGCTCCCGCACCGCAAGCAGGCCGGCCCTTGGAGTCAGGGGTGGCGGCTGAGCCCGCGCAGCACCGCGTCGGCGTCTCGGTGCGGTGCGCGCAGCGCGATGCCCACGATCGCCAGCTCCTCGGCGGCGGCGGCCCTCACGGCCGCCCGATTTGCCTCGTCATGGCCGGTCGTGAACATGTCGGCCGTGTAGAGCGCGATCGGGACGCCCCGCCGCATCGCCCGCTCGCGGACAGTCTTCAGCTTCGGCGCGGACGCCTCGAGCACCAGCACGGGTTGCACGAGCAGCGGGAGGTAACGGTTGCCGTCGGCGTCGAGGTAATCCTCGCCGATCGCCGCGGCCCCGGCCGCCGCCGCCACCCCGCTCATCAGGAATGCCGTCACGTTCAGCCGCTGCCAGCTCGCGAGGTCGTCCCGGACCACGACGGCGACCTTCGTGTCGAAATCGCTGACCGCCATGGCCCAATGTTGCGAAGCAGGCCGGTCGGCGTCTTGAAGGATGTTGCGGTCTTGGGCAGGCCTATGCGGCCCCGAACCGGCCGGGCGTCACGCCGACGGCGCGTTTGAACGTGCGCGTCAGATGCGCCTGATCGGCGAAGCCGCATTCGGCGGCGACGCGGGCAGGCGGCTGGCCCGAGCACAGCAGGGCGCGCGCGTGCGCGACGCGGAGGTTGGTCTGAAAGGAGTGGGGAGTGAGGCCGGTCTGCTGACGGAAACGCCGCACGAGCTCGAACCGGCTGAGGCCGGCGGCCGCCGAAAGGGTCGCGAGCGTGGCCGGCTCATCCCAGCGCTCGAGCAGGTAGGCGCGCGCCCTGCCGACCGCGGCATGCTCGCGACGGTCGGGGTCCGGCGGCGGGGCGGGACGCAGGTGGGGCCGCAGCGCGTCGACGACCGTCAGGATCGCCTCGTCGAGCTCGAGTCCGGTCGCTCCGGACGCCAGCGCGGCGTGTGCTCGCAGCAGTGAGTGGCGCAGGCTCGAGTCGCGGAAGACCACCCAACGAGCTGCTCGCGGCGCGGCCGCGTCCTGCTCGGCCCACTCGGACAGGAGGTCGGGATCCAGATAGAGGACCTGGTAGGCCCAGCCCTCCGGCACGGCCGCCATCCCGGTGTGGACGGCCTCGGGCTCGAGCACGAACAGCTCCCCGCGATTCGCGCGCTGCCGCGTGGCATCGACCTCGAACCGAGCAGCTCCGTCGTGCACCACAGCGACGGTCCAGGTCGGATGCGAGTGCGGCGCGTATGCGTGATCGACGAAGCGGGCATGCAGCGCCTCGACACCCGGCACCGCTGACGGACGGAAGTATGTCGCGTGCTCGGACGGCTCAGGCACGCAGCTCCTCCAGGCCCTCCGCAATCGTGCGCACCGGCTGGTAGCCAAGCTCCTGGCGGGCCTTGGTGATGTTGATCGTGCAGTCCTGGGCGCCGATCCAGTACGCGAAGCGTGTCAGCGGCGGGTTGCCGCGCAGCGGCAGAGCTCTCCATACCGCCTCGCAGGCGACCGCGGCGCCGTGGACGACAGGTGCCGGGAGGCTGCGGGTCGGTGCCTCGACCCCCTGTGTGGCGAGCAGGTCGGTCACGAATTCACGGAACACGACCGGTTCGCCGTCGGTGACGAAGTAGACATTGCCCGCCGCTCCGCGCGAGGCACCGAGCATCAGCCCTTCGATGACGTTGTCCACGTGCGTGGTCGACGTTCTGTGCTGCCCCCCGCCAACCCACACAAAGCGCCCATCTGCCACGAGCGAGAGCATCGTCGGCAGCAGCGTCGTGTCGCCGCGTCCCCACACGAACCGCGGGCGCACCACGACCGTCTCGAAGGCGCCGCGATTCGCGTCGCGCACGAGGCGCTCCGCACGGGCCTTCGTCGAGCTGTAGAGCGCGGGCGAGTCAGGGCGCAGAGGCGCGGTTTCATCGACGTTGACGAGCGGCTCCCCAGCGAGCAGCGCCGCCTCGGTGCTGACGTGAACGAGACGGCGCACGCCCGCCTGCGCGCACGCCGTGAGCACGTTGGCGGTGCCCGAGACGTTGACGCGCTCAAACTGCTCGCGCGGACCCCAGTCGCCGAGATGCGCAGCGGCGTGGAACGCCAGCTCCGCTCCATCGGCCGCGTTGCGCAGCGCCGCGAGGTCCCCTATCTCGCCGGACGCCGGCTCAGCTCCCAGCTCGCGGACGCGCTGTGCCGCTTGCTCTGAGCGTGCGAGCGCACGGACCGAATGGCCCTCGGCGCGCAGCCGCTCGATCAGCCTTCCGCCGATGAAGCCCGAGCCGCCGGTGACGAATACGACCGACACGGCGTCCAGCCTACCCACAACCCAGGCCCTCCGATAATCAGTGGTGTCGGGCTGGCGGTGACTGCCTTGACCGCCAGCTAGTGAGAGCGGACGGTTTGTTAGGCGACGCCGGGCTTCTGGACGAAATCTATACGCCGGGGGCTGGTATCTGCACGGATCCTGTAGGCCGCGCCGCCACGATTGCAGGTGATGACAAAGCACCACCCTGAGCTAGCGAGTGGTCGGCAGTTCCCACTGTGGTCGCTGACACTTCCGACCTGGGCGGCAGCGCCGGCCTCGAGCGCGCGTGTGCGGTCGCGGCTCCGCGTCCGTCTCAGGCACCGCGTCCTGGATCGCGAGATAGCCGGCGGGCTGCTCGACGGAGACCCAGCCCGGACGCTGCGGGCACGCCAGCTCACGAGCGACGCCGAGCGCCATGGCGTGGCGGCGTGCTTAGCGAACATCCTCGACGCCGCCGACGAGCGCCACGCGGACCCGGCGTCGCCGTTGAAGCTGAACCACGCAGAGGTGCTTGCTGCGCGTTACGAGCTCGTCGCGCTGATCGAAGCTCTGCGCAGCGAGCAGCGCGTGGACCCTCGGGGGGTCGCGCTCGCGCGCAGGCTGCTCGACGACAGTTGCAGTCCGTTGTTGTGCGCACGCGCTGGACGCACGGTCCATCAAGCCGTCGATGAGGCCGCGCGGGCGCTCTAGGCTCGCCGTCTCCTCGCCGCCGCGTTACGATCACCGGTAGGTGAGCCGGGAAGTCTGGTCGGCAGTGAAACCGCTGCCGCCGTGTCGCCGACCGATTCTCAGCCCCGATGATCTCACTCGTCGCGTTGCGTTCGGAGTGGCGGCGCGAAGCGCTCCGAACCAACCTGTGGCTGGTCCCCACCGTGGAGGTGCTCGCCGCGGTCGCCCTCTACTTCGCCACGCATGCGATCGACAAGGCTGCTTTCTCGGGCAACTTGACGCTGCCGTCGTGGATGGAGTTCGGCACCGCGGACGCCGCCCGGCAGATTCTGACGACGCTCGCCGCGGCTGTCATCACCGTAGTCGGCGTCGTGTTCTCGATCACGATCGTGACGCTGACACTAGCCTCGACGCAGTTCGGACCGCGCATGCTTCGCAACTTCATCCGCGATCGCGGAACTCAGTTCACGCTCGGAACCTTCGTCGCAACTTTCGTCTACGCGACGCTCGTGCTGATCTCGATTGGCCCGGCGAGTCCAGGCAGGGACTTCGTTCCGCATCTGTCGATCACGGTCGCAGTTGGATTGGTCACGCTCTCGATGGCCGTCCTGATCCATTTCATCCACCACATCGCGATGTCGATCCAGCTTCCGCAGGTGATCGCGAGCATCGCGAAGGATCCGAGCCGCGCGATCGATGCGGAGTCAAGCCAGGAGGGGGTCGCATTCGAGGCCGGACCTTCGGTCTCAGAGCTGCTGACACGCATGGACGAAGGAGGCGGCGAGGTGCCGGCTCCCTCGAGTGGCTACCTGCAGTTCGTCCAGCACGAGACGTTGATCGGACTAGCCGCCGAGAAGGGGGCCGTGATCCGGCTCCTTCACAGGCCCGGGCATTTCGTCGTCAGCGGCCATCCGCTCGCGACCGTCTGGCCGCCCAGCGGCAGCGAAGGCGTGAGCCGGGCCTTGCGCGTGGCGCACATCATCGGCCCAAGCCGGACCCTGGCCCAGGACCTTGCGCTCGCCGTCGATCAGCTCGTCGAGATCGCGATCAGGGCGCTGTCGCCGGCAGTCAACGACACCTTCACGGCACTGACGTGCATCGACTGGCTCGGGGAGAGCCTATGCAAGGTAACGGTGCGCTGGCGCCCGCTGCGGGTCCACCGCGACAGCCATGGGTATGTGCGCGTGATCACGCGCACGTCAGCTACGAGCGCTTGGTCAAGCGTGCCTTCGAGAAGATCAGGCAGGCTGGTCGCGGGATGCCCGCCGTACTGATCCGCCAGCTCGAGGCGCTGGCGAAGATCGTGGATCACACCAGCAGCCCCGAACAGCGCGAGCTGTTGCTCGCCCAGGCGGCGATGATCCTGCGGGCCAGCGAGGAATCCGTTGACGAACCGTCGGACCGCGCCGATGTCCTGCGCGAGTATGAGAGCGTGCTCGCCGCCGCCGGAGAGGTGGTCCGCGTGCATGTCATCGCGCGTCAGACTGCCGACCCCGTGGCGTAATACGCTCGTTTGATGGGCGTTGACACGAGATCGGCGATCCTCGGGGGACGCCGTCCACCGCTCGTCCTCGGCATCGTGGTCGCGGTTGCGCTCGTCGGCATCTGCACCGGCCTCGTGTACCCGCTGAAGCACGTCACGTCGGTCACCTCGCTGGGCGTCATCTACCTAGTGGGGGTTGTGGTCGTGTCGGCGTTCTGGGGGCTGTGGCTCGGTCTCGCGACCTCGCTATTGAGTGCCGCAGCATTCAACTTCTTTCACTTACCGCCGGTCGGCCGCTTCACGATCGCCGACAACCGCAACTGGGTCGCACTCGCCGCATTTTTCGTCGCGGCCGTTGCCACGAGCACGGTCAGCGAGCGGGCCCGCCAGCGAGCAGTCGAGGCGGAACGTCGCCGAGCCGAGGCGGACCTGACCGCTGAGATGGCGCAGCTGCTGCTAGCTCGGACCGGCGTCGAGGATGCGCTCGCGCTGATCGGCAGGCGGCTGGCGGCTGTGTTCGAGCTTCCCTGGGCGACGATCGCGCTCCGCGACACGACGACGGACGGCCGACGGGTGGCGATCCCGCTCGTCGTCGACGAGCGAAGGCTCGGGACGCTCGTGGTTCCAGCGACTGTCTCGGCGCGGATGGTCAGCCGGCTCGGCGAGCGCATCGTCCCGGCGCTCTCAGCGCTACTCGGAATGGCACTGGACCGGCAGCGACTTGTCGCCGAGGCCGTTCAGACGGAGGGCCTGCGCCGCAGTGAGGCGGTCAAGACAGCAGTGCTGCGCACCGTCTCGCATGATCTTCGCTCGCCCCTCACCGCGATGGTTGCGGCCGGCTCTGCGGTCCGGGCGCCTGACCTGACCCCGGCGGAGCGCGACGAGCTTGGCCGGTTGGTCGTCGATGAGGGAGCGCGGCTGGCGAGGCTGATCGACGACCTCCTTGATCTGTCCAAGCTCGAGGCGCACAGCGCTCCGCCGCGCCTGGCGGAGTGCTCGGTCGAGGAGGTGATCGACGCTGCGCTTGCGGCCCAATCGCGCGCAACGGAATTCGACGTTCGAATCGACCCGACTCTCAAACCGGTTCGTGCAGACTACGTACAGATCGAACGCGCTCTCGTGAACCTGATGGAAAATGCGACGCGCTTTTCCGATGGAGAGCCAGTGATCATCCGCGCGCGCCCGGTCGGCGACCGGGCAATCATTCGTGTCATCGACCGCGGACCCGGTATCCCCGTCGCCGACCAGGAACGGATCTTCGAGCCGTTCTACCGGGCGGATAGCGCCGCCGGCGAGCCACACCCGGGATCCGGCCTCGGCCTCGCGATCGCGAAGGGCTTCATCGAGGCAAACGGCGGACGGATCTGGGTGGAGTCGAAGCCCGGCCAGGGGAGCACGTTTGTAGTCGAGCTACCTGTCGCGGGAACGAGCTGATGGCCGGCCCGGGGGCGTCGGGGCGTCGGATCCTGGCCGTCGATGACGAGCTCCAGATCCTGCGCGCGCTGAAGGCGACGTTGCGTGCCGAAGGGTACGAGGTCCTCACGGCGGCCAACATGGAGGAGGGCCTCGACGTCGCAGCGCTGTCGCATGTCGATGCTGCGATCGTCGACCTGCTGTTGCCGGACGGAGACGGGATCGAACTGGCCCGGCGTCTGCGCGAGTGGAGCTCGATGCCGATCATCGTGCTCTCTGCCGTCGGCGAGGAAGGCGAGAAGGTCCGCGCGCTGCGCTCCGGAGCGGATGACTACGTTACGAAGCCGTTCGGACCACAGGAACTCGTTGCCCGCCTCGAGGCGGTGCTTCGGCGCACTTCGCCGGAGCCGGAGGCGAGCGTTGTCACGGTGGCCGGCCTCGAGGTCGATCTCGCCGACCACGCGGTGCGCCGCGACGGGGAGGAAGTCCACCTCACGCCGACCGAATTTGAGCTGCTTAGGCAGTTCGTGCGCAACCGCGGCCGGCTGCTCACGCACAGGACGCTGCTGACGGAGGTATGGGGGCCGGAATACGCGGACGAGGTGACTGTCCTGCGCGGCCAGATTGCGAATCTGAGGCGCAAGATCGAGCCGGCGACGGGAGCCCGTCGCCACTACATCCGTACCGAGCCGGGAATCGGTTACCGGTTCGATCCGAAGTAAGCCTCCTATACGAAATCTGTACGGGTTTCCGGCGTTTCTGTACGCGGCCTGCACGCCCGTGGTCGCAACATCAGGATCGGCGTGAGCGACCGGATACTCGTCTGCGATCCGAATCCTCAGATGCAGCGTGCTTTGCGCGTGATCCTTCGCGATGCCGGCTACAAGGCTTTGATCGTCGCCACCGGGCAGGAGCTGCTCGAGCGCGTTGCTGAGATACGGCCGGCGGCCGTGATCCTCGAGCTCGTCCTCCCCGCGATGAGCGGCATCGACCTCTGCAGAGCGCTGCGCGAGCGCAGCGACACGCCGATCGTCGTCGTTTCGACGGTGGATGACGCACAGGCCAAGATCGGGGCGCTCGAAAGCGGCGCCGACGACTACCTCACCAAGCCATTCGTGCCTGGCGAGCTGGTTGCACGGTTGGCCGCGCGGATGCGATCCGCGCCGAGTGGCCTGAAGTTCGAGCGGGACGGGCTACTCATCGACTTCACGGCTCACCGAGCCGCGGTCGGCGGCCAGGAGATCCATCTCACGGCCACGGAGTTCGCGCTGCTCCGGGTGCTCGCAACGAGCCGCGGCACCGTTCCCTACCGAACGCTCGCGAAGAGGGTCTGGGGTCCGCTGCGCAACGACGCTGCGCCGCGGATCAGAACGCATGTGGCAAACCTCCGCGCGAAGCTTGATCCGGGCCAGGTGCGCAGCCTGATCGAGACGGAGATCGGCGTCGGGTACCGGTTCGCGCGCCGACTGTGACCTATACGAAATCTGTATGCGGAAGCGTGGTTTCTGTATGCGGTCTGCATGGCCGAGCGCCCATCATGAGCTCATGGACATTGTCTCCGTACTGCTCGCACTCGTGACGTTCGCGGCGCTGTACGCACTGATCTTCGGGATTGAGCGCATATGAGCCTGCCGTTCGCATTCATGAGCGGCGCGGACCTCTTCGGCCTGATCGTCTCACTGCTCGTCTGCATCTACCTGCTCTACGCGCTCCTGCGCGGGGAGAAGTTCTGAGGACATGACGTTCCTCGGCTGGCTGACGATCGTCGCCTTCGTCGTGATCCTCACGGTGCTTGCGCTGCCGCTGGGGCGCTACATGGCGAACGTGTACACGGGCGAGCGCACGTTCATGACGCCGCTGCTCGGCGGCCTGGAGCGCTTGCTCTACCGGCTGATGCGCGTCGATCCGCGCAAGGAGCACGACTGGAAGGCATACGCCAAGTGCCTGATCCTGTTCTCGTTGGCGGGATGGCTGCTGCTGTATTTCATCCTGCGCACGCAGACGCTGTGGAACTGGACGGGTCTGAACCCGAGCGGCTTCCACTCGGGTACGTGGGACGTGACGTTCAACACGACCTCGTCATTCGTCACGAACACCAACTGGCAGTTCTACGGCGGCGAGACGACGATGAGCTACTTCAGCCAGATGGTCGGGCTGGCTGTCCAGAACTTCGTCTCGGCCGCGGTGGGCATTTCGGTAGCGATCGCGCTGATCCGCGGGATCATTTCGCGCTCGGGCAAGAGCATCGGGAACTTCTGGCAGGACCTGATCCGCACGATCCTGTACGTGCTGCTGCCGATCTCGATCATCGGCGCACTGCTGCTCGTCTTCCAGGGCTCGATCCAGAACTTCTCGCACTACCTGACGGCCCACACCCTCACGGGGGGCACGCAGACGATCGCGCAGGGGCCGGTCGCGTCGCAGGAGGCGATCAAGGAGCTAGGCACCAACGGAGGCGGCTTTTTCAACGTCAACTCTTCGCACCCGTTCGAGAACCCATCGGGCTTTACCAACCTGCTCGAGATCCTGCTGGTGCTGGTCATCCCTGCGGCGATCGTGTTCACATACGGGAGGATGTCAGGCCGCCGTCGCCAGGGCTACGCGATCTACGCGACGATGATGGTGATGTTCCTCGGGGCGGTGATCGTCGCCTACATCGCCGAGGCGCACGGATCGCCTGCTCAGCATGCCGCCGGCCTGCATACCGGGGTAATCCATGGGTCCAGTGGCGGCAACATGGAGGGCAAGGAGCAGCGGTTCGGGGTCGCGAGCTCGGCGTTGTTCGACGTGGTCACGACGGTCACGTCGTGCGGCGCGGTCAACAGCGCGATCGAATCTTTCACCGGCATCGGCGGTGCGGTGCCGATGGCCAACCTGTCGGCCAGCGAGGTGATCTTCGGCGGTGTCGGCACCGGCCTGTACTCGATCCTGATGTACGTGATCCTCGCCGTGTTTCTCGGCGGGTTGATGGTCGGCCGCACGCCGGAGTATCTCGGTAAGAAGATCGAAGCGCGCGAGATCAAGCTGGTCGCGCTCGGGATCCTGATCACGCCCCTCTCTGCGCTGTTCGCCACCGCGATCGGCGTCGCGAGCTCAGCGGGACGTGCCTCCATCTCGAGCGCTGCCGCGGGCACCCCGCAAGGTTTCTCGGAGACGTTCTACGCCTATCTCTCGCAGGCGAACAACAACGGCTCGGCGTTCGCCGGCTACACCGGCTACATCCAGCCGAACGCCGGCAACCTCGGCGCGCACGGGATCAAGCTCGCCGACATCCTCGGCGGCCTGACGATGATGTTCGCGCGGTTCGCGCCGATCCTGTTCGCGCTCGCGATCGCCGGCTCGCTGGCCGGCAAGCGGATCAGCCCACCGGGTCTCGGGACGATGCGCACCGACAACGTCACGTTCGTGGTGCTGCTGATCGGCGTGATCGTCCTCGTCGGTGCGTTGACGTTTTTCCCCGCCCTGCTGCTCGGACCGATTGTGCAGGGCCTGACCGGACACCTCTACTGACATGAGAAAAGACATCATCAGCTCGGCGCTTGCGATTCTCGTCATCACGGTGCTGTGCGGGATCCTCTACCCGCTCGTGATCACCGGCGTGAGCCAGGTCGCATTCCCGGGCAACGCCAACGGCCAGAAGGTCTATGCCAACGGCAAGCTCGTCGGCTCGAAGATCATCGGCCAGGCGTTCACCGACCAGGTCGTCAAGAACGGCAAGCCGCAGGTGGACAAGAGCGGCAACCCAGTGACCGTGCCGGACCCCCGTTACTTCCAGAGCCGCCCGTCGGCGACCGTTCCACCGTACAACGCGGCCGCCACGACGTTCTCGAATCTGGGGCCGAACAGCAAGGTCCTCGAGCAGCAGATCGCATCGAACATCCAGGCGTATCTCGCGCTCGAGAAGCCTTACGACCCGACGCTGACCAGTTCACAGGTTCCGGTTGACGCGGTTAACACCTCGGCATCCGGCATCGACCCTGACATCTCGGTGGCCAACGCGGACATCCAGGCCCACCGCGTGGCCGCCGTCCGACGTCTGAAGCTCTCGCAGGTGATGTCACTGATCTCGCAGTACACGCACGGGCGTGGGCTGGGATTCGCCGGTGAGACAGGAGTGAACGTGCTGCAGCTCAACCTCGCACTCAACCGCTTGACAGGTGCACACTGATGTCAGTTGATACCGCTCCGGGCAGCACTCCCTCTGAGCGCCGCGCGATCTCGCTGTTTCGGCGGGACATTGTCCTCCGCGCCGTGATCGACAGCTTCATCAAACTCGATCCACGCGTACAGATCCGCAACCCGGTGATGTTCGTGGTCGAGATCGGTGCGGTCATCACCACTGTCACCTGGCTGATTCAGGTGTTCGGCGGCAAGCCGCTCGGCGGCGGCGGCGAGCCCGCGTGGTACACGTTCGTGATCTCGGTGTTCTTGTGGCTGACGGTCGTGTTCGCCAACATGGCCGAGGCCTTTGCCGAGGGCCGCGGCCGGGCTCAGGCGGACACGCTGCGCACGATGCGGCAGGAGACGATGGCCACTCTGGAGGACGGCACGACCAAGAGGGCGTCGGAGCTCCTCAAGGGCGACGTCGTCGTGGTCGAGGCCGGTGAGCTGATTCCGGGCGACGGCACCGTGATCGAAGGCATCGCCTCGGTCGATGAGTCGGCTATCACGGGTGAATCCGCCCCCGTGATTCGCGAGTCGGGCGGCGATCGCTCAGCGGTAACCGGAGGAACGCGCGTGCTCTCCGACCGGATCGTGGTTGAGATCACCCAAGAGCCGGGTCATTCGTTCCTCGATCGCATGATCGCGCTCGTCGAGGGCGCCGCGCGGCGCAAGACCCCCAACGAGATCGCACTGGGCATCCTGCTCGCGGGCCTGACGTTGATCTTCATGATCGTCGTCGCCACGCTGCGTCCGTTCGGCCAGTTCGCCGGGACCGCGATCTCGGAGACGACGCTGATCTCGCTGCTCGTGGCGCTGATCCCGACGACGATCGGCGCGTTGCTGTCCGCGATTGGCATCGCGGGAATGGACCGGCTCGTCCGCCGCAACGTGCTCGCGCTGTCCGGCCGGGCTGTCGAGGCGTCCGGCGACGTCGACGTGCTCCTGCTCGACAAGACGGGCACGATCACGATCGGCAACCGTCTCGCCAGCGAGTTCATCCCGATGCCGGGGATTCCCGAGGCGGAGCTCGCCGAGGTCGCGCAGCTCTCCTCGCTTGCCGACGAGACCCCCGAGGGACGCTCGATCGTCGTACTTGCCAAGCAGTACGGGATCCGCGAGCACGACATGACCGAACTCCAAGCCCGGTTCGTCCCGTTCACCGCGCAGACGCGGATGAGCGGTGTGGACCTGGATGGCCGCCAGTTGCGCAAGGGCGCAGGAGAGGCGATCATCAGCTTTGTCGAGGCCGAAGGCGGCCGTCCTCCGGCCGACTTGCAGCCGGTTCTCGATCGGATCGGTCGCGAGGGCGGGACACCGCTGGCCGTCGCCCGCGACGCACAGGTCATGGGCGTCATCTACCTCAAGGACACGATCAAGGAGGGGATGCGCGAGCGCTTCGACCACCTTCGATCGATGGGGATACGCACCGTCATGATCACCGGCGACAACCGTCTGACCGCGGCCAAGATCGCCGACGAGTCGGGAGTCGACGACTTCCTTGCCGAGGCGACGCCCGAGGCAAAGCTCGCGCTGATCAAGGAGCAGCAGGAAAACGGCCGGATGGTGGCGATGACGGGCGATGGCACCAACGACGCACCGGCTCTCGCACAGGCGGACGTGGGCGTGGCGATGAACACCGGCACGCAGGCCGCGCGCGAGGCCGGGAACATGGTCGATCTGGACTCCAATCCGACGAAGCTGATCGAGATCGTCGAGGTGGGCAAGCAGCTGCTGATCACCCGGGGTGCGCTGACCACCTTCTCGATCGCCAATGACGTGGCCAAGTACTTCGCAATCCTGCCTGCGATCTTCGTCACCACCTGGGCAACCACGAAGGGCGGCAAGAGCCCGCTCCACGTTCTGAACATCATGAATCTCGGCACTCCCAGATCGGCCGTGATCTCGGCGATCATCTTCAACGCACTCGTGATCCCCGCACTCATCCCGATTGCCCTGAAGGGCGTTCGCTACCGCCCGATCGGTGCGAGCGCGCTGCTGCGCCGCAACCTCTGGATCTACGGCCTCGGCGGCATCATCGCCCCGTTCATCGGCATCAAGCTGATCGACCTGGTCGTCCACAACCTGCTCGGGGCATGAGGACAGCGCATGTGCTCGGCCACGCCCCGTCTGCCGGCGTCGGTGTGCGCTGGCGGGCGCTCCGCCTGGCCAAGGTCACGGCACTGCTGAGCGCCCCCCGGCTGGACCGCCAGCTCGCTTCGGGCGTGCCGAGTTGGCGCTCGTCGCGGCTGGCGGCACGGGCGGTGCGGCTGACGAGCGCGCGGCAGCGCGCGGGCCTTGCAAGATCGCTGGAGCAGCTCGCAGAACACGCTGAGCAGCCGGCCAACGCACGGACACCGGCCATCTCACCGTGCCGTGAGCAGGTTCGCGACGCCCTACCCGAGATCATGGCGATCACGGCGCGGCTACGGTCCGCGCAGCCGGTCGATGCTCGTGGCATTGCGATATTGCGCGCGCTACTCGCCGACGGTGCCGGCCCTTGTTACCAGCACAGCCGCCAGCACGCACTCACGGAGGAGCTCCAAGAGGCATCTCGATGGTTGATCGTGGCGAGCTAGCAGCCGGTTCCATCGCCGGCGCACACGAGATTGAAATGAATACGACTCACCGCGGCCATCTCCGAGTATTCATCGGGATGGCGGCCGGGGTCGGAAAGACCTTCCGGATGCTGCTCGAGGGACACGGGGAGCAGGAGGCGGGACGCGACGTGGTGATCGGCCTGCTCGAGACCCACGGCAGGGTGGACACGGCGCGGCTCGCCGAGGGGCTGCCGCAGATCCCGCGCCGGCGAGTCGAGTATCGCGGGACGATGCTCGAGGAGATGGATTTGCCGGCGATCCTGACGCGGGCGCCCGAGCTGTGCTTGATCGATGAGCTCGCGCACACGAACGCGCCCGGCGTGGAGCATCCGAAGCGCTACGACGACGTCGAGGACGTGCTCGCCGCGGGCATCGACGTCCTCTCGACGCTCAATGTCCAGCACCTCGAATCGCTCAACGATCAGATCGCGGAGCTGAGCGGGATCCGTGTTCGCGAGACGATCCCCGACGCGATCCTCGGGAAGGCCGACGAGATCGTGCTCGTAGACCTCACTCCCGAGGCGCTGCTGGAGCGGCTGCGTGCCGGCAAGGTCTACGGACCCGAGCGGATCGATGCGGCGCTGAACAACTTCTTCCGTATCGAAAATCTGGCAGCGCTGCGCGAAGTGGCGCTGCGCCAGGTGGCCCAAGAGGTCGGACAGAAACGCCTCACCACCGTCGAGCCGGTGCGCTCGCGCTTGGAGACGATGGCTGCCCAGGCGCCCGCCGCTGTGTCGGAGCGGCTGCTCGCGCTGGTCGAGCCGTATCCGGGTGCCCAGCGGCTGGTGCGGCGGGCCTGGCGCTCCGCGCAGCGACTCGGAACGGACCTTGATCTGCTGTGGGTGCGGCCTCCCGGCAAGGCTCTCTCCGATGAGCAGCAGCGGTCCCTGACAGCGCTGCGCCATCTTGCCTCGATGCTGGGGGCACGTCTGTTTGTCGAGGAATCCGACACCGTGCCCGAGGCGATCGCCGACGTGGCCCACCGCCAGCGGAGCACGTACATCCTGATGGGACGCAGCCGCCCGCGGCGCGGCGCGGCGCGGCTGCGCACCCCCCTTCCCCAGCGGCTGATGGAGCTCCTGCCCGGCGTCGACGTGCGGATCGTCGCCGATCGCAGCCGGCGATCTGGAGGCGAGCCGAGCTGATGCTGGTCGTGGCGATCGTCATCGGGCTGGCGTGTCTTGCGGCAGGGCTGGCCGCCGGATACTGGCTGCCGCCGCATGGCCGTCGCCCCGCGCAGATACGCCCGGTGACGGTGCGCCGGATCCTGCTGCCGTTCACCGGACAGGCGATCTCGCGCCGCGCGTTCGAGGCCGCGGTCCGCCTGGCCAAGGCCGAGGACGCAACGATCATGCCGGCGTTCCTGGCACGCGTGCCGAGGAACGTGCCGCTTGACTCGCCCCTGCCCGCGCAGTCGGCGGTGGCGTTGCCGCTGCTAGAGGCAATCGAGCAGAACGCGACGATGCAGGGCGTGGCGGTCGACTCGCGGGTCGCGCGCGGCCGCACGTACCGCGACGCGCTGCGCCGGCTCCTGGAGGAAGAGGACTTCGACCGCATCATCGTCTCCGCGACCGACAGCCCGCGGATCGGACTGAGCGGCGAAGACCTGCAGTGGCTGCTGCAACGCGTGCCCGCCGAGGTGATGATCCTGCGCCCGGCGCCGGATGACACCAGGCGCATATCGGCCAACGGGTTACGCGGTCATTTCTGAGAGCCGATCCCAGGCGCGCGTCCGCTCGCCGCAGATCTGAGCGGCATCATCCGCGACCGGCGCCAGCAGCGGCACCGTCGGGAGCATGCGGTCGAGCAGCTCAAACGCAGCGTGCCTTAGCTCTTCCAGGGTGGGAGCGAGGGCGGCGCGAGCCGCTTCACGTGCCGCGGCGCGGCCGGCGCTCGTCCGGGCCGTGCGCGCAATCGTGGCTGCCGCGTCGCCCGCTATTTCGCGCGCGCACGCCCGCGCTCGATCGCCGTCGCTGTCCCCGACCGCAACTCGCGCCGCCGCCCACGCCGCCGCGCCTGCCGATCCCCAGGCCGCCTCGCGCGCAGCGGCGCGGCCAGCCGCCCACGGCGTCCACGCGGCGGGTCGCGCGGGGCCGAGTGCCGCCGACCACGCGGAACGGGCGTCGCGGCGCGCGCCGCGCAGGGCGAGCAGGGCTTCCGGCAGATAGTCCGGGTCGGTCACCGGGGCGAGTGCGGCCAGCTGCCTGGCCGAGGCGGCTAGGTTCGCGGCGGTCAGCCACGTGGGTGCGTAGGTGCGGATCAGCCAGTCCATCGCCATCCACGAGCGAACTGCGTCGAACCCATCGTCGGCTGTTCCGATCGTCCGCGTCAGGTACGGGCGCAACAGCTGGCGAGGACCGTCCTCGAGGTTGTCATTGAGCGTGATGCAGTAGGCGCGCAGGACAGGGCTGACGCAGGACGGGTCATCGCTGTGGGGCTCACCAACGAGATAGCTGACCCACTCCATCGCACACCGACCCTCCTCTGGTGTCGCGTGCGTTCCGTACGCGAGCGTGTAATCGGAGCTCATCGATCCTCCTTCACGTCGGCGGCTTGCCATTCGGATTTTGGCTACGCGGCGCGCCAAGTCAAGGGCGGTTTTCTGCCAGAGGCTATTCTCGGGCCATGGTCCCGGAGGCCAGGCTCGAAAAGACCGAGGCAGGGCTCGTGGCGAACAGCGAGGGATGGTTCGTGATGAACGCCCGCGAGGCCCGCTGGATCGAGCGCCCGGGCCGCGGCCACAACCTGCCCCTCACGGGGTGGACGGAGCACGAGGCAGAGACCCTCTTTCCGCAGCTCGGCATGGCTTTGGTCGCGCTCGATCCCGGCGAGCCGATGGCGATGTATCACCGCGAGACAGACCAGGAGGACTTCCTGATCCTCGCCGGCGAGGCGCTGCTGGTGATCGAGGGCCAGGAGCGGACGCTGCGCCAATGGGACTTCGTCCACTGCCCGCCCGACACCGATCACGCGATCATCGGAGCGGGGGAGGGCAGATGTGTGGTGCTGGCGGCAGGCGCGCGCGAGCACCAGACCGGCGACTGGGGTTCGTACCCCGTCAACGACGTGGCCCGCCGGCACGGGATCAGCGTCGATGCGCAGACGCCGGATGCCGATATCGCGTACGCCCGGTTCGGGACCTCGTCACCGACGCGGTTCCAGGAGGGGTGGCTGCCGGAGTTCTGAGGGTGGTTGGGCGGTTAGACGGCTTGCGGGGCGGGCGCGCGACGGTCAAGCTCTGCCCGCACCAACGGCGCCACTTCGGTCCCCAACAGCTCAATCGACTCGAGCACGTCGCGGTGCTCGACCGCGCCTAGGCTCATGTGCGTCAGATACCGCTGGTGGCCGAACAGCTCGTGCTCGAACAGGATCTTCTCGGCTACCTGCTCCGGTGAGCCGACCGCGAGCGCCCCGCGGGGAGATCGCAACGCCTCGTACTCAGCCCGCCCAGACGCAGGCCACCCGCGCTCGCGGCCGATCCGGTTCATCACCCCGAGATACGGGGCGGCGAACGCCGAATCAGCACTGGCCGAGGTCCTGCCCACGAAAGCGTGTGTGTTGATCGCGACCGTCGCGGCGGCGGGATCGTGGCCGGCGGCGGCCCACGCCTGCCGGTAGAGGTCTACGAGGGGCGCGAATCGCTGCGGCTGCCCGCCGATGATCGCGAGCGCCAGGGGCAGCCCTAGGGTCGCGGCCCGAACCACCGACTGCGGCGTGCCCCCTACCGCCACCCAGATCGGCAGCGGATCCTGAACGGGGCGTGGCCACACCACGGCATCCTCGAGCGGAGCGCGATGCCGGCCGTGGGCGGGTGGGGACCAGGTCACCGTCGCTGAGTCTCGGATCGCGAGCAGCAGCTCGAGCTTCTCCGCGAACAACTCGTCGTAGTCGTCGAGGTCGTACCCGAACAGCGGGAATGACTCGATGAACGATCCCCGTCCCGCCATGATCTCGGCGCGGCCACCGGAAAGCAGATCGACGTGCGCGAACTGCTGAAAGACCCGCACCGGATCGTCGGAGGACAGGACCGTGACGGCGCTCGAGAGCCTGATCTGCTTGGTCGTCGCGGCGATCGCCGCCAGCACCGTGGTCGGCGACGAGACCAGATAGTCCGGCCGGTGGTGCTCTCCGAGTCCGAACACCTCGAGTCCCAGCTCATCCGCGAGCTGGGCCTCTTCGAGCAGGTTGCGCATGCGCTGCTCGGGTGAGACGGCGGGATAGAGATCGGCGAAGGTGACGAGTCCGAGTTCCATGATGGGTTGAGGATAGCAGGTGGTTGTGGGATCAATTACCTGCTGGGGGTGGGCGCGCGCTGGCTGGCGAAGTGGTCGTTCGCGCCGTCACCGAACCACCGTTTCGTTCCAAAGCACCTACGGAGCTGACAGCTTTGACTCCTAGAGCGGCGTGCGATCAGAGCGGCTTGCGATCAGAGCAGCGTGCGATCGGCCAGCCGCGCCACCGACTCGGGATCGTGCGCGGGGAGATAGACCGTCGGTTGCCCGCGCCCGTGGTCGAGGATCCGCCGCATCGTGTCGAGCGTGATCGCGGGCTTTGGCGAAACCGCATCCACCCGGAGGCTGCACAGCTGCTCCAACGAGTCGGTCGTATCGCCGGCGAGCATCACGTGGCGACCCTCGTCGTCGATGCAGATCACCGATATGTGCCCGGGGGTGTGACCGGGCGTGGAGACCGCGACGATCCTTCCGTCGTCGCTGAGCCGGCGACTTTCAGAGAAGCCGCCGAATGGACCCCCGTCGAGGACGAGCGGACGGAAGTCGACGCGGGATGGAACCGGCTGGCGCATCAGCCGCTGCATCATGCGCGCGCCGAACGTCCGCGAGAACTCGAGTTCCCGCTCGTGCACGAGGACCGAGCCGCGCAAGTGGACCGCGCCGTCCATGTGGTCGCCGTGCATGTGAGTGAGCACCACGTTGCTGACATTCACCAGCGACAGCCCGGCGGCCGCGAGGGCGTTGGGGAGCTCGTCACTGGACGCAACGGCGAAGCGGGCGAACGGGATGTCCCGCGCCTGGGCGGTCTCGCCGGCGTCGACCAGCCACAACCGATCAGCGTGCTCGACCGCCCAGCAGTGAATCGGAACCGGTTCGCACCACTGGTCGGGGAGGAACAGGTCGAGTTGGCGGCGCCACCCTTCGCTCGCGAACAGAAACGAGCGCTTGAGCTTCACCACCCCGGTTGTCAGCGCGTGAATCCTCATCGGTCGTGGCGCGACTCTAAACGCTCGCGCCAGTAGAGTGGCGCGCGTTGATGACCGACACCAAGGTCAAAGCCGCGAGCAGTGACTGGGGCCAGACCTTCAACGACCTCTGGTGGCAGCTCGGTCCTGAGACGAAGTCCGCGATCACCGATCTGCTGCCGGAGGGGTGGCAGTTCGAGGGCAAGCGGGTGCTGGACTTCGGCTGCGGCCCCGGCCGTACGCTGAAGCACTTTGTGGACGAGGCGCAGAGCGCCGAGATCTGGGGAGTCGACGTCGACAAGCTGAGCATCGATGAGCTCCGCGCGACGCACGTGCCGCCACTCCACGCCGCGCAATGCGGATATGCGCCGCCGCTTGAACTCGAGCCGGACTCGTTCGATCTGGCGTGGGCGATCTCGGTGTTCACGCACCTGACCGACAACTCGATTGCCTGGCTGTTGGAGCTCCACCGAATGCTGAAGCCGGGCGGCTTGCTGATCGCGACCTACATGGGGCGCTGGACCTCGGAGTTCGTCGCCCGCGAGCCGTGGGACGAGGACCGCGTCGGAATGAACGTGCTGCGCCACAACAATCCCTGGGAGCAGGGCGGTCCGTTTGTATTTATCTCCGACTGGTGGCTGCGCGCGCACTGGGGAAGGGCATTCGACGTGCTCGACATCGCGCCGCGAGTCCACAATCAGAGCTGGGCGCTACTGCGAAAGCGCGAGGTTCGGCTCACCGAGGACGACATTCTGCGTCCCGGAGACGACCCACGCGAGTGGCTCGCGGTCAAGCACAACCTGCTTCAGGCCCAGCGCGAGATCGAGTCAGGCAGCGCGGAGCTCGCGGCCACCCGTCGCAACAACGCGGCAGCTTTGGAGCAGGTTCGCCACAGCTACGAGCGGTCGCGGAGCTGGCGGGTCACCGAGCCGCTGCGAGCCGTCGGACGGTGGCTTCGTGCCCACCGGTAGGGACGCCTGATGCCCACAGGAGCGACCCCGGAGGAGGTAGTGGCGAGCGCTGACGAGCTCGGCCTGCGATTCCTCCGCTTTCTGTGGTGCGGGAACGACGGCACGATCCGCGCGAAGGCATCGGCACGGCATGGGTTGGAGGAAAGATTGCGGGCGGGCATCGGGCTCACGGTCGCGATGCAGGCGATGAACTCGCTGGACCAGCTGCAGCCCGTGAGCGGGATGGGGCCGGTGGGCGAGGTGCGGTTGATGGCAGACACCGGGACCTTTCGTGTCCTACCGTACGTCCCGCACACGGGCGTGGTGCTGACCGATCACCTCGGTCTCGACGGCACGCCGGCTCCCGTCTGCCAGCGCACGTTCTTGAAACGGATGGAGGAGCGGCTGGCGGAGCGAGGTTTGACGCTGCGCGCCGCGTTCGAGAACGAGTTCTCACTCGCCACGGTGATCGACGGGGCATACGTCGCTGTCGACTCCTCGTTGTGCTTCTCGACGATCGGAATGGCCGCCTCGCAGGGATACATCGACGACCTCGCGGCCGCGCTGACCGAACAGCGGATCCCGCTCGAGCAGTACTACGCCGAGCTCGGTCACGGGCAGCAGGAGATCTCGACCGGTCACGCGCCAGCACTGCAGGCCGCCGACGAGCAGCTGCTCGTGCGCGAGACGATCCGGGGCGTGGCGAGTCGGATGGGGTTGGTGGCCTCCCTGGCGCCGAAGCCCTGGCCCGACAACGCCGGCAACGGATGCCACGTGCATTTCTCTCTCTGGGAAGGCGAGCAGAACCGTTTCTACGACGGGTCGAGCGACGACGGGTTGTCGCCAACCGCGCGCTCATTCGCAGCGGGTGTGCTCGAGCACCTGCCAGGTCTTTGTGCGCTCACCGCTCCGAGCTTCAACTCCTACCACCGGATCGTGCCGCGGTTCTGGGCTGGGGCGTTCGTGTGCTGGGGCTACGACAACCGCGAGGCACCGGTTCGTGTCGCCTCGCCGTTCCGCGGCGCCGAGGAACGCTCGACCAATCTAGAGCTGAAGTCCTCCGATGCCAGCTGCAACCCGTATCTCGCGCTTGGCGGGCTGATCGCGGCCGGGCTCGACGGCCTCGAGCGCGGGCTCGAGCCACCACCGCCGGTCGCCGTCGATCCAGCCACGATTCCCGAGGAAGATCTCGCGGCTCGCCGGATCGCTCGGATGCCGGCCACGCAGCTCGAGGCTCTAGATGCGCTGGCTTCTGATGAGCTCCTACTTGGGGCGCTTGGGTCCGAGCTTGCCGGCTCCTACCTCACCGTCCGGCGGTCTGAGTGGGAGGCCTACTCCGGGGGAGACGAGGCATTCGAGCAGCAGGGTCATTTCGAGAAGTACTGAGCGGGATCCCGCTCGTCGACCACCACGCGCACGGGCTGCTGCGTGTGCCTCCGGCGAGCCTCGATGAATTCCGCGGGCTGTTCTCGGAGAGCCCCGATCCCCGGCAGTGGCCTCATGTCGCGACGGGCGTCACGTACCAGCGTGCGATCCCCCCGCTGGCCGCCCGGCTCGGCTGTGAAGCCTTGGAAGCCGCCGTCTACGAGCGGCGCCGATCCATGCATCCCGCCGAGTATGCGTCGCTGATGCTGCGGGCCACGGGAACCGAGCTGATTCTCCTCGACGACGGGTTTCCGCCGCCGGGTTCGGGGACGACGGTGGCCGAGCTGGGCGCGCTCGCCGGCTGCGAGGCTCGATCGGTGATGCGGATCGAGCGCGTGGCGGAGGAGCTCGGCGCGGACCAGCTCGATGCGATCCGGGAGGAAGTCGTGGCCGCGCGCTCGCGTGGCTACGTCGCGCTCAAGACGATCGCCGCCTACCGCGGCGGACTCGATCTCGAAGCGCTGCCGCCGCCGGCCCGCACAGACCGGCTCGAGGGTCAGCCGCTGCGAGCAGTGCTGCTCGCCGCGCTGGAGGCCAACGAGGCGGCCACGGATCCTCTACCTGTCCAGGTGCACACCGGCTTCGGCGACTGGGACCTCTCGCTTCCTTCAGCCCGCCCGGGGTTGCTCAAGCCGCTGATCGAACGCTTCCGTGAGACGAATTTCGTGCTGCTGCACTGCTATCCGTTCGTCCGCGAGGCGGGCTGGCTCGCGCACGTCTACGGCAACGTCTACTTCGATCTATCGCTGACGATCCCGCACGTGGCGCGGCCCGCGATCGCGCTCGCCGAAGCGCTCGAGCTCGCGCCGGTCTCGAAGCTGCTCTATGCGTCTGACGCGGCTCGGACTCCGGAGCTGTACCTGCTCGCCTCGATCTGGTGGCGTGATGCGCTCGCCGAGATCCTGCCGACGCTGCTCTCCGCTGACGCTGCCTTGTCGGCTGCGCGCATGATCCTGCGCGAGAACGCGCTGTCACTCTACACTTCGGGCATCTGAGAACGGACTCAATGGAGGGGCAATCATGGCTGTATCGCGTCGACTGCTGCGCGTCATTCCTGCGCTCGCAGCACTTGCAGTACTACTTGTGGTGAGCGCATCCGCCAGCTCTGCGGTGGTGCAGCGCAAGCTTGTCTACATCGACTACAACGGCGTGGCGATCGGACCTCACCCATCGAAGATCTTCCTCACCGCAGACGCCGGCCCATACATCGAGGCGCTCAAGTGGTCCAACTGGGGATCGAGTCGCGCGACCGCGAGCGGGACGTACCTGAGCAAGTGCGCCTCGTGCGCACCGCCGCGGCAGCGTCGTGCAACGGTTGTGTTTCACAGGATCATCAACTGCACCGATCCGGCCGGCCGGGGCGGCCATTACCGTGTCTACAAGGATGCGACGCTGACCACCACGGCGGACAACCAGCCTCGAAAGATCAAGACAATCTCGATCCCGACCAACTACGAGCTGTGCAAGGAGTACCAACGCCAATAAGGAGCGTCCGATGATCGTGATCGCCGTTCTGGTCCGACGGCTGCGCGAGGGCAAGACCTACGAGGACTTCCACAAGGCCTGGCTGCCCGAGCAAGGCTTCGACTTTCCGACGCGAGTAGTCAGCGCGCTGAACGTGCAGGACGAACGCGAGGTCATCACGATCGGGTTCTCGGAGATGGAGGAATCGGAGGCCGAGGCCCAGCTGCAGCGGATCGGGCCCCAGGAGCAGCGCCGCCACGAGAAGATCGACGAGGTGATCGAGCCGGAGATGACGCGCAAGTTCTACGTCCAGGTCGCCGACGACGATTTCACCGAGGCGCTGCCCCCGGAATAGCTTCCGGTTCTGAAGAATCCAAGAAGGCTGTGTGGAAATTCCGCGAGCCGGACCTAGACTGATCTCATGGGGCAGATGCATGCAGGGCGAACTCGGTCGCGGGCGCTCGTCCGCGCGCCGCGCTTGGTCGCGGCGGCCGTCGTCTCGTTGCTCGCGCTGAGCCTGCCTGCGGCTGCCTCGGCGCGCAAACCGCACAACGGACCCGCGCTCACCGATGCCGCCGCGGCATCGATGGTCATCCACTCCTCGTGGGAGCCGCGGCCGGACAACTACCAGGCCAACCACACCGTGCCGACGGCCTCGCAGCTGCGGTACTTCCGCAACCATGACTCGATGCCCTACGCGCGGTATGTCACCGGTCATTACAAGGGCACGACCGACGAGATCATTCAATGGGCGGCGCACAAGTGGAGCCTGCCCGTCAACCTGATGCGCGCCGTGGCCGCCGTCGAGACCTGGTGGCACGGCTCATTCGTGGGCGATGACGGGTACGCGTTTGGGCTCTACCAGCTCGATGTCCGCTACCACTGCTGCGGCGATCTCGCGCGCAACTCGACCGCCTTCGCCGCCGACTACTACGGCGCGCTCATCCGCACGTACTACGACGGCCTGGAGACCTGGCTGAACACGGTATCCGGCAACGGCCGGCCCTACCGCGCACACGACCTCTGGGGCAGCGTCGGCTACTGGGCCAGCGGCCGCTGGCACGACGCCGGCGCCGAGGCCTACATCCAGAAGGTCAAGCAGGACGAGGCCCAGCAGGTGTGGCGGGGTCAGTGGTTCTAGTGGGGGAGTAGAGCGGTCCGCGCCGCCTCCGCGACCTGCCTGCCCGCCTCCGCGACGTGCCTGCGCGACCTACCCCGTCACCGCGGGCAGCCCCACCCCGATCACCTTCAACCGGCGCGAGAGCGCGGTGAACGCCAACTCGTTCATCTCCTGGCTGGAGTACCCCAGGTACTCGTAGTCATCGCCCAACTGATATCCGCGCGGCACCAGCACGCCCGCAGCTGAGGGCAGCGTCTCGGCGAGCTTGTCCTGAATCCGCTTCGCCAGCTCGGGATCGCGCGCCTTCTGTTGCAGGAACCAGGTGCCGTACGCGACGTGGCGATGCTCGTCCTTAGAGATCAGGTTGAAGGCCTTCAGGTGACCCGGGAGGATTCCCCGCCGCTCCATGTTGTCGGTCTGGAAGTACTGGCCGGTCAGGGCGAGCGTCCCCTCGATCACCATGTGATACACGGTCACGAACTCGACCTTTGCCTCGATGCTCGACGGATCCGCCAGCAGTGCCTCGTTCGCGTCCACGAGATAGCCGTCGAACAGCTTGAAGTAGTCGGGCGTTAGATCCTCCCGCGCACGGTCCAGCCGATCCTCGAAGCTGCCGTCGTAGTCGAAGACCTCCTCGTAGAGGCGGTTGAAGTGCTGCGCGTGACGCGCCTCATCGACCTGCTGCGTGAGCAGGAAGGCCTCCTCGTTCTTGTCCTCGGCGGCGAGCACCAGCCCGGAAAACTGGTTGGTCACCCGCTCCTCGCCGACGAAGAACGCCGACAGCCCCCAGAGCATCTCCTCGCGCAACTCGTCCGGCATCGTCTCCCAATCACGCCGGTCCCGAGTGAGATCGATCTGATGGGAGACCCAGTTCTGCCGCTCCCACAGGCGATACAGCTCCTGCGGCGTCATCAGCCTTACCTGGGGCAACTTCGACTCGTCGGTGATCGTCGCGGGGTCGCCCTGGACCGTGAGGTCGAGCAAGCTGGGCATGGTCTCCTCCTGTGGTGCGATCCGGTTTGGGCAGTCTAACCCTGGCGGCGCAGCGTCCGGCCGTGGCGCCGGCGAATCGCCCGCGGCGAGTTGGCGGCCTTGTCTCGCGCCGCCGCAAACAGCGATGCGACATCCGGCTCCATGTAGTAATCGGTGCCGCCGTCCATCCGACCGTCGGTCGCGATCGGGAGCACGCGACCAAGATGCCGGCAGTACCGGCCCGGCCACGCGAGGATCCCCGCGACACCGTGGGCACCTTTCGCGAGACCGAGTCGCTTTGCGATCTGCTCGCCGCCGAAGCGCTCCGCCGGCGCATCGATTAGAAGATCGAACAGCTCGCGGGCGGGACCGGCAAGTCGCCCATAGAGCCAGGCGGCCTGGTCGGCATCGTCTGCCGACCAGGCTCTCGCCTCGCCGTGGGCGCGGGGGCCTCGCGGCCCGCGGCGCCCGCTTCCCGCCAGCGGCGGGGGAGTCCCAGGCTCGGCCGCGAGGAACGCCGCGAACCACAAGTAAAACTCGGGCACGCGCTCCTCAGGCACCGCGACTGTGATCTCCTTGTCCGCCATCAGGCCTCGATCGTGCCCGCCGGCGGGGTCGTTGACTGGGCTTGCTCAGCGCTCGCCCGGAGCTCGCCACAGCGGTGACCGTGAATGCCACGTCGCGCGTGCCGTCCACGTCGTCCTCTGCCCGGCCGGCCGGCAAGGAACCTCGCGAAAAACGCGTGGAACTCCGCGACCCGGTCCTCAGGCACATCCACTGTGACTTGCTTGTAAGTGATGCTGTCTGTACTTGTATCCATCTTTACTCCTGTTGGTTTGCTTACGGAGCTAAGCATAGCAGGAGTAAATACTTAAGTACCGAGCACGTTCTAAGACCTCCGGCGACCCGGGCCCCGGCGGCGCTTGCCGTACACGACCCGCCGCGGTAGGCGCACGGGCGAGAGCTTGGCGACGGTGTGACCGAGGAACAGGCGCGGCTCCATCTTCGCGATCAGCAGCGCCAGCTCGGCACGCTCGGCGAGCGTCAGATTGCGGGCTCGGCCACGGGCGGTACGCGCCAGTTGAACAAGGCGACGGCGCTCGTCTCTTTCGAGCCGCAGAACGTGCTCGCGAGCCAGCAACGTGAGCTCGGCCGCGGCGATCAGCTTGACGATCGGGACGTGGCGCAGGACTGGAACCTTCTCGGCTGCACGGCCGGCGGATCGCGTTACGAATTGATCGGCCATCGGCTCGAGTGTACGAAGCGCCCCGGCCACTCAGCCGGCGCCGATGACAGCTCGACGACGATGCGCGCTACTAAGGCATCAACTCCCGAGCAAGCACGCCCGTCATTATCCGCCCCGTGCCAAACCAAACCACGAACCGGAGGTCAATCGATGATCAGCAAGCTTGACTTCGTGGCGGTCCCGTCGCGCGACGCAGAGCGCTCACGGCAGTTCTACGGTGAGACGCTTGGACTGCGGCGCGATGAGCACAGCCAGAGCGAATTCTGGGTCGGCCAGACCTGTCTGGGCATCTGGGAGCCGGAGCGTCTGGGTGCAGAGTTCGCCCCTCAGAAGAACGGTCACCTCGCCCTGCACGTCGAGGACATCGATGCCAGCCGCGCCGAGCTCGAGGCAAAGGGCGTGAGCTTTATCGGTGAGACGTTCGACACCGGCGTGTGCAAGATGGCGTTCTTCAACGATCCGGACGGCAACGACCTGATGCTGCATCACCGCTACGTGCCGTACGAGTAACGGGCGGTAGAAGGCCCCCGAGTCCGCGTGGCCGGTGGCCGGCGGGCGCCGCGAGCACCTGACAAACCTCAAAAATCGCCGGGCCCGGGAAGAAGAGCTCACGAAAGTCATGCCTGACCCGAGTTTCGTGTGCCGATTCCCTGCGCCGGCACGGTTCTTGAGGTTTGTCACGCGGGGGCGGTTCGTTTGGGGCGGCTCGAGAGGCGAGGCCCGCGCGGGGTGTTGGGGCCGGCGGGCAACCGCGCTGCCGGCGCCCGCCACGCGCCACGACCAACCAGCCCGCTGGCGCCCCGGGCCAAGGCAAGAGCTGTTGGGGACGGCGCGGGCCGCCCCCAACAGCGCAACACCCTCACTCAGATCGAGGCGGGAACCGGCGCGTCGTCCTGCGCCCGGCGCCACTCCTGCAACGCGATCAGCGACCCGTCGATGATGCGGTCCACGAACTCCTTGCTGTCGTTCAGATACGGGAACGGCGTGTCGGGCACCGGAAGCTCGAGGAACTCGCAGAGCGGCTCCCATCCGTCCGCCACCTCCCAGACGAGCAGGCGCTCCGGCGGGACCGTCGACTTCACCTCCTCGTGGTGGCGCAGCATCGTGCCGATCATGTCGACCGGCTGGTTCGGCGTTTCGTGGAAGGTCGCATCCCACACGAGGTTGTCGATCATCGTGACGAACCCCTGCCATCCCGGGTTGATCTTGGCCTGCGCGTCCGAGAGCAGGCGCATCAGGGAATCGCCGTGGCGGACGGCCCAGACCGTGTCGCGCATGCTCTCCGCCCAGCGCAACGGGTCGCGCGTGCTGAGCAGGACCTTCGCCTCGGGGTAGTGCTCCATCAGCTCCCTGTAGAAGAGGCCTCCCGGCCAGTCCACTGTCGACTCGTAGCCCCCGAAGATCTCGTCCCAGACGTTCTCGCCCTTGACCGCGCGGTCCCACAGGGGAGCCTGCTCGAGGTCGGCCAGCACGCTGACCATGTGGTAGCAGGGCGCGAGCCCCAGCATCTCCAACGCCACCTTCTGCGAAAGGGTGCCCGTACGCGGCAATCCCGCGCCGATCAACCTCATCATCGCCCTCCTTTTCGCGTTCTCCTCCGACTGCGCCTGGCATTGTCTCGGATATCGAGGACGCGTGGAGACCGGGTGGCGGCATGACCGGCAATTCGCCGCCGCCCCTCGACGGTGAATTGCGATTCATCCGCCGTCTATCGTGAAAGGCATCGCAACCCGCGCCGATATCCGGAACCTCGCGATCGTCGCCCACGTCGATCACGGCAAGACGACGCTGGTCGACGCGCTGCTCTGGCAGTCCGGGGCGTTCCGCGAGAACCAGTCTGTCGCCGACCGCGTCCTGGACAGCATGGACCTCGAGCGCGAGAAGGGCATCACGATCCTGGCGAAGAACACGTCGGTCCACTACTCCGGCGTCAAGCTCAACATCGTCGACACACCCGGTCACGCGGATTTCGGCGGCGAGGTCGAACGCGGGCTGACAATGGTCGATGGCGTGCTGCTGCTCGTCGACGCCAGCGAGGGCCCGCTGCCCCAGACGCGGTTCGTACTGCGCAAGGCCCTCGAGCAACGCCTCCCGGTGATCCTCGTCGTCAACAAGGTCGACCGGCCGGACGCCCGCATCGACGAGGTGGTCGACGAGGTCTACGAGCTGTTCCTCGACCTCGATGCCGATGAATCGCAGATCGACTTCCCGATCGTCTACACGAACGCCAAGGCCGGCTGGGCGTCGATGGATCCCGGACAAGACGGCATCAATCTCAAGCCCCTCCTCGATCTCCTGATCGAGCACATCCCCGCCCCCGAGTACGACCCCGGCCACCCGCTCCAAGCGCATGTCACGAACCTCGACGCCTCCCCATATGTCGGGCGGCTCGCGATCTGCCGGATCAAGCACGGCGTCATCCGCCGCGGGGAGACGATCGCCTGGTGCCGCGCCGATGGCACCGTGCAACAACAAAAGGTAGGCGAGCTGTACGTCACCGAGGCACTCGACCGCGTCGAGGCCGAGGAGGCAGGCCCGGGCGAGATCATCTCGGTTGCCGGAATCCCGGAGATCACGATCGGCGAGACGATCGCGGACGCCGAGGATCCGCGTCCGCTGCCCGTGATCACCGTCGATGAGCCATCGTTGTCGGTCACGATCGGGGTCAATACCTCGCCGCTGGCCGGCCAGGATGGCGACAAGCTGACCGCCAGCCAGCTCAAAGCGCGGCTGGACCGGGAGCTAGTCGGCAACGTGTCGCTGCGAATACACGAGACCGAGCGACCCGACGTATGGGAGGTTCAAGGGCGTGGCGAGCTGGCGCTGGCGGTGCTGGTCGAGCTCATGCGCCGCGAGGGCTTTGAGTTGACGGTCGGCAAGCCGCAGGTCGTGACGCGCGAGATCGACGGAACCGCGCACGAGCCGGTCGAGCGGATGAGCGTCGACGCGCCCGACGAGTACGTCGGGGTGATCACCCAGCTGCTGGCGATGCGCAAGGCCAGGCTCGAGCAGATGGTCAACCACGGCACCGGTTGGGTGCGCATGGAATATCTCGTCCCGGCGCGCGGGCTGATCGGGTTCCGCACCGAGTTCCTGACCGAGACACGCGGGACGGGTCTGGTCCACCATGTGTTCGACCGCTGGGAGCCGTGGCACGGCGATCTGCGCACGCGACCGAGCGGCTCGCTGGTCGCCGATCGCCGGGGAACTGTTGCGGCGTTCGCGCTGTTCAACCTCCAGGAACGCGGCACTCTGTTCGTCGGGCCCGGCGACGAGGTGTACGAAGGCATGATCGTCGGCGAGAGCTCGCGCCCCGAGGACCTGGACGTCAACGCGACGAAGGAGAAGCACCTGACGAACATGCGATCCTCGACGGCCGATGAGCTGGTCCGCCTGGTCCCGAAGCGCCAGCTGTCGCTCGACCAGGCGCTCGAGTTCCTGCGCGAGGACGAATGTGTCGAGGTGACCCCGAACGCGGTCCGCCTGCGCAAGGCTGAACTCGACAAGAATGCCCGGCAGAAGCGCGCTCGCGCGCTCGCGCGGACCGCGTAACAGGGCGCAAACTTCAAGCGCGGGATGCACCTCACGCTCGTCGTGCGCTGAGGATCAGTAGTAACTTCGGAGCGGCTGTGGTCAGCTACGGTGGCGGACCGGATGGTCGCGCGATACGGTCCCGCCGATGGCGGATCAGGGATCTGCAGATCCGGGCAGGCCGCGCCCGCTCGAGGTGTTGATCGGGGGCGGCGGCGTCGGCGCGCTAGAGGTCGCGTTCGCGCTGCGCGCGATGGCGACAGAGCGCGTCAACCTGACTCTGCTTAGCCCCGAGACCGACTTCGTCTACCGCCCGATGGCGGTGCTCGAGCCGTTCGCCGGCAAGCCGCCACGCCGCCTGGCGCTCAAGGACGTCGCCACAGAGCTGGATGCGACGTTCGAGCAGGAAGCGCTGGTGGCCGTAGAGTCCGAGCGGCAGGTGGTCCGGACGCGCTCGGAGCGAGAGCTGCCCTACGACGCGCTCGTCGTGGCGGTCGGAGCTCGGGCCGCCGAGCCTTTGGCTGGGACGATCGCGATGAACCCTGCCCGGATGGACGAACGGCTGCACCAGATGATCGAGGAGATCGACCGCGGCGCGATCCACAGCCTCGGGTTCGTGGCGCCGCACCCCTCGTGGCCGCTTCCCGTCTATGAGCTCGCGCTGCTCGCCAAGGAGCGCGCGCGCGGGCACGACGTCGCGCTCGGCGTCTCGATCGTGACCGCCGAGCGCGAGCCGCTTGCCGTGTTCGGCGGCGAGGTCAGCGCGGCGGTCGGCGGGCTGCTGTCGGAATCGGAGATCGAGTTGATCTCCGGTGCACACGTCGATTCACGTGGGGGCAAGCTGGTCGCATTCCCCGAGGAGCGCGAGCTCGGTTGCGAGCGCATAGTCGCCGCGCCGAGGCTGCTCGGGCCCGGGCTCGAAGGATTGCCATGCGACGACGACGGCTACCTGCCGATCGACGATCACTGCCGGGTCCGCGAGGCCGAGCACGTGTACGCGGTCGGCGATGCCGCCGACTTCCCGGTGAAGTGGGGCGGGATGGCGGCGCAGCACGCGGACGCAGCGGCCGCGTCGATCGCGGCGCATGCGGGAGCGCCGGTCGAGCCCGCTCCGTTCGACCGCACCGTGCACGGCGTCCTGATCGGCGGACGCAGCGGTCAGCGCCTGTTCTTCAGCGCGCGCATCGAGAACGACGGCGCGCGCGAGTCACGCGTCAGCGAGCGTCCCACTTGGTCGCCCGAGGCGAAGGTGGCGGCGCGCCATCTCGGGCCATACCTCGACCAGCTGTGGGCCGCGGGTCCGCGCTGGGTCGCGGGGCAGCTGTCGTGGGAGGCGACGCTCACGCGACTCGAGTCCGGTTTCGCGTCGGCGAGCTGAACGGTCGGGGCTGCTGCTGTCGCAGCAGCGTCCATGGAATGGGATCCCACCCACCCAGCCCGTCCGGACCGCGGTGGCGGTTCCGTGGTTGTCCTCGATAGCGCTCGCAGTGTTGGCTCCGTCCGTGGACAGTCCGCCGGCCATCCGTGGCCGGCGGGATTGGGGTCCCGCCCACGCGGGACCTCATACAGACAGCCTCCGTCCCGCTGAAGCACGAGTTTGGGAGAGGCGAACGTCCATAACGTGACAATTCGACTCCGCCGCCGGGCAACGATCTACGAAATGGACGCAGACGCTGGGACGTCCATAACGTTCACCGTCGCCGCCGGGAGCGGGTGCTTGGTTAGAAAATAGCCGTGGCACCCCGTAAACAAGGTTGCCCCGGTTTACGGTGCGCCGGGGCCATTTTCATCCCCCGGGGCGCCCGCAGGCGGGCATGAACCTTTGCTACGAAATGGACGTAGCGCTCCGCCACCCGAACCTCCAGGGCGGTCTGGACGGGCCCGCGCGGCCCCATGGACGCCGCGAAGCGGCCCAAACCGGCTGGAAGAACCCGGCGCTCTGGTGTTGACCTAAGGGATCCAGCGATCGCCGGCCGGCGTGACCACGAGCTCGTGCGTCATCGCGCGTGGTCCCTGCTGGACCAGGAATGCGACCGCCGCGGCGACACCGGGCATGTCGGCCAGGGCGTTCTTGGGGGCGTCGCGCGTGAACGCGGCGGTCTTCGGCGACTCGATCGTCGCGTCCACCGCGAGCAGCGCCGCGTGGATCCCCTGCTCTCGCAGCTCGAGCGCGGCGGCCTGCACGAGCGCCCTGGTCGCGAACGCGCCGGCGGCCCACAGGCCCTTGCCGGGCATCGCTCGCCGCGACGAGCCGCCGGTCACCTGTACGAGGGTGCCGCCGCGCGACTCGCGCAGGGCCGCGGCGCCGGCCGACAGGAACACGAAGGCTTGCTCAGCGACCGCGACCGTCCAGCCGCGGAATGCGGCCAGATCGGCCTGGGCCAGCTCGCCGCCGCCGAACGGACCGCCACCGGGCGGACGCGCGGCGCTGACCGCGTTGACGATCGCGTCGAGCGACCCGAGCTCCTGCCGCGCCGTAGCCAGGGCTCGGGCGAGCGCCTCGGGGTCGGAGGCATCTGCCTGGAGCGCGAGCGCGCCGCGTTCACGCGCCGCCGCGAGGGTGTCCTCGCTCTGTGCGACCGCAGCGGCGTTCCACCCGAGCGCGACGAAGTGCTCCGCGATCGCGCCGCCGAGGTTCCGCGCGCCGAGTACGACGATCGACTGGGCCATGCCGAGATCCTACGGGACCCAGACCGGGACGCCGAGCCCGTGCTCCTGGAGATCGATCGCAGGTTGGAGGAGATCTCGCTCGCGCCCTCGCGGCGCGATCAGCGACAGGCTCGTCTCCCAGGTGACGGGCATGCAGGCCACGGGCATCCCGGTCATGTCCCACAGAGCGGTCAGCGCGATCATCGGGTCGCCGGGTCCGCCGGCGTGTCCCGGATCGTAACCGGGCCCGCGCTCGTAGGGGACGATCGGCAGGGTCGGCTCGAGCACGAGATCGATCGCGTACTCGGAGAACCACCGCTCCCACTTGGCGGTCCCCTCCGCGCGCCGGCGCTGCGCGGCCGCGAGCGCCTCGGGGTCGGTGAAGCTGCTCGCCGCATCGATGAACTCGCCGATCGCCGGCCGGTAGCGATCGCGCCGCTCGACATGCTGGGCGTGATACGACCACGCCTCGGTCAGCAGCACGATGCTCAGGTCGTTCCAGTCGAACGTCCACGGGGCCGGCCGACGGACGACGGTCGCGCCGAGGCGCTCGCAGGCGCGAATCGCGTCCTCGAACGAGGCGGCAACCGGTGCCTCGAGTTCGACCGAGTCGGTTCGATCGGTGAGCCCGACCGTCAATCCTGCGAGCGGCTCAGGGCCCGGCCGCGCAGTCATCGGCAGGCCGCCGTCCGGTGCCAACGCCGCCAGGACGGCAGCGGCGTCGGCGACCGTTCTCGCCATCGGCCCCGGGTGGTCGAGCGACGGGCTGAGCGGGACTATCCCCTGGAGCGGGAGCCGGCCGTGCGTCGGCTTGATCGCGCTCGTGCCGCAACATGCGGAGGGGATTCGCAGCGAGCCGCAGGTGTCGGTGCCGATCGCCGCGGGCGCCATCCGCGCGGCGAGCGCCGCCGCGTTGCCGCCGCTCGAGCCGCCCACGACGCGGTCAAGCGCCCACGGGTTCCCGACCTGATCGGTCGTGCCGCCGGCGGCGAACTCGTGCGTATGGGTGTGGCCGAGAAGCACCATCCCCTGCTCGCGCAGCGCCGCCCACACCGCGGAGTCCTCCCGCGCCAGGTGATCCTCGAGCACCCGGCTCGAGGCAGTCAGCGGCAGTCCGGCGACCGCAAACAGATCTTTCAGCGCGAGCGGGATTCCGCAGAGGGTCGGCGCCGCCTCGCCCTCGCGCGCAAGACGTTCGTCAGCTGTCCTGGCCTGCTCTCGTGCGAGCTCCGGATACACTCGCGCCCAGGCGTTGATCGCGTCCGGGGCCCCGTCGAACGTCGGCGGCCCGCCGCCAAGACGCTCGATCCGCTCGAGACATGTATCGGTCAACTCGGCCGCCGACAGCATGTGGCCGTGCAGGAGCGTTGCGGCCTCCAGGACGCCAAGATCGGCAGGGTTCGTCATAGACGGGGAGTACTGTAATCTGTGCGCATCTCGATCGGAAGTTCGCATCGCGCACGGAATGGCTGAAATCGTCTCACTCCAGGACGGAATCGCCGAGCTGGTGCAGGATGGTGACAGCGTCGCGCTCGAGGGGTTCACGCATCTGATCCCGTTTGCTGCAGGGCACGAGATCCTGCGCCAGCATCGCCGCGAGCTCGAGCTGATCCGGATGACGCCGGATCTGCTCCACGATCAGATGATCGGCATGGGCGCGGCTCGCAAGCTCGTCTTCTCCTACGGCGGCAACCCGGGCGTCGGGTCGCTGCACCGCTTCCGCGATGCAATCGAGAACGGCTGGCCGCGGCCGATCGAGCTGGAGGAGCACAGCCACGCGGGGATGGCCAACCGGTACATGGCAGGAGCGTCGCGGCTTCCCTTCGCGGTGCTCCGCGGTTACGTCGGCACCGATCTGATCTCGCGCACGCGCGTGGCGGAGATCCGGTGCCCGTTCACGGGCGAGCAGCTCGTCGCCGTGCCCGCGCTCGAGCCCGACGTCACGATCATTCACGCCCAGGAGGCAGACGGAGAGGGCAACGTCCAGCTGTGGGGGATCCCGGGAGTCCAGAAGGAGGCGGTGCTCGCGGCCAATCGCTCGCTGGTCACCGTCGAGCGGATCGTCGAGCGGCTGGAGCCCCGGCCCGGCGGGATCGTGATCCCGACCTGGGTGATCGATGCGGTGGCGCTCGCGCCCGGGGGCTCGCGTCCCTCCTACAGCCTCGACATAACCGAAAGAGATAACGACTTCTACCGGTTTTGGGATCAGCTGAGCCGGGATCGGGAAGCGTTCACCGAGTGGATGGAAGACAACGTGTTGGCGGAGGTCGCGCAGCGATGAGCACCGCGAGCGAGACCAGGGCCAGCGCGGCCGAGGTTCAGACGGTGGTTGCGGCACGTTCGCTCAAGGAAGCTCCGAACGTGTTCATTGGCGTGGGCCGACCGAGCACGGCGGCGCTCCTGGCGCGGATGGTGCACAACCCGGACCTCGTGCTGATGTACGAGTCGGGGACGATCGGCGCCAAGCCGGTCCATGTGCCGCTGTCGATCGGGGACGGTGAGCTCGCGCAGACGGCCGACTTCATCGTGTCGGTCCCGGAGATGTTCAACTACTGGATCGGGGCGGGCCGGATCGCGGTTGCGTTCCTTGGAGCGGCGCAGATCGATCGCTACGCGAACCTCAACTCGACCGTGATCGGCGAGTACGAGCATCCGCGGACGCGTCTTCCGGGCGCCGGTGGCGCTCCGGAAATCGCCGCAAGCTGCGGGAAGGTGATCGTGATCGCGCCGCACAGCCGTCGAACGTTCGTGGAGCGCCTTGACTTCTGCACGACGGTGGGGCACGGTGCCGGGCTTGGAGCTCGTGAGCGGCTCGGCTTCACCGGCGCAGGCCCTGTCGCTGTGATCACGGATCTCGGTGTGCTCGAACCCAATCCGGAGAGCTGGGAGTTGGTATTGACGCAGGTTCACGAGGGGGTTGACGTGGAACATGTACTGGGCGAGACAGGTTGGGACCTGGAGGTAGCCGGGGAGCTGCGGGTGACCGAGCCGCCCACGGCGCAAGAGCTGGAGGCGCTGCGAGAGTTGGTGTCGCGATGAGGGTCCCGGCATCAGAGCCCGTCCGTCTGGCCGACGCGACGGTGCTGATTTACGAGTTGCTCGACGCACATCAGGACACGGCCGAGCTGGCGGTCGAGCTCGAGGACGATCCCGTCTGGCAGGCCCACCTCGACTACCTGCGGGCACTTCAGTGCAAGAGCCGCGAGATGCTCGCGCATCTGCACGCCGAGAAGATCAGCAAGTGAGCAGCGCTTACATCCTGGATGCCGTGCGGACTCCGTTCGGCCGGTATGGCGGGGGCCTGTCCGGGGTGCGTCCCGATGATCTTGCCGCGCAGGCGGTGCGCTCGCTGCTGAGCCGCAGCCCGTCGCTCGAGCCCGAGCGGATCGACGACATCCTGTTCGGTGACGCCAACCAAGCCGGCGAGGACAACCGGAATGTCGCGCGGATGGCGGCACTGCTGGCAGGCCTGCCGACCAGTCTGCCGGGCTCGACGATCAACCGGCTATGCGGCTCGAGCCTCGACGCCTCGATGCAGGCCAGCCGGATGATCGAGACCGGCGACGCGTCGGTTGTTCTCGTGGGGGGCGTCGAGTCGATGAGCCGCGCCCCATGGATCCTGCTCAAGCCCTCTCGCGCGTTTCCGCAGGGGCACGAGCAGCTTCATTCGAGCACGCTGGGATGGCGAATGGTCAATCCCGAGATGCCCGAGCAGTGGACGATCTCGCTGGGCGCGAGCGCGGAGAAGCTGGCCGGGATCTACGGGATCTCACGCGAGGCGCAGGACCAGTTCGCGCTGCGCAGCCATCAGCGGGCGGTGGCGGCCTGGGACGGCGGCTTCTACCGGGAGTGGGTGGTGCCGGTGCCGGGGACCGAGCTCGAGCGCGACGAGACGATGCGCGCCGACACCTCGCTTGAGAAGCTGGCGAAGCTGAAACCCGCGTTCGTGCAAGGCGGCACCGTCACCGCCGGTAACTCCTCGCCTCTGAACGACGGTGCTGGCGCGCTGCTGCTGGCGGACGAAGCCGGCGCCGCGGCGGCCGGCAGGGAGCCGATCGCGCGGGTCGTCGCCCGGGGAGCTGCGGCCGTCGATCCGGACGTGTTCGGGATCGCCCCCGTCCAGGCAGCCAACGTCGCCTTGCAACGAGCCGGGATCGGCTGGGAGGATGTCGCGGTGGTGGAGCTGAACGAGGCGTTCGCATCCCAGTGCCTCGCCGACATCGGCGAGTGGAAGGGGCTCGACCCTGAGAAGGTCAACCCGAACGGCGGCGCGATCGCGCTTGGCCACCCGCTCGGAGCATCGGGCGTGCGGATCCTCGGCGGTCTCGCGCACGAGCTGCGTCGGCGAGGCGGTGGTTACGGCGTCGCCGCGATCTGCATCGGCGTCGGGCAGGGACTGGCGGTAGTGGTGGAGGGAGCGTGATGACGGCGAGCGAGCAGCGGCAGATCTACGACCCGGTGAGCGAGACGCCCACCAGCTACATGCGCGAGGACGACGGCGCCCACCCGCCGCTGGACTTCCCGCCGTACAAATCGACGGCGCTGCGTCATCCGAAGTGCCCGCTGCTGTACCTGCCGCAGACGATCACCGAGATCACCGGCCCGCAGCTGGGGTCCGAGCTTTTTCGTGAGGGCGACAACGACCTGACGCGCCAGCACGACGGCGAGCCAATCGGCGAGCGAATCCTTGTCAGCGGTCGCGTGTTTGACACCGAGGGCAAGCCGCTGCGCGGCACGCTCGTCGAGATCTGGCAGGCGAACGCGGCGGGGCGCTACCGGCACAAATGGGACCGCTGGCCGGCGGAGCTCGACCCGAACTTCACCGGCGCTGGGCGGTGCATGACCGACGAGCATGGCCGCTACGAGTTCACGACGATCAAGCCCGGGCCGTATCCGTGGGGCAACCACCACAACGCGTGGCGCCCAGCCCATATCCACTTCTCGCTGCTGGGTCGTGCGTTCACGCAGCGCTTGGTGACGCAGATGTACTTTCCCGGGGATCCGCTGTTCCCGTTCGACCCGATCTTCAACTCGATGCGCGATTCTGATGCCCGGGAGCGGATGATTTCGAGCTTCTCGATCCACGACACCGTTCCGAACTGGGCGCTGGCGTACGAGTTCGACATCTACCTGCGGGGGCCGGGGGCGACGCCGTTCGAGGAGGCGCATTGATCTTCAAGACCACGCCCTCGCAGACGGTCGGGCCCTACTTCGCGATCGGGCTGCCGTGGCGGGGTGGGCCTCTTGCTGTGTCCGCGGATACGCCTGGGGCGATTCGCATCAGTGGTGTGGTGTACGACGGCGCCGGCATCCCGGTGCCGGACGCGCTGATCGAGACATGGCAGGCCGATTCGGATGGCCGCTTCGCGGACCTGCATTCCTACGGCGAGCCGTCTGCGCTCGCAGGCTTCCGCGGCTTTGCCCGCTGCGGGCAGGAGGATGGCGACGGGAGCTTCGAGATCGTCACGGTCAAACCAGGCCGGGTACATGGCCTTGGGAACACCATGCAGGCGCCGCACATCGACGTCTCGGTGTTCGCGCGCGGGATGCTGAACCGCTGCGTCACGCGTATCTACTTCGCCGACGAGGTCAACGCAAATTCATCCGATGCGGTCTTGCTGAGTGTTCCCGAGGAGCGGCGCGGGACGCTGGTGGCGGCTGCCGTCGAGGGTGGCTACCGCTTCGATATCCGTCTACAAGGACCGGGCGAGACTGTCTTCTTCTCGGTCTGAGGAGACGAGCCGGGCGCGCCACTTCGTCCAGTCGCTCGAACGGGGGCTGGCCGTGATCCGCGCGCTTGGCGTGCCCGGGCCGGGGCTGACGCTCGCGGAGGTCGCACGGGACACGGGACTGACGCGAGCCGCCGCCCGGCGCTTCCTGTTGACGCTCGAGGACCTCGGATATGCGCGCTCCACCGACCGGCGGTTCTCGCTCACACCGCGCGTCCTCGAGCTCGGCTACTCGTACCTGTCGAGCCTGACGCTGCCGGAGATTGCCCAACCACACCTCCGCGAGCTGGTCGAGCGGGTGCACGAGTCCTCCTCGGTGTCGGTGCTCGACGGGGATGAGATCGTGTACGTCGCGCGTGAACCAACCCAGCGCATCATGAGCGTCGCGATCGCGGTCGGGACGCGCTTTCCCGCGCACGCGACCTCGATGGGGCGGGTGCTGCTGGCGGGGCTTTCCGACCGCGAGCTCGACGAGTACCTGGCGCGCGTGAACCTGCGGCCGCTGACCGAGGATACGATCACCGATGTGGCCAGCCTGCGGTCGGAGCTCGTGCGCGTGCGACGTCAGGGGTGGGCGGTCGTCGACCAGGAGCTCGAGCACGGGCTGCGATCCGTGGCGGCCCCGATCGTTGACCCTGGCGGCGAGGTGGTGGCTGCTTTGAACCTGTCGACGCAGGCGGGCCGGCGCACGCTCGAGGCGATCCGCCGCACACTTCTGCCGCCGCTGCTCGAGACCGCCGAGCGGCTCGGCGCCGATCTGGCCGGCGCGAGGCGCTCATGAACGTCCGCGACGCCGCGCTCGAGGTGATGCGGGCCCTCCGGCTGACGACGATCTTTGGCAATCCCGGCTCCACGGAGGTCTCGTTTCTCACCGATCTGCCCGACGACTTTCAGTTCGTGCTCGGTTTGCACGAGGGCTCGGTGGTCGGGATCGCGTCCGGCTACGCGATCGCGTCCGGCCGTCCGGCATTCGTGAACCTGCACACGGCGCCGGGTCTGGGCAACGCGGTCAACGCGCTGGCGAACGCCCGGGATTGCCGGGCACCCCTGGTCGTGGTCGTGGGTCAGCAGGACCGGCGCCAGATCGCGTCCGAGCCGTTTCTGACCGGGCGCGCGCTCGAGCGCGTGGCCGGCGAGTACCCCGTGTGGACGTCCTTGCCGGTCCGTGCGCAGGATGTGCCGGGAGCGATTGCTCGGGCCTACCACGAGGCCTGTGCTGGGCGGGGGCCTGCACTCGTAGTGGTACCGATGGGGGACTGGGAAGAGGACGCAGACGCGCTCGCCGCGGGGAGCCCCTCGTCGGTGGTGCGCGCAGGAGCCGTCGACGGCGACGGCTTGCGGTCATTGGCGTCGATGATCGACGCGGCCTCGTCTGTGGCGCTCGTCGTCGGTGCCGGCGCGGACAGCCGAGCGGGGTGGGACGCAGTCGTTGCCCTGGCCGAGCGACTGCGCTGCCCGGTGTGGCAGGAGGCATTTGGCTCGCGAGCCGGATTCCCGCAGGACCATGAGCTGTTCGCGGGGCATCTGCCGTGGATGCGCGCGCGAATGGGGGAGAAGCTATCTGGATTCGATCTCGTCGTTGCGGTGGGGACCAGCGCTTTTCGGGCGTACCTGTTCGACGAGGCGGTCCCGCTCGTGGGAGCGGCGACTCGCGTCGGAGTGATCACCGAGGATGTCGCTGAGGCGCACCGCAGCCGGTGCGAGGTCGCCGTCGTCGCGCCGGTGGCGGGCGCGTGCGCGGCGCTCGCGGAGATGGTCGATGCGCGGTCGGGCGGGGCGGTTTCCCGGGAGAGACCTCCGAGCCTGCCGGTCGCCGACGGGGACCTCGTTGCAGGCCACGTTTTGGCGGCGCTCGGGGCGCGGCTGCCGGCGGATGCGGTCCTGGTCGAGGAGACACCTTCGAGCCGTCCCGAGCTGCTCGAGCGGATCCCGGCACGCGCGCCGCTCGGGTTCATCAGCAACGCAAACGGCGGGTTGGGGTTCGGGTTGGCGGGCGCGATCGGCCTGCGGATGGGCCTGCCGGATCGGCCGGTCGTCGCGGTCGTCGGCGATGGTTCGGCGATGTACGCGATCCAGTCGCTCTGGAGCGCCGCCCGGTACCGTGTCGGCGTGCTGCTGGTCGTGATGGCAAACGGTGGCTACGCGATCATGGACGAGCTCGCCCGCGCCCGCGGTGGCGAGGGCCCGTGGCCCGGATTTGGGGGCATCGATATCGCCGGGGTCGCGCGATGCCTGGGATGCCCTGCGGTCTCGGTCCGGCGCCATGACGAGCTGACCCGGACGCTCGATGACGTTCTCCCGGGCTTGAGGGAGCGTCGCGAGCCGTTGCTCGTGGAGGTCTCGGTGGCGAGCTGATGAGCGGGCGGGGGCGAAGCGTATGGGCCGCCGTCGCGGCCGTTGCAGTCGGAATTGCGGTCGGCTTCGGGATCGGGGCGATCGCGTTCGGCGGCGGATCGAGCGGCGGGCGCGCGACGACGACGACGATCAGCACGAAGCCGATCCAGCTGCCCGCTGCGCTGGGTGGCCTGCGGGACCTTTCTTCGGTATTCGCCTCGAAGTCGCCCGGCTCGAGCGCGGCGAAGCAGGCGAGCGCCAACGAGGCGAAGGACGGTGCTCTGACCATCGCCGCGTACTCCCGCGCGTACGGAGGCGCGGCCGCGGCGTACCGGGTCTACACCGACAGCAGCATCTCCCACCAGGTCTACCTGATCGCGGTGCGTTCAGGCGCTCCCGGCTTGACGATCGGTCCGGTCATCGATCCAGCGTCCCTTGGCCTCGCCACGCCGGAACAGGAGGTGAAGCAGGTCGGGTCGGTTTCCTGCGCGGTCGATTGGAATCCGGTCGCCGCCGGCAACAGGCCGCAGCCGTCCGACGAGCACATCGCCGTCTGCGAACGCACAGGATCGGGCGTCACCGTGTTCGTCGGCGGTGGTGGCTACAGCGGGCCGGCCGGGCTGCAGACGCTCTCCGGGCTGGCGGATCAGGGCTGGAGCGCGGTGTCCGGCGGCTAGCCGGGCTGGTGAGCGCGGCGTCCGGGCCTAGCCGGGCGGGTGAGCGCGGCCTCCGCGCCTAGCCGAACGGCGTGGAGGTGGGCGGTCCTCCCAGCGGGCGGCCTCCATAGATCACGTGGCCGCTGGCGGTCTGGTAGGTCATCCACGGGATCGTCGGCTGCTGGCTGACGCCCGGCTTGGAGAAGTCGCACACGCCCGTCGGGAACGTGTGTTGCAGCTCGGCCCACTGAGCATCGGTGAATGTCACCTTGTAATCGCTGCGCTGCAGCGGCTTCAGCTGGCACTTGTTGTCGTCGGTCGTGATCGCGTCGCCGGCGACCGTGCGCGGGGTGCCGTACACGGGGACGACTCCCGGGGGGCACAGGCTGTTCGTGAGCTTCGTACCGGTGCCGCTCCAGCACTCGTCGCTGAGATCGGCGGGCTTGTCCTTGACGATCTTGCTTGCGAGCGGCGTGCTGCGTTGGTCTTTGCTTATCGCGTTCAGCCAGCGATCCATCGCGATCAGGCTGTTGACCATGCAGTTGGCGTCGCCAATGATCGGCGCCGGACCTTCCCAGATCAGCTGGTTGGCGTGCGTGCCGTGCTCACGATCGAGTCTCGCCCGGACCGCGAACGCGCGGTAGGAATCGTGCGCGGCGCCGGGATCGGGACCGCGGCAGTCGATGATCGCCGTCTGGTTGAGGTTGTTGGCCTCGTTGATCATCCCGCTGCGGTAGGCGTTAGCGAGCGCCGGCTCGCTCGCCGCGATACGGGCTGCCGTCGGGTTGATGTCGATGTCGAGGCCGCCGATCTTGGCGTTCAGATCGACGAACTGCGCGGACGTGATCTGGCCCGTGTTGAGCGCGCTCAGTCCGTACTGGACGCCCACGTTGTCGACGGCAACGCCGGCAAACCCGTGGCCGAGCTTCTTCTCGTTGGCGGTCCAGTCGCTCTTGCGGCGCGGGCCGAACACGTGGATCGCGTAGTCAGCGATCGAGCAGCGGACCCCGCCTGGATTGGTCTGGGGCTGGTAGCGCTGCTGAGGGCTGACGCCGCCGCAGACATGGGTCGGAACGATCGCGTCGAAGAAGCCGATGTCGCTCACGATCGCATCGAGCGGGAGCAGGTTTCCCTCGACCGTCGCCCACTGCGTTGGCGACCAGCTGACGCTCTGGTGGGAGGAGTTCTCGAAGTACGCCCGCAGCAGGTGGTAGTCCATCACCTGCGTTGCGGTCGACCAGGTGTCGGGGAACGAGCAGGTCGGCAGGATCCCCTGATAGATGCCCGGGTGTGCGTTGGCGATCCACTGCTGCGCAAGCGACCCGCCGGAGCACCCGGCGCCGATGGTGTAACGGACCGTCCCGTAGGTATCGATCAGATGCTGCTTGGCGATCACCAGCGACTCGGCCTGGTTGACGACGTCGCAGTCGTGGCCGTTGTTGTCAAGCGCCGTCGACATCACAGCGAAACCCTTTGAAAGGGCGTATTCGGCGCTGTCGCCGAGCGGGGCGGCCTGGAATGAGACCGGGAGGCCCAGGAGGTTGGTTGGGTTGTAGGTGGTGACAGCCGGCGCGCTGCCTGTGGCATAGTCGATGTCACAGCTCGCGCCGTGCGTGATCAGCAGTTTGTGGTTCCACTGTGCTTGTGGTTTCGCCCAGCTCCAAGGCTGGTTTGGGCGGAACAAGGTCGCGATCTTGTACTGGTCGCGGTCCTCGTAGCCCGTCTCGACCCGGACGATGAACGGGACCGTCTGGTTTTGGTCGGTGGTGGTTGTTGCGACGTCCGACGGTGGGTTCTCTGGGTCGTACGGCTGAAACCCTGACTTGGTGGCGTTGGTCGACTTGTAGACGTACGCGTAGGTTGGAGGCTGGTCGCATTGCTTGTCTTGCGCTCCCGCTTGGCAGGTCCACGGCTGGACCTGTGGCCCGGCGAAAACGGGGCCGCCGATCGGGTGGTTGGTGAGGGTTATGCGGGCGCCGGTGCGGTCGGGGAGGCGGACGGTGAGGAGGTTAGGGCCGAGCCTCAAGCCGGTGAGGAGGCCGGTGAGCTCCTGGCCGCTGCGTTGCGTGAACTCTCTGGTGACGTTGCGGCCGTTGAGGGTCGCGTTCATCCCCCAAGTGCGTTGCTCTCGGGGGGAGCTGGACTTCGACGAGTGCCTGCCCGCCGGCGATCAAGTCGGCGCGGCTCGAGATGACGGAGATGTGGGTGGGGGCTAGGGGAGCCTTGCGGTTGGCAAGGCCTGGTTGGGCGAAGGTGGTTGCAAGCAGCAGGACGCCGACGCACAGCATCCCCATCGCATATCCCTGCCGCCTCCGCATCGATGTCGCAGGCTAATGCAAACGGGTACGACTGTACGCCAGTTCCCGGTGCGAACTTTGGCTTCTGTGTTCGGACAGCCCGAACAGGGACGCCATAGTTCAGTTTCTATGCGGCGGCGGTGGCTGCGCTGGTGCCCGTTAGGTAGCCGCGTGCGTCGCCGTCGATGTAGGCCGCGAGGCGGCTAGCGAGCGCCATGATCGTCAGCGACGGGTTGACCGACAGCGTGCGCGGGATCACCGAAGAGTCACCGACGAACAGCCGGCGGATGTCGTGCGACTCGCCGTGGGTGTCGACGACCGAGCGCGCCGGGTCGCTGCCCATCCGGCAGCTGCCCTGCACGTGGGTGCTCAGCACGCCGGTCTGGAAGATGCGCTTGGCGCCGGCTTTGTTGAGGACCTCGTGCGCGAAGGCGGTCGATCTTGCGATTCGCTCATGCTCGGTCTCGTTGAAGTCGAACGAGTATCGGTCGTGGCCGTCCCCGTCGACCCACGCTGTGCCGTGGTTCTCGTCGTTGACGAGCGTCAGCAGGCCGCTGAAGTATCGGTAGTTGTGGACCGCGTCGACCAGGGGCTGACCCCACAGCGGCGCATCGTTCTCGTCGCATAGCGCGGTCGCGAAGCCGATCGGATCCTGCACCGTCGAGGCCTCGACCACGAAGCCGCCGTCCTCGTCGCGCGCGAACTTCATGCAGTGCGAGCTGATCGGATAGACCATGTGGGCATCCTGGATCTCGTCGAACAGACCCTCGATCAGCCGCGCGACGTGAAAGCCGAGGTTGCGCCCGACGAGCTCGCTGCTCGCCGAGCCACCGGAGGCTTCACGAATGCCGGAGCGGATCAGGATCCCGGGTGTGGCGAGCGCCCCGGCCGCGACGACTATGACGTCGGCGTCAACGGTGTGGGAGTTGCCGGCGTGATCGTCGTACTCGACGCCCTTCGCGGTCTGATCCTCGATCAGCACGCGGGTGACCGCGCATCCGGCCCGCAGCTCCAGGCGACCTTCCGCCCAGGGCGGATGAATGTATGTATTGAGCGTCGACTTGCCGGCGTTGGTGGGGCAGCCCTGCAGGCACGAGCCGCAGCGCATGCAGTTGTAATCGGTGTACGACATGACCGGTTCAAGCTCGGCGCCGAGTTCCTCGAACGCCGGCGCCACGGTCTGCACGCACTTCTGCCAGTCGCTGCGCTCGCGCACGCCGAGCCGCCGCTCTGTGCGCTCGAGATATGGGAGCAGATCGGACTCGGCGAACGCGTCGCCGTGTTCGCCTGTGAGGCCGGTGGCGGCGTGCCATTTGGCGTAATCGTGGTCCGCCGGCCTCAGCGCGACCTTGGTGTTGATCGAGGTCGTCCCGCCCACGCAGCGGCCGCGGAACAACGGCATCGGCGGCCCGGGCTGAGCCGGTTGCGCGAACGCGATCGGCCACCACATCTCGTGCGTTGCCTTTGCCTCCCAGCGCGTGTAGTCGGCGGCGGTCTTGTGCGGCCCGGCCTCGAGCAGGAGCACGCGCCGGCCCGCGTCGGCCAGCTCGCCCGCGATCACGCCTCCGCCGGCGCCAGACCCGATGACCACGACCTCGAAGTGCTCGCTCATCCGCCCACCGCCAGGTATGACCAGTCCTTGTTCAGCCGGGCCGCGAGCGGCGGCTTGAAGTCGATCTCATCCCAAGCCCCTGGTCCGGGCGCGCCGGGCGCCACGAAGTCGCTGTAGTACGCCTCGCACGCGAGCGCCCGGATGAGCATGAACTCGGGAGTAAAAGCGTGTTCGGCAAGTTGGTCGACGCCCTGCGATCCGGGCTGCTCGAGCGCGTCGATGGCTCCGAGCGTGGCCTGCTGCTCGGGCGCCGGCATCCGTGTGAGGAGCGCGTCGATGTACAGCTCGGGTCCAACCCGCCCCGACCCGGGCACCATCAACTCGCACAACGACCGCACCGCCGCCGCGCGGCGTCCGTCGAGAACCAGCATGGCGGGTGTATACGCCCGGGTTGGGCGGCAGGCAAGGGCCCGTGCGCGGGTTGTCGGGTGGGCGTGCGCTCGGTGGCGGGCGGGGCGGTGGCGGGCGTGGCGGTGGCGCGGGCGGGGCGGTGGCCGCCCGCACGGCTGGCAGGCCTCCCCGGCGCCGCACATTGTCGACAAAATTGTCGACAATCGGGCTGGGAGGAGGGAGAATGCGCCGATGCCGCCGTTTGAGGAGCTGTTCCGGGCCGCGATCGTCGCCGGCGACTTTCAGCCGAATCAGCGCCTGGTCGAGGTGGAGGTCGCGCGCATGTATGGCGTCGGGCGCGCCCAGGTGCGCACGGCGCTTGCGCGCCTCGAGCAGGAGGGGCTCGTGCAGCATGTGCGTAACCGCGGGGCGCGCGTGCGCCTGGTCGACCTGCGCGAGGCGATCGAGATCGTCGAGGCTCGGGCCGCGCTCGAGGGATTGGCCGCACGCCACGCGGCGACGAGGCGTACCGATCACGACGTCGAGGAGCTCCAGTACACGCTGACCACGATGCGCGACCTCCTCGACCGCGGCGACCTGATCGGCGCCTCGGATGAGAACGCGGTGCTCCACCGTCGCGTCACCGAGATCTCGTGTCAGCTCACGGTTGCGCGGCTGGTCGCGACGCTCAAGTCGCAGGTGGTGCGCTTTCAGTACCGGACGATCCTCGTCCCCGGGCGCAGCGAGGCGTCATTCGAGGAGCACACCGCCATCGTCGACGCGATCGAAAACAAGGATCCGGACGCGGCGGAGGCCGCGATGCGCGGACATCTCCACAACGTCGCCAAGGCACTCGAGCAGCATGAATGACCTCCTAAAAGGCGCCTACGACACGCACCTGCACATCGCCCCGGACGTCGTCGAGCGCAAGATCGATGACATCTCGCTCGCAAGACGATTTCAGGAGCTCGGGATCGCGGGCTTCGTGCTCAAATCGCACTATGGCTCGACCGCCGAGCGCGCGAGCGTAGTCAGCGCCGCCGTCCCCGGGATCGACGTGAGGGGGGCGATCAGCCTCAACCGTGCGGTGGGCGGCATCAATCCCCTCGCCGTCGAGGTCGCCGCCCGCGAGGGCGCGCGCACCGTCTGGTTTCCGACCGTCGATTCCGTCAACGAGTCCCACGAGCGCGAGGCGCCGCCGGGGGCCAAGGTTCCGGTGTGGGTCAAGCTCCAGCTGGAGCTGCGCGAGCAGGGCATCGAGATCAAGCCCGTGCCCGTGGTCGACGAGGATGGCAACCCGTTGCCGGAGACGCGTGAGGTGCTCAGGATGATCGCGCGCCACAAACTCCTTCTCGCTACCGGGCACCTCGGTCGCGACGAAATCTTCACGATCGTCGACGCAGCGCTGCAAGAAGGCGTCGAGGACATCGTCATCACCCACCCAGAGTTCCCCTCCCAGAACCTCTCAGCGCAAGACCAGGACGCGCTCGCCGGCCGCGGCGCGCTGCTCGAGCGTTGCTTCACCACCCCGCACACGGGCAAGGTCGCGTGGGAGACATGGATTGACAACATCCGTAAGACCGGCGCGCACAACTCCGTCCTCTCCACGGATCTCGGACAGGTGTTCAACCCGCCCGTCGAGGATGGTATGGCGATGATGGTCGAGCGGCTGCTGGATGCCGGCTTCAGCGAAGAGGAGGTGCACGTGATGGCGGTCGTAAACACACGTCGGGTCGCGGGAGCGCCGCCGCTGTGAGCGCGCGGAGACTGATGGTGATCGGCGCTCACTCCGCCGACTTCGTGTGGCGCTCCGGCGGAGCGATTGCGGTGAACACCAAGGACGGCGGGAGCGCCAGCGTGATCGCGCTGTCATATGGCGAGCGCGGCGAGTCAGGCGAGCTGTGGAAGGAGCCCGACCAGACGATCGAGCGTGTCAAGGAGATCCGTCACGGCGAGGCCGAGCGGGCCGCACACGCACTCGCTGCGCAGTTCACATGTCTCGACTTCGGTGACTATCCGCTCGAGATCGACGCAGACGCTCTCAAGAAGATCTCCGACGTGATCAGGGAGTTCGCGCCCGACGTGCTGATCACGCATACCGACACCGATCCATTCAACCCGGACCATCCGGTCGCCCACGCCGCGGTGATGCGTGCTCGCAGCCTTGCCGCTGGCGCAGGCGTCGCGAGTGCGTTCGCCACCGTCAAGCCTCCGGAGCTGTTCCTGTTCGAGCCGCACCAGCCCGAGCTGTGCAATTTCACTCCGACAACGTTCGTCGACATCACGCCGGTGATGGAGCTCAAGCTCAAGGCGATGGGCGAGATGAAGGCGCAGAAATACCTGCAGAGCTACTACGGCGAGCGCGCCGCTCACCGCGGAAATCACGCTCGGCGGTCGTCTGGCAACCAGGAGATCCGCCACGCAGAGGCCTTCCAGCGGGTCACGCCCCAGGTGGTGAGCGCGCTGTGAATCGCGAGCACGAGGGCGTGGGAGATGAGGGTCGATATACAGCCCCTATCTCCCATGCCGTCAGCGAGCTCGCAAGGCTCGGATCGGCAACCGTCTATGAGGCCGCGGGGCGCCGCGGGTACATCGACCTCGATCTGATCCAGGTGATCCGCGGATCACGCGTCGCCGGACCGGCGCGCACGGTGCGCTGCGGGCAGGACGACAACCTGATGGCCCATGCCGTGATGGCCGAGGTGCAAGAAGGCGAGGTGATCGTGCTGACGATGCCCGAGCCGCGGCCGGTGGCGCTCGTCGGCGAGCTGCTGGCGACGCAGGCCAAAGCACACGGCGCCGCGGCCATGCTGATAGACGGCGCCGTGCGCGATGTCGAGGAGCTAAGAGACCTGGGTCTGCCGATCTGGACCACATGGATCCGGATCAAGGGCGCCGGCAAGAACATCCGCGGGTCGATCGGCGAACCGGTGATCGTCGGCGGCGCGACGATCAGGCAGAACGACATCGTGGTTCTCGACGCCGATGGGGCCGCAGTCGTGGAACACGAACGCGTGACAGAGGTGCTGACGGCCTCGCGAGACCGCGCCGATAAAGAATGTGCCAAGCGAGCACAGCTGCAAGCCGGAGCGCTGTCGTTCGATCTGGACAATCTCCGGGAGCGCGTGTGACGATCCACGACCTGGCTCACATCGGTCATGCCGAGCTTCTCACGCCGTTCGCGGAGGACAGCCTGAGCTTCTTCGTCGACCTGTTCGGGATGGAGATCGAGGCCAGAGACGGGCAGTCGGTGTATCTGCGCGGCTGGGGTGACTACCAGCGCTACAGCCTGAAGCTGACCGAATCGGCGCTGCCCGGGATCGGGCATCTCGCGATTCGCGCCTGGAGCCCAGTACAGCTCGAGCGCCGGGTGGCGGTGATCCAGGACGCCGGCTTGGGGATCGGCTGGATCGAGGGCGACATCGGGCACGGACCGGCCTATCGATTCACGGATCCCGACGGCCACATCATGGAGCTCTACTACGAGAGCGAGCGCTACGAACCGCCGCCGCATCTGCGGCCGGCGCTCAAGAACGTTCCGCAGCGCTACACGGGGCACGGCGCGGCGGTCAAACGCCTCGACCACGTCAACCTGCTCGCGCATGACGTCAAGGCCAATCGCGAGTTCGCGCAACAACAGCTCGGATTCCGCCTGTTCGAGCAGATCATCAATGACGATCTGACCGAGATTGGCGCCTGGATGAGCCTCACGATCGCCGCCCACGAGCTGATCTACGTCGCCGATCATGCCGGTGTCAGCGGGCGCCTTCACCACATGGCCTTCTTCGTCGACACGCGCGAGGAGGTGCTGCGGGCGGCGGACCTGATGCTCGACGCGGACGTGCCGATCGAGGCCGCGCCATCCAAGCATGCCGTCGCCCAGGGCATGTTCCTTTACGTGTACGAGCCGGGCGGCAATCGCGTAGAGGTCACGACCGGCACGCACTTCATCTACGACCCCGAGTACGAGCCGGTGGTGTGGACGCAAGCCGAGCGCGCGCGCGGACAGGCGTGGGGCGTCAAGACGATCGAGACCTTCCACACGTACGGCACCCCGGACATCAGCGGGCTCGCGACGGGCCCGCCAATCCCCCCGACCAGCCGGGTGCCAGCATGAGCGACCCCGCGGCCAGCCGAATGCGGGAATGAGCGACCCCCCGACGAGCCAGGTGCCCGCGTGAGCGACTCACAACACATCCGCAACCTGGTCGAGAACTGGGCAGTGTGGCGCGATGCCGGCGATTGGGAGCGATTCGCGACCGTCTGGCACGACGACGGATTCATGATGGCCACGTGGTTCCAAGGGCCCGCCACCGAGTTCATCCGCGTGAGCCGCGAGGGGTTCGAGAAAGGTGTCCGCATCCTGCATTTCCTGGGCGGCACGTCGGTCGACGTCGAGGGCGACCGCGCGATCGCACAGACGAAGATGACGATCTCTCAGCGGGCCGAGGTCCACGGGGTCGACTGCGACGTGGTCTGCACCGGGCGCTTCTACGATTTCGTCGAGCGGCGCGACGGGTGTTGGCGGATCGTCCTTCGGCAACCGATCTACGAGAAGGACCGCCTCGATCCGGTCGATCCCGCCGCCAAGCTCGCGCTCAACGCCGACCTGCTCGCGCGCTTCCCAGTCGGCTACCGGCATCTCGCCTACGCGCAAACCGAGATCGGCTACGAGGTCAAGCCAGACATGCCCGGGCTGACCGGACCCGAGGTCGAGCGGCTCTACCGGCAAGGCACGAACTGGCTCCGTGGCGGGAGCCTCGCTGTACCTCCGGCTTAAGATCAGCCACAGATCGGGTAATAAGGTCCAATCATCCAGGACCTACTTCTTTACGGCGATAGTGCCCACAACCCAGCGCTCCGTCACGAGATCCCGATCTCGATCGGCGATCCGTTCCTGTATGGCGAGGTCGGCGGCCGCACCTACATCATGTCCTCGAGCCTCGAGCGCGAGCGCCTGGCCGCTGCCCGACCAGACGCGCAATTGCTCGAGATCACCGACCTCGGCTTCCACGAGCTGTTGCGAAGCGGCATGTCCCGCCACGAGGTGTTCCTCGAGCTGGTCTCCCGAGCTGCGGCCAGGATGGCCGTCGAGCATGCGCGCGTCGACTTCGAGTTCCCGATCGGCGTCGCCGAGCGGCTGCGCGCCGACGGGATCTCGCTGACCGTCGACGACGCGTCCGTAAAGGCGCGCCGGCGCACTAAGTCGCAGGCGGAATTGCACGGGATCGTCCATGCCCAGCGTGCAGCCGAATCGGCGATGGCGGCCGCGGCGAAGATGCTGCGCGCGGCGCAGGCTGGTAACGGTCAGCTGCAGCTCGACGGCAAGCCGCTGCTGGCTGAGACGATCCGCACCGCGATGCGCGAGGAGTGCTGGCGCCGGGGGGCGTTGCTTCCGCCCGAGGTCATCGTTGCATCCGTCTGGCAGGGGTTCGGGCACGAATCCGGCAGCGGTCCGCTTCCTGCGGGCCTGCCGATCCAGATCGATCTCTGGCCCCAGGACGAGAGCTCCGCATGCTGGGCGGACATGACACGCACGTTCGTGGTGGGCGGCGAGGCGAGCGAAGAGGTGCGCCGGCAGGAGGCCCTGGTGACTGAGGCGCTCGACGCCGTTCGCGCGGCGATCAAGCCGGGAGTCACGGGGGCCCAGCTGCACGGTCTGTGCTGCGATGTGTTCGAGCGCGAGGGCTACCGGACGCAGCGCACCGGTCCGGGCGAGGACCAGACGGAGGGCTTCCAGTTCTCGCTCGGCCATGGCGTCGGGCTGCAGGTCCACGAGGACCCCGGGCTCGGCATGGCAGGCCGCTCGCCACTGCTCGCCGGCGATGTGCTCGCGCTCGAGCCGGGGCTGTGGCAGCGCGACGTCGGCGGCGTGCGCTTCGAGGATCTCGTGCTGGTCACCGACGACGGCTGCCAGACGCTGACCGACTACCCCTACGAGCTGACGCCGTGAGCTGCTAGGCCACGCCCGCCGTGGCCGCTGCGCCCCTGCCCGCTCGGATCAGATCTGCTGCCCGCTCGGCGATCATGATCACCGGCGCGTTCGTGTTCCCGCGCGTGATGTCCGGCATCACCGAGGCGTCGACTACGCGTAGGCCGTCGTGTCCATAGACCCGCAGCTCGGGATCGACGACCGACCCGATCGCGCAGGTCGAGGTCGGGTGGTAAACGCTATGGCCCACGCGACGCGCGAAGGCCAGCAGGTCCTCAGCGGAATCCGAGTCCGGGACGCTGAACGGCCCGCGCTCGACCGCGCGCAGAGGCGCCTGGGCAGCGACCTCGAGCGCCAAGTGCATGCCGATCGTCATGCTCTCGCGGTCCTCGTCTGTCATGAGGAAGTTGCACAGCACGCGCGGTTTTGAATCCGGTAACGGCGTGCGCAGCATCACGCGGCCACGGCTGGTGGGCTTGATCACGACGGGGCCGAAGCAGTAACCATGATCGTGCGGCGCCGTCAGGCCCTCGTCGAAGAACATCGAGGGCGCGAAGTGGAACTCCACGTCCGGCGCCTCGACGCCGGGCCGAGCCCTAAAGAAGCCGGCGGCCTCCGGGATGTTCGATGTCAGCGGCCCGCGGCCCTCGTTCTCGAGCTGCGCGATCGCCTCCGGGTCGGCGGCCGCCATGAACAGCGTTTTCTCGTCTGTCAGATAGTTGAGCTGGGCCATGCAGTGGTCCTGGAGACCATCGCCGACGGGCAGCTGCTCGCGGATCTCGATCCCAAAAGGCGCGAGTTGATCCTCAGGGCCGATCCCCGACAGCATCAGCAGGACGGGTGACTGATAGGCGCCGGCTGCCAGGATCACCTCGCGCTCGGCTCTGATCTGCTCCACCTTGCCGTCCCGCGAGATCTCGACGCCGACCGCCCGGTTGCCCTCGAACAGGATGCGCAACGCGAGCGTCCGCGTGAGCACCTCCAGATTGCTTCGCTGCTCTGCCGGGTGCAGGAACGCATCGGCCGTGCTGCAGCGCAGCCCGTTTCGCTGCGTGAGCTGGAAGCGACCAACGCCCTCCTGACGCGCACCGTTGAAGTCCGGGTTGTGCTCGTGACCGGCTTGGCGGGCGGCCTCGAGCATCGTGTCGACGAGCGGGTGCATCGAGCGGCTGTCGGCGACGGCCATGGGGCCGCCCACATCGTGAAAGTGATCCTCGCCGCGCTCGTTGTCCTCCGAGCGCTTGAAGTACGGCACGACCTCGTCATAGCTCCAGCCGGTGGCGCCGGCCGAGGCCCAGCCGTCGTAGTCGACACGGTTGCCGCGGATGTAGATCATCGCGTTGATCGAGCTGCAACCCCCGAGCATCCGCCCGCGCGGCAGGTACAGGCGCCGGTTGTTCAGGCCAGGCTCCTGTTCACCGAGCAGATCCCAATCGAGACTCGACTTGAACAGCGCCGGGAATGCGGCAGGGATGTGGATCTCCGGCTGAGTGTCCTCGTCCCCTGCCTCGAGTAGGGCGATGCGGGCATCTGGATCTTCGCTGAGCCTCGCTGCGAGCACGCAGCCCGCTGACCCGGCACCCACGATCACATAGTCATAGCTCACCACGGATCACCACCTTCATCACCTCGGTCGGGTTGCTCATCGCGAAGCGGAGCGCCTGTGGCGCCTGCTCCAGCGGGAACTCGTGCGTGACCATCTCTGCGAGCAGCTCACCATTGCGCTCCACGACCGCCACGGCTTGGGCGAACTCGTGCGCACCGCAGCAGCTCACGCCGAGCAGGTCGAGTTCCTTCTCGGTGAGACTGCCGATCCGGATCGGGACCTCGTCGATCGACATTCCCACCTGTACGGCGCGACCGGCCGAGGCGACCATGTCGATCATCGCGCGGACGGCGGCGGGGGCTCCGGTCGCGTCGATGACGACCGGCGGCCCGGCCGGCGGCGCCCACGTGCGAGCCTCCGCGACCACCTCGCTCGCGCTCGTCCATGCCAGCGTCGAAGCTCCCATCTTCTCGCTCAACGCGAGCCGCCTTTCCCGGAGGTCGATCATCAACACCTCGGCGCCGCGCTCGCGGGCGACCAGGCAAACGCACTGGCCGATCGGCCCGGCGCCGAGCACGACGATCCGCTCTCCGGGTGTGATCTCCGCGCGATTCACTGCGCGGACCGCGATCGACACCGGCTCTGTCATCGCAGCAGCCCTGGGATCGTGCACCGCGATCGGAAACACCTGGTCCTGGCTCGTCGCGAAGCGCTCCTGCAGCCCGCCATCGCTGTGTATGCCGATCAGCCTGAAGTTGTCGCACGTGTTCGGGCGCTCGACGCTGCACGGGTAGCAGTCGCCACACGCCTGGAGCGGATACACCGCGACGCGCTGGCCGGGCTTCAGCTCCGGCCGGCAGTCTGGCCCGACGGCGGCGATCAGGCCGGCGAACTCATGCCCTTGAACGCGGGGAAACTGCGAGCCGCCAGCCTCGTCGGAGAGCTCTCCGGCGAAGAAGTGATAGTCGCTGCCGCAGATCCCGACTGCTTCAGGAACGATCACCACCTCACCCGGTCCTGGCTCTGGGGGTTCGGGCCGGTCAACGACGGCGATCTCACCGACTCCCCCGGTGACGACCGCACGCATCAGTCGCCCCACACCTCCGCCGCGGTCTCGACGATCAACTCGAGCTTTGCGACCTCCTGATCGTAGGTCAGCGCGTTGCCCTCGACCGTCGAGGAGAAACCGCACTGCGGCGAGAGGCACAGCTGCTCGATCGCGACGTACTTGGCCGCCTCATCAATCCGTCGCTTCAACAGATCCTTGCTTTCGAGCTCGCCGCGCTTCGTCGTCACCAAGCCGAGCACGACGAGCTTGTTCTTCGGCACGAACCGCAGCGGCTCGAACCCACCGGAGCGGGCGTCGTCGTACTCGAGGAAGAACCCATCGACGTCGAGGCCACCGAACAGCGCCTCGGCGACGAAGTCGTACCCGCCCTCGGCCGCCCATGAGGAGCGGAAGTTGCCGCGGCACATGTGTGTCGTGACCGTGAGCCCCTCGGGCCGGCCACTCAGCGCGCGGTTGATGTTGCGGATGTACGTCTCGTGGAGATGCTCGGCGTCCTCGCCCTTTGAGGCCATCTCCTCACGCTGCGTCGGATCATTGAGGTACGCGAGCGAGGTGTCGTCGAACTGGAGGTAGCGACCTCCCATCGCGGCGACCGCGCGCACCTGATCTGCATAGGCGGCGGTCAGATCGGCCCAGAACTCCTCTACGTCGGCGTAGACCGACGGGTCGATCGCAGCTCGCCCGCCGCGATAGTGGACCATGCTGGGCGAGGGGATCGTCAGCTTCGGCGTGATGGCGTCATCCGCCGTCTCCTGGAGGAACTTGAAGTCCTGCTCGAAGATCGTGTGATCCAGGTGCACCTTCTCGCCGACGTGAATTGCGGCCGGCGTGAACTCGATCTCTCCGTCCGCATTTCGGAATCTGACCTTGATGTCGCCCGGGGCCTTTTCGATCCCGCCGAGCTGGTAGATGAAGTCCATGTGCCACGACGCACGGCGAAACTCCCCGTCGGTCGCGGACTGCAGACCCACATCGCGCTGCATCTTGACGACCGCGCGGATTGCCTCGTCCTCGACGGCACGTAGCTGCTCGGCGTCGACACGACCCGCGGCGAACTCCTCGCGGGCGTGCAGCAGCTCCGGCGGACGCAGCAGGCTGCCGACGTGGTCTGCGCGGAACGGTGGCTTGGTTCGGCGACCGGCTGCGATCGCATTCGCTGTCTCGGTATCGGCCATTTCTACCTCACTCACTGTTGTCTGCAGTTGATCTCGATCCGCACGCCGTTGGGGTCTTCGATGAAGAACTGGCGCGGTCCGCCTGCCGGGACGGTGTTGCGAACCGCGGGCAGACCGCTGGCTTGCACCTTCGCGGCAACCGACTCGTAATCGCTGGCGTTGAACGCGATGTGGTCGACGGGGCCGGAACCCGCCGGCTCATGGGGGACGGTCAGTCCCAACCAGGCGGCATGTCTCAGATACGCAGCGCGCTCGGCGACATGAACGCAAGGTGTGTCACCTGCGTACAGCCAGTAGCCGGGAAATTCGAGCGGCGGGCGCGATCCGACGGTCAACCCGACCACGCTGCAGTAGAACTCGCGGGTCGACTCGATGTCGTCGCTGAGCACGAGCACGTGCTCCATCGCGGTGACCGTCACCGGGCGGGATCCTCGGGAGGCGCTGGCGGCGCCGGGTTCGCCGGCGCGGACGGCTCACTGGGCGCCCCCTCCGCCGGAGCCGCCGCCTCCGCCTCCGCCGGAGCCGCTGTCTGCGCGGTCGGAGCCTCCGCAGGGGCCGCTGTCTGCGCCGGCGCGCCCGCGGCCGCCACGGGCGAGACCGGAACCGACGCTCCATTGCCGGTGACGGCCCCGCTCGCAAGGTAGGCGATCTGGAGCAGGTCGGGGCTGTCGACGAGCTCCTTCGCGGACCCTGAGAATTGCAGCCGGCCGCCCTCCATTACGTAGGCCCGGTTCGCGAGCCCCAGCGCGACCTGCGCAAACTGCTCGATCAGCAGCACGCCGATACCGGACTCCGCCACATCGCGGATCACCGGGATCAGGCGCTGGACGATCACGGGGGCCAGCCCGAGCGAGAGCTCGTCGATGATCATGAAGCGCGGCTGCGAGACGATTGCCTGTGCCAGCACGACCATCTGCTGCTCGCCGCCGGACAGCGACCGGGCGCGGGATTTGAGCAGACGGCTCAGCTCGGGGAACAGCTCGAGTGCGCGCGTACGGCCCGTCTCGGCCTGGGCGCGGGGCAGCGAGTACGTCGCCACGCGGATGTTGTCCTCGACGGTGAGCTCGCCCAGCAGGCGCCGACCTTCGGGCACGATCGCCACACCTGCGCCGCGGATCTTCTCGGGTCTGCGCCCCGCGAGCTCCTTGCCCTCGAGCGTCACCGATCCGCTCACCGGCTTGAGCACGCCGCCGATCGCCAGCACGAGGCTCGACTTGCCGGCGCCGTTGGGTCCAAGCAGAGTCGTGACCTTGCCGGCTTCGATCTCCAGCGAGACGCCGCGCACGACCGACCGTCCGCCTCGGGCGACCACGAGCTCGTTCACGCGCAGGACGCCGCCGTTCTGCTGCTCGCTCATTCGAAGACCTTCTCCGTCCCGAGATACGCGCGCACGACGCGCTCGTCGCGGAGGACCTCCGCCGTCGGGCCCGATGCGATCAGCTTCCCGAAGTCGAGCACCGCCGTCTCGGTGCAGCACGAGGACACGAGGTCCATGTCATGGTCGACGAGCACGGTCATCGAGCCGGTGTGTTCGGGTATACGCCGGATCACATCGCCGATGTGGTCGGTCTCGCGCTCGGGAAGCCCGGCAGCGGGCTCATCGAGCAACACAACCCGCGGGCGGCCGACCACGGCACGAGCGAGCTCGACCAGGCGGCGCTGCCCCGCCCCGAGGGTGCCGACCTGAACGTAGGGGTCGACATCGAGCCCGACGAACGAGATCGCATCGAGCACATCCGTGCGCCGCGACGATCCACTCAGCTTGGAGTGCTCGTGGATCATCGCCACGTTGTCGAACACCGACAGCTGCTCGATTGCCTGCTCGGTCTGGAAGGTGCGGCGCAGGCCCCAGCGCGCGCGCCGGAAATGGGTCATCGAGAGCAGGTCCTCGCCGAACGTCGTGACCGTTCCGGCGACCGGTTTCACGAACCCGCTCAGCACGTTGAAGAAGGTGGTCTTGCCCGCGCCATTGGGCCCGATCAGACCGCACGTCCCACCCTCGAACTTCACGTCCATCTCGTCCAGCGGAAGAACGCCCCCAAAGCGCACGGTGAGTCCGGAAACCTCGATCATTCGGCGGGCTCCCGGGCCGGTTCCTTGCCCTTGAACAGCCCCACCACCAGGCGTCCAAGCCGCTTGACGTCCTTGGGCACCTGGTCGATCAGGCCGGCCGGCGCTGTCGTCAACACCTGCAGCACGCCGATGCCGAACAGGATCGTCAGCCAATCAGGGGACACGCCCCAGTTGTTGAGCAGCGCGGGCAGGAACTTGAGCAGGAACGCCGCGATGATCGCGCCCCACATGCTGTAAGCCCCGCCCATCAACACGACCGCCAGCAGCGTGATCGAGTCGGACGTCGAGAACGTCAGCGAATTGAGGTAGCGGTAGCTGCCAGCGACGAGGCCGCCCGCGATCCCCGTGATCAGCGAGGCCAGGGCGAACGCCCACAACTTGTAGGCCGTCGTGTTGATTCCTCCGGCGAGCGCGGCTGCCTCGCTCTGGCGGATCGCCGCCCAAGCGCGGCCGGGCCGTCCCCGGATGTGGACCAGCACCAGCAGGAACATCAGCGCGGCGACGATCACCGAGTAACGAAAGAACGCGGGGTCGGTCGTCGCGATCGACGGCCGGCGGATCGCCGGGATGTGGACGGTGCTGCCGTTGTAGCCGGTGAAGCCGTGACCGCCGTTGGGGAAGTTGATCGTCGCGAGCGCGACCGTGATCGCACCGGCGAGCATCAGCGTGATCAGCGCGAGATACAGACCGCTCAGACGCAGCGCCGGCAATCCGACGAGCGTGCCCAGCCCCATCGTGATCAGGCCGGCGGCGATCAGGATGATCGGGAACGGGAGCGATGTCGCGAACAGCAGCCGGGCGGCGACCCACGCGCCCATCGCGACGACTGCACCCTGGCCCAGCGACACCATTCCCACCCGTCCGACTAGCAACCCGAGACCAAGCGCCACGATCGACCAGATCGCGGTCTGGGTGAACGCGTCGACGTAGTACACGCTGAACAACTGCGGCAGTGCGAACAGCACGAACAGCAGGAGCGCCGCGATCACCAGTGGTCGGATGTACGCGCGGGGGTCGCGGGACAGCCAGGACTTCGACGGCCCCGGCGCAACCTCGGCGGACGGAGCTCGCGATTCGGCCGAGGTGCCGGGATCCGCCGTCTTCACGCCTGAAGACTCCATCAACTCACCGGGCCGCGCAACTAGATTCCCTGACGCCCGACGGAGATCACGCGACGCCGGTTGAGCACGAGCAGCGCGATCGCGGCGAGCACGAACGGCGTCATGTCGCGGTAATTGCTGACCGAATTGATCGGAGTCAGCTCGGCGTCGACCACCCCGATCACGAGCGCTGCTATGAACGTGATCGTGATCGAGCGCAGTGCCCCGATCAGTGTCGCGGCGAGCGTCGATATCACCAGGAAGGTCAGGCTGTTGGCGTCGAGCGCGACCAGGTCCGCGAGCAGCACTCCGGCGATGCCGGCGAGCACTCCACAGCCGAACCAGGCCGCCGCCTCGACCCTGCGGACCGGGACGCCGAGCGTCGCCGTGATCTCCCGGTCGTTGGCCATCGCCCGCATTGCCGTCCCGAGCTTCGTGAACCTCAGGAAGGCGCCGGTCACGACCGCGATAATGAAGCCGAGCGCCACCGCGATCACGTTCGTGTAGGTGACCGAGATCTGGCCGATCTGGAAGGTGTTGTTGTCGGTCGGGATCGTCAGCGCCCGCGAGGCGCCGCCACTCGACGGCCACAGCAGGTCCATCACGCCGAGCAGTACGAGTGTCAGACCCAGCGTCGCCGTGGCCTTGACCAGCGGGTCACGCCCGGCGAGCGCTGGGCCGAACACCATCCCGTAGGCAAGCGTCACCACTCCGCCGACGAGCACGCACACCAGTGCCGCCGGCCAGAAGCCGAAGCTCGAGTGGTTGATCAGCTGCCATGCGATCAGGGCGCCGAAGGCGCCGACTGCCCCGAAGGCCAGGTTCAGGACGCCAGTCGCGCGGTAGAGGACGACGATGCCAACCCCCGAGAGGGCATACACGCCACCAAGGGACAGTCCCGTGATAAGGAACTGCTCCACATCAGTCAGGCTTGGCATCTCGTCCTCCTGCGCCCTGATCGCTTATTCGCTGCTCTTCCTCCTTAACCCGTCGGCGGATTGGTCGACGGGGCCGTGCCGGCGACCTGACGATACGCCGCGATCTGTGGATCGTCAGAGGAGACGTTGAAGCAGTTCTGTGCCGTCACCATCTTCCCATTGTCCGGCGTCGTCGTGAAGTCGGCGTTGTTGGGGATGTGCAGCGGGTAGTCCCCATACACCCACGGTTGGCAGAGCATCTCGGTTTTGTAGTCCTTGATGCCCTTGATCGCCGCGTTGACGTTGGCCATTGTGTATGGAGGCTTCACGTTCTGCAGCGCCTTCGCGAGGAACGTCCCGAGCAGGTAGCCCATCTGGCTGAACGAGCCGATGCCGCCGGCCACGCTCGAGCCGTACTTGGCGAGGATCGCCTTGTACAGCTGCATCTCCGGTCCATTGTGGTCGTCGGCGGAGGTCAGCTCCGCGTTGACGAACAGCTTGCGGTTCCACTTCGGTCCAAGCGCCTTGGCCAGGAAGTCAGTGTTGCACGGGGTCGAGCAACCCCATCCCTTGACGCGGTCCTCGAGACCGAGCTTCTGCGCGGCCTGCAGGATCACGAGCGCTTCCGGCGGGGTGAAGTTCAGCACGACCCAGCCGTTGGATCCGGCGTCGTTGACAAGGTTCAGCGCGACCGAGTTCGCGTCGTTGATCGGCACGTTCTCCGTCAGCTCGGTGATCGGAACGTTAGCGGCCTTTGCGAGTGCCGCCGGGCCGGCGGCGATGTACCCGGTGCCGGGCACGTTGGACTGCACGAACACCATCTTCGACGGCTTCTGGCTGAGGCCGTACTGCACGGCTCCGTCGGAGCTGTACCGCGGGCCCATGTTGACCGCAGCGCTGTTGGGGGTCGACCAGCACTCGGGCGCGATTCCGGCGCCCATCTCGTAGATGCCGAGCTGCTTCCAGTAGGCCTGGTCGATCGTGCACTCGAGCAGGTCGAAGACGCCGTCGATCGCGACCACGTGGTCGGTCTGGATCAACTGCTTCGCGGCCGCCGCGATCTGGGCCGGCTGCGTCTGGTCGTACTCGACGAACAGCTTCAGCGGGTGGCCGTTGACGCCGCCGTTGGCATTCACGCACGCGAACACGGCGTTGATCATGTTCGGCCCGTCGCTGAAGTCCGTGCCGGGCTGCTTGGTGTCGATCGTGCCTATGTTGATCGGCGAGCCAGTCGCCGCAACGCCCGGCTTCGGCCCGCACTTCGATGTATCGACGCTGGTCCCGCCACCGCTACTGCTGCTGGCGCTGGTGGTCGCGCCTCCCCCGCCGGAGCTGCTCGAACTGCTACTACTGCCGCACCCCGCCAGCACGGCCACACCCATAACCGCAGCCAGCGCGACGCCCAGCCGCATGCGCGGCCCGATACCAACGATCCTCCTCACCGATCTCTCCTCCTCGAGTGACCTTGGGTATTAACCCGCCCCGGTTGGCGAGGCGGTGGCCGATACTAATCACATTGCCGGATGCATGCAAGAAAGCATTACAGAGCCGCAATAAAGCCAATTTTGCGCTCTTGATGACTGTTTCTGCATGCAACTCCGGCGGTGAATAGACTGCACGCCGGCGCTGCAAGACGCGGGCGGAAAGCGACCGCGATTCGGCAGCGAGAAGTAGGGAGACGTGCCCGAATCGAACAACCGAACCCAGATCAAGCGCGCGTTGTTCGCGCTGCGCGAACAGATCCTCTCGGGTGAGTTCGAACCGGGTGAGCGGATGTCGGAGCTGCCGCTCGTCGAGCGCCTCGGCGTCTCGCGAACGCCGCTGCGCCTTGCGCTTGCGACGCTCGAGCACGAGGGGCTGCTTCGAGGGCTTCCCGGTGGCGGCTACGTGGTCCGAGAATTCACGCGCTCCGACATCGTCGATGCGATCGAGCTGCGCGGCACGCTCGAGGGCATGGCGGCGCGCTTTGCGGCCGAGCGCGGCGCGAGCCGCTCTGACCTGCGCAAGCTGCGCGAGATCAACGATGCGATCTCCGAACTCGTGCACCGAGCCGACTACGAGTCCTTCGAGCGCTACTTCGACCTCAACGAGCTGTATCACCGCCGGCTCCTGAAGATGGCACGAAGCCCAGTGCTCGAGCGCGCGCTCGATGGCATCCTCTCGCTGCCGTTCGCCGGGCCCAACTCCGTCGTGCTGGCCCAAGCGGAGCTGCCCGAGTCGCGTGACATCCTGATCATCGCCCACCGCCACCACGCAGGGTTGATCGACGCGATCGAGCACCGCCAGAGCACCCGCGCGGAGAGCATCGCCCGTGAGCACGCCAGGATCTCGCTCACGAACCTCGACATCGTGCTCGCGCATCGGGAGGTGCTCGAACGCCTTCCCGGTGCCGCGCTGATCACTCTGCAGGACGACAACGGACACGGCTAGGCAGGCACCTCCGCCGGTTCGTCCCACTCGAGTGCGGCGCGCGCAGCACTAGCAATCTGTGCCGCACCGGGGCGGTAGGCGTCCTCGAGTGGGGGGCTTACCGGGACCGGGGTGAACGGCGCCCCGACGCGCTGGATAGGGGCTTCCAGGCAATCGAACGCCGCGTCCTGGATCCTCGCCACGAGCTCGGCGCCGAACCCGCCGATCGTCACCGCCTCGTGCGCGATCACCGCGCGGCCCGTGCGGCGAACCGATGCGCCGATCGTCTCCATGTCGAGGGGGACGAGCGTGCGCGGGTCGATCACCTCAGCCTCCACGCCCCGCGTCGCCAGCTCATCGGCGGCCTCGAGCGCGTCGCTGACCATTCGCGAGGTCGCGATCAGCGTGATGTCGCTGCCGGCGCGGGCGATACGTGCCGTTCCGATCGGGATCGGCCCGCCCCGCTCGGCCACCTCCTCGCGGCGGAAGTACAGCGACTTGTTCTCGACGAACACGACCGGACCCGGATCGGCGATCGCGCTCGCCAGCAGCCCTGCCGCGTCGGCGGCGCAGCTCGGCATCACCACCTTCAGCCCGGGTATGTGCGCCGGCCACGCCTCCAGGCTCTGGGAATGCTGAGCGCCGCTGCGCTGTCCCGCGCCGCCCTGCGTGCGCAGCACCATCGGCACAGCCAGTTGCCCGCCCGACATGAAGTGCGCCTTGGCGGCCTGGTTTACCAGCTGGTCGAGCGCCAGCGTCAGGAAATCGATGAACATGATCTCCACAACGGGCCAGAGCCCGGCCTGCGCCGCACCGATCGCGATCCCGCACACCGTCCCCTCGCTGATCGGCGTGTTGAGGACGCGGTCCGCGCCGAACTCCTCGGCCAGTCCGCTGCTCGCCTCGTACGGGCCACCCTCGGCGACGTCCTCGCCGAGCACGATCACGCGCGGGTCCGCGCGCATCGCGTTCGCGAGCGTGCCTCTAATCGCTTCGACGAAAGTGATCATCGGGCGTAGACGAGTTCATCCGCGAGCTCGACTTCAGGGAAGGGGCTGGCGCGCGCGAACTGCACGGCCGCCTCGACCTCAGCTTGGGCCTCGGACTGGAGCGCAGCCGCCTGGCCGGGACTGAGCCATCCGCGCTCGAGCGCGAGCGCTTGCAGTCGCGCGAGCGGGTCAATCCTGCTCCACGCCTCCTCCTCGACCGGATCGCGGTACTCCTCGGCGTCTCCCTCGTAGTGGCCGCGCCGCCGGTGGGTCAGGCACTCGAGCAGAAACGGTCCGCCGCCGGCCCGGGCAGCGCTCACGAAGCTGCTGAACGCGCCGTGGATCGCCGGCACGTCGCCACCATCCACGGTCGTGCGCTCGAACCCGTACGGCGCCACGACATCGCTCACGCGCTCGACGACCGTGTGCGCTGAGCGGGGTGTGAACTCGGCGAAGCCGTTGTTCTCGCAGACGAGGATCACCGGCAGCTGCCACAGCGCGGCGAGGTTCACCGACTCGTTGAAGTGCCCCGCCTGCACGGCGCCGTCGCCGAAGAACACGACTGTGACCTGGTCACCGCCGGCAAGCCGCGCCGCAAGCGCGTTGCCCAGCGCGAGCGGGATGTTGCCGCCCACGACGCCGGTGGCGCCGAGGAAGCCGTGCTCGCGGTCGACCAGGTGCATCGAGCCGCCGAGGCCCTTGCACAGCCCGTCGACGCGACCCATCAACTCGGCCATCACGGCATCCAGCGGTGCGCCTTTTGCGATCGCGTGACCGTGGGCGCGATGACCGCTGTAGACGCCGTCGTCGTCGCGGAGCTGGGTGCACACCGCGGCCGCAACGCCCTCGCCACCGATGCTCAGGTGGATCAGGCCGTGCACCTGCATCGTGCGCTTGAGCTGGGCGACCCGCTCCTCGAAGCAGCGGATCCGCCAGATCGTGCGCAGCGCGGCGAGCGCCTGCTGCTCTTCCATGCGGTTATGCGGCGACGGGCGCCGTGCCGAGCACCTGCTTGACGGCGTTCGCGATCTTTGCCTCGTCCGGCAGGATGTAGGCCTCCATGGGCTCGCTGTAGGGGATCGTCGCGTCAAGTGCGGTGACCAGTTTGATCGGCGCCTTGAGGCTCCCGAAGCCGTGCTCGGCGACCTCGGCCGCGATGATCGACGCCGCCGACGCGTGGCGGGTCGCCTGGTCGGCGAGCACGAGATGGCCGGTCTTCTGAACCGACGTCAGAATCGCCGGCATGTCGAGCGGCTGCAGCGACCGCGGGTCGATCACCTCGGCGTCGATCCCCTCGGCCGACAGTGCCTCAGCCGCCGCGAGTGCCTTTCCGACCGTCCACCCCGTCGCGACGATCGTGACATCCGAGCCGGGCCGGCGGACCGTCGCCTCCCCGATCGGGACCACGTACTCGCCCTCCGGCACCTCGCCGTGCTCGAGCACGAGCAGATAATGCATGAGGTACACAACCGGATTGTCGTCGCGGACTGCGCTGGCCATCAGCCCCTTGGCGTCGGCGGGCGTCGCGGGCAGCACCACCTTCAACCCGGGGATGCCCGCGAACATCGTGTAGATCGAGCCGGTGTGCTGGCCGGCCCAGCCGGCCGTGAACCCGTAGCCCGCCTTCAGCACCAGGGGGACCTTGACCTGCCCTCCACTCATGTACCGAAAGCGCGGTGCCTCGTTGACGACCTGGTCCATTGCCACGAGCATGAACTCCGCCATCAGCAGCTCGACGATCGGGCGGTAGCCCGCCAGCGCGAGCCCGGTGGCCATCCCGATCTCGGCGGTCTCCGAGATCGGGGACACCCGCACGCGATTGCGGCCGAACGCTTTGACGAGCGGGTCCTCGTCGCTCGGCGCGACGTCCTGGCCATAGAAGACGACGGTGTCGTCGCGTGCCATCTCCTGGTGGATCGCCTCCTGGACGGCCGCGATATAGGGGATCTCTCGTGCCATCGGATGTCTCCTCTTAGGCGTAGACGTAGTTCAGGGCCGCTTCGGGCTCGGGGAACGGGCTGTCGAGCGCGAACTGCACGGCCGCGTTCATCTCTTCGCGCGCCTCCTGCCCGATCTGGTCGGCGCGCTCCGGGCTGAGCGCACCCTGCTCGACGAGCCGCATCCGGAAGCGTGGTACGGGGTCGCCGCGCAGCGCCGCCTCGTACTCCTCGCGGTTGCCGAACACGGTGATCGCCTCGTGCTCGGGGTAGTGCAGCGGCACTCCGGGTGGCGCGATCAGGTTGCCGTGCGCTGAGAGCCGGTAGACCTTCGACTCGACCAGCGTCGGCCCGTCCCCGGTGCGGGCTCGCTCGGCGGCTGCACCGACGGCTTCGTACACCGCGATCGGGTCCCCGCCGTCGACGGTCACGCCCGGCATGCTGTACGCGATCGCCTTGACCGATAGCGGCTCGCCGGCGGCCGCGTTGGCGTCCTCCTGCTCGGATCGCGTGGCGACGTTGTAGTTGTTGTTCTCCATGATGTAGACGACGGGGAGCTTCCACAGCGAAGCCAGGTTCAGCGACTCGTGGAACGCGCCTTGCTTAGAAGCGCCGTCGCCGAAGAAGCAGAGGACGACCTGGTTATCGCCTCGAATCTGCGCGGCGAAAGCGACCCCGGTCGCCTGCGGGATACCCTGTCCGACGATGCCCGAGGTGCCGAGGAAGCCTCGGCCCGGGTCGCACAGGTGCATCGAGCCGCCATAGCCGCCGCACAGGCCGTCCTTGCGTCCGTAGATCTCCGCCATCATCGCCTTCGTGTCGGTGCCGAGCGCGATCGGATAGCCGTGGCAGCGGTACGTCGTCAGCAGCTGGTCGCCGGGCTTGAGCGTCGCCAGCGAGCCGACGATCGAGGCCTCGGCGCCGTCGGCGAGGTGCGTATGGCCGCGGATCACACCCGGGTGATCCTCGAAGGTGCGCTTCACACGCTCCTCGAACTCGCGGATGCGCGCCATCTGGGTGAACATCAAGACGAGCCGGTCATTGTCGAGTTCGGTCATATCTGCACCCTCCTCACGCGACGCCGGCGCGGAACTGCGCGAGCGTCGTCTCGTATGCGCGCTGGAACGTCTGCTCGATCGGCAGGCTTCGCAACTCCTCGGACAGGACCTCGACCCCCCACGGCCCCTGGTAGCCGGCATCCCTACACGCTTCCACGTAGCCGGGGATGTCGAACTCGCCCTCGCCCGGCAGGTGGCGGTGGTTGACGGTTTCGTCGACCGGGTCGGGCATGTTCTCGATCTGCCCGTCGGACAGCTCGACCCAGCTGAGGTACTTCAGCGGTATGCGCTTCAACTCGTCGGGGCCGATGCCCAGCTTGCCCATGTGCCAGGTGTCGATCGCCAGCCCGCCGTTGGGCTGGTCGGCACCCTGCACGAGCTCGAGCGCGGCGTCGAGCGTGTCCACGTTGACGTCGAACGGCATGAACTCGTACACGATGGTTGCCGCGGTGTGTTTCGCGGCGTCCTGGCACAGCTGCGCGAACGCCTCGGTGAGCTTCGTCAGCTCGCACGGCGTTCCGGGAATGTTGCCGACCTTGATGTGATGGGCGTCGAATGCGGCTGCGGTGTCGAACAGCAGCCGGCGGCGCTCATCTGACTCCGAGCGCGCGGGCTGACCCGGATCGACGAAGAAGTCCGCCAGGAACTCCACCTGCAGGTACTCGAGCCCGGCGTCGTCGAAGATCGCCCGCATCTCCTTCAGCGTCCGGGTCTCGAGCTGGTGCTCGATGTCGGCATGCCACAAACCCAGGCCCTTGAAGCCGACCCGCGCAGCCTCAGCGCACCGGTCGCGCCACTCGAACAGGCTCCACTCCCGACCCACGTGAACCTCTGCCGGTCCACAGACCGTCCAGTAAAGGGCCAACAGGTCGACCTCGCCCATCGCCTCTCCTCTCGATCCCGGGTGCGGCTTCGCAAGCTAGCGAGGGGTCGTTTGGGCGTCAGGCCATCGCGCGCTTGCGTTCTTGTCGATGAGTGCGTCGGGCCGCCCGAGCCGGCTACCGAGCAGCCGAGCTAATCAGCCTCGATCTCGAGCACGACCTTGCCGCGCAGGCCGCCTCGCTCGGCCAGCCGGTGCGCCTCCGCGGCCTCCGCCAGCGCGACCGTCCTCGCAACGCGCGTCCGCAGCCGCCCCGCGGCGACCTCGCGCGTCAGCTGCACCAGCGCTGCCTGATCGGGCTGCACCAGCGGCGTCTCGATCCGCACGCCGGGATCCTCGAGCAGATCGGCGATCCGCCGCGTGAACACCGCCACCCCGCCCGGCCTGAGCGGGGCCAGCGCCGCCACGCCCAGCGGCACCGCATCGAGGACCGCATCGACCGGCCCGACGGAGCTCAGGTCGGTGCCTCGCGAGAGCACTTCGGAAGCCCCGAGTCCCGACACCCACTCCTCGTCGTCCGACGACGCCAGGGCAACCACCCGCAGGCCGTCAGCCACCGCCAGCTGCACGGCAAAGGACCCGACCGCCCCCGAGGCACCGGTGACCAGAATCGTCGACCCCGGAGATGCGCCGATCAGGTCGAGTGCCTGGCGAGCGGTGAGCGCGTTCAAGGGCACGGTCGCGCCCGTCACGACGTCAACCGACTCGGGGCGCGGCGCCAGCCACCCAGGCTCGCACACCGCGGCCTGCGCGTACGCTCCGACCCGACCGCCGATCCTCACCCACGGGATGATCCCCACGACGGGATCGCCCACCGCAAAGGCCGACACGGAAGCGCCCACATCGCTGACGACGCCGGCGAGATCCCATCCCAAGACGAACGGGGGTTGCAGATCGGGCATCCGCCGCCGGTGCGTGCCATCGCGCGCCGCGATGTCCGTGGGATTGACGTTCGCGGCCCCGATCTGCACCACGACCTCGTCCGGCGAGGCGACCGGCCAGGGCCGCGTCGCGACGCGCAGGACGTCGGGACCACCGAAATCGCTCACTTCGCAAACGCGCATCTCGGAAGCTCCACTCAAGGCGCGGCGATCGTAAACGCGGTCTTCGAAGCGCGCGGCGAATCGCGCGCCCGCACGCAAGCGCGGTTGCGCTCAACGTCAAGCTCCTTGACGCGAGCGCGACGATAATACGCACGGCCCGGCAGGGTGGGAGGGACCGGCTGGGAGGGTCCCATAAACATGAGGGAGGTTCGTAATGGCCAGCACCACGCCCGCGCTCGGCGCGTTTCCCAGTCCGTACTCGATCGAGGACCCACCGGGATGCGAGGGCTGGCAGGAGATGTATCCGTACTACGCGCTGTTCGACGAGCGGCGCCGCGACACCGACGAGCATCGGTTCTGGTTCTGGAACTCCATGCACTTCCCGCTGCCGATGCCCGCGTTCGATGTGATCTGCATCGACTCGCCCTACCAGGCCGTCGGGTCGTGGCAGAACCGCGTGTTCGCCGTCCCGCCGGCGATGGGAATCGACTACCGGATCGTCAACGGCTACGTGTACATCTCAGGTAACCCGGTGACGGATCCCGCGAAGATCGCGGAGCGGGCGGAGTTCTTTCAGAAGCGCGCCGGCCACTATTTCGAGAACTGGACCGAGCTCTACGGCAAGTGGCGCTCGAAGATGGAGGCGCTGATCTTCGAGCTCGGGGAACTCGAGGTCCCGGGATTGCCGGAGTACGAGGACGACGAGGTCGCATTCGGCGAGGACCGCAACACGAGCTTCTACGCGGTGCTGGACGCGTACGGCCGCGCGATCCGCCTGGGCGATCTGATGTGGCAGCACCACTTCGAGTTCCTGCTGCTCGGCTACGGCGCGTACTCGACGTTCGCCGACTTCTGCAAGAGCAACCTCCCCGACATCCCGGACCAGCACATCGCACAGATGGTCGCGGGCATCGACGTGCTGTTGTTCAAGCCCGACGCCGAGCTGCGCCGGCTCGCGCGGCTGGCGCTCGAGACCGGCGTCGATGATGCCTTCGCCGAAGGCCGGACGCCGGACGAGATCGACGCGATCCTTGACCAGACCGACAAGGGCAGGGCCTGGCTCGGCGAGCTGAACAAGATCAAGGACCCTTGGTTCAACATGGCGACCGGCGACGGCCTGTACCACTACTACCGCAGCTGGATCGACGATCCGAGCATTCCGTACGCCGCGCTCACCGGCCACATCAACGCGCTCAAGGCCGGGCAGAAGATCGATCGCCCGACAGAGGAGATCCAGCGCGAGCGCGACCGGTTGGCGACCGAGTACGCGAACCTACTCGACAGCGAGGCGCAGAAGCCCTTTGGCGAGCTGCTCGGTCTCAGCCGGACGGTGTTCCCCTATGTCGAGGAGCACAAGTTCTTCTGCGACTACTGGTTCCTGACGCGCTGGTGGAACAAGATCCGCGAATTCGGGGCCCTACTCGCCCAGCACGAGTTCCTCCAGGACGGTGAGGACATCTTCCACCTCACCCGCTACGAGGTTGCCTCCGCGCTGGACGAGCTGACGCTCACCTGGGCCACCGGTGGCCGGTCGCTCGGTCCGCAGCACTGGCCGCCGATCGTGTCCGAGCGCAAGGAGTTGCTCGCAAAGCTCGCTGACTGGGTGCCGCCGCCGGCGCTGGGCGTGACGCCAGACGCGGTCACCGACCCTATGACAATCATGCTGTGGGGGGTTACCACCGAGCGCGTCCACGAGTGGGCTCACCAGCAGGACGGCGGCGCCGAGCTCAGCGGAGCTGCGGCCTCGCCGGGCATCGTCGAAGGGCCCGCGCACGTGATCCGCTCGATCGATGAGATCGGCCAGATTCGCGATGGCGAGATTCTCGTGTGCGGAAGCACTTCGCCGGCCTGGGCCGCGATCTTCTCGAAGATCACGGCGACAGTGACCGATGTCGGCGGGGTGATGTCCCACGCCGCGATCGTGTGCCGCGAATACGGACTGCCGGCGGTCGTGGGCACTGGCCGCGCCACGTCGTCAATCCGCACCGGGCAGAGGATTCGCGTCGACGGGTCGGCGGGCACCGTGAGGGTGCTCGACTGATATGCCGCGCGCCGTGACCCGCGTCGAGCATTGCCGCCCGCTCTCCGAGTTAACCCGGGCCGACGAGCGCGACTTTGGAGGAAAGAGCGCCGGCCTTGGCGAGCTGCTGGCAGCGGCCATCAATGTGCCGCCCGGCTTCGCGCTCGGCACCTCGGCGTTCGCGGCGTTCATAGGCGAAGCAGGTCTCGAGAGCCTGATCGCCAAGGCCACCGCTCATCTGACTCCGGGCGACCTCGACGCGATCGGGGCCGCGTCGCACGCGATCAGCGAAGCGATGCGGTTCGCGCCGTTCCCTAAGTCGGTTCGCGAGGAGATACATGGACGCTACGAGGAGCTGGGCTCGCCGCCGGTCGCGGTCCGCTCGAGCGCGCCCGGCGAGGACAGTCAGGACGCCACGTTTGCCGGCCAGCAGGAGAGCTATTTGTGGGTGCGCGGCGCAGAACACGTTTGCGACGCGGTGCGCGACTGCTGGGTCAGCCTCTACAGCGCGCCCGCGATCACCTACAGGGCGAGGCTCTCCAGTCGGACCGAAGCCGCGATGGGCGTGATCGTGCAGCTGATGGTCGACGCGCTCATCTCGGGCGTGATGTTCACCTGCAACCCGGTCAGCGGCGATCCGAGCATGGTCGCGATCAACTCGAGCTGGGGCCTGGGTCTGGCGGTCGTCGGTGGCGAGGTGACGCCCGACGACTTCCTCGTCAGCAAGGTCACCGGCGAGGTCGTGCGCCAGCACGTGCACGCAAAGCAGGTGCAGTACGTGCCCGATGCGGACGGCCGCGGCGCCGTTCGCACCGCGGTTCCGAGCGACCGCCAGGAAGCGCCATCCCTGACCGAGCAGCAGATCGCAGAGCTGCTGCGCGTCGCAAAACAAGTCGAGCGGCACTTCGGCAGCCACCAGGACATCGAATGGGCGATCGCGCGCGATGGCTCGCTGTACCTGGTGCAATCGCGCCCGGTGACGGCCGTCGCGCATCGTCCCAAGCCTCAGTCCGACTCCGCCCTCTCGCTCGTGATGAGGAAGTTCGGCGCCGCATGAGCCTCAGCGACGAAGACGTCCGCGAGATTCTGCGGATCATCGATGAGTCGCCGCTCGCTGAGCTGCGCATCGAGACCGACGGGTTCTCGTTGCACGTTCAACGGAATCCCGCCCATCCAGGCCAAGCGCCACCGAGCCCGGGGCCGGAGCACTCGACCAACGGGCTCCACACGATCACCTCGCCGATGCTCGGAACCTTCTATCGCGCGGAGGGGCCTGGCCGCAAGCCGTTTGTCGACGTGGGAGCGCGCGTCGGGCCCGACACCACCGTATGCATCATCGAGGTGATGAAGATGATGAACTCGATCCCGGCCGGCATCAGCGGCACGGTCGTAGAGGTGTGCAGCGATAACGCGCAGCTCGTCGAGTACGGGCAGCCGCTGTTCAGGATCTCGCCGGGATGAACCGGGTATTCATCCCCAACCGAGGCGAGATCGCGCTGCGGATCGTTCGGGCGTGTCGCGAACTCGGTCTGGAGAGCGTCGTCGGAACCTCCGACCCCGACCGCGAGGGGATGGCCGCGCGCGCCGCCGACCGGGCGGTGTGCATCGGGCCCGGCCCGGCGACCGACAGCTACCTTCGCGACGACATCATCGTGCAGGCTGCGCTCGGCACCGGCTGCGACGCAATCCATCCCGGGTACGGCTTCCTCTCCGAGAGCCCCCGGCTTGCCGCTCGCGCCCGTGAGAACGGGCTGATCTTCGTCGGACCGCCGCCCGAGGTCCTGGAGCTGGCCGGCGACAAGCTGCTCGCGCGCGCCGCGGCAGCGCACGCGGGCTTGCCGGTGCTGCCCGGAGAGCAGGTCGACTCGCCGGCGGACGCGCACCAGGCGGCCGAGCGGATCGGCTACCCCGTGCTGCTCAAAGCGGCCGGTGGCGGCGGCGGACGGGGGATCAAGCTCTCACACAACGAGGCTGACCTGACGGCGCTGCTGGGGCTCGCGCGCAGCGAAGCCGATGCCGCGTTCGGCGACGGGCGCGTGTACGTCGAGCGCTTCGTCCCGGCCGCGCGACATCTCGAGGTCCAGGTCGCGGCCGACGACCACGGCGCCGTCGTCCACCTCGGGATCCGCGATTGCTCGGTGCAGCGTCGCTACCAGAAGGTGATCGAGGAGGCGCCCGCATCCGCGCTGCCCACCTACCGGCGCGAGGCACTGCGGGCGGCGGCGGTCGCCTTCACGAAGGCGATCGGGTACCGCAACCTCGGCACGGTCGAGTTCATCCTCGACGCGGTGAGCGGCGACTTTTCCTTCCTCGAGATGAACTGCCGGATTCAGGTCGAGCACCCGATTACCGAAGCGATCACGGGCCGCGACCTCGTCTGCGAGCAGTTGCGGCTCGCCGACGGCGAGGAGTTCAGTCCAGGCTGCAATCAACCGCGGGGCTACGCGATCGAGTGCCGTCTGACGGCCGAGGATCCGAGTCGCGACTACCAGCCCAGCCCGGGGACCATCTCGCGTTTCCGGGTGCCCTCGATACGTGGACTGCGGGTCGACTCCCACTGCGAGGAGGGCACACGGGTACCGCCCTACTACGACTCGCTGCTGGCGAAGCTGATCGGACACGGTAGCGACCGCGACGAGGCGATCATGATCCTGCGCCACGCGCTCGACGGCACCCGGGTCGAGGGTGTGAATACCAACCGCGAGCTGCTGCTCGGGATCCTCTGCCACCCCGACTTCGCCGCCGGCGCGGTCACCACACGCTGGCTGCAGGACACGCTGTGAGCCGCCTCGTCGAATTCATCGACACGACCAACCGCGACGGCAACCAAAGCCTCTGGAGCGCGACAGGGCTCACCACTCCAGACGTGCTCGCGATCGCTCCGACGTTCGATCGGGTCGGTTACCACGCGCTCGACTTCACCTCGAGCACGCACATGGCGGTATCGGTCCGCTTCCACCACGAGGACCCCTGGGAGCGGCTGCGGCTCGTCAGCGAGGCAATGCCGAACACGCCGCTCGGCATGATCACGACAGGGATGCGCTTCATCTCCTGGGTGCCGGCCGACGAGGAGGTGATGCGCCTGTCCTTCCGGCTGGTCGCGCGCAACGGCATCCGCCGCTTCCAGATCGCGGATCCCTCCAACGATCCGGTGCGGCTGAAGCGACTCGCGCGGATGTCGCGTGAGGAGGGCGTCGAAGAGATCGTGATCGGCCTCACCTACTCGATCAGCGAAGTCCACACCCATGAGTACTACGCGCAGCGCGCGGCCGCGCTCGCCGACTGCGTGGACATGGATCGCCTGTACCTGAAGGATCCGGGCGGGCTGCTGACGCCGGATGCGGTCCGCGAGCTCGCGCCGCACTTCACGCGCGCCGCGGGCGAGCGCAAGACCGAGCTGCACAGCCACTGCACGATCGGGCTCGCGCCGTTCGTCTACGTCGAGGGGGTCAAAGCTGGGTTCGACGCGGTGCACACGGCATCCGGGCCGCTCTCGCGCGGCACCTCACAGCCTGAGGCGATCAGCACCGCGCGCAACCTCGAGGCGGCCGGCTTCACGCACCCCCTAGATCTGCAGGCCCAGGAGGAGGTGACCGCGTACTACGAGGAGCTGGCGAGCGCCAAGGACCTCCCGACCGGGATGCCGGAGGAGTTCGACGCCGCCTACTACCGCCACCAGCTGCCCGGCGGCATGGTCACGACGACCAAGCGGATGCTCGAGGAGCTGCGGCGGCCCGAGCTGTTCGGGGCGGTGCTCGACGAGGTCACGCGCGTGCGCGCCGAGATGGGATACCCGATCATCGTCACACCCGTCTCGCAGTTCATCGCCAGCCAGGCGGCGCGCAACGTGATCGACGGCGCGCGCTGGATCAACGTCTCCGACGAGACCGTGCGCTACTTCCTCGGCCACTACGGCGAGGCGCCGGCGCCGGTCGATCCGGACATCGCGGCGAAGGTGCTGGCGCGCCCGCAGACCGACCAGCTGCGTGATTTGAAGCCGCTCAGCCTCGAAGGGGCGCGCGAGCGGTTCGGCTCGCAGATCTCCGAGGAAGAGCTGCTCTTGCGATTGACGATGCCCGCGGAGCAGGTCGATCAGATGAAGATTGGAAAGCCCCGGCCGCATGCGGCCCGGGTGGGCGGGACCCAATCAATGCATGCACCCCGCCGCGGGGCAGCGCATGCGCCGGGTGGGCGGGCTCCCATTCCGTCAGTGGTACGCCTGCTTCAGGAGCTAGAGGCGCGCAGCGACATCTCGTACTTCTCGCTCGACAGGGGTCCCGACCGCGTGCTGTGGCGCCGTGCTTGACGGCGTCCGGGGGTTCGTATTCGACGTCGATGGGACGCTCGTGCACCGCGGGGCGGACGGCCGCGGGCGCCCACAACCCGGCGCAGTCGAGGTGCTCGAACGGGTCCGCGCGAGCGGGCGGCCGCTCGTGCTGTTCACGAACGGGAGCCACGTGAGCGCCGCCGCGATCGCCCGCGGGCTGCGCGAGGACGGTCTTCCGATCGCCGACAACGAGATGCTGACGCCGGTCGAGAGCGCGATCCGGTACCTGCGCAGCCGCTACGCCGGCGTTCCGACGATGCTGTTCGGATCAGACGCCGTCGCCAGCCGGCTCCGCGAGGCAGGCGTGGTACTCGCCGATGGTGACGACCCCGGGGCAGTGCTCGTCACCCATGTAGATGCTGTCGAGCTGGCCGATGTCGAGCTCGCGGCGCGCGCGGTCAACTCGGGCGCGCCGCTGCTGACCGGCAGCTACGCGCGCGGTTACGCGGGCGCCAATGGGATGATCTTCAGCCGCGGCGCGATGGTCACCGCCGCGATCGCAAAGGTCACCGGCGCGCGGCCCCGGGTCGTCGGCAAGCCATCGCACGCCGCGGTGCAGGAGGTGAGCGCGCGGCTCGGAGTGCCCCCGCGCGAGGTGGCGGTGATCGGCGACGACCTGGGAATGGACATCGCGCTCGGAAAGCTCGGAGGTGCGCGCACCGTGCTCGTGCGCACCGGGATCAGCGGCGACGTGAAGCTCGACTGCGTGCCGGAGCGCCGCCGGCCGGACGCGGTGATCGACGGCGTCGCGGAACTGCTCAAGTGGCTCTAGATGCCGCGGATGATCGCCGCCTGGCGGATCTCGCTGGGCGTCGCGCCGTACTCGCGCTTGAACACGCGCGAGAAGTGGGCGGCGTCGCAGAAGCCCCAGCGGAACGCGATGTCGGTGACCGAGCCGCCGTTGGGGCGTTGGAGGTCCTCCATGCAGCGCGCCAGCCGCTCGCTGCGCACGAGCGCCGCGACCGACGTCTCGGCGTCCTCGAACAGCGCGTGCAGGGCGCGCACCGACATCGCATAAGCACGGGCGATCGACGCCGGTCCGAGCATCGGGTCCTGCAGGTGCGTGCGGACATACCGGCGGATCTCGGCGCGCATCGCCGAGCGGGTCGCCGTGCGGCTGCTCGGGACGGTTGGCTCGACCGTCGCGCGCAGCAGCTCGAGCGCCGCGTTAGCGGCCGCGGCGCCGGCGGACGGGTCGAGCTGGGGCAGCTCGGCGGCGAGCGCGTTCATGTACCGGACGAGCAGCCGGGCGGAGCCGCTGCCGTTGACCGCCGGCATCTCGTCGAGCTCACCGAGCCGCGGGCAGACGGCGAGCACCTGCTCGCGCGGGAACAGCAGCGTGCGCTTGTAGAAGGGCTCGACGATCTCGACCTCGGTCGGCTGGAGCCCGTCCCACAGCACGACGTCGCCGGCGGTGAGTGCCAGCTCCCGGCGCCCCTCCCGGACCAATTCGACGCCCTTGCACACGAACTGGAAGCCGAGCACATCCTCGGTGGGCTCGACGAGGGCGTCGCTGCGGTTACCGAGAAATGGGGAGGCGGCGCAGTCGAGGAGCATCAGATCGGCCACCGCCCGTCTTGTGACAGCCGCGTGGAAGTTCTCGGGCGTCTTCTCGGTGGCGCGCACGTCGAATGTGATGTGCGTCTCGGCGAGGATCCCCGACCACCGGCGGAGGCGGTGCTCGAGGCTGCCGTTACCGACCCGCCAACGTTCCGTTGCCGCGGGCTCCTCGATCAGGGCCATCTCACTCTCTCCCTCTCCAACGAACTGCCGCCCTATGGTAGTCCTCTGTGCGCCGATACCCACGCAACCGAGCCGCCATCCACGGGCAGCTCGACCCCGGTGACGAACGACGCCTCATCGGAGCACAGCCATACCACCGCGGCCGCGACCTCCTCGGGTTCCCCGAAGCGCGTCATCGCCTGCGGCGCGACGATCTCCTGCTGGCGCTCCGGCGGCTGCGCGGACATCAGCGGGGTCATGATCGCGCCCGGGCAAACTGCGTTGACGCGGATGCCATCGTTGGCGTATTCGACCGCCGCATTCTTCGTCAGGCCGAGGATCCCGTGCTTGCTCGCCGTGTAAGCGCTGAGCATCATCACCGCGCGCAGTCCGGCGTTCGACGAAGTGTTGACGATCGCGCCGGCGCGTTGCCCGAGCATCTGCGCGATCTGATGCTTCATCCCCAGGAACGTGCCGCGCAGATTGACGGCGATCACGCGGTCGAAGTCCTCGTCCGGCGTCTCGTGCAGCAACTGGTGCACGCCGATTCCCGCGTTGTTGTGCGCGAAGTCGAGGCGCCCGAAGCGCCTGACCGTGTGCGCGACGAGTGCCTCGTTGTCGTACGCGCTCGCCACGTCGCAGGGGAAGAACTCCGCTCGTCCGCCGGCGCCGGTTATGTGCGCAACCGTTTGCTCCGCGCCGGCGCGCGCCGACTCGAGGTCGGCAACCATGACCGTCGCGCCCTCGCGTGCGAAGCGGATCGCACACGCGCGTCCGATGCCGCTCGCCGCGCCGGTCACCAGCCCCACTTTGCCCTCCATCAGACCAGGCATTGATCGAACCCTATGCGATGACCGCACTTGCCGACACGGACATTCCCGCGCTGTACGACTCGCTGACCGACGGGTTATCGAGGACGGTGCGGCTCGATGACCTTCTGTACGCCGCCGCCGAGCAGGTGCCCGGGCTGGTGCCGACGAGCGCCCAGATGGAGGGCGAGCGCGGGCGGATGCTGGCGGACAAGGAGGGGATCGAGCTCGCGCAGGGGCTGCTGACCGCGGAGATCCTGGCCGAGCCGCAGGCGGGCCGGCACCTGGTCGAGTCGATGCTCGCGCCGACGCCCCAGGCGCTCGAGCGCCTCGAGGACTTCCGCGCGACGGGCGTTGCTGACTTCGGCACGGTGCGGGTGCAGCGACAGGGGCGCGCCGGCGTGCTCGAGCTGCGCAACCCGCGGTTTCTGAATGCCGAGGATGGCGGGACGCTCGAGCACACCGAGTCGGCAGTCGACCTGGTCCTGCTCGATCCCGAGATCGAGGTCGGGGTGTTCCGCGGCGGCGTGATCGAGCACGAGCGCTACGCCGGGCAGCGCGTGTTCGGCAGCGGCATCAACCTCACACACCTGTATCACGGCCGCGTCGACTTCATCTGGTTCCTGCTGCGCGATCTCGGCTACGTGAACAAGATGTACCGGGGGCTGTCGGGCGGCACCGAGAAGCTGTGGATCGCGGCGGTCGAGCGATTTGCGATCGGCGGCGCCTGCCAGCTGCTCCACGTCGTCGATCATGTGATCGCGACGCGCGGCTCGCGCCTGTACCTGCCCGCCCGCAAGGAGGGGATCATCCCCGGGGCCTCCAACCTGCGCCTGCCACGGTTCGTCGGCGATCGGGCCGCGCGCCAGGCGATCCTGTCGGGGCGGGAATGGACCGCGGGGGAGCCGGACGCGGACCTGCTGGTCGACGAGGTCGTCTCGGCCGACGACATGGACCGCGCGATTGAGGGGCGCATCGACGCGCTGACCAGCTCGGGGCTGGTCAACGCCGCCGCCAACCGGGCCGCGCTGCGGGCCGGCGAGGAGCCGCTTGATCTGTTCCGCGAGTACATGTCCACGTACGCGCGCGAGCAGGCGTACTGCCATCTCAGCGACGCGCTGGTCCGCAACCTCGAGGAGCACTGGAATGCACACAGTCGCACGGTCTGAGGGTTCGATCTGGAGTCCCGCGGAGACGATGCCGCGGGAGCAACTCGAGGCGCTGCAGTTGGAGCGGCTGCGGGAGATGGTCGATGGGCTCGGTTCTCTTGACGACGTGGCGCAACTGCCCTTCACGACCAAGGCGGACCTGCGGGCTGCATACCCATTCGGGATGCTCAAGGTCCCGCGGGAGCAGCTGGTGCGGGTCCACGCCTCGAGCGGCACGCACGGCAAGCCGACCGTCGTGGGCTACACGCGCGGCGACCTCGAGACCTGGACGGAGCTGATGGCTCGCTGCATGACGATGGCCGGCGTGCGGCCCGGAATGCTGGTCCACAACGCCAACGGCTACGGCCTGTTCACCGGCGGCCTGGGCTTTCACCAGGGCGGCGAGCGTATCGGTTGCACGATGGTCCCGGTGTCGGGCGGCTTCACCGCTCGCCAGGCGCTGCTGCTGCGGGACTTCGGTTCGCAGGTGCTGGTCGCGACGCCGTCGTATGCGCTGGCGATCGCCCAGGCGGTGGTCGAAGAGGGGCACGATGTCGCGGAGCTGCGGCTCGAGCTGGGGCTGTTCGGCGCCGAGCCGTGGAGCGAGGCGATGCGCGCCCAGATCGAGCAGGCACTGGGCCTGACGGCGGTCAACTTCTACGGCTTGTCGGAGATGTGCGGGCCGGGCGTGGCGGCCGAGTGCCTCGTTGCCCGCAACGGGCTGCACGTGCAAGAGGATCACTTCCTGGTAGAGGTGATCGACCCGGAGACGGGGGCCCGAGTGCCGGACGGGACCGAGGGCGAGCTCGTGCTGACCACGCTGACCAAGGAGGCGATGCCGCTGATCCGCTACCGGACGGCGGACTACGCGACGCTTCTGCGTGAGCCATGCGAGTGCGGTCGCACCGGCGTCCGGCTCACTGGGCTCCGTGGCCGTCGCGACGACATGCTGATCATCCGCGGCATCAACGTGCATCCGTCGTCGGTCGAGCACGTGCTCTTGAGCGTCGATGGGACCTCGCCGCACTATCAGCTGGTGATCGAGCGGCGGGGGGCGCTCGACGAGCTGACGCTCGAGTGCGAGCCGCGGGACGGTGGCGCTGACCGGGAGGCGATGCGCGCGCTGCTCGCCCACCGGCTGCGCGACAACATGGGCGTCCGGATCGGCGTTCGCGTGCTCGACCCGGGGACGGTGCCGCGCAGCGTGGGCAAGGCGGCGCGGATCGTTGACCGGCGGCCCGCGACTTAGGCGGCGGCCTATCGCGGGCGTGACCCCGCGTACATCACGAACGCGTCGAGCGCCTCTGGCTGCGCCAGCGCATCGCGGCTCGCCACCTGATCGGGCTGCGTGCCCTGCAGAATCCGCTTGACCGGCGCTTCGAGCTTCTTGCCGGTGAGCGTGCGCGGGATCGCGGGGACCGAGACGATCGCGTCGGGCACGTGGCGCGGCGATAGCTGGGAGCGCAGCGCAACCGCGATCCGCGCCTTCAGTGCGTCGTCCACAGTCACGCCTTCGCCCGGCACGACGAACAGCAGCAGCTCCCCGGCGCCGCCGCCGGGATCCTCGAGGTGCACGACGAGCGCGTCGACGATCTCTGACAGCTCCTCGACAACCGCGTAGAACTCGCCGGTGCCGAGCCGCACGCCGCCGCGGTTGAGCGTCGCGTCCGAGCGGCCGGTCAGCACGCAGCTGCCGCGCTCGGTGAAGCGGATCCAGTCGCCCTGGCGCCAGACGCCGGGGTAGTGGCCGAAGTAGGAGGCTCGGTAGCGCCTCATCTCGGGGTCGTTCCAGAACGCGATCGGCATCGACGGCATAGGCTGCGTGATCACGAGCTCGCCGAGCTCGCCGACCACGTCGTGGCCGTCGAGGTCGAAGGCGTGAGCGTCGACGCCCAGGCAGCGACCGGAGATCTCGCCCTCGTACACGGGCTGGGCGAACGAGCCGGACACGATCCCGGTGCACACGTCGGTGCCGCCTGAGCCGTTGATCAGGACGGCTGCGGGATCGAGCTGCTCGTAGGCATACGTGTAGCCCTCGGCGGGCAGCGGCGAGCCGGCGGTGCACAGCGCGCGGATGCTGCTGAGGTCGCACTCTCGCCCCGGCTGGATCCCCGCCTTGCGACACCCCATCAGATAGGCGGGACTGACGCCCATCACCGTGGGCCTCAGCTCTTCGGCCAGTCCCCACTGCTCGAGCAGGTCGGGCCACGCAGGGTCCCCGTCCAGCATCACGATCGAGGAGCGCAGCAGCAGCGCCGAGACGAGCGCGTTCCACATCATCCAGGCCGTCGTCGAGAACCACTGCAACCGGCCCCCGGGCCTCAGGTCCCAGCCGAGTCCCTGGTTCTTGTGGTGCTCGATCAGCTGGCCGCCGTGGCCGTGGACGATCGCCTTCGGCAGCCCGGTCGTGCCGGAGGAGAACAGCACGTACAGGGGGTGGTCGAACGCGACCGCGTCGAACTCGAGCGGCGCCTGGTCCTGAACCAGCTCCGTCCAGGGGGTGGCGTCGTCCAGGCTCGCCTCGCCATACGGAACCCACACCGTGTGCTGGAGGGTGTGCAGGCGCTCGCGGATCGCGCCGACCTCGGCGCGGCGGTCGACGTAGCGGTCGCGATAGCCGTAGCCGCCGACCGCGAGCAGCACCTTGGGCTCGATCTGCGCGAACCGATCGACGACGCTGCGAGTGCCGAACTCGGGCGCGCACGTCGACCAGATCGCGCCGAGGCTGGCGGTCGCGATGAACGCAGCGAGGGTCTCGGGAATGTTCGGCAGGTACGCGACGACGCGGTCACCGGGGCCGACGCCGAGACGCCGAAGCCCCGCGCGGGCGCGCCCCGCCAGCTCGCGCAACTCGCCGAACGTGAGCTCGAGCGCGTCGCGTGTCTGGCTGCGGGCGACGACTGCGATCTGGTCGGTGTCCTCGTCGCGCCCGACCAGGTGCTCGGCGTAGTTGAGCGTCGCGCCCTTGAACCACTTCGCGCCTGGCATCTCCCTGTTTGCGAGGACCTGCTCGTACGGGGCGTGGAAGCGCAGCTCGTAGAAGTCCGCGATCGATTCCCAGAAGCGCTCGAGCTCGGTGACCGACCAGCGTTGCAGCTCGTCGTAGCTCTCAAACGCGTGGCCGCGCTCGTCGCGCAGCCAATTCATGTAGCGACCGATCTCGGTTGTCTCGCGGAAGTCCGCGCCTGGCGTCCAGAGGACGTCGCCGATCATCCGCCGCGGGCCGACTCCAGCGCCCGCCAGATCCGCTCGCCGTTGGCCGGCATGTCGACGTGCCGGACGCCAAACGGCGCCAGCGCATCGATCACTGCGTTGTGCACGGCCGGCGTCGCGCCGATCGTGCCGGATTCGCCGATTCCCTTCGCGCCGAGCGGGTTGACCGGCGTCGGCGTTTCCATGTCGACCAGCTCGAACGACGGCAGCTCGGTCGCGCCGGGGAAGCCGTAGGTGACAAGGTTCGCGTTCTGCGGGTTGCCATCCTCGTCGTAGGTGAGCTCCTCGTGCAGCGCCTGGGCGATTCCCGCCGCGACGCCACCGTGCACCTGGCCTTCGGCGACCATCGGGTTGATGATCGTGCCCGCGTCGTCAACGGCGATCAGGCGCTGCAGCTCGACGTCGCCGGTCTCGGTATCGACCTCCACCACGGCAAGGTGCGCGCCGAACGGGAACGTCGGCTGCGGCGCGGTGAAGTCGACCTCGGCTTTGAGCTGCTCGAGCAGGTTCTTGGACTGCAGTCGCGAGGCGAGCTCGCCCCAGCTGAGCGCGGGCTCGGGCGCGCCGGCGACGTGGAAGCTGCCGCGATCGAGGTCGAGCATCATGTCCTCGGGGCTGGCCTCGAGCTCCTCGGCGGCCAGCTGCTTGGCACGCTCGACGACCTCATGCGAGGCGTTCGCCGCGGCGACGCCGCCGATCTGCGTCGATTTCGACCCGTAGGTCCCGGTGCCCCTCGCGACCTCATCGGTGTCGCCCTTCAGCACCGTGATTTTCTCAACGGGAATGCCGAGGCGGTCGGCGACGATCTGCGCAAACGTCGTTTCGTGGCCCTGGCCCTGGGTCTGCGACCCGGTGCGCACGACGGCTTCGCCGTCCTCGGTGATCTCGACCGAGCCGAACTCCGTCTCGTTGATCCCGTTGGTGATCTCCACATATGCGCTCAGCCCGATCCCGAGCTGACGTGCGCGGGGTGGGTGGGAATCCCCATCCTTCCGGCGGCGGGCCTGCTCCTGGCGCAGCTTGTCGTAGTCGGAGTACTCGAGCACCAGGTCGAGCGCGCGTCCATAGTCGCCGATGTCGTAGTGCGCTCCCGATGCTGTCTGGTGCGGGAAGGAGTCCTTGGCGATGAAGTTGCGCTTGCGCACCTCCGCGGGGTCGAGCCCGCAGTCGGCAGCGAACATGTCCATCGCCCGCTCGATCGCCTGGGTAGCCTCGGGCCGTCCCGCGCCGCGCACCGGGCCGGTCGGGGTGGTGTTGGTCACGACCGCCTTGACCTCGAGCTCGATCTTCGGGATCTGGTAAACGCCGCTCGACATCATCGCGGTCAGATTGGCGAGGAACGCGCCGATTCCGGGATACGCGCCGCCGTCCTGGAGGATGTTCATCCGCAGCGCCTTGACCTGGCCGTCGCGGCTGCCGCCGATCGTGAACTCGATCCGCTGTGCGCGGCCCTGGTGCATCGCGACCAGGTTCTCGCTGCGTGTCTCGGTCCAGCGGACCGGTCTGCCGGTCGCCCGGGCCAGCGCCGCGCAGATGATGTCCTCGGGGCACAGGCCCTTGCCACCGAAGCCGCCGCCGACGTCCGGAGCGATCACGCGCACCTGATCGGGCTCGAGCCCGAGCATCAGCCCCAGCACCATCTTGTCCGTGTGCGGGGTCTGAGTCGAGAGATAGATCGTCAGCCGGCCGTCCTCCCCGAACTCCGCGATCGTCGCTCTGGGCTCGACCGGGCAGGCAGCGATGCGCTGGCTGAAGTTCTCGCCGCTCGTGACGACCTCGCAGTCGTCGAACAGGTGCTCGTCGTTCTCGGCGGGTCGTTGGACGCACGTGTTGGTGCCCATCTCCTCGAACAGCACCACCTCGTCCTTGGCGGCCTCGTCGATGTCGGTCACGACCGGCAAGGGGTCGAACTCGACCTCGACGAGCTCGGCCGCGTCGACCGAGCCTGCCCGGGTGTCGCTGAGCACGGCCGCGACGATGTCGCCGACGAACCGGACCTTCTCCGCCGCGAAGAACGGGCGGAACATCCGCTCGTCGATCCCCACGAACGGCGGCGCCGGGTTGACCGCGAGCGGCAGGTCGCCGGCCTTGAACGCCTGGACGCCATCCGGCACCTGCGAGGTGTCGACGCTCACCACTCGGGCGTGCGCCCACGGCGAGCGCACGAACGTCACGTACAGGGCGTCCTGCACCTTGACGTCGTCGACGTACCGCCCGGTCCCCGTCAGAAAGCGCGGATCCTCGCGCCGCCGTACACGCTGTCCAACTACGTTGGCCACGAGCGCGGCAGCTTGTCATACCGGGCCCGCTGGTGGCAAGCCCGGCTGCGTCGTAGGTCAAGGGGCGCTGCACCGAAAGGCTTGCTCTCCGGACGTCGCCACTAGCATCCCGCTGGTGTTCGTAGGGTCCAAGCGCTTCTTGTGGGCGGCTGGCGGCTTGCTGGCGCTGGCGCTGATCGTTCGCGTCGGGTACGTGCTGCATACGCACAACTACAAGGCGGTGCTCGACGCCGGTAGCTACGACCTGTTGGCGAAGGGGCTCGCGCAGGGCCACGGGTGGGTCCTGGGGGCAAGCGCCTACCGTCCGCCGGGGCTGCCGTTCTTTCTCGCGGGCGTGTACCTGATCATCGGTGTTCCGCACGGCGTATGGACCGAGGCCCGGATCGTGCTGGCCCTGCTGTCGACCGTGACGGTTGGACTGATCGGGCTGATGGCGCTGCAGGTGGCGGGGCGGAGGGTCGCGCTGATCGCGATGGCGATCGCCGCCGTGTACGTGCCGCTGGTGCTCGTCGGGACGTCGCTGATGACCGAGACGCTGTTCGTGCCGCTCGTACTGGCGGCGACCTGCTGTGCGTTGCAGGCTCGGGGCGCAGCGCATCGTTACCGGTGGGTGGCGGCCTCGGGGGTGCTGGCGGGGCTCGCTTCTCTGACCCGCGGGAACGGCCTGATCGTCGGCGTTGCGCTCGCGGTGATCGTGTGGACCGTGCGACCACGGTGGTCGTGGCGAGCGGCGGCGGCGCCGGCGCTGCTACTGGCGGTGATGGTGCTGACCGTGTCGCCCTGGACGATCCGAAATGCGATCGCACAGCACGCGTTCGTGCCCGTGACGACCGAGATCGGGACGACGCTGAGTGGCACCTACAACGACGCGGCCGCCAAGCACCACTTCATCTGGGTGATCGGCGGCTACCACAACTACCACGCGATCAAGAACAACTTCCGCATAAGCGAGGCGACCCGCAACGCGCGCCTCGTCCGCGCGGTGCTCCACTACCTGGGTCAGCATCCGACGTACGTCTTTCAGGCCACGTTCTGGAACACGGTCCGTCTGCTCGATCTGCAGGGGTCGTTCGTCTGGCGCCGTAGCGCCCGCACCGACACGGATGCCACCGCGTTCTTCGCCGACCTCGGCGTCTACTGCTTCTGGGTCGTTGGGCTGCTGGCGATCGGAGGTCTGTTCACGCGCGCGGTTCGCCGGGTGCCGCTTTCGCTGTGGTCGGTGCCGTTCCTGATCTGGCTCAGCGAGGCACCGATCACCACCGGCACGCCACGGTTCCGAGCCGCCCTCGATCCGTTCTTCATCCTGCTCGCGGCGTTCGCGGTCGCGGCGGTGCTCGCATCTGTGCGGGGGCGCTTGGCGCGGCCGGGCGTGGCGGACGGGCGGGTGGACGATATCCCCGCGCCCGCCGGCAGCTTCACATCCGTTTAGCAACCCGGGGGTGGTTTGCGGCCATCCTGTTGGCGTGGCTCGACTGTGGACGCCGCGAGTACTGCCGAGGCGGCGCTCGCGCTACGACCGGATACGCGTGACGGTAGGGGACGTCCGGCGCACGACGCTGCACGTCGCAAGCTACGACCTCAGGACGTTCAGGCCGCGGGTGGTCATGATCGATCCGCCGGCACCGCTGGTCAGGTGGTGTCGCGTTGAGGGGGTACGCGACGCGGTTGTGGGCGGCTTCTTCGCACGGCCGCAGTACGCGCCGCTGGGCGAGCTGCGGATCGGGGGTTCGCTAGTCACGTCGGTCCCGTTCGACGCGCCGTGGAGAGATGTCCGCGGATGCATCCAGATCGCGGACGGCTCGGTGCGGATCGCGCGGCGCTCCTCGCTCGGGGAGGCGTCCGGTGGTGACGTGCTGCAAGCGGGCCCGCTGTTGGTGTCCGAGGGCCGGCGCGTATTTGTCGATGGCGAGGACGCCGAGGGCTTCTCGGCCGGTGCCCGCCAGTTCGACTCCGACATCACCGACGGCCGGTACCCGCGGGCCGCACTTGGTGTGGCCGGAGACAGGGTGCTCGCGGTCGCCTGCGACGGCCGCACCGCGCGCGATGCGGGAATGACGCTTGGAGAGCTCGCCTCCGCACTGGTTGAGTTGGGCGCTTCCGAGGCCCTGAACCTTGATGGGGGCGGATCGGCCTCGCTCGTCTACGACGGACGGTTACGAAACCGCCCGCGCGAGCAGCATGGCGTGGACCTGCTCGAAGGCCGAGCCGTGGTCAGCGCGGTGACATTCGAGCCGGCCGCGACTTAGCGAGCACGCCGGCGCTCGGCCGCGAATCCCGCATCGAGCAGCTTGACGGCCTGGTCGGCGGTGTCGGTCGAATGAAGCAGCACCACCCCGAGCCATGTCCGCCCCCGGCGCGCGGTTGCCACAAGGCATTGCCCGGCGGCGTCGGTGAACCCCGTCTTGACGCCGTCGATTCCCGGATAGCCCATCAGCAGCAACGGGTTGTTGTTGTACAGGTAGAGCTTTCCGCCCTTGATCGGGAAGGGCAGGATCGCGCTGCGCGTCGCGACGATCCTCGCGAGCAGCGGCTGCTTGAGTACGGCGTGTGCGAGCACGGCCAGATCGGTGGCGCACGAGTGGTTGCCCTGATCGACGATCCCGCTGACCGAGGTGAAGTGCGTACACGCCAGACCCATCTGCCGGGCGCGCTCGTTCATCATCGCGATGAACCGGTCCTGCGTGCCGGCCACGTGCTGGGCGAGCGCGATCGCGGCGTCGTTGCCGCTCGGTAACAGCAGCCCGTACAGCAGCGGCAGGACCGGGACGCGCTTGCCGAGCGGGAGCAGGCCGACCCCCGACCCCGTGAAGTGAACGGCCTCCTTGGTGATCAAGACCTTGGTGGTCGGGCGAGTGTGGGCGACGACCAGCAGTGCGGTCATCATCTTCGTGAGGCTCGCGATCGGGACGACCTCGGTCCGCTGGCGCGCCCACAGCAGCCGCCCGGTGCGGACATCGAACAGGATCGCGCTCTTGACCGGGAGCTTGTAGCGGACCTGGAGACGCTCGCCGGCTGGCGCGGGCAGGCTGGCGTACTCCGGCGGCGGCTTCGGGTGTACGGCCGCTCTGATCGTGGGCAGCGCGACCGCCGGCGACTTCGACAGGTCCGAGGCCATCAGGCCGAGCAGCGCCGCCAGCCCGATGACGAGCGCGACCGCCGTGACGAGCACGACGTGCCAGAAATGAATCCGGCGGCGCGGACGCGACCGGTCGGCGACCGGGCGGCCAAGCTTCAGGGTGGGCGGGGCGGGCGGGATCTGTTTCCTTCGCAGATTGCTCACTCGCTGGGGGGCTGTCGAAGCGCCCCGACGATCCCGATCATAAAGAGCACGAGGACGGCAATCGCGACGACCGCCAGGGGAGTGATGCCGTTGCGTATGAGATCGGACACGGTCAGCGCTCCGAGCACGGCGATGAACAGCAGCGCGACCACGAGGACGGCGGCGGTGCGCACGGCCTCAGTGCACCACTGCCGTCGGCGGGACCTGCTTGCGATTCCTCGCGAGCAGCTTGATCGTGAGCGCCCCAAACGCGAACCCGCCGGCGTACGCGAAATACGCCACGACGCTGCTGCCGCCGGTCGGATGAGTCAGGTCCGCGGCGGCGAACGCGGCCTGCATGACGATCCAGAACGCCAGCATCCACAGCACGGGCAGTTCGATCACCGTGAACACCAGGATGATGAACACGAGCGTGAGCACCCGCGCGCGCGGATAGAGCACCAGATAGCCGGCGAGGACGGCTGCGACGGCGCCCGACGCACCGACGGTTGGAACGGTCGAGTTTGGGCTGAGCGCCACCTCGAGCGCCAGCGCTGCGATCCCGCCGAGGAGGTAGAAGCCGATGAATTTGATCGGCCCCATGGCGTCCTCGACGGTGTTCCCGAAGATCCACAGGAACAGCATGTTGCCCGCGATCTGGAGGATCGAGGCGTGCATGAACATCGAGGTGAAGATCGTCTGCCAGGTGGGGATCGTGCCGTGTGCCGGGATCCGAGCTCCGCACACGATTCCGCTGGATGACTGGGCGCAGTGGGTCCCCGAGTGCGTAAGCGCGTAGGGGATCGCGCCGTACTTGATGACCTCGTGGTTGTCCGGTCCACTGATCAACGAGCCCCCGTGCAGGACCGCGAGCACGTACGCGACGACGTTGATCAGGATCAGCATGACCGTCACGAACGGGACGCGATCCGTCAGGATGTTGTCCTTGATCGGGATCACGGGCCGGAGGCTAGGCGGCCCCGTTCTGTGGAGGTGCTCGTCGCTAGCGCGGGCCGACCGGAGCCCCGGCGGATGTGATCCGCCACGGCTGCGCCGCGTCGCCGTCCAGGGCGAGCTTCCAATGCTCGGCGAACGTGGTCGCGCGAGACTGGCTGCCGGCGACGATCTCGGTCGTATCGCGATCCTCGATGTAGCGACGGCCCTCGATCTCGACGTCGATCGCCATCGTCGGCGGCTCGGCGGCGGCATCGAGCGCGGCGATTCGGATCTGCTTGATCCTCGGACCGCGCATGACGACGCGAGTTCGCTCGCTCGGATCGCCCGGGTGCAGCAGTTCACGGACCGCCTCTGGGTGTGCGATCGCCCGCAACCGGCCGTCATCGCCGTCGACTGCGTCCGCCCAGGCGGCGACCGCGCGACGAGCAGCGACCTCGAGCACGTTGGGCGAGAAGCGACCGTCGGCGAGGCTCAGGTCTAGCGCAGCCGCGCGCGCGTCTCCGTCGAAGTCGAGGTCGGCGAGCTCGGCGATCTTGGTGCCCTCTGGGACGGCGTCTGCGACGGCCTGCTCGACCAGGGTCTCGTCGCGCATCCCCTCGTCGTCGGCCCACGGCGTCGCGACCAGATCGGAATCGAGCGTGTGCTGTCCCTCGGCTCCCTGCTCGATTGACTGCAGGATCCACTGGCCGTGCGGGTCCTTCGCGAGCGTCCAGAACTCGCGGATGTTGACGGTCTCGGCGATCCGGCCCCGGCGCTTGAGGCGATTGCCCGCCTGATCGACGACGTAGTCGCGCAGCGTCGCCTCGATCCGGACGGTCACGCGATCCTCCGCCCTGTTGCCCTTGTTGGTGAGGGCCACGTACTCGACGTTCGGCTCGCCGACCGGCTGCACGTGGTTGCGCCAACCCCGCCGGTCGAAGTCGTCGAGCCGCCGCTCCCATTCCTCGAACAGGTCGGGACCCACCAGGCGCTGTAGGCGGTTGCGGTCGGCGCTGTCCCAGGCGGACTGAATCTGCGTGAACAGCTTGGCTGCGCGGGAGCGGACGAAGTCGGGCGCGAACGCCGGGTCATCGTCCGCGGCCTCGGCCGCGGCCATCTCCACCCGGCGCTGACGCTGCGCGACCCTCCGGCGCGACTTGTGGCCGGAGCTCTCCTTCGCCTTCCAGAAGTTCCGGGCGCCGGGCGAGACGCGGGTGAAGATCAGATAGATGATCAGCAGCCCGATCAGGACCAATGCGCCAATGCCGTGACCAAGGACTGCGATCCGGACCAGGATCTGGATGATGATGTACAGACCCGCGCCACGGCCGCCGCCACCACCGCCCCCACCACCACCGCCACCGAAGCCGGCCGAGCCGCCGCCGGCGGCGGCGAGCGCGGCCGGGGCGACGATCAGGGCGATCGCGATGACCGCCAGTGCGACGAGGGCTAATTTGCGCCTGCGGCTCATGCTGTCGCGACCTCCGCGAGTGGGCGAGGGGTGGGCGGGAGGGTGGGCGGGCTCTCTTTGACCCGCGGGACGTGCTGGTCAGCGTGATAGCTGCTGCGCACGAGCGGCCCGGCGGCGACGTGCTCGAACCCGAGCCCGTACGCGGCCCGCTCGAGCTCCTCGAACTCGTCCGGGTGCCAGTAGCGGACGACCGGTAGGTGCTGCTCGGTCGGGCGCAGGTACTGGCCGATCGTGAGCACCTGGACGTGGTGCTGCCTCAGGGTCCCGAGGGCGTCCACCATCTCCCCAAAGTCCTCGCCGAGACCGACCATCAGGCCCGACTTCGTGACGAGGTCATCTCCGCCCATCTCCTTGGCGTTCCTGAGAACCCGGCATGACCGTTCGAATTTTGAGCCACGGCGAGCGACCGGGTAGAGCCGCGGAACGACCTCGACATTGTGGTTGAAGACGTCGGGCCTTTCCGCGATCACCTTGGCGAGTGGCATCTCCTCGCCCCGGAAGTCGGGCGTCAGCACCTCGACCTTGCAGCGCGGGGCCTGCTGGCGAATCTGGCGGATCACGCCGACGAACGCGCCGGCCCCGTAGTCGGCCAGGTCGTCGCGGTCGACGCTCGTGATGACCGCGTGCCTGAGTCCCATCTTGGCGACGGAGCGGGCGACGCGCGCGGGCTCCAGCGGGTCGTTCCAGGTCGGCTTGCCGGTCTTGACGTTGCAGAAGCCGCAGCGGCGCGTGCAGGTGTCGCCGAGGATCATGAACGTCGCGGTCCCGCGCTGCCAGCACTCGCCGATGTTCGGGCAAGCGGCCTCCTGACAGACCGTGTGCAGGTTCTCCTCGCTTATGAGGCTCTTCAGCTCCCGGTAGCGCGGGCTCCCCGGAGCCGGGACCTTGAACCAGCGGGGCTTGCGCGCGCGGTGCGGCTGGACCTCGGGGCCGAGGACCTCGAGCACGTCGGCGATACCTCCCGGATTAGCCCTCGACCGAGTCGCGCTCATAAGCCCAGATTAGCGCTCCGGACTGGCACGCCTATTTTACGCTTTTGCCAACCACCTGTCACATGTTTTGCGGGACGCTTGGGGTGCGATGGAGGGTGGGCGAGAAAGCGGAATATATGGGCGGTTTCTCGACCAGGCCTCGATCGACAAAGCAATTGCGTCACTCGGCGAGGCGCAGCACCTCGTCATGCGCCTGGACCACCTCGAAGCGCTCGGACCGACGGCGGCCGCCATACACAAGCGCGCGGCCCGGCGACGCCTGCACCGCGTCCACCGCGGCGTCTACTCCCTGGTCCCTCCGAAGCTCCTGACCCGCGACGGCCTCTACCTGGCCGCCGTCTTCGCCTGCGGCCCCGGCGCGGTCCTGTCGCACCGCTCCGCGGCGGCGCTCCACGGCCTCCGCAGCTGGGGGCACACGAAGATCGAGGTAACAGTTCCCGGCCGCTCCGGTCGTAGCCATGATGGCATCCTGACCCACCGCTCGAAGACGTTGAGCGAAACGGACGTGACCGTCGAGAACGGCATCCCGTGCACCACGGTGGCGCGGACGCTGTTCGACCTCGCCGACGTCGTGACGCGCCGGCAGCTCGAGCGCGCCTTCGACCAGGCGGAGGTCACGGAGGCGTTCGACCTGCGCGCGATCAACAACCAGCTGGAGCGAAACCCGACCAGACGGGCCGCCGGAATCGTCCAGTCCCTTCTCGAGGAGCACTACATCGGACGCACGCCAACGCGCTCAGAGCTCGAGGAAGCCGGGCTTGCGATGAGCCGGGCGTGCGGCCTCGACGACCCCGAGGTCAACGTACTCATAGACCCGCACGACGGCGAGCGGGCGATCGAGGCCGACCTCCTCTGGCGCGAGCAGCGCATCATCGTCCAGCTCGACGGCGAGAAGTTCCACAACACGCGCCAGGCCTTCGAGCGCGACCGCCGCAACGATCAGCGCCTGATGGCCGCCGGGTGGCGCGTGATCCGCGTGACCTGGAAGCAGCTGAAAAACGAGCCTGAACGCATCCGCCGGACGATCCTCAAATTGATGGAGCAAGCACCGGCGCGCACGCGCGCTCGAGCCGCGCCAGGCTGACGAGGCGCTGACGGCGCTCGAGCGCCTCCGCCACGCGCCACGCGGCACGCCGCCGAAAGCACTTCATCTGCCCGGCAAGACGGCCCGTCTCCCGGATGACCGAGGTCATCCCTACTCCCTCCAGGCCGCAGGGGACGATCCACTGGAACGGCTGCAGATCGTTCTCGACGTTGACCGCGAACCCGTGGGTCGTGACGCCGCGCGAGACGTGGACGCCGATCGAGGCGATCTTGCGCTCGCCGACCCAGACGCCGGTGAACTCGATTCCGTCCTCGGGCCGCGACCGCGCCGAGATGCCCTCGTCGGCGAGGGCCTCGACCAGCGCTCGCTCCAAAGTCCGCACATACGAGAGCACGTCATCGATCGCGACGATCGGATAGCCGACGAGCTGGCCCGGGCCGTGGTAGGTGACGCGCCCACCTCGGTCCGTGACCACCGTGTCGATGCCCTGGAGCGCGTACCACTCCTCGCCCATCGGCAGCTCGCCAGGCGTCGATCGCCGCCCGCGCGTGTACACGGGCCAGTGCTCGAGCATCAGCAGCACGTCGGGCACGAGCTCGTTCTGCCGCGCCAAGCGAACTCGCCGCTGCAGCGCCAGCGCCTCCCGGTACTCGACAACGCCGAGTTGACACACCCACAGCTCGTTCATACAGCCTCGAGGTGCCGCTTCAGGCTGGCCAGGAACTGCGCCGCCAGCGCGCCGTCGAGCGCGCGGTGATCCCAGCTCAGGCCGAGAATCGTGGTCGGCCGTATCGCGATCGAGTCGTTGCCCTCGGAGTCAGTCACGACGACCGGATGCTTGATGACCGCCTCGAGATCGAGGATCGCAACCTGCGGCTGATCGATGATCGGCGTGGCCATGATCGACCCGTACTGGCCGGGGTTGGTGATCGTGAACGTGCCGCCACGGACCTCGTCGGGCGTCAGCTCGCGGGCGCGTGCTCGCCTGGCCAGGTCCTTGACCCGTGCGGCGAGCCCCTCCACCGAGAGCTCGTGCGCATTGTGGATCACCGGGACGATCAGCCCGTCCTCGCCGAGCGAGACCGCGATCCCGAGGTTGACCTCGTGGTGGCGCGTGTAGCGCTCGTCCTCCATCCAGGCGTTCAACGCCGGGTGTTCGCGCAGGGCGTCGATCGTTGCACGAGCGACGAACGCGAGCGCCGTCACGCCCAGCCGTGTGCGGGCCGACTCGACCCGACTCATGTCGACCTCGATCCACGTCGTACAGTGCGCGGCGGTCTCCAACGAGCGCTTCATGTGCGCTCCGATCTGCCGGCGCATCCGCGAGAGCTGCCCGTCCGCCGGCGCCGCGGCTACCGGCTCGGGCCGGTACGGGCTCTCGATGTGAAGCGGCGGTTCGGGGGCGGCGGCCGCCGACTCGACGACGGCGAGCACATCTTGCTTGCGGACGCGCCCGTCCCGCCCGGTACCCTGCACGGTCTCCAGATCGATCCCGTGCTCGGCGGCGATCCGCTGGACCACGGGGGAGTAGCGGCGGCGGCCGGCGGCGCGTGGCGCGGCAGTCGTTCCGTTGCGCTCGGGCGCTGGCGAGGCCGCCGCGTCCGTCGGGGCCGACGGCGGCGAGGCCGCCCCCTCCGCCGGCGCGGTCGACGGCGACGAGGCCGCCCCCTCCGCCGGCGCGGTCGACGGCGACGCTGTCCCCTCAGCCGGCGCGCCGGCCGCCCCGTTGGCCGACGCCGCCGCGGACGTGCCCTCGCCGTCGTCCGTCGCGATCCGCGCCATCACGGTGCCAACGGCAACGGTCGAGTCCACCGGCACGAGGATCTCCGCCACCACACCCGACGCGGGCGCCGGCACGTCGGTGTCGATCTTGTCGGTCGAGATCTCGCAGATCGTCTCGTCGGCGGCAATCCGGTCGCCGACCTCGACCCGCCACGAGACCACGGTTCCCTCCGCCACCGAGACGCCCATCTGCGGCATCTCGACATCCACCAGAACGTCAGTACGCGAGGAGCTCACGGCATGCCTCCCTCACGCGCTCGACGTTGGGCAGCACCGCCTGCTCGAGCGGCGGCGAAAACGGGATCGGGATGTCAGGTGTCGCGACCCGGACTACCGGGCCGTCCAGGTCTTCGAATCCCTTCTCCGCGATCAGCGCGGCGACCTGGGCGCCGGCGGCGCAGGTCGCGTTCGCCTCGTCGACGATCACGACCTTCGAGCAGCGGGCGACGGAATCGAGGATCGCGTCCTCGTCGAGCGGGACCAGCGAGCGCAGGTCGAGCACCTCGACCGACGCGCCATCCAGAACATCCGAGTCCGAGACGGCCTCCAGCGCCACATCAACCATCGCGCCGTAGGTGATGACGACGAGGTCCGAGCCAGGACGCGCGACGCGGGCCGCGAACGGCGTCTCAAAAATCCCGTTCTGCACCTCTCCCCGCACTCGGCGGTACAGGTACTTGTGCTCCATGTAGCAGACGGGATTGGGATCGCGGATCGCGGCATGGAGCAGTCCCTTGGCATCCGAAGCCGTCGCCGGCGCAACGACCTTGATCCCGGGTGCGTGCATGAACCACGCCTCCGGGTTCTGAGAGTGAAACGGCCCGCCGGAGAAGCCGCCCCCCGAGGGAAGCCGCACCACGAGGGGCACCGCGAGCCCCTGGCGGTAGTGCATCTTGCCCGCGACGTTGACGAGCTGATCGAAGCCACAGGAGATGAAGTCGGAGAACTGCATCTCGCACACCGGTCGCATGCCGACGACGGCGGCACCGATCGCAGTGCCGATGATGCCCGACTCCGCCAGCGGAGTGTCCATCACGCGGTCAGGCCCGAACTCCTCGACGAAGCCGTCGGTCACCTTGAAGGCGCCGCCGAACACGCCGATGTCCTCGCCCATCAGCAGCACGCGCTCGTCGGCGCGCAGCTCGTCGCGCAGGGCGGACGAGATCGCTTGGAGATAAGTGAGCGTGCTCATGACGAGAAGCCACTCCACGGAGCCTGGCCGTCGCCGAGCGGTTCGGGCTCGCCTTCGCAGAACACGCCAGACGCGGCACCGGACGGATCCGGCATTGGCGCCGCGAGGGCTTCCTCGGTACCCGCGTCGATCTCCGCCTGTACCTCCGCACGCACGGCATCCACATCAACGCCGAGCGACGCGAGGCGGGCGGCCTGGCGGTCGACGGGATCGCGCTTGCGCCACTCCTCGACCATCTCCTTGGGGACGTACTTCATGTCGTCGTGGGCGGCGTGGCCGTGCATGCGCATCGTCTCGGCTTCGATCAGCGTCGGTCCCTCGCCCGCGATCGCCCGCTCGCGCGCCGCCAGCGCAGCCTCAAAAACAGCCTCGACATCGTTGCCATCGACGGTCATGCCGAGGAACCCGTATGCAGCGGCCCGCTCCACCGGATTCACGGCGAATTGCTTGTCGAGCGGCGTCGAGTAGGCGTACTGGTTGTTCTCGAGCACGAAGATGACCGGCAGCTTCTGCACGCCGGCCCAGTTCATCGCCTCGTGGAAGTCCCCTCGCGAGGTGGAGCCGTCGCCGAACCAGGTGATCGCGCAGCGGCGCTCGCCGCGCAGCTTGAACGCCATCGCCATTCCGGTCGCGACGAGCATCATGTCGGGCAGCATCGAGACCATTCCGACGCAGCCCAGGTGGCGGTCGCCGAAGTGGACGTTGCCGTCCCGGCCGCGGGTGACGCCCAGGTCTCGCCCCAGGTACTGGGCCAACACGCGGGCGGGTGACACGCCGCGAATCAGATGCGCGGCAAGGTCGCGATGGAGGATGCACAGCCGGTCTTCGGGCGCCATCGCGAAGGCGGCTCCTGCGGAGACAGCCTCCTGCCCGAACCCGTCGTAGAAGGAGCCCGGGACCTTGCCCTGGCGGTAGAGCGTCATCGCGCGCTCCTCGATGCCGCGCATCAGCAACATCGCGCGCAGCAGCCAGATCCGATCCTCGAGCTTGAGATGCTCGACCGACCCTCCCGTTGCAGTGGCGGTCGGCTCAGCCATGTGGGTCGCCATGAATGCGTTTTCCCTTTCGTCCGAAGGCCGGACGGGGTCTCCTCCGGCCCCACATTAAAGAAGCGTCCGGGATCTCCGGCACGCTCCCCGATCGGGGTACTCGCGAGCTTACTCCACCCGACGGAGCGCCACGCGGAGCAGCCGCATGTGCACCACTACTCTTCGACGAATGGACGGTGCGATCGCGCGCCTGCGCTGGCGACGGCGCGGAGCCTGGCTGTGGCCGGCATTCGCGCTCCTGACGCTCGTCGACGCCGTTATCGGCCACCTGCTGCCGCCGGCCGGGCAGACGCAAACGCTGATCAGCGCCGCACTCGTCGCCTGCTTCTTCAATCTGATCGGGATCCTGCTGCTGTCGCGGCCGGTGGGCGCTCTGATCAGAAAGCGCCGCCCTGACCTTCCGGCGATCGTCGCGCGCGACTACGCCGGCACGGCCGTCATCGCGTGCATCACCGCGGCGATCCTGCTCGTTGGGATCGTGCACCGGCACACGGTCCTCGCCAACGTACGGTCGATGCAGGACGCGACCTCTCGCGCCCAGGCGTGGATCGGGGACCGTGCGCCCGCACCGTTCCGCCGGAACCTCGCGTCGGTCACGATCTTCACGATCGAGGCCGGTTCGATCTATCGCGCGTGCGTGCCGGATGCGCAGCGGACGCGCACATACTGCGTGATCGTCAACACCCACCTGCCGTTCGGCAATAGCGTCAAGTTCGACGGATACGAGCCGAACTCGTTGTTCGCGGTGGGGGTGAACTAGCCGCTGAGCGCCACGGCAGCCAGCGCCGCGACGACAAAGCGCATCGCGCTGGTCGCGAGCATCCTCGGATCCGGGATCGTGTTCCTGGACGGGACGATCGTCAACGTCGCGCTGCCGGCGATCCGCTCAGGCCTGCACGGCAACCTCGCCGACCAGCAGTGGGTCGTCGAGGCATATCTGCTGACGCTCGCGTCGCTGATGTTGGTGGGCGGCTCGCTCGGGGACCTGCTCGGGCGCCGCCGCGTGTTCGCGGCCGGGCTCGCCGGCTTCGGCGCATGCTCGATCCTGTGCGCGATCTCGCCGAGCGCCGAGGTGCTGATCGTCGCGCGCGCCTTCCAGGGGATGGCTGGTGCGCTGCTCGTGCCCAGCACACTCGCGCTGATCATCGACACCTTTCCCCAAAATGAGCGTGCGGGGGCGATCGGGACGTGGACTGCCTGGACGGGCATTGCAACGGTGATCGGTCCGCTCGGCGGAGGCGCGCTCGTGCAGCTGGCTTCGTGGCGATGGATCTTCGCGATCAATCTGGTACCGGTCGTGATCACGCTCGAGCTGCTCAGGCGATTGCCCCCGGACAAGCGCCGGCCGGGCCGCGTCGACTGGGTCGGCGCAGTGTTGTGCGCGTTTGGTCTGGGCGGGCCGGTGTTCGCGCTGATCGAGCAGCCGACCTACGGTTGGGGCGATCCCCGCGTCGCGATTCCGCTCCTGGTCGGGATCGTGCTGTTGATCGCGTTCGTCGCGTGGGAGCGCCACCACCCGGAGCCGATGTTGCCGCTGCAGCTGTTCTCAGTGCGCAACTTCACGGTCGGCAACTTCACAACCTTGATGGTCTACGGCGGGCTGGGCGTGGCGACGTTCTTCGTCGTGTTGTTCATCCAGCAGGTCGGTGGTTACACACCGATCGAGGCGGGACTCTCACTGCTGCCGATCACGCTGATGGTCTTCGTCCTGTCGCGCCGATTCGGTGTGCTCGCCGACCGGCTCGGCTCGCGGTGGTTCATGTCCGGCGGACCGTTCGTCGCAGGTCTGGGCCTGTTGCTGCTCGCGCGAACCAACGCGAGCGCTGACTACTGGTCGATGATCTTTCCTGGTGTAATCGTCTTCGGGCTGGGGCTGGCGGCGACCGTGGCACCGCTCACCGCGACCGTGCTCGGGTCGGTCGACGCGAGCCGTTCGGGTCTCGCGAGCGGCGTGAACAATGCGGTCGCCCGAGTGGCGAGCCTGCTCGCGATTGCGGCGTTGGGGGCGGTCGTGGCGGGCAGCTTTGCGAACAAGCTGGACCAGCTCGCGAGCCACTCCAGCTCACCCGCAGCGCTCTCAGCGGCGCGACAGCGGCCGCTCGTGATCACGACCCCCGGCGTTCCCCACAACGACCTCGTCGCTGCCTCGGTCCACGCATTCCGGTTCGGCCTCGGGATCGGCGCCGCGCTCGTGATCCTCGGCGGCCTGATCTCGCTGATCGGAATCAGGAACCCACGGCGCGACGTTCCGTGCGCGGACTGCCCGGGTGGGGCATTGGCGCCGGCAAACGCACCGGCCGCCCGTCGCTCACCGGCAGTTGGAACAGTGACGGGAACCGCAGCGCCAGGAACGGGTCGCCCGAGAGCTCCAGCCGCCCGCTAGCGAGCAGATGTGGCCAGCCGACCGAGCCGCTGACGAGGCGGATGAGCTCGCCGGCGCCGATCGTCGCGACGGCGCCTGGGTGGGATGCCGGACCTGGCTTGACCTCGCATCGGCCGTCGGACACCACGAGCGCGAAGGACGCCGGCGACCTACCCCCGGGGTCGCGGATCCGCAGCTCGAAGGTGGCGTCGAGCCCCTCGGCGCTCGCCGGATCGAACTGCATCTGGATGGCCCGCGGAACCGCCTTCAGGATCAGCCTGTGCGGGACCGGTCTGCGGTCCAGGCGCGCGACTCGCTCGCCGCCAGCGCGCATCGCCGAGCTCCTCATCGCATCAGGTACTGCATCGCCTCGGTCGGGTCCGAGAACAGCATCAGCGCGTCATCGGTCGCGACCATCCGGCCGTAGTGGGTCGACATCTCATGCTGGATCGAGTAGGCGTCGATCTCGTAGCCGAGCTGCTCAGAGACCTCGCTGTATGGGATCTCGAGGCGGGATTCGGCGCGGATGTCCCAGAACGCCGGCTGTTCGAGCACCTCGATCCCCTCCCGGCGCCGCAGGATGTCGGCGACGGCATCGCCCTCGGCGGACTTGGCCATGACGATGCCGACGAAGTCGTAGGTGCCGTTGGGGGAGGGGGGCCTCGCTTCGCTCGGCGTCCAGCCGGATGACTCGTCGCGGGCCCGGTCGTGGCGAGGCTGGATGCCGAGCGGGCCCTGCGACGAGGCCGGCAGGGCCCGTCCGGACGGGATCGCGGCTCGGGGCATCGGCTCTCGCACGCGCCGGACAGCCGCCGCAGGCACACCGGCGTCGGCATGCATCCCCGCCTCGACCAGCACTGCGTCCGCGTAGCCGCGCAGCCGGCCGAGGTCGATCTCCACCGGCGACACCGGGGCGAGCGCGGTCGCGGCCTCGAAAGCCTGTGGCGTCCAGTCCGCGATGATCTCCGTGATCAGGCTGCGGTTCTCGGCGCCGTAGAGGTCGTCCTCGAGCAGGAAACGGACCAGCGCGGTCGTCCAGGCACGCGCCCACTCCCATTCATGGGTGGCGGCGCGGGCGAGCACAGGCGTGATCGTGTCGCCGTTGGCGGCGGCGGTGCGGATCCCCAGCTCGCGCCGCAGAAGCGTCCCGACGATCGGCTCGAACACCAGGTTCGCGGCGACGATCACCTCGCCCCAATCGGCGGTGGCCGCAAGCCTCTCGAGGTACTCGCGGGCCGGTTGCCAGGCGGGGTCGCTGAGGAACGACTCGCGTGCGGCCTCGATCGGGAACGGCCCGTGGTGCTCCTCGAGGTCCATCGCGTAGAGGACGATCGCCTGGGCCGAGCGCTGCTTCATCGCCGCCTGGAGACACACGCAGGTCGCGATCGAATCGGACAGGCAGTCGCGGCCGATCGTCGCCAGCGCGAACCACAGACCGTGCTCGACGTACGCCGGCACCTGCAGATTCGCGCGCAGGAACTCGACCCACTCGGGCCGGAAGTCATCGATCAGCCCCTCGTGCACCGCCGAGCGCATCGCGCCCTCGATCTGGTGCTCGATCGCCGTGCCCGCCTGGTAGAAGGGACGCTCCCACTGCTCGCCGGGGTCGCGGAAGGCGAACCAGTCGGTGCTCGCCAGCGCGGTCGAGGAGTCGTTCCAGGTGCCGCGCCCGTCCTCGAAGCTCAGCGGCCAGCCCCGCGTCAGGTGACGGTGGACTGAGGGCTGGGTGTCGATCGTGACGTCCTCGTAAAGGGAGGCGCGGCGCTTGGCGGGCGCGTACCAGGTGAAGTCGCGCTCGGCGTCGGCGCTGACGACTTCCGGCGGGGCGGCCTCGGCCGCGGTCGTGAACCGGTCGGTGAAAATCCGCTGTTCGTCGACCTTGTGCGAGTCGGTCAGCATCTCCTGCACCGCGTCGATCATCGAGGGAGGTCCGCACATGTAGACGTCCGCGTCGGCGAACTCCGGCTCCCTGTTGACAAAATCGTCGACAAGATTGACGACAAGATTGTCGACAATCTGATGGCGGAAGTCGGCGAGCTTCAGCGCGCCAAGCTCCTCGGTCGCGAACGCCTTGCGGGCCGCGAAGAACAGCCGCACCGGACGCTGGCAGCCGGTCGCCTCCAAACCGCGCAACAGCGACAGGATCGGCGCGATCCCCGAGCCTCCGGCAACCATCAGGATCGGGCGCTCGCCGTTACGGATGTGCAGCGCCCCGTACGGGCCGGTGAACTCGAGCTCGTCGCCGGCCGTGAGCCGCCCGTCGAGCTTTCCCGAGAAACGTCCGCCCGGGTAGCGCCTGACGATCAGCTCGATCCGGTCGTCGTCCGCGTTGGCCATCGAGAACGAGCGCTTGCTGCCGTCCACGTGCAGGTCGACGTACTGGCCGGGCGTGAACGTGAAGCCCGGGGCGTCGAGCTGGACCCGCGCGATCTCGTCGGTGAGCAACTCGATCGCCCCGACCGTCGCCCTGGCCGTCTGGATCGCGTGCTCGAGCCGGTAGTTGTCGGGGTCGTAATGGAGCAGCTCGATCACGAGGTCCTGCTCCGGCATCGCCCGGCACATCAGCGAGTAGCCGTTCGAGCGCTCGGAGTCAGAGAGCGCGAACGTCGAGTAGCGCTTCAGCGCCGCGTCGCCCTCGAGCAGGAAGCACTTACACGCCGAGCACTGGCCCTCCCGGCAGCCGTACACGAGGTTGTAGCCCTGACGAAAGGCAGCGTCGAGCACGGTCTCGCCGGCCGCGCACTCGATCTCCTCGCCGAGCGGCTCGAAGCGAACCTTCATGCCGGCGACGAGCTCCAGTCGCCGCTCGGCAACCCCAGCTCCCGCGCCACCCGGATGTTCGGACTCACCAGCCTCAGGTCGTGCTTGCGGACATCCGACAGCGTCCAGCGCCGGTCATCGTGCAGGTGCGGTTGAGCGATCAGGGTCTCGCCGTCGGCGCGGACGAAGCCGAGGTCTCGGATCACCTCCGAGGCCTCCCACCCGTGGTAGCGGTCAAGGTAGTTGCGGTCGCCGGTGTAGCGGCCGGGGTTGGACTCATCCATCCACATGCACTCCTGCGAGCAGTAGAAGCGCGTCCGAGGTTCGGGTGGGTGGGAATCGGTTCTCTGCGGCCTCGGGACGATCCGGTGGCGGCGGTCCGCCTCCGACACGCACAGCCCCTGGCAGGTCCAGCAGAACGGCGGCGCCATGTTGATGAAGCTGAGTGGCAGGAATCCCTCCGCCGGGTCGGTCCCGTGGCGGAACGCCTCCCAGAATGCGCCGTACTCCGCGTACCAGCCGGGGTACTTGTTCTCGAACCACTCGAAGTCGCGCTCGTCGAGCGGATCGAAGCGCCAGAACGTAAGCGGCCAGCCGGCGAACGCCAGGATCGCGTGCCGGTGGTGGATCCCCGCGACGAGGCGCTCTCGCGCGCGCTCGAAGATGTCCGTGGGAATGTCGAGCCCGAGCTTGCCGAGCTTCATCACGTACGCGCGGTGCCAGTCGTCGCGCACCCACCGGTCCCACTTATCCAGGTAGGACTCCGGATCGGAGCGATCGCGCGAGAAGTACTCCATCACCACGGAGGCGAAGATGTCGATGAACCCGTGGTTGATCCAGAAGGCCTGCTGCAGGTCGCGCTCGATCAGCGGCGCGTTGTGGTCGTCCTGGAGGACCGTGAGGAGGGTCGCGTAGCCATTTGAGATGTGGCGCGCCTCGTCGGACTGCACGCTGAGGTACGTCGTCGGCAGCGTGAAGTCGCCGTTGCGCGCCGCGACGTCCGGCAGCGCCACGAACACGACATTCGTGAACGCCGTCTCCGCCACGACCTGAAGCGTGAACGCGCACTGGATCGGGTCCCCGACGATGAAGTGGCTGAGCATGTTCAGCGCCGGGTTGGTGAACACCGACCCAGAGAGGCCTTTCGGACCGAGGTTCCAGCCGGCGGGATCGGGCACGTTCTTGGCGTACCAGCGCGCGAGCGACATCTGCAAGCCGGTATGGCGGATCTCGTCGACGAACTGCACGTGGTAGCCGTTGCGCAGCTCGTTGTTGGGCACGGCGCTCATCAGCATCGACATGCAGCGGCCGGCGCCGACCTCGGCGTAGTTGGTGATCGTGATGAACGGCTTGAGGATCTCCAGCCACCGCTCGTGAGCCTTGCTCGGCATGTCCGCGCGCACCGCCGCGTCGAGCCCGCCATAGACCCGCTCGTCCTTCTCGAGCTCCATCGGCAGGTACTCCCGCATGATGTGCTTCATCGGGTCCTTGGCCTTGTTCGGGAACCGGTAGCGGGTCGGGTACCGGACAGCAGGCTCGTGGAGGTCGTGCTCCCAGCCCAGCTGGGAGATCCGGTCGTGGGTCTGGGTGATGCTGCGGCGGCGTGGCGTGCTCGTACTCATCATGCACACCCTACGCGTCCGTAGGCACCCCGTTCAACCGCCTGTGGCAACGTTCTCGCCACAGGTCTTTGTCAAAATCTGACAATGATCGCGGACCCGGTCCCGCCCGAGACGATCGCCGCCGTCCGCCCAGCGCTGCCCCGGCTGGTGCAAGCCGTGATCGAGGCGGTGAGCGCCGAGAACGCGATCTACGCTGCGGTTCTGGCAGCGCCCGAGGGGATCGGAATCCGGCTCGGGATCGAGCAGGCGATCCGGTCGTTCCTCGATGCGATCGAGCGAGGCGAACCGCCGGCCGGCGAGACGTCGGAGATGTGGCGGCGGCTCGGCGAGGCGGAGTTCCAGGCGGGCCGCGGACTCGAAACGCTGCGTGCCGCATTCCGCACCGGCACGCGGGCGGCGTGGCGCGGCGCCGCGGATATCGCGGCCGAGGCCGGAGTACCGGCTCCGATCGTGATCTCGCTGGCCGAGGCGATCTTCGTTTTCAGCGACGAGCTCGCGGCCGATGTCGTCGAGGGCTACCTGCGGATGCAATCCGACGAAGCCGGCGAGCGGGAGCGACGCCGGCGCCGGCTGGCGACACTGCTGGTCGATCCTGATGGCGCCGATCCCGAGGCCGTCGAGCGCACCGCCGAGCTGGCGCGCTGGCCAATCCCCAGACGGCTCGCCGTGCTCGCGCTGGGGAGCGAGACCCCAGGACCGATCGTCCGCAGCCTCGATGTCGAGGTGCTGGTCGGCAGCGACCCGGTGGGCGCGTGGCTCGTGCTACCGGATCCGGGCGGACCGGGTCGCGCGACGGCCCTACGCCGCGCCGCCGCTGGAACCGTCTGCGCGCTCGGGCCGACCGTCGCTCCGCGCGATGCCGCGCGGTCACTGAAGTGGGCGCGCCGGGCGCTCGACCTCGTCAAGCGGGGCGCCCTCCCGAATACGGCGCCGACTCACGCCGACGACCATCTCGGCACCGTGATGCTGCTCGCCGACGGCGAAATGGCGAACGCGTTCGCTTCCGAGCGCCTCGCGCCGCTCGATCAGCTCTCGGCGATCGAGCGCGACCGGCTGCTCGCGACGCTTGAGTCGTGGCTCGCCTATCAGCGGCATACGCCGAAGATCGCCGCCGAGCTGCACGTCCATCCGCAGACGGTGCGCTACCGGGTGGGAAGACTGCGGGAGCTGCTCGGCGAGAGGCTTGCGAGCGCCGATCGTCGCTTCGAGCTTCAGATGGCGCTGCGGATCCGGCGCGCGTCGGCGTATGCCGACGCCTCGCCCGCGACGAGCGAGACGAGATTGCCGAGCGCAAGATTGACGTCGCAGAGGTGAAGACCCCACTTGGGCCCGAGCGATTCGGTGACGAGCGGGCGCAGATCCGAGCTGCTGGTGTCCGGCGTCACCTGCAACCAGGTCGCGCCGCCGGCCGAGCGGCAGCGTGCCGTGTACTCGTTCGGGTAGTTCACCCACGGCGTCGACGGAATCTTCAGCGAGTGGTCGCGAGGCTGAAGCAGCTGCGCATCGCCCATCGTGAAGTACGGATCGAGCGCGGCGGCTCCCCCCGCCGGCGATGCGGGGTTCACGCAAAGCACCTGGAGGGCGCCGGCATTTGGCGGTTTGAACGGGTTCAGGCCGACGCCCACCCGGCCGAAGTTCGAGTCGGGCGGCGGCGTGGTCTCGAAGCTCGAGTACGCGACCACACAGCCGAGCTGGTCAGCGCCGCGGCAGGCAGGGATGTTCTTGAAGCTGCCGCCGACAGTCTTTCCCTTCAGCACCGTGACGTTGCCGCCCAGCAGCAGCGCTGAGACCAGGCGCTTGCGCAGCGCCGGATTGCGGTCGACCTCGTTGGCGATCAGCGGGATCAGCAAGGAGGCGCCTTGCGAGTGGCCGATGAACACGATCCCACGTCCGTGGTTGTAGTGGGCGAGGTAGTTGCGCCACGTGCTGAGGAGACCCGCATACGCGATCGCGGCCTCCTGTCCGGTGATCCCGGATGCGAGTGCCTTCAGGGTTATCTGCGGATAGATGGGAGCGAACACACGGCACGCCGTGGAGAACCGCGACGCCTGAAGGACAGCGACCGCGCGCTCCTCGGGGTCGACCTCGAGAGTCGCGTTGTCCCGCTGCTGCCCGCTGACCGTCGGGTAGACGTAGAAGCAGTCAATCGCCGGCGCCGCGGGTGCCTTGGGCTTCTGAACATGCGAAGCGCCATTGCGGTCGACGACCGTCGTGGTGCGATCCGACATGCACGGGTTCGAAGCGGGTCCCGGGCGGCACAGCCAGACCGTTCCCCACTTGTCGGGGGCGGCGACGGCGCTCGTACAAAGACCGCCCAGCATCACCGCGGTCACAGTGGCCCCAAGCAACCGTCGCACGACCGTAACCTTAGCCGTCCTTTCGCTGGTCGCCTTCTGCGCGCTGGCCGCCTGTCACGGCTGACGAGCGCATCGATACGATCGCGCCGGCAGGCAAACGACAGGGAGAACACCATGGCACAGGCGTCCCCGACCGCGAAGAGGAGCCCCAACGGCCGCGCGGGCCTCCGCAGTGGACCCGTCGCCGAGCGCGTGACGAGCTTGCGCGAGCTCGGCCGTACGGACCCGCAGGGCGCGCGCGATCAAGCCTGGGACTGGATCGAGGAGCTCGCTGGTCGAGCCCGCGAAGATCGCGAGGGCACGCTGGTCGAGCTGCAGGAGCTGTTCGTGTGCGGACAGCCCGCTGAAGGCATCCACGGGCAGGCCGAGGGGCGGGTGGTCACGTGGAGCATCCACCCGGTCATCGACAAGGCGATCGGCGCGCTCACCGATGCCTGGATGCCGTGGCTCGGCAAGCGATTCGACGCCGAGCACCGGCGGGGGACGAACACGCTTGCCGCGAGTGCCCGCTGGCCGATGAGGCTGCTGTGGCCGCTGTACTCCACCCAGGCCTTGCCCGAGGGGTGCAGCGCGTTCGAGTTCACGACCTACGTCGAGGCGGGCATGCTCGATCCCTCGATCGACGTGCTCGTGATCGACTACGAAAGCGTGTCCAGCAATCCGCGGCTTGTGATCCGCCAGGTCCGCGATGAGCTGGTGCAGATCGTGCTGGGCGCCAACCTCGGAAAGATGCTCGTCAACGTGCCGGGACGCTCGGACCCGCTGCTTGGGCTGTACTTCGCCCTGAAGTCTGAGATCAGCTGATCCGCGTCCAGCTCACGCTAACGGTCGTGTTGCCGTTGATCGGGACGAGGCATTGCGCGGTCGAATGCGGCGCCGGGCCGCTGTAGATGACCTGCTGGCAGCCGGTGATGCCCCCGTCGGGGATGCCCCAGGTGCCGTATACCTGGTCCTCGTTGGCCTGGAAGAACAGGCTGACGCGATCCTCGTCATCCTGCTGCTGTCGGACCGGCGAGGTGCAGGGGCTGAGGAAGGTCTGGCTCGTCCCGTTGTCCTCGATGCCGCAGTTGATCTGGTTGGCGACGTCGTTGCCGCCGCCCATCACGACGCCGCCGCTCGGGTCGGTGTTGTTCACAGTCAGCTTGAACACGTTGACCTTGAAATAGAGCGAGAGCTGAGGCACTCGAGCACTGGGCTCGAGCTCGACGTTGCACGTCGGCCCGGCGCCCTTGCAGAGGCCGTCCGGAGACGACCAGCGGTCGAATGAGCTGCCGCGCTCGGGTGTCGCGACCAGCTTGAGCTGGCCACCCTTGCTCGACTTCCAGGCGCGCAGGCCCCTGATCATGCCGTCGATGAACCCGCTCACCCGTCCGACCGCGCTGGAATAACCGAGCGCATCCGCCGGCGCGGACGCGACAGTGATGTCGCTGACCCCTCCGATCCATCGCCCGGAGAAGCAGGACATCACCAGGAGGTTGTAACCGCCGGCCAGGGGATACCGAGCGAGGATCCCCTTCAGCGCGGACTCGGTGAACGCGGCGATTCTCGGAAAGCCCTTCTGCTCCTTCTGCGGGAACCACACGGTCGGCTCCACTTCGCCGCCCTGAGCGGGTGGCGCCGGCGAACCGTGCGCGAGCATCGCGATCGTAATCTGGCGGCACGGCGGCGTCTTGGCCTTGAGCGCGGCCAGTGCGCGCGCGAGCCCGGCCGGGCTGGTCGTCCGGTAAGCCCGGATCTTCAGCTCGGCGGTGAGACGGATCAAGGCGTTGACGTTGGGCTTCCACTGCCAATCCCGGTCGTCGTAGAAGATCACCATGCAGTCGGAGCCGAGATCCGCCGGGTTTCCCGAGCAGCGGTACGGGCCGAGGTGCATCACCGAGACCTCGTCATTGCCGACGCTTCCGGTCACCTCAGGCGAGCCGTCACTTGGGGTTGCCGTCAGATCCCCCGCGGCCCATCCGAACTGCGGCGTGTACGGCTGCTCACCGTGAAGCGTGACATCGAGTCCGCATCCCTGAGAAGGAACTCCCGCGCTCCCGTAACCAAACCGCGGGGTGGAGGTGTCGTTGAAATCGAAGAAGTCGTTCTTGTTCGCCCAGGCGTATGCCGCCCGAAGTCCAGCATTCAGCTGCCCGTCTTCCTGCTCGCTCTGCGCCGCGCGTGCCAGATCATCCGACTGACGGCGGGATGCGCTGCGCAGCCGCGTGAACACGCGATAGCGCATGCCGTCGTAGCCGGTCTCGGTGGCGAGGAACGGCGCCAGCTTGCCGTTGATCAGGAGCTCCCACGCCAGGACGTTGCGTGACAGGACCTGACCCGTGCGCGGGTCGATCAGCACGAGCAGGCTCGGATGCGCGAACAACGCGTACGGGTAGAGATCGGCCCAGAACAGCCACACGCGCCGGCCGATGCCCCGGTGCAGGTGGATCGTTACCACCGAACCGAACGGAGTGTGGCTGGTGCTGAGGTGCTCCCCGGGCCCGGGCCCATCCTGGTCGAGCCTCGTACCCGGGCCGACCGGCCGGGGCAAGCCGAACACGATCACGGGCGAGTTCGACTGGTGGACGCCGAGCGCGTCGAGCGCGATCGCGGCCGCGCGCTGGCGCGACACCGCCCCGCTCGCCGCCGGCGCGGCGATCAGCATCACAAACACGAGCCCCAAAGCGGCCCACCCGAGCCGCGATCTCTGCATCGAGGTCCTCCAGCGTGGGACAGCGCGAACTGTATCGCGCGGCTATAGCCTTGCGGCCCTGATGAGCGAGAACTTCGTCGCCTTGGTCACCGGGGCCTCCAGCGGCATTGGCGAGGCGACCGCGCGGCGGATCGCGCGGCAGCCGAGAGCGCGACTGATCCTGGTCGCGCGCCGCGAGGACCGGCTCCAGGCGCTCGCGGCAGAGCTTCAGGACGCGCGGGTGATCGCGCTCGATCTGACCGACCCGCAAGGGCCGGCGACGATCAAGGAGCTCATCGAGACCGAGTACGGCGAACTGCACATGCTCGTCAACAACGCGGGCGCCGCGTGGCGTGGCACGTTCGCCGAGACAGGCTGGGCGAACATCGAGCGGCACATGAAGCTTGACTTCGAGGCGCCGGTGCGGCTGACGGAGGCCCTCCTACCGGTTCTGAGAGCCACAGCCACATCACAGGCGGGCGCAAGCCCGCCATTAAGAATCTCAATCGTGAACATCGCCAGTACCGCCTCCCGCGTGTCACGACCGAGCTCCGGCGCATATTCGGCGGCCAAATTCGCGCTGGTCGGCTGGAGCGACGCCCTCCACCAGGAGGAGCGGCCGCATGGCATCCATGTCGGTCTGGTATTCCCCGGATTCGTAAAGACGGAGGGCTTTCCGGCGGCCGAGATCCCAAAGTGGATCGTTTCCTCGCCAGAGCGGGTAGCCGAAGCGGTCATGGAGGCCGGTCCAGGCGGCAAGCCCGAGCGATATGTGCCACGCCCGTACTGGCTGGCCGCCGCAGTGCGGATCCTCGCCCCGGCGCTGATCCGCCGGGCCACGGCCGGCGGCGGCTTCACGACCGCGACCGGCAGCGGGCAATAAGCCTAAGCTACACCGCTGTAACAACGTTTCCAGGAGCTGTCTGAAATGAACGCAAATGCCCGGCGGGTCGCAGTGCTCGGGGGCGTCAGGATCCCGTTCGCGCGCCAGAACGGGCCGTACGCACACGCCTCCAACCAGGACATGCTGACCGCGACGCTCGACGCGCTGGTGAGCAAATTCGGGCTCGATGACGAGATGATCGGTGAGGTCGCCGCCGGCGCGGTCCTCAAGCACAGCCGCGACTTCAACCTCGCGCGCGAGTGCGTGCTGGGCAGCAGGCTCGCGCCCGAGACGCCCGCCTACGATCTCCAGCAGGCCTGCGGCACCGGTCTCGAGGCGACGATCCTCGTCGCCAACAAGATTGCGCTAGGTCAGGTCGACTCGGCGATCGCCGGGGGTGTGGACACCACCAGCGATGCACCGCTGGCGATCAACGAGAACTTGCGCGAGGTGCTGCTCGAGGTCAACCGCACGAAGTCCAATACCGGCCGGCTCAAGACGCTGACCAAGATCCGACCGCAGCACGTCGTGCCGGAGATCCCTCGCAACGCCGAGCCGCGCACCGGGCTCTCGATGGGCGAGCACGCGGCGATCACGGCGCGCGAGTGGGGGATCACGCGCGAGGAACAGGACGAGCTCGCGGTCGCCAGTCACCGCCGGCTGACGGACGCGTACGAGAGCGGCTTCGAGGAGGACCTCGTGATCCCGTTCCTGGGACTCGAGCGCGACCAGAACCTGCGACCGGACGCCTCGATGGAGAAGCTCGCCAAGCTGAGGCCGGTGTTCGGCGGATCCGAGGGCACGATGACCGCCGGCAACTCGACGCCGCTGTCGGACGGCGCTTCCGCGGTGCTGCTCGCCAGTGAGGAGTGGGCAGCCGCACGCGGCATTGAGCCGCAGGCGTTCATCGTCGATGCCCAGACCGCGGCGGTCGACCACGTGCACAAGCGCGAGGGACTGCTGATGGCACCCGCGTACGCGATGCCGAAGATGCTCTCGCGCGCCGGCGTCGGGTGGCAGGACTTCGACTTCTACGAGATCCACGAGGCGTTCGCGTCGCAGGTGCTGTGTGCGCTGAAGGCTTGGGAGGACCCGGTCTTCTGCCGCGAGCGGCTCGGGCTCGAAGAGCCACTCGGCGCGATCGATCGCGACAAGCTCAACGTGCACGGCGGCTCACTCGCCGCCGGCCATCCGTTCGGCGCGACCGGCGGGCGGATCGTCGCGAACCTCGCGAAGATGCTGAAAAGCAAGGGCTCGGGCCGTGGCGTGATCTCGATCTGCGCTGCCGGCGGGCTCGGTGTGACTGCGATCATGGAGGCGGCATAGATGGCCGACCGCTACCAGCAACTCGTGCACACACCGATCGGGCGAATCGTCACCAAGCAGATCGGGTTGCCGCAGCCCGCCCGGATCGACCGATACGACCGCGGCCAGCCGGTGATCGATGGCCCCGTCCTGCTTGGCGCGGCGCCCGGGACGCGCGTGGCCGCCGCCGTATCGAAGGTTCTCGCAGCGATCGGCGCCGAGACGTCGACCTCGCTCGAGGCACACGTGCGCACGGCCGCCGCCGACGGTGGCCTCGACGCGGGCGTATTCAACCCGGAGGTGGCGCCGTCAGACCAGACGTTCAAGGCGCTCGTGTTCGACGCGACCGGGATCAGCTCGAGCGAGCAGCTCCGGGAGGCATGGGCGTTCTTTCACACCACGATCCGCCGCGTGCACCATTCGGGCCGCGTGATCGTCCTCGGCACGCCCCCCGAGGGCTGTGAGAACCCGCCCGAGGCGATCGCGCAGCGCGCGCTCGAGGGCCTGGTCCGATCGATCGGCAAGGAGGTCCGCAAGGGCGCGACCGCGCAGCTGCTGTACGTCGCGCCGGGGGCGGAAGGCGGGATCGAGTCGACGCTTCGCTTCTTCCTTTCGCCGAAATCGGCGTACGTCTCGGGGCAGGTGGTGCGGATTGTCCGTTCCGCCGCGGCGCTGCCCGAGGCGCTCGACTGGGAGCGGCCGCTGACCGGCAAGGTGGCGCTCGTGACGGGCGCCTCGCGCGGGATCGGCGCGTCGATCGCCGAGGTGCTGGCGCGCGACGGTGCCCATGTCGTCGGCGTCGACGTCCCGGGACAGGCAAACGACCTCGAGGCAGTGAGCGGCCGGATCGCCGGATCGTCACTTGCCCTGGACATCACCGACGAGAATGCGCCGGCGACGATCGCATCGCACCTGCTCGAGGCCCACGGCGGCGTCGACGTCGTCGTCCACAACGCAGGGGTCACGCGCGACAAGACGCTCGGGCGGATGGCGGAGGATCAGTGGAACCTGGTGCTAGGAATCAACCTGATCGCGCCGCAGCGGATCGACCGGGAGCTCTTCTCGCGCAAAGCCGTTCGAGAGAACGGCCGGATCGTGGGGATTTCGTCGATCAGCGGGATCGCCGGCAATGCCGGCCAGACCAACTACGCCACATCAAAGGCCGGGATCATCGGCTTCGTCCGGGCGTGGGCGCCGGCCGTCGCCAAGCAGGGCGTGACGCTGAATGCCGTCGCTCCCGGGTTCATCGAGACGCAAATGACCGCCGCGATGCCGATCGCGACGCGCGAGGCCGGCCGGCGGATGAACAGCCTCGCCCAGGGTGGGCTGCCGGTCGACGTCGCGGAGACGATCGCCTGGTTCGCAAGCCCGGGGTCGGCGGGCGTCAACGGCCAGATCGTCCGCGTCTGCGGTCAGAGCATGATTGGAGCGTGACTTCCGATGCCCGTTCGAGAATTGACAGGACCGCCCTCGATGCTGCCGATGTTCGCGCGCGCCGGGGCCGCGATGATCCCCGGCGCCTCGAAGCTCCCATTCATCGGCGGCGGCGGCGACGACGTGCCCGATCTCACGTTAGTGCTCGACGACATCGCACTCGATCGCGAGCGACTGACCGCGTACGACCGGGTGTGCGGCTTCTCGCTGAGCGATGTGCTGCCGGCGACCTATCCGCACGTGCTGACGTTCCCTCTGCACCTCGCGCTGATGACCGACACCAGCTTTCCGTTCCCGGCCATCGGCCTGGTGCACATCTACAACCGGATCGTCCAGCACCGCCCGATCCGCGTCAGCGAACGGCTGTCGCTGCGCGTGTGGGCGACGCCGGTCGAGCCGCACCCCCGAGGCCGGCAGTTCTCGATCCGCTCCGAGGCGCGGGTCGGCGAGGAGCTGGTCTGGGAGGAGGTCTCGACCAACCTGCGCCGCGGCTCGTCCTCCTCAGAGGGCGCGGCCGCGCCCGACGTGCCGTCCTCGCAGGAGCTGCCGGCGACCGCGACCTGGAGGCTGTCAGGCGATCTCGGGCGCCGGTACGGATCGGTGTCGGGCGATCTCAATCCGATCCATGTCCATCCGCTGAGCGCGCGGCTGTTCGGCTTTCCCTCAGCGATCGCGCATGGAATGTGGACGAAGGCGCGTTCGCTCGCCGCCCTCGATTCCCGCCTGCCGGAATCGTTCACGGTCGAGGTCACGTTCCGCAAGCCGATCCTGCTGCCGGCGACGGTGCAGTTCGCCGAGCAGGGGAGCGCTTCATCGGATCTGCTGTTCGGCGTCCGGGATGCGAAGAAGGAGACGCCGCACCTGGACGGGCGTCTGAGGCGGTAACGAGCTAAGCGCGGTCCCGGTCTTCTGCGATGTGGTCGAACAGCTCGCGGACCCGGTCGAGGACTCGCGCCGCGACGAGCAGCTCCTCCTCGCTGAACTCAGCTAGTGCGGCTCGCCAGCGCGGCTCGAACTCCGCGCGCCGCTGCTCGACGAGCTGACGGCCACGGTCGGTCAGCGACGTCAGCACGACGCGCCGGTCGCGAGCGGAGCGCGCTCGGACCACGAGGCCTGCGGTCTCGAGACCCTCGAGCATCTCGGTGGCCGAGGCCTGCGAGACCTCGGCCGCGTACGCCAGCTCGCTGGTCGACTGCTCGCTGCGTTCGCACAGGCCGAACAGGAGGCCGTACTGGGCGTCGCTTAGCTCCCCCGGACGGCGGGTCTCGCGGCTGCGCAGTCGTCGCAGAGCGGCGCGCGCGGCCTTGAAGGCCTGAGCGAATTCGGCGAGCGGATCGACCCGCGCCTGCGCCGCCTCCGGGCGAAGCTCGGTGGTCACGCTGCGATCGCCTCCGATACCGTCTCGGCGCTCGCCACGGCCTCGGCGCCCTTCTTGGCGCGGGCGGCGCGCTCGGCGCGCACGAGGATGATGCACGGCACGACCGCGAGCGCGGTCAGCGCGGCCGAGACCCAGAACGCGGTCCCGTACGCCGCGGCCTGGTCGGCGAGCGTGGTCGCACCGGACAGCGCGCGCTGCAGAACGACCGCAAGCATCGCTGTGCCGATCGAACCGCCGACACGCTGGAGCACGTTGAGCTGCGGGGTTGCGTCGGAGAGCTCGGATCGATCCAGCGAGGCGAACGCTGCCGCCATCGCGGGCATGAAGGCGAAGCCTATGCCCATGCCGCGGACGAACATCGCGACGCTGAGGTACGCGACCGACGTGTGCGCGCCGATCAGCCCGAACGGGACCGTCGCGATCGTCGTCACGATCACGCCGGCCAGAGCCAGCGGTCCGCCGCCGAAGCGATCGGTGAGCTTGCCAGCCAGTGGCATCACGAGTGCCATGCCGAGACCCTGCGGCGCGGTCAGCAGGCCGGTGTACAGCACGCTCTCGTGGCGGATCCCCTGCCAGTAGAGCGGCAACAGGATCATGCCTCCGAACAGCGCCGCGCCGAGACAGAACATCGCGAACGAGGCCGAGGCGAACGTCGGCCGTCGGTACAGCCTGAGGTTCAGCAGCGGTCGCGGGATGCGCAGCGCGTGCCACGCAAACGCGCCGATCAGCGCCAGCCCGAGCAGGCACGGGACGATCACCTTCGTCGAGGTGAAGGTTCCGGTCGAGCCGATCTCGGCCAGGCCATATGTGAGCAGCGGCAGGCCGGTCGCCATCAGTGCCAGCCCGCGCACGTCGAGCTTGTCGGCCTTTTGCGGTTTGGGGTTGGGAAGGACGCGCAGCGCCGCGATCACCGCGATGATCCCGATCGGGAGGTTCACGTAGAAGATCCAGCGCCAGCTCGCGTTGTCGAGGATCAGGCCGCCGAGCGTCGGCCCGAGAATCGGCGCGAGCATCGCCGGCACCGCGACGATGCTCATCACGCGGCCCATCCGCTCGGGGCCGGCGGCCTCGGCCATCATCAGCTGGCCGATCGGCAGGATCATGCCGCCGCCGATTCCCTGGATCACACGGAAGATGATCAGCTCGGTCGTGGAGGTCGCGGTGCCGCAGAGGGCCGATCCGAGCGTGAACAGGATCAGCGACGTGATGTACACCTGCTTGGCGCCGAAGCGCCGAGCAGCCCAGCCGGTGACCGGGATCACCGCCGCCAGCGAGAGCATGTAGCCCGTCACGACCCACTGGATCTGCGAGATGGAGGCGTGCAGCTCTCGCGCGAGCGTGTCGAGCGCGACGTTGACGATCGTCGTGTCGAGGATCGACATGATCGATCCGACGATTACGACGAGGCTGATTCGCCACACATATGCGTCGATGCGGTTGCCGGTTGCGGACATAGGAATCGGGGCCTAAGTTACGAAGGTCCCGAAAGATTAGGTACCGAAGCAATATCTGTCAACCCGCCCGCCGCTATCTTCACCTACGCAATGACGACGTTTTCCGAACTTGGCCTGTCCGCCGAACTGCTCGAGGCGATTCACGACGTCGGCTACGAGGCGCCGAGCCCGATCCAGGAGCAGGCGATCCCGCCGCTGCTCGAGGGCCGGGACGTGATCGGCCAGGCGCAGACCGGGTCCGGGAAGACGGCGGCGTTCGGCCTGCCGATGCTCCAATACGTCGATCCCTCAGACGACGAGGTGCAGGGGCTGGTGCTGACGCCGACGCGCGAGCTGTGCATCCAGGTCACGCAGGCGCTGCGCACCTACGGCAAGCGCAAGGGAGTCGACGTCGTGGCAGTGTTCGGCGGCGCGCCGATCCGCTCGCAGCAGGCGCAGCTGCGGGCCGGCGGCCACGTGGTGGTTGGGACCGTGGGGCGCGTGCGCGACCTGATCTCACGCCACTCGCTGATCCTGCACGCGTGCCGGTTCGTGGTGCTCGACGAGGCGGATGAGATGCTCGACCTCGGCTTCCTCGAGGACGTCGAGCGGATCCTCGCGCTGACGCCGAGCAGTCGCCAGAGCGCGCTGTTCTCGGCGACGATGCCCCCCGCGATCCGGCGGCTGGCCGACCAGTACCTGCTCGATCCGGTGACGGTCAAGGTCAAGGCCGCGACGCTGACGGTCGAGACCGTCGAGCAGTTCGCGCTCATGGTACGCCCGCAAGAGAAGGCCGAGCGCCTGCTCGAGGTGCTGCGCGCCGAGCAGCCCGACCAAGCGATCGTGTTCGTGCGGACGAAGATCCGCTGCGAGCAGCTGTACCGCACGCTGCGCGACCGCGGGCTCAACGTCAAGGCGCTGCACGGCGACATGACGCAGGGTGCGCGCGACGGCGTGATGATCTCGTTCAAGGACGGACGGCTGCCGCTGCTGGTCGCCACGGACGTCGCGGCCCGCGGACTCGATATCGCCGGTGTCTCGCACATCATCAACTTCGACGTGCCGACCTCGCCGGACGTGTACGTCCACCGGATCGGCCGGACCGCCCGAGTCGGGCGCAGCGGCCGCGCGATCACGTTCTACGAACCCCGCCAGCGGCACGACATCCAGGCGATCGAGCGCCACGCGGGTGTCAAGCTCGCGCCGTGGGTCGAACACGCGCACGTAGCGCCGACGCCCGTCAAGGCGAAGCCGCGGCGCCATTCCAAGCCGCACGTGTCGGTCAACGGCGACGGTCCGGCGCGCAAGGTGATCATCGCCGCCGGCAGGTCCGCCGGACTCGAGCCCTCGGACATCATCCACGCGATCACCGCGGCGACCGGCCTCGACGGCGAGGCCGTGCGCAACGTGCGCGTGCTCGAGCGCTTCACCTTTGCGGAGGTGCCCGAGCGCGAGGCCGAGCGGGTCATCGACCTGGTGACGGGCACCGAGGTCCGAGGCGTCGCCCTGCGCCTCGAAGCCGCGCGCGGGTAGGCTGGCGCCATGTCAACTGCCAACATGCACACGAGCCACGGCACGATCGCGCTCGAGTTCTTTGACGAGGACGCGCCGAAGACCGTCGCCAACTTCCGCAAGCTTGCCGCCGATGGCTTCTACGACGGGATCATCTTTCACCGGGTGATCCCGGATTTCATGATCCAGGGAGGCTGTCCCCAGGGCACCGGTACCGGCGGCCCGGGCTACACGTTCGAGGATGAATTCAATTCGCACAAGGTCGAGCGCGGCGCGCTCGCGATGGCCAACGCCGGACCTAACACGAACGGCTCGCAGTTCTTCATCGTGACGATCGCGGCCGCGCCGTGGCTGGACGGCAAGCACACGGTATTCGGGCATGTGACCGCCGGGATGGATGCCGTCGATGCGATCGAGGCCACTCCCACCGGTTCCCAAGACCGCCCGCTGGACCCCCCGACAATCGAATCCATCGAGCTCGACCCGGAGTAGCGCGGCCCAGTCGCCGTCGTGAAGGGGGGTGATGTCGATAGTCCGCGAAATATGCGGACAATCGACAACGCACGCGGTGTGAGCGCTAAATCTTCCGCGACGTCCAGTTAGCGGGTCGCATTTTTGCCGCGAGCGCAGCGGTCGCGGCGGTACCTTGGACCCATGACGAGCGACACCCGCCTTTGGCATCCGTTCGCCGATATGGGCAAGGTTCGCCGCGCGGAATTCGTGATCGATCGTGGCGAGGACGTGTGGGTCTGGGACCGGGCCGGCAACCGTTACCTCGACGCGACCGCGAGTCTCTGGTACGCAAACGTCGGTCACGGCCGGCCCGAGATCGCTGCCGCCGTCGCGGCCCAGGTCGGACGGATCGAGGCGTATTCGGCGTTCGGCGACTTCGCGACCGAGCCGGCGCTCGAGCTGGCCGAGACGCTCGCAGACCTGGCCCCGATGTCCTCGAGAGTGTTCCTCGGCTCCGGCGGTGGCGACGCGATCGACACCGCGGCCAAGCTGGCGCGGCGCTACTGGTTCGAGGTCGGTCACCGTGAACGCCACGTCCTGGTCAGCCGCACGCACGGGTATCACGGCACGCACGGATTCGGTACGGCACTCGCCGGCATCGTCGCCAACCGTGAGGGTTTCGGACCACAGGTCGATACTGTCCAGGTGCCGCATGACTCGCTCGAGGGCCTCGAGGCCGCGATCGAGCAGGCCGGCGCCGAGCAGGTGGCGGGCATCTTCGTCGAGCCGGTGATCGGCGCGGGAGGCGTTTACCCGCCGCTGCCGGGCTACATGGAGGGTGTGGCGGCGATCTGTCAGCGGACCGGCGTGCTGCTGATCGTGGATGCCGTCATCTGCGGCTTCGGGCGGCTGGGAACCTGGTTTGGAATCGAGCGCTGGGGCGTGCAACCGGACATGATCGTCTTTGCGAAGGGCGTGACGAGCGGGTATTTGCCGCTCGGCGGCGTGATCGTCTCCGATCGCGTGGCCGAACCGTTCTGGCGGGCACCCGGCGGTCCCGTCCTGCGACACGGGCCGACGTATGCAGGGCACGCCACGTGCTGCGCCGCGGCACTCGCGAACATCGCGCTGCTCGATCAGGAGGGCCTGGTCGCGCGGGGGCGCGAGAACGAGGGCGCGCTGCTCGACGCACTCTCGCCGCTGGGCGCGCACGAGCTCGTCGCAGAGGTGCGCGGTGGGGTCGGGACGATGGCGGCCGTCGAGCTCACCGACGAGTTGCTCGAGCAGAATCCCGGCGCCGTGTCGAGCGTGGCGATGGCGGCACGCGAGGCAGGCGTGCTGGTCCGGCCGCTGGCCCGGGCGATCGCCGTCTCGCCGCCGCTCACCGCCACCGCCGATCACTTCTCGTTGATGGCTGACGCGATCGGCCACGGACTCGCGAGTCTCGCGGCGCGCGCCTCGGCCGTGGGATGACCCCGCCGCTGGCGGGCGTCCGTGTCCTCGACCTGAGCCGCGTCCTCGCGGGTCCCTACTGCACGATGCTGCTCGCCGATCTGGGCGCCGAGGTCATCAAGGTCGAGCGGCCCGGGACCGGCGATGAGACGCGAACGTGGGGGCCACCGTTTGCCGGCGGTGAGGCGGCCTACTTCCTGTCGATCAACCGCGGCAAGCGGAGCATCGAGCTCGATTTGGGTGATCCCTCGAGCAGGGTTGCGGTTGAGCGCCTGATCGAGCGCTCCGATGTGGTAATCGAGAACTTCCGCGCCGGCGGCGCGGAGCGACTCGGTCTCGACTACGACTCGGTGCGCCGCCTTCGCGAGGACGTCGTCTACTGCTCGATCACGGGCTTCGGGTCCGGCCGGCAACCGACGGGCCGGCCAGGATATGACTTCGTAGTGCAGGCCGAATGCGGCCTGATGAGCGTCACCGGCGATCCGCCTGGTCCGCCGATGAAGGTGGGAGTCGCGGTCGTCGACGTCCTGTGCGGTCTTCATGCCGCGGCGGGAATCCTCGCCGCGCTGCGCGAGCGGGAGCGCACCGGCGCCGGCCGGCGGCTCGAGGTGTCGCTGCTCGAGAGCGGCCTCGCGGTGCTCGTCAACGTCGCGCAGGCCGCCCTGAGCACCGGCATCGAGGCGGCCCGATACGGCAGCGCCCACCCGAGCATCGTCCCTTACGAGCCGTTCGAGGCTGCCGATGGCTGGATCGCGATCGCTGCGCCGAACGACGGGCTGTGGTTGCGCCTCTGTGAGGCGATCGAACGTCCGGATCTCGCCGCCGACGAGCGCTTGTCGACCAACCCGGGACGCGTGCGCCACCGGGAGGAGCTGGTGCGCTCATTGTCCTCGACGTTGCGGACCCGGCCGGCGGCTGAATGGCTGGCGCGCCTCGACCAGCACGGCGTTCCCGCCGGCAAGGTCCGCGGCGTTCGGGAGGCGTTCGAAGCGGCGGCCGAGGCCGGCGAGCCCGCCACGATCGAGGTCGATCACGCCACGATCGGGCGGCTGCCCCTGACCCGCAGCCCGATCCGGCTCGACCCGCAGGATCAACGTCCGCCCCTTGCGCCACCGCTGCTCGGCGAGCACACCGAGGAGATCCTGCGGGAGCTGGGGCTTTAGAGCGCGAACCTTTACGGCAACGCTACGCGCCGATCGGCATAACCCATCCAGGTGTCCACATCTGGGAGGCAGAGGCGATGATCAAACCGTGGCGTCTGGCAATCTCATCCGTCGGTCCGCGGCTGCGGCTGATCGCGATACTCGCCCTCGGCGTGCTCATCGCGGGGGTGATCGCCGGTCTTATTGCACGGTGACTTACATCGCGTACGGTCCAGGCCGTGCGCATCCTGATCCTGGAGCAGCAGCCTGACGCGCCGGCGCGGCTGCTCGCCGCGTGGGCTGACGCTCGCGGTCATGAGCTCCAGACCGCGGCGGTGCCAGAAGTCGACCGCTTTCCGCCGGCCCGCGAGTTCGACGCGGTTGTCAGCCTCGGCTCGGAATACTCCGTCCACGGTTCGCCGCAGGAGTGGATCGCACGGGAGCTCGATTTCCTGCGCGAGGTTCACGCGCTTGACGTCCCGATCCTGGGGGTCTGCTTCGGCGCCCAGGCGCTGGCGAAAGCGCTGGGCGGAGAGGTCGGTCCGGCCGCGCGACCGGAGGTGAGCTGGCGTACGGTCGAGAGCTGCGACGGAGGTCTGATTCCGCCGGGTCCGTGGTTTCGCTGGCACTACGACCGGTTCACGCCGCCGGCCGGCGCGCGGGTGCTGGTGCGCGACGGCGACGACGTCGACGCATTCGCGGTGAAACGCAGCGTCGGCATCCAGTTCCATCCCGAGGCCGATGAAGGGCTGGCGCGGATGTGGATCGCCGAAGGACACGCGAGCCTGTGCTCGGCGGGCGTCGACCTCGACGCGCTCGAGGCGCAGATCGCTGATCACGGTGGCGAGGCCCGGCGCCGCGCGTTCGATCTCTTCGATCGGATCCAGTGCTGGTGGGGAGCATGATTGGCTGGCCAGCCAAGTCGCTCCGATAGCCTTGCGAGCGACACTTCACGCGGAGCAAAGGAGAGGACATGTCGAGCGTCGAGGAGCGGACTCGTGCGCAGGAAAACGGCGACGCCGGCGCGGCCACGATCGGCGTCGAGAACCCCGCGACCGGCGAGGTGATCAGCACGATCCCGGTCCTCGGGGCAGACGAGATCGCGGCGATGGCGCAGCGTGGGCGAGCAGCGCAGCCCGCGTGGGACGCGCTCGGCTTCGAGCGGCGAGGCAAGGTTCTGCGTCGCGCGCAGAAGTGGATGCTCGACAACGTTGACCGGGTCATCGACGTCGTGGTGGCCGAGAGCGGCAAGACGCACGAGGACGCGCAGCTTGCAGACTTCGGCTACACGGTCTCGGCGCTCGGGTTCTGGGCCAAGGAGGCCCCCAAGTACCTCGCCGATGAGCGCGTGCCCTCGTGGAACAACCCGACAGCCGCCGGCAAGAAACTGGTGATCCGGTACGCGCCGGTCGGGCTCGTAGGCGTGATCGGGCCGTGGAATTACCCGATCGCGAACTCGTTTGGAGACTGCATCCCCGCGCTTGCCGCCGGCAACAGCGTAATCCTCAAGCCGAGCGAGGTGACGCCGCTCAGCTCGCTGCTGATGGAGGAAATGATGCGCGAGTGCGGTGTCCCGCAGGACGTCTTCCAGGTCGCGACCGGTGACGGCGGCACCGGCGCGGCAATGATCCGCCGCGTCGACTGCGTGATGTTCACCGGCTCGGGCCGTACTGGCAAGAAAGTGCTGGGGGAGGCCGCCGATGCGATGGTGCCGTGCTACCTGGAGCTCGGCGGCAAGGACCCGATGATCGTCTGCGCGGACGCGGACATCGATCGTGCCGCGAACGCGGCCGCCTACTACTCGATGAACAACGGCGGGCAGGTGTGCATTTCCGTGGAGCGCGTGTATGTCGAGGAGCCCGTGTACGACAAGTTCGTCGAGAAGGTCACCGAGAACATTCGCATTCTTCGTCAGGGCCCGCCGGCCGGTGTCGGCACGGTCGACATCGGGGCGGTGACGTTCCCGCCGCAGGTGGAGATCATCGACGAGCACGTACGCGACGCCGTGGACAAGGGCGCCAAGGTTCTCGTCGGCGGACACCGGCGCCCCGGCAGCGGGCGCTTCTACGAGCCTACCGTGCTCGTGGACGTGGACCACACGATGAAGTGCATGCGCGAGGAGACGTTCGGGCCGACGATCCCGATCATGAAGATCAGCGATACCGACGAGGGCGTTCGGCTGGCCAACGACTCGGATTACGGGCTGCAGGCGAGCGTATGGACGAGAGATGTCGACCGGGGGGAGGAGCTGGCGCGCCAGATCCACGCGGGCGTCGTGTGCGTCAACGACGCGCAGGTCAACTATTCGGCGCTGAATCTGCCGATGGGCGGTTGGAAGACATCCGGGCTCGGTGCGCGTCACGGCGCGAACGGCATCCGCAAATACACGAAGGTTCAGTCGCTGCTGGTGACCAAGCGAGCGCTCCGGCGTGAGCCGTTCATGTTCCCGTACAAGGCCAGCCGGACGCTGCTGTTGCGCCGCGTCTTGAAGGCCCTGTACGGCCGCGGCAAGCGGGACTGAGCGACTGCTCGGAATCGCCCTCGCTCTAGGCTCCTCGCTCTGCTGGGGCGTATCCGACTTCGTCGGCGGCGTGCAGGCGCGTCGCGTCGCGCTGCTCGAAGTGATGCTGGTCAGCCAGGGCGTCGGCCTGATCGGGCTATTGGTCCTGCTGAGCGTGCGCGGCACCGGACCCCCCGAGCTGACCCGGCTGCTGCCGGCAATCTTCGCGGGCATCGGCGGCATCGTGGGGCTGACAGCGTTTTACCGCGCGCTTGCGATCGGGACGATGAGCATCGTCGCGCCGATCGCGTCGACTGGTGTGATCGTTCCCGTGATGGTGGGCATCGGGGAGGGCGAGTCGCCCGCACCTCTGCAGGTGTTGGGCATCGTCGCCGCCGTCGTCGGCGTCGTGCTGGCTAGCCGCGAACACGGTCCCGGGCTGGAGGAGACCCCGGCGGCACGCGCGCGCCAGGGCGCCGTCAGCGCCAGCATCGCCCTCGCCCTCGTCGCGGCGCTCGGCTTCGGCGGCTTCTTCGTCGGCCTGCGTGCGAGTGCGCGGGCGGACATCCCCTGGGCGTTGACTGCCGCCCGCGGAGCGGGCGTCGCGGTTCTCCTACTGGCCGTGTTTGTGCGCAAGCCGGAATCGGTGAGCCGCGACCGCGTGACGCTGCTGGCGCTGTCGGCAATGGGAGTCCTGGACCTATCGGCGAACGGGCTCTACGCGCTGGCCACTCGGCACGGGCTCCTGAGCGTGGTCGCGGTCGCGTCCTCGCTCTACCCGGTCGCAACTGTGGTCTTGGCGCGGGTGGTGCTCGGCGAGCGAGTCCGCAGAATCCAGGAGGTCGGGATCGTGTCGGCGCTCGCCGGCGTCGTGCTGATCGCGGCCGGCTGAGCCGGGTCTACGACGGCCCGCTACCCGTGAAGTCGCCGATCGGGATCGTCTGCAACGTGAGGCTCGAGGAGTAGCCGAGCCGGGTGAGCCCGAAGAAATTCTCGATGCTGCCGAGCAGCGAGAAGTGGTTGAAGTAGTTCAGGACGTCGTTGGTGTTGGGTTTGACCCAGGGCGAGATCAGCAACGCCCCGACCTGGCCTCCACCGCCCGTCGGGTTCGTGAGACCGCCACCGACCGGTGGGGGGGTGGTCGTAGACGTCGTCGTGCTGGTCGTCGTGGTGGTGGTCCCGCCCGTCGCGGTCGACGTGGCGGTGGTGGTGCTGGTCGCGGTAGTCGGGGTGCTCGTCGTGGTCGTCGTGGCGGTGCTCGCCCCAGCCACCGCCAGATCCCCGACGGCTGTTGACGCTCTTGAGGCTGAGGCGCCGGCACTCGGGACATTCGGGTACGCGGGCGTGCTACAGCACGAGCTGTGATCGGCATGCGGCCCCGTCTGCTGCGCCTCGTCGAACGTGATCACGATCATGCCGCCGATCTTGTATCCGGGCGAGGCCTCGATCTTCGGGACGATCGACTCGAGAAAGCTCTGGGCTGGACCGAGTCCGGACTGCGCTCCGTGCGCGCACGGATGGTCACTGCCATTGTCACACGGGCTGGGCACAACAAATGACACCGACGGCGTGGTGTTGGCCGATGTGATGTCCTTCGTCAGCTGGGCGAGGCCGACGTCGTTCTTGGTGCACTCGCTCGCCCCCGTGATCGCGGCGAAATACACGAACGGGTTGGTCCACACCGCGTAGGGGTGCTTCGGCGATGGCGGTGGTCCATTGCCGTGCCCGATCTTCGGGTGGCTGCAGGGCGAGGCGTCTCCCTTGGCGGATCCGATCCCCTGGATGTACGCCTTCCAGGTGTCGTGCGCGGCGGTCAGCTGTGCGGCGATCGTCTTCGTTGTCTTTGGATAGACGCAGCCGTTCCCGATGACCTGCGCATTCGAGCTCTTCGTCGCTGGCGTGATGTTGTTGTACACAGGGCAGTTGACCGAGGTCTGCTTGGTGGGCCCCTGACCACTGACCATCGCGATCTCGTTTGCGAGCTGGCCCCCGGCGACGGCGTAGTAGTTCACCAGCAGATCGCCCTGGCCCACCAACGTCTTGTTGAAGTACGTGCTGGACGAAATCGGGCTGAACGTCTGGTTGTAGCCCTGGTCTCCGAGCTGGATCACCCATATGTGTGGGATTGGCGGATAGCCGTTGTAGCTGGGCGCTGAGCCCCCGCCGCCGGTGGTGCCCGTGCCGGTTGTGCCCGTGGTGCCGGTGGCGCCGGTCGTGCCCGTGGTGCCCGAGGCCTGCTGCTGGGTCTGCTGCGTGGGCGCCGCCGCCTTTGCGGGCTGGCTTGCTGGGCTTGCACCCGAGGAGCCCGAGTCGGACGCACTGTTGTCGGTCGCGTTGGCGTGGTGCACTCCGGGCGGTAGGAATACTGTCAGCGGGCCACGCGCAAGGGCTTCGAGAATGCTCGGAGCCTCGACGGTCCCGATCGCCACGCCGAATGCGAGCATCGCAAGAACCGCAGCCGCCGAGGGCAACGGGCCGGGCATGCCGGGCCCAAACGGACTCGACCGGCGGGGCGGTTGCCCGGCAGGCGATGAGACCGGCTTGCCAGGCGGTGTCAGCTCCCCTCCCTGCTCGAACATCGCCCCGATCGCCTCCGCGATCGGCCGTGTCAGCTGCCCGCGCCGCTGGCCGCAGTTCAGGCAGTACCGCTGGTCGTATGCCAGCGGGCTACCGCACTTGCTGCAGGCCATCGGGTCTGGTGTCGAACTGCTGTGCCCCGTGGAACTCGTCGTCGCCATGCGCCGCCACTGAGTTTCGCGTGAGTTACCCCGGAAAATGTGAACAGCGTGTGGCCGAACCCGTGCACGGTCAGTAACACGATGGTCACATCTTGTGGATGTGGCACTCCCATACTGGCCTTGGAATTATGGACCCCACGGCCGGGACCGACGAGGAACTCACGGGGCATGAGCCTCTCGCTGCAGCGATCGGTGGTGATCGCTGCACGAATTGCGGCACGCCGCTGGTCAGCGACCAGCGCTACTGCATCAGCTGCGGGCAGCGACGCGGCAAAGCTCGCTTCTCGTTCGACTCGCTGGCGGCATCTGCGCCGGCCAAGCAAACGGCTCCGACCCCTGCGCATCCAAAGCCGCGTGTCAGCTCCGGCGTGAGCCTGATCGCCGGGGTTGCCACGCTCCTCATCGCGATCGGGGTTGGCTTCCTGATCGGACACGGAGCCAACAACAAGCAGGTACAGCAGCCATCGCAGGCGGCCCAGGTCATCAAGATCCAGGGCGGAGGCGGCGGTGGTGGCAGTGGCGGCGCCAAGGTAAAGGGTCATCGCAACAAGGCATCCAAGAAGGCCGCCCCCGCGAAAGCGTTCTCCGCGCCTCAGTTGAAGCTCACCAAGAAGCAGGTTCAGGCGGTCAACAACGCGGCTTCGAGCATTCTCGGTTCGGGTGCGAAGAAACTGGCGCCCGCGACCGTGCAACCCGGCCAGGCGTGTAGCAGCGGCGCGGGCTGTCAGGGCGGGAAATTCACCGGCAACTTCTTCAGCGGCGGATGAGCGCCGGTTCGTCAGCGAAGCGAATTCCGCAAGCGGTCGGCAGCGCAGTGAAGAAGCCGTTCACTCGGCGCCGGGCCGGGCAGAATCGCGCGCAGGGTGGACTCCCGACGCCCAACGAAGACGACAACGTCGTCGATCTCAAACGCCGGCGCGACCTGCTGAACGCGCGCGTCGCCGAGCTTCAGTGGGACCTCGGCGGACTCGTCTACGAGATGGCGACCCGCGACGCCATCAGGGTCGACGTGATCGTGCGGCGCGCCGCCGAGCTGCAGACCGTCGATTCCGAGCTCGGTGAGGTGGAACGGATCCTGCGGCTCGAGGAGCACTCGACGGCGGGAGAGTGCGCGTCGTGCGGAGCGCCACACTCGGCCGGTGCGGCGTACTGCTGGCAGTGTGGACAGCCGCTGCTGCCGCAGGCCAGCGGTGACGATGTGTCCACGCTTGATGGCGTGGCGAGTGAGAGCTGGCAGACCTAACCGAACTGCCCGGTTACGTATTCGCGCGTGCGGTTGTCGTTCGGACGGCGGAAGATCGTTTGGGTGTCGCCGTACTCGATCAGCGTTCCAACCCGCTCTACCGCGTCGAGGCTGAAGAACGCCGTGCGGTCGGCGACGCGCGCGGCCTGCTGCATGTTGTGAGTGACGATCACGATCGTGAACCGGCGCTTGAGCGTATGCATCAAGTCCTCGATCGAGGCGGTCGCGACCGGGTCGAGGGCCGAGGCCGGCTCGTCAAGCAGCAGCACATCCGGCTCGATCGAGATCGCCCGCGCGATACACAGCCGCTGCTGCTGACCACCTGACAGGCTCAGCGCGCTGTCCTTGAGGCGGTCCTTGACCTCGTTCCACAGGGCGGCGCGGGTCAGTGCCTTCTCCACACGCCCGTCCATGTCGTGCTTCATCCCCAGGTTGCGAGGCGCCCAGGCAACGTTGTCGTAGATCGATTTCGGGAACGGGTTCGGCTTCTGAAACACCATTCCGATCCGGCGACGAACCTCGACGCGGTTCACCCCCGGGGCGTACACGTCGTGGCCGTGGTACAGGATCTGTCCGCCGATCCTGAACCCGCGCACCGTGTCGTTCATGCGATTCAGGCAGCGGATAAAGGTGGATTTCCCGCACCCGGACGGTCCGATCACCGCCGTCACCAAGTGACGGTAGATCTTCAGCGTCGTCCAGTCGAGCGCGCGGTTCTCACCGTAATACGCTGACAGGTCACGGATGTCGAACACCGCCTCGCGCTGGACCTCCGACGGCCGTCCGTTCTGAACCCGGCGGACGGGTGCATCCGGCTTCGGACCCGGAATCAGCCGCACGCGCCCGGGCACCTGCTGGGGCGGTCCATCGCCCGAGCCAGCTGAATCCCCGGTACTCACCCCGTCATCCTTGCACGACTGCGCGTCAGAAGCACCCTTGCGCCCACGTTGGCCAACAGAATAAATGCAAGCAGCACCAAGGCCGCTCCCCACGCGCGCGCGAACGCTTCCGGGTCGGCGAGGTCAGACACGGTCAGGATCAGCACCGGGATGTTGGGGACGCCGTGGCCGAAGATCATCAGCTGCGTCTGCTGCGGGTTATAGATGCTGTCGACGATCAGTAGGGGTGCGGTCTCCCCGGCCGCTCTCGCGATCGCCAGGATCGCGCCGGTGGCGATCCCACCCATCGCCGCTGGCAGGATGACGCCGCGCACCGTGCGCCAGCGCTGCACGCCGAGCGCATCGGCGGCCTCTCGGAGGCTGCCCGGAACGAGCAGCAGCACCTCCTGGCTCGAGCGCGCGATCAGCGGGAGCATCACGATCGACAGCGCGACCGACCCCGCCCATCCCGTCTGCTGGTGCGCCGGGATCACGATCAATCCGTACACAAATAGGCCGACCACGATCGTCGGCAGCCCCGCCAACATGTCGAGCGCGGTCTTCAGCAGCCGCCCGGAGCGCGACTGTGCGCCGGCGAACTCGGTCAGGTAGATGCCCGTGAGCACGCCGACGGGAATCGCGATCAGCGCCGCGAAGAACACGATCAGGATCGTGCCGATCAGTGCGTTGAAGATCCCGCCCCCGACCAGACCGATCGGATTGCTGAATACGAAGGACAGGCTCAACTGCGATGCCCCGTGGCTGATGACAGCGATTACGACGATCGCAAGCATCGCCACCGCAAGCAGCGCCGCGCCGGACGCCATCAGCTCGACGATGCGGCTGATCACCGCGCGGCGGCGGAGGTTGCCGGTGGCAGTGAGCGGGCCGGTCCAATCCGGCGTCTGATCTTCCTCGAGTCCGGTCTCGTGGAAGGTGGTCATCGTGCCATCGCCAGTCCGACGTCGAACCGCCTTGCAATCGCGCGGGCGAGCAGGCTCGTGATGAGGTTGATCCCGAGCAGGACGAGCGCCAGATAGAAGATCGCCGCCACGTGCAGTTTGTTGACGGCGTTCGGGAACTCGAGCGCGATCCGGCTCGCGAGCGTCGAGGCGGGCAAGAACAGCGAGCTCTTGATCTGCGTGAGGTCGCCGACCACCTGCGCCACCGCGATCGCCTCGCCGAGCGCGCGTCCGAGCCCGAGCACAGTCGCTGCCGCCACCCCTGATGCCGTCGTCGGTAGCACGACGCCGCGGATCACCTCCCAGCGCGTGGCCCCAAGCGCCTCGGCGCCGTCCCTGAGCTCCTGAGGGACGGTCAGGAACAGGTCGCGGCTCAGTGAGGCGATGATCGGCAGGATCATCAAAGTCAGGACCAGGCCTGCTGTGAACAGGCTCAGGCCAGTCGTCTGCGGTGGTCCGAACAGCGGGATGAATCCAAACGTGTTGTGGAGGAAAGGTTCGACGTGCTTGGCGATGAAAGGGGCGAGCACCACGACGCCCCAGAAGCCCATGATCACGCTGGGGATCGCAGCGAGCATCTCGACCAGCGGGCCGACGACCGCGCGCACTCGCGGCGACGCCATCATGCTCAAGTACAGTGCGATCGCGATTCCCAGAGGCCCGGCGAGGAGCAGCGCGATCATGGAGCTGACGACGGTCCCGTAGATCATCGCGGCAGCGCCCTCGACCGAGAAGTTCGGTGCCCATCGTACGTGTCCGAGGAAGCCGAAGCCGAAGCGATTGATCGCGGGCTTCGCGTTCGTGATCAACTCAAGGGCCAGGTCGATCAGAATCAGGCCGACGAGCAGCGCGGCGAGCACGCACATCACCAACAGCGTGCGGTCGCCGAACCGGCCAGGTGGTCGCGATCCCCCCCGCGCCCGCCCTGGCGCAGGTGACTCCATTGCCCTCGCAGTCACGGCGCAAGGGTAAAGAAATCCACGAAAACTATCTGTGACACGGCCTGCATTCACAAGAATTACCTATTTGAAACACGTGTCGGCAACAGGAAAAGGAACGCGCGCGGCAATGCTTTGGCGGGCTCGATGAGGGCGGCCGGGTCGGACCGAGCCTCAATTGGTCCTCTCAAAGGAAAGGAAACACGTGTTAAAGGGCAAGTACTTGGCCCGCGTGCTGGGGGTGCTCCTGATCGGTGGGGCGATGGCAGGTGGGACAGCCTCAGCTGCGTCGGCAGCAACTCTGAGTGGAGCAGGCTCGACGCTGATCGCACCGCTCGAGGCGGAATGGGCGAGCGCCTACGAGGCGAGCAACTCGGGCACGACGATCACTTATCAGTCAGTTGGATCAGGTCAGGGCCTGCTGGACATCGCAGGCGGCCAGGTCGACTTCGGGGCCTCGGATGCCCCGCTCTCGGCTTCGTCAACGACATGCCACAACTGCGTCCAGATGCCGTGGGCGCTGACAGGCGTCGGCATCGGCTTCCACATCAACGGCGTACGGAGCATTCGCCTCACCGGAAACGTGATTGCCCAGATCTACGTGGGAATCATCAAGAAGTGGAACGATCCTCGGATTCAGAACCTGCAGAAGAGGGGAGTGCACCTGCCGAACCTGCAGATCACCCCGTTCTTCCGCAGTGACGGCTCCGGCGACACGTATGCGTTCACCGACTATGAGTCGGTGGTATCGAGGACGTTTAAGAACCGGATCGGCAGCGCCACGACCGTGAGCTGGCCTACGGGCGTCGGCGCCAAGGGTAACTCCGGGATGGTGCAGTCGCTGGCCGCCACCAACGGCGGAATCGCCTACATCACGACCGCGTACCTGATCGCTGACTGGCCGTATGCCGCGGCGGTCAAGAACCAGGCCGGCAACTGGGAAGTGCCGAACTTCAACAACATCAAGAACGCGGCGCAGGCGTTCACGAGCCTCGGACCGAACAACGAGATCCACATCGTGAATCCGCCGAAGAGTGCTCGGATCGCGTATCCGATCTCGACGTACACGTACGTGATCGTGCCGCAGACTGCTCCTCAGGCATCCCTGCTGAAGAGCTTCATCGGCTTCGCGATCAACGGAGGACAGGCGCTGGGACCACGGCTCGATTTCGTGCCGATCCCACCCTTCATCCGGAGCGCGGATCAGAACACGCTGAACTCGGTCCACTCCTGAGCCAGATTCTCTGATCCGCGCAATCGAAAAAGCAATGGCGTTCTGGTCCGGCCTCCCCGTGGGGCCGGACCGTCGCCACAAGTCATGACACTCCGACCACGCGGCAAGGAGCCGCAAATGTCGGGAAACCATTTCCATTACTGACACCGTGGAGGTAGCTGTGAAGCGTCGTATCTGCGTCGTTGGGGCCGCGATCATCGCAGGCTCGCTCGCAGTGGCCGTGGTCCTGGCCCCGGTCGCCAGCTCCAAGACTCGCATCAAGAGAAATCAAGCACCACCGGCGGTTTCCCTCATCTGTAACAGCGCGGTGACCACCGCGGCTCCATGGGGAAGCAGTGCATCTGACCCCTCGGCCAACTCGGGCACGCAGTTCGGCTGGGCCAGGTGCGGGAAGCCGCTCGGCACCAGCCTGCAGTGGGAATCGTTCACGGTTGATGACGCGGGTGACGTCAGCGGCGTGTTCTCGAGGTACACAAGTGAGGGCCTGATTCATGGCACTTACGCGCTGACCTCGCAGGAGGGCTCGTTCGGCAACTTCACGAACGCGAACTACACCGGCGCCATGACCATCACGGGGGGCACCGGAACGTTCGCCGGAGTCAAGGGCAGCGGCACGAGCACGTGCTTTACCCCTGATGGCGTGCACCTCAACTGTCATGAGCAGTTGTCGCTGACGCTCCCGACGACCCCAGCCGGTTGATCAACGGCCTGATGTTCACCCCGGTGCCTGGCGCGCCGGGGTGAACCATCAAGGCATCGGGTCGAGCGAGCGCAAGACCGGCTGCCGTGAGGCTCGCGCCGCTACCGGTTCACACAGGCCGGGATCGAGAGCGCATTCCAGGCGCCATTCTCGGCGCTCTCGATTGGCGCCAGGCGCTGTTCGAGCGTCTGCATCGACGAGATCGGATCGGCCCCACGGTCGAGGTTCTGGACCGTCGTCGTAACCGCGTCGAGCGTCTGGGAGAAGGAATTGACGGCGGTCGAGTAGACGTCGGCGACGTCCTCCGGGGGGTGCAGCGTCCGCAGCTGCTTGAGCTCTGGCCGCAGCCACACCACTCCTCTGCGAAGGAACGTGGCGCCGCCGGCAGCGCCGGCCGGCGCGGAGATCTGGTCCAGATGGTTGCCATACAGCGTGCAGACCCGCGTGGCCTGGTCGTGAAGCTGGGTCAAGGACAGCTTGTCGCTGCCGCCGCACCCGGCGATCAGCAGGCCGGCGAGGATAGGCGCGACGCCGGCGAGGAACTTCGCTCGTTTCATCGCAGACTCACCTCGAGGAGCCGCTCGAGTTGCTCGATCGTCTCGGCGCTGTCGGTGTGATGGACGGTGCCCATCCCGAGGCTTGCCGCCGGCTCGAGGTTGAACGCCAGGTCGTCGACGAACACGCATGCCTGGGCCTCGACCCCGATGCGCTGCGCGCCCAGCTCGTAGATCTCGGGCGCCGGCTTGCGCATCCCGACCTCGCCAGAGATGACGACGCCGTCGAACAGCTCAGTCAGGAGCACCCGGTCGTAGCGGCGGGTGCCCCAGGAATTGGAGATCAGACCGGTCCGGACTCCGGCTTGCCGAGCCTCCCGCACGGCGGCGAGCATCGCCGGGTCTGGCGCCGAGCCGGCGAACAGGCGGTCGATCAGCCCGGGCGGCTCGACGCCGAGAATCGTCGCGAACTTCGGCTCGAAGTCCTCCTCTTCGATCATCCCGGTCTCAAGCGCGATCAGCAGCTCCCGACATTCGCGGTCGCGACGAAACCGCTGGGCGATCGTGTCCGGCTCGATCCCCTCCTTGACGCAGAACGAATTGAACGAGTCGAACAGGTTCGTGGTGAGGACACCACCCCAGTCGATCAGCAGCCCACGGTAGCGGGCAGCGGAATCTGGCGGGCTGGGTTCGGCGGCGGCAGTCATTTGCGAGATCGGCACGCGTATGCCTTGGCGCGGAGGATGGCAAATGGACCAGCCGGATAGCCCCGCCCTCGGTTCGCGCCACCGCGGCGACTCAGCCGCGGGCCGGCAGCTCAGAACCCGTTCCGGCTGACCTCCAGTGCCCGCTGCGCGAGCTCGATCACCCCGTCGCCGAAGGCCTTCAGGTACGGATCGTCAGTGGAGCCGGAAGCCGCGCGCTTGTAGTTGCCCTCCATGAACACGATGGCCTTCCACAACGCGAGGGTCACGTACCAGTCGAGCGCCTGCATCGAGCGGCCGGAACGCTGCTCGTAGCGCCTGATCATCTCCTGGCGTGTCGGGAACCCCTCAAGGGTCGTCACGTTCTGGAGGTTGAACCGCCCGACCCGATCGCCCTTTTCGATCCAGTGGACCATCATGTAGCCCAGATCCGCCAGCGGATCGCCGATCGTCGCCATCTCCCAGTCGAAAATCGCGATCAGGCGAGCAGGGGCACCGTGGGCGAGCATCGTGTTGCCCAGCCGGTAGTCGCCGTGGACGATCGTCGCCGGCGGCGACTCGGGCATGTTCTTCGCTAGCCAGTCGCCCACCTCTTCGACCTCGGTCAGCTCACGCGTCCGGTTGTGCTCCCACAGTCCGAGGAAGCGCCGCAGCTGACGCTCGAGGTACCCGGTTGGCTTGCCGAAGCCCTCCAGCCCGACGGCCCGCCAGTCGACCGCGTGCAGCTCGACTAGCGATTCGATCAGCTCGTCGGCGATCCGGTCGCGCTCCGTGGGATTGTTCAGCGGCTCCGGAAGTGTCGCGGTCACGACATCGCCGACGATGCGTTCCATCACGTAGAAAGGAGCGCCGATCACCGACTCGTCGTCGCACACGGCAAGCACCTTCGGCGCTCGGACCGGGGTCGGCTCGAGCGCGCGCAGCAGCCGAGCCTCCCGCAGGACGTCGTGTGCGCTGGGCGGCAACGGTCCGCGCGGCGGCCGGCGCAGCACCACGTCGGTGCTCAGCGTGAATGTGACGTTCGAATGGCCCTCGCCCACCGGCACCGCATCGAGGTCAGCGGGCGCCTGCAGGCCGCTGCTGGAGAGGAACTCCAGCAGCGGATCGAGTACGAGCAGCGGCTCACGGCTGTTCGCCTCGCCCTCCGCGCGAGTGCGGACGATGTCGTCCGGTGCCAGAGTCGCGCTCATACGGCGGGAGACTAGCGGCGGCAGGGGAAGGCCGCTTCGGCCGCGAAACACGGTAATTCGGATCTCATCCACCGCCGGACACCGTGTACACGCCCTCCACCGATCCCCGCGTCGAATGAGCCTGCCACTGGTATTGCTGCTCATCGTCGTCGTGCCGCTGGTGTCCGCGACGGTCCTGACAATCGGCTCTCGCAGGTTGTTGCGCGGACGTCCGGCGCTACTCAGCAACGAGGGAGGCTCACCGGCGCTGCGCGCGATCACGGCGTGCTACAGCCTCACCCTGGCGTTCGTGCTGGCGTCGGCCCTGAGCACGTTTCTGACCGCGCGTCAGCAGACCGTCAGCGAAGCGGACACCGTCGTGTCGCTGGGCAACCTCGCTCCTCAGCTACCGCATCCGCAGTCGAGCGTGGTCCTGCGAGAGCTCTCCTGCTACGCCGACACAGTCGCCAATCGCGAGTTCCCCGAGGAGAAAGCGGGCCTGGATGTGCCCGACGACAACGTGCCGCTCGAGCGGCTGTACGGAGCACTCCCGAACCTCAACCGGACCGGACAGGACACGGTCACCATCACCGAGGCGATGCTCGCTCAGCTCTCGACCCTGACCAGCGCCCGCGATAGCCGGATCCGTGCCGCCCGCAACACGTTGCCGGTGATCCTGTGGTTGGTCGTGATCGGCGGCGCGGTCGTCCTGGGCCTCGCGGTGGCGGCTGTGACGGTCATCGACCGTCCATGGCCGCAGTTCTTCGTGCTCGCCGGTGGAGCGGCGATCGTGATCGGCGTGATCGTGCTGATCGCGTCACTCGAGCGGCCGTTCACCGGTCAGCTGTCGATCAGCGAGAAGCCGATGAAGTCGGCGCTGACGACCGTGTCGCGACAGATCGCAAAGCCGTACTGCGTGCCGCGCCTGACAGGCTGACGTCAGATCGCGAGCGGCCGGCGGCCGCCCACGATCCGATCAAAGCGCCAGCCGCGAAGCTGCTCGCGGCTGCCCGCGAGCCCGACGACAACGGCGCCGGTTCGCTGCTCGATCGCATGCAGCAGCGTTGCAAGCCGGTCGCGCAACGCACGACCGGAGCTGGTTTCGTCAGATCCCCAGTCCTGCTCGCCGTCCTCGACCAGGACGGTCACGCGGTCAGGCTTGCCCCGCGCGATCTCCTGGAGCAGCTCATCGTCGGTCTCCCCAGATCCAACGATTGCAAGTAGATCGCTCATGCCGCCATCCTCTGCCCGCGTTCTAAAGCAAGGGTCAAGGCTGCCGAACAATCCTGCACTAACCTCGGACAAGGGTCCCGCCCGCCCACCCGCCCACCCGCCCACCCGGCCCCACCTCCCGCCCACCCGCCCCCAACCACCTCATGCCCGAGTTACCCGAAGTCGAAATCACGGCCCGCCTGATCGGCGCCGGCACCGCCGGCGCTCGCGTCGAGTCAGCACTCGCGCCGGGCATCAATGCGTTGAAGACCTATGACCCGCCGCTGTCCGCGCTGGAGGGCCGCACGATCGAGGACGTGAAGCGACGGGGCAAGCTGTTTCTCGTCGGCCTGGACGGCGAACTGACGATTCTGATCCACCTGATGTCCGCGGGGAGATTGCAGCTGTTCGACTCTAAAGCATCGCTACGCGACCGCTCCTCGCGACTGCTCGTGCGGCTCGAGAGCGGAGGCGAGCTGCGGCTCAGGGAATTCGGGACCAAGCAGCGCGCGTGGGTCAAGCTCCTCGCGGGCGACGCGGTCCCGGAGGAGGAGACAATCGCCGCGCTCGGTCCGGAGGCGTGGCCCGACCCACCGCCGCTGCAGCCGCTGCTCGACCAGGCCCGGCCCCTGTACGCGCTGCTCCGCGATCAGCATGTGATTGCGGGCATCGGCCGCTCATGGGTCGACGAGATCCTGCACAGGGCGATGCTCTCACCGTTCAAGCGCGGTTCGGATCTGGACGCCGACGAGGCCGATCGCCTTCGCCAAGCGATGGTGGGCCGTCTCGGCGACGCGATCGCGCACTACGAGGAGGTGATCGAGCTGCCGATCCCGGACAAGCTGCCGATGCCGCTGACGGTCCACCGGCGCAACGGCGAGCCTTGCCCGCGATGCGGTGACCGGCTCGAGGCGGTCTTCTACGAGGACTACGTGATGTGCTACTGCCCGACCTGCCAGACCGAGGGCAAGCTGCTCAAGGACCGGCGGCTCTCTCGCCTGCTGAAGTAGGCTCCGTTCGGACGATGCCCGGGGCCGGCGAAACAGCTCCCGACTTCACGCTCCCCGATCAGGCGGGCGACCCAGTGGCGCTCTCGAGCTTCCGGGGCAAGACCGTCGTCCTCTACTTCTACCCCAAGGCCGACACGCCTGGCTGCACGAAGCAGGCGTGCGGGATCCGCGACCACCGCACGGACTACGAACGCGCCGGCGCGGTGGTGCTGGGCGTCTCGCCGGACTCACCGAAGGCGATCGCGAAGTTCGATGAGAAGTACGGGCTCGCCTTCCCGCTGCTGGGCGACGAGGACCACAAGGTCGCCGAGGCCTACGGGGTCTGGGTGCAGAAGTCGATGTACGGCCGCAAGTACATGGGCATGGAGCGCTCCACGTTCGTGATCGGCCCAGACGGCGTGATCAAGAACGTCTTGCGCAAGGTCAAGCCCGCCGAGCACGACCAGCTGGTGCTCGGGGCGCTGTCAACCGGCTGAGAGGCTGGCCAGCTACTGGAGACCCTCGCGCGCCTCGCGCACGAGCGTCACGGCCTCGGGAAAGACCGTTGCCATCACCGATCGCAGCTGCTCGGCCTGCTGTTCGGTCGTCCCTTGGATGTTGGCGCGGTTCATCGCCGCGACCGTGAGGTCGACCGCCAGCTTGATCGCGTTGTCGGCCCACGCGAGACGCTGTGCACCCTGCATCTGCTCGGCGAACTCGCCGAGCCTGCGCTGGAGCTCATCCGGGTCGCCGAACAGGCCGCCGAAGCCACTTCCTTCCATGAGCTCAATGGTAGCCGTCGCGACGCCTGGCCAAGATCGCGACCGTCCCGCCGTGCCCTGAGACCCCCGCAAGCACCTCCGCAAAGGCCGCCACCGGCGCACCGATGAGGCCGACAGCGGAGATTGGCAGATCGGCTGAACGCACCGGCGCGTTGCGCTTGAGGACGTTGTAGAGGTACGACGGGTTGCTCGTGACCCGGTTCATCAGCGACTCCCACATCCCGAACAGGTTGTGCTCGAGCAGCAGCTGCCGCGTGCCGATCACCGTAAAGCCACTCGCGGCGAGCAGCGACATCAGGCCGCGAACGGTGAAGTGGGTGCGGTGCCTTGGCACGTCGTAGTGGTACCAGCGCTCTCGCCCCAGCCGAGCCTGGAGGCTGGCGAGTTTGGGCACGCCGACCAGCAAGCCGCCGTCCGGGCGCAGCCACCGAGCGAGCCGCTCGAGCGCCGCGCGCGGCCGCTCGATGTGCTCGAGCACGTGCCACAGGCTGACGACATCCAGCGATCCATCATCGATCACCGCGTCCTCGATCGTGACCTGCTCGACCGGAGCGCCGAGTAGCGCCGCCGCCTGCGCCCCCCGAGCCGACGGCTCGATCCCGAACGCGTCGTAGCCCGCCGCCCGGGCCGCGGCGAGGAACCGTCCTCTGCCGGCGCCCGCGTCGAGCAGGCGGGCGGGGGGCGGCGCCAGCGCCCGAAGCAGCGCCAACCGCTGCCGGTCGAACGCTCGCAGCAGCGGTAGCGCGAGGCGATAAAGACGCGGGTCTCCCGGTTGATAGGCACCCGTCTCGTGCGCCTGCGACGGAGCAGAACCGACGGTCACCGCGGAGCCGCAGCGGGCACAGCGATCGAGCCGGTAGCGGACGTCACCGAGCTCGGGCTCGGCCACGGGAATGAAGCGCCATGGCGCGAGTTCGCCACCGCACGCCGGACAGGGCGCTCCGTTAAGGTCTGACACGGGCGCGAGTGTACGTAGACTCCGCTGCATGTCCTCCTCGCAGGCAATCTGGCAGCGGAGGATCGAGACGATGCTGCGCTTTGCCGGCCCCGTGCTCGATCTCGTGCTGGCGGTCGGCGATCGCCTCTCGCGCGTGCTCGAGCCCGACGATCCTGATTACGTTCCCGCGCGGATGGCGGGCGACGGCGAATCGGCGCCCCGCGGACTGCGGAAATACCCACCGAGCGCAGCTCGTCGCGGCTGAACTCTCCGTAGCATTGCCCCGATGACGGTCGAGGAACGACTCGAATACGAAAAGCGGGTGCGCATGCGCCAGGCGGTGATCGCGGGCCTGGCCGGGGTGTTGATCGTCATCGCCGCGGTCGTGCAGGTCACCGGCCCGCAGGCCAGCGTCAACGAGTTGACGCTCGGACTGATCTACACGCACAAGCGGGTGCCCCGAGACCAGATCGGCTCGGCGATCAACATGCTCGGATTCTTCGCCGCCGGTGCCACGCTCGCATACCTGTTCGGGGCCACGCGGGCGCGCAATCCAGCGCTGAAGACCTGGATGAAGTGGGTGACGATCGCAGGCGCCGTGCTGGCGGGGGTAATCGGTGTCGTCTACTCGGTGGTGCTCGCCACGAAGGCGAGCGACTTCGTCAGCCACGGCACGCAGACCTACCAGGAGGCGAACCATCTGACGAAGTCGCCAGTGCTCGTGGCGCTGCCGCTGATCGGTCAGCTCGGCGCGCTGCTGCTCGCGGTCGGCTTCCTCCTGACCTCGCTGAACGCGATGCGGGTCGGGCTGTTGACGCGATTCATGGGCTATCTCGGAGTCTTCACCGGCGTGCTCGTGTTGTTCCCGATCGGCTCCCCGATCCCGGTCGTTCAGGCCTACTGGCTGTTCGCGCTCGCCTACCTGCTGTCCGGCCGCTGGCCGACGGGCGTCCCGCCCGCGTGGGGGAGCGGGCGTGCGGAGCCCTGGCCCTCATCGCAGGAGATGCGTGAGCAGCGGATCAGGGCCGCGGCCGGCGGACGTGGCCCGGCCAAGCCCCAGACGACGCCGGCACCCGAGGCGGTCGCTGCTTCGAGCACGGCGCGGACGCGCTCGAGCACCCCCAAGCGCAAGCGCAAGCGGCGCAAGTAGGACATCCGTCCGCTGCCCCTACGGCTGCCCGCTGCCGCTGCCGATTCCCCCGCCCACGACGGGGAGCCGGGGCTGCGGGGGCGGGCGGGCGCCCGGGCTCGGCCTAAACGGTCTCCGTTCATCGGGCATCTACGACCGTTCGCCGCCCGTGCGGCGCCGTTCAGCGATCAGCGGTTGCCCGCGCGATGCCCGGACCTTCAATTTCCCCGACTCGTCATCAACCGAGGAGGGTTAGATGGAAGCTTCTGGAATTGGGCCGCGCGAAGCTGATGTCGCGCCGGCGCCCGCGGCCGAGTCGTCTGGGGGTCGGTCAGGCTGGACCCCGGCCGATCCGGGTCCGCTCGGGCTCGCAGGCTTTGCGGGCACCACGTTCGTGCTGAGCATCTTCAATGCGAATCTCGTCAACTCCAAGGGGTCGGGCGTCGTGTTGGGGCTCGCCTTCGCGTACGGCGGTCTCGCACAGCTGCTCGCGGGGATGTGGGAGTTCCGGACCGGCAACACGTTTGGCGCGGTGGCGTTCAGCTCGTTCGGGGCGTTCTGGATCTCGTTCTACTTCCTGCTCAACGTCACGCCGGTGGCAGCGGTGACGCACAACGGGATCTCCGTGTACCTGTACATGTGGGCGATCTTCACGACGTACATGTTCGTGGCGTCGCTACGAACAACAGCGGCAGTTGCGCTGGTGTTCCTATTGCTCGCGATCACGTTCTTCATCCTCGCGATCGGGCAAGCGTCGCTGGCGAACAGCCTCGCGACGACCAACGGCACGATCAAGCTGGGCGGCTGGTTCGGCCTGGCGACCGCCGTGGCGGCGTGGTACGCGTCGTTCGCGGCCGTGCTCAACTCGACATTCGGCCGGGTGATGCTCCCGGTCGTTCCCCTGAAGCGGTAAGTGCCGAAAGAAATACCTGGAGCCCTTAACGGGTAAGCACTAAAGTCCAGGTGGCCACATATCTGCGGTCGGCCTCGAGCGCCGGCGATTCCGTCGGCGCTCAAGGCCTTCCCGGGAGACATGCCCTGATCTTCTAAGGAGAGGTTCGTAATGGCAGACACGGCACAGGGAGCATCGAGTGGGCAAGGGATCGCCGGGGCTGCGCTGTCGGAGGCGCAGATCGCGGTGCACTGGCGCGAGGAGGAGTACTACCCCCCACCGCCAGCGTTTGTCGCGCAGGCGAACGCGAGCGACCCCGCGATCCTCGAGCGCTTCAGCGAGAAGAACTATCCGGAGTGCTTCGTCGAGTACGCGGAGATGCTGCAGTGGGACCAGAAGTGGGACACGATCCTCGATACGAGCAACCCGCCGTTCTGGAAGTGGTGGGTCGGCGGGCGGCTGAACGCGAGCGTGAACTGCGTCGACCGGCACCTGGAGTCCCGGGGCGAGCAGAACGCGTTCATCTGCGTGCCCGAGCCCGAGGACCAGGAGCCGCAGGGGATCACGTACCGTGAGCTTCACCGACGCGTCAACGAGTTCGCCGCGCTGCTCAAGGACTTTGGCGGCGTACAGACCGGTGACCGGGTCACGTTCCACTTGCCGATGCTTCCGGAGCTGCCGGTGTCGATGCTCGCGTGCGCGCGGATGGGCGTGATCCACTCGGAGGTGTTCGGCGGGTTCAGCGGCCATGCGTGCGGACATCGGATCGCCGACTCACAGAGCAAGATCCTCGTTACGATCGACGCTTACTACCGCAACGGGCAGCTGATCGATCACAAGGTGAAGGCCGACGAGGCGATCGAGGCCGCCCGCGCGGAGGGAGTCGAGGTTGAGAAGGTGCTCGTGTGGCGCCGGTACCCCGGCGAATACCACTCCCAGAGTCCGATGGTCGAAGGCCGGGACTTCTTCGTCGACGAGCTGCTCGAGAACTACAAGGGGCATCAGGTCGAGCCGGTGTCGATGCCCGCCGAGGCGACGCTGTTCCTGATGTATACGAGTGGCACGACCGGCCGGCCGAAGGGCGCTCAGCACTCGACCGGCGGCTATCTCTCGTACGTGACCGGGACGTCGAAGTACTACCAGGACATTCATCCCGACGACATCTACTGGTGCTTCGCCGACATCGGCTGGATCACCGGTCACTCCTACATCGTCTACGGGCCGTTGTCGCTCGGGACGACGAGCGTCATGTACGAGGGCGTGCCCACCTACCCGGACGCCGGCCGGCCGTGGCGGATTGCGGAGAAGCTCGGGGTGAAGATCTTCCACACCGCGCCGACCACCATCAGGATGCTCCGCAAGCTGGGCCCGGAGGAGCCCACCAAGTACGACTACCACTTCAAGACGATGACGACGGTCGGCGAGCCGATCGAGCCCGACGTCTGGCGGTGGTACCACCAGTTTGTCGGGAAGGGCGAGGCCGCGATCACGGATACGTGGTGGCAGACCGAGAACGGCGGCTTCCTCGGCAGCACCCTGCCGGGGCTGCAACCGATGAAGCCCGGTAGCTGCGGGCCTGGCGTGCTCGGGATCTACCCGGTGATCTACGACGAAAACGCCGACGAGGTGCCGGCGGGCTCTGGCAAGGCGGGCAATATCTGCATCCGCAACCCGTGGCCGGGGTCGTTCCTGACGATCTGGGGTCAGCCGGAGCGCTACGTCGACACCTACTACGCGAAGTACTGCAAGAACAGAGACAGCAAGGACTGGCACGACTGGCCGTACTTCGCGGGTGACGGAGCCGTGCAGGCGGCCGACGGCTACTTCCGGATCCTCGGCCGCATCGACGATGTGATCAACGTCGCCGGGCATCGGCTGGGAACCAAGGAGCTCGAGTCGGCAGCGATCACCGTCGACGAGGTCGCGGAGGCGGCAGCGGTGCCGGTGATCGACGAGACCCGCGGCAAGATCGTCGAGATGTACGTCTCGCTGAAGCCTGGCCACGACGCCGACCAAGGCATCGCGCAAAAGGTCAAGGATGCGATCGACAAGGAGATCGGCCCGATCGCGCGGCCGAAGAACGTGTGGGTTGTCGCGGACATGCCGAAGACGCGCTCGGGCAAGATCATGCGCCGAGTGATTGCGGGGATCTCCAACTTCGCCGACGTCGGCGACGTCTCGACGCTCGCGAACCCCGAGATCGTCGACCAGATCCGCCACCACGTGCAGAGCGAGAAGGTCGCGCACGGCGAGTCCCCGCGCGAGCTGACGGAGAAGGAGAAGCAGGAGATCGCGGCCTTCGGGCACGCCGAGTAAGGAGATAGGGGCTGCTGACGCAGCGTCCGTGGGGCCGCGAGGGCCCGTCCGGACCGCGCCACCGGTCCGGATGGGCTTCGTGGCCCCATGGACGCCGCCGTAGGCGGCCCCTATACGCCCAAACGCCGGCCGAGGTCCGCCACGTGCCGGCGGGCGATCGGGATCGTCTGGCCGTCCGCGAACGCCAGCTCCGCAGTGCCCCCGAGGTGCGGTCGCAGCTCCACCGCTCGCGGCAGGTTGACCACGTACTGGCGGTGCACCCGCACGAATCCGAATGGCTCCCAGCGGCGCTCGAGGTCTGAGAGCGTCGCCCGCAGCAGGTAGCGGCCGTCGGACGTCATGATCCGGACGAAGTCGCCGTGCGACTGGGCGTACAGGATGGTCGAGCGCGCGACCAGGCGGATCGCGCCGCTGCGGGTGTTCGCGACCGCGATCATGTCGTCCTCGCTCGGTGCACGAGCCGGCGCCCGCGTGGAGCCGTTGACGCTGTCGACGGCCGTGGCGACACGGTCGAGTGCCTCCTCGACGCGCTTGCGGCCCACCGGCTTGCGCAGGTAGTCGAGCGCGTGCAGTTCGAACGCGTCGACGGCGGCGTTGTTGTACGCGCTGACGAACACGAGCTGCGGCGGTGCCGCGAACCGGCGCAGGACGCGGGCGAGCTCGAGTCCGTCGAGGTCGGGCATGCGGACGTCCAGAAAGATCGCGTCATAGCGCTGCTCGGTGCATTTGACGAGCGCATCGTGGCCGTCGACAGCGCACTCGACCTCCTCGACCAGGGGCGAAGAGCGCAGCAGCCGCGCCAGGTCCTCGAGCTGCGGCTGCTCGTCGTCCACCGCGAGGATCGTCAGGCGATCCGAGCTCAAGCTGCTCTCGTCTCTCCGCGGAGATTCGGGACTGTTAGCACAACGGTTGTGCCTTCGCCCGCGCGTGAATCGATTCGCAGCGCGTATTTCTCGCCGAACGTCGCGCGCAGACGGGCGTCGACATTCGAGAGCCCGATACCGCCTCCGGCGCCCGCCAGGACCTCCGACACGCGCTCGGGCTCGATCCCGACGCCGTCATCGCAGACGCGCAGCTCCACGTCCTCGCCGACCGTGCATGCCACGAGCGAGACGCTCCCGGTTCCTGCCCGGCGTTCGACGCCGTGCCGCACGGCGTTCTCGACCAGCGGCTGAACGGACATTGCCGGCACCACCGCGCTGAGCGTATCCGGCGGGACATCGATCGAAACATGCAGGTTGCGGAACCGCGCGCGCTCGAGGCGCAGGTACCGCTCGACGTGGTCGAGCTCCTCGCCGAGCGTCACGTAGGAGCGGCCGTCGCGGAACAGATAGCGAGTGAACTCGGCGAAGTCGATCAGCAGCTCGCGCGCCTCCTCGGGGCGCGCGTGGATATCGCCGGCGACCGCCGCCAGTGCGTTGTAGATGAAGTGCGGGGAGATCTGGGCACGGAGCGCGCGTAGCTCGGCACGCGCGAGCCGCTCCTCCTGCTCGGCGACGACCGACAGCTCGACCTGCGCTGCGACCAGGCTCGCCGCCTCCTGCACCACCCGTAGCTCGTGGTGGCTCGGGCGGCCGACCGACCGGTAGAACGCGATCAGGGTTCCGGCGCGCTTGCTCTGCACGAGCAGTGGCGCCAGCACCGCCGAGCGCAACGGGCAGGTCGGGTCCGAGGAGACCAGCCGCGGGACGATGTGCATGCGGTCGTCGGGCGTGCGCGCGAGCAGCCGCGAGAGCAGGTCCCCGGGGCGCACCTGCTCGCGGCCCTCGCCCTCGATCGCCAGCACCGCACGAGTGTCAGCAAGTGCGATCGCCGCGGCGCCGGTGAGCGCAAGCAGATGCGGCACCGCGAGCTCGGTGGTACGCGGAGTAAGTCCGCGGCGCAGATGGGGAAGCGTCGACGTCGCGGCGTGCAGCGCGGACTGCATCCCGACCGCCTCCGGAGTGCTCGAGGCCGGTGACGCACGCGTCGCCCACCATGCCACGACAAGAATCGCGGCAAGCCCGATCCCAAGCAGCGCGCCTAGAGCGAGGCTCATTGTCCGTTCTCCGAGTGCGGAGCTTACTAGTCAGCCAAGAGGTCTTGCCTGCGCGCAACGGGATGGAGATGATGTCCTCATGAACGCCACATCCACGATCACCTCCTACGAGGAGGCTGTTGCCCAGCACGGCTGGCGGGTGCCCGAGCACTACAACATCGCCGCCGACGTGTGCGACAGCCACCCGCGCGACAAGCTCGCGATGATCCACGAGGACTTCGCCGGGAACGTACGAACCGTCAACTGGGGCGAGCTCCAGGACAACTCCAACCGGTTTGCAAACGTGCTCGTCTCGCTGGGAGTGGTTCCGGGTGACCGGGTCGCGATGGTGCTGCCGCCGACGCCGGAAACAGCGGCCGCGTTCTTCGGCACCTGGAAGGCCGGCGCGATCTTGCTCTCGATGTCGGTCCTGTATGGAGACGAGGGGATCAAGCACCGTCTGACGGATTCGCAGGCCAAGATCCTCGTGACCAACACAGCCAACGCGGAACGGATCGAGTCCTCGCTCGTCGAGCAGATCCTGATCCTCGACGATGAACTGCTCGCCCGCGGGTCAACGGCGTTTGAGTGCGTGAAGTCCCTGGCCGAGGATCCCGCACAGCTCTACTACTCCTCGGGCACCACCGGCCTAGCGAAGGGCATTCTCCACGCCCATCGCTACATCCTCGCCCACGAGGAGTTCACCTATTGCCATGACGTGCGTGACGGCGAGGTGTTTCACGGCATGGGCGAGTGGGCCTGGGCGGCCGGAATCTGCCCGCTGATCGGTCCGTGGCGTCTCGGCGCGGTGCAGGCGGTCTACCAGCGCGAGGGCGGCTTCGACCCGCACAAGCAGCTCGACTTCCTCTCCCGCCACGGGGTCACGAACGTGTTCGGGACGCCGACGGCGATTCGCTCGATGATGAGCATCACCGCCGCCGGCACCCGCTACCCGCAGAAGTTCCGGATCGTGTGCTCGGCCGGCGAGCCGCTGAACCCGGAGGCGATCCGATGGTTCCGCGACCAATACGGCATCACGGTGCTCGACTACTACGGCCTCACCGAGTCATATCCGCTGTGCGCGAACTACCCGTTCATGGAGGTGCGCGAGGGGTCGATGGGCAAGCCGATGCCGGGGTGGGATGTCGTGATCCTCGATGAGGACGAGCACCCGGTCGCCGCCGGCGAGCGCGGCGAGATCTGCCTGCGGGCCCGCTCGAACCCTCACTATCCGCTCGGGTACTGGAATCGGCCGGCCTCGGACACCGAGGAGGTGTTCGGCGGCGAGTGGTTCCACACCAAGGACGCGGCGCGCGCCGATCAGGACGGCTACTTCTGGTACGAGGGCCGTGCGGACGACGTGATCATCTCGGCCGGCTACCGGATCGGCCCGTTCGAGGTCGAGTCGGCGTGCCTCGAGCATCCCGCGGTTGCCGAGGCGGCCGCCGTCGCTTCGCCCGACGAGCGGCGGGGCACGGTGGTGAAGGCATTTGTCGTGCTGGCGGCCGGTAACGAGCCGTCGGACGCGCTGGCGGAGGAGATCAAGGAGTTCGTCCGGGATCATCTTTCGGCGTACGCGTATCCGCGCCGGATCGAGTTCGTCCCGGACCTGCCGAAGACGCTGACGGGCAAGATCCGCCGGATCGAGCTACGTCAAAAGGAGGCTTCCGGCAGTTAGACCTGACGGCCATTGCGGGGCGGGTCCCACTGCGATAGCGTCCCGCGATCTCGGCCGGGGAGGTCCACAAAACTTCATAGGAGGAGGGAGCGTGAGTCATTCGACTCGCATGCGGGCGCTCGTGCCCGTTCTCGCGTGCCTGACGCTTGCGGCGCTTGCGCCGGGCGCATCGGCAGCGACCAAGTTCCGGCCCCGCATCGGAGGTGCGATGGGGCTTTTCCCGACCGTCAACAGCAGCGGTCGGTTTGGGGCTGCGGACATCGCGACCGGCGCACTCACGCCGGTCACCTATCACGGTGGCCTGGTGATGGCCGGTGGCATCCACGTCCACACGATCTTCTGGGCGCCTCCGGGCTACGCGTTCCAGGGCCAGCCGTCCGGCGCGCCGGCCACCTACATCGGGATGGTCGAGCAGTTCTTCACCGACGCCGCCCACGACAGCGGCGCGGCGACGAACCTGTTCTCGGTGCTGCCCCAGTTCGCGCAGGGCACCGTCGGCGGTCCGATCACCCCGGGGGCGTACTCGATCTCCTACAACGCGGCGAGCGACGCGATCATGGATACGGATCCGTATCCCGCGCCGGCGGACCAGTGCGCGTCGCCGAACAACGTCGCGACCTGCATCACCGACGCGCAGGTGCAGTCCGAGGTCAACACCGTGATCAACAAGGTCGGCGGGACTCGCGGGCTGCACGACCTCTGGTACGTCTTCCTGCCGCCGAACGTCGATGAGTGCATCCTGCCCGGCGCGTGCGGCACCAACGCGTTCGGCGGCTACCACTCGGTCTCCGATCTCGGTGGCGGTCCGACGATCTATGCGCTGACGATCGATCCACTGATCGAGACCGTCGTCTCGAAGGGCGCCGATCCGGAGGGTTACCCGGATGCGGAGATCACAGCTGATATCGCCGCGCACGAGACGGTCGAGGCGATGACCGACCCCGAGGGCGTCGGGTGGATGGATCCGAACGGCTTCGAGGTCGGCGACAAGTGCGAGTTCGGGCCGCAGGAGGGAACTCCGCTCGGGTTCGCCGGTCCTGACAACGCGCCGTACAACCAGGTGATCAACGGCGACAAGTATCTGCTGCAGGAGATGTGGTCCAACAACGACAACGGCTGCGTGCAGACGACCTCGAACACCTCGAATCCGCTGCCGCTGCCGCAGGTCAACCTGACCCAGTTCAGCTCGACGGTGAGCGGCAATGTCGGCTCCAACAAGGCGGTCAGTGTGCACGTGTTGCTGCTCCGTGCGACGGAGGACGGCACGGCGGTCACCGTAGCGAGCAACAGCACGATCTCAAGCGCGTCCGACGGCCGCTGGTCGGTCAAGCTCCAGCATCCGGTGGGCGACGACCGCGATGAGATCGACATCGACTATGGAGCTGGTGGCCCGGAGAACGACGTGATCCTGACCGGTAACGGCGGGAACCCGTACAACGAGGCAGGCTGGACGGGATGGACGGCGCTCGATCAGGGCAGCGACCTGACCGATGCCGGCGGCCCCTCCCTGACGCTCGGGCCGTGCTTCCAGACCGGCGTGCTCACGGCCACGCTCAACGGTGCGCCGATCATGGGACCGCATGGTGAGATCCCGACGGACTTCTGCAACACGCAGACGGACACCGCCACGATCGACACGCCGCCGACGGGAAAGTCGTCGGTCGTCACGGCGAGCACCAACGACAACCGGGCGTTCGGTCCGCCGAACTTCCCGACGCCGCCCAACCCCAAGGGCGCGCTGGTGAAGCTGACCGTTCCGGTCGGCGAGCCCGACGCCGTCTCGCCGTTTTTCAGCCCGCTGCCGTTCACGCCAAGCGGACTGGCGACGTGCGCCGCGGACGTCGAGCTCAAGCAGGTCTCGTGTCAGGGTCTCGTGCCCGGCGAGACGTACACGCTGATCGACGGCGCCGCGCGCGCTCGCGGTGCAGCGGACGACACGGGAACCGTGACCGCGTCGCTTCCCGTCAAGCGCGGGCAGTCGGTCTCGCTCTCGAATGGGGCTCGCACACTGACGACCCTGCATGTCGCCAACCTCAGGGCGGACATCGTCGGCGATCAGGACGTGCTCGCGGGCGGCTCCTGCCAGCGCGACCAGTACATGGCGCCGCCACTGACGACGCCACCGACGAACTCATCCGCGGGCGCGCCGAGTGCGTTCGCGGGTGGATCGGCGCTGACCGATGAAATCTGCCCGGCCAACGGCAATGCCTCCGGCTTCGGGACGGACGATCTCACGCAGACCGACGAGTCGAGCGGCGGTTCGACGACGACCGAGGTGCCCGCCGTTCAGGACACCTCGCCGATCAACGCCGAGATCGTCTACGGCGGCTTCACGGCCGTGGCGACGTCCGGCCTGCCGGGTCCGGACAACTCGGTGATCCCGACCGACTCGACGTCACGGATCAGCCTGGCGATTGGTAAGTCGTCCGGAGGCAGGCCGGTGTTCACGGCGGCCAACGTCGACACGCCGAACGGCGTCAAGGTCCGGGCGCTCACGCCGGGGACCTACAAGGCGCTGTGGACGCTGACCGATGCCAACGGCGACCGACGGTACGTGGTCACGCGGTTCGTCGAGGAGGCTGCTCAGGGCAGCTCTCCCGGTCCGAAGCCGCGCGTGAGCTGCAAGCTCACCGGCCACAAGGTCAAGTGCACGGTGACGTACCCGAAGGCCAAGGACGTCAGCGGCACGGTGCGGATGAAGCTCGTCCGCGACGGTCAGGTCGCAGCGCTCGGCCACGGCCGCATCAGCCACGGTCAGGCCACGGTCACCCTGCGTGAGCTGCATGAGGTCACGCGAGGATCGTGGACGCTGACCGTCGTGCAGGGCGGCACGAGCAAAAGGATGGGGGTGAGGGTCAGCTAGGTACGTAGGCCCTGTGTGTTGGGCGGGACGCCCGGGCTGCTTCGGCGGCCCGGGCGTCCTGGTTTAAGGGACGCGCTCGTTCGTCGCCGCGTTGTGAGCCGTGTGAGCCGATCCCAACGCGCTGCCTTCGTGCGAGAGCCGGCGCTCTCGTGCTCGGATTGCGCCGCAGGGGTGCGGCAAGCGGCGGCGGCCCCCCTGGCCGCCGCCGCACCTGCTGCTACCGACTCCGGCTACTTGACCACTTTGCCGGAGGCGTTCAGGGCGTACCACTTACCGCCCGACTGGAAGACCCCGATGTAGAAGGTCTGACCCGGCCCTGAGTCGCCGAGGTACGTGTAGAGCGGCCACCCGTTGTAGGTGACCTGCCTGGTCCCGTTCGAGAGCTTGACTGTGCCGAGCAGGGACGGCTTGACGCCCGGGCCGGCCGTCGGCTTTCCCTTGGCGGCGAGCGCCGGCCAAAGGTTCAAGCAGCCGGGAACCTTGATGCAGCGGTCCTTGTTGCGACTGTCCTTGCTGTAGATGTAAAGCGTGAAGCCCTTGCTGTTGACGAGGATCTTGCCTTTGTTCGTCTTCCTTAACTTCACCGTTGGCTGACTCGCGCCGGCGGAGGCTGTCACGGCGAGTAGCAGGACTGCCGCGCTGGCTAGCAGGATCACGATGCGCTTCAAAAAATCACCTCGGGGTCGTTTCGTTTGCGTCCTTGTCATGAGAGACGCCCGGATGGTCTCGGTCCTTCCGCCCCCAACTATCCCACGTCCGCCTCGCGGGCGGACTCCCGGGGTCTATCGGCCGGCCCGTGCGTGGGCGCGCATCTCGGAGAGGATGCGCTCGAGTCGCGGCTCTCTCTCGCGGTCCACGTGGGTCATCGCGCCGGCGACGGCGGGGTGGACTGCCGCGATCTGCGCGTGCATCTCGTGCGCGACCGCGCGGTAGCTCGGATGACCCTCGCGGCCTGAACGCAGCTCGATCAGCTGCATCGCCTCGCGCGCGTTGAGGTCGAGCACGTAGCGGATCCGGAAGCCGAGGCAGAGGGCGTATGGCGCGGCGGTTTGAAGCCCTCGATCCACCAGGACGCGGTAGGCGTGCTCTGAGATCTCGAGCGCACGGCGATAGTCCTCGCCGCAGCCGGCGAGCTCGACCTGCTCGGGGATGCCGGCACCGAGGTCAGGCGTCAGCTGCTGCCACTGCGCGGTCAGCATGCGGTGACGCTGCAGATCGCGGAATGCGCCGTAGTCGGAGACGATCTCGAACCGGTAGCGCAGCGCCTCGAAGCCACGCCCGGGGCGGTGGCGGCGATTCGTGCGCACGCCGACCAGATCGGCAAGCAGGGCCGAGCGCTCCTCGCCATCGAGGGCCATGACCGCGTCGCGGATCGTGTCCTCCGAGCTCGCGCTGGCCTCGAACAGCAGGGCGACCAGGAGATCATCTTCCTCGCCGTCGACGTGCGTGAGCCTGACCGAGGGGCCGTCGTCTCGCTCGGCTGGCGAGCCGTCGAGTCCCAGCCGCCTCGCCCAGCGGTCGCCGGCGCGCGCCCGCGACTCGATGTAGGCGACCCAGTCACCGCCTCGATCCGGCCGCTCGACGCGCGCCACGAAGCTCGGCATCACCGCCTTGACCTCCTCGAGGATCATGCGGCCGTACTCGCGGGCCTCGGGGAGCGGGTGGGCGAGGAGATGCAGCACGAGCTGCTCATAGGTCTGGCCGGTGGCGAAGATTCCCATGTGCGACAGAGAGCTCGCGGGGAGCAGGCCGCGGAGCAGGTCGAGCGCCTTGGCCTTGATCGCGCGGGCGTGCGCGGCCGGGGCCTCGCCCTCGCCGCGCGGGAACTCCTCCTCCGCCCAGGCCTGCACGCGCGGGAGGCAGTCGGAGTAGATCGAGAAAAGCTCGTCCATCGCCTGCGGGTACTCGGGTCCGAGCTCGCCGTCGCGGTAGTAGCGATAACCCGCTCCGCCGGGCATCGGAGCGTCGTAGGCGATGTAGCGCGTGGACTGCTCCAGGTATGCGGCGAGCCGCGGCCGCTGAAGGATCTTGGTGAGCACGTTCGACACCCACTCGCAGGCCATGTGTGCGCCGCCGAGCTGCGCGACCGAGTCATCGCCGTAGCCGAGGAAGATCCGTTCATACAGCCCCGCGGCCCGATCGCCCTCGCCGGTGTCCCACCGACCCGCGGAGCCGGAAACATCGCCGGCGAACTCGTCGAGGAACAGCCGGCGCAGGGTGCCGGGGTATCTGGAGTAGCGGGCGAACAGCGCGCCCTTGACGGTCTCCGGCAGGTTGACCAGCGCGAAGACCGGGCGGTCGAGGTTCGTGAAATGGGCGCTCAGGAGCGCGCGCTCGGGCGTGGTGAAGGACTCGACCGAGTATTGCACGGGCAGCGGATCGTAGCGATGGCCGCGGCTGGGTCGATCCCGCGGGGGCTGATCCGCCTCAGGCGCCGCACGCCGGCCCCAAGGCGCTCAGTTTCGGACCGCGCTCAGTGGTTGAGCGGCATTTGGGGCCGCTGACGGCGGTTGTCCATGGGGCCGTGAGAGCCCGTCCAGACCGGTGTGGCGGTTCGGTTTGCCTCCGAGGTGGCTCCGGCGGTGCCGGCCCCGTCCGTGCCTATTCCGCCGGCCATCCATGGCCGGCGGGCGACGACCTCTCGCAGGCACGCTCGCTCCCGCTGAAGCACGAGCTGCGAGGGCCGAACGTCCATAACGTGACAATTCGACTCCGCGGGCAGGCAACGATCTACGAAACGGACGCTGGGACGTCCATAACGTTCACCGTTGCCGTCAGTGGCGAGCGCTGTGCTACGAAATGGACGCTGCGAGGGGCTCCATCACCCCCTCCCCAGGGTGGGCCGCGACCTCATACAACACCCCCATCCCGCTGAAGCACGGGAACGAGCGCCGGCCGTAAACGCAACCCTCAACCCGCCCCGACCGATGAAACTTACGTTCACGGCCCAGCCACGCCGTCATCGTCGCACTCGCCCAGGCGGGGCGGTTGACTGTGACGTTCACGGCGTGGTAGGCCGTCAACGTCGCACTTGCCCAGGCGGGGCGGTTAAGTGTGACGTTCACGGCCGCATCCGCCGCTCATCCGCGCCCTCGCCCGCCACGCCATCCCGAAGGCGCTCAGCTCGTGATCTTGAAGGTGACCGTCTGCGAGCTGCCGCCACTCGTGGTGGCGGTCAGCTGGTAGGTGCCCGAGGTGAGCTCCTGGCCGCCGATCACGCCGTCAAACACGAAGCTGTTCCGGCCGGCCTTTCCAGCCTTGACGATCGCCCCGGGTAGCGCGTGCGACTGGCGCTTGACCGTGAACCTGACGGTGCTTGCCGCGCTGAGCGTGTAGCTCACCGCGAGCCTGATCGGACGCTGGCAATGTCTTTTGTTCTTGTTCTTGTTGGTGGGCTTGACGCATTTGCCCCCGACCAGGCGCCCGGGGATCGAGAACTGACTCGGGGAGATGCTCAATCCCAAGCGGGTCGATCCGCCCGCTACGCGTAGCGCGTGGGCGGTGGTGGCTTGTGGCCCACCGCGGTTGCTGACGGTCTGGCCGGTGAACACCCGCGTCGTCGAGGTCCCTGCGGTGTTGGTGACCGTCAGGCGCACGGTGTAGACGCCGCGGCGGGCGTACACGTGTGTGGTGCGGGGGCTCGCCGTGATTGCGCTGCGGCCATCGCCGAAGTTCCACTGGAAGCTCGCGATCGATCCCACCGGAGTGGAGGAGGCCGAGCCGTTGAAGCGCGAGGGAGCGCCAGCCGGGGCGGCGGTCGCCGACAACGCCGCGGTTGGCGCCTGGTCGGGAGTGATTGCGATTGCGATTGGTCCGAAGCCGACCGGGATCGCTGTCCCTGGTGCGTTCGTCGCAATGTTGATGGGCGTGACCGTGTCGCTTCCACGATTGGCGACGTAGGCCGTCCTCCCGTTGGGCGTGATCCCGATACCGTCGGGATTCTGGCCGACCTGGATCGGGGTGCCTGCGGTGTTGGTCGCCGTGTTGATCGGTACGACCGTGCCCGCGAGGACGTCGATACTGACGTATACGGTTCGGCCGTCGGGCGTGATCGCAATCCCGAAGGGGAACCCGCCGACCGGGATTGGCGTCCCCGGCGTGCCCGTTGCGGTGTTGATCGGTATCACGGCGCCAGTGGTCACGCTCGCGACGTACGCTGTTCTCCCGTCGGGCGTGATCGCGATCCCCTCCAAGGTTCCACCGATCTTGATCGGCATTCCCGGCTGATTCGTCGCCGTGGCGATCGGGATCACCACACCCCCACCGGCGACGACATATACGGTCCTGCCGTCCGGGGTCACTGCGAGCCCGATTGCCCTCGAGCCAACGGTAATCGGTGTTCCAGACGTGTTGGTGGCGGTGTTGATTGGAGTCACGGTGACGTCGCCACTGTTGGCGGCATACGCTGTCTTGCCGTTGGGAGTGATCGCAACCGCTGTCGGGAACTTGGTCTGCGTGATGGTCGCTTCCGGGATGTTCGTCGTGGTGGGGAAGGGGGTGACGGAGTTGCTTGTTTCGTTGGCAACGTACGCGGTCCACCCGGCCGCGGCGAGCGCTGAAGCCGCGAACACCACCTGGGCGCCGACCACCACTACGACCAACGACAAAACAACTCTCGCCCGCCGTTTCATCCCCAGCCCCTCCTTCTAGCCCACTAAGCCCTGCGCGGGCAGGCTACCTGATGCAGTGCAGGGCTATCCAGCGTTTTGCGGGTGCCCCGTCCACTGCGCCTCATCGTGGGCGGCTCCCGGTTCCTTGCTGTCGTCGTCGGACTCTGGCCGGCGCCGTCCGTCGCGCTTTGCGCCGCCGCCGTGCGGCGCCGATGGTTCCTCGGCATTCTGGTTGGAGACATCGCCGGGCGGACCCTGGCTGCTGAATGTCTCCTCGGTGTCCGAGCGTCGGTCCTCCATTGGCTCAGGGCTACCCCGCCCTGGCGCCCGCGCAAACGGGCGAGGTCTCAGAACAGGCCGCTGATCGCGTGTCCGGCGTGCGCGGCGAGGTGGAACAGGGGTGCCGGGAAGATGCCAAAGAAGATGCAGGCCGCGGCGAAGCCGACGGCGACAAGGACCGCCTCGGGCTGGGGCACGGATTCGGCTGACTTGGGCCACGCCACAGGCGCTTCGCCGTCGGGCGGCTCGGAGCCGGCGGCCGGGCTGTCGCTCGGGATTTCCTCGTGGCCACCGGTCGCGATCAGCCCGCCGCCCGAGATCGGCGATGGCGGCGTCCCGCCAGCGTCGCCGGCGTCCCCGGCCTCGCCAGGATCGTCAGCCTCCGGCGACCCTCCGGCGATCGGCGCGAAACCTCCGACGATCGGCCCTCTGCGCGTGACTCCGCCCATCCACATCGCCGCGATCACGCGCAGGTAGTAGCCGAGCGAGATCATCGAGCCGACCACGAGCACGATCGCCAGCCACGTGTAGTCACCCGAGACGAGCGCGTGGATCAGTTGGAACTTGCCGATGAAGCCGACGGTCGCGGGGATGCCGGCGAGCGCCAGCATCGCGATCGTCATCGGCCAGGCGAGCCACGGCTGCCTCGCCCCGAGTCCGGCGATCGAGGAGATGTCGTCGCCGTCCGGGCTCTCGCGCTCTGCCGCGACGATCACAGCGAACGCGGCCATGTTCATGAACAGGTAGAAGATTATGTACAGGATCGTGGCCTGGATCCCGAGCTGGGTGCCGACGACCACGCCGCCGAGCATGTACCCGGCCTGAGCGACGCCGGAGTAGCCGAGCATGCGCTTCAGCGATGACTGCGTGAGTGCGCCGACGTTGCCGACGATGATCGTGATCGCCGCCAGCGCGGCGATCAAGGGGGCCCAGGTGTTCTGCGCGCTGATCGCGGCGACGTCGAAGAACCGCAGGAACACGCCGAGGGCGGCCGCCTTGGTTGCGGTGGCCATGAACGCGGTGATCGCGGTCGGCGCGCCCTCGTAGACGTCGGGCGTCCACTGGTGAAACGGCGCCACCGAGGCCTTGAAGGCGAAGCCCACGATCACCAGCCCGAGACCCGCGAACAGCAGCGGGTCGCCGAGCACGCCGCCCGCGAGCTTGTTGGCCGACATCGCGCTCGCAATGCCCTGGAACTGAGTCGAGCCGGTCGCGCCGTAGATCAGCGCCAGCCCGTAGACGAGCGTGGCCGATCCGACCGACCCGATCACCAGGTACTTCAGTCCGGACTCGAGTGATCCCTCGCGCCGGGACTCCGACGCGCACAGCACGTACAGCGGGATCGACAAGAGCTCGATGCCGATGAACAACGTGACCAGGTTCTGCGCGGATACGAAGATCGCCATTCCCAGCACGCTGAACAGCAGCAGCCCGTAGTACTCACCCTGACCCGCCTCGCGCGGGGCCACCGAGCGCCAGGAGAGGACAACCGCGGCGATCGCAGCGACGTAGAAGACGAAGTCGAGCACCAGGGCGAGGTCGTCGATCTGGAGCGCACCCGAGATGATCGCGGCGTGATGGTGGAAGTGGGCGATCGAGTAGCCCAACGCGCCGCCGAGCGTCACCAGCGCCAGCACCGGCACGATCCGCTCGCGTACCATCGGGGTCCGGATCAGCCCGACGAGCAGCACCACCAGGGCGCCCACGGTGAGGATCATCAGAGGCGCGAGCCCGACCCAGTCGATGTGTGGGCCCTTCAAATGATGTGTGGCTGCGGCGAGCGCGATCGTCATCGGGAGGCGGTCCTCACCAGTTGGGTCTGGGTGGCTGCGACGGTCGCGTTGACGCTCGTCTCGGTCCGCTTCAGGATGAACTGCGGGTAGAAGGCAAGCACCAGGATCACGAGCACGAGCGGGACGATGCCCGCCGCCTCAGCGACCACCACCTCTCGTGAGGCGACCTGCTTGCCGACGCGGTTGTGCATCGCGCCGATGAACACGCGCAGCGCGTAGACGGCGGCGCCGACCACGCCGAGGAAGGCCAGCACCGAGATCGCCAGCTTGGATTTGAACACGCCGAGCAGGATCAGGAACTCGCCGGCGAAGTTTGCAGAGCCGGGCATCGCCAGCGTCGCGAACGCGACGATCACAAACAGCGCGGCGAGCACCGGGGCGCGGAAGGCGATTCCGCCCATGTCCTTGAGCGCCTCGGAGCCACCGGCACGAGCCGCGAGCGCCGCGAGGATGAAGAACAGCGCCGCGGTCACGATCCCGTGGTTGACCATCTGCAGCAGCGCGCCCTGGCTGCCCTGCGAGCGCAGCGCGAAGATCCCGAGCGTGATGAAGCTCATCTGCGCGACGCTCGAGTAGGCAATCACGAGCCGCGCGTCGCCGGTGGTGAACGCGATCGAGGTTGCCCACACGATCGAGACGAGCGCAATCAGCAGCATCAGCAACTGGAAGTGCACGGTCGCCGCGGGGAACAGCGGCAGCACGATCCGCAGGAATCCGTACGCGGCGACCTTCGCGAGGATCCCCGAGAAGACGGCGACCACGGGGATCGGCATCGACTTGTAGCCGTCGGCCAGCCAGCCGTGGAACGGCACCACCGGCATCTTGACCAGGAAGGCGATCGCGAAGCACAGGAAGATCCACTCCTGCGAGGTCTTCGACAGCGGTAGATGCTGCAGCGAGGAGATCACGAACGTCAGGTTCGTGCCGTGCTCCGAGGAGGCGAGAACGCCGGTGGCGATCGCGCCCGCGAGCATGAAGAACGAGCCGACCAACGTGTACACGACGAGCTTCGTGGTGGCGCGCACGCGATCGCCCGTCCCCCACATCCCGATCAGGAAGTAGAACGGGATCAGCATCAGGTCGAAGAAGCCGACGAACAGCGCGAGGTCCTGAGCGCACAGCGCTCCGAGCACGCCGCTCTGGGCGAGCCCGAACTGGAAGTAGAAGACGCGCGGGCGGTCCCATTCGCGGAATGCCGCCCACACCAGCGCGACGCTGAACAGCACGCACCCGAGCAGCACAAGCGCCACGTTGAGCCCGTCGAGTCCGAGCTTGTAGTGGATCCCGAGCGCCGAGATCCACACCCTGTCCGTGACGAACTGCAGGCCGGCGTGGCCGAGCTTGAAGCGCGCCACGAAGGAGATCGCGATCCCGAGCGTCACCAGGCTCCCGACCGCCGCGAACCACCCGACGAACCGCCGCGGAATGAACGCGGCGATAACCGAGATCGCCAGGGGAAGCCAGATCAGAATCGACAGCGTCATGTGCTCGTGATCAGGAAGTAGAGGGCCACGCCGAACAGGCCGATCACCATCAGCGCGGCGTAGTAGCGCAGGAAGCCGCTCTGCGTGCGGCGTACGGCCGCGGAGCCGGCGCGCACGATCCCCGTCGTCCCGCCGGTGACCCCACCGCCGATCACGATCCGCTCCAGCACCGACTCCGCGAACCGTCCGAACCACAGCGACGGGCGGACGATCAGGAAGTCGATGATCTCATCGAAGTACCACTTGTTCGCTAGGAGCGTGTACACCGCTGCGAATCGCTGGCGAAGCGTGGCGGGCTCACTCGGTCTCACGATCCACAGCTGGTATGCGATGAAGATCCCCCCGATCGAGATCAGGGCGCCGATGGTCAGGCCCACCCAGGAGGTCCCGGTGTGGACGGTGATCCCGGCGTACTTCGAGGCTGCAAAGGTCGGGTCGAGGAAGTGTCCGAGTACGTCATCGACGCCCGGTAGCTGGATCAGTCCGCCGACGACCGCCAGGACCGCGAGGCAGCCCATCGCAATCTTCATCGGCCAATCGCGCTCGGCGATGTGGTGCTCGGCGCCGGGGAATCCGACGTCGGTGTCCTCCTCCTCGCCGGTGCCGGGATTGAACGGCACCTTCGCGTGCGCGAGGTGGCCGTGCTCGAGCTCCACCGCCTCGGGGACCGGCTCGCGGAAGAACGCCCGGAAGATCATCCGGAACGTGTAGATGCCGGTCAGCAGCGCGCCGACATAGCCGGCGATGCCGAGGACCTCGAAGCCGCCGCCGCGGTGGTCCAGGAAGCCGACGATGTCGTCCTTCGAGACCCAGCCGGAGAACGGCGGCATCCCGGAGAGCGCAAGGCCGCCCACGAGGAAGCACACGAACGTGAACGGCATCGCCTTGCGGAAACCGCCCATCCGGTTGAGCGACTGGCTCCCCGCCATCGCGCTGATCAGCGAGCCGGCGGCCATGAACAGCAGCGCCTTGAAGAACGCATGCGTCATCAGATGAAACAGCGCCTCGGAGTACGCGCCCACCGACACTCCCATGATCATGTAGCCGATCTGGGACATCGTCGAGTAGGCGATCACGCGCTTGATGTCGACCTGGACGATCGCGATCGTCGCCGCGATCAGCAGCGTCAGGCAGCCGCCGATCGCGGTCACGTCGGCCGCCGTCGGCGCCAGGTCGAACAGCGGATACATGCGGGCGATCAGGTAGACGCCGGCGGTGACCATCGTCGCGGCGTGGATCAGCGCCGAGACGGGCGTCGGGCCCTCCATGGCGTCGGGAAGCCAGGTGTGGAGCGGAACCTGCGCGGATTTCGCAAACGCACCGACGCCCAGCAGCAGGCAGGCCGCGACGATCGCGAAGCTGTCGTTGGGAAACACGTGCGGCGCGATCGCGAACACCTTGCCGAACTGGACCGAACCGGTGCGGTTGAACAGGATGAACGTCGCGATCACCAGCCCGACGTCGCCGACCACGTTGATCACGAACGCTTTGATGCCGGCGCGGGTGGCCGTCGTGCGCCGGTACCAGAAGGAGATCAGCAGGTAGGACGCTGCGCCGACGAACGCCCACCCGACGATCAGCAGGACGAAGTTGCCGGCCAGAACCAGCAGCAGCATCGAGAAGACGAAGTAGTTGAGATAGGAGAAGTAGCGCGAATAGCCGCGGTCGGAGGTCATGTAGGCGACCGAGTACAGGTGGATCAGCATCGAGACGCCGGAGACGACCAGCGCCATGAACACCGACAGCGGGTCGACCAGGATCGACAGCTTCGCGTCGACGCCGACCGTGTTGGCGTAGTTCCACAGCGTCGAGGTGAGCGTCCGGTGCTCCGGCGTGCGGTTCAGCAGCGAGATCAGCATCCCGAGCGCGCACGCGAACGCCAGCGCGATCGCGGCCGTGCCGATCCAGCCGGCGAGGCGGCCCGGCAGCCACCTCCACAGCACGGCGAGCACGATCGTCCCGACCAGCGGGAACAGCAGCACAAGCCATCCGAACGCGGTCGGGCTCATCCGTGCAGCTCGTGCATCTCGTCGACGTCAATTGGTAGTCGCCGGCGGTAGATCGCGACGATCAGCCCGAGCCCGACGGTCACCTCACAGGCGGCCACAACCATCACGATCAGCGCGAAGATCTGCCCGTCCTCGCCGCCCCACATCCGGCTGAACGCGACCAGCGCGAGGTTCGCGCCGTTGAGCATCAGCTCCAGGCACAGCAGGACCACGAGCGGGTTGCGGCGCGTGAGCACGCCGGCCGCTCCGATGCAGAAGACCAGCGCTGACACGACCAGGTACCAGCCGATGTTCACGCCTACCAGCCTCCGGTGTGAGTTGGCTCGGGTGCCGGCTCGACGGGCTCGATCTCCGGCGGCGGCGGTGTCTCTGCGACCCGAGTGCCCGCGGCCTCGGCGAGCGTGCCCGTGTAAGCCGGGCGAGGCACGTGGACGCGCCGCAGCAGCTGCGCGTCAGGTTCCTCGAGCCCGCGCCGGCGCCGCGCCAGCACGACGGCGCCGATCGCGGCGACCAGGAGCAATAGCGAGGCGACCTCGAACGGGAACAGGTACGTGGTCAAGAACAGCGTGCCGATGTGCCTGGGCGTGCCGAACCCGACCGCGATCGGAGCGCCCTTGGTGGAAATTGACTTCAGCCCCGAGCCGAGCATCGCCAGGCATAGCTCGATCGCGAGCGCCAGCGCGAACAGCGGTCCCAGGATCCGCAGCGCGCTGCCGCCGGCAAGCTCCTCGCCGCCGCCCACGTACGCGACCACGAACACGTACAGGACCATCACCGCGCCGGCGTACACGATCACCTGCGCCGCCGCGACGAACTGGGCCTGAAGCAGCAGGAACAGCACCGCGAGCGAAATCAGGTGACCCACCAGCGCGAGCACGCTGTAGAACGGGTTGCGCAATGTGACCACGCCGATCGCCCCGGCGAGCGCGCCGATCGCGCCGATGAAGAACAGGACCTGAGTCACTCGCCCTCCCGCCGCAGCGGGGTGCGCTCGATCGCCTCGGCGAGCAGCATCTCCTTGGTGAAGATCAGATCCGAGCGCGTGTAGTCGGAGAGCTCGTAGTCGTGGCCCATCGTGATCGCGTCGAACGGGCAGGCCACCTCGCAGTAGCCGCAAAAGATGCAGCGGCTCATGTTGATCTCGTAGACCGCGGCGTAGCGCTCGCCCGCCGAGACGCGGTTCTCGGTGGTGTTCTCGGCGGCGACCACGCGGATGCAGTCGGCCGGGCAGGCGGCAGCGCACAGCGAGCAGCCGACGCATTTCTCCAGGCCCGTGTCCTCGAAGCGGTGGAGCTTGTGACGCCCGCGAAAGCGGGGATAGACGGGCGTCTTCTCCTCCGGATACTGGATTGTCGTCGGGCCCTCGATGACCCGCGCGAAGGTCGTCTTCAGTCCACGCAGGGTCTCGCCGAAGGCGCGATAGGCACCCGCCGCGGGACTCGACGACGGGTGGCGGATCACCTCGATGACGTCTGCGCCGGGGTCGTAGGTCATGTTGCCACCGCGATTGCCGTGACGATCACGTTCAGCGTCGCCAGCGGCAGCAGGATCTTCCAACCGAGTGACATCAGCTGGTCGTAGCGCAGCCGCGGGAGCGTCGCGCGGATCCAGATGAAGAACGTGACGACCAGAACGGTCTTGAACAGGACCACGAACGGGTCAACCCAGCCCGGCGGGTCGATCCCGAACGGCAGCAACCAACCGCCGAGGAACACCGTGGTGGCGATCGCCGAGACGACGATCACGTTCGCGTACTCGGCGAACGTGTACGCCGCGAACGGCGTCCCGCCGTACTCGGTGAAGTAGCCCTGCACGAGCTCGGCATCCGCCTCGACGAGGTCGAACGGGGCGCGGTTGGTTTCGGCAAACGACGCGATCATGAAGATCAAGAAGCCGACGAATTGCGGGATGAAGTACCACATGCCCTCCTGCGCGTGGACGATCCCGGTCAGCGATAGCGTGCCGGCGGTGATCACGACCCCGACCAGCGAGAGCCCCTGGGAAACCTCGTAGGAGATCAGCTGCGCGGCGCCCCGCATCGCGCCGAGGAACGAGTACTTGGATCCCGACGCCCAGCCACCGAGCATGATCCCGTAGAACGCGATTCCCGACAGCGCGAACAGGTACAGCGGGCCGATCGAGACGTCGATCCCGTACAGGCCGGTCTTGGTGCCGAAGATGTCCTGCACGTCGCCGAATGGGATGATCGCGAGCGCCATCACGGCGGTTACGATCGCGATCACCGGCGCCAGGCGGAACAGGAAGCCGACCGAGGTCGTGGGGCGCGAGTACTCCTTGGTCGCGAGCTTGAGGATCTCGGCGAGCGGCTGGAGCAGGCCGAACGGGCCGACCCGGTTTGGGCCGTAGCGGGCCTGCATCCGCCCGAGCAGCTTGCGCTCGTAAACGATGATGATCGGGAGGATCGCGAAGATCACCAGGAAGATCACGATCGACTTGGCGATCTGCATCCACCACGGCTCGACATAGAACGCGTTGGCGAGCGCGATCATGCCTTTTGCACCTCGATCTCGATCTCTATCTCGCCCTCGGTGAGGGCGTTGGCGGAGTCGGCCGCGATCCCCTCAGCGAGGAACGCGATCCCCGGCGTGACGCCGGTGCGGACGGCGGCGGTGGCGCGCAGGCGCGTCCCGTTCTGGGAGACCTCGACGGTCTCGCCGCCGACGATCCCTAGCTGTTGCGCGTCCTCCGGGGAGAGCTCCACGGCCTGGCGAGCGATCGTGTAATGAAGGGCCGGCGAGACCTCGACCTCGGGGGCGGCCCAGATCGGTCGGTAGGTCCCGAGGCGCAGGCCGCCGTTCGTGGGCACCGCGACGACAGTCATCGTCACCCCGGGAGCGGATCCGGCCGGCATCGCGGATGCCTCCTCGCGCTCGACCCAGCGAACACCGCGCCCGCCGATCTCCTCGAGCGTGAGCCCGGCGTAGAACGGCACCGCCTCGGCCAGCTGCCGAAAGGCCATCCCGCTGGTCAGAACGCCCAGGTCGAGACCCGCTCGCTTCGCGACATCGGCGATCACCGACCAGCCCGCGCGCACGCCGCCGGGGTGCGCGATCGCGGAGCGCAGCCGCTGGATCCGCCCGTCCGGATGAACGACCGTCCCCTCCTTCTCGGCGTAGGACTCGGCGGGGAACACGACGTTCGCGCGCTCGCGGATCCCCTCGGTCAGCACCGACGCATGGGCCACGACCAGGCCCACGTGCGCGAGCGCACGCTCCCACAACGCGCGGTCGGAAAGATCACGCACTGGATCGGTCTGCATCAGGTAGAGCGCCGAGAGCTTCCCCTCGGCGGCGGCCTGCGCGATCTCGATGGCACTGCGACCCGGTCCGCTCGCGAGCTCCGAGTACCCGGGGCCGGCATCGGGGACGCAGCCAGCCTCACGCAGACCGCGGCCGTTCGCGCCGGCGGGGACCTCGAGCAGCCGGGCGTTGTCAATCTCCAGCAACCGGGCTGCCGCCGCGGGACCGGTCCGCTCGCCCCAGAGCACGACGATGTCATCGCCGCCGTCGCGCAGCAGCGCGGTGAGGTCCGGGTCGTCAAGGAAGCTGGCGTCGTCGCCGGGTGCATATCGGACGATCACTCGGGCGTTTGGGTCAAGCGCGCTGGGGCGCGCGGTGGCGATCGCCAGCTGCACGCCGCGGCGGCGGACGCCCTTGCGGATCCGCAGGTCGAGGATCGGCGCGTCATCCAAGAGCTCGCAGCCGAGAACCAGCACGGTGTCGGCGAACTCGATGTCAGAGACTGACGCCTGGCGCGCGGGGTCGGCGAGCGCTCTGGCGAGCCCGGCGGGCATCGGCTCGACCCGCGAGTCGATGTCGTTCGAGTGCAGCGCCTCACGGAGCAGGCGCTGGAGCAGGAAGCCCTCCTCGTTGGTCGCCTGACCACCGACGAGCGCGCCCACGTGCTCCCGATGTCGAGCGAGGCCGCCCGCCACCTCCAGCGCACGATCCCAGGAGACCGGGCGCAGCTCGCCGCCATCGCGGACGAGCGGCTGGGTGATGCGCTCGTCGACGTGGATCGCCTGGTAGGCAAAGCGGCCCTTGTCGCAGAGCCAGCCGTCGTCGACGCCCTCGTGTGGAGGGTCGCGCGAGAGCACTCGCAGGACCTTCTCGTCGCGCACCGTGAACTCGACATTGCACTGCGACGGGCATAGCGTGCAGATTCCGCCCGCACCCTCGATCTCCCAGGGGCGTGCGCGGAAGCGGTAGGGCTGGGAGGTCAACGCCCCGACCGGGCACAGCTCGATGATGTTGCCGCTGAACGGCGCGACGTACGGGTGGCCGTCGTGGGTTCCCACGAATGTGTCCGCGCCACGCTCCTCGAACACCAGCTGGTAGTCCTCGGCGATCTCCTGGCTGAAGCGCACGCAGCGGTAGCAGAGGATGCAGCGCTCGCGGTCGATCGCGATCACCGGACTCAGCGCGAGCGGCTTTACGAAGTGGCGCTTGGGCTCGATGAAGCGGGACCGACCCAGTCCCCAGCCGAACGTGATGTCCTGGAGCGGGCACTCGCCACCCTTGTCGCAGACTGGGCAATCGAGCGGGTGATTGACGAGCAGGAACTCGACGATCGCGTTCTGCGCATGGCGTACGCGGTCGGTCTGGGTGTGCACCACCATCCCGTCCTTGACAGGCGTCGAGCACGAGGTCTGCAGCTTGGGGATGCCCTCGATCTCGACCAGGCACATGCGACAGGCACCGACCGGATTCCCGAGCTTGTGGTGGTAACAGAAGTAGGGGATCTCGACGTCGCCGAGCTTGGCGGCGTCGACGAGCATGGCTCCCTCGACGGCCTTTACCTCGCGGCCGTCGATCGTCAGCTGGATGATCTTCTGCTCTGGGCGGGGCATGGCTTGGGGGTCAGTGAACCGGGATCGGTCCGGCGTGCTCGTCGGCGACGCCGAGCGGGATCACGTTCTCGAGATCGCCTGCTCCGAAGCGCTCCCGGCGCGCTTCTATCTCCTGCTCCAGCTCGTCACGGAACTTCTCGACCATCGAGCCGACCGGCATCGCCATCGCGTCGCCGAGCACGCATAGGCAGTTGCCGATGATCTGCTCCTGGACGCCGGCCATGATGTCGAGATCCATCGGCGTCGCCTCGCCGGCCTCGATCCGCTGCACCATCTTCAGCGTCCAGTTCGTGCCCTCCCGGCAGGGCACGCACTTGCCACATGACTCGTGCGCGTAGAACTTCACGAGCTTGTGCATCACCTCGAGCACGGTGTGCGAGTCGTCGACGACGATCACGGCGCCCGAGCCGAGCATGCTGCCCGCCTTGGCGAGGCTGTCGAAGTCATACGGAACGTCGAGGTCGTCCTTGGTGAGCACGGGCGCGCTAGAACCGCCCGGGAACCAGAACTTGATCTCCCGGCCCTCGGGCGGACCGCCGGCGAGGCCGTGGATCAGCTCGCGCGAGGAGATTCCGAGCTCGATCTCGTAGTTGCCCGGGCGCTGCACGTCGCCCGAGATTGAGACGAGCTTGGTGCCGGTCGAGGTCTCGGTGCCGATCTTGGCGTACTCGGTGCCGCTCAGCCGGATGATGCTCGGCACGGTGCACAGCGTCTCGACGTTGTTGATCAGCGTCGGGCCGTGGTACAGGCCCTCGATCGCCGGAAACGGGGGCTTCAGCCGCGGGTTGCCGCGCTTGCCCTCGAGCGAGTCGAGCAGCCCCGTCTCCTCACCGCAGATGTAGGCGCCGGCGCCGCGGTGCAGCACGAGGCTCAGCGAATGGCCTGAGCCGAGGATGTTCTCGCCGATGTACCCGGCCTCCCGCGCCTCGGCGATCGCCGCCTCGAGGATGTCGGCCTGCAGGTCATACTCGCCGCGGATGTAGATGAAGGCGCGGTTGATCTCCGCCGCCCACGACGCGATCACGATCCCCTCGATCAGCATGTGCGGTGTCTTCTGCATCAGCTCGCGGTCCTTGAACGTGCCTGGCTCGGACTCATCCGCGTTGCAGACCAGGTACTTGTCCATGTCGCCGTGGGGCAGGAAGCCGGCCTTCTGTCCCATCCGGAAGCCGGCGCCGCCGCGGCCGCGCAGCTGCGAATCGGAGATGTTCTCAAGCACGTCGTGTGCCGGCATCCCGAGCGCCTTGCGCAGCATCTGGTAGCCGCCGCGGCGCTCGTAGACCTCGAGCGTGTTCAGTCCGGGCTCGTCGATCCCCTCGAACAGGAGCTTCATTGCTCTTCCCCCTCCGCCTGCTCGCGGGGGATCTCGATTGGCGCGGACGGCCCGGGGCGATCGACCGTGTCGCCCTGGGGGCCGAGGCCGGCGGTGTCCGCCCGCGGGGCCTCGGATGGCGGCGCACCGAATTCCTTCGCGCCTTCGGCCACCTCCGGGTCCACGCACTTCCTGAACCTAAGCTGCTTTGCCTCGAGCACCGGACGCCCGGCCGCCAGGTCTTCGACGATCTGGGCGGCGTCCTCGCTCGTCAGCGGCCCCACGTACTCGCCGTCGACCGACGCCATCGGCGCGATGTCGCACGCGCCCAGGCACTCGAACGAGCGCACGCCGACCTCATCGGACTGGGCCGCGGCGGCGATCATCGCCTGGTAGAAGTCGTCGGCGCCGCGCAGCGAGCAGGAGATGTTCGTGCACACGAACACGTCGTGCTTCGGCTTGGGGGCCATCGCGAACATGTCGTAGAAGGTCGCCACCGAGGTCAGGTACGCGGGGGTCAGCTGCATCACCGCGGCGACCTGCTGGATCGCCTCCGGCGAGCACCAGCCGTGGAGCTCCTGGGCGGCGTGCAGCGCGGGGATCGCGGCCGACCGCCGGTCGGGGTACTTGGCCATCGCCTGCTCGATCGTCGCTCGCAGCTGGCTCGGCACCTCCGTGGTCGTCGCGTCGGGGACGGTCGCCGGCGGCTTGGTCAGGTCGACGGCCTCGTCCCAGCCGGGCACGCGCGAGCCGTGCCCAAAGCGAGGCACCCGTTCGGCGAGGCTCACCGGTCGATCCCTCCGAGGATCGGATCGAGCATCGCCAGCGTCGCGATCAGGTCGGCGATATAGCCGTCGCGGACCATCGCGGGGAGCGCCTGAAGGTTCACGAAGCTGGGGTCGCGCATGTGCACGCGCGCCGGCTTCGCGGAGCCGTCGGCCCGCACAAAGCAGCCGAGCTCGCCGCGCGGGCTCTCGATCGGGTAGTAGGCCTCGCCCGGCGGCACCCGGAAGCCCTCGGTGACGAGCTTGAAGTGGTGGATCAGCGCCTCCATGCTGGTCGCGAGCTCGTGGCGAGGCGGCAGGGCGACCTTGCGGTTGGGCGTGATGAACGGGCCCTCGGGCAGCCCCTCGAGCGCCTGGTCGATGATCTTGACCGACTCGTAGATCTCGGCGTGGCGCACGCGGTAACGGTCGTAGTTGTCGCCAACGGTCCCTACCGGGATCTTGAAGTCGAAGTGGTCATAGCTCGAGTAAGGGTGCGCCTTGCGCAGGTCCCAGGGGTTGCCGGCGGCGCGCAGCAGCGGGCCGGTGACGCCGAGCGCAAGCAGCTGGTCTTGATGCACGATGCCGGTGTCGCGCAGCCGTTCGAGCACGATCTGGTTCTTCTCGAGCAGGTCGGCGTACTGGTCGGCGCGTCCCGGCATGTCGCGCGTGAACTCGCGGACCTTCCGCGCGAACCCGGGCGGGATGTCCTCCATCACGCCGCCGACCTGGAAGTAGCGCGTATGCACACGCTGCCCGGACGACATCTCGAACAGGTCGAGGATTCGCTCGCGCTCGCGGAAGCAGTACCAGAACATCGAGATCGCGCCGATGTCGAGCGCGCTGGTCCCGAGCCACACCATGTGCGAGGCGATTCGGTTCAGCTCGAGATGGATCACTCGCAGGTACTGTGCACGTGGCGGAATCTCGACCCCCAGCAGTTCCTCGACCGCGCCGCAGTAGGCCATCGCGTTGAAGTAGTAGCTCAGGTAGTCCATCCGCTCGACGACCGGGATCGCCTTCCAGTAGGCCTTGTCCTCGGCGGTCTTCTCGATTCCGGTGTGGACGTAGCCGATGATCGGGCGGATGTCGCGCACGACCTCGCCCTCGAGCGTGGCCAGCAGCCGCAGCACGCCGTGGGTCGCGGGATGGTGCGGCCCGATATTGAGCGTCATCAGCTCGTGCGTCTCGCCCTCGCCCGCCGGCTCGCTTGCGAGCGTGACGGACTCCTCCCGGCGGCGGTAATCCTCGGTCAGGCTCACTGCCACTTCCCGTAGCTCTGCTCTTCGTTATAGGTGAACAGCACCGGTTCGCCGCCGACGGGGAAGTCGCGGCGCTGGGGGAAGCCGCCATAGTCCTCGGGCATCAGGATCCGGCGCAGGTCGGGATGGCCGTCGAACACCACGCCGAACATGTCGAACACCTCGCGCTCCTGGAACTCGGCCGTGGGGAACATCTGCACGACGGACGCGATGCTCGGCGCGTCCGTTGTGACGCGAGCCTTGACGCTGATCCGGTCCACACGCTGCATGTCGAGCAGCTCGTAGAGGACGCCGAGGCGCGGCTCCTCGGGGTAGTAGTCGACGCCGTGGAGGCTGGCCAGGAACGTGTAGCCCTTGCCCTGGAGGTGCTTCAGGACGGTCGTGACGTGCGCGGGGTCGGCGACCAGCGCCGCGCGGCCACGGTGAAATTCGGTGTCGAGGATCGACTCGGCTTCGATGTCCCTGAGTTCGTGCGCGGTCAGCTCGAGCTCGGTGGCGTCAGGCACCGGCGGTGTCTCCGGGCTTGTAGATGTTGATGCCCGCGTCATCCATCGGCCTCGGGCCAGCGGCCCGTTCGGCATCCGGCCTCGCCTGATCGGGCCGGGCCCGAGTCGTCCCGCTGTCGGCGAGGAGCTCCTCGGTGCCGACCGCGTCGTAGCGCTCGCGCCAGCCCTCCTTCTCCTTGCCGAGCACCTTCTCGCGCAGCCGCAGGATCCCGTGGACCAGCGCCTCGGGACGCGGCGGGCAGCCCGGCACGTGAACATCGATCGGCATGAACTTGTCCGCCGGGACCAGCGCGTAGTTGTTGAACACGCCCATCGAGGAGCAGCAGGCACCCATCGAGATCGCCCACTTGGGCTCGAGCATCTGGTCATAAAGCCGGCGGATGATCGGCGCCATCTTGATCGACACCCGGCCCGAGAGGACGATCAGGTCCGCCTGTCGCGGCGAGGCGCGGGCCGCCTCCCAGCCGAACCGCGCGACGTCCACCCGCGGCCCCACATGGTGCATCCACTCGATCGCGCAGCACGCGAGCCCGAACGTGAGCGGGAAGAACGAGTTGCCGCGCGCCCAGGCGACGGCCCGGTCAAGGGTCGTGGTCAGCACCCGTTCCTCGACGAAGCGCTGCAGCTCCTCGTCGGACATGTCGCCGCGCAGCATGTCGCGCGCCTCAAGCTGGCGGATGCGCAGGTCCGCGGTGCCGCCCACCGGCTCGCGCTTTATCTCCATTCGAGCGCACCCCGCCGCCACACGTACACGAAGGCAATCATCAGCAGCACCACGAACACGATCGTCTCCGACATCGCGAACGTTCCGAAGGCACGCAGCTGGACCGCGATCGGATACAGGAAGATGACCTCGATGTCGAACAGGATGAACAGCATCGCGACGAGGTAGAAGCTGATCCCGAACCGGAACCCGCGCTGGATCTCAGAGGGCAGTCCGCACTCGTACGGCGAGCTCTTCGCCCGGTTCGGCCGGCCCTTCCCGAGGAACACGTTGAGGACCGCGAAGGTGAGACCGACGGCAGCGCCGAGAATTAGGAAGACGAGCGCAGGAAGATAAGTTCGGAGCATTTTGAACGAAGTCTTATATCACCGTGGCTCTGTACTTTGTAACACAGTGTTACTTAGTGCGAAAAATGGCTATGTTGAGGGCTTCATAGTGCCCTTTGAAGGCCCTGGATGAAACAGGTTCACATCGTGGTCGGCGTGCTTGCGATCGCCACCAACGGCGTGGCCGCGCTGTGGGGCGCGTGGTGCTGGATCCGCGTGCGCACGAGCACTTGGTTCTGGCGGATCCTCCGGGCCGGGCAGGGGCTGGTCGTCCTGCAGGTCGCGCTCGGCGGGGTGCTCGTACTGCTAGGGCACAAGCCGCCCGGACTGCACGTCCTCTACGGGGTGCTGCCGCTGCTCGTCGCCCTGCTCGCCGAGCAGCTACGAGCCGTCTCCGCGCAGATGGTGCTCGACGCGCGCGGCTTTCAGTCGCCTAGCGATGTGGGGAAGCTCCCCGAGTCCGAGCAGCATGTGCTCGCGATGTCGATCGTCCAGCGCGAGGTCGGCGTGATGACGCTTGCAGCGATCGTCGTCGTTGTGCTGCTGGCCCGGGCCGCGATGACCGCTGGCTAAGTGACGGTCCCGACGTGGTAGCGGCCCCCGTACCAGAGCAGCGGCTCGCCGTCGCCGAGGCCGAGCGCGGTGACCTCGCCGATCGCGATCGTGTGGTCGCCGCCGGCGATCAGCTCGCGCAGCGCACAGATCGCCCAGGCGAGCGAGCCCTCGATTAGCGGCACACCCTGCTCGATCCGGTGCGCCACCCCCTGGAGCTTCTCGCTCTCGGGCAGCTTGGACGCGAACACTCGCGCCAGCTCCTCTTGGCCGGCGCCGAGGATGTTGACCGCGAACCGTCGCGATTCGCGCACGATCGGCAGCGTGCGGGCGCCGTTCTCGAAGCAAACGAGGGCCATCAGGGGATCGAGCGACAGCGAGCACAGCGCGTTGGCGGTCATCCCGCCGGCGCCGTCGGGGCCCGCGCTCGTGATCACTGCGACACCGGTCGCGAAACGTCCGAATACCTCGCGGAACAGTTCCGGATCGCGCATCGCGGGCAATCTAGTACCTCCCCGGCGCCGGCCTCCCTTCTGGTTGCCGCCGTGGGAGGACGATCGCGGTTTGAAGTCGTGGCGAGCGTCGAGCTGGCCGGCGCCGGGGATCGCGCACAGACTTCGCCGCCGCCGCCGGACCTCCTTTGCAGATTTACTTCGTGACAGTCAGCGTGCCGTAGACGCCGAGCGCCTGGTCTGACAGCAGCGAGGACGTCATCTCGTACTTGCCGGGCGCGAGATTCAGCGCCAGAACGGCGGTCTGACCCGGCCAGATCGGCTTCGTAGCGGCAGTGACCTGGCTGCCGGAGGAGACCTGGAGGTCGTGGGTGAGGATCCCGTAGTTGTGGACGACGAGCGTCACCACGCCCTCCGTGACCTGAGCGCTCGAGGGCGTCAGCCTGTACTCGCTGACGGCCAGGTCGAGGGTCCGGTTTGCCCCGACCCGGTGGGTGCTCCCGCAGCCGCTGAGCAGCGCGATCGTGAGCAGGATCAAGGCGATGAGGGGAGGACGGGGCCCGGACATGGGGATCCGATTATGATCTCCGCCTTCATGAGCCGGCCCGCCAAGGTCCTCCTGATAACGAGTGCATCGATCGCGGTCGCGGCCTTTGCGACAGCGTGCGGAACGCAGAAGATCTCGGTTCCCAAGAGCAACGCGCAGCTGTATCACGGCGCGTATCTGTTCAGCGAGCGCTGCTCGGGTTGTCACACCTTGTCCTATGCGGCCACTAATGGGTCTGCCTCCAACCCTCGTACTCGAGAAATCACCAACGGACCGAATTTCAACGTGCGCTGCGAGCGTCCTGTAACGCGCGTGCTCTACGCGATCGAGAACGGTGGCTTCTCGGGAGCGATCATGCCGCAGAACGTAGTGGTCGGGCAAGACGCAATCGACGTCGCGAAGTTCGTCGCCACCTACGCTGGGCGCCAGGCGAAGGTCGTCTCGGGCCTGGCGCCGTGTGATTCGCAACCGGTCGGGACGCTGCCGGCGCCAGGCAGTGCGGCGAGCGCCCAGGCGGCCGCGACCGCGACCACCACCACCAGCACCACGAACTCGGCGTCATCCGTCGTGTCGAGCACGACCAAGTCGAGCAGCAGTAAGAAGAAGTAGCGGGGGCGCTCGGTTCTCGACATCAGGCTGATCCGCCGCGACCCCGACGCCGTCAAGGCGGCGCTCGCTCGCCGTGGTCCCGGCGTCGCCGAACGGGTCACTCAGCTGCTCGAGCTCGATCAGCGCTGGCGGGCGCTCACGGCCGAGGCCGAGGAGCTGCGCGCCGAGCAGAACCGAGCCAGTCGCGGTCGCAAGGGTGCCCCCACGCCCGAGGAGCGTGAACAGCTCGCGGCGCTCGCTGCTCGTGGTCGCGAGCTCAGCGACGAGGAGAGCGAGGTGCGCCGGCAGCGCGACGAGGTGCTCGCCAGCCTTCCGAGCCTGCCGGCCGATGACGCGCCGGATGAGGACACGGTGTTGCGCGAGGTCGGTAAGGCGGGCAAGACCGGGCGCGATCATCTCGAGCTGGCGGGCTCGCGGATCGACATGGAGCGCGCGGCGAGGCTGTCAGGATCGCGGTTCGCCTATCTGCGGGGGGACCTAGTGCTGCTCGAGTTCGCCCTCGTCCGCTACGCGCTCGAGAAGGTCAGCGGGGAGGGATTCGAGCCGGTCGTCCCGCCGGTGCTGGTCCGAGAACGCGCGCTGTACGGAACGGGGTTCTTGCCCGACACCGAGCAGCAGATCTACCGGCTGGCCGACGACGACCTGTACCTCGTCGGGACCTCGGAGGTCGCGCTCGCCTCGCTTCACCAAGATGAGGTCCTTGCAGCCGACGAACTCCCGCTCCGCTATGCCGGATTCTCGACCTGCTTTCGCCGCGAGGCCGGCGCCGCGGGCAAGGACACGCGAGGGATCTTCCGCGTGCACCAGTTCGACAAGGTCGAGATGTTCAGCTTCGTCGAGCCGTCGGCGGGCGGGGACGAGCATCAGCGGCTGCTGTCGATCGAGGAGTCGATCCTGCAGGAGCTCGAGATCCCCTACCGCGTAGTCGCCATTGCGGTCGACGATCTCGGCGCGTCGGCGGCCATGAAGTACGACTGCGAGGCGTGGCTGCCGGGTCAGGGCCGGTACCGCGAGCTGACCTCGACGTCGAACACGACCGACTACCAGGCGAGGCGGCTCGAAATCCGCTACCGCGGGCCCGACGGTAAGCCGGCGTACGCGTACACGCTCAACGGGACCGCCGTTGCCGTCGGGCGAACGATCATCGCGCTGCTCGAGAACGGTCAGCTCGAGGACGGTTCGGTCCGGCTTCCGCAGGTGCTGACGCAGTTTGGGGCACCGCCGGTCCTCCCGCCAGCCAGCTGATCAGCGCGATCAGCGCGAGACGGCGTGCAGGCCGGCGCGAGCCGCTTCGAGCACAACGAGCGCGGCGCGCGGTGGACCGCAGGGAGCGATCCGCGCCCGTAGGCGGACGCCAAACGTGTTCCCCGGTCGCAGGAACACCCTGGCCGGTTCGTCGGCACCGCTCGCCGCCTCGGCGATTGCCGCGGCGAGGCCGGCGGGCGTCTGCGACTCCGCGTCGGCCGGGACCATCAGCTCAATCACCGGGCTGTTGACGGCGGTCTTCTCGTCGACTCCGAGCAGCGCCTCGGCACCGGCCGACAGCGCCTGCACGCGCAGCGCCGAGTCAACGACCAGGAATGCATCCGATGCGCTCGGCAAGGCGTCCTCGCGCGCCTCGAGCAGCAGGCCCATTCCGCACGATTCGCACACCCGGGCGCTGGGCGCAGGCGGCCCCTCACGCGGTGACGGGGCGGCGCAACGACCACAGAACCACACCCACGTTTCAGGCGCCTGGAAAGCGCCTTCGATCAGCCTCAATGCCGGTCGTGGGAGTGTGCTGGTTCCGTGCATGCTGAGTTGCTTTTCTACCGAGCGATTAAACCCGAAACTACCGGCGTTTACCTAACGATCTGTAAGAAGCTTGTCCGTTCGCGCGGGTTGTCTCGTGCGTTATTGGACAACGTGTCAAGACCAAAACGCACGTTTGTGAACTAAAGCTCCTCGAAGTATCAGAAGCGCCCCCAGAGCACCGTGTGCCGTCCACGCGCACTGCTCGGAAGAACCCCGGGGCAACGGTTACCGAGTAAACCCCAGGCAGCTCCAGCCACCGCACCGCCGGCCCGAGCCTGGGAGGGTGATTGAAAACCCGCCGTTGGGTTATCGAGCAACCTCACCCGGCCGCCGGCCTCGCCCCCAAGAAATGAGATCTATGTCCCGAGACACCTGAGACATATGTCCCGAGAGACATCACATAGCGGAGAGGGGGGGATTCGAACCCCCGAACGAGGTCAACCCCCGTTACGCGATTTCCAGTCGCGCCCGTTCAACCGCTCCGGCACCTCTCCTGGGAGCTTCTGCGAAGCGTAGCGATCTCACACCTGCCAGACCCCGCCGCGCAGCAATGGGACCTCGGTCCCGTCGTGCGTAATGCCGGTCACCGCCACCTCATCGCTGCCGATCATGAAGTCGACGTGGATCCCGCTCCGATTCACCCGCTCCTGGTCCTCGCCCTCGACCGCGAACTCCAGTCCGCTGCCCAGCGCGATGTGGCTGGCGGCGTTCTCGTCGAGCAGCGTGTCGAAGAACACGGTGCCGAGCTGGCCGATGCGGCCTTCGCGGTCGACGAGCGCCACCTCGCCGAGCCGTGCCGCGCCGTCGTCGCGCTCGGTCAATGCCTTCACGGTCCCCGCGCCTTGGTCTGCGTCGACCGACACGGCGCGCCCTGACTGAAACTCGACGCGAAGGCCCTCGATCACCGCGCCCGAGGTGAACAGCGGCTTGGTGGAAGTCACATGGCCATCGACGCGGGCGGGATCGGGGGTCGTGAACACCTCCTCGGTGGGAACGTTGGGGACGTGCACGATTCCATCGACGGTCGCCACGCGTGCGGCCTGCCAGCGGCTGCCGCCGAGCAGGCCGATGGTCACATCGGTGCCCGGGCCTTCCAGCCGGACGGTATCGAGTCCGAGCGCGTCGAGTTTGCCCGTCACCTCGATCAGGCGGTCGAGCCGCGCGTTCCAGGCACCGATCGGATCGGGCTCGTCGAGTCGGCATACGTGCGCGATCTCGCTCCACAACATCTCGAGGGCCTTATCGGGATCGAGATCGGGGTGCACCAGCTGCGCCCAGCCGGCGGTGGGACACGGAGCCGCGGTCCAGTTGATCAGTCGCGCGTTGATCACCTCGGCGGACTCGCGGACGCTGGGCAGCACGTCGCGGCCGAGCAGCTTCGGGTCCACGTCGGCCATCAGGTGCGGCGCGACCGGTCCAGTGAGCGCGATCGTCGCGGCGCGGTTCTCGCCGAGCGCACGGATCCGCTGGCCGTACCACGGCGGGACGAAGTCGAGCGTGTTGGGATCTGCATTGAGCGCGCGGGCGCGCTTGAAGTGCACGTCGAACATGCTTAGATCGACGAATCTCGCTCCGGCGCGGTAGGCGGCCGTTGCGATCGCGCGGGCCAGGTGCTCCTTGCCCGGCTCGGAGGCCACCGCCACGATCTGGCCCGGCTGGACGTTGGCGCCGAGCCGCACGACCAACTCGGCGAGCGTATGTGCGTATGAGTTCTCCGTCATGGTTTGCTGATGAGGATTCCGGGATTGAGGATGCCGGCGGGGTCGAGCCTCGCTTTGACTGCTTCGACGATGCCTACCCCGAGCGGCCCGATTTCGCGCGCATACCAGTGGCGATGGTCAATGCCGACTCCGTGGTGATGGGTGATCGAGCCGCCGGCTGCGAGGATCGCGTCGCTCGCCGCCGCCTTCGCCTGTCGCCACTGGGTGACGGGGTCATCGAGCTGCGCGCAGCCGATCGTGAAGTACAGCGACGCCCCCGCCGGGTACACGTGGGAGACGTGACAGAGGATCACCGGCGGGGTGCCCTGGGAGGTGAGGGCATTGCGCAGCGCCTCTGAGGTAGCGGAATAGAGCCCTTCGAGCTTTGACCAGAATGTGACGGTCTCCAGCGTCTCGACGATCGCGCCCGCGTCGAGCAGCGCGTCGCGCAGATAGGGGCCGCGGAAGCGATCCTGGGCCCAGCGCTCGCCAGCGTTGGGTTCGGCCGGCTCTGCGCCCGCGCCCATCAGGATCCGGCTCACCGCCGCTTTGCGCTCCTCAACACTCTGCGGCGTGCCCTCGTGGCCGATGATCGCCAGGCAGCCGCCGGTGGCGCTCCGACCAATCTCGGAGGGGCGCGCGAGGTTGAGCGCGGTCTCTGCCTCGTCCGACAGTCGCAAGACGGTGGGGAGCGGACCGTCCTGGGTCAGAACTCGCAGCGCTTCGATGCCTTGATGGAAGGTCTCGAAACGCCAGGCCTCGTAGACGCGGGTCTCGGGCGCCGGGTGCAGCGCCACGGTGAGCTCGGTGATCACCCCGAGGGCACCCTCGGATCCGAGGAACAGTTGCCGGAGATCCGGCCCGGCGGCAGATTTCGGCGCCCTGCCGAGCGAGATTGTCCCCGCGGGGGTGGCGACGGTTAAGGCGAGGACGTTCGCGTCGAAGCGCCCGTAGCCGGCGGAGGATTGGCCGCTCGAGCGCGCCGCGGCGGCGCCGCCGATCGTCGCGTACTCGTACGACTGGGGGAAGTGGCCGATCGTGAAGCCGTGGGCGGTCAGTTGCTGCTCTGCCTCGGGGAGGCGCAACCCGGGCTGAAGCGTGGCCATCCGCGACTTGGCGTCCACGTTCGTGACCGCGTTGAGCCGGCTTACATCGAGCGCGACCAGGCCCTCGTACGCGAGCGCCTGAGGCTCGAGCCCCCCGACGACGGATGTGCCGCCGCCGTATGGCACGACCGCGATGCGCTGCTCCGAGCAGAGCTTCAGCGCGTTCATGATCTCGTTGTGCGAGGCGGGCGTGAGCACCACGTCCGGAGCGTCGCTCATGTCGTGGGCACGGAGCCGGAGCAGGTCGGGCGTCGACTGGCCGCGCGTGTGGCGGATCCGCGCCTCGGAGTCGGTGGTGGCGTTCTCAGGGCCTACCAGGCTCCTGAGAGCCGCGAGCGAATCCTCGCTGAGACGGACCGGCGGCAGAGTGAGCTCGTCGAGCGTCGACGGGGCCGGATTGGCGTGGCTCACGCCGAGCGCTTGGTGTAGCAGCGTGAGTAACGATTCGGGGAGCTCGGGAACCTTCGTCGGATCCCCCCAGCCCTTCCATGACCGGTCCGGATGCGGCATCCGGAGACCTTAACTGGACGCGCGGGCCAGTGTGTGTCTGGGATGGCGAGCGTCTTCGCGCGACGGGCTGCGCCAGTTGGACGGCGAGCAGTCCTAACTTGCGGGGCTGCGCCAGTTTGGGACGGCGAGCAGGATCAGCCGCAACTGCTTCTCGGCCATGCGAATCGTCTCGACCTCCGCCTCGGGGGAGGCGACCGGCACGTCGAGGATCGCCTCGATCGTCGCGATCATCGTGTTGACCAGCAGCCCGGCGATCATGTTCAGGTCCTCAGTCGTCCACTCGCGCAGCAACGGGAAACGCGCGAGGTCGATTGCCAGGTCGCTCGTGAACAGGCGGATCTCGTTGCGGATCGCGTGTCTCAGGACCGGGTTGCCGGAAGACCTGACGCGCGCCACGAACCAGTAGTGCTGGCGATGATCGCGGACATGCTCGACGAGGATCTCGACCGAGCGGCGAATGATGTGCTCCGGTGGCAACCCCTGGTCACGCGCCTCGCGGAGCATCGCCCGCAGGGTCCGGAACGACTCCTCGACGAGCGCCAGCCCCAGCTCGTCCATGCTCGCGAAGTGGCGGTAGAAAGCGCCCGGGACGACGCCCGCGGCCTTAGCCACGCTGCGCAGGCTCAGCGAGTCGAAACCCTCACCTGCCTCCATCTGCAGCAGCGCGGCATCGAGCAACGCCTGGCGCGTGTTGCGGCGGCGCTCGGCCTGGGTCAGATGGTTACGTGCACGAGTGTGTGTGCGGGTGCTCACAGAACCCCATTTTACAGCTTGACAGGCGCCATAAGTTAGTGAACACTTGTGCACTAACATGAGACGCCTACTTCAATCACAGTTTGTCGATTTGCTCGTCGGGCCACATGGGGTCGACCGCTATCTGGAGCTGATCCGCCCCTCGCTCACCGTGAACGATGCACGCGCCCAGGTTGTGGAGGTCCGCCGGCAGACCGCGCGCAGCGTGACGCTGACGCTGCGGCCGAACGCCGCGTGGTGCGGCTTCAACGCTGGGCAGTTCGTGCGGGTCGGCGTCGAGATCGATGGCGTCCGGAGGACGCGCACGTACTCGCCGGCGAGCTCGGCGGCAAATCGGAACGGCTCTGTGGAGCTGACCGTGACCGTGCACCCCGAGGGGCTGGTCTCCGGCCATCTGTTTTCTCGTGTCCGCCCCGGGACGATCGTCCACCTGGGCGCCGCCCAGGGTGAATTTGTCCTGCCGCATCCGCGACCCGAGAGGCTCGCGCTGATCAGCGGCGGCAGCGGGATCACGCCGGTCCTCTCGATGCTGCGCACGCTCTGCGACGAAGGCTACGCCGGCGACGTGTCATTCATTCATTACGCGCGTACGCGGGGCGACTGGCTTTACCGAGCCGAGGTCGAGGCGCTCGCCGCGGCCCGGGGGAACGTGAAGGTCTCCTACGTCGCGACGCGCGAGGGCGGCCGGCGCTTGTGTCCCGATGACGTCGCCGGCCGTCATGTCGCGGTCTGCGGTCCGCCGTCGCTGCTCGACGCGGCGCGCTCGATGTGCGAGCCGGATCGCCTGCTGATGGAGACGTTCACGCCGCCCTCGTTGACCGTCAACGGCGAGGCCGCTTCCGGCGAGTTGCGTCTGCTGCGCAGCGACCTGGCCGTGCCGATCGCCACCGGGACGTTGCTCGAGCAGGTCGAGGCCGCCGGCGTCTCACCCGACTTCGGCTGCCGGATGGGGATCTGCCACACGTGCACCTGCCGCAAGACCGCCGGTGCCGTGCGCAACGTCCTCACCGATGAAATCTCCGACGAAGAAGACGAAGACATCCAGCTTTGCGTGTCCGTCCCGGCGGGGGACGTGGAGCTTCAGATCTAGGTCAGGGAGAACACCATGCCTACACCGAAACCACAGTTGACCGACGCTCAGATCGAAGCGATCGGGCGCGAGCTCGACGAGCTGCGGACCCGCATCGTCGCCGATCTCGGGGAGCGTGACGCCGAGTACATCCGGCGGGTGATCAAGGCGCAGCGCGCGCTCGAGGTCGGCGGCCGGGGGCTGCTGTTCGCGAGCGTATTCCCGCCGGCATGGGTAGCCGGCGTCGCGGCGCTTTCGCTATCGAAGATCCTCGACAACATGGAGATCGGCCACAACGTGATGCACGGCCAGTACGACTGGATGAAGGATCCAGCGCTCGACTCCAAGCGCTTCGAATGGGATACGGCGTGCCCAGGCGACCAGTGGCGCCATTCCCACAACTACATGCACCACACCCACACCAACGTGCTCGGCAAGGACCGCGACATCGGCTACGGCGTGCTGCGGATGTCCGAGGACCAGCGCTGGCGCCCCCGAGACCTCGGCAACCCGCTGTACGCGACGCTGCTGATGCTGCTGTTCGAGTGGGGTGTCGCGGTCCACGACCTCGAGGTCGACCGGATCGAGGCCGGCGAGATCAAGCTGAGCGACAAGCGCGACATCCTCCGCGCGATCTGGCGCAAAGGGCGCCGGCAGGTCCTGAAGGACTACGTGGCCTTCCCGCTGCTCGCGGGACCGTTCGCGCCTCTGGTGCTCACCGGCAACCTGAGCGCGAACCTGATCCGCAACATCTGGTCGTTCATGATCATCTTTTGCGGTCACTTCCCGGAGGGCGTCGAGGAGTTCTCCGAGGAGGAGGTCGAGGGCGAGACCCGCGGCGGCTGGTACGTGCGCCAGATGCTCGGCTCGGCCAATCTGACGGGCGGCCGTCTGTTCCATCTGCTGAGCGGGAACCTCAGCCACCAGATCGAGCATCACCTGTTCCCGGACATCCCCGCACACCGCTACGCCGAGATCGCGGTCGAGGTGAGGGACGTGTGCGAACGCTACGGGCTCCCGTACAACACGGGGCCTCTGAGCCGGCAGTTCGGGTCCGTCGTGCGCAAGATCTTCCGGCTGGCGCTGCCCGGTGGCGGGTCCGCGGAGCCGGCCGGGCCTGAGCGCGACGCGGTTCCCGGGACGGCCGAGGACGAGCGGCCAGCGCTGGCGCTGGCGGCCTGACCTGCCGCCGGCGCTGGCGATGGCGTTGGCGATGGCGGCGTGACCTGGGCCGCCGGCCCTTGCGCTGGCGCTGGCGGCGTGACCTGACCGCCGGCGCTGGCCGCCCGCGCCGGCCGCCGGCGCCGGCCCTGGCGCCCCGCGGCCTGACCCTGGCCGCGGGGCGCAAACACCCCCACCTCGCCGAGAAAACTCAAAAATCGCCGAGGCCACTCTCACCAACGCACAAAACTCGGACTATCCCTGAGTTTCGTTCACCTCTCCGTGTAGCGCCAGCGGTTTTTGAGTTTTCTCGGCCCCGGGCCGGCGCCGTGGGCCCCGGGCCGGCGCCGTGGGCCCCGGACCGGCGCCTAGGTCCGATTCCCGCTGCGCCACCGCGCCCGCTGCGCCACCGCGCCCGCTGCGCCACCGCGCCCGCTGCGCCACCGCGCCCGCTGCGCCAAAATGCGCACACGCGCAGATCGCACCACAGGGAGAGAGCATGAGCGAGACCTTGCAGAACGGGCTGATGATGGACGACTACCCGCTGACGTTGACGGCGGTCCTGGATCGGGCGGAACGGATCAGCGGTAAGCGCAAGGTCGTCTCCAGGCGTCCGGACGGCTCGATCCACCGCACGACGATGGGCGATTGCGCGCGGCGGGCGCGGAAGCTCGCGAGCGCCCTGCAAGCGCATGGCGTCGGCGACGGCGACCGGGTGGCGACCCTGCTGTGGAACCAGCCCGAGCACCTCGAGCTGTACTTCGCGGTGCCGCTGATGGGCGCAGTCATCCACACGCTCAACCCGCGGCTGCATCCCGACGAGCTGAGCTTCATCGTCGCGGACGCGGAGGACAAGGCGATCGTCGTCGACGAGACGCTGCTGGAGGTGTTCGAGTCCTTCCGCGCCGCCCGCGACTTCGACCACGTGATCGTGGTCTCGCAGTCGAAGCCCGCCCGGCCTGTCCCGGCGGGCATGGTCGACTACGAGGAGCTGATTGCCGACGCCGAACCGATGCTGTGGCCGGCGCTCGACGAGCGGCGGGCCGCGGCCATGTGTTACACGTCGGGGACGACCGGCCGGCCGAAGGGCGTCCTGTACTCACACCGGTCGCTCGTGCTGCACTCGCTTGTCGCGGCGCTCCCCGACCAGCTCGGCGTTGCCTCGCGGGACACGATCCTCCCGGTGGTGCCGATGTTCCACGCCAACGCCTGGGGGTTGCCGTACACGGCGGCGTTTGCCGGCGCCGGGCTCGTGCTGCCCGGCCCGAAGCTCGACGCGGTCAGCGTGCTCGACCTGCTCGCCGACGAGCAGGTGACGATGACGGCCGGCGTACCGACCGTGTGGATGGCGGTCATGCAGGCGCTCGACGCCGAGCCCGATCGTTGGGAGCTCAGCGGGCTCGAGCGCCTGATCGTCGGTGGCTCCGCGGTGCCGAAGAGCATGCTCGTGGGGTTCGACCGCCACGGGCTGACGATCATCCAGGCGTGGGGGATGACCGAGACGGCGCCGCTCGGCAGCGTCTGCCGCCTGACCTACGACCTGATGGATACCCCGGAGGCCGAGCAGTACGACTACCGCGCGAGGCAGGGCCAGCCAGCCCCGTTCGTAGAGATTCGCGCGCGGGGCGACGACGGGGAGACGATCCCGTGGGACGACCAGGCGATGGGCGAGCTCGAGGTGCGTGGCCCCTGGGTGGCCGCCGCCTATCACCGCGGGATGGGTGCGGAGAAGTTCACCGAGGACGGCTGGTTCCAGACCGGCGACGTCGTGCGGATCGATTCGCGCGGCTGCATCCGAATCTGCGACCGCTCCAAGGACTTGGTGAAGTCGGGTGGCGAGTGGATCTCCTCGGTCGACGTCGAGAACCTGCTGATGGCGCATCCGTGCGTGGCTGAGGCCGCAGTGATCGCGGTGCCCGACGAGCGCTGGGGCGAGCGCCCGCTCGGGGTGATCGTGCTGCACGAGGGCAAGGACGTGTCCGCGGACGAGTTGCGCGAGCACCTCAGCCAGGACTTCGCGAAGTGGCAGCTGCCAGAGCGCTTCGAGTTCGTCTCGGCGATCCCGCGGACCGCGACAGGCAAGTTCAAGAAGACCGACCTGCGCGAGCAGTTCGTGCCCGCAGGCACTACGAGTTGAACTGAGCTTCCTCGGTCGATCCCGTCAGCGCGGTGGTGCTCGCGTCACCGCCGGCGATCGCCTGGGAGGCCTCGTCGAAGTACCCGGCGCCGACCTCGCGCTGGTGCTTGGTCGCCGTGTAGGTGACGGATCGCCTGCGAGGTCGGCAGCAGCACATTGCCGCCCATGTGTCCGCACTTCTTCTCCGAGGAGAGCTGGTCCTCGAGATGGATGCCGGCGGTCCCTGCCTCGATCAGCTGACGCGCGAGCTCGAACACGTTCAGATCGCCGCCGAATCCTGCCTCGGCGTCGGCGACGATCGGAACGAACCAATCGATCTCGTGATTGCCTTCCGCGTGCTCGATCAGGTCGGCGCGGCGCAGCGCGCCGTTGATCCGGCGCACCATCGCAGGCCCGCTGTTGACGGGATAGAGGCTCTGATCGGGATAGGTCTCGCAACCGCTCCGCGCCGCGGCGCGCCAGCGTGTGCTCGATCTCGACGCTTCCGCGCAGGCGCTCGACGGTGGCTTGGTCGTACGGGCGTTCGGCCTCGGGTAGACGCCCGTCGGCTGCGGAGCGCCCGCCGTTTTCCCTGCTCATCTAGACCTCCCCTGTCCGAGGGAAGTATGTGCTGCGGTTCTTTCCTGTGCCGTGTCCGGGCAAACGGCCGACCCTCCGGCCGACGCCCTCAATGGCCGGCCGCCGGCGGCCTGCTCACGGAGAAGACCGCGCCGCCCGGATCGGCGAGCGCTGCGGTCCTGAATCCGGCGCGATCCTCCGGTGGGGCGACGACGCTCCCGCCAAGCGCCGGCGCACGCTCCGCTGCCGCATCGGCGTCGTCGATCCAGAAGTCGACGCTCCACTGCGCATCGCCGGCCATCATCACCGCGACGACGTCGCGCGGAACCGGCTGGCCGGGCTCGCCGCCCGCGTAGCCCGGTAGCCGCCACAGCGTCATCTCCGCAGGACCCATGGTGAAGGGCTCGGGCTGCCAGCCGAACAGCTCACGGTAGAACCGCCTGGCACCGTCGGGGTCCGGCGTTTGCAGTGCGCTCATCGCCCATGCCGAGGGCTCATTGACGACCTGGGCGCCGCGGCGCGCGTCGGGTTGCCAGAGGCCGAGCACCGCTCCGGCTGGATCACTCAGAACCGCGAGCGCACCCGCAGGTGGCGCTTCGATCGGACCGGCGATGATCGTCGCACCGGCGGCCTCCGCGCGCTCAGCGGCGGCTGCCAGGTCATCCACCGCGACGTAGGTGGTCCATGCCGTCGGCGCCCCGGCGCCGGCGCCCTTCGGCTGTGAGCCGACGCCTGCGACGTCACGACCGCGCGCCCGCGCCACGTAGTACCGGCCGGGTGGATCCCCCGGCATCTCGCCCGGACCCGTGAACTCCCAGCCGAACACGCCCTCGTAGAAGCGCAGCGCGGCGTCTGGATCGGGCTGCAGTGTCTCGGTCCAGCACGGAACTCCGGCCGGATAGGTCCCAAGCGGTTCACCGATCTGCGCGCCGCCTTGCCCCGAGTCAGCCCCGACGTGCTCGCCCAGCGCCTGCGCGAGCTCGAGCAGGCGGGCATCGTGGGCCGGCGCAAGCTGGCGCCACCGGCAGCCGCGCGGGTATATGAGCTGACCCGGTGGGGCGAGGAGCTCGAGCCGGTGATCTTTGCGCTGGGCCGGTGGGGGAGCCGAACACCCCTGCCGGCGGACGGCGAAGACGCCGTGTTCGGCGTGGATTCGGTGATCCTCGCGCTGAAGACCCTGTACGAGCCCAACGAGGGCGCTCGGGAGACGCTCGTCGAGCTGAGGCTAGGCGAGCAGCGCTTCCAGATCATCGCCGGTGAGGATCGGCTCAACGTCTCGCGCGGGCCCAGCGGCACCCCCGCCGCGGCGCTCAACGTCTCGCGCGAGCCCAGCGGCACTCCCGCCGCGATCATCACGACCGATCCGGTGGCGCTGGCCGGCCTCCTGTGGCACGGGCGCAGCCTGCGCGGCGCGATCCGAGACGGCGACGTCGAGCTCGAAGGCGAGCGCCTTGAGGCGGAGCGATTCATCAAGCTGTTTCCTCTGCCCGAGCCGGCGCCTAGCATCATCTAGCCGGGATCGGGATCCCTCAGATCGGAGGACTTGACCCCGGGGGTCGGGAAACTCCAGTTGGTGAACCGAGCAGCGAGCAGCCGTGGGACCAAGCAGGACGTTTACCTGCGCCGCCGCCTGGTCGCGCTCGGCTCGGTGCTTGCCGTCCTTCTGGCGATCGCGGCCGTCGTCGCCGGCGCGTTCGGCGGCACCGAGCCAGTCGGCCGGCCGCCGCCCGGCGCGCTCGCACTCACCGTGCGGAGCGGGCCGCTCGGCTCGACCCTGCAGCCGGGCTTCCTCGGGCTCTCGCTCGAGTACCCGACGATCGAGCAGTACGCGGGAACGAACCCCGCGGCGATCGACCCGGTGTTCGTGCGGCTCGTCCGTGGACTCAACCCCGGCCAGGCGCCGGTGCTGCGGATCGGCGGCGACAGCACCGACTGGACCTGGTGGCCGGTCCCCGGTCTCACGCGGCCGCCGGGCGTGACCTACACGGTCGATGCTCGCTGGACGCAGGTCGCGCGCTCGCTCGTGCGCGCGCTAGGTGCGCGCGTGATCCTCGGGATCAATCTTGAGGCCGACAGCGAGCCGCTGGCGGCCGTCGAAGCGGGCGTGATCAGCGGCGGGATCGGACCAGGGGCGGTGGAGGCGCTCGAGCTCGGAAACGAGCCGGCGCTGTACGGCACGTTTGCCTGGTACCACCTGCCCGACGGGCAGGGGGTTCCGGGGCGCCCGCACGACTACGACTTCAACTCGTTCACCTCCGATTACCAGCGCCTCGCGCAGGTTCTGCCGCGCTATCCGCTCGCCGGGCCCAGCATGGGAAGCCCCAAGTGGACCCCCTACCTCTCCCAGTTCTTGAACGCCGAGCCTCGCGTCAGGCTCGTGACCGTCCACGGTTATCCGCTGCAGCTCTGCTTCATCCCGCGCTTCTCGCCCCGTTTTCCGTCGGTCGCCAACCTGCTCGCGCCGTCGTCGTCGAGCGGCCTGGCGAACAGGTTCGCCCAGTCGGCGCGAATCGCGCACGCGCACCATCTGCAGCTGCGGATCGACGAGATCAACTCGGTCTCCTGCGGCGCGGATCCGAGCGTCAGCAAGACGTTCGCCGCCGCGCTGTGGGCGCTCGACGCGATGTTCGAGCTTGCGCGCGCCGGCATCGACGGCGTCAACATCCACACGTTTCCGGGAGCCGGCTACGAGCTGTTCGAGGTCACGCAATCGAACGGTCGCTGGCTCGCGCGGGTCGAGCCCGAGTACTACGGGCTACTCGCGTTCGCGCAGGCCGCCCCCGCCGGCTCCAGGCTCCTGCCGATCTCCGGGTCAAGCGATGGCAGCCTCAAGAGCTGGGCCACGCGCGCGCCCGACGGGACGATCCACGTCGCGCTGATCGACAAGGGATCGAGTTCGCGGCTGGTCGCACTGCGCTTGCCGGGGCAGTACAGCGGATCGATCGAGCGCCTACTTGCGCCAAGCTCGTACGCGCGCACGGGCGTCACGCTGGGCGGGCGTAGCTTCGGCAACCAGACGCCGACCGGTCTGCTGGCGGGCCGGGCCAGCGCCGCAAGACTAGCGACGGTCCGGGGGTGGTACGTGGTTCGGCTGGGCGCCGCGAGCGCGGCGGTGCTCACCTTCCGGCCGAGCTGAAATACGATCCGGCCCGACCCGTCGAACGAAAGGCCGTCGCGTGGAACTGTGCTTGATGATCGAAGGGCAGCGTGGGGTCTCCTGGGAGCAGTGGGTTGCGCTTGCGCAGGCGTGCGAGGCGCACGGAGTCCCTGGGCTGTTTCGCTCCGACCATTACCTCAACCTCGATGGCCGACAGCCCGAGCCGGAGTCGCTAGACGCGTGGGGGACGGTGATCGCGCTGGGCGCGCTGACGTCGAGTCTCCGCCTTGGGACGCTGGTCTCGCCGATCACGTTTCGTCCCCCGTCCGTGCTCGCGAAGCTCGTGGTCACCGCGGACCACGTGTCCCGGGGACGGGTCGAGCTCGGCATCGGCGGCGGCTGGCACGAGCGCGAACACGAGGCGTACGGGTTCCCGTTCGAGCCGACCGCGGTCCGGCTCGAGAGGCTCGAGGAGCAGCTCGAGGTGATCATCGGCAGCTGGGCGCCGGGGCGATTCTCGTTCGAGGGCCGTCATTACAAGCTCAGCGAGCTCGATGCCCAGCCCAAGCCGGTCCAGCGTCCGCATCCTCGGGTGATCATCGGCGGCAGCGGCGGCCGGCGCAGCGCCGAACTGGCTGCTCGCTTCGCCGACGAATACAACACGCCGTTCCCGACGCTGGATGACATCCGCGAGCGTCGCGCGTGTGTGGCTAAAGCGTGTGAGGACGCCGGTCGCGAAGCGATTCCGTTCTCGATCATGACGTGCGTGCTGATCGGGGCGGACGAGGCTCAGCTGATGGAACGCGTTGGCCGGCTCGCCGCGAACCTCGGGATGGAGTCAGATCTGTTGCGCTCCAACCCGCCGCCGGCCTGGCTGATCGGCACGATCGACGAGGTGGCCGATCGCATGATCGCGATCCGCGACGCCGGAGTCAGCCGCGTGATGTGCCAGCACTTGCTGCACGACGACCTCGAGGCCGTGGCCCAGGTCGGCGACGAGCTGGCACCGCTGGTGAGGTGAGTGCAGGCGATCATGAGCCCTTCGGGGGCAAGCTGCGCGCGTAGCCCACGCCGCGCGCGACCCACCGCTCGAGCTCACGCTTGGTGCGCACGCCTTCGACGTCGACGCGCAGCCAGCCCTGCATCTCGCGCCCGCGCATCACGAACGGCTGCGCATGCGACTTAGCCAGCAGCGCATCGGTTTGGTCGGGATCGACGCGCAGCAGCAGTCCGCCCTGACCGCTCGCGCTGACCGACATGTTGCCGTTGATCAGGAACGCGAGGCCTCCGAACATGCGCTTCTCGGTAAGGCCGGGTTCCGCGGCAACCAGCTCCCGAATCCGGTTGGCGAGGTCCTCGTCGTAGGCCACGCCCGAATTATCCAACGTTACGGCGGGCCCGTCTTGGGGCAAGATCAGGCCGAGCCCATCCTCGTGGAGGTGATGCCAATGCCTGACAAGGAAGAGAGCGCCCGGCGTCGAGAAGCCCAGGCACGCCGTGAGCAGGAGGAGCGCGAGCTCGCCAGGCACACCACCGAGCCCGACGAGCGGCACATGCACGAGCGCAGATCGGACAAGGCCGCCTACCTGCGCGAGAAGCTCGACGAGCAGCAGCAAAGCCCCGACCGCTGACCACAGGCGGATCCGAGGCCCCTACCTGACCGTAACCAGTACGTCGATCACACCACGATTGCCGCGCAGCGCCTCGAGCGCCTTGCCGAGGATTGCACCGGTCGGGTAGAGCTCGACGCCATCGACGCGCACGGCGCGCGCCTTCATTGCGTACCCCGGGGTACGGGATGTCGTCAACAGGTCACCGGCTCGCACGGACCCGTTCTCGGCGCTGACGTTGGTCGGGACGACCCCGAGCATGGCCACCGGAACCGTTCCCGCGAGGTCGTCGATGCTTCGATCGCCAACGGCCAGCACCGACGGCTTTGTCGAGTAGACCCCGACGACCGACGGCGAGTACGGCACGCTCGATGCGGTGACCTCGTTGCCGTGTCTGGGATCGATCGCGAGGACGTCACCCGGCGCCAGCGCCTTGGTGGCGACGCTCGTGCGCATCGCCTCCGCGTAATCGGCGCCGCCGGTCTGCGTGCCGCCGTCGAAAAATCCCTTGCCGCCCCCGTCGATACGGGCGACTTGCGAACCGGTGAAGTTCACGCCGACGAAGATGTCGCCGCCTCCGGTATTGACCGCCTCCACCCCGGCTGCCCTGCTGCCGCCGGAGGCATGACTCGAGACGCCGAGCACGCCATCGAAACCTGATCTGCCCACCACGCCTGTGCCGGTGGAAGACGTTCCCCCGACCCCGTTACCGCTGATGGAGTTGCCCACGGCGCCGTCCGCGCCGGTCGAAGTGCCGACAAGGCCATTGCCCGTGTTTGACTGTCCATTGACGCCATTGCCGGCGTTGGCGACGCCGATCATGCCGGTCGCGCCAGCAGACGTGCCGATGATTGCCGCGCCGGTGCCACTTGACGCGACGATCGCCTGCTGGCCGCCGGTGCTCTGCACTTGAAGGCGTGCGTCGGGGGCCTGGTCGTTGATTCCCACGCTCCCGTTTGCCTGGACCCGCAGCGCCTCCGCCCCGTTGGTCTTGACGATCAGCGGCTGCTGGTCGGTCGTCCCGAGAAAGTTCGCGCCGGGCGTCGTGCCGGCATTCCCGGTGAAGTTCCAGGTCTGCGAGAGAGCGTTGATGCACGTGACGGTGCCGCCCGGACTGATCAGCTGGATCGCCGAGCCGGCCGGGCAGGTCCCGGTGATCGTTCGCTGAAATGCGGCGCTGCTAAGTCCATCGAGCAGTGCGGCACTCAGGTTCTTCACCGTCACACGCGAGTTGACCGCAAACGGTGCAGTGGTGCTGAGGACGTTGAAGCTGGCCGCCAGGCCCCGCCCGGTGTTCGTCAGCTTGAGCGTGGGTCCGCCACGGGAACGCAGTGAGGTCCCGCCCGACGCAACGTTAGCCCTGCCGAGGATCAGACTGCCGCCGGTCGCCGCGTAAGCGACACCGCCAACGATGCCGAACGACGCGATCAGCAAGATCAGGAATACCGGGGACGGGCGGTACTTCGCGAGCAGCCGGCGCATGTGAAGCCTCCATGTTGGTTGGACCGTGCCAACATGCAAGTCTCCCTGAATTCATCCGGCTTTCCTGGGTTTTTCGAGTTTCGGGATCGTCCGCTCGACCACGTCGAGGAACGTGTTCGTGAGCAAGCGGCGCACGTCCTCGCGGGATGCCTGGCCGGTCAGCCACTGCTCGCACGCGGACACGAGCAGCGCCGTCATCGCTCGCAGCGCGAACCGTGTCACCGGCGTATCAGAGATCAGGTCGGCGTTGGCCTCGATCATCCGCGTCACGACCTCCTCGCGGCTGGCCACGATCACGCGCCGGATCTGCTCGTCCGGGATCGACTGGCCCTGCGCCGCGACCGCCAGCCACGTCTCCCGATTGGCAGCCATCAGGTCGAGCCATGCGTCGATGTTGCGCGCGACCCGCTCGGCGCGAGTCAGCCCCTCGATGTCGCCCGGAATCTCGACGCTCTCGGCCGCGAAATCGCCCAGCACCGCCAGGTAGATCTCGCGAACGCTGCCGTAGTAGTGATGGACGAGCGCCCTGGTGACGCCCGCCTCGCGCGCGATCTCCGCCACGGTCACCTCGGTGTACGGGCGCGCCGCGAACATCCGGCGCGCGATGTCGAGGATCTGGCGGCGCCGGGCATCCGGGGATAGTCGGGTGCGCGCTCGGGTCGGCATAAAACGCATTGTACCTAATTTGACAACACGTCAATAGTGCTGCTACGCTGAGCTCATGATTTGGGCTATGCATGGACGCGCCCTGCGTATTGCGCTCGTACCGGGGTTGCTGTCACTCATTGGATTGCTGAGCGCGCAGCCGAGCCTTGCCGCCACCCCGGCGGTTCCGATCGAGACCACCGGTCCGGCGCCGACGTTACCGGCCTACATGGGCTCTGCTGCGAATGCTCGTCCCGTAAACGATGTGCCGTTGGCCTGGCAGGACCCATTCATGAGCCAGAACCCCGGCAACAGCGTGCACAACGACGCATGGCAGAGCGACAACTACACGCAGTGGGGCGGTCCGCTCGGTCGCAACCCGCGGGTCCTCTCGAGTGCGATCGGTCGCGACTGCATCACCCTCAGCTTCGACACCAAGGGGCGGCTGATCAGCAGCTGCTCGGACCTGCAGGACGGCCCCGGCCTGTACCTCATCGATCCGCAGACGCTCGCCACGCTGGCGTTCAAGCAGCTGCCATTCGTCAAGCCACCCGCCGGCACGGACCCCGCGACGAACACGACAGGCGGCGCCTACTTCTACCTCGACAAGCAGGACCGCGTCGTTGTCGCAGCGTCGAACCGCCACATCCTGGTGTTCGCGGTCGAAGGCTCGGCCTCGAAGCCGTATTTCAAGAAGGTTGCGGACTACAACCCGATCAGCTGCCTGACTCCCGGTGACCGCATCCCCTCGGTGCTCCCGGACGCCCAAGGCCGACTCTGGTTCGTCGGCCGCTACCACGGCGCCGTCGGCGTGCTCGACCCGCGCACGGGCAAGTGCCGATCGGTGATTCTCGGCGAGGAGATCGAGAACTCGTTTGCGATCGCCCGCGACGGGACCTACATCGTCTCCAACAAGGCGATGTACAAGCTCCGCGCCGGCAAGGATCTCCTGCCCCACCAGATCTGGCGGGTGCCCTACCGCAACATCGGAATCCAAAAGCCCGGTCAGATCAATGCCGGCTCCGGCACCACCCCGACCTTGATCGGTCCGCTCAGCGGCGCCGGTGCGGGCGGCGCCGGCACGACGGCGACCACGCCGGCCTACGTCGCGATCACCGACAACGCGGACCCGATGGACGTGGTCGTCTACCGAACGGGCGACCGGATGGCGCGCGGACAGCGCCGCGTGGTCTGCACGGTGCCGGTATTCGCCAAGGGCGCGAGCGCCGACGAGAACTCGCTGATCTCGATGGGACGATCGCTGATCGTCGAGAACAACTACGGATATGTCCTTCAGAAGTTCAACGACGTGATCTCGGGTGGGACCGGCAAGCCGCCGATCGAGATCGGCGGAAACCTGCGATTGGTGAGCGCGCCGGGCATGGACCGGATCGACATCGCCGCCAACGGGTCCGGATGCCGGATCGTGTGGCGCAACAACACGGTGCGCACCCCGTCCGCTGTATCCAAGGGCGATAGCGCCAACGGCCTGATCTACACCTTCCAGAAGCCCAAGGATCCAAGCGGAGCGGGCGTCTGGTACTGGTCGGCGCTCGACTACCGGACCGGCAAGGTCGTGTGGATGCGGCGGGCCGGTTACGGCGGGCTCTACAACAACCACTACTCCGGGATCGCGATCGGGACCAACCCGCTGACCGGCAAGCCGACGCTGTACCTAGGAGGCGTCGGGGGTCTGATGGCTCTGCGCGATGGGTGAGCACTAGGGATTTTCTAACGCGCGTCCGGCAACATATGAACTCGGGTTGCCAAACCTCGCACCACTCATATACTGCGGGTCACTCGGCACGGCGGCGGTGCTGAACGGAAAGGATTGGGCATGACTCGGGTCTTGTACGCGGTTGCAAAGTTCTGCGTCAGGCAGCGTTTCGTCGTGGTCGCTGTATGGGCGGTGGTGACGATCGCGCTGGTTGTGGTCGCCGGGCAGATGGGCGATCAGACGAGCAACAACGTCTCGCTACCTGGTACCGGAAGTCAGAACGCCACGGACACGCTCTCGAAGGCCTTCCCCAGTCAGGCCAACGGCTCGAACCCGATCGTGCTGGCGGCTCCCAGTGGCAAGAAGCTGTCCGACTCGCAGTACTCCTCGGCAGTCAATGAAGCGACGCAGGATGTCGCGAAGGCCAAGTACGTCTCGTCGGCGACCAGCCCACTGTCGCAACAGGGCGCCAGCCAGCTGAGCAAGAGCGGCCAGGTCGGCTACATCGCGGTGCTCACCACGGTCAACCCCGCGAACATGACGACCCAGCAGGCGCAGGACATCATCAACACCGCCGCCAAACCGGCGGAGAAGGCCGGGCTGAAGGTGGCGACCGGCGGCGCGCTCGGGCAGAAGGTCTCCCAACCGGCGACCGAGTCGAGCGAGTTGATCGGAATCATCGCGGCGATGGTGATCCTCACGCTCACCTTCGGGACGATCGTCGCGATGGCGCTACCGATCGTGAACGCGGTCTTCGGCTTGCTGTGCACGCTCGCGATCATTCGCATGCTCGGTCATGTGTTCCAGGTCCCGAGCGTCGCCCCGACGCTCGCGACGATGATCGGTCTGGGCGTGGGGATCGACTACGCGCTGTTCATCGTCACCCGTCACTTCCGCGGGCTCGGTGACGGGTTAGAGCTCCACGAGTCGATCGCGCGGGCGGCGGCCACGTCCGGCGGCGCGGTCGTATTCGCCGGCACGACCGTGACGATCGCGCTGATATCGCTCGCCGTCGCACAGATACCGCTGGTGACGACGATGGGCTTCATGGCCGCGATCGCGGTCGTGGTCGCGGTGATCGCGGCATTGACGCTGCTGCCCGCGACGCTCGCGATCTCCGGCAAGCACATCAATTCGCTGCGGGTCCGCCCGCCGTACGACGCTGAGAAATCCAAGAACGGCCTGTGGGCGAAATGGGCCGCCGACATCGCCAAGCATCCGATCGTCGCCGGCCTCGCCGCGCTGGCGATCCTGATCCCGCTGATGATCCCGATCACGTCGCTGACGTTGGGCCAGCAGGACAACGCAGCGCTGTCGACCTCGACCACCTCGCGCCAGGCATATGACCTGATCTCGCAGAACTTCGGGCCCGGCGTCAACGGACCGCTGCTGGTGGCGATCAAGCTCGGATCGCCGGCGCAGAACGGCGCCCAGGACCCACGCCTGACCACGCTCCAGCAGGACGTCGCCAAGACCTCCGGGGTGGCCAGCGTCACCCCGATCCAGGTCGACAGCGCCGGCACGACGGCGTACTTCAACGCGATCCCGAAGACCAACCCGTCCGACAACGCCACCTCCGACCTCGTCAAGTACCTGCGCTCGAATACCGTGCCCGCCGCCGAAAAGGGCACCAACATGACCGCCTACGTGGGAGGCAGTACCGCCGGCTACGTCGATCTGGCAACGGAGATTGGGCAGAAGCTGCCGCTGCAGATTGCGGTCGTGATCGTGCTCAGCTTCCTGATCCTGACGCTGGCGTTCCGGACGCTCGTGATCCCGGCGCAGGCGGCGCTCATGAACGTGCTCTCGATCGCCGCCTCCTACGGCGTCCTGACCGCGATCTTCCAGCTCGGCTGGGGCAACAGCGTGATCGGCCTGAGCGGTTCGATCCCAATCGTCTCCTACGTGCCGCTGTTCATGTTCGCGATCCTGTTCGGGCTATCGATGGACTACGAGGTGTTCCTCGTGAGCCAGATCGAGGAGCACGTCCACGCCGGCGAGGACAACAAGAATTCGGTCGTCGGCGGGCTGGTCACCAGCGCCCGCGTGATCACCTCGGCGGCGCTGATCATGGTGTTCGTGTTCGGGAGCTTCGTGCTCAACGGCGACCCGACGGTCAAGCAGTTCGGGATTGGTCTCGCGGTCGCGGTGATCCTCGACGCGACGGTCGTGCGCTGCCTGCTGGTGCCGGCGCTGATGATCCTCGTCGGCAAGGCCAACTGGTATCTGCCGAAGTGGATCGATCGCGCGCTGCCGCACGTGAGCATCGAGGGCGCGGAGTTCTTCCGGGACCGCGACCAGGCGGCGGCGAAGCAGCCCGAGCCTGAGCTGGTAGCTTAGTTTGGGGCTGCCCGGCTGGCGCCGGGCAGCGTCCATGGGGCCGTGCGGCCCCGTCCAGACCGCCTGGGCGGGCGGGTGCCGTTGCGGGTTGGTCTGCCCTGTGTTTTGGCTGGGGAAGTGGGTCCGGCCCACCCTGGAGCGCCTGGCCACGTCCATTTCGTAGCAACCTCGCCACTGACGGCGACGGTGAACGTTATGGACGTCCCAGCGTCCATTTCGTAGATCGTTGCCCGCTCCCGCGAACTCGAATTGTTACGAAATGGACGTTCGCCCCTCCGTACTCGTGCTTCAGCGGGAGCGGGGTAGCTGTATGAGGTCCCGCGTGGGCGGGACCCCGATCCCGCCGGCCACGGAAGGCCGGCGGATGGGCACGGACGAAGCCGGCACCGCCAGAGCGCCCGGCTCCGCCAACATCGTCCGACCTCGTTGCAATCCTCAGCGCGCAAGGCAACGGCCAACCGGAGGTGGGAATGGACCTCGATTCGCTGCAGAGGCAGGTGCTGGACTTACGTCCAGAGCCGGCCGCCCGGATGGACAGCCCCTACTACATCTCCAACGAGATGTACGCGGCGCTGCGCTACGTCCTTCACGACGTCGGCGGCCAGGCCGACGGGCCGGCGCCGTTTCTCGAGAAGGAGGAGCTCGACTGGGAGATGCGCACGTACGTCACGTGCGAGTGCCTCGGCTGGCGGGGGGTGTGGAACTCCGAGGAGCGCCGCCGCGCTGAGAACGACCTCGGGGCGACGCTCTACTTCGGTCTCCCATATTACGCGCGCTGGCTCACCGTCGCGACCAAGACGCTCGTCAACAAGGGGCTGATCACACCCGACGAGCTGTCGGCGAAGATCGACGAGGTCCGGGCGCGAATGGAGGCGCGGGCATGAGCAAATTCCAGATCGGCGACCGGGTCACGGTCCGCGACGCCACCTCGCTGTTTCACACCCGGACCCAGGCGTTTACGCGCGGACACACAGGCGTCGTCGTCGAGTACCGGCCTGATTGGGTGATCCCCGAGGACGAGGCTTGGGGCCGCGACGAGGACGGGCGCACCGAGCCCTTCTATGTCGTCCGCTTCCGCCAGAAGGACCTGTGGCCCAAGTACACCGGATTCGACGTGGACACCCTGGAGACCGAGATGTCGGAGCGCTGGCTCGAGCCGGCGGACGAGGAGAACGAATGAGCGCAACCCACGACCACGACCACACCCCGATCACAGAGGCGGAACAGATCAGCGAGTTCGACGTGCTCGAGACCGCGGTCCGCGAGCTCGCGATCGAGAAGGGCCTGTTCTCGGCCGAGGACCATCGCCGGTTCCTCGAGTGGGCGCAGAACATCGGTCCGCACGGCGGCTCGCGCCTCGTGGCCAAGGCCTGGGTCGATCCCGAGTTCAAGCAGCGCCTGCTCGCCGATGGAACCGAGACCTGCAAGGAGGTCGGGATCGACTGGCGCGATCCGACCGGCTCCGGCACGCCGAGTGACTACACGTACTTCTACGTCCTGGAGAACACGCCGCAGGTTCACAACGTGATCGTGTGCACGCTGTGCTCGTGCTATCCGCGGCCGGTCCTCGGCATGTCGCCGGAGTGGTACCGGACTCCGAACTATCGCCGGCGGCTCGTCCGGTGGCCGCGGGAGGTACTCGCCGAGTTCGGACTGCACATCCCTCCCGAGGTCGAGGTTCGGGTCCATGACTCAAACCAGAAGTCGCGGTTCATGGTGATGCCGATGCGTCCCGAAGGCACCGAGGATTGGAGCGAGGAGCAGCTCGCCTCGATCGTCACCCGCGACACGATGATCGGCGTCGCGCTGCCGCAGGTGGACTGGACGGCCGAGCAGTCGCCGGCCGGCACGGGGGCGCTGCGATGAGCGGCGGCTACGAGGTGTTGATGGCGACGCTGTCCGGAGAGACGCACGAGGAGGCCCTGCCCGCGCTGGACCACGCGCCCGCGCCGTGGGAGCGCAACCAGCAGGCGACATGTGAGTGCCTGTCATGGCGAGGGACGCTCGACAACCTCGAGCGCCGTCATGCGGAGGATGAGCTCGGGGCGACGGCGTACGCCGGGTTCCCGGTGCACGCCAGGTCCGTGGTCGTGACCGCCCACAAGCTGATCGATACCGGCTCGATCTCCGAAGAAGAACTGCACGCGAAGCTGATTGCCGTGCGGGCACGCTTCGAGCGGCAGTGAGGTCCGCAAAGAACGCGCTGTCCCCGAGCGAGTGGCGACGGGTCGGCGGTCTCGCGGCGGCCGTCATCGGTCTGCATTTGCTGGGGTTCGTGACACTGATCGCGGTCGTCGCCCCGCATCACTTCAGCCTCGGCAGGCAGGGCGTGTTCGGCATCGGCATCGGATTGACCGCGTACACGCTCGGCCTGCGCCACGCGGTCGACGCCGATCACATCGCGGCGATCGACAACACCACGCGCAAGCTGATGGCCGACGGCAAGCGCCCGCTCGGCGTCGGGTTCTTCTTCTCGCTCGGCCACTCGACGGTCGTATTCGCGCTCGCGCTGCTGGTCGGGATCGGGGTCAAGGCGGTCAGCGGGCAGCTCACCAACGAGTCAACGACGCTGCACCACGTGACGAGCCTCGTCGGGACGTCCGTTTCCGGCTCATTCCTCTACCTGATCGCGATCGTCAACGTGGTGATCCTGATCCACATCGTCAAGGGCTTCCTCGCGATGCGGCGCGGCGAGTACGACGAGGACGAGCTCCAGCGCCACCTCGACTCACGCGGGCTGATGAACCGCGTGCTCGGCCGCTTCACGCGGTCGATCAACGACTCGTGGCAGATGTATCCGGTTGGCATCCTGTTCGGCCTCGGATTCGAGACCGCGACCGAGGTGACGCTGCTGATCCTCGCCTCAGGTGCCGCGTCGAGTGGCCTACCGCTGTACGCGATCATGTGCCTGCCCGTGCTGTTCGCAGCCGGCATGTCGCTGCTCGACACGATCGACGGCTCGTTCATGAACTTCGCCTACGGCTGGGCGTTCTCCAGGCCGGTGCGAAAGCTGTACTACAACATCACGATCACGGGGCTGTCGGTCGCGGCGGCGCTGATCATCGGCACCGTCGAGCTGCTGTCGGTCTGGATCCATGAGCTGAGTCTCAAGGGAGCGGTCTGGGACGCGATCTCGAATCTCGACCTGAACACGGTCGGGTTCCTGGTGGTGGGATTGTTCGTCACGACCTGGGCGATCGCGATCGCTGTGTGGCGCCTGGCGCGGATCGAGACGCGCTGGGCAGGCGCCGTCCGGACGGGCCCGCACGGCCCCACGGACGCCGCGTAGCGGCCCGTAATATTCCGCCCGTACATCTCGGAGCGAGGGGCAGCCGATGGCGACGGCGATGGAGTCGAGGGTCGTGTATGCAGCGGGCGCGGCGCAGGGCATCGTGCTCGTCACGTTCCCCGCCGCGAGCACGATCTTCACGAGCCCACACGAGTACGGCCTGACGAACTCGCAATACGGCGTGCTGTTCGTGCCGCAGGTGGTGACAGCGATCACCGCTTCGCTGTTGGGCGCTGGGCTCGGTCGGCGCTTCGGGATCAAGCGGATCTACCTGGCCGGCCTGGCAGCCGGCCTCGTGGCGATGATGCTGCTGCTGATCAGCGCCCTCGTGGAGAGCAACAAGTCGGTGGCCTTCCCGTTGTTGCTGGTGGCCACGGCGTTCGTCGGCGTCGGCTTCGGCCTCACCGTGCCCGCGCTGAACACGCTCACGGCGGCATTTCACCCGGACAAGATCGACGCCTCGGTGCTGACGCTGAATGTGCTCCTCGGCGTCGGGACCGCGCTCGCGCCCGTGCTCGTCGCGGTCTTCGTGGGGCTCGGCTTCTGGTGGGGGCTGGGGGTGCTCGCGGCGATCCTGCTCGCCGCGCTGCTGGTGGTGAGCCTGCCGCTCCCGCTGCGTGCGGACCCCCCGCCGTCGAGCGCAAAGCGGGCCTCGCTCCCCGCGCGCTTCTGGCTGTTTGCTGGCGTCGCGCTGCTTTACGGCATCTGCGAGACGCTCAATGGCAACTGGTCCCAGCTCGACATGACCGGCACGCTCGGCGCCTCGACGGCCCTCGCTTCGATTGCGCTGACCACGTTCTGGGCGATGGTCACGCTGGGGCGGCTCGGAGTCGAGGCAGTGTCGCGGTGGGTCAGCGTCCGCATCGTCTACCGCGTCCTTCCGTTCGCGCTTGCCGGCACGTTCGTGCTGATCGCGGCGCTGCCCCGCGGAGCGACGGTCGCGGGCGTCGCGGCGTTCGGACTCGCCGGTCTGTGCTGCTCGGGAATGCTGCCGCTGACGATCAGCTTCGGCCAGGAGCAGCTCGCCGCGATCGCCACCGCGATGGCAGGCGGCGTGATCGCCTTCTACCAGCTCGGCTACGGGATCGCCGCGTTCGGCGTCGGGCCGATCCTCGACGGCGGGGTGAAGCTATCGACGATCTATGGAGCTACCGCCGGCATCGCGGTTGCACTGGGCGTTCTCGCGTTTGCGGTCACCCGCCGGAATTTCACCCCGATCAGGTGATGCTGGGGACCGGTTCCAAATCAACCTTCGCTTGGTAAAGGCGCCGACCCGAAAGGACCCCTCGCGATGACTGCAGTCGGATCCAAGCAGGCTGCGGCCGCAGGTCACGGCCCCGCCGGCGAGCAGCAGGTGGCCGACGTGTTCGTGATCTTCGGGATCACCGGCGACCTCGCCAAGGTGATGACGTTTCGCTCGCTGTATCGGCTCGAGCGGCGCGAGCTCCTCAGCTTTCCGATCGTCGGCGTCGCGGTGAGCGACTGGACCGAGCAGGACCTCCGCGACCATGCCCGGTCCGCGATCGAGGGAACCGGTGAGCAGATCGACGATGAGGTGTTCAACCGGCTGATCGGGCGGATGTCGTACGTCGCCGGCGACTTCAGCGGCGCCGAGACCTACAAGCGGGTGAAGACCGCGATCGGTGATGCGCGCATGCCGGTCTTCTACCTCGAGATCCCGCCGTCGCTGTTCGGGATGGTGATCAAGGGTCTGACCGAGGCCGGAATGACCGGGAACGCGCGGGTTGTGGTGGAGAAGCCCTTCGGGCACGACCTCGAGTCGGCGAAGGCGCTGGCCGCCGAGATCCACCAGTACATCGACGAGTCGCAGCTGTATCGGATCGACCACTTCCTGGGCAAGATGGGGCTCTGGGAGATCCTCTACCTGCGCGTCGCGAACGCGATCTTCGAGCCGATCTACAACCGCAACTTTCTCTCCGCGGTGCAGATCACGATGGCGGAGAGCTTCGGTGTCGAGGACCGCGGACACTTCTACGACCCAGTCGGCGCCCTTCGGGACGTCGTCGTCAATCACCTGATGCAGCTGCTGGGGGCGGCGGCGATGGAGCCGCCCCCGGCCTGGGACGCCAAGACTCTGAAGGACGGCCTGCTGTCCGTCTACCGGGCGATGCCCGCTGGGGATCCGGCCCACTACGTGCGCGGGCAGTACGAGGGCTACATGTCGACCGATGGCGTCGCCTCGGACTCCACGACCGAGACATTCGCGGCGCTCAGGTTGGAGATCGACAACTGGCGCTGGTCGGGCGTGCCATTCTTCATCCGCACGGGCAAACACCTGCCGGTGACCCAGACCGAGCTGCGCCTCGTGTTCCGGCGTCCGCCGAAGCTGATGTTCGGCCTGGGCTCGCGCCGGCCGGAACCGTCTCAGATAGTCGTCAAGCTCGATCCGGCCACCGGCATCCGCCTGCTCGTTGACGCGCAGCGCGCCGCGGACATGGTCCCCGAGCAGATCAACCTCGACATGGAGTTCGCGGAGGAGGGAGGCGAGGGGCCGACGCCGTACGAGGTGCTGTTGCATGCCGCGCTGATGGGCGACAGCGCCCGGTTCACGCGCCAGGACCTCGTCGAGCAGTGCTGGCGCATCATGCAGCCGCTGCTCGACAACCCTCCACCAGTGCACCCATACGCGAAGGGCTCCTGGGGGCCGGACGCCGCGCACAAACTCGTCGCCGGCCACGATCCGTGGCTCGGCCCGTGGATCACGTCCTGAAGGGGGATCGGCCGATGAGCTCATACGACGTGATCGTGATCGGAAGCGGCGCTGGGGGCGGAACGCTCGTGCACCACCTTGCCCCGTCGGGCAAGCGCATCCTGCTGCTGGAGCGGGGCGGGTGGCTGCCCCGCGAGCCGCAAAACTGGCTCGCGCAGGACGTGTTCGTCGACGGCCGCTACGTCAGCCCTGACACCTGGTACTACGCAAATGGCGACTCCTTCGAGCCGCAGGTGCACTACTTCGTCGGCGGCGCGACGAAGCTCTACGGGGCCGCCCTCTACCGGCTGCGCAAAGAGGACTTCGGCGAGCTGCACCATCACGGTGGCATCTCGCCCGCCTGGCCTATCCCCTACGAGCAGATGGAGCCCTACTACACCAAGGCGGAGCAGATGTACGAGGTCCACGGCGCGCGCGGCGAGGACCCCACCGAGCCCCCTGCGAGCGCTGCGTACCCGTTCCCCGCCGTCTCGCACGAGCCCCGGATTCAGCAGCTTTCAGACGACCTCGCGAAGGCAGGCCTCCATCCGTTCCACGCGCCCTGCGGGGTCAGGCTGAACGAGGCAAACATGCCGTTCAGCCACTGCGTGCGCTGCGATAACTGCGACGGGTTCCCGTGCGTCGTTCACGCGAAGTCGGACGCCGAGGTGATGGCGGTCCGGCCCGCGCTCGAGCACTCGAACGTCACGCTGATGACGGGCGCGCACGCGGTGAAGCTCGAGACCAACGGCGACGGCACCGCCGTGACCGGCGTGGTGGTCGTTCTCGAGGGCCACACCGAGACGTTCACCGCCGACCTCGTGGCCGTCTCATGCGGTGCCGCGAACAGTGCCAAGCTGCTGCTCACCTCGGCCACCGACAAACATCCTCGCGGCCTTGCCAACGGCTCCGATCAGGTCGGCCGCAACTACATGTTCCACAACAGCCAGGCCGTGCTAGCGCTCTCCAAGGAGGAGAACCCGACCGTCTTCCAGAAGACTCTCGGGGTCAACGATTTCTACTTCCGCGGGCCCGACTTCGAGTTCCCGCTCGGCAACATCCAGATGGTCGGAAAGTCGCAAGCTCCCATGTTCCGAGGCGAGAAGCCCGGCGAAACCCGGTTCGCTCCGCAGTGGTCGCTTCGGGATGTGGCAAAGCACGCGGTCGACTTCTGGCTCTCGACCGAGGATCTGCCGCTGCCCGAGAATCGCGTCACGCTCGGCAAGGATGGCGACATCCAGATCACCTACGCGTCGAGCAACGACGAGCCCAAGGAACGGCTATATCACCAGCTGAAGGACATGCTTGCGGACCTCGGCATGCATCACGGCCATCTGCTCCCGCATCACGCCTACCTGAAGAATGAGATCCCGGTCGCCGGGTGTGCCCACCAGGCAGGCACCTGCCGGTTCGGCTCGGACCCCGCCACGTCCGTTCTCAACGAGCAGTGCCGCGCGCACGAGCTCGACAACCTGTACGTCGTCGACACGAGCTTCTTCCCGAGCATCGGCGCGGTCAACCCGGCGCTGACCGCGATGGCCAACGCCCTGCGGGTCGGAGACCATCTCCTCGAGCGGATGGGTGCCTCCCCCTCCGGGACGCAGCTGAGTCATGCCGGGTGAGCAGGATGCTGATCGCCGACGGGTCGTGATCATCGGCGGCGGCTTCGGCGGTCTGGCGGCCGCCAAGAAGCTGCGCCGGGCGGACGTCGACGTGACCGTGGTCGATCGGATGAACCACCACCTGTTCCAGCCGTTGCTCTACCAGGTGGCGAGCGGGGAGCTCTCAGGAGGCGATTGCGCGGCGCCGATCCGCGGCATGCTCAAGCGCCAGGAGGACGCGACCGTGTTGATGGCCGGAGCGACCGAGCTCGACCCGGAGCGCAAGGCGGTCGAACTCGACACCGGCGAGTCACTGCCCTACGACAGCCTGATCGTCGCTTGCGGGGCTGAGACGTCGTACTTCGGACACGACGAATGGAAGGACGTGTCGTGTGGCTTGAAGACATTCGCCGACGCGATCGATCTGCGCAATCGGCTGTTCGGAGCGCTCGAAGAGGCCGAGCGGGCCCGCGATGAGGCCCTCCGGGAGGAGTGGCTGACGTTCGTCGTGGTGGGGGGTGGGGCGACCGGCGTCGAGGTCGCGGGCCAGCTTGCGGTCATCTTCCACCATCAGCTGACGCGCGAGTTCCGCCGCATCGAGCCGACGAAGATCCGCGTAATCCTGCTCGACGCGGGTGACCGTCTGCTGACCGCGTTCAGCGAGAAGCTCTCGGCGCGGGCCGGGCGCGCGCTCGGGAAGCTCGGCGTCGACGTCCGCGAAGGCGCGCGTGTGACCGGGGTCGACAGCCGCGGGGTGACGGTCGAGGTGGGCGGCGAGACCCAGCGGATCGCGTCGCGCACCGTGGTCTGGGCGGCCGGCGTTCAGCCAGTCGGGCTTGCCGGGACGATCGCTCGGGCCACCGGAGCGAGCACGGACCGTGCCGGCAGGATCGAGGTTCAGCCCGATCTGACGATTCCTGGTCACCCGGAGATCACCGTGATCGGCGACGCCGCGTGCGTCGAGGCGCCCGACGGTAAACCGCTGCCCGGGCTGGCCACGGTGGCGATCCAGCAGGCGCGCCACGCGACCAAGGCGATCCGCCAGGGTCAGCCGGGGGCCACCACGCCGTTCAAGTATTTCGACAAGGGTGCGCTGGCGGTGATCGGCCGGGGACGGGCGATCTGCCAGATCCGCGGGTTCGAGCTGTTCGGCCCGCCGGCCTTCCTGACCTACCTCACCGTGCACCTCTACTACCTGGGAGGGGTCGGCGGGCAACGGTTCGATGTGATCCTGGCGTGGGCGACGATGGGGCTGGGAAGCCTCCAGAACCAGGTCATAGAGAATGAGCTCGGCAGCATCGAGCGGGCGCCGCAACCGGCGGATGTCGGCGAATCCACAGTGACCGGGAGTCACGCGCGATGACCAACGACCTGGCGCGCTGGCAGTTCGCGACGACCTCGATCTATCACTTCATATTCGTGCCGATCACGATCGGCCTGGCGTTCCTCGTCGCGATCCTGCACACCGCCTGGTACCGCACCGAGAACGAGGACTACAAGCGGATGACGCGGTTCTTCGGCACGCTGCTACTGATCAACGTCGCGATCGGAGTGGTCACCGGACTGGTCCAGGAGTTCGAGTTCGGCATGAACTGGTCCACGTACTCCCGCTTCGTGGGCGGAGTGTTCGGGGCGCCTTTGGCGATGGAGGGTCTGGCCGCGTTCTTCCTCGAATCGACGTTCCTCGGCCTGTGGCTGTTCGGATGGGGCCGCCTCCCCAAGCGCGTGCACCTGGCGACGATCTGGGCGGTGTCGATCGGGACGCTGCTCTCGGCGATGTTCATCCTGATGGCCAACTCGTGGATGCAGCATCCGGTGGGCTACAAGCTCAATCATGCCGGCCAGCCGGTACTCAGCAATGTCTGGGCTCTGTTCGTGAACCCCACTTTCCTGTGGGGCTATGCGCACGTGCTGCTCGCCTCGCTGATCACGGGCGCGCTCGTGATGCTGGCCGTCTCGGCGTGGTATCTGCGCAAAGGGAGTCACGTCGAGTCCTTCCTGCGGACCGCGAAGGTCGCGCTGGTCGTGCTGATCCCGACGATCATCATTCAGATGTCCGTGGGGAGCCAGCTCGGCGTGATCGAGGCCAAGTACCAGCCAATGAAGATCGCCGCCGCCGAGGCGCAGTGGAACAGCTGCAAGCCGTGCTCGTTCTCGGCGTTCCAGATCGGCGGCGGCAGCAACGACAAGACGCCATCGCAGATCATCGAGATCCCACACCTGCTGTCGATCCTGGCCACGGGCACGTGGAACGGACCGGTGACCGGGCTGAACCAGCTCCAAGCGCAGTACCAGGCCAAGTACGGGCCGGGCAACTACGTCCCCGACGTGTTCATCCAGTACTGGTCGATGCGGGTGATGGCCTACCTGGCGACGCTGGTCGTGTTGTTATCGCTTTGGGGCGGCTACCTGTGGTACCGGGACAAGCTGCGCACCTCGCGGCTGTTTTTGCTGGCGTGTATCTGGGCGGTGATCACGCCGTTCCTGATGAACACGGCGGGATGGCTGCTGACCGAGAGCGGCCGCCAGCCGTGGATCGTCCAGGGATTGCAGAAGACGGTCAACGCCAACTCCCCGGCGGTCAGCTCGACTGAAATCTGGATCAGCCTGATCGTGCTGATCCTCGCGTACATCGTGCTGGGCGCCGCCGACGCCTTCCTGATGATGCGCTACTCCCGTCGCGGGCTAGAGCACGTCGACCGTGAGCTCGTCGCGACCGGCGACGACTCGAGCACCGCGACCCCAGCCCTCACTTACTGACATGCAGCTTCACACAGTCTGGTTCAACATCATCGCGATCCTCTGGATCGGGTTCTTCGTGCTCGAGGGATTCGACTTCGGCGTCGGCATGCTGCATCTCTCGGTTGGCAAGGACGAGACCGGGCGGCGCGTCGCGATAAACACGATCGGGCCGTGGTGGGACGGCAACGAGGTTTGGCTGATCGTCGCCGGAGCGAGCATGTTCGCTGCCTTCCCCGGTTGGTACGCGACGCTCTTCTCCGCCGGCTACCTCGCGCTGCTCGTGGTGCTGGTCGCTCTGTTCGGACGGGGCGTCTCGTTCGAGTGGCGCACGAAGTCTGATACCGCTCGATGGCGGGACGGCTGGAGTTGGGCGCTGACGATCGGCAGCGCGCTGATCCCGCTGCTGCTCGGGGTGGCGCTCGGCGATCTGCTCCACGGGCTTCCGATCAACTCCTCGCACGACTACACCGGAAACTTCTGGGATCTGCTGACCGGCTACGGCCTGATGACCGGCGTCAACATGCTCGTGCTGTGTCTGCTGCACGGGGCGACCTTCCTGGGGCTCCGCACGACCGATGACATCCGCGCGCGCGCCCGTGCGTTCTCGCGCGTACTCGGACCGGTCGCTGTGCTCGTCAACATCGCTTGGGTGATCTGGACGCTGGTAGTGATTGGCGGCGGGACGATCCCGCAGCCGACGCAGATCTTCGGCGTGATCGCCCTGATCTTCGCGACCGTGCTGTCCCAGACCAACTACGACGGATGGGCGTTCGTGGCCTCGGGGATCGCGATCGCAGCCAGCGTCGGCCAGCTGTTCATCGCCCTGTATTCGAACGTGATGGTCTCGAGCACCAATCACGCCTACAACCTGACCGTCAACAACTCGGCGTCGGGCCACTACGCGCTTGTCGTGATGACAATCGTCGCGCTGATCTTCGGCCCGCTGGTGCTGCTCTACCAGGGCTGGTCGTTCCATGTCTTCCGCCGGCGGGTGAGCGCGCCTCCGGTGACGCCGCAGACGGCCAGCACGGCCGAGCCCGGCGTGGCCGGCTCCTAGCAGCAGTGCGCGCGCTCGACCCGCGCCTGCTGCGTCGCACTTCATCCGCGCGGCCGCTGCTCGTGCTCGACACCGTGCTTGGCGTCGCGACCGTGGTGCCGATCATCGCGTTCGCGACTCTGCTCGCGCATGTCGTGTCGCGGGCGTTTGCCGGCGCCCCGCTGCGGTCACTGACGCTCGACATCGTCCTGCTCGCGCTGACGTTCGCCGTCCGCGGCGCCCTCGCCTGGTCGATGGAGGTCGCGGGACGTCGTGCCGCCAGCAGCGTCCTCTCCGAGCTGCGGCTGGCGGTGGTGCGCAAGCGCCTCAGCGAGCAGCCGGCGGCGCTCGACTCGGTGCAGGGCGCCGAGATCGCGACGGTCAGCGTGCAGGGGATCGAAGCGCTGGAGGGCTACTTCGCGCGCTATCTGCCGCAGGTCGTGCTCGCGTCGGTCGTTCCGATCGCGGTCGTCGCATGGGTGGCGATCGTAGACATCGAGTCGGCGCTGATCATGGCGCTCACGCTGCCGCTGGTGCCCGTGTTCATGTGGCTGATCGGCCGCTACACCGAGGAGCGCACGCGCCGGCGCTACGACGCGCTGCGCCGTCTCTCGAATCACTTCCTCGACGTCGTCAGGGGCCTGCCGACGCTCCGGGCCTTTGGTCGCTCGCAGGTCCAGATCTCGACGATCGCGGAGGTCAGCGACGCATACCGGCGAACGACGATGTCGACGCTGCGAGTCAGCTTCCTGTCCGGCTCGGTGCTCGAGCTGGCGGCGACACTCGGCGTCGCGCTGGTCGCGGTGACCGCCGGCGTGCGGCTCGTCGGCGGGTCGCTCTCGCTACAGACCGGGTTGACCGTGCTCGTGCTCGCGCCGGAGCTTTACCTGCCCTTCCGAAGGCTGGGCGCCGAGTATCACGCGAGCGCCGATGGGCTGGCGGTCGCCGAGCGGATGTTCGAGTTGCTCGATGCGCCCGCCGCGGTCGCCGCGCCGGGGGCGGGGGTCACGGTGGCCCCGGCTCCGCCGTCGGCCCCGGTCCGGTTCGAGCGCGTGTCCTTTGAGTACCCGGCACGTGCGGGCAAGGTTCTCGACGGGCTGGAGCTCGAGCTCGCGCCCGGCGAGACCGTCGCGCTGGTCGGAGAGAGCGGCGCGGGCAAGAGCACTGTCGCCGCGCTGCTGCTGCGCATGCTCGAGCCGACCGAGGGCCGGATCACCGTCGGGGGGGTGGATCTGGCCGATTGCGATCCGGCTGCATGGCGCCAGTCGATCGCGTGGGTCCCGCAGCGGCCGGTGATGGTCCGCGGCACGGTCGCCGAGAACATCGGGCTTGGGAGCGCGGGCGTCTCGCCGAGGTCGATCACCGATGCGGCCGCGCTCGCGGGCGCGCACGATTTCATTTCGGCGCTGCCGCTTGGCTACGAGACCGTGATCGGTCAGGGAGGACGGCAGCTCTCGCCAGGTGAGCGGCGGCGGATCGCGCTTGCCCGGGCCTTCCTGCGCGACAGCCCGCTGGTGATCCTCGACGAGCCAACAGCCGATCTCGATCCCCGCGGAGTCGAGCTGATCTCGCAGGCCGTTGGCCGGCTGAAGGACGGGCGCACCATGCTCCTGATCGCGCACCGTCCGGAGCTTGTCCGGCATGCCCACCAGGTCGTGACGCTCGAGCGCGGCGCGATGTCCGAGCTCGCCGACGGGGTGGCCGCATGATCGGGACGTTCCGCGAGCTCCTCGCGCTGATCGATGCACCCCGCCCTCGGGTTGCGCTCTCCGCCGTGCTGGGTGCGCTGACCGTCATATTTGGCATGGGACTGATGGCCACGGCGGGATACCTGATCTCCCGCGCGGCCGAGCGCCCGGCGATCCTCTCGCTGGAGGTCACGATCGTCTTGGTGCGCTTCTTCGGGCTGGGGCGCCCGGTCGTGCGCTACCTGGAGCGGCTCGTCTCGCACGACCTCGCGCTCCGGGTTCTGGGCAACGTTCGGACGCGGTTCTACAGGCGCATCGAGCCGCTGGCGCCGGCGGAGCTGGATCGCTACCGCAGCGGTGATCTGCTCTCGCGGATGGTCGCCGACGTCGACTCGCTGCAGAACCTGCAGCTGCGGGTGATCGGGCCGCCACTGGTGGCGCTGCTCGCCGGCGCGGTGTCCGTGGGCGTGGCGGCGGCGTTCGTGCCGGCGGCGGGGCTCGTGCTCGCGGTGGGCTTGCTCGCCGGTGCGGTGGCGGGGCCGATGCTGGCGGGCGTGCTGTCGCGTGGGTCGGGCCGGCGGTTGGCGGCGGCCCGAGGTGCGCTCGGCGCCGAGGTCGTCGAGGTGATCGGCGCCGGACCCGAGCTCGTCGTGCTCGGGTGCGACGAGGCGGCGCTTGCGAAGTTGCGCGATGCCGACGGGGCGCTCGTCAGGCTGTCGCGCCGCGACGCGCTCGCAGCGGGCGCGGCCGACGGGCTGGGGCTCGTGATCACCGGCATCACGGTGGCCGGCGTGCTCGCGGTCGCCGTCGGCGCGGCTCATGCCGGCTCGCTAGCGCGGGTCGACATCGCGCTCCTGGCGCTGCTCGCGCTCGCTTCCTTCGAAGCCGTCACCCCGCTGGCGACCGCGGCACGCGAGCTGTCCTCGACGGTGGCGGCGGGCGGGCGCCTACTCGAGCTGATCGATCATCCGGTCGCGGTGGTCGATCCGGTCACGCCCGCGCCGGCGCCTGCGTGGCCGTTTGCCGTGGCGTTCGAAGGCGTGCGGGCGAGGTATCCGGGCCAGCCGCGCGCGGCGCTCAACGGGTTGACGCTGCGGCTAGATCCCGGCGCGCGGATCGCGCTGATCGGCCCGAGCGGGTCGGGCAAGACGACCGTCACGAACCTGCTGCTGCGGTTCCTGGACCCGTCCGACGGGCGAGTGACGCTGGCAGGGCGGGACCTGCGCGAGTATCGCCAGCAGGACATTCGGCGGCTGATCTCCGTCGCCGGCCAGGACTCCCACCTGTTCGCCACTTCGATTCGTGCCAACGTTCGCCTCGCGCGGCCGGACGCAAGCGATCAGCAGCTGGAGGACGCGCTCGGGCGCGCCCGGATCTGGGACTGGATCCAGTCGCTTCCGCAGGGTCTCGACACGCTCGTCGGCGAGGAGGGCCGCGAGCTGTCTGGCGGCCAGCGCCAGCGGATCGTGCTCGCTCGCGCGCTGCTGGCGGACGCGCCCGTGCTGGTGCTCGATGAGCCGACGGCGCACCTCGATCCGGAAACTGCTGCCCGGCTGATCGACGACGTGTTCGCCTGCGCGGGCAACAAGACCGTCCTGTTGATTACCCACCGCCCCGAGGGGCTCGAGCTAGTAGAGGAGATCGTCAGCCTATGAAGGTCCCCTGGCCCGTTCGCAGCGTGCTCGCCGGCAGCGCCGGCACTGCCGCGCTGACGCTCTCATACCGGCTGGAGCATCGGCTCCGCCCGCGCCGGCAAGGCCCACTCGACTACGACGACTCGCTCGTGCCGGGCCGGATCGTCGCCTCGATCATGCACCTCCCGCACGTGACCGACCGTGAGGAGAACGAGCTCGGCCTCGCCTTGCGCTGGAGCTACGGCTCTGTTTTCGGCCTGTGGCACGGGATCCTGCGCCGGCGCTTCGGCGAGCCGCGCGCGAGTGCCCTGTTCTTCGGAACGCTGATGAGCGCGACGCTGTCGATGTTTCCGCTGCTCGGTCGCACACCGCCGCCGTGGAAGTGGCCGCCGGACGTCATGGCGACGGCTCTTGGCACGCATCTGGCATACGTGGCGGCTGTCGCTGCGGTCGACGATCGGCTCCGCTGAGCACGTGAATGTCAAATTCACCTCCGCCCCCCGGAGGTGAATCGCCATTCACCGGCCGGGCGTCGCCTCGAGCTCCAACTTCTCGCCCATCGCCTGCGCCAGCGCGATCAGACCCGACAGCGGCCGGATCATCACGAACAGCTCGTCGATCATGCCGTCGTCGCCGACGTGGATGAAGTCGCAGCCCTCGAGTTCGCGGTCACCGACTCTGGCGCGGAACACGAGCGCGCTCTGCGCCTCACCCGGTGCGCCGATCTCGTGCGTATAGCGAAAGTCCTCGAACACCTGGCTGACGGCGTCCAGCAACTTGGCCACATCCGGCCGCCCCTGGTACGGGCGGTAGACGGCGGGGCTTCGGAACACGACGTCGTCGCTGAGCAGCGCGACCACCGCGTCGAAGTCGCCTCTCTCAACTGCCTCACGAAACGCCTGCATCTTGACCTCCTCGGTCGCGGATGTCTGCCTTATGTGCACACACCGTATTGCCTGGTCGGAAGTAGTTGAACATGGAGAGCCGCAACCGCTGGAGCGTCCAGGTAGTCGACAACGAAGAACAGGAGGCGACGATGCCAGTCATCAACGAACGCGAGCTGCAGACCGGCAACCTGAAGGGCGCCGATCACGGCGCGACGATCTCGCTCATCCTCGACCATAGCGGGCCCGGTCAGGGGCCGCGACTGCACCGCCACCCCTACGACGAAACGTGGGTCGTCGTCGAAGGAGCTATCACCTTCCAAAGCGGCGAGGAGCAATCGAAGGCCGGGCCGGGCGACATCGTGATCGTCCCTCCAGGAGCGCCGCACAAGTTCGTCAACGACGGCCCGGGACGCTCGTACCTGGTCTGCATCCACGCAAACCCGACGATGGTCACCGAGTGGCTGGAATGAGCGGCAGCGCTCGGCGTGCGACGAAGCCTCCGGGGGCCTCAGCCGGGTCTGAACGAAATAGAAACGCGCCGCATCCCTGTCACATTCTCCGGTCCGTGAGCGTCTTAGCTACAGACGCTTCCCTGATTCCAGGAGACAGACGATGAACACCAGCACGAACACGAACTCCCTCCGCGAGCTGGACCGCCGGTCGGTCGACGGCATCGAGGTGAGCCTCCTGTGGAACCCGCTGACGGATCGCGTGTCGATCCACGTGGACGACACACGGTCCGGTGAGTCCTTCGAGTTCGAGGTAGCCGCCGATGACGCGCTCACCGCGTTTCACCATCCCTACGCGTTCGAGCGAGCCGACCGAGAAAGCTCCAAAATCGCAATCCTCCCGTGGGACTGAGGCACAAGGCTCCGCCGGCTCACGCCCGTGTGGGGTGAGCGGCCGTGCGATGACCTTGATCGTGGGCTTGCGCGGCCTTCTCCAAGCCGCTGTTCCCGGGCGCGACACCGCTCAGCTCGATCCAAACATCGGCGCCGCCGGTCCGCCGGTTTTGGGCATGGGCATGGCCGCCGAGTGCTTCTGCGATCACTCTCACGATTGACAGGCCCAGGCCGGCGCCGCGTCCCGATCGCGCAGGGTCAGCGCGGGAGAAACGCTCGAACGTGCGGGGGATGAAGCTCGGGTCGAAGCCCTCGCCCTCGTCGAGCACGTGAAGCTCGACCAGGCCACCGGTCTGCTTGGCCAGGAGCGTGACCGGCCCGTCCCCGTGCCGCAGCGCGTTCGAGACCAGGTTCGTGAGCGCCTGCTCGAGACGCGCGGGGTCGGCCTCCACCGCGATCGTCCCACCGTCGTGCACGCGGAGCTCGCGGCCGGCCTGAAGGGCGGCGGCGTTGAAGCGCGCGGCTACCGTGTCGAGCAGCTGATGCGCGTCCACCGGACGCTTCTCGAGCGGCAGCTGTCCCTGGTCGGCACGGGCGATGATCAGCAGGTCCTCCGCCAGCTTCGCCAGCCGGTCGACCTCCTCGGCCGCCGAGTGCAGGCGCGCCTCGAGATCCTGGGGAGGACCGTCCGCCGCGAGCGCCAGCTCGAGCTCGAGCTTGAGGATCGTCAGTGGTGTGCGCAGCTCATGACCCGCGTTGGCGACGAGCGCGCGCTCGCGCGCGAGCACATCCTCGAGGCGGCTCAACATCCCGTTGAGGGTCTCGCCGAGTCGATGTAGCTCATCATCGGCCTCGGGCACCGGCAGCCGCTCCCCCTGCGGTGCGCCAGAGATGCGCGCGGCTCGCTTCCTCATCCGCTCGACGGGCGCGAGCGCCCTCGCGGCCAGTCCATATCCGGCGATGCACGTCAGCAACAGCATCACCGGCCCTCCGATGAACAACAGCTCGCTCAGCGTCGTGAGCGCGCGGTTGCGCTCTGAGAGCGAGGAGCCGACGACGAGCACGGCTGGCGGTCGGGTATCAACTGGCCGGGCCAGGAGACGCGCATCGTCTGCCTCGTTGGTGATCACATCTCCGGCCGTCGCCCGGCGCAACTCGTCCCGCGTCAGCGAGGGGCGGGCGTGCCCAGGCGTCGCGTCCAGAACGCGGCCGGACACTGGGTCGACGATCTGCGCGAAGGCGCCGCCGTTCTCGACTAGCGGAGGGAGTCCGCGCTCGCGGCTGATCAGCGTGGACAGATCGCCGGCGTGGGTGCGTAGCGAACGGTCGATCCCCTGGTCGAGGCTTGCCGCGAACAGCTCGTGCAGGAGCAGCGCCAGCCCTCCGAACAACACGACCATGATCACAGCGAAGCCGAGCGTCAGCCGCAGCCGGAAGGGCACCCGACGCAGCGAGAGAACGCTGCGCGGCGGGTCGGAATCGCCGGGATCCGCTGGCGGTGATTGCGACGCGGTGGGGATTTGAACGCTCATCCGCGAAGCCGATACCCCGCACCGCGCACGGTCTCGATCTTGTCGCGGCCGATCTTGTCGCGAAGGTAGCCGACGTACACCTCGATCACGTTCGAGCGGTGCTCGTAGCTGTTGTCCCACACATGCTCGAGTACGTCGAACCTCGTCAGAACCTCGTCTGGCCGGCGCATGAACAACTCGAGCATCGAGAACTCGCGGGCGGTCAGCCACAGCTCGGTGCCCGCGCGCCACGCCCGGCGCGCGGCGGGATCGAGCCGTAGCTCGCCGACGCTGAGCACCGTCGGCCGCGGCGGTGCACCCCGGCGGATCAGGGCCCTCATCCGCGCCAGGAGCTCTTCGAACGAGAACGGCTTCGAGAGGTAGTCGTCGGCGCCGCTGTCGAGCCCGCGCACCCGGTCCTGAACATCGTCAAGCGCGGTCAACATCAGCGTCGGGGACCATACTTCGTTTGCCCGCAGGCGCCGGCACACCTCGAAGCCGTCGTACCCGGGCAACATCACGTCGAGCAGGATCAGGTCGTAGTCGGTCGCCGTCGCGCGGACCACCGCCTCCTCGCCGGTGCTCGCGACGTCGACGCCCACGCCGCGGCGGCGCAGGCCCTCGCGCAGGAGCGCGACCAGCTTCACCTCGTCCTCTACGACAAGGACACGCACCCCGTTAGCTTTGCACGAGCGCGCGCAACGACTGTCTGACGGACCGCGTCGTCTCCAGAACGGCGGTCGGCTCGTAGCCGCAGTGGGCCATGCAGTTCTCGCAGCGGGGATCACGGCCACGCCCGTACGAGTCCCAGTCGGTGGTTTCGAGCAGCTCCTTGTAAGTGCTGGCGTAGCCATCGGCCATCAAGTAGCAGGGACGCTGCCAGCCGAACAGCGAGTAGCTCGGAATTCCCCACGCGGTGCAGCCGAAATCGACCTTGCCCTCGAGGAAATCCAGGAACAGCGGCGAGTGGTTGAGCCGCCAGCGCTTGCGTCTTCCATCCGCGAATGCGGCTCTGAACAGTTCCCGGGTCTGACGGACGCCGAGGAAGTGCTCCTGGTCGGGCGCCTTCTCGTAGGCATAGGCCGGCGAGATCATCATCTGGTCGACCTCGAGCTCATCGTTGAGGAAGTCGAGCACGCTCCGGATCGCCTCAGGTGTGTCGTGGGTGAAGAACGTCGTGTTCGTGGTCACCCGGAAGCCCCGCGCCTTTGCCGCACCGATCGCGGCCACCGCCTTGTCGAACACGCCATCCCGGCAGACCGACTCATCGTGGCGCTCGCGCAGCCCATCGACATGGACGGCCCAGGCGAAGTACGGCGAGGGTGTGAAGCGATCGAGCTTGCGCTCCATCAGGATCGCGTTGGTGCACAGGTAGACGAACTTCTTGCGCGAGGTCAGTTGACGAACGATCTCGTCGATCTCGGGGTGGATCAGCGGCTCGCCACCGGCGATCGACACCATCGGTGCGCCACACTCCTCGATCGCGCCGACGGCCTGCTCGACGGGCATGCGGCGGCGCAGGACGTGCTCGGGATGCTGGATCTTTCCGCACCCGGCGCACTCGAGGTTGCACTGAAACAACGGCTCGAGCTCGACGATCAACGGGAACTTGTCGCGACGGCGCAGCTTCTGTGTGACCAGGTAGCTGGCCATTCGCGCGGATTGTCTTATGGGAACGCTCATGGGATCACCGGTTGGGTCGGACCTCGATTGGAAGCTTGAAATGGACGTCCTCGCGCGCCACCGTGCGCTCGCTCACCGTGACAGCGCCCAGACCATCGAGGGCGCGGACGACCCCCTCTACGACTGATTCGGGCGCCGAGGCGCCGGCGGTGAGACCGATGCGCCGTGCACCGATCAGGAGCTCGGGATCGATGTCCGCGCCGTCCTCGACGAGCGAGGCAGAGATTCCGGAGCGCTGCGCGACCTCGACCAGGCGGCGAGAGTTGGATGAGTTGCCGGAGCCCACGACCAGCACGACGTCGCAGTCAGCGGCCAGTTCGCGCACGGCGTCCTGCCGGTTCTGCGTCGCGTAGCAGATGTCGCTCGAGGCCGGTCCGATCAGCGCCGGAAAGCGCTCGCGCAACGCATCGACGATGCCCGCCGTCTCGTCGATCGCGAGCGTCGTCTGGGTCAGGTAGGCGACACGATCCGGATCGGAGACCTGAAGGCCGTCGACCTCCTCGGCGCTGGCGATCACGTGCATCGCCTGGGGCGCCTCGCCGAACGTCCCTTCTACCTCCTCGTGACCACCGTGGCCGACGAGCACGACGTCGAACCCCGCCTGCGCGAAGCGCCGTGCCTCCGCATGAACCTTCGCGACAAGCGGGCAGGTGGCGTCGATCACGTCGAGGCTCCGCTGCGCCGCTGCGGAGCGGACCGCGGGTGAGACGCCATGTGCGGAGAAGATGACCGTCTGGCCCGGCGGGACCTCGTCGACGTCGTCGACGAAGATCGCTCCGCGCTGCTCGAGGTCGGCCACGACGTGCGCGTTGTGGACGATCTGCTTGCGCACGTAGATCGGCGCGCCGCGAGCCTCGAGCGCCCGCTCGACGATCTCTACCGCTCGGACAACGCCGGCGCAGGAGGCACGCGGCGACGCGAGCACGACCTCGCGCGGGCCGAGCGCGCGAGCCCAGTCCTCGACCAGCGCCGACGCGCGGCGCAGCGTGCGGTACGCGATCGCGGCGCCGGCCACGGTGCGCAGCGGATTATGCAGCTCCTGACGGTGCGTATCCAGCACGACTCGCAGCGTCACGAGCGGCTGGGCTCGCGTCACCGGGGCGAGCCACGCCGACTCCATGTCGACCGCGAGCGACCCAGTTCGCTGCAGCGCGCGGCGGCGCTCGCGGACGACCAGGCGCTGGCTCGAGGCGATCGGCCCAACCCTGACGCGAAGCCCCGCTCGGCGCAGGACCCCGGCGAGGACGGCCGGGTCGGGGCAGAGCGTGGTCCCGGTGGGACCGCGCAGCTCGCTTGCCAGCACGATGTCGCCCGGCTCGAGCGCGGGGTCGAGCGCGCCGCAGAAACCGGCGATCAAGACCGCGCTGCCCTCCGGCACGTCGGCGCCGCGGGCCGCCCGTCGCGGGCCCATACCGATCCGTTGCACGCGCGCCCACGGGGCGCCGGCTCGAACGGCGCGTGCCTCGACGGACAGGGGCGCAAGGACAGTGAGAGTCACCTCTCGCTCCAGTTCGGCTGTCGCGTGTGGGTCATCCCACCACCGCCGCTGCGGGTAGGGGAGCGCGGGCGGCCATCGACAGCGCGGCCTGTGCGGCCGTGCGCCCGCTGCGCACTGCGCCTTCCATCGTCGCCGGCCAGCCCGTGTCGGTCCAGGCGCCGGCCAGGAACAGACCAGGGATCGCGGTCTGCGGGCCGGGGCGCAGCGCGCGGGCTCCGGGCTCCACCCGAAACGTCGCAGCGTGCTCGCGCGTCACGAAGAACGTCTTCACGAGCGCATCGCGCGCTGCCGGCAGGAGCTCGGCGAGTGCCGGCAGGTACCGGTCGCGGAGCTCGTCCCCCGTCTGCTCGAGCTCGGCATCGGCCGCGGAGAGCGAGACGGCGAGAAACTGCCCGCGCGCGAGGCCCGCGGTCTCGGTGCGGTCAAAGACCCACTGCACCGGCGTGCGCACTCCTGCCGCAAAGGGAAGGCCGAGCACGTTGCGATCGTATGCGACGTGCAGGTTGACGATCGGCGATGTACCAAGTCCTGCGAGGCGGGCACCATCGACTCCGCTCTCGGGTGGCAGCAGCCGCGCAGCGCGCAGGTGTGGCACCGCGAGAATCACGGCGTCGGCGGCGAGCGTGGGGGAGCCGCTGATCTCCACGCGCAAGCCGTCCGCGGCGGCCAGGATCGCGGTCGCGCCGGCACGCAGGCGGACGTTGACTCCGGCGCGCGTCAACGCCCGGTGCGCCGCCACGTCGTGGATCTGGCCGAGCGGCACGCGAGAGTAGCCGACATCCCCGGCGGGAGCCTCGGACAGCAGCCCCTGCTGGAACACGTACGCGGCCTGAGCGAGGGAGGCGTCAGCGGCGCGAAGGTTGAGGGTGGGGCGCGCGATCAGCTCCCACATCGTCTCGACGCTTTCGCTGTCCTGCCGCTGCTCGGACAGCCAGTCGCCGAACGACCGGCGATCGGCAACAGGGTCGTCGGGGTCGATGGCCTTCAGAGCCTGCATGGCCCGGGCCAGCGAGACGCGCTGCCGGAGCCCGAGGAACGGGTAGCGCGCGAGCGAACCCGCAAGATGCAGGGGCGCGGGAAGGCCTGAGCGACGCAGCCACGCCATCTTGCCGCCGGGAGCGAGCACGGGGATCGACAGGCGGCGCTGGAGCGTCACCAGGTCGGCGGCGTCGATTTGGTCCAGCAGCTCCCGGTATGCAGTGCAGCAGCGTAGAAACACGTGCTGGCCGTTGTCGGCAACGACGCCCTCGCGCGTGAACGAGTACGCCGCGCCGCCGAGGCGGCCTCGAGACTCGAGCAGCGTCACCGCGGTGTCGGCCCGCGCGCAGCCGAGCGCCGCGGCGATACCCGCCAGACCGCCGCCGACCACGACGATCCGCTTCATCCCCGCACCCCCGCCAGGCTCCGCGCAGCCAGCCAGGCCTTTTCCCACGCCGGCAGCGAGATCCGCCGCTCCAGGACCTCGCTTGGCTCGCGCGCGATCCGGTCGAGGATCCGCCGGTAGATGCCGGTCATCGCAAGCACGCACGATGCGCTGCGAGCGTCGAGCACGTCGATGAGGCCGAGCCCGTGGTCGAACCATTCCCGGGCGCGTGCGGCTTCGAAGCGGATCAGCTCCGCGCTCAGGTCCGGCGGCGCGGAGCACCCGAAGCGCCGCATGTCCTCGAGGGGGAGGTACACACGACCCTGCTCGTAGTCTTCGCGCACATCTCGAAGGATGTTCGTGAGCTGCATCGCGACGCCGAGATCGTCCGCGAGCTTTGCGTGACCATTGGGGGGGCGGGCCCCATTATTTGCGGTGAAGATCGCAAGGCACAGGCGCCCGATCGAGCCCGCCACATCACGGCAGTACACGACCAGCTCGTCGAACGTGTCATACCGCGTTCCGCGAACGTCGAGCTCGACGCCTTCGATCAGCAGCTCGAGCGCCTCCAGTGGCAGATCGAAGCGCGCGCGTGCGTCGGCGAGTGCGATTGCGACGGGGTTGCCGCACCATCCGTTGCCCCCGCCATTTCGCCTGGGTCCGGGTCCGATCGCTCCGTCCGCGACCGCCGCGAGGTTCGATCGCTCGGCCTGGAGCGCGGCGAGCTTGGCCGATGGCTCGCCCGGGTCATCGCCGATGTCATCGATGCGTCGGGCGAACGCGTACACGGCGCTCATCGCCTGGCGCTTGTCGCGCGGGAGCAGCCGGATGCCGTAGTGGAAGTTCGCGGCTTCGCGCTTGGTGATCTCCTCGCACGCTTGGTAAGAGCGCTCGAGCTCGAGTGCGGGCATCGTCACCGGCCGCTCACCGCCCGTAGATATGCCTTCGCGAAGCGCCACCGCCGGTCACACCGGGCGCCGGCGCCGCTCGGTAGCGAGTCGAGCGCAACCCGGCCTCCCGCAAGGAAGCCCGCGACGGCGAGCCTGGCTCGGCCGCGCAGAAGGCGCACGAGGGGCGCGCCCTCGATCAGCAGGGCGCGGGCGCCCGAGATGGCGTCGAAGTCGCCGATGTACACCCGTCCGCGTGCCCGATCCTCGTCGACGTCCTGGAGGTGCTCGATGACCTGCAGGCCGGCGCACAGCTTGTCCGAGAGCGCGATCCGCACCGGCGTCGCAGCGCCGAACAAGTGCAGGACGAGCTCGCCGACCGGCGCCGCGCTGAGCTGGCAGTACTCGAGTAGATCCTCCAAGGAGTCGTAGCGCGTCACGACCTGGTCGCGGCGGTTCGCCTCGATCAGGCGCAGGAAAGGCTCACGGGGAAGCCCACACTCGCTGACGGTTGCGGCCAGCGTGCGCATCACCGGATGGACCGGGGCATCGAGCTCGTGCTCTATCTGGTCGAGCAGCGCGAGCCTGTCGCCCGCGACCTCGTCGCCGATGTCGTCAACGAGCCGGGCGAAGCCGTAAATGGCCTGGAGGTGACGCCGCGTGTGCGGACCCAGGAGCCAGAGCGCGACGGGGAAGTTCTCATCCCTGGCCTGGGCCATGACCGCATCGCGGCTCGGCAGCTGGTCCACGGTCATCGTCTGGGCGCTCACCGCGCGCACCGCCCAAGCGCCATGACAGGGAACACGAGCCGATAGAGGTGGTAGTTGATGAAGAAGTCCGACGGAAACCCGGTGCCGCTGAAGTAGGGCTCGTCCCAGGTACCGTCGGGACGCTGCGTGTCCACCAGCCAGGCGACCCCGCGGCTTACCGCCGGCGAGCGCTCGCCGGCCGCATCCAGGGCCAGGAGCGCCCATGCGGTCTGCGAGGCGGTGCTGACCCCGCGCCCGATCCACGCCGGGTCATCGTAGGAGCGGCAGTCCTCCCCCCATCCTCCGTCAGCGTTCTGGCGATCCTCGATCCACCGGACGGCCCGACGGATCCGTTCATCGCTCGCTGGCACACCGGCTTCGATCAAGGCCGGGACCGCAGCGGCCGTGCCGTAGATGTGGTTGACCCCCCAACGGCCAAACCAGGAGCCGTCGTCCTCCTGCGCGTCACTCAGCCACTCAAGCCCGCGGGTTGCCGCGCTGCCGCGGCCGTGGCCGAGCACGGCGAGCATCTCGAGCGCATGTGCGGTCACGTCGGCGCTCGGCGGATCGATCACCTCGCCGAAGTCACAGAACGGCAGATCCCGGACGAGCGCGCGGCAGTTGTCTGCATCGAACGCGCCCCACCCACCGTCGGAGCTCTGCATGCCCTCCACCCATCGCGCGCCACGCTCGATCGCCTGCCGCACAAGCTCGGCGTCCGGGTGCTCCACGCGATGCAGCGCGAGCGCGACCTCGGCGGTGTCGTCGACGTCGGGGTAGTTTGCGTTGGCGAACTCGAAGGCCCAGCCGCCCGGATCCAGCCGCGGCCGCTTGATCGCCCAGTCGCCGCGGGCGAGGATCTGCTGGTCGAGCAGCCAGTCCGCCGCCCGGATGATCGTGGGATCGTCGCCGGCCAGGCCGCTGTCGCTCAGCGCGATGAGCGCGAGCGCGGTGTCCCAGACAGGCGACTGGCATGCCTCCAGACGGCGCACATCGTCCTCCTCGATCGAGAACGACTCGAGCCCCTCGAGCCCGCGTCGCATGACCGGGTGCTCGAGCGCGTAGCCGCGCAGGTGCAGCGCGATCAGCGAGTAGACCCAGGGCGGCTGGATCCCGCCCCATGATCCGTCCGTCTCCTGGCGATCGACGATCCACCGCTCCGCCCGGGATAGCGACAGCTCTCGCAACCTGCGGACAGGTCGGCGCTCGTAGGCGTGGAGGATCCGGTCGAGCGCAAGGAGCCCGCGGCCGGTGATCGAGTCTGCGGGCGGCGGCGACCACGGGCGCGGCCCGCTCAGCTCGTCGATCGCGAACGGCAGGGCGCGTCTTGGCTTGTAGGAAAGAACGACGCCGAGCGCCACGATCGTCTGTCGTGCCCAGCAGGCGAAGTCGTAAGGGTTAAGCGGCGCCCAGGAGGGCAGCAGCATCATCTCGGGCGGCAGCGCAGGTACGCGCTCCCAGGGCCACGCTCCGAACAGTGCCAGCCAGATATGGGTGAACACGCGCGCCTGCTCGAGTCCTCCCGCCTCGCGAGCGAATGCGGCGGCGGCCCGCATGTGCTCGGCGCCGGGGTCCTCGCCGGCGAGGCGGAGCCCCACGTACGCCTCGATCGTCGTCGAGAGGTCCCCCGGGCCTCCATGGAACTGGCTCCACGACCCGTCGGCGTGCTGCTGCGAGCGGATCCAGTTCGCCGAGCGCGCGGTCGTCGCGACCTCTCGGATGCCGAGGAACTCTCGGAGCAAGAGGTCCTCGGCATCCATCGTCACGTTCGTCTCGAGCTCACCCTTCCACCATCCCTCCGGGCTCTGAAGAGAGACCAGGTGCTCACGCGCGCGCGCCAGGGCACGATCGGAATCGGCGAGGACCTCGACATCGACGGTCGCCACGCCGCCCTTATTACCTCTCTGTGTATGAGAGGAAGATGAGAGAGCTAGGAATCCGACATCGACTCGGCTGTTGGTCTCCGGGCAGCGCTCAGTGCGCGAGGGCTAGCGAGACGACGACTGGTTCAAGGTGACAGCCGCGCGAATGAGGGCCACGAACGCCTGCTCATCGATTTCGTCATCCTCGTGGAAATCGATCGCGCGCCGCACGTTGCCCTCGAGGCTCGAGTTGAAGATCCCGGCGGGATCCTCGAGCGAGGCTCCCTTGAAGAACGTGAGCTTGACGACGTTCTTGTATGTCTCGCCGGTACAGATCGGGCCGTCGTGAGACCACACCGGAACGCCTGGGTTAGTGGGCTTTCTCCACTTCCACTCCTCGACCATCTCGGGCTCGGCGTTCTTGATCAGGGCGCGAAGCCTTGAGAGCTTCTCGCCTCGCCAGTCGCCCAATTCCTTGATCCTCGCGTCGATCAGCTGAGACGGAGACTCGTCGGCCGTGCTCATTGCCTAGACATTACCCGCCAGGGGTGTGCTCCCGAGGTTAATGCTCGTAGATGCCGATCATGCGCGCCTGCTCGATCACGTGATCCTCGATCCGCTCGAGTAGCGCCCGCCGGTCGAGCCCAGGCGCAAGATCCAGTTCGTCGTCCAGGGCGTAAACCCAGAAGTAGTAGTGATGCGGCCCGTGCCCGGGGGGCGGTGCCGGTCCGCTGTAGCCGGCGTTGCCGAACGAGTTCGTCCCGGAGACGGCATCGCCACCGCCCTCGGGAAGGCCGCTCGCATCGCCAGGAATGCCATATGCGACCCAGTGCGTGAAGCCGTCCACCAGCGGCGCGTCAGGATCGTGCACCACGACCGCAAAAGCCTTGGTGCCGTCGGGGACGCCTGACCACGCGACCGGCGGGGAGACATCCTCGCCGTCAGCCGTGTGGCGTTCGGGGATCCGGCTGTGCGCGTCAAATGCCGGGGAGGAGATTCGGAGATCTGCGACGTTGAGCTGTTGTGCCATGTCCAGGGTCGTACCCAGTCCAAGGCTCCCGAACCGCGCGCGTCCTCTCTCTGGGCTGGTACAGATGAGGGGGCCCTGGGCTGGTACAGATGAGGGGGGCCCGGAGCGGGTAGCCCGAGGGTGTGCGCCCATGCTGTCCCTCCGGTCGTGGTTGCAACGCTCCGAGCCATGACCAGCCGTGCGCGATCGACTTGTGCCGCCGCGTGGCGGACGAGCCGGATGCGGCAGTCGCCCTCGCCCGCTGGGATGCTCTGCTCGCCGCCGTCAGAGACGGACAGGCAGACAGAGAGGTCCGATTTCGGCGCCGCGCCTTTGCACGCGCCCGCGACCGCGCTCTGATATCGCTGGCGCTTCAGCCTCACGGAAAGGCGCGCGCTGGTCCTGCGCGCCCGTCAACCCGTACCGCACGCCAACCGGCGCGGCGGCCGCCCGTCCTGACGTAAAGTTTGGGCGGTCCGTCCAGACCTCGGCAGGGAGATAGACGATGCGACGCTTGATGCTGATCGCCGCGATTGCGGTAGCGGGCGCGGTGCTGCCAGCAGCCGCGCAGACCAAGACCACCGACGCGCAGGCCAGGCACGGGGTCGGGATTCTGGTCCGCAAGTATCCGACCAAGCAACTGCCGCTGCACGGAGGGACGGTCGACAGCCTCAACTGGTCAGGGTATGCCGTGACGCCAAGCGCCGCTGGGGTGACCGCCGTCAACTCAACCTTCGTCGTCCCCACGGCCGGGCTAGTGCCGCCTGGTTTCGCCGCCACTTGGGCGGGTGTCGGCGGCTACTCGTCGAAAGACTTGATCCAGGCCGGAGTCGCGGAGGACTCGCTGCCGAGCAACCCGATCCTCGGGCCGCAGTACTACGCCTGGTACGAGCTGCTCCCGAACTCCGAGGTACAGCTGACGGGTTGTAGCGGCGACGCGAACTGCACCATGACGCCCGGTGACCAGATCAAAGTCTCGATCGGCCAGACGGGCACGAGCACGTGGTCGATCTCGATGACCGACGGCAGCAAGTGGAGCTTCTCGAAGAGCGTCTCCTACAGCTCCACGAACTCGTCGGCCGAGTGGATCCTCGAGGCGCCGACGCTGGCTGTCGCGCAGACGCTGTTGGCGAATGTCGGCACCGTGCACTTCGGCCGGACGTCCACGTACACCGACGGGAGCGGAACGCACACGATCGCCGCGGGCAACCCGACGGAGATCGTGCTCTCGCCGGGAGTGGTCAACGAGGCGACCCCGTCGGCGCTTGCATCCGACGGTCAGTCATTCAACGACTGCGCATACGCACAGAGCTGTCCGGCGCCGTAAATACATCCAGCTAATCCAGGTGCTTGACGAGGCGGTGGGGCCGTTCCTCGAACCCGAGCGCGCTGTAGAAAGGCAGCGCGCCAGACCGCCCGGGCCGCGTCGTCAGCTCCAGCCGAAAGCAGCCGGCCTCGCGCGCTCGCGCCTCGATCGCCCCGACCAGCGCGCGCGCAAGGCCGCGTCGGCGAACCTCGCTGAGGACGACAAGGGCAGTGATGCGGCACTGAGGCTGGGAGCGGTAGATCAGCGAGAACAGCTGATAGCTCGCGAGCCCCACGACACGGCCCTCGATCTCCAAGACCAGGACGCCGCCGTGATCGCCTGAGAGCGAGCGTCGCAGCCGCAGCTCCGCCTCGGGGGCGGTCGTCGGGAAGCCGAGCTCCGCCAGCAACTCGACGATCGCCGCAGCGTCGCTCTGCCGAGCGGCCCGAATGATTCGCTCAGGCACGCATCACATGCTGACAGCGAAGCGCGGCATCACACGCCTACAGCCGTCGGGCGCGCTTCTTGACGGCGCGCTTAGACTGATCGACTGGCGCCCAGGGTAATGCCTGACAGTAGCCCTGGACCAAGGGGACCACTAAGGATCCGGCCGCGCGTCCGATTGCGGCGGAGTGCAAGAGGCTCTGCAGATGCGAATCGAAGACCATGCACTGATTGGCGACCTTCACACGGCGGCGCTCGTGGACCGCGCGGGAACGATCGACTGGCTATGCCTGCCCCGGTTTGACTCCGGCGCTGCGTTCACGTCGCTGCTGGGAGAGGAACGGCACGGATGCTGGTCGATCAGTCCGGCGGCCAAAGTCCTGCACACGTCCCGCAGCTACCGGCCCGGCACGCTGGTGCTCGAGACGACGTTCGAAACCGAGCAGGGCACCGCCCGCCTGATCGACCTGATGCCGATCCGAGAGGCGGCACCGACCGTTGTGCGCATCGTCGAGGGGATCTCCGGCTCGGTAGCGATGCGGATGCGGTTCGTGCCCCGCTTCGAATACGGGTTCACAGCACCGTGGCTGCTTCCGATCGCCGGCGGCGCGGTCGCTTATACCGGCCCGAACGCGCTGTACCTGCATAGCCCTCAGGCGGTGGACTTCGATTTCCCGAATTTGGCGCTGTCCGCGGATTTCCTCGTCCGCGAGGGAGAAAAGGTGCCGTTCACGCTCGCCTGGCAGAGCTCGTTCGAGGACGAGCCGCTGCCGCTGGATGCGCTGATGGCGCTCGCGCACACCGAAGCGTGGTGGCGCGAGTGGTCGGGCCGCTGTGAATACGACGGGGAGTGGCGCGATCTGGTCCTGAACTCGTTGATCACCTTGAAAGCGCTCACCTACCGTCCCACCGGCGCCGTGGTCGCGGCACCGACGACTTCGCTGCCGGAGGAGATCGGAGGCGAGCGCAACTGGGACTACAGGTTCTGCTGGATCCGCGACGCGGCGCTGGTGATGCATGCGATGGAGATCGGCGGCTACGTCGAAGAGCAGAAGCAGTACACGGAGTGGCTGCTGCGGGCGGTCTCGGGCCCTCCCGAGCAGGGCAGCATCATGTACGGGATCGACGGCCAGCGCTGGCTGCCCGAGCAGTCGCTGCCGTGGCTGCCGGGCTACGAAGGCTCGTCTCCGGTGCGCGTTGGGAATGCTGCCGCGGACCAGTTCCAGCTCGACATCTACGGTGAGACGATGGACGCCGCCCACTACAGGTGGGCGAAGGAGGGTCGCATGGACCGGCCCGAGCTGTTCGCCGCCGCGGTCGTACCCGTTTTGGACTACGTGGAGAAGAAATGGCGTGAGCCCGATGAGGGAATCTGGGAGGTGCGCGGACCGCGCCGGCACTTCACCTACTCGCGGGTGATGGCATGGGTCGCATTCGACCGCGGCATCCACGGAGCCGAGGATTTCGGTGGGCAGGGCGGCGCCGTTACGAGGTGGCGTGCGCTCCGGCGAGAGATCCACGAGGAGGTGTGCCGCGAGGGCTACGACCCCAAGCGCCGGACGTTCACCCAGTACTACGGCTCCGAGGAACTGGATGCCAGCGCGCTGCTGATTCCGGCCGTAGGGTTCCTGCCGCCCGACGACGAGCGCGTGATCGGCACCGTCGAGGCAATCGAGCGCGAGCTCACCCGCGACGGCTTCGTCTACCGCTACTCGACCGAATCGGGCTCCGTGGACGGCCTCTCGGGCACCGAGGGAGCGTTCCTCCCGTGCTCGTTCTGGCTGGTCGACGCCTTGGCGATGATCGGCCGCGTCGACGACGCGCGCAAGCTGTTCGAGCGGCTCCTGGACCTTGCCAATGACGTCGGGCTGCTGGCCGAGGAGTACGACCCGGTGACGAAGCGCCAGCTCGGGAATTTCCCGCAGGCCTTCAGCCATCTCGCGCTCGTCAACACCGCCTCGACGCTGTCCGCAGGGCAGGCGTTCTCGCCCGCCCGATACGCGCCGGCCCGGACGGGGGAGGCGGAATGATTACCGCGGCTCATCGGGCGGTGACACGGCTATGAGCTCCTCTGCGCAGACCGTCAGCGTCGATGCGTTCGTCGCGGGCTCGGGACCGATTGGCGCAACTTTCGCCCGCCGGCTCATCGACGCGGGGCGCCGGGTGCTGATGGTCGACTCCGGGGCGCAGCTGTCCCCCCGCCGCGGCGCCCACCTGAAGAACTCTGCGCTGTACCAGCGAAACCTCGACCTGTTCGCGTCCGTGATCCGCGGACATCTGACGCTCGTCTCGGTGCCGTCCAACAATCAGCCCGTCGTGACTCTGGATCCGGCCGCCTTCCAGGTCGACTTCGACAAGTACCAGGGCTTCGTCCACAACAACCAGAACCCCGAGCAGAATCCCTACCGGAATCTCGATGCCGCCGCGGTGACCTACGCGGTGGGCGGGATGGCGACTCACTGGACGTGCGCAACGCCGCGCCACCATCCGACGCTCGAGCGCTCGGACCTGCTCGCCGAAGACGAGTGGGAGCGCCTGTACAGCGAGGGGGAGCGGCTCCTGTGCACGCGAACCGACGTCTTCGAGCACTCGATCCGCCACCAGCTGGTGCGGGACGCACTGCGCGAGGAGTATTCGGAGCTCGCCGAGCCCTACCACGTCCAGAACCTTCCGCTCGCGGTCAGGCGCCGCGAGGACGACCCGCGTTACGTGATTTGGAGCGGCACTGACACCGTCCTTGGCCCGCTGGCCGAGGACGACGCCGAGGGGCGCTTCGATCTCCGAGCGGAGCACATCTGCCGGCGCCTCGTGCTGAGCGCGGACAACACTCGCATCGAGTACGCGGAGGTGGAGGACCTCACCCGCTCGCAGATGCTGCGAGTCGAGGCGGAGACGTTCGTCGTCGCCTGCAACGCGATCGGCACGCCGCAGCTCCTCCACGTGTCCGGCCTCCACCCACCGGCGCTCGGCCGCTACCTCAACGAGCAGCCCGTGGCTTTCTGCCAGATCGTGCTGCCGGCGTACCGCCTGCGGGAAATGGCGCGCGACGAGCGCTTCGCGCAGCGCGTTCGCGAGCACCGCAGCTCCAAGCCAAGCGATCCGGTCCCGATCCCGCCCGGCGATCCGGAGCCGAACTGCTGGATCCCCGTCTCCGAGGGTCGTCCATGGCACTGCCAGATACACCGGGACGCCTTCCACTACGGCGACATGCCGCCGAATATCGATACGCGCCTAATCGTGGACCTGCGCTGGTTCGGGATGGTCGAACCGCGGGCGGAGAACCGGGTCCTGTTCTCCGATATCCACCACGACATCTTCGGCATGGCCCAGCCGTGCTTCGAGTTCACGCTCACCGACGAGGAGCGCCACCGGCAGCACCTGATGATGAAGGACCTGCTGCGAGCAGCAGGCGCGCTCGGCGGCTTTCTTCCCGGCTCCGAGCCACAGTTCGTGGCGCCCGGGCTGCCGCTTCACTTTGCGGGCACAACGCGGATGGGCGACAACCCCGAGACGAGCGTCGTCGACACGGACTCCAAGTTCTGGGGCGTGGACAACCTATATCTCGGCGGCAACGGACTGATCCCGCGGGCGCAGGCGAGCAACCCGACGCTGACGGCCGTGGCGTTCGCGCTCAAGTCCGCGAACGCGATCCTGGCCAGCGCCTGAGGTGTTCGCGCCCGGCAAGATCCTGCTCGGTATCACGCCGACCGGCTGGACAAACGACGACCTGCCCACGCTCGGCGACGAGATCGGCTTCGAGCAGTGCATCAGCGAAATGGCGCTCGCCGGCTATCAGGGCTGCAGCGTCGGCCACAAGTTCCCGACCGATCCGGAGGAGCTGCGCGACGCGCTGGAGTTGCGCGGTCTGCGCGTCTCCGAGCCGTGGCACAGCACGTACTTCACCGTCAACGAGATGGAGCGCCAGACCGTAGAGGGGTTCAGGCGGCGGATGGAGTTCATCGCCACGATGGGAGGCACCGACGTCGTGCTCGCGGAGCTCGGCCATGCTGTGCACCAGCAGCCCGTGGCGTTGAAGCCCAACAAGCCCGTGTTCGACACCGAGCAGTGGCAGCGAATGGTCGAGGGCTTGAACTCCCTGGGCGAGATCGCCACCGAGGACGGGATGCGGCTGTGTTACCACCATCACGTGGGGACGGGAGTGCAGACCCGAGCCGAGGTCGACCGGCTGATGGCCGACACCGATCCCCGTCACGTGCACCTGCTGTTCGACACCGGTCATCTCTACTGGTCCGGCGATGATCCCCTGGAGCTGGCTCGTGCCCACGCGCAGCGCATCAAGCACGTGCACCTCAAGGACATCCGGCGTGCGGTGATGGAGGCTTGCGATCGCCGCGGGCTGCCGTTCCTGGACGCGGTCAGCGAGGGAGTGTTCACGGTCCCGGGCGACGGAGACATCGATTTCCAGCCGATCCTTCGCACCTTGGCTGACGCGGACTACGAAGGCTGGCTGATCGTCGAGGCTGAGCAGGACCCGCGCAAGGCCCATCCACTGACGTACGCGTTGAAGGCGCGCAAGTACCTGCATGAGGTCGCGGGCCTGTGAGCGCTGAGCCTCGCTTCGAGCCGGAACTGGTAGAAGCGGACCTCGCGGACGGCTACTGGATCCAGGCCGTCGACGTGAACGGCGATGGTCGCCCGGACCTCGTGACCTCGGGCCTTGCCGAAGGCCACCTCGTCTGGTACGAGAACCCAGGCTGGGCCAGGCATCCAATCCGCACGCTCACGCGTCCGGTGGCACTCGACCAGGCCGACGTTGCCGGAGATGGACGGCGCGACCTGATCGTGTGCCACGACTACGCCCGAACGATGTTCGACGCAACGCCGGCTGACGGGACCATCTCCTGGCTGCGAAACCCGGGCACGTTTGACGGCGAGGAAGAGTGGGAGGTCCGCTTCATCGGCCAGCTAGGCTCGACGCACCGCCTGCGGGCCGACACCTTCACCGGCTCGGAGCGCCTGGAAGTACTCGCGCTGCCGGTCGTCGGCCCGCGCTCGGGTCAGGCGGCGCTGCACGCGCCAATCCGCGTGATGCTCTACCGGCGACCGCAAGACGTCCTCGGCGCGGCGGAGTGGGAGTCCGAGCTGCTCGACGACTCGACCTTCCGGGTGATCCATGCGGTCGCCCTGGACGACTTTGGCCCTCCGTCGCCTCCCGGGCGTCATGCCGCCCTGCTCGCCAGCGAGGAGGGCATCACCTGGTTCGGTGTAGATCAGCACGACGCGTGGCGCGCGGTGAACCTCACGTCCGGCGAGACCACAGAGCAACATCGCACCGGCTACCGCGGCAGCGGCAACCTCGCCGTTGGCCGCCTCGGAGACGACCCGCACGCCTTCATCGCCGCTGTCGAGCCGTTTCACGGCAACACGCTCGCGCTGTACACCCGCGCGTCGGGATCGGGCGTGACAGGTGGCCGCTGGCGGCGCACGGTGGTGGAGACCTTCGGGGAGCCGAACGAGTCGGGCGAGGGTCCGGCCCATCACGTCGTCTGCTTTGACTTCGACGGCGACGGCGATGACGAATTCCTGGTCGCGCTGCGCGGGCCGGAGCCACACCAGGGCGTCGTCCACTACAAGCTCACCGATCCAGCTGGCCCGACGCTCAGTCGCACGCGGGTGTCCGACACCTCGGCGGCGCGAATTGCCGTGGCCGACTTCGACGGCGATGGCCGCATGGACTTCGCCACCACCGGCTACTACGTGCCGGGCTACTTCCTTTGCGAGGCGCCCCAGACAGTGGTCTTCTACAACCGCTTTGCGGCGCCGGTCCAGAATCTTCCGGCGATCCCGTTCGCGCCGTTGGGCGGATGATGCGTTCAGCGAGCGTCGCGGCGCTGCGCGGTGTCTGATTTCGACCGGGGTCTGGTGATGACGATCTGCACGGTGGCGATGATCAGCACGACGACGGTCAGGGCGCGCTCACTGCGCGGGATCTCGTGGAAGAAGCCGTAGACCTGGATCGAAGCCGCCAGCACCTGCGCCGCGAGCGGCAACGCGATTGCCGCCCAACCGACCACGACGCGGCGCTCCAGCCTGCCGGGATGCGGCTGCCACGCCGCGTACGCGATGAGAAGCGCAGCCGCCGCCCATGCGGCGTCGAAGACATCTCGGTGATCCGCTGCGCTCAGAGCCTGCGCCGAATAGATCGCGTCGGCGACTCCCATCACCGTGAGCGCGATTCCAAGCGCCAACCACATCCTTCCGGGACGCCAGCCCATCAGCGCGAAGACCCCGAGCGCCGCCCCAACCAGCACGGCATCGCCCAGCGGGTAGGCGACGTCGAGCGCACCCGACAGCGCTGACGCGGTCGAGTGCTCAGCGACGGGCTGCAGGACGAGCGCCACCCAGGGCGTCACCACAAGCAGTACAACCACGACGCCGTCTATCCAGCGGTGCAGCTCGAAGCCGGCGACGCGATCACGGACCAGGAGCGCCAGCGCCACCATGACCAGCGGGTACCACGCCAGCCAGAAGACGTCGGAGATGCTTGTCAGCGGCGGCGATTTCGCATCGAGGAAGCGAAGGCTCCAGATCGTGTCCCCGGTGGCCCAACTGGCAAGTGCGAGCGCGAGCAGGATCCATGCCGTCCGGCTGCGGCTGGCGCGCAGCGCCCCGACCAGGCAGGCGATCGAGGCCGCCCACAAGAGACCGTCGTTGACCCAACGATCGAAGAGCTGATCCCCGCTTCTGCCGCCGAGACCAAGGTCCTGGTGCGCAGCGTAGAGCACAACCAGGATGGCCAGGATGCCCCAGATGACGCCGATCGTTGGTCGGCGTTGGAGCATGGCCCCCGAGAACGCTCCGCGCCGCTGCGCGGCACGAGTATCCACAGTCAGAGACTACATCCGGGTGAATCGCAGCAGCGACCGCGCTGTCCGGGGCGTGCACCCGCGACGAGCGGAGAGGGAGGTGTCTGGGTTCAGGTCGTCCTTATGACAGGCGCCCTTTTCGGGAGCTCTCAGCCGACCCGGGACGCGGCCTCGAGGATCGCGGCCGCGCGTGGCTCGAGCAGGCCGTAGCCGCGCGTGCGAGAGAGCTCGAGCGCGATGGCCGCGTGTTCGTGCGCGCGCTCGCGCTCGCCGCGCGCAGCGAGCGCCTCCGCCCAACCGAGGTGTGCGCGCCCCGCCCACACGAGCATTCCCTCGCGTTCCTGGATTTCGATCGCCAGCGCGAAGTGCTCGTCGGCCTGCTCGTCGCGGCCGAGCGCGGCCGCAAGCAATCCCAGGTAGGTCCGCGCGTGGCCGCATCCGGTCGCCCCGTTCCATGCAACCTGATCGGCCCACGGCTCGATCAGGTCGTAGAGGATTTCCGCGGCATCGGTCACGCCGGCTTGCGCGGCGGCGTCGGCGTACAGCACCAGGGCGGTCAGTCGCGCTAACTCCCACGGCACGTGCGCGAAACGGTCGCGCGCCGCCTCGGCGACGATCGCGGCCGCCTCGTCGCGCCGACCCAGCCAACACAGGGTCACCGCCAGCGCCGCCCTCCACCCCGGTATCAGCGGGTTTGCCTCGACGCCCTGCTCGAGCAGTACAACGACCTCGTCACAGCGGCCCTGCAGGACGCGGAGGAAGATGAGCTGCGTGCCGGAGATCATGAACCGGTCGGGCTCTCCGGCCTCCTCGCCGAGCTGCAGCGCCCGCTCCGCCGAGCGCTCGCCCTCGGCAAGCTCACCGCGCAGGATCGCCATCCCCGCAGTCCCGCTGAGGGCCGCCTGCCAGCGCATCGTGGGTTCGCCGAGCCTCTCGGCGATCTCGACCATGCGCTGCATCGCCGTCTCAGCACGCTCGAGCTCAGCAGATTCGATCATCGCGACCCTTTCCACGGACGCAGCCCAGAATTCGAGTGCGGGATCGTCGGCCGCCTGAACCGCTGCTGTCAGCTCCTGCAGGTGCGCACGGCGCCGCTCGAGCCCGTCAGGTGCCTGGAAGGCTCGGAACCAGTCGATTAGTACGCGGGCTGCTGTGCGCGGCTTGCCGAGCTCGCGGGCGAGTGCCAGCGCCTGCTCTGCAAGCTCTCTGCGGTGGCGGTGATCATGCTCGAAGATCAGCTCTGTCGCCTCCAGCGACAGCAGCCTGGCACGGCGGTCGGGATCGTCGTCGAGCTCCAGCGCCCGCTCGATCGCCGCCACCCGCTCCTGATCGACCTCACCGTAGGCGCTAACTTGGCCGCGGCTGTTGGCCAGCGCCGCGCGCGCTGCCCGGTCGCCGTCGGCGAGCTCTGAAGCGATTCGGGCGGCGTCGAGCAGCGTCTGGCGATATTCGGCAGCGCCGGTGTGCCGTTGCGCTTCTCCGAGCCCGATCAGCAGATCGCAGCGAATGACAGGATCGTCATGGTCGCCGAGCAGTTCGAGCCCGCGGCCGTACCACTGCGCGGCTTCGTCGGGTGCAAGCTCGGCCAGGGCGCGCTCACCCGCCAACTTCGCGTAGGTCACGGCCTTGTCGAGATCGACGGCGGTGGTGGCTTCGGCCCAGTGCTGCGCGAGCTCGCCGATCCTTGCCCCGGGGTCACCTGCGAGCTGCTCCTCGAGCGCTTCGGCGATCCGGCGATGCACCCGCGCCCGACGTGTCTTCCCGAGCCCTTGGTACAGGGTCTGGTTGATTAGTGCGTGCGCGAACGTGAACCTCCCGACCTGCTCGGCAGATTCGCGCAGGAGCGAGGCACCGACAGCCGCCTCGAGCAGATCGAGCAACCGTGCTTCGCTCGTCTCGACAAGCTCGACCAGGAGCGCAACGTCAAATGACCGACCGATCACCGCAGCGACGGTCAGCACCTCGCGCCCGCCGTCAAGCCGGTCGATCCGCCGCTCGATCACCTCGCGCACACTCTCGGGCAGGGTCGAGAGTGCAGAACGGTCCACACGCCAACGGCCGGCCGCCTCGTCGAACACAATCGCGCCGGCCTCGTTCAGGTGGCGCAGGATCTCCCCGACGAAGAACGGGTTTCCGCCGGTCTCGCTCGCCAACTCGCCCGCGAGCGCCAATCCCTCTTGATGGAGATCGTGACCGGCCGCAGCCGCCATCAACTCCGCGATCTCGTCCGCGCCGAGGCCGGTCAGAGAGATCCGCTCGATGCCGTCGAATCGTCGCAGGTCCGCGAGCACGCCCGTCAACGGATGGTCCTTGGTCAGATCCGAGTCCCGGTAGGTGACCAGGATCTGCAACGCGCCGTGCTCCACCGTCCGCGCGACGTGTTTGAGCAGCGCTGCGGACTGACCATCCGCCCAATGAAAGTCGTCGAGGACCACAAACAGCGGCATCGACCCGGCCACCGCGCGCAGCAAGTCGGCGACCGCCTTGAACAGCAGGAATCGCTCGGTCTCGGGATCAGAACGCTGCGGCGCGGGCACGCCGGACTCCCGCCGCCTTAGGTTCCCCGCGACCCGCCCGATCTCGCCGCCCGACTGCTCGAGATACTGAGCCAGCATCTCATCCGGAATGTGCTCGATCAGCTGCGAACACACCTCTATCCAAGGCTCATACGGCGCCGCCAGATCCTCGGAGCACGCACCCCAGCACACCGCGAAGCCGTCGGCATTCGCGCCGAGCGCCGCATACGACGCCAACCTCGTCTTCCCGATCCCCGGCTCACCCGAGACCAAGACAACCCGACGAACCCCAGACCGCGCCTCATTGCGCACGTGATCAAGCAGCCCCCGCTCGGTCACGCGGCCCACATACGGGACCCTCAACACAGGCCCCAGCGCCTCGGGCAGCGGCCAGCGACCCACCTCGGCCCCGGCCCGCTCCGGATCGAGCGGCTCCCACAACACCGCAAACGCCTCCATCGGCTCCGGGATCCCCTTCAGCTCCAGCTCCCCTACCGATTCGAACCGAGCGCCGTCCACCCGCCCCGCGAGCAGCTTCGTTGTCGCCGACACCAGGATCCCGTCAGCCGGCGCCTTGTCGCACAACCGCGCCGCCTCGATCGACGGCATCCCGAAGTAGTCCCCGTCTTTGACCGTCGCCTCGCCCGTGCCCAACCCGATCCGCACGTGGAGCTGCTGCTCGGCGCCGCGATAGCGGCGCTCGAACAACTGCTGTGTCAACGCAGCGCAACTCACTGCAGCCGACGCCGACGAAAACGCCACGAACAAGCCATCGCCGGTGTTCTTGAATTCCTTGCCGCCCGACGCCTCGATCGCTTCGCGCAACAGCGCGAGGTACTCGTTGTGCAGCTCATCCGCTCGCACCGGCCCGACAGACGTCGCCATCCGGGTCGACCCAACCAGATCAACGAGCCAGATCGTCGCCAACTCAACAGCCATTCCAACACGCCCCAGAGAGAAATTCCTGGTCGATGCGGACTCTACGCCCAACAGCCGACCCCGACAACCCGAGTGGACACATCGGCTGCCAGCCGCATTGATCGCCCCGCCATGGCCGGGGCAGACGGTGTCCGACTACCTGCGTAGGCGGGGTTGATGGGCTCAGTCGGGCAGTAGGTCTCCGAATTGGATCTGGACCCACCACCCCTCGTACGAGCGGAGAGGGAGGTGTCTGGGAGGTGTCTGGGAGGTGTCTGGGAGGGATTCGAACCCTCGATGGACGGAACCGCCCATACCGGTTTTCGAGACCGGGGTAAACAGCCTGGATCGCCCGTGAAAAAGGCGATTGCTACCCGTGTCAACATGACGCAAGACTCCCCGGCTTACCGACGTCGTAGACGCGCAGGACACACACGCCACATCGAAAGGACCGTTCGCGTCCCATTCGGGTCCTGAACCCGATACCGCGTGCTGCTCGACGTGGATGGATCCGCCTTCACGCGACGGGAGCGCAGGGACCTTCCGGCTCGACTGGCGCGTTGCATGTGAAAAGGGGAAGCCTTGCTCTCGTGACTGCAACGCGCAAACGGGGATAAAGCGGCCACGGCGGACGGCGACCTTGCTGCCGTCGCGGGAACGGCGAACTCATGCAGGACCTCCTCAGACGGAACGCGGCCCGATCGGCCCGACCAGCCCGATCGAGAAACACGGAGGCTGATCCTCCCCGAGTGGTGAGCCGTCCCGTACCAGCGAAGGATGTTGTTGGCGGTCGGGAATCTGAGCAGGAAGCATGCCGATTCTGATACCGACGCTTGTCTCTTCAGGGTGCACCGACCCGAGCGGGAACCGGGGCTTACATCCAGCTAGTCGACCGCTTCGGTGCTCAGTTCCACGCGCAGTTCCGAGCGCCGGATCTTGCCGCTGATGGTCTTCGGTAGTTCCTGGACGAAGTGGATCTCGCGGGGATATTTGTAGGGAGCCGTGCCATGTTTGACGAAGTCCTGCAGCTCCCGCGCCAGCTCCGGTGATTCTTCGTAGCCAGCGGCCAGAATGCAGAACGCTGTGACGATCTGCGTACGCTCCGGATCATCTTTGCCGACGACGGCTGCTTCGACCACGGCTGGGTGCTCGACCAGCACGCTCTCGACCTCAAACGGGCCGATGCGATACGCGCTGGAAGTGATCACGTCATCGTCGCGGCCCTCAAACCAGAAGTAACCATCTTCGTCCGTTGCAGCCTTGTCACCCGTGAAATAGAACGGCCCTCGGAACGAGCCCGAAGTGGCCTCTGGGTCGTGGTGATAGCCGGGAAAGAGGCCGACTGGGCGCTCGGGTTCGCAGCGGACGACGATATTGCCGACTTCTCCAGCTTTGACTGAGTGGCCGTCGTCGTCGACGATCGTCACCTCGTAGCCGGGGACCGGACGGCCCATCGACCCTGGCCGAACGTCCATCGCTCGGTAGTTGGCGACGAGACACGTCGTCTCCGTCTGGCCGTAGCCGTCGTAGATGGTTAGTCCACCTGTTGCCTGTTGCCACTCTCGGATGACCTCCGGGTTCAGGGGCTCTCCTGCGCTTGTGCAATGCCGGAGTGCTGAGAGGTCGTAGGTGGAGAAATCCGCGTGGATGAGTCGACGGTAGAGCGTCGGGGGTGCGCAGAACGACGTCACGCGATGGCGGGCGAGGATGCCGAAGATCGTCTCCGGTTCGGGGCGGCCAAGCGCGACGTTGAGGATCGCCGCGCGCTCGTGCATCTGTCCAAACAGCCCACCCCATGCCGCTTTGGCCCAGCCGGTGTCGGTGACCGTCCAATGCAGGTCACCAGGCCGCAGGTCCTGCCAGAAGCGTGCCGTTCCGATGTGCCCGAGCGCGTACGAGTGAGCGTGCTGGACAATCTTTGGGTACGCGACTGTGCCGCTCGTGAAATACAGCAGCAACGGATCATCACGATGTGTCGGGTCGCTGGGCGTCTCGCCATCTCCGATCGTCCGGCACCGCTCATCGAACGACAGCCATCCGTCGGGCGCGCCTCCGGTGCAGAGGCGGGTCCCAAGACCGGGCACCGCGACGTCCACCTTCGCTGCGCCCGCCTTATCTGTGATCGCTGCGGTGGCGCCGGTCTGATCGAAGCGGTACGCAATGTCCTTCGGTGTCAACAGATTTGGCCCGGGCATCGGAATCGCACCGATCCGCATCGCGCCAAGCAGTGCCCCGTACCACTCGGGGATCCGGGGCAGCATCACGAACACGTGGTCGCCTTTGCCAACACCGACGTCCAACAGCACCCGCGCCGCCACGCGAGAGGCGCGTGCCAAATCGGCGGCAGACTCCGCGGCAACGACGTCGCCTGCGCCGTCTACTGACAACAGTGCGAGTGCGTTCGGGTCTTCCGATGCCCAGCTGTCGACGATGTTCAGAACGGCGTTGAACCGCTCCGGAACGCTGACGCGGTAGCTGGCCCGCTCGGCATCTAGATCCAGCAAACGCGGGACGCAATCCCTCGTCGGACGAGCAAGAGACACGATCGACATCAATCACCTCCGATCAAACACACGCGGGGAAAGGCGTACAGGCATCATCAGAACTCGCGAACACCAGCATCCGATCACTCACTTCAGATCACCGCAGGTGCGCAACTGGTTCGCACCTTGTAGAGGGCGAGCATCGTCCCGTCATCCGTACAAGCAGGCAGGTTTCGGCGCGAGACTACGGCCGCGGCCCTTTCGCCGGGCGACGGCGGCTCGATTCCGGCCCGGGGTGAGCACATTGCTCGCCCCAAGTCCGCAGGCATGCTGTGCTGTGGCGCCGGTCGCGTGTCGCGCAGCCAGTAGGCACCCGCGCGGTTACGGAACCAGACAGGCTCGACCACCGCCCGTCGCCGCAGTTGCCCCGTTCGCCGTGGAACTTCGGTGACGGCGGTCCGGGTGTGATCGTTACATAGTGACTGCGATCGCGGCCTCCTGGGTCGTGGCGGTGTTGGGCTGTTGAAGGTGGAGTCGTCGCTCGATCGCGACCGCGAGTTGCGGGAGCTGGGTGTAGCCGATCACCTTGCGGAACTGCTTCTCGGCTTCGAGCATCCCGGCGGCCGTCCACCGCAGCCCCATCTCGCCGGAGGACCAGTTCTTCACGTTGCGCTGGGTCGTGCGGACGCAGTCGATCATCGATTCGGCCGGATTGGTCGACTCCAGCGTTCGCTTGAGCCGGCCCTTGATCCCGAGGCGGATCACCGTCAACGTCTCCTCCATCCCCTCGCGCAGCGAGCCGGCGGCGCCGGGATGGGTGCGCTCGAGCTCGTCCGCGAGTCGGCGCAGCTGCTCGAGCGCCCGCTGATAGTCGGTCTCCGCCCACGCCCGGCGGAGCTGGGCCTTGATCGGCGGCCGGTCGCGCTCGGGGAGATGCTGCATGACATTCCTCTCCTTGTGTCGAACGCATCTCTGCACCGGCACCTCGCCGAACACCGAGCGCACAGCTTTCCTGAGCGCCTTCGATCCGTCGAGCACGAACAGCATCCCCTGCTCGGGATCGAGGCCTCGTTCGACCAGATCGGACAGCAGCGCGGTCGCGACGGTCGCGTTCTCCGTCGACCCCTCCCACAGCCCGAGCGGGATCTTCTTGCCCTCCGTGGTGATCCCCAGCGCGACGATCATCATCCGGCCCTTCAGCTCCAGCCCGTCGAGCATCATCACCGCGAGACGCAGATCCGCGAGCTGGCGCGACATCAGCGCCACCAGCGCATCGCGAGTGCGCTCGATGAACGTGCGCGACACCGCCGACTTCGATGTCGACCGCGCCCGGACCTCGACCTCCTCGCCGACCGGCTCCTGCGTGCGGCGATACCGGCGGGTGGACACGCCGGCGAGCATCCGCTCCAGCACGACCCTCGACATCGGATCGCGATCGGCGAAGTGCTCGTACGTCTGCAGCGGCACCTCATGCTCGCCGTCCGCGGTCCGAACTCTGGCGCTTCACCTCAACGCGGCGACCGCCGAGCGTCACCTCACCGTCGTCGTGGCCATGACGAACCGCGGTCCGTTCGCGGTTCCACTTGCCCTTCGGACCGACGACATCGTCGACCTCCTCCTCCATCATCGAGCTCAGCACCCCGAGCCCGACGGCGACGCTGAGGGAAAGCAACCCCTCCTTCGCTGCCCCGACCAGCTGGCCTAGCGCTTCCTGCACGCGCTCCGGGAGCACGGCCTCCTGCATGGTCGCCTGCGCGACCGGTACGTTGCTACTCACGGCGTTCCTCCTTCGATCTTGGTCGGATCGCCCGCCACGCTCCCACCAGGAGCGACGGGCCGCGAGGGACCGCCGTCACCTCAAACTTCTACACGCTCCGGGACAACCTCTCCCCACCTCCCGTTCGCGAGTTCCGCACATTCGGTGCTTGCCCGTCGTGGCGGGTTCCATGCTAACGCCGAGCCCGATCGAACGGTTGCGACCCGTGCCGCTGGTCCTTTCGGGCGGCGGCCGGCGGCGGCCATCGCGTGGCCGCTTGCACAGAAGGAGCAACCTTCTGTGCGGGCCGAACGTCACCGTGACTTCCGCTATGGACGAATTCCGACACTTTCAGCCTGATGGACGGCGCCGTCTGACCCGAGCGCCCCAGTCTGCTGAAAGCAGCCCGACCGTCGATGTCTTACTCATGGTCATCGATCGCTCGTTGCGCATCGAGACCCCTCAGAAGCCAGTGTCGCTCTTCGTCGAGGCTGTTTCGTAAAGCCGTCCGGTGTCGGTGGCGGGGCACGCTCAGGTCTGCACGGAACCCGACGCCATGTACGTAGTTAGGGCGCTGTCCGAGAAGCCCTGTCGTGCCTAATGTCGATCGGTAAGGCGGGAGCCGACTGTCGCCGCCGGCTGGGTGGCGCTTGTTTGGCTCGTGTTTCCACTCTCGGATGGAAGGATCCAGCTATGGGCGTTGTTGATAAAACCGAGGCTGAAGCTAGGGTTGAGGAAACCAAGGCTGGGGGTGCGGAGCCTCGTTATTGCCCAGGCTGCGGACACCCGGTCGCCGGAGTGCGCTACTGCCCGGAGTGCGGTCATGCCCAGGACATCGGCGTTCGTTCATCGGAACCGACAGGCGATCACACACCGGTCTATCAGACTCAAGTGCTTCCACCTCGCCCGCCGGCAGGCAGTTCTCCCCAGAGTGCGGCAGGATCTAAGCGGGGTCGATCCCGAGCCCTCTTGATCGCAGTACCGATGATCCTGGTCATAGGTGTGGCGGTTGTCGTGGCGCTGATCGTCCTTAGCAATTCGAGCTCTGGCCAAAGTAACGCTTCGTCCTACCGGCAGAAGCTGACCAGTGCCCTAGCACCAGTAATCACGGTGAACCGGTCGTTGTCTGTCTCGCTTCAGTCGATCGATGGGTCGAGTAAGACGATTTCCGCAGCGCGAAACACTACGGTGCAGGCACAGTCGGCTGTGACTAGTGCACAGGGCGCCATCGGCGCGCTCACCGTTCCGAGCTCCGACACGACTCTCTCTCAGCAGGTCCAACAGGCCCTCACCCAGGAGAACGGCTACCTGCAGGCCGTCTCCGCGACCCTCGCCAATCCAACTTCACAAAGCGTCTCACAGGTCAGGACCCTAGCCACCTCGACGCAGAGCGCGCTCGTGCCGATCACAGCCGTGGCCGCCGGTGCGACAAACAGCCTGACCGGCAGCGACAACCTGCTCAGCTGGGCGTCCAGCGCCAGCACAGCGGCTCAGCAAGCAGGACAACGCAAGGCAGCCCAGCAGGCCGCAGCGCAGCACACCCAGACGGTAACCCAACAGGCGCCCGCTCCTGCGACCGCTCCCTCCAGTTCGCCGTCAGGGCTGACAGCGTGCGATCAGAACATCAGCGTCAACTCCGGCACGACGTGCGGCTTTGCGGACAACGTCTTCAGCGGATACGCGCAGGCCGTCCAACAAGCAGGCGGACCAGGCTCGTACAACATCTACGCCTACAGCCCAACGACAGGCCAGTACTACACAGACGCCTGCAACTACAACCCGACCAATCAGATCGTGCTCTGCAGCCACGGATCAGACCTGATCCAGTTTCCGTACTGGGCCGCGTCCGTCTACCGCTAGCAAGGCCTAAACACGGTTCGATTTACCACCGGGTCGGAAGAAGATGGCAACAAGCAGCGCGTCCGACGGGACACATGCATAAGGATGCGCGGGTGGAGAGTTGTCCGGATCGTCGTGGAACTTCGGTGACGATCCTCACGGATTGACGGTCACACGGTAACGGGCTGGTGGGTCTCCTGACGGTCGCGGTTCTTCTCGGCAACGAGGAGGGCGTGTCGCTCGATCGCGATCACGAGTTTCGCGAGGTCGCGGTAGCCGATGATCCTGCGGAACTGCTGCTCGGCGACGAGCATCCCGGCAGCGGTCCAGCGCTTGCGCATGTCACCGTCTTGCCAGCGCTTCACGTTGCGCTGCGTGTAGCGGACGATCTCGATCATCGACTCGCACGGGTTCGTCGAGCACAGCGTCTTTGAGAGCTGCCCGGTGATCCCGAGCCGCATCAGCGTCAGCGTGTCGTCCATTCCCTCGCGCAGCGACGCGGCGGCATCGGGCCAGGTCCGCTGCAGCTCTGAGGCGAGCAGTTCGAGCCGCTCCTCGGCAAGCAGCGGATTCGTGAGCGCCCACGCGCCGCGGACTCTGGCGAGGATCTGCGGCCGATCGCGCTCGGACAGCAGATCAGTGATGTTCCTCTCCTTGTGGCGATGGCATCGATGCACGAGGGCGTGCTCGCCGAACACGTCCTTGATCGCGCGCCTGAGCGCCTTCCCACCATCAATGACGAAGAGGATCGCCTGCTCGGGGTCGAGCCCGCGATCGACGAGGTCGGCGAGCAGCAACGAGACCAGCGTCGCGTTCTCCGTGCTCCCTTCCCACAGGCCGAGCGGGATCTTCACACCCTCGGTCGATATCCCGAGCGCGACGACATGGGTGCGCTCGGCGACCTCCAGGCCGTCGAGCATCATCACCGCCAGGCGCACGTCAGACAGAGAACGGCTCATCAGCTCGCCCAGCGCGGTGCGGGTCCGCTCGATGAACAGCTCGGACACCGTCGACTTCGACGTCGACGAGCTCTCCTGCTCAACCTCCTCGCCGACCGGCTCGCCCACCACCTGAAACTTGCGTGTCGAGACGCCGGCGAGCATCCGGTCCATCACCGCCCGCGTGAGCGGATCGCGGTCAGCGAAGTACTCATAGCTCTGCACCGGCAACTCATGCTCATCGTCGGCCGTGCGCATCCGCGGCCGGCTGACCGGCACGCGCCGCCCTCCGAGCGTCATCGACCCGTCCTCGTGACCGTGACGCTTCGCCGTGCGGTCCGGGATCTGCTTGTGCTTCGGACCCACGACCTCATCGACCTCGCGCTCCATGAGGTCGTGGACGACGCGCAGACCGAGCCCCACGCTCAGCGCAAGCAGCCCGTCCCTCGCGGCGCCGACGAGCTCACCGAGGGCTTCCTGAATCTCCGCAGGCAGCGGACTCTCCAGCGCGTCCGCGGTCGTGACGACCTTCGGGCCGGATACCTTCTTCATGGCGGTTCCTCCTGTCCTCTCGGACCTGGGTTTGATCGCCCCGAACGCTCCCAACAGGAGCGGACGAGGCGGGAGGACCGCCACTCAAAGTTCTACGAGATCTCGGACAACCTCCGGGTGGACCACATCATCCGAAAGCAACTGCGAAAACGAGGGCGCGGTGTCGCCACGACGGCGCTGTGGGCGACCCTAGTCCTGCTCGCGGGTTGTGGCGGCGCTCAGAGCACCTTGCCCCAAACGTCCCGTGCCCTGACAAGAGCGATAACTACAGCCGCATCCTCCGCGACTCAGCGCACGGACACGACGAGCACTCGGTCGACCCGTAGACGAGCCTCCCCGGTGAGCCACCTCCGGGTGCCCAAGCCACGTATCGTCTGGGATCCGATCCCATTCGGGGCACAACGAAAAGCGGAGATGGTCGCATACGTCCGCCGTCACTACGGCAGCTTCATGAAGCCGACTTGGCGACTCATCGACCCGCACGTAATCGTCATCCACTACACCGATGGCCCGAGCTTCTCCTCGGCATTCAACACGTTCGCATCCGACACCCCCGACGTCGAGCTGCACGAGCTCCCGGCCACCTGTGCTCACTTCGTGATCGACACGGACGGCACGATCTACCAACTCGTCTCGCTCGACATCATGTGCCGGCACACCGTTGGGTTGAACTGGACGGCGATTGGGATCGAGCACGTCGGCTCCAGCGACCAGCAGGTTCTCGGAGACTCGCGACAGGTCACGGCCAGCCTTCGCTTGGTGCGCTGGCTGCGATGCCGCTTCCACATCCCGCTAGGCGACGTGATTGGCCACAACGAGAGTCTCAGCAGCCCGTACCACCGAGAAGACGTCTCGTCCTTGCGCACCCAGACACACGACGACTTCAACCGCGCCGATATGCAGATTTACCGAGCGCGACTGCGGACGATGGGAGGCTGCTGACCAAACAGCCTCGGCCCCCGATAACTGAAACAAGCCCGAGCCGAGCCGACGCCTCAGCGAGAACCTGATGCGGATACGCGTACGGCGCTGGGCGACCGCCTTCGTTACGTAGGAGCGCCCGCCCTGCCACTCCCAGGTTCGCCGCTGCGGCGCTTGGGTGACGACCGGGACGGTCCCCGAGTCCGTGACGTATGCGATCGTCAGCCGCCGCACGAATCCAGCCACATGAGGTTGCCCCCGGACCCCTGTCCGAATATTGCATGCTGGCGGCCGCTGCCCTTCAGCATGGAAAGCGCTAGCACGACCGAAGCGTGGGTCGCTTGACGCCAAGGGAGCCCGCCTCGTTAGCTTGGCGCATATTGGGCTGCTGCATCCGAGGAAGGGGCGGGCTGCCACGGGCCGGGCGCTGATTGTTCGTGATCGCTCGTACGGCTATACGGACTTCAGCGGCCAAGGAGCCAGGCAGTACACCCCTACCGGGGGTGCGACGCAGCACACGCGCGTCTGGGTTCGGGTGACACCTGATGATGGAGGACCGGAGTTCGAGTCGCAGGCCTCCGCGTGGGGTGGTGACGAGGAGCATCTCGTCGAGGGTCATGAGACCTACGTTCGATTCGACCCGAACCATCCTGAGAGCTGCGATATCGATCGTGACCGACTCGAGTGTGAGTTCGGTCGTGTCGGAGGCAAGCGCCGCACAGCAATCCCCGGTTGGGTGACCGCCGAGCGTGCCGCAGAGCAGAAGGCTCGGACGGACGGAAGGCTCAAGCCAGGGGAGAAGTTCGACCCGCTAGCAAACGTGCGTATCTCCTCAACCGAAGACCAACGCCGGACAGGCGACGACGTCGTGACCGGTCTTAGGGACCTCGTCGCTATGCACGCAAAAGGGGTGCTGACCGACTCGGAGTTCGCCGAGGCCAAGGCGCGGTTGCTCCGCGCCGAATAGCGTCTGTACGCGGCACCGCTCCTAATCGTCCATAAGCGCGATTGCGAGCGCCTCGCTGATGCGTAGCCCAGCCCGCCGGAGGAGCAGCCAGCTTCAGATAACGCGTGGGTTCGGATAGAGGTAGGGCAGCAGGTCGGGCTCGCCTCGGTCAAATGCGCGATGGTGCGTGCGGCACGCGGGACCACGCACATAGCGGGTCGCCACAGCCGCCGATCGAACGCGGGATCAGGTGAAATCCGTGAGACCGGGTGGACCGTCCGCAACGGAGGGGAAGAGGAGAATCACTCGGGCTGGGGCCTGGTTGCGGACGAGTTATCCGTGATGAGTCGGCAACGGTGGGGAGCAGGACTGCCGTCGGTCGGGTGAGGAGCCCCGGAGGGGCGACGATCCCGTCCGGCGGGCGCGCCATGATGCCGCCCCCCTCCCCCTGGATCGAAGGAGCCCGATGGAACGGACGACTTCGGTCGCGAAGACGCAGATGGTGGTGCTGCCGGACGGGGAGCGGACGTGGACGGTCGTCGATGAGAGGCACTTGGTGGTAGTTGCGGCGGAGGAGTTCCTCGAGTTCATGCGAGCGACCGGCCGGTCGCCGAACACGATCAAGTCGTATGCGCGGGCGCTGGCGCTGTGGTGGCAGTTCCTCGGCGCATATGGCCTTGTCTGGGATCAGGTCAAGGTCGAGGACTTCGGCGCGTTCCTGACCTGGCTCCGCTCGGGTGACACGCCGGCAGTCGCGTCGATCGCCGCCCGTCGGGCGCGATTCTCGGAGGAGACGATCGCGGTCCGCTTGCAGGCGGTGATGTCGCTGTATCGCCACCACCATCTCAACGGGGTGGAGACCGCGTCGCGGTTGTATGAGCGGCTCCTGCGCCCCGGTGGCGCCTACAAGCCGTTCCTGGAGCACATCGCGCGCAAACGCCCGAGCGCCAGGCAGGTGGTGAAGGTCAAGCGCGCCCGCCCGTCGGTCCCGCCGACGCTGACGCCGGCGCAGATCGAGGCGATCTGCGATGCGTGCGCCCGCTGGGATCCGGCCGGTCGCGAATGGGTCGGGACGCTGCGGAATCGCCTGCTGTGGGCGGTGCTGGCCGAGACGGGCCTTCGCCTAGGCGAGGCGCTGGGGTTGCAGCATCGCGACTGGCACACCGGCCGCGGGGATACGCCGTTCGTCGAGGTCCGCCCGCGCGAACACTCGCACGGGGTGCGAGTCAAGGGCGGCGCCTATCGCAAGCTGTACGTCTCCGACGAGCTTGACCGCCTCTATGGCGATTACCTGTTCTGGCTGTGCGACGCCGGCGTCGACATGCAGTTCGACGACTTCGACGCGGCGTGCGTGTTCGTGAATCTGGCCCGCGAGCCGCTCTATGAGCCGATGCGGCCGGAGACGGTGTACTGGTTGGTGCGCCGCTTGCGACACCAACTCGCTGGCCGGGTGCCGGAGCGGTTCACGCCTCACTGGTTCCGTCACACCCACGCCACCGCGCTGCTGCTGTCCGGCGTCCCGACGCATGTCGTCGCCCGCCGCCTCGGACACACCGATGTGCAGACGACGTTGAACATCTACGCGTGGGTGACCGACGACGCTGAGCTGCGGGCGCTCGCGGACTGGCGGGCGTTCACCGCGAACTGGAGGCCCTCCGTTGCGGACTGACCTGCCGCTCGCCGCCTACGACGGCACCGAGCACTTCACCCCCGACCAGCACCTGGTGCTGTGGGAGTCGATCCCGCCTGGGCTGCGGACGACGTACTTCACGGTCCCGCTGATCCCGCCCGAGTACCTGGGAGCGTTCCGCGCCAACGGTTACCGCGGGCGGGCGATCGACTTTCGGATGCTGCCCGAGCCGATCGCGCATGAGCTGGCGTTCTGTGTGTGGCGGATCATCGAGCTCGGCGGCCTGGTGCCACACGAGCCGCTCGACCGGTTGGCGCGGTGGCTGAGCGCCGTGATGGAGGCACTGCCGGCGGACGAGCGCGCACGCCGCATATCGCTGATGGCCGCGCCCGCGACGACATGGATCCGAGAGCTGCTGGCAGCGCACACGCGCGCGCGAGGGCAGCTTCCAAGCGCGCGGCGCAAACACGATCTCACCTGGATGCTGCGTCGCTGCTATCGGCTGGTGTGCTTCGCCTACGACACGCGCGATTGGTGGGAGCGCGAGATCTGGGACTTGCAGCTCGACCCGCGGATCCCCCGCCGCGAGCACGAGCCGAACTGGGGGTATGCCCTGTACTTCGACAAGGTCTCTCAGCGATGGTTGCGTCGCGGCCTGCAGTGGCATCTGCGCGTCGGGATGGAGACCGGCCAGTTCGGCTGGGGCACCGCTGGGCGCCGTGTCACATCGCTGCTCGCGTTCAGCCGCTTCCTCACCGACCGGGCGATCGATCAGCCCTACCTGTGCGAGAACCCGCTGGCGGTCCGCCCGCTGATGCTCGACTACCTCAGCTACCTCAACGCGGTCCGCTCCACGCAGAGCCAGCGCGACGATGGGAAGCTCAGCGTCAAGCGGATCCGCACGCTGATGAGCGACATCGAGCAGTTCTACATGTTCATGCTCGACCATCGCCACGACGCTGCCAGCGCTCTCGCAGACGAGCGGTGGAACCGGCTCGGCGCAGTTCACGCCCGCTTCTATCGGTTCGGCGAGAAGCCGCGCATTCCGGCGCGGGTCGATGAGAGCAAGATCATCGACGACGCCTCGATGAGCCGGATCATGGCCAACGTCCAGCTGCTCGGCGAGCCGGTCAAGGACGGTGGCGTCGGTGACGAGCAGGCGATGCGGATCCTGCTGCTGGTCGCGACCACCGGCCGCAGGCTGAGCGAGATCTTGCTGCTCGACCGCGACCCGCTGCTCCCCCTCCACGGCGTCGCGCCCGTCGCCGGCGAGGAGGGATTCGTCGCCAAGTTGCGCTACCAGCAGACCAAGATCGAGGACGGTCCTAACACGATCCTGATCGACGCCGACACTGTCGCGGTCATCCGCGCTCAACGGGAGTGGGCCGACCGCGAGATGGCCGCGCGCGGTTTCCCCGGCGCTGTGCCGCGGTACCTGTTCATCGCTCTGCGAATGAACCGGGACGGGCACCGGCCCTACCCGGGCGCGACGCTGCACAGTCGGCTGCGCAAGTTCGTCGAGCTAGCCGACCTGCGCGACGAGCACGGCCGCCTCCTCAAGCTCAGCCGCACGCACAACTTCCGCCACACCCGTGCGACCAGCCTGGTCAACGCCGGCGTGCCATTGCCCGTGGTCCAGCGCTACTTCGGGCACCTGTCACCGACGATGGCGATGCGCTACGTCCAGATCAGCGACCAGACCCAGCAGCGCGAGCCGGCGTCATCCGCGGAACTGCCTGCAACATAGGTACTTCGTGAGCGTCCGATGCGTCGAGAGCCGACGCATCGGAAGCCCTGCGCCGGTCTTGAGACTTGTTCATCCCGCTCGCACGCCGACTCGTTTACAGGCGTCGAGCGAGGTGTTGAGCGTGGGAAGTCGTCCGGCGCGCCGACGGCCCTCGTGCCCAGCCTTACGGAGCAGACTCTCGACGCTCTTGTGGGGAAGTCATGGGGAAGTCAGCGCCCGATTCAAGGTGTCGCTGCCGGCGCACCGCATTACCGAAGATCGCAGTTTCCATCGCGTTTCGGGCACGGATGAATTCCGTTGCGCCGGTCTGAGCGGTCGTAAAACTGCAGCAATTCAGCTGGAGACGCAGGTTTTCGAGACCGGGACTTCTCGGCCTAAAACATGCGGTTTTGTAGGGGGTTCTGGCGTGACAGTCCGCTGTGGGGAAGAACTTGGGGAAGAAATCGAGTTGCTCTGTACACACAGTTGGCGTACAATGTGTCGAAGATGCCCGAGACGAAGACCGAGCGCGTTCATCTCCGGGTCGCCGCCAGCGACGATGAGCTCTTCCGGACCGCAGCCGCAGCCGCGAACGAGTCGCTGTCGGAGTTCCTGGTGGAAAGCGGGCGCGAGCGTGCCGAGCGGCTGTTGGCGGATCGGACGCGGTTCGTGCTGTCCGCGGCCGAACTGCTGCTCGCCCGGGGAGACGCGGAAGCGTCCGGAGCCCACGATCGCGCATCGACGACCGCTCCTTCTCGTCCGACGCGATAACGCTCGTACCGACGAGCTGCGCGCTCGCAGTGCCTGACGAGCATCCGCGCCGGCTCGAGGGCGGCTCGTAGCTGCTTCTGGGCGAAGGCGATCGTGCGACTCCGTTCGCGCTGACGACTGTCACTGCCAAAGTGCTTCGTCGTCTGGGCGGTGACGTCCGACCCGACCGGTAGGTCCTTCGGGCTGGCGGCGGGCTGACTCTTGACGACTGCGTCGGCCGCTTTGGTCTGACCGACAAAGGTCTTGTCGCCCGCCGCCGTCCGAGGACCACCGGCGTGACTTGATAGAAGCGTGGCTTTCGCCTCTCGTGAGAGTTGTCCGCCGGAGATCCGCTTCATTCGGCGTCAACCAAACGAAGGGACGGTCTACATGATCGTGATCGGAGCGGACACCCACAAGGGATCGCACGCGCTGGCGGCGGTCGACGAGGGAACCGGCAGGATGCGCGGCAGTCGTGAGATCAAGGCGGACGATGCCGGGCATCTGGCCGCTGTGCGTTGGGCCCGAGGCCTGGATGACGATCGCGTGTGGGCGATCGAGGACTGTCGGCATGTGTCCGGACGCCTGGAACAGGCGCTGTTGGCGGCCGGCGAGCGGGTCGTGCGCGTGCCGCCGCAGCGGATGGGCGCCTCCCGCAAGGGTGAGCGCGCGCTGGGCAAGTCCGATGAGATCGACGCGCTCGCGGTCGCCAGGGCCGTCGTCAAGGACGGGGTCCAGAAGTTCCCGGTCGCGTACCTGAACGGGCAGGCGATGGAGATCCGCCTGTTGCTCGATCACCGCAACGATCTCGTCGCCGAGCGGACCCGCACGATCAACCGGCTGCGCTGGCATCTGGTCACGTTGTGTCCCGAGCTCGAGGCCTCGCTCAAACGCAAGGCGCTCAACGATGCGCGCGGGCTCGATCGCGTCGACCGCCACCTCCGGAGGCTGCGCGCCGGCGCGCGGACCAGGATCGCGCGCGAGCAGATCGCGCATCTACGCAGGCTGAACCGGCAGATCGAGGCGCTGCACCGCGAGCTGGCGGAACTCGTTTCCGAGCACCGCCCCAGGCTGCTGGAAGAGCAGGGCTGCGGGGCGCTGACAGCAGCGATCCTGATCGGCCACACCGCCGGCAACGAGCGGTTTCGCTCGGAGGCGAGCTTCGCGAAGCAGACAGGCACCGCGCCGATCCCCTGCTCGTCGGGAAAGCGCACCCAGCACAGGCTCAACCGCGGCGGCGACCGCCAGCTCAACCACGCACTGCACATCATCGCGATCACCCGCGCCCAACACGATCCCGCCACCAAGGAATACCTCGCGCGCAAAGAGGCAGAGGGGAAGACCACCAAGGGTGCGCTGCGCAGTCTCAAGCGCTACCTCGCCCGCCAGTTCCACCAGCTGCTCGCCGAGCCGCCCGCCGACCATTCGACAGCCACCGACGGCCAGTCAATCATCCAGCCTCACCTGGCGGCCGAGCCCGAGCTGCCCGCGATCCCGCCGCCACCCCCGCCACGCCGGCTGGTCGACCCGAATACCAAGGGCCAGGCCCCCTCCCCGATGGTCTGCATCGGCTAGTCCGGCCCCGACCGATCAACTCCGGGCCATTCTCCGGCCCGCTGTCGCCCGCGATGAGCTTCACCGTCGCCATCGGCTGCCCGAAATCAGCGCGATCAGCCCCGATCACCGCTCGCCGCGACCCAAACGATCCGTTCTCCGCCCCTCCGACGCCCTCAACGAACGACCCGCGACCGACAGCACCCCCAGATCCAGCCTTCAGCAGTCGCCCCGCCGACGCCCCCGGACTCCCTTCAGAGACGCGCAAATACCGACCGCCGCTTGACATAGAAG
>CAWGQT010000008.1:0-31483 GCA_963824755.1 uncultured Solirubrobacterales bacterium | reverse complement strand
GTCGTGAGGTCGAACGGGCGCAGTTTGAGAGTGCGCGCGGCCGGGCGCGTGGGGGCACGCGGCAGGTCGTGCTGCTGTCGGGCGAGCCTGGAATTGGGAAGAGCCGGCTGGCTGCGTATGAGGCGCTGGGGGTCCACGGCGACGGGTTCGCCGTGTGCTGGGGAGCGTCTAGCGAGGATGTGGCGGCGCCGTATGAGCCGTGGATCGAGGTGTGCTCCCAACTCATCGAGCACGCGCCGGTAGAGCTGCTGTCGGCGTATGTTGAGCGTTACGGAGGCGAGCTCTCGCGGCTTGCCCGGAACCTCCCGGCGCGCGTGCCGGGGGCACCGCCTCCGCAGACATCTGATCCGGAGACCGAGCGTTATCTGCTGTTCTCGGCGGTGGCCGGGTTGCTCGAGGAGGTGTCGGCGTCGGTTCCGCTGTTCGTTGCGTTGGATGATTTCCATTGGGCGGACGGTCAGTCGGTGGCGCTGCTCAAGCATGTGGCGCGGATCGTGGAGCGCTCGCAGCTGTTGCTGGTGGTCGCCGTATCGGGATTCCGATCTCGATAAGGACCACCCGCTCACAGCAGCGCTGGCGGATCTGCGCCAGCTCGAGGAGGTGGAGCGGATCGCGCTTCAGGGTCTGGGGGCAGAGGAGGTCGCGGAGATGCTGGCCGCGGCTGCCGGCCATGAGCTTGACGAGCACGGTCTTGTCCTGGCGAGTGAGATCGCGACCGAGACGGGCGGCAACCCGTTCTTTGTCGGCGAGGTGCTGCGCAGTCTGGTCGAGTCCGGGGGTTTGCTGTATGACGAGAGCACGGGGCGATGGAGGATCGACCGCTCGAGCGGGCTCGGTCTGCCGGAGAGCGTGCGGGATGTGATCGGTCGCCGTGTCGAGCGGCTGGGGGATGAGACGCGCGAGGTGTTGAGGCTGGCGGCGGTGATCGGCCGGTCGTTCGAGCTCGAGCTGCTGGCCAGGCTGGTCGAGATCGACGAGACGCGACTGCTCGATCACTTGGAGGCTGCCGTAGCGGCGTCCCTGCTGGACGAGTCCACCGAGCAGGTGGGTCGGTTCCGGTTCGTGCACCAGCTGATCAACCAGACGCTGTACGCAGCGCTGGGTGCCACGCGGCGGGCGCGGCTGCACCACCGGGTCGCAGTCGCGCTCGAAGCGCTCTACGGCTCCGACCCCGGCGAGCACGTGGGCGAGCTGGCGCTGCACTGGCGGCTGGCCATGGGGGCGGTCGATCGCCGCAAGGCAGCGGAGTACGCGTGCCTGGCCGGACAGCGCGCGCTCGACAGCCTGGCGCCGACGGAGGCGGCGAAGCTGTTCGCCGACGCGGTCGAGCTGTTGGGGACCGCCGACGAAGCTGAGCGCTGCCGGGCGCTGATGGGGCTGGGCGAGGCGCAGCGGCTGATCGGCGAGGCGGCCCATCGCGAGACGCTGCTGGAGGCCTCCCGGATCGCGTCCGCGCTGGGCGACGGCGAGCTGGCCGCGTCCGCCGCGCTGGCGAACACGCGCGGGTGGATGAGCAACCTCCTGCAGGTGGACCACGATCGGATCGGCGCGATCGAGCGCGCGCTCGAGCTGGTCGACTCGGATGATTCCGTGACGCGGGCGCAACTGCTGGCGCTCGAAGCCCAGGAGCTGTACTACGACAGCGATCGCGCCAGGCGCGAGGCGCTGGCATCCGAGGCCGTCTCGCTGGCGCGGCAGGCCGGAGACGCAAGGACCACCGTACAGGTCCTGCACAACGCGTATTACGGCCTGTGGAGCCCGGACACGCTCAAGCTGAGGGTGAGCCTGCCGACCGACATGCTGGCCGGAGCACAGGCGGCGGGGGATCCCGCGCTCGAGTTCTGGGCGTACGCGATCAGTCTCCACGCGCACATCGAGACCGGCGATTTCGAGGCGGCGCGCGCAGCGGCCGACCGCGCGGACGCGTTGGCTGCCGAATTGGCCCAGCCGACGCTCCGCTGGTGGTCTGCTTTCAGCCGCGCCGGCTTGCTGCTGGCCACAGGCGATCTGGCGGCTGGCGAACGGATGGCTGACGAGGCGCTCGAGCTCGGCCGCGCGACCGACCAGCCCGATGCGCTGATGATGTGGGGAGTACAGACTGGAACGGCCAGGAGGTACGCGGGCGACGTGAGCGAGAAGCTGATCGAGCTGACGCGCCGAACCGTGGCGGCACATCCGCAGATGCTGGTCTTTCAGGCGTCCCTGGCGCAGTACGAGGCCGAATTCGGCAGCGCCGAAGCGGCCGCGGCGATCCTCGACGAGGCGGTCGAGAGCCGGCTGAGGCATCTCGAATGGGTTGGGGGCCGGCTACCCGCCCTCGTCTTCTATGCCGACGCTGCCGCCCGTCTGACTAGGATCGACGCTGCTGAGCTCATTTACGAGCTACTCGAGCCGTGGCGCGAGCGGTTCATTTGGGATGGGTCATGCGGCTACGGCCACGTCCGCCTCTGGCTCGGCCTGCTGGCGGCGACGCTCGGGCGGCCGGACGAGGCCGATGAGCACCTGGCGTTCTCGATCCGATTCTCCAAGGACCAGGGCCTGCCCCTCTGGGCGGCGCGATCACACCTGGCGCAGGCCGAGGTGCTGTCTGGCCGCGGCGACCGGGACGGCGCAGTCGAGCACGCGGCCCCGGCATTGGACCTTGCACGGAAATACGGCTACGCCAACATCGAGGCCGCGGCCGCCGCGATCCTCGAAGCGAGATCCCCCGTCGGCTGACCGCGCCGCGATCCGGACTGCCGCGTTCCTGCGCAACGTCCCGGTGCTGGCCGGGCTGTCGGATGAGCTGCTGGAGCGGCTGGCGGGGCAGGCCCGGGGGGTCCACCTCCACGCAGGAGAGTGGATCATCCACGAGGGCGACCTCGCCGACAGCGTTTTCATCGTGCGCAGCGGGCGCGTCGAGGTCATCGACGAGGGGCCGCCGGAGGCGTTGATCCGGATCCTCCGCCGCGGCGACGTGCTCGGCGAACTGGCGCTTCTGCGGGCGGGGACGCGCTCGATGTCGGCGCGGGCACGGCGAGATGTCGAGCTGCTGGAGCTGGGCGAGGGCCGTTCGAGGCGCTGATTCAGGAGGCGCCGAGCTTCGCGCTGGGCCTGACGCGCTCGATGGGAGCCCAGCTGGCGGCCAGCCGCACGCCGGTGGCCGCGGCGACGCCGCCCCAGACGGTCGCCGTGGTCGGACTCGATCGGGGGGTGTCGGTGCGGGAGGTGGCCGAGCGGCTGGCGGGGGCGCTGGCCTCGCACGGGTCGGTGGTTCAGCTGGGCACCGGCGATCTGGCGGCGATCGACCAGGCCGAGCGCGCCGCCGACCGGGTGGTGCTATGCGGCGGCTCGGATCCCGAACAGGAGTGGACGGGAGTGTGTGTGCGCGAGGCGCATCTGGTCCTGGCCGTGACCAGCGGCTCCCCGGACTCGGCCTGGAGAGCGCGCTCGACTTCGTTGCACGGTTGCGAGCTGTTGGTGCTCGGTGCCGCGGTGCCCGCTGGGGTGGTCGCCGAGCTTCAGCCTCGCGAGGTGCAGGTGGTGGCCGAGGAGGGCCGGCGGCAGCCGGCGCTGGAGGCCACCGCGCGGCGCTTGGCGGGCCGCGCACTGGGGATCGTGTTTTCGGGCGGGGGTGCCCGCGCATTCGCTCATCTCGGGGTGGTCGATGAGCTGCACGCGGCGGGGCTTCGGTTCGATCGGGTCGGCGGCGTGAGCCTGGGCTCCCTGGTCGCCGCGACGACCGCGATGGGAATGGAGCCGGCCGCGGCGTTCGAGGCGTTCGAGCGGGACTTCGTCTCCACGAATCCGACCGGCGATTTCACCGTCCCGGTGTTCTCGCTTCTGCGTGGCGGCAAGGCGCGCCGGCTGCTCAGGGAGGCGTTGGGGGATCGGCGGATCGAGGAGCTGCCGCTGCGCTTCTTCTGCGTAAGCTGCGACCTGGTCGCCCGCGAGCCGGTCGTGCACCGCACGGGCCGGTTGGCCGACGCGGTGTGGGCGAGTTTGGCGATCCCGGGCGTGTTCCCGCCGGTGGCGACCGCGGACGGCCAGCTGCTGGTCGACGGTGGCGTGCTCGACAACCTCCCCGTGGCGACGATGGCGCGCACCGGCGAGGGACCGGTGATCGCGGTCGATGTGACGGGCCGGATGGGGCCATTCGCGCGAGCGCGACGGCCTGGCATGGAACGGGTAGGGCAACCGTTCCGCCGTGCGCTGACGGGGACGGACGCGCCCGTCCCACGCCTGGGCGAGACGATCGTGCGGACGCTGACGGTGGGCAGCATCGACACGGTCGCGGCGGCCCGGCTGCACGCCGATCTGGTGATCTCCCCGGAGGTGGAGGGCATCGGGCTGATGGAATGGGCGGCGCTCGAGCGAGTGCGCGAGCTGGGCCGCGTCGCGGCCCGCCGCGTGCTGGCCGCCGACCCGGACTTGCCGGCGCGGCTGGCGGGCTAGAGGATTGGCAGGCGTGGCTACGTCCACTGTCACCGTCGCCGGTGAACCGGCGGCCGAGCCGGTGCTCGGCATGCCGAGTGTTGCGCTGCGCCGGCGGCCTTCTCCACGCCGGGTTCTGGCGATCGCCTCGTTGGGCGCTGCGGTTGCGTTCGTCGACGCGACGATCGTCAACATCGCCTTCCCGAACATCGCTCAGTCGTTCACGGGCACCACGATCTCATCGCTGTCGTGGGTGCTGAACGCCTACAACATCGTGTTCGCGGCGTTCCTGGTGGCCGCCGGGCGGATCGCCGACATCGTCGGGCGACGGCGCCTGTTCGTGCTCGGTTTGGAGGTGTTCACCGGCGCCTCCCTGTTATGCGCGGTTGCGCCGTCGGCAAACGCGCTGATCGCGTTTCGGGTCGTTCAGGCGCTCGGGGCCGCGATGCTGGTGCCGGCCTCGCTGGCGTTGGTGATGAACGCCTTCCCCGCCGACCGGCGGGCCCACGGGGTCGCGCTCCTATCGGCGGTCGCTGCCGTGGCTGCCGGCCTGGGGCCCTCTCTCGGCGGCCTGCTGGTCGCCGCCGACGACTGGCGGCTGGTGTTCCTGGTCAACCTGCCGATTGGCGCCGCGGCGATCATGCTCGCCCGCCGGCAGCTGCTGGAGAGCCGCACGCCGGGTCGTAGACGGATGCCGGACCTGCTTGGTGCTCTGCTGTTTGCGCTGGCCGTGGGAGCCCTCGTGCTCGGCGTGGTCAAGGGCCAGGATTGGGGTTGGGGGAGCTGGCGGATCGTTGCGTCGTTCGCGGTCGCGATTGCGCTCGGGGCCGTGTTCGTATGGCGTTGCACGTGGCATCGCTCGCCTCTGATCGATCTTCGGCTGCTGCGGATGCGGACGCTCAGTGCAGCCAACGGCATGAGCGTGATCGCGGCCGCCGGCTTCTACGGCTACACGCTGACCAACGTGTTGTTTCTTACCGGCGTGTGGCGCTACTCGGTGCTGGAAGCCGGGCTTGCGCTCACTCCGGGACCGTTCGTCGCGGCCGCTGTCGCCGGCCCGACCAGCCGGCTGGTGCAGCGGGTCGGTCCGCGTCCGGTGCTCGTCGCCGGCGGCCTGATCTGGGGGGGAGCCGTGATGTGGCTGGTCGAGCGCGTCGGGATCAAGCCCGAATTTTTGAGCGAGTGGCTCCCGGGGATCGTGCTGCTCGGGATCGGCGCCGGGACGCTGTTCCCGAACCTGAGCGGCACAGCGGTAGCGGCCGCGCCCGGCGAGAGCTTCGCGACCGCGACCGGGCTGAACTCGGTCGCCCGGCAGGTGGGCGCCGCGCTCGGGGTCGCGGTCGTGATCGCGATCATCGGGACGCCCACGCCGCTCACCGCGCACGCGGCGTTCGACCACGCGTGGACCTTCGGCGCCGCCTGCATGTTCACCGCCGGGCTCGGCTGCCTGCTCGTGGGAAGGGTGGCGATCGAGCGGGCGCCGGCGCTGGCGGACGCGGCCAGGCTCGTGCTCAGCAAGCCGGCAGAGGAGGTCGTGCCCGCCGCTGACGTCCCCCGCGCGCGGCGGGCGATCACGATCGACGGTGGCGGGACCGGCCCGCACCGCGCGGGGTCGCTGGCCGAGTTCCTTTCTCAGGTGCCCATGTTCGCCGGGCTCGAGCCCTCCCTGCGGGAGACGGTCGCGGCCAAAGCGAGTGCCGTGCATCTCGTCGCCGGCGAGTGGCTGTTCCACCAGGGCGACCCTGGCGAGGCGATGTACATCGTGCGGGCGGGGCGATTGGAGGTGGTCGACGAGGCAGTCGGGGCCGTGATCCGTGCGCTGGGTCGCGGCGACGCCGTTGGCGAGCTCGCACTGCTAAGCGCGGCGCCACGCTCGGCGTCGGTCCGTGCGGCGCGCACATGCGACCTGGTGGCGATCGACCGGCTCGACTTCGAGCAGCTGCTAGAACGCACGCCGGCGCTGTCGCTGGCGCTCAACCGCACGCTCTCCGAGCACCTGCGCGCCACCCGAGCCCCTGCGCCGTCAACGCGACCCCGGCCCGCGACCGTTGCGCTTGTTGCGCTCGATCACGACGCCCCGGTGTCGGGCCTCTCCAGGGAGCTCGGGACCGCGCTGAATGCCCACCTCTCAGCCGCGATCCTGGACGCAGACCACACCGTCGCTGCGCCCGGCGAGGTTCCGCTCGTCGTCTACGGCCCGCTGCTCGACCGCGCCGAGGCGACGCACGATCTCGTGCTGCTGGACGCAGGCTCGCTTCAAGACCCCAGCCCGTGGAGCGAGTTCTGCCTACAGCAGTCGGACCGGATCCTCGCTGTCAGCGCCGGTGGCCGCCTCGCGGAGGAGGTGATGACCCGCCGGGAGCTCCACGGCTGTGATCTGGTCGGGTACGAGATCGCGCCCGGGTCCGGCGCCCTGGCCGAGGCGGCGAGCCTGCTCGAGCCCGTTGAGTCACACGTCGTGCGCGAGCGGAACCGCGAGTCAGATCTGCGCCGAATCGCACGGCGGCTCAGCGGTAACTCGGTGGGGGTCGTGCTGTCGGGCGGCGGCGCGCGCGCGTTCTCGCACATTGGTGTGCTCGAGGAACTGACCGGCGCGGGCATAACGGTCGATCGGGTGCTCGGGGTCAGCATGGGCGCATTCGTCGGTGCGCTGTTCGCGATGGGGCTCCGGGCGGACGAGATCGACGCGCGATGCTTCGAGGAGTGGGTCCAGCGCCGCCCACTCGGCGACTTCACGCTTCCCCGCCACGCGCTCGTCCGTGGCGAGCGCGCGCGCGTGATGCTCGAGCGCACGTTCGGGCAGGTCGCGATCGAGGAGCTGCCACGCAGCTTCATGTCCGGCTGCACCGAGCTTCGCAGCGGGCAGCTTGTGATCTCGCGGTTCGGCCGGCTGCATGAGGCAGTCGGCTTGAGCATGTGCATACCGGTGATCGCGCCGCCTCAGGTCAGAGGCCGCGAGCTGCTGATCGACGGCTCTCTGGTCGACAACCTCCCGGTTGGGGTGATGGCGGATCTCGGCGAAGGACCGATCATCGCCGTCGACGTCAAGACGTCTTTCGAGCGCCCCGACACGGTTCGGTCCCCGGCAGCGGCAGATGGTGGCGCGCCGCCGCCTCGCGCCGTGCGTCCGCCGAGCCTCGGCGAGACACTCACCCGTGTGCTGCTGCTCGGCAGTCAGAACACTTCCGAGTCCGCCCGGCGCCACGCCAACCTGATCATCAAGCCGCGCGCCCAGGGCATCGGCCTACTCGAGTTCCATCAGCTCGACGCCGCACGCGAGGCCGGCCGGGTCGCCGCACGCGAGGCGCTCGCGCAGGCCGACACAGGGAAGCTCGCCTGACCGCCAGCCGCGACGCAAACCACAGGTGAGTGACTTGCCACTAGGCCGGCGCTGCGTCAGGCTCCGCTGGTGACTCCGTCGCGACGAGTGCCGCCGCACGGGGTTCGAAGAGGCCATAGCGATGCTTGCGCGAGAGATCGAGCGCATACGCGGCCTGCTCCCGCGCGCGGGCGCCTTCGCCGCGTGCTGCGAGCGCTTCTGCCCGTTGTGCACTTCGTCGACGATCAGAACGTCATAGCGGCGCGGGATCTCCGGATGCGGCGGCAACACCTCCCGCAACAGCCGCATCCCGAGATCCCCCTTCAGCCAGTCGATCGACACGGTCAGCCGGGGGAAATGCGCAAATGGGTTCGCGCCCACCCCACGAGTTCGCCGGAGCTGACCGAGTAGCTCACGGTCCACGATTCGGAACTCCAACCCGAACTTCTCGCGCATCTCATCGCGCCACTGCAGCTGTAGCGACGCCGGGCAGACCACCAGCGCCGTCCGGGCGCGATGCCGCAGCAATAGCTCTTGCACCACGAGCCCCGCCTCGATCGTCTTGCCGAGGCCGACATCGTCGGCGATCAGCAGGTTCGTCCGCGGGCTGCGCAGGGCACGGACAAGCGGCTCGAGCTGACAGTCCTCGATCACGACCCCACTCCGAAACGGCGCCTGCAAGGAGCGATGATCCGCGCTCGTCACCGCACCCCACCGCACGGCGTCAAGAAACGCGTCCAACTCGGCCGGCTCATCGAGGCGATCGGCAGCGATCGCTGGGAGCTCGGCCCGCTCGATCACCGACGTGCCTGGCTCGATCTCCCAGACGACCTCCAGCTCCTCGCCGGTCGCGTCGTCCTCGACCGAGATCAGCCTGACCAGGTGCTGCACCGGGCGGTTGTCGAGCGACGCCTGAGAATCGCGCTCGACTTCGCCGACGACCCAGATGCGACCACGGACGCGAGCCAGTTGCCCTGATTCGGGAGCCCTTGCTGGCGACGAGCGATTCTCCACCCCGAGGGTCATCGACACGAGTCGCAAGCCTAGTAACTCGCTTGGCGCCGCGACCCCTTGTTTCGGAACCGACCGGTGCCCGGCACGCTATGACCCTTGTACAACTGCATTAGCCAGCCGCTTTGAGCCCGTCGCTCATGCCTCCGAGAGGGACCCGCGGTCCCAAAGCCACACCCCATGGCTGCGGCGCTCGCGGGCCGGATGATCGCTTTGATCGTCAAACCGGCCCGATTCCCGGCGATCGCCTTGGCGACCAGGCATTCGTCCGCCCGACCGGGCCCCAATCGTCGTCGTCCGCTGGCGAGCTGACGACTGGTGGGTCGCCGATGCAGTCGTGAGCCTCGCAGCGTTCGGGCGAAGCCAAGCGATCGTGGGTCGCGGCGGAAGCGACACTCAACAGCAGGTGTGGCGGATGGCGCACGACAGTCGAGGAGCTGGGGTTTCAACTCGGTGCCGTTGTTGTCGGGGTGACCGCGATCCGCGTCAGGACATCAACGCTTGGGGGCGCCTCTGAACACTGCGATCCCATAGCCGGGGATCGGTACGAACACGTGGCCGTTCGCGGGATCGACCGCGACGACGTGTGCCGAGATGGCGGTGGGGACGTTCTCGATCCAACGATCGTCGGGGGCCGAGATCACGCCAAGCACGGGGGTCGGGTAGCCGGTCGCGGTGCCGTTGGAGGTCATCGAGTCGGCCGCAACGTAGTAGCGGTTGCTGCCCGGGTCAAACCACACTTGATCGGAGCCGCCGACCTGGTGCACGTCCGCCACGATCCGCCCGCTGGGGACGCTCAGGACATATGTGCGGAGCGGGCTCGGGCGGTAGGTGACCCCCCGCACGGTGTCTCCGCCGATCGCGTCCGAGCTACAGCCGACCAGCAGCTGCCGTGCGTTTAGATCGAAAGCCGGATTGGCACCAGGGGAGCACCCCGGCAGGCGGAAGGTCCGCGTGACAGACATCGTACGCGGCGAGATCACCGCCACCTCACCAAGCCAAGACCGATTGCGGGTCGGCACCTGCGGAACGTTCTGGTAGAAGACGTGGTCGTGCTGATCCCACACCACGCCCTGCAGGCCGTCGATCACATCAGGGAACTTGATCGTGCCGAGGACCTTGTCTTTGCTGGGGTCTGGCCGGACCGAGATAAACGACACAAACGGCGGTGAGTCGTGGTCGTTGCCGACCAGCACTAGGCCGTCCCGCCGGTCATAGGACAGATCGTTCGCTCGACACACCCCACCGGTAGGGATCGTGGCCGCCAGGGTTCCCGAGCGGGGGTTGCCGAGATCGAACACTTTCACCGAGCTAGCGGGAGAACCGGCGGTGACGCCGTCCCCGACCCATAGTTGGCTAACTCCGCCGACGCGCAGGACCAGATTGCCGTTCGGCCCGCGGACCCCATGGGAGCCGCCGCACGCCGACAGCTGGGAAGCGCTGGCGCCTGAGCCTGTGCCCGCGAGCGTTCCCGCGCCGATGACTGCCTCGAAGGAGTCGCTGCGGGCGTCGATCACATCGATCCCCTTGTTGTCGCGGTCAGACAGGTAGTAGGTCTGGGTCTGAGGATCTACCTGGCTGATGTCGAAATTGCTCGGCTGAACGTATGGGGAGGGAAGCGTCACCCTCCCGATTTGACGGAGCGCCGGGCCGCTGGCGTGCCGCCGGGCGACCGCGACGCCGCCGATCGCAAAAACAGCTGCCGACGCAGCGAGTACTGCCCCAAGGCGGAATCCGAACCGCACGACCACACTCTCGCACTCGCGCGCCTCGCCGTCAATGCTGGAAGCACCAGCCGTTCCCATGACCGCGGGCGACAGTGTGGCCCCTCGGCGGACGATCGCATTCGACCTCAGGCCCGTCGTGAGCTGACGATCGCCTTGGCGACGGAGGGATGACGCGCGTCGGCGTCGACGGGTCAGTGCTTTGCCAGGAACGCGATGGTCCTCGGCACCTTTGACCGGCTCTTGCAAAACGCCCCGGCGAAGTTCGACGCGGTCGCCATGGCCCAGGCCGTCACGGTTGGCGCCGCCGGGCCGCGCGAGGCGATCAGCGTGTTCTCGCGTGGTCAGTACATCGGACCGCAGTCCCAGCTCGAAGCGTTTGTGGAGCCATTGGTTGGGGCGACCGGCGCGCCCGCGAAGGCGACGCTGAAGACGATGAAGTACTGGGACATGCAGCGGATGTTCGCGGGGGCCGAGGGCGCGCGACACTCGTTCGCTGACATCTCGCGATATTCCGCCGCCCGCTTCCCGACCAGATCGTCGATCACGTCGTGGACCCGCTGGCGAACTGCCCGAGCCGCAGCGAGGAGGCCAACGGCTCGATGTGCTCACTGGGTTGGATCGGTGCTCCCGCGGTTGACAGGTTGGGCCGGCGCGACCCCGCGTATCTGCATCGAGACATGCTGACTCTCCTGCGGTCTACGCCGGTGTGGGCCATCGACGCCCCTATTCTGTCCGCGATGGCTGATGGCGTGGACGGATCAGATGATCAGGCTGATCGCTCCGCACAGCCCCGCGGAGAGCTACCAGAATTTCCCCAATCGCGACACCTCCGACTGGAGGCGCGAGTACTACGCCGAGAACCTCCCGCGCCTCGTGAAGGTCAAGACGAAGTACTGCCCGCACAATCTATTCCACAACGCCCAGAGCATCCCGTCGGCGCATAGATCACGTCATAGTGAGGTTCACCGCCTGCGTATCGGCCCCGGCACCCGGTGGATTAACGCAACCCGCCGCTCGCCGCGATTACGCCATCGAGGCCGCCGAACCCGAATAAGTTCAGGGCTCGAGACAGCCCAAGTTTCGTGAAACTAGCAACCTCGGCCAATAAGGTCTAGGTGCGCCAGATCGTCGACCCCGGGCGCCAACGACAGTGCTGCAAATCGATCTAAGCTGGAGGCTGGTCCACCAGCAAGGACGGTGCACGGCCCTAACCGCATAGGGCCAGGGCCAGGACCAGTCCGCTAGCTCTCAGTGGATACAGGAGGGCGAGGGCGAGGCGAAGGCTGTCCCGAAGTCGTTGCCCCTCCACACGTTGTCGCCGCAGTTCGGGTTATGGTCGGAGAGGTCGGTGTTCGTGTTGTTGAGGGCGATGTTGCCTTCGATCCTGTTGTGGTGGGCCCCATGGCGCACCACGATGCCGAACTTGTTGTGTCTGGCCACGTTGCCATCCACGGCCGCGCCCTCGCCGCCCGTGATCTCGATGCCCACGGCGTTATGTGTCGCCAGGACGCTGCGCACAGCGCCGTTGCTACGCAAGCTGCTGGCACCGAATATGAGTCCCGCCCGCTGCCACCCAGTGAGCGTACCTGGCCCCAAGACCTCGTCGTTGGTGAGCCCGATACTCGCGTCGATGCCGACACTCGGAATGTCCGAGCCTCTGACCGTGTGGCCGTTGAGGTGGAGCTTGACGCCACTCGCGGCGATCGCGAAGCAAATACGCGTATCCGCCTTGCCGGTCACGTCGGCGTCGAGCCGATAGCTGCCAGGAGCCGTTATCGCCCGACAGCTCGTGAGACTCGTGATGTGCGCGGCCGCCGTCATCGGAATCGCGAGACCGACCGCCGTCAAGCACGCCAGCGCGCCCAGCAACGCTCCCCGCCGTAACAAACAAAATCCGTGAACCATCCTTGATGCCCCTTTCCGACCTTTTCGGATCCCCATAGGCCCCGCGCACGCACCAGCCTAGCGCCGCTACCAAACATTAGGCAAGACCTACACCACGCGAAGAGACCACCGGGCGCCCCCTTCCGCTTCGGGCTTACTGGAGATGATGTGCTGGTCGGCGGATGTCGGGAAGAACGCGGCTTTGGCTTGCCCGTGCAGAGGGCCGCTTTTAGTTTAGACCAGCGTCTTCCCGACGTCCCGTCGAGGTGCCCATAGAGCGGCAACAGGAGGTCGCCTCCTTAGAGCGCCGTCAGTAAGCAACCGCCAGGGTACCTCGCGCCGACCCGTGTCAACCAGGCAGCGCGAGCGAGACCGCTCCTCCGTCGCCCGTGCGGCCGTGACGTCTCGGAGCGGCTAGTGTCGGCCGATTAGAGTCAGCGACCGTGCCCCTGTTCGACCGCTACATCGCCGCGACGCTGAACCGCGGCCGCAACAGCCTCACATGAAGGCAGGTCCGGCTTCATGTCCGCCGCGCGCCCGAGCCGCCGCGCTACTGCTCTTACGGAGCGGCACGAGGCGAGGGCGCCGTCAGCCGGCTTGAGTGTGGTGCCGCCACCCTCGTCGCCTGACCGGCGCGCGCCGACTACATCGACGCCAAGAGCCGACGCCGGGTTAGCATTCACCGTGTTCGTCAAACACTACGGGGCGATGAGAGGGCCTGGATGACGGGATTGGCGCGCTCGACGACCAAGTCGCGATCGCCAGCGTGGTCTATCAGACCGCTGGTCAACGCTGATGTCTCGGTCCTTCCTGAGCCCGTCCCTCGACCTAGAAAGCCGACCATGACCATCCTCGCCAAGCTCACCATCGTCGGCTGCGCGGCGCTGCTCGCCGCCGCCTCACCCGTCGCGACCGCGAGCGCCAAAGAGACACTCATCGGTAGCCCCTGCGCCGCAGAGGGTGCGTCGCCGAGTGAGGGGGGTACGATCCTGCCACTCAGCCTCGGAACCAACCACAACAATCGAGACGAGGTGTTCTTCGCTGAGGCTCCCCACGGCGGGTTGCTCACCTCGTGGACCGTCGTCATCGGCTACGAAACCAAGCCTTTCCTTTTGAAGCTGTCGGTCGCCGGGAAGGTCGGCGACCGACACCGGTACTACATCGCCCAACAGACCGAGCCGAAGATGGTCAGGCGGGGGGTGAACTTCTTCCACACGCGGTTGTGGATCGTCAAAGGAGAGACGATCGCGCTCGCCAGCGTCGGCGGCGACCAGATCCCGTTCTGCTCCACCACCAGCGTTCACGACGCGGTCGGAATCTCACACAAAGGGCTCGACCGCGACGAGAGCGGCGCCTTCGGGCCGGCCCTCGGGAGGTTCATGATCCCCGCCGCCGCAGTCCTTGAGCCAGACAACGGCGCTCGCGCGGCACGGCGCTAACCGCAAGCTACCGAGCATCACCAAAGGCAGCCGGATGGACGCGAGCGCCTCGATCAGCTCCCACGACGTCGTGGTTTAGACGAGACTCCGACAGGGCTTGGCCAATCGTCGGTGCACCGCATTTGCATAAGCACGCCGCCGCGGCAGGCGATCACACCGCTGGCGAGCGCCGCTTGCGCCGTCGCCGAATCTCGACAGTCCAGCCCTCCCGGCCTGGCCATCGCTTTCGTCGTTCACAGACATTGCGGCCAGCGATCGAATTGGCGACGTCAGGATCATCGCGATTGAAGAAGCCTGCACGGATGCGGGCGATCGGATTCGAAGGACAGCGCGGCGGCCAGCCTGCGCCACCTCCCATTGGCGACAAGCGCGACCCTTGCGAAACGCTGGTCGGCACCTGCCTTGCGTGTCACACGGGTGTGCTGCTGGCGGGGCTTGACGACCGGTCCGCGCTCAAGCACGGCCCCAGATATCTGCGCTGGGGGCTGATGGAGGCCGCGATCCACGCCTCCTCGCATCCGCTCTACAAGGAGCGCTACCAGCGCACCAAGCGCCGCCTGGGTCGCCAGCGCGGCGCGAAGGTCGCGCAGATCTGAGCTCGCTCGCGAGCTGTCTGAGGCGATCTGGTACATGCTGACCCGCAACGAGCCGTTCAAGCCCTTCGCTCCGGCAGGCGCCATTTCTCGCCTGACTGCCTGACAGTCCTTCTTTGACATGCGCCGCCGGAGCGAGCCCCGATAACACCTGGTCCTCGAAGTTCGATGAAGCGATACAGACATGGGCACTGCTCCGCACCATCACCAACCCGCCCGCGCTCCGTGACAACGTCCTGCCAGGTTCGCGCCGTCGTGTCAAGCGCCATCAGCCTTGCCGTTCACTTCAGTGCTCTTGCTGAGGCGCTTGACACGGCCAGCGTTCACCCGGCGATCAACAATGAAGATGTCAGGGATCTGACCTGACATCCGGCGAGGACTTGACAGCGGGCCCTCGTTCATAGAGGCAAGGAGCAGGGCGATCAACTGCAGCGAGAGGCCCGCTCTCCCCGGCGGCACCGCTTGACACACCGATGCGTTGCGATCTGTCAGGCGCCCGCTGGCTTACTGCTGTGTGCTTGGCTCAGGTTGCGGCGCGGCGGGCGGTCCTCCAGCTTGACGCCGCCGAAGAGCGAGAAGGCGCGTATCCGGATGAGCGGCGAGCCTGGGAACGGCGGGAGTTCCGCGCGATTGTCGTTGCTACCACCGAATAGCCCAGATCCGGAGAGCCGGACCGATACGCCCTGGGGGGCGATGATCGAAGCTCCGCCGAACGCGGTGATGATCGTGATCAGCGACTCTGGCGATTCGGGTTGCGCGGTGCCTAGGTCGAGCGTTCTTACCGTGAAAACGGCTATGACCCCGAGATGGTCGCGCAGCCGCCAGCGACCGTGCCGCTGTCCCCCGGCGAACACAGAGACCAGCCACCCAGGACGGCTAGTCGCAAACGCGCCAGCGCCGTCACCCGGCAGCTCGGGCGTTAGAGCGTCGAGCTCGCCCGCCGTCGCGGCTTGCTGGATCGCCGCGGCGCGCTCGGCATACTCGTCGAGGGTCAAGCGGCCACCGATGGCTTGTCGGGCAAGGCCTTTGAACGCGGCCTCCTGCCTGGATTCGACCGATGGTTGCGGGTCATCACTTGTGTGGTCAGCTTCGTTCATCGCTTTGTCTTCGTTCTGCGGGCGGTATCGCTGATGGGTTGCGCCTGGTCGTGATCGGATGTGCCCTACTCCCATCTGAAGAGCTTGACTGCGGCGATCGCGCAGATCACCGCCCAAGCGGCCATCACTGCGAGTGAGCCAAGGGTGGGGAATGCGCCGTACGTGGAGCGCAGCATTGCGTGGACCGCCGCCCCGAGTGCTGTTAGGTTGCTGATGTCGTGCATCACTGAGGGCGTCACGGTCTGGCTGGGTTGCCAGAGGCCAGCGAAGAACATCAGCGGGAACAGGAGGGCGCTTCCGATGACCCCGGCGGCTCGCTCGCTCGGCGCAACGGCGGCGATGAGGAGCCCGATCGCGAACAGGCACGCGGTGGCAAGGAGCGCCGCGATGATGAACCCCGGGATTTGGGACGGCGCGTGCACGCCGAAGAACAGGGCGGAACCCGCGACGATCAGGACCATCGCCACGAGCGCAAGGACCAAGTTCACGGCGACCTGTGCTGCGAGCAGCCAGAGTGGCGCGACCGGGGTGGTAGACAGGCGCCTGAGGAACGCGCGCTCGCGCTGGATGACGATCGGGATTGGCAGACTGATCAGCGCGATCAGGGTGAGCACGAGGGCGATCAGGATCGGGACGTATGCGGTCCTGTACGTGATGGGACTAGTGGAAACGATTCGCTTCTGAAAGCTCGAGCTGAGCCCGAAGATCACCAGCAGCATGACCGGAACGCCGACGCCGAGGATCAGGCCGACCGGCTCACGCCACGCGAGCTTGCCCTCGGAGACGACCAGTTTCCTCAGTGTCCTGGGCGGAGGCCGGCGTGCCGCGGTGACAGTTGTCGCGCTCATCGCTTGCCGTTCGCTTCCGAGGTCTGCGACCGGTGGCCGATGAGCCGGACGAACGCGTCTTCGAGCGTCGCGCTCTCGAGCTGAACGTCTTTGGCCTGGATGTCCGTCGTGGTGAGCGCCGACATGACGGCATTGAGCAGGTCGCCGGTCCCGCTGACGAACACGCGATCGCCCTGGTGCTCGAGGCGATCCACCTCCGCCAGCCCCGTCAGCAGCGCGTCATCGAAGGGACGGCTGGGTTGAAAGCGCATGTGATTGCCGCCGCCTTCGCGCTCGGCGAGCCCCGCCGGCGTGTCCGTCGCGATTACGCGCCCGGCGTCGATCAGCGCGACCCGATCGCACAGCCGCTCGGCCTCATCCATGAAGTGCGTGACCAGCACGATCGTCACCCCGCGATCCCTGACGCTCTCGATCAGTCCCCACGTCTCGCGTCGGGCCTGCGGGTCAAGCCCGGTGGTCAGCTCGTCGAGGATCGCGACCTTCGGATTGCCGATCAGCGCCAGCGCGATCGAGAGCCGCTGCTTCTGTCCACCAGACAGGCGCTTGTAGTAGTCGTCGCGTTTGGCGGTCAGGCCGAGCAGGTCAAGCAGCTCCCCAGCGGCCGCGGGACTCGGATAGAACGATGCGAACAGGTCGACTAGCTCGCGGACGGTCAATTTGGACGGCATCGAACCCTCCTGCAGCTGTACCCCCACAAACTCCCGAAGCACGTGACGGTCGCGCTGTGGATCCAGGTCGAGGACGCTGACCGTCCCGCCGTCAGGCACACGAAGCCCAGACAAGCACTCCACCGTCGTGGTCTTTCCCGCCCCGTTGGGTCCCAAGATCCCGAAGATCTCTCCCTCGCCGACCACAAGCGAGATGTCCTCAACCGCGACAGTCACCCCATAGGCCTTCCGTAGGTGCCCAACCTCGATCACCCGCCGACCAACGTCGCTCGCACCACCACCGGCCAGCGTGCCGCCGGTCACAAGACCATCAACACCCGCGCTCAGAACCATCAACATCCACCCTTAGTGCCCCAACACCATCGCCCAGAAGGACAACCCAAACATCCGTACGACGCGGCACGCGCGTGCCGGGAAACTACGGGAAAGGAAGAATACGAACGCCGCCTCCGCCGGTTCCTCCGTGTGCGAGCGGGTCACCTCGCCGTAACTCCGCCCGCGCTCCTGCTTTTCGGCGCGGGCAGCTAGAACGCGCCGGCGACGGCCCTGCCTGGCGCGGACCGGGCAGCATCGCTACCGTCGCGCCATCGGTGAGGAGCGGGGAAGCCGGCGGCGGCCTTAAATGAACGCTGTCCGATCGCTCTCGGTCATTGGATCAGTGGTTTGCCGCACGGTGGACTCGTTCTGATCGCCGATGCGCGGCGCCTCGTACGGGGCTAGCTTGTTCGGCGATGTCCTTGTTGTCGTTCAGATCGTCGTCTTCAGGTGCGGCCGGCGTCGCCGGGCTCGAGGAGGGCGCGTACGTAACCGATGGCAGGCGGCTGTTCCGGGTCGTCCTGCGCCTCGATCCGCAGCGATGGCGGTGCTCGAGGATTGCATGACGCTCGAGCTACGGTCCTACGCTGCGGCAGATCTGTGAGAGATGCGTGTGCGCCTGGTCAGGCCGACGTCGAACTGTGCTATCGAGCGATCGATTCGATGTTGAGGAGCTGATCGCGTCTCGCACTCGCGTCCGTCACGGCCGGAGGCGCACGGTTCGGGTGGCGTGCGGTCCCGCGAACGTGCACAACAAGAAAGACCAACGGCGTGATCCTGATCGCCTATGACGGATCGAAGGACGCACGGTCCGCAATTGATCACGCCGGCGATCTGCTGTCCGGCGAGCCGACGATCGTGTTGTCGGTGTGGGAGCCGTTCGTAGATGTGATGGCGCGCACCGGCCTCGGCGTTGGACCCGGTGTCATTGACTTCGAGGCGCTCGACAAGGCCTACGAGGAGAGCGCCCGCGAGCGAGCCGCCGAGGGTGTGCAGCGCGCGGCGCGCGCCGGTCTGAACGCCCAGCCACGCACACGGGCAAGACACGCGACGATCGCTGCAACGATCCTCGCGGAGGCCGACGAGGTGGGAGCAAGCGCGATCGTGCTCGGCTCGCGTGGCCTGACAGGGGTCAAGTCGCTGCTGCTCGGTAGCGTCTCTCACGCCGTTCTCCAGCACGCCGACCGCCCCGTGATCGTCGTCCCGTCGCCGGAAGTGGCGCACGAGCGTGCAGCTCACCGTCGCTGAGCACGTCCCCCCTCGCGGGATCCACAAGGTGTCCGACGACCCCGAGGCGCCGGCTGCTGTAGCCCTCAGCGCCGACGCCGGAGCGGTGCTCGCGCTAACGAGCCCCAATGGCGAGGGCAGCATCACGCTCGCGTGGAACCCCACCACGGCGCTTGCGCCCGACGCAGGCTCAGCGCGGCGAGCAGGGTTCGACGTGGTGCACGGTGCGGCGGCCGCGTGCTCGGCGATCCGCCTGCGGCGACGGTTCGTCGCGATCGGAGGGCTTGCCAACGGACTCGTCGATGAAGCGAAGCCTGTCGTCTTGCCGGTTCGAACGAACCGCAGCGATCATCACCGCGCGAAGTCGAAATCCGGGGATTCCAGCGAGACACGTGGGAAGCGATGAGCGACCTGTCCACCGAACCGCTGGACGAGGTGCCCGTCCTCGACCTCAGCCATCGTCGTGTGCTGATCATCATCGGCGCGTTGCTGCTGGGGATGTTCCTGGCAGCTCTGGATCAGACGATCGTCTCGACCGCGCTGCCAACGATCGTCGCCGACCTGCATGGCGCGTCGCACCTCGCCTGGGTCGTCGTTGCCTATCTGCTCGCCGCGACCGTCTCTACACCCCTTTGGGGCAAGCTCGGCGACCAATATGGGCGCAAGTTCTTCTTCCAAGCGGCGATCGTCATCTTCTTGTGCGGGTCGGCCCTTTCCGGGCTCAGCCGCAGCATGACCGAGCTGATCGCTTTCCGGGCCGTTCAGGGTCTCGGGGGCGGTGGGTTGATGGTCGGTGCGCAGGCGATCGTCGGAGATATCGTCTCCCCCCGCGAGCGCGGGCGCTACCAAGGGCTCTTCGGAGCGGTGTTCGGTGTGGCGAGCATCATCGGACCGCTGCTCGGCGGCGTCTTCGTCGACCAGCTCTCCTGGCACTGGATCTTCTACATCAACATTCCAATTGGCGCCGTCGCGCTCGCGGTCGTCGCGATCCAGGTTCCGGGCAACCTGCGCCGCGTCCACCACGTCATCGACTATCTAGGAGCTGCCGTCCTGGTGTTCTCGGCGAGCTTCCTCGTGCTCTTCACAAGCCTCGGTGGCACGACCTATCCCTGGGGCTCGCCAACGATCATCGCCTTCGGAGTCGCCGGCGCGGTACTCCTCGTCATCTTCGTATTCGTAGAGCGACGCGCCACCGAGCCGGTGCTGCCGCTGCACCTGTTCTCCAACCGTGGGTTCTCGGTCACGAGCGTGGTCGGGTTCATCGTCGGCTTTGCGATGTTCGGCGCGATCGTGTACCTGCCTGTGTTCTTCCAGATCGTGCACGGGGAGTCGCCAACCACTTCCGGTCTGCGGCTGCTGCCGCTCTTGGTTGGTCTCATCATCTGCTCCACCGGATCAGGGATGCTCATCAGCCGGACCGGCCGCTACCGGGCTTTCCCTATTGCCGGCACCGCGCTCATGACCGTCGGGCTCGTGCTCCTGTCTCAGGTGGGGGTCGGGACGAGCCTGAGCGTCGCAGCGCTGTACATGTTTGTGCTCGGCGTCGGACTCGGCTGCGTGATGCAGGTGCTTGTGCTGATCGTGCAAAACGCCGTTCCCTACCCCGAGCTCGGAGTCGCCACCTCAGGCGCGACCTTCTTCCGGTCGATCGGCGGGTCGTTCGGCACCGCGATCTTCGGTGCCATCTTCTCGAACGTGCTCGTCGGCAACCTGGTCAGGCATCTCGGCAACGCGCGGCTGCCAACCGGAATATCGAGCTCAAGCGTCACGCCGGCCATCCTGGACAGACTCCCGCAGGCCGTCCATCACGGCATTGCCACAGCCTACGCGGAGTCGATCCAAACGGTGTTCCTCATCGCCGCGCCAATCGGCGCCATCGCGTTCCTCGCAGCCTGGTTCATACCCCAGGTGGAGCTCCGGCGAGGAGTCGGCGCGGCTCCCGAACCCCCATCGGACACCTCACCAGCGTCCGATCTGGCGGACGGTGAACCATCTGACGCCAACCAGTACGCCGCAGCGAAGGCGAAGCTACCCGGCGAGATATAGCCTGCCCGTCCGCCGCCGTCCAGAGCGCGACGTGCACAACGACCGAAAACGCCAGGACCAGCGGCAACGCGCGGTCACGCCGCATTCGCCAGTCACGTCGGCCGAGTTGGCTAGCGCCAAAGTTGGCGCGTTCGGACAACCTCGGCCACCCCATCGTCACGCGCCGGCGCGACTGTTCTCAGCTGCGAGGAGTCGTGCGGCTCAGAGCGGCGCCGCACTCGGAACCTCCGCTACACCCCGCACGATAGCTGTGACCTCTGGCGCCGCAGCGCGGCGCGCCATCGCATTGGCGACGATCCAGTGGTGCGGCGTCGCACCGGACCGGATCGCGCGCGGGACGAGTGCTCGGTCGCCGAAGCACTCGTGCGTGTCAGGGCGGTTGACGAAGAAAGCAATCGCTGGCACGGCGGCGTGGACCGTCGAGGCTCTCGCACTACGCGCAGAGTGCGGTTCCCGGTCGACTTTCCTGGCACGCGCATGTTCCGCAGGAAGAAGGTCGTCGCGCTCCGAGGCATCGGGCCGGACGCGTGAGGCCGTTCCGACCGCTTGTGCGTGTGGTCTCAGGCGGAAACCAAGATGCGGAACAGTTCGGCTCCTTCTTCCGGCGAGATTTCAAGCGCCGACTCTCCGACGTTCAGCTCAATCTTGTTCACACCGGGAACGACGCTCGGCTCGAGGTGATGAAACAGCCGCACGCGTCGCTGTCGGGCGACTTCGCGCGCGCTCCTGGAGCATCTGCAAATCGCCCCGGAGGTGTGAAATAGCGGTGTCTGCGGCGGGTCGGGGACAACGACGACCTCCGCCAGCTGGCTCAATGCGGCCGCGAGCGCGCGCGCGTGCTCGAAAAACCGCGGCATCTGCGGTATCAGCTCGTCGACTCCGCGCTGAGCCGAGGCCGCGCACGGAAACAGGCTCGAAAGCGTCCCTCCGTGACGACGTCGCCATACGCGAGCCTCAGCCACGACGTCGTCTGGCCCGGCCAGAAGGCTGCCAGCAAACCCACCGAGCCACTTGTGGGCCCGGCGTCGCTACAGCAGCCGAGCTGGATGGGCGCCACGAAGAGTCGTGGTCCTTGCCTTTGGCGGTGTTAGCGCTGGTGTCGCTGGCCCGGAGGACCTCTTCTCGTGTCGCGCTGACGCTCAGGCTCGCGACCTAGCGTGTCCATGCAACGCGCCTTTTACGGGTTCCAGTCCCTGGTACGGTCCGCTACGAGACGCTGTAGACGAGTCGGTCGGCTAGCCGCGCGAGTGCGAATGGGCCGCCCGGCTCATGCAGCTTCCACAACCTGCAAGGTTCCGCGTCCGACCCGGCCGCGTGGAGGATCGCGTTGACCGCCCGCCGTCCCGCCTCGTTGGCGCCCTCCATCGTCGCCAGGTCGGTGTAGGTCCGCACATAGTCGGAGGCGAGGAACAGATTCGGCACCTCGGGCAGTGCCGCGTCAGGCCGGAAGGACCATGAGCCTTCGGTGTTCACGAGCAGCGGCTCGAGATTGGTATCCGCTCCTGCTGGATTGGGCGCGATGATGTCGGGGTCCAGAAACCAGTCGAACAGGATGTCGTCGCTGAGCACCTCGGTCGCGGCATTGAGCGAGGCCTTCAGCTGCGCCCAGACCTCGTCCGCGATCTCTTGCCTCGAGCATGCGTTGGCGGGCTTTCCGTTCGCGGCGTACGCGCCGTTGGTCGTCCAGTCCGAGATGTCGACCGAGAGGATCCCCTGGACCTCGCCGTGGCCGAACTTCGAGAAGTCCACGTCCGGCCAGAACTGCCTCTGCGAGATCGCGGTTAGAGCCCAAGGGGAGTCGATGATGATTGTGTGGCCGTGGACCAGGGGCACGTCCCGGGTGAGGTAGAAGACAATTCCGTTCATCCACCGATATACGAGCTGGTCGATGTTCCTGAGCTGAACCACTCGTCGCTTCAGCGCGATGTTGAGCTGCTTCTGCATCACCTCGACCGGCACGGCGGCGACGTAATAGTCCGCCTCGAGCTCGAATCGCGCCCCCCGCTTCAAGTCCGGCCAGGAGAGCATGCGGCCGCTGACGCCGGTGACCTTGGCGCCGCGCGAGTGGATCGTCTCGACCCGGTGCCCGAACCGGTAGTCGACGCCGAGAGAGCGGAGCAGCTCCAGCCACGGATCGATCCACGCCTCGTTCGTGGGAGCATTGAGGACGCGATCGACCTGGGCTCCCGGTCGGATCATGTCCTGGAGCAGCTGCAACAGGATGTAGCCGCCGGTGCGGGCGCTCATCTCCTTGGCCTGAGCGGCGACGAGCGTCCGGGTGAGGCCGTCCGCCAGGTACCGGCGGTAGCCGGGTGAGCGTTGCTCAGCCCCGGAGAACTGCCACCAGCTCTCGTTCTCAAACTCGCCGAACCGCCGCTCCGCGCACGCACACATAAGCTTCCCGAGCAGCTCGTAGAAATGCATCTGATCGGCGATCGGGATCCCCAGCTGGGTCGCGTAGTCCCACCCAGACCGGGCCGCCAGCGCCAGCTCGCCAACTGACCGCGGGAACTGCGCCGGCGTGACCAGCGCGCTCCGGCCGCGTTCGGCGATCTCGATTCGGGTCGACTGGGTGAGGTTCTGGAAGACGGTCCGTCCCTGCCCGACGGGGATTCGGCTCATGGTGTCCGTCACGTGGCGGTAGAAGCCAGGGAAGAAACGAAATCCATGCTCGCCCGGGAGACCTTTTGTGCCCGTCTGCTGCCCCACTGCGTCGATGCTGCGGGCCTTTCCTCCTGGGATGTCCCGCTGCTCGAAGACGACCACCTCGTAGCCGCGCTCGGCAAGCTCGTGCGCCACGGTCATTCCGGCGACGCCGCCCCCGACAACGATCACTCTCTTGGCCACCTGATCCTCCCGCTCAGGGTGTTCAGCCCATCAGCCTAGCGTCCGGTCTCACCGGAACATTGTCGAGAGCGCGCCCGCCTAGTTCTGCGTATCGCGCGAGCATCGCGGCGCGGTCATCCATGTCGTACAGCTCGACGCTCACGAGCTGGTCCTCCTCGGCCAAGGCAACAGTGCCCAGGGGAACCTCCATCTCGCCGCCGCCGTCGATTCCGTGACCGCGCAGCTTGTACCGCAGGGCGATCAGGCGCACGTCGCAGGCCAGCACCTCCACGATGTCGAGCCATAGGTCCGGAAACGCCGACAATCCGGATTCGTACAAGCGCACGATCGCGGCACGGCCGCGCGCGTCCTCCCACGGCAGCGCACGATGATCGAGGATCACCGCGTCCTGCGCATGAAGCTCCCCGAGGTGCTGCGTGTCGCCGCACGCGACGTACCGGTACACCGCCGCCACCAGGCGCTCCGGCGGCCGGTCGGCGAAGCCGACGGGGTATCCGCCAAGCTCGTGATAGCGACGCAGCATCGCCGGATCGTCGTCGTAATCGTAGTGGTCAACGCTGATCGCGCGGCCCTCTTCCACCACCGTCACGCACCCGAAAAGGGCTTCGAACTCACCCGCCTGCTTCCCGTGCCCTCGATAAGCGACGCGCATCGCGATCACGCGGTCGTCACAGGCGATGATCTCGTCAATCTCCCCGCGAACGTCGGGTGAGTTCGCGAAAACCGACTCGTATTGCCTCCGCATCGCGTCGTGCCCTCGCAACTCGTGCCAACCGAGCAGCCGGTGATCAACCTGCACAAAGTCCTCGGCGTACATGGCCAGGATCGAATCGAGGTCGTGACGCTCGTACCTGCGCATGAACTCGGTGTAGAACCGTTCGGTTGGTCGATCGCCTCGGGCCGCTGGCCAATGCGAGGTGAGCTGCGCCCCGGTCTGCTGCTCGCTCGTCGTTGAGTCGGCACCGGCCTGTGTTGAGCCGTCACCGGCAACGCGCCGCGCTCGCTCGACGCCGATCGCGTGTCCCTTCGCCTCATACCAGACTCCAGCAGCACGGGCCGCGGCATGAGCGGCATCTTCGTCACCCGCCGCGAGCATTACCCTGGCCAGCGACATCGACGCGTCGGCCTTATCGGCGAGGGCGTCAGTCGGCTCGACCAGCGCCACTGCTCGCCGCGCGAACGACAATGCCTGCTCTATCTGCCCCAGTTCCCCGAGCGCCTCGGCACGCGCACAGCACCAGACGACCGTCGTCTTTAGGTCCTCGCTGGCGTGCCGTTCGGCAAACTGCGTCTGCTCGAGCGCCTGTTCGTGTCTGCCCAGCTCGGTAAGGGCGCGCGCTAACAGCGCCGCGGACCCCGCCGCGCCGACCATCACCCCCCGCCGTTCGAACCCATCCCGCGCGGCCCCCAGGTGCTCGACCGCGGCCTCCGGATCGCCGGCAAGCACCTCGACGATCCCGGCGTATACGCGAGTCTCCTGAAGCTCGAGGTTCAACCCCAGCTCTTCGAGCGTGGCCCGCCCAATGCGGAGCATTTCCCGCGCGGCGTCGGCACGTCCGCGCATCGCCTCGAGGACCGCCTGGCAGCGCAGAGCGATCGGCTCCACGTGGCGATTGCCGGGCGTCATCCGCAGGATCCGAACGATGTCAAGGCAGCGGCCGCTCGCACGGACGACTGGGGAAGGGCCCCACAGGGCCGCCCGTGGCGCGGCCGCCAGAACCGCGGTCGTTCGCCGCCTATCGTCGGCCGCTCGTGCCGCCGCGAGCGCCCGGTCCAGTGCGGCCTCGACCGCCGCGACCTGACCAAGACGCGCGTAAGCAGCCGCGGCGACGTGATAGGCCTTGGCTTCACCGACTCGGTCGCCGAGGTCGCCCAACGCCTTGGCCGACACCGCGACGGTTTCGGCCGTCGCCGCTACTTGCCCGGCACCGGTCAGATTCGCGAGCTGTCCCTCGAGCACCTGAACACGCGCGCTCAGCAACTCGTGCCCTCCGGCAAGTTCGGCGAGCTGCGCGATACATTCACAGGCCGCGGCGACGTCTCCAGCGGACAGGGTCGCCTCGCAGAGGTCCCACAGAATTTCCGGCTGATTGCCGCTGTTGCGCCCCAACGCACGGCCGAGCAGGTTGGTCGCAGCAGCGAGATCCTCGCGGGCGATCGCCCGCCGCCCAGCAGAGTGCAACCGCTTGGCCGCCCGCGCGCCCACCGCTCGGTTTCCGTCGTGCAGCAGACCCAGCTGGCGCCGGTACTCGTGAGCTTGCTCGAGGTGAAAGGCGATCACCTCCTCGTGCTCCCCGACCAGATCGCCGGCCTTGCGCTCGAGCCAGTCGGCGAACTGCTCGTGCAGCTCGGCGCGGTCCTGCTTTAGCAGCGACCGGTACGCGGCGTCGCGAATCAGCACGTGGTGGAATCGATACACCGGCTCGTCGACCCAGTAGGTGCCCTCGGGCTCCACCATGTCCCTGCGCCGAAGCGCATCGAGATACGTGTCGATATCGGTTCGCAGCGGGGGCGCCACGAGCTCGGCGACCGCGCCCCGGTAAAACTGGTGCCCGATCACCGCGGCGCGCTCGACCACCTCGCGCTCGTCGGCATCAAGGCGCTCGATCCTCGCCGCGAGCAATGCCTGGATCGTTGGCGGGACGCTCACGCTGGCCAGCTCGCGACCCGCTACCCATGAGTCGCCCTCCCGCCGAAGCAGGGCTTCGTCGACCAGCATCCGTACGGTCTCGCCGAGGAACAGCGGATTGCCCTCGCCCGTCTCGAGGATCCGGGCGCTCACGACGGGTGACACGTCGCCGAGCAGCTCCCGGATCAGCCTCTGGCTATCGGCTTGATCGAGCACCTCCAGCTCGATCGCGTCGCGGACGCGGCGCCCGGCGAACGTGAGCGCCTCGCGCGCATCCCTCAGCTCGGGGCGCGCCAGCGCGATGATCAGCACGGGAGCATCGCGGACCCACTCGACGAGGTGCTCGATCAGATCCAGCAGCATCGGCTGCGCCCAGTGGAGCTCGTCGAGGATCAAGACGACTGGCCGGGAGCGTGCGAGTGACTCCAACCCGCGGCGCAATCCCCAGAAAGTCTCCTCCGCGGAGGCCGGTTCGGCAAAGCCAAGCACCGCGGAGATCAGTTCGACGATGCGATCTCGATCCGGATCGTCGGCGGAGATGACACTGCTCAATTTCGCGCGCACGATCTCCGCGGAATCCGCCTCGCCGATCCGCGCGACCGCTCTGAGAACCTCGGCAACCGGCAGGAACGTGATCCCCTCGCCGGTCTGCTCACAGTGGCCCTCAACCACGCTCGCCTGATCGCGGACGAGACGCCCGAACTCCCGCGCAAGGCGGGATTTGCCCACACCTGGCGACCCCATCACGGTGACCAATCTGCACCCGCGGGTGCGAATGACGCCGTCGAGCGCCGCGCGGAGCCGCGCCAGCTCGTCGGCCCGGCCGACCAACGCCGCCTCGGCCGCCGGCGTGCGGCGGCGCTCGGCACCGGCAACCGAGGCCAGCCGCCAAGCCCGGACGGGCTCTGACTTGCCTTTCAGCGCGAGCGGCGCGACCGGCTCGAGTTCGACGATGTGATGGACCAGGCGCCAGGTCGCCTCGCCAATCAGCACCTCGCCGTCCGAGCTGGCCTGCTCGAGCCGCGCGGCGGTGTTCATGGTGTCGCCGACGAGAATCCCTCCCTCGCTGACGACCAGTTCGCCGGTGTTCACCGCCGTGCGCATCCGCAGGCGCACGCCCCACTGCCGATCGAGCTCGTGATTGAGGTCCGCGAGCGAAATACCCATCGCCGCGGCCGCTCTGACGGCACGCAGCGCGTCGTCCTCGCGCAGCTCATCGACGCCGAATGCGGCTACCACGCCGTCACCCCTGAACTGCTGAATGCTTCCCCGATGAGCCTCGATCACCGCCCGAACCCGCTCGTAGAATCGGGTCATCAGGCGACGCGTCAGCTCGGGATCGAGTTCCTCCTGAAGTGCCGTCGACCCAATCAGGTCGGCGAACACCACCGTCAGGACCTTCCGCGCCTCGCCGGGCGCGTCAGAGCCGCGAGGCTGTGGGCCGGCGGCAGCGCCGCACGAATCACAAAAGCTCGAGTCGCGCGCGAGGATGGCTCCGCACGACTCGCACCGCAGCTCGAGCTCAGCACCGCAGCCTGCGCAAAAGCAGGCCCCCGGCCGATTCGCCCGGCCACAAACCACACACGCCCCAGGGGTCACGGTCTATCGGCGGATGCTACGTCGTTCGGGCCCCCGCGGCAAGCAGGGCAATAGCCGCTAAGTATGCCGCGGCCAAGCTACGCCCAGCTGGGATGTATCTCGCTGCTCGGAACGGGCGATCAGTCGAAGCTTGAACAGCTCCTTGGGCAGCTCAAGCCCGCCCGCCGGCCAGGCGCGGTCCGCGACAACCTCGCGACCAGAGGATCGCGCGCATCGGTGGCTGGACCTGGCCCGGTTTGCCTGTGACACCGGCAGGTCCGCACACCGACGGTTCTTCCTACGCGGACGGGAGCTCGCGGCCTAGTGCGCCGGCGTCGGCGCCGTGGGCTGGGCGACGCCAATCATCGAGTCGCGGGTCACGAGGGCGGCCAGGTCTTGCTCGCTTATGTCCCCGCTCCCGCTAGGGCGGAGGGGAATCACGAGGTATCGGATGTCCGCAGTCGAGTCCAGCACCCGCAGCTCGACGTCGTCATCGAGCTCCACCCCAAACTCGGCGAGCACGCCACGCGGATCAGTCACGGCCCGCGACCGGTAGGGCAGGCCCTTGTACCAGTCCGGAGGCGGGCCGAGCAGCGCGCGGGGATAGCAGGAGCAAAGCGTGCACACCACCATGTGATGCACGGCCGCGGTGTTTTCGATGGCTGTCACGACCGGCGACGGGCCCGGATCGAGACCGAGTTCGAGCGCGGCCGCACGCGCGTCCGCGAGCAGGCGACCCTTGAACTGCGGATCTACCCACGCACGCGCGACGAGCCGTGCGCCGTCCGCCGGCGTGCGCGACACCAGCCAGTCGATCATCCGGCGCACATCCACGCGGCGGACGACGCCCTTCGAGACGAGCAACTCCTCGAGCGCTCTCTGGCCGTATCGCGCGCGTGCCGCACGGCAGGGATGCTCAGTCGGGACGCGACCGCAATCGCGCTCCTGCAGGAGAGCGGCGACGCCGTCCGCGACTCACCAGCGCGACTCGAGCACGCTCGAAGCGAAGTCGAGCTCGGCGCCGCGCTCCGACGGTCCGGCCGGCGGCGCGAAGCGCGCGAGCCGCTCGCGGCAGGACTCGAGGAGGCTCGGCAGTGTGGAGCTACGCGCCTGATGCGCCGAGCCGTCGAGGAGCTCCGCGCTGCAGGCGCCCGTCCACGACGTGATGAATTGCGGGGACGCAACGCGCTCACAGCGAGCGAGCTCCGAATCGCCTCCCTCGCCGCGGCCGGCAAGACCAACGCCGAGATCGCGCAACGGCTGTTCATCACGCTGAAAACGGTCGAGACCCACCTCACTCACGTGTACCAGCCCGGCCCAGCCGGTCGAGGTTGTCGGCGGCGAACGACGGGCAGATGTCAACGCCATCCGTGATCTCGTTTGCACCACGGAGCACGCGAGCCAGCCCTCCGATCAGAACGTAGTTGACGTAGTTGCGCTCGAGCGCAGCGAGAATGGTTCGCGGATCGAAGCTGTCGGGATGTCTCGCCACTTACGAACCCGCGCCTGGAATACGACTGAGCATCCGGTCAAGGCGCCGCTCCGGCGAGAGCTGCTGCAGCTCCGCCAGATGGTCGTCGGCGGTTGACTCGAGCGGGACTAACTCGAGCGGAAGGTCGAAGCCACACGCATGGACCAGCTCGAGGAGCGTGTCAAGGCTCGGCGCGACAGCCCCGGCCTCGTAGCGGGCGATTTGAACGCGGTCCTTGCCGCTGCGCTCTGCGAGTGCCACCTGGCTGAGGCCTGCACGCAGCCTGGCCTCGCGCAACAGCGCCGAGCTCTTCACGGTGTCCGGCCGCACATGAGGAGAATATCCGATGACGTGGCAGACCGCACTCATGCAACATATCTGCTACAGTGCTCGTCATGCTCGAGACAGGGCTCATTACTGCGATCGACGAACCCACGATCCAGCTGATCGTCCAGCGTGTCGCTGCAGAGCTTCGCGACGAGCTTCAAGAAATCGTCGCCGGACTGACAACGCACAACCACTCGGCTCAAGCCCACCTGACCGTGGACGATGTAGCGGTGCTCCTCGGAGTTGCCCGATCGACTGTCTATGCGCACTGGCGCGAATGGGGCGGCTATAAGCTCGGCGATGGCTACAAGTCTCCGATCAGGTTCGACGTCAACGCGTTGCCAACAGCGAGCGCTACCGAGCAGACCACGCCCACGGCCAATGAGGCGCCGCGCTCCCACACACGCACGCGACGCCGGCGTAGGCAACTGCTCACGGACGCGCCACGGCTCGCGCCCCCGCCAGGCAACTGAGCAATGCCGCGACCTGCCCGCGTTCAGATCACCCGCGACGTGCGTTCCGACGGCTCAGTCACGTTCGGCCTTCGGATCCGCATCGCCGGGGCGGATGAGCGCGTCTCGCTTGGCAACCAACAAGACGGATGGGACGAGGCTCGTGCCGAGCGAGCGCGCAGACAGCAACTGGCCAAGATCGAACTCGGGCTCTGGACACCTCGCCCCGCGGATCGGCCGAGCGGCGAGGACGAACCAACGTTCAGGGAGCTCGCCACCGACTGGCTTGACGCACGCCGACGCAACCCAGCGATTCGCCCACGGACGATCGAGCTGAAACGAGCTGCAGCTTCGGCGCTACCTGGCGCCGTTCTTCGGTGAGCTCGTCCCGTCGCAGATCACCACTGCAACGATCCGCGAATACCGGCAACGCATCCATGCAGAGAACGCTCAGATTCGCGACTGCGGAATTGGCAGGCAGGCCTCTACGCGATGCCCGGAGCGGCCGGCGCTCCGGACTCTCTCGAACGAGTCGATCAACAAGACGCTGCGGACGCTCGCCCTGATTCTCGACGAGGCCGAGGACGCCGGCTGGATCGAGCGAAACGTCGCACGGGGACGAAGGACCCGCGAGAAGCAAGAGCGGCGCCCAAACCGTGGCGTACTCGACGTCGATGAGTTCCTGACGATGTTGGTGGCGGCTCGCCAACTCGATGCTCCGCATCGGCCAGAAACTCTCGAGCGAGCTGCCGAGATCCGGCTGCTCCGTGACGAGGCGGGCGTGGACTGGAAGACGATCGCGAAGCGAGTTGGCGTAGCTCCCACCACGGCGATGTATCTCCATGGCTGCTCCGAATCGAACTCGTGCGGCGTCCGCCGTGCGATCATCGCGACTCTCGGTCTCGCCGGCCTACGCGTGGGCGAGCTGTGCCTGCTCGACGTGAGCGACCTGAACCTCGCGAAGGCCCGGCTCACAGTTCGGGACGCGAAGACTGAGGCCGGCGTCCGGTCGGTCGACATACACCCGAGCCTCCTCGACGAGCTGACCAGCTACCGAGCGTCAGACCCTTCCCGCGTGCTCGAATCACCCGCCTTCCCCACCCGCGCCGGGACGCGCCCCGACCGGGCCAACGTACTCAAGCGCGTCATTCATCCTGTCGTAGCCCGCACGAACGAAATCCGCAACGAACGCGACGAGCCACCGATCCTCGCTCACGTCACGCCGCACACCTTGCGTCGCACATACATCACATTCCTGGTCGCCGCCGGCTACGACCTCCCCTACGTTCAAGCCCAGGTCGGCCACCGCCAACCCACGACCACGCTCGCTATCTACGCCCAATTAATGGCCCGCCAGGACCGTGACGCCCTACGAGCGGAAATCCGCCAGCTTCTTGGAGCAGCCGAGCCCAGGCACGAAATCACGCCTGCAACGACAAGCCTCCGGACCATTGAAAAGGCCGGAAAAGGCCGCGCACTGACTCGATGAGCGGCGCAGCCACAGCGAGCCCCGCCAGCAAGCCCCGCCTTTGCAGGCCATTCCTCGATGGGCGGTGCCTGACTCGAACAGGCGACCCCCTGCTTGTAAGGCA
>CAWGQT010000007.1:0-92194 GCA_963824755.1 uncultured Solirubrobacterales bacterium | reverse complement strand
CCTCGATAAGCGACGCGCATCGCGATCACGCGGTCGTCACAGGCGATGATCTCGTCAATCTCCCCGCGACGTCGGGTGACTTCGCGAAAACGACTCGTATTGCCTCCGCATCGCGTCGTGCCCTCGCAACTCGTGCCAACCGAGCAGCCGGTGATCAACCTGCACAAAGTCCTCGGCGTACATGGCCAGGATCGAATCGAGGTCGTGACGCTCGTACCTGCGCATGAACTCGGTGTAGAACCGTTCGGTTGGTCGATCGCCTCGGGCCGCTGGCCAATGCGAGGTGAGCTGCGCCCCGGTCTGCTGCTCGCTCGTCGTTGAGTCGGCACCGGCCTGTGTTGAGCCGTCACCGGCAACGCGCCGCGCTCGCTCGACGCCGATCGCGTGTCCCTTCGCCTCATACCAGACTCCAGCAGCACGGGCCGCGGCATGAGCGGCATCTTCGTCACCCGCCGCGAGCATTACCCTGGCCAGCGACATCGACGCGTCGGCCTTATCGGCGAGGGCGTCAGTCGGCTCGACCAGCGCCACTGCTCGCCGCGCGAACGACAATGCCTGCTCTATCTGCCCCAGTTCCCCGAGCGCCTCGGCACGCGCACAGCACCAGACGACCGTCGTCTTTAGGTCCTCGCTGGCGTGCCGTTCGGCAAACTGCGTCTGCTCGAGCGCCTGTTCGTGTCTGCCCAGCTCGGTAAGGGCGCGCGCTAACAGCGCCGCGGACCCCGCCGCGCCGACCATCACCCCCCGCCGTTCGAACCCATCCCGCGCGGCCCCCAGGTGCTCGACCGCGGCCTCCGGATCGCCGGCAAGCACCTCGACGATCCCGGCGTATACGCGAGTCTCCTGAAGCTCGAGGTTCAACCCCAGCTCTTCGAGCGTGGCCCGCCCAATGCGGAGCATTTCCCGCGCGGCGTCGGCACGTCCGCGCATCGCCTCGAGGACCGCCTGGCAGCGCAGAGCGATCGGCTCCACGTGGCGATTGCCGGGCGTCATCCGCAGGATCCGAACGATGTCAAGGCAGCGGCCGCTCGCACGGACGACTGGGGAAGGGCCCCACAGGGCCGCCCGTGGCGCGGCCGCCAGAACCGCGGTCGTTCGCCGCCTATCGTCGGCCGCTCGTGCCGCCGCGAGCGCCCGGTCCAGTGCGGCCTCGACCGCCGCGACCTGACCAAGACGCGCGTAAGCAGCCGCGGCGACGTGATAGGCCTTGGCTTCACCGACTCGGTCGCCGAGGTCGCCCAACGCCTTGGCCGACACCGCGACGGTTTCGGCCGTCGCCGCTACTTGCCCGGCACCGGTCAGATTCGCGAGCTGTCCCTCGAGCACCTGAACACGCGCGCTCAGCAACTCGTGCCCTCCGGCAAGTTCGGCGAGCTGCGCGATACATTCACAGGCCGCGGCGACGTCTCCAGCGGACAGGGTCGCCTCGCAGAGGTCCCACAGAATTTCCGGCTGATTGCCGCTGTTGCGCCCCAACGCACGGCCGAGCAGGTTGGTCGCAGCAGCGAGATCCTCGCGGGCGATCGCCCGCCGCCCAGCAGAGTGCAACCGCTTGGCCGCCCGCGCGCCCACCGCTCGGTTTCCGTCGTGCAGCAGACCCAGCTGGCGCCGGTACTCGTGAGCTTGCTCGAGGTGAAAGGCGATCACCTCCTCGTGCTCCCCGACCAGATCGCCGGCCTTGCGCTCGAGCCAGTCGGCGAACTGCTCGTGCAGCTCGGCGCGGTCCTGCTTTAGCAGCGACCGGTACGCGGCGTCGCGAATCAGCACGTGGTGGAATCGATACACCGGCTCGTCGACCCAGTAGGTGCCCTCGGGCTCCACCATGTCCCTGCGCCGAAGCGCATCGAGATACGTGTCGATATCGGTTCGCAGCGGGGGCGCCACGAGCTCGGCGACCGCGCCCCGGTAAAACTGGTGCCCGATCACCGCGGCGCGCTCGACCACCTCGCGCTCGTCGGCATCAAGGCGCTCGATCCTCGCCGCGAGCAATGCCTGGATCGTTGGCGGGACGCTCACGCTGGCCAGCTCGCGACCCGCTACCCATGAGTCGCCCTCCCGCCGAAGCAGGGCTTCGTCGACCAGCATCCGTACGGTCTCGCCGAGGAACAGCGGATTGCCCTCGCCCGTCTCGAGGATCCGGGCGCTCACGACGGGTGACACGTCGCCGAGCAGCTCCCGGATCAGCCTCTGGCTATCGGCTTGATCGAGCACCTCCAGCTCGATCGCGTCGCGGACGCGGCGCCCGGCGAACGTGAGCGCCTCGCGCGCATCCCTCAGCTCGGGGCGCGCCAGCGCGATGATCAGCACGGGAGCATCGCGGACCCACTCGACGAGGTGCTCGATCAGATCCAGCAGCATCGGCTGCGCCCAGTGGAGCTCGTCGAGGATCAAGACGACTGGCCGGGAGCGTGCGAGTGACTCCAACCCGCGGCGCAATCCCCAGAAAGTCTCCTCCGCGGAGGCCGGTTCGGCAAAGCCAAGCACCGCGGAGATCAGTTCGACGATGCGATCTCGATCCGGATCGTCGGCGGAGATGACACTGCTCAATTTCGCGCGCACGATCTCCGCGGAATCCGCCTCGCCGATCCGCGCGACCGCTCTGAGAACCTCGGCAACCGGCAGGAACGTGATCCCCTCGCCGGTCTGCTCACAGTGGCCCTCAACCACGCTCGCCTGATCGCGGACGAGACGCCCGAACTCCCGCGCAAGGCGGGATTTGCCCACACCTGGCGACCCCATCACGGTGACCAATCTGCACCCGCGGGTGCGAATGACGCCGTCGAGCGCCGCGCGGAGCCGCGCCAGCTCGTCGGCCCGGCCGACCAACGCCGCCTCGGCCGCCGGCGTGCGGCGGCGCTCGGCACCGGCAACCGAGGCCAGCCGCCAAGCCCGGACGGGCTCTGACTTGCCTTTCAGCGCGAGCGGCGCGACCGGCTCGAGTTCGACGATGTGATGGACCAGGCGCCAGGTCGCCTCGCCAATCAGCACCTCGCCGTCCGAGCTGGCCTGCTCGAGCCGCGCGGCGGTGTTCATGGTGTCGCCGACGAGAATCCCTCCCTCGCTGACGACCAGTTCGCCGGTGTTCACCGCCGTGCGCATCCGCAGGCGCACGCCCCACTGCCGATCGAGCTCGTGATTGAGGTCCGCGAGCGAAATACCCATCGCCGCGGCCGCTCTGACGGCACGCAGCGCGTCGTCCTCGCGCAGCTCATCGACGCCGAATGCGGCTACCACGCCGTCACCCCTGAACTGCTGAATGCTTCCCCGATGAGCCTCGATCACCGCCCGAACCCGCTCGTAGAATCGGGTCATCAGGCGACGCGTCAGCTCGGGATCGAGTTCCTCCTGAAGTGCCGTCGACCCAATCAGGTCGGCGAACACCACCGTCAGGACCTTCCGCGCCTCGCCGGGCGCGTCAGAGCCGCGAGGCTGTGGGCCGGCGGCAGCGCCGCACGAATCACAAAAGCTCGAGTCGCGCGCGAGGATGGCTCCGCACGACTCGCACCGCAGCTCGAGCTCAGCACCGCAGCCTGCGCAAAAGCAGGCCCCCGGCCGATTCGCCCGGCCACAAACCACACACGCCCCAGGGGTCACGGTCTATCGGCGGATGCTACGTCGTTCGGGCCCCCGCGGCAAGCAGGGCAATAGCCGCTAAGTATGCCGCGGCCAAGCTACGCCCAGCTGGGATGTATCTCGCTCTCGGAACGGGCGATCAGTCGAAGCTTGAACAGCTCCTTGGGCAGCTCAAGCCCGCCCGCCGGCCAGGCGCGGTCCGCGACATCCTCGCGACCAGAGGATCGCGCGCATCGGTGGCTGGACCTGGCCCGGTTTGCCTGTGACACCGGCAGGTCCGCACACCGACGGTTCTTCCTACGCGGACGGGAGCTCGCGGCCTAGTGCGCCGGCGTCGGCGCCGTGGGCTGGGCGACGCCAATCATCGAGTCGCGGGTCACGAGGGCGGCCAGGTCTTGCTCGCTTATGTCCCCGCTCCCGCTAGGGCGGAGGGGAATCACGAGGTATCGGATGTCCGCAGTCGAGTCCAGCACCCGCAGCTCGACGTCGTCATCGAGCTCCACCCCAAACTCGGCGAGCACGCCACGCGGATCAGTCACGGCCCGCGACCGGTAGGGCAGGCCCTTGTACCAGTCCGGAGGCGGGCCGAGCAGCGCGCGGGGATAGCAGGAGCAAAGCGTGCACACCACCATGTGATGCACGGCCGCGGTGTTTTCGATGGCTATCACGACCGGCGACGGGCCCGGATCGAGACCGAGTTCGAGCGCGGCCGCACGCGCGTCCGCGAGCAGGCGACCCTTGAACTGCGGATCTACCCACGCACGCGCGACGAGCCGTGCGCCGTCCGCCGGCGTGCGCGACACCAGCCAGTCGATCATCCGGCGCACATCCTCGCGGCGGACGACGCCCTTCGAGACGAGCAACTCCTCGAGCGCTCTCTGGCCGTATCGCGCGCGTGCCGCACGGCAGGGATGCTCAGTCGGGACGCGACCGCAATCGCGCTCCTGCAGGAGAGCGGCGACGCCGTCCGCGACTCACCAGCGCGACTCGAGCACGCTCGAAGCGAAGTCGAGCTCGGCGCCGCGCTCCGACGGTCCGGCCGGCGGCGCGAAGCGCGCGAGCCGCTCGCGGCAGGACTCGAGGAGGCTCGGCAGTGTGGAGCTACGCGCCTGATGCGCCGAGCCGTCGAGGAGCTCCGCGCTGCAGGCGCCCGTCCACGACGTGATGAATTGCGGGGACGCAACGCGCTCACGGCGAGCGAGCTCCGAATCGCCTCCCTCGCCGCGGCCGGCAAGACCAACGCCGAGATCGCGCAACGGCTGTTCATCACGCTGAAAACGGTCGAGACCCACCTCACTCACGTGTACCAGCCCGGCCCAGCCGGTCGAGGTTGTCGGCGGCGAACGACGGGCAGATGTCAACGCCATCCGTGATCTCGTTTGCACCACGGAGCACGCGAGCCAGCCCTCCGATCAGAACGTAGTTGACGTAGTTGCGCTCGAGCGCAGCGAGAATGGTTCGCGGATCGAAGCTGTCGGGATGTCTCGCCACTTACGAACCCGCGCCTGGAATACGACTGAGCATCCGGTCAAGGCGCCGCTCCGGCGAGAGCTGCTGCAGCTCCGCCAGATGGTCGTCGGCGGTTGACTCGAGCGGGACTAACTCGAGCGGAAGGTCGAAGCCACACGCACGAACCAGCTCGAGGAGCGTGTCAAGGCTCGGCGCGACAGCCCCGGCCTCATAGCGGGCGATTTGAACGCGGTCCTTGCCGCTGCGCTCTGCGAGTGCCACCTGGCTGAGGCCTGCACGCAGCCTGGCCTCGCGCAACAGCGCCGAGCTCTTCACGGTGTCCGGCCGCACATGAGGAGAATATCCGATGCCGTGGCAGACCGCACTCATGCAACATATCTGCTACATTGCTCGTCAATGCTCGAGACAGGGCTCATTACTGCGATCGACGAACCCACGATCCAGCCGATCGTCCAGCGTGTCGCTGCCGAGCTCCGCGACGAGCTTCAAGAAATCGCCGCCGCACTGACAACGCACAACCACTCGGCTCAAGCCCACCTGACCGTGGACGATGTAGCGGTGCTCCTCGGAGTTGCCCGATCGACTGTCTATGCGCACTGGCGCGAATGGGGCGGCTATAAGCTCGGCGATGGCTACAAGTCTCCGATCAGGTTCGACGTCAACGCGTTGCCAACAGCGAGCGCTACCGAGCAGACCACGCCCACGGCCAATGAGGCGCCGCGCTCCCACACACGCACGCGACGCCGGCGTAGGCAACTGCTCACGGACGCGCCACGGCTCGCGCCCCCGCCAGGCAACTGAGCAATGCCGCGACCTGCCCGCGTTCAGATCACCCGCGACGTGCGTTCCGACGGCTCAGTCACGTTCGGCCTTCGGATCCGCATCGCCGGGGCGGATGAGCGCGTCTCGCTTGGCAACCAACAAGACGGATGGGACGAGGCTCGTGCCGAGCAAGCGTCGCAGACAGCAACTGGCCAAGATCGAACTCGGGCTCTGGACACCTCGCCCCGCGGATCGGCCGAGCGGCGAGGACGAACCAACGTTCAGGGAGCTCGCCACCGACTGGCTTGACGCACGCCGACGCAACCCAGCGATTCGCCCACGGACGATCGAGCTGAACGAGCTGCAGCTTCGGCGCTACCTGGCGCCGTTCTTCGGTGAGCTCGTCCCGTCGCAGATCACCACTGCAACGATCCGCGAATACCGGCAACGCATCCATGCAGAGAACGCTCAGATTCGCGACGCGGAATTGGCAGGCAGGCCTCTACGCGATGCCCGGAGCGGCCGGCGCTCCGGACTCTCTCGAACGAGTCGATCAACAAGACGCTGCGGACGCTCGCCCTGATTCTCGACGAGGCCGAGGACGCCGGCTGGATCGAGCGAAACGTCGCACGGGGACGAAGGACCCGCGAGAAGCAAGAGCGGCGCCCAAACCGTGGCGTACTCGACGTCGATGAGTTCCTGACGATGTTGGTGGCGGCTCGCCAACTCGATGCTCCGCATCGGCCAGAAACTCTCGAGCGAGCTGCCGAGATCCGGCTGCTCCGTGACGAGGCGGGCGTGGACTGGAAGACGATCGCGAAGCGAGTTGGCGTAGCTCCCACCACGGCGATGTATCTCCATGGCTGCTCCGAATCGAACTCGTGCGGCGTCCGCCGTGCGATCATCGCGACTCTCGGTCTCGCCGGCCTACGCGTGGGCGAGCTGTGCCTGCTCGACGTGAGCGACCTGAACCTCGCGAAGGCCCGGCTCACAGTTCGTGACGCGAAGACTGAGGCCGGCGTCCGGTCGGTCGACATACACCCGAGCCTCCTCGACGAGCTGACCAGCTACCGAGCGTCAGACCCTTCCCGCGTGCTCGAATCACCCGCCTTCCCCACCCGCGCCGGGACGCGCCCCGACCGGGCCAACGTACTCAAGCGCGTCATTCATCCTGTCGTAGCCCGCACGAACGAAATCCGCAACGAACGCGACGAGCCACCGATCCTCGCTCACGTCACGCCGCACACCTTGCGTCGCACATACATCACATTCCTGGTCGCCGCCGGCTACGACCTCCCCTACGTTCAAGCCCAGGTCGGCCACCGCCAACCCACGACCACGCTCGCTATCTACGCCCAATTAATGGCCCGCCAGGACCGTGACGCCCTACGAGCGGAAATCCGCCAGCTTCTTGGAGCAGCCGAGCCCAGGCACGAAATCACGCCTGCAACGACAAGCCTCCGGACCATTGAAAAGGCCGGAAAAGGCCGCGCACTGACTCGATGAGCGGCGCAGCCACAGCGAGCCCCGCCAGCAAGCCCCGCCTTTGCAGGCCATTCCTCGATGGGCGGTGCCTGACTCGAACAGGCGACCCCCTGCTTGTAAGGCAGGTGCTCTACCAGCTGAGCTAACCGCCCGGCGATCGGTGATGCTACCTGCAAACACGGGGTTTCCGCCCGCACGACCGGGAAGCCGCGCGGAGCTCCTCGAGACGCTCAGGCGGGGTTACATCGCGCCGAGCACCTTCGCCCGGCCGCTGCGTTGCCGACTTCCGGTAACGGCCAACTGATCCCACGCCAAAGTCGCCCTTCGCCGACGCGCCCTGGCAGCCACCTGCGCGGGTGCGGTCCGACCGTTCACACTTACGCAGATCCTCATAGGCATCAGCTAGCGGTTTCACCCCAGCCATCATCGCCCCGACGCTTGACGGGTCACGCTCCACAAGAGCGCGGGCCGTGCGGGCTTTACGCCGCGAAGCTCTCCCGAGTCGTCACCCGCCTTGTTCGATCACGGTCGAACAAGGGGTCTACGCGGCGAGCCAGCGCGGAACGCGGCACTCCCGCCCGTGATCGTGCACATCCGCGATCAGATCCAGCAGCACCACGACCGCGGCATCCGAGCTCGTCGCCGGCAGCCGCTCGTAACTGCGGCGCCACACTTCCCTAACCGCCGGGTCCGTGATCGCTTCGTACTCAAGCCTGCGCGCCGGTCGATCGGTGGGCCAGAGCATCGTCGCCGGCGGGTTCGGGTCGGTCGTCATAAAGATCCTCGGCCCCGGGCACACCGCAGCTTTCCATGCGGTCTCGAAGTCGTCGCCACGCCGGCGCGCATCAGCCAAGGCCGGAGAAGCTGCGCCCGAGAGTTTTCGTAGATCGGCCTCGGAGCCACGCGCCGCCGCCGCCGGGATCAGCGTCGCCCCGCGATCGCCGGATCGCCCTTCAACTGCGAGAACCCGAGCTCCCACGCCTCGCTGACCGCCTTCGCCTCCTCGCGCCGGCGGTACGCCCCGATCACATCCTGTTCCTCGGCTCGGCCGGCCGCGAGCCGGGCAGCGAGATCATTGAACTCGTCCACCGAGGCCTCAAACTCCTGCCGCACCTGCGTGCGGCGTTCCTGAGCACGGTATGCCACGGCCCTGACCTCGCGGTCGCGGCGATCACGCGCCTCGCGTTGTCGCTGAGCCTCCGCGGCACGTTCGCGCTCCTCGGCCGCTTGGAGCTCGAGCTCACGCCGATCAGCTTCCTGCATACGCCGCTGGCGCTCGAGCCGGTCGAGCGCGTGCCCGAGCGTGCTCACGACGCCCCCGGCAGGCCCGCCAGCACCGGATGCTCGCGCCAGAACTCCGCGCGGCTCCGACGCCCGATCCGCTCGAGATCCCGGTCAGCGGCCTCGTGAACCGAGTCCGCCCACGCGCTGTTCAACTCCGCCCACTCGCGCACGCCGCGCACCCGGGGCCGGAGCTTCTCGAGGATTCGCTGGCCCTGCTCGTAGACGATCTCGGACTCGAACTCGATCTCCGGGGCCGGTTCGGCCGCCGGCGGCCGCAGCATCTCCTCGACCGTCGATCCAAGTCCGAGCGATTGAAGCTCCTGCCGCCAAAAGTGGGTCATGACTCCTCCTCTCGTGGGGTTCCTGGCAGATGGTCGTCGCACAAGATCCAGTCCTCGATCCGCTGCCTCAACTCGCCCGGCGTCATGCTGCCCTCATCGACGTCGCGGAGGCCCTGAAGAATCTGATCACCGAGTTTGTAGAGCTCGGCTTCGCCACGAACGAGATCGAGGCTCGGCAACTTGCCGGTGAGTTCGAGCAACCCTTGGAACCGCTCAAGCGCGACGGCGGCACCCTTGAGCGCGCCCAAGCTGACGGGCGGGTTCGACGTGCTGCACGCGGCGGCGAGCACCCGCAGATCGCAGTAGATCCGATGGTGGCCGGCAAGGAGCTCCGCCATGATCGCCATCGGCGTCCGATCCAACGGACTCGGCGCGTTGCGGGCCTGCTCGAGCACCGCACGAACCCGGCGGGCGCTGATGTCGAACTCCTCGGCGATCTGCGGAGTCGGCACGCCGCACGCCGCGCGGGCGATGATCGCTGAATCTCTAAGGGCTCGGGTCGCGTCCGAGCCGTTCGGGCCCGTCGCACCAGCCCGTTTCGCACGAGCAGCGGCCTTGTCGGCGGTTCGTTCCGCCCCCCTTGAGTGGCCGTGTTCCCGACCGCCTTGCCGCCACTCGATGCTTTCCTTGCCGCCACGAGGGAAGGGTAAGGCCGTTCTGCACCCGATCCCACGAACCGGGTCTGCGCGGTCAGTTCGGCGCAGGCGGGGTCCCGGAGTTCACCACATCCGCAGCGGTTCGCGTATTACCTCGTGTTACCAGCGGCAGAAATCGGGGGCGATCTGTGCGAGGTACCCGTGGACCGTCCACTTCGCATACCTGAATCGGGTGAAGTGACCGTGCCGCACATCCGACGTGTTCGTGTGTACGTCATCGTTTGCCGAACCGTGGTGCAGTTGACACCGCCCGGGGAACGCGTTTTCGTCGCTCCCCGCGCCGACCGCGCGAGTGGCGGACCATACCCGCCAGTGGAATCCGCTCGCGACGGTGCGGTTATCCGGATAGAAGCGCCTGGGCTTATAGCCGGCTCCGTAGATCACCACGCGCGATGCCTGTCCCGCGAGGGGCGAGCGGTGGTGTGCCCCAATCGCCGACGCTGCGGTGCCGATGGTGCGCGCCGTTATGAGAATGACGATGCCCGCCAGTTGCAAACGGAAGAGCATCGCCGTCGAACCTACCACGCAAGCCAGCGGCAAGATCATCGAGTTATCCTCGGCTGCGTGGGTAGCGAAGAAACCGACGCGGAGCGCAAGCAGCGGCTCCGACAGGAGGCGCTCGAGGGCACGGTCGAGGACGGGGATGTGACGTGGTTCGACTCGCCGCTGTCACAGCATCGGCGCAGGCTCCGGCTTGAACGCGAACCGGCCGAGCAGGACGACGCCGAGCGGCGCAATCCCGACTAGCCGGCCGGGGATTCCCACCGGCGAGCCGCGCTTAGACAGTGGGGCCGAGCACGCGCTGTAGACGCTGTTAGGGCTGCTTGACCTTCCGTTCTTGTGCGCGTAGCTTGCGTGTGGGCGCGATGGGGGTTTCGACCGTCGGCTGATCACGCCTGTCCGGCCGCTAGCGAGGATGACTGGGATCGTTGTTTTGGCGCGCGTGCGGCGCTTGTTGCTTCTGTTGGGGGTGGTGTTTGTGGCGCTGCCGGCTGGTTCGGCGCTGGCCGTCACGACGATCGGTCAGAACGGACTCGGCAACATCTGCTTTGCGTCTCCTCCTGGAGCCGTGTTCGCCGATGCGAACTACGTGGTGCCGGCCGGCGGCGGGGCGATCACGAGCTTCTCGTTCCTATCCAATTTCGCTAACAACGGCGAGCAGCTTGATTTCCTGGTCCTACAGCACGTCTCAGGCTCCACGTACAAGGTCGTTGGTAAGACCGGCGTGCAGACGCTCGCGGGCACCGGACTTGAGACATTCCCGGCAAGCATTCCGGTTCAGGCTGGCGAGATCCTCGGATTCTGGATCCCTCCGTCGCCCGGGCGCCTTGACAACTGCGTGATCACGGGAGGCGGCGCCATTGCCGCGGAGGACGTGGCCGATCCGGCCCTCAACGCCACCGTCGACACCGTTGGTCCCCTAGGCTTCGACTTGAACGAGTCCGCGACGCTGGTCGCTGCGCCGTCGATTTCTAAGGCGTTCGGTGCGGCGACGGTGCCGGTGAACGGTTCGACGTCGTTGACGTTCACGCTCACTAACCCGTCCGCGAACACGTCGGCGCTGTCTGGCGTGGCGTTCACCGACACGCTCCCGAGCGGGTTGGTGGTCGCGACCCCGAACGGGCTGAGCAACACCTGCGGCGGGACTGCGGTGGCGGGGGGTGGCTCGATTTCGCTCAGCGGGGGGTCGATCGCGGCTGGCTCGAGCTGCACGGTCGTTGTCAACGTCACCGGCACCACCGCGGGCGACAAGAACAACAGCACCACGGTGAGTTCGACCAATGGCGGGACCGGCAATACGGCTACCGCGACCTTGACCGTCGTCGCTGCGCCGTCGATCGCTAAGGCGTTCAGCCCGACCCAGGTGCAGGTGGGTGGGGCGAGCACGTTGACGTTCACGATCACGAACCCGTCCGCGAACACGGTTGCGCTGTCTGGCGTGGCGTTCACCGACACGCTCCCGAGCGGGTTGGTGGTCGCGACCCCGAACGGGCTGAGCAACACCTGTGGCGGGACGGCCACCGCCACGGCGGGGTCAGGCTCGATCTCGCTGACCGGGGGGTCGATCGCGGCTGGCTCGAGCTGCACGGTCGCGGTCAACGTCACCGCCTCCACCGTGGGCGCCAAGGTCAATATCAGCGGCGCGGTGAGCTCGACCAATGGCGGAACCGGGAACACCGCCACCGCGACGTTGACGGTTGTGGATTCGGACCTTGCGCTGACCGGCGTTCCGGCGAACATCACGACCGACGCGACCGGTCCGACCGGGGCGGTCGTTCACTACACGCCGCCGACCGCGACCGATGAGGGCGGCGAGACCCCGACCGTGGGTTGTGTGCCCTCGTCGGGATCGACATTCGCAATCGGCCAAACAACCGTTACCTGCACGGCGACCGACGCCGACGATTCCAACAGTCCGGTGACCGCGACGTTCACGATCACGGTCAATGGTGCGTTGGCGCAGTTGCAGGACCCGCTGCTGAGCGACGTGAGAGCGATCCCTGCGTCGCTCGGCAGGCTGATCCTGGTCAACGATGTCAACGGCATGATCAACAACCTGCAGCACGGGAACACCGTGCAGGTCTGCTCGGATCTGACCTTCATGGGGCTGGTCGTCCAGGAGTGGTCCGGGGCGCTGATGACAACCGCCCAGGGCAACACGATCCTCGCCGACATCAGCCAGATCATCGCGGTGCTCGGCTGCAACGCGACGTAGACACACCGGGATCAGGTCCGGCGGGCGCAACGACTCCGCATCCGCCGGACTGGACCGGCGGCGGTCGGGAAGTCACCTGTACGGCGAGTAGCTGGCGAGGGATTCACCCGCCGGGATGGCGCCGTTCCCACAGCGCGGCGAACCCGAGCTCGAACACGACCCACCGGCACTCCTCGTGGGAGAGAGCGCCGAGCGTCGCGTACAGCGCCTCGAGATCCGGCGCGTCCTCGATCGCGAGCCGGAGCATCCGCGCCCGGTCGAGCATCCCCGAGTACGGGTGCTCGTCATCTACGAATGGGTCGCGGGGCAGTTCGTCGTCGCTCATGGCTCCTCCGCAAATGCGAACGCCCTCGATCGACGCGAGCCTCAGCACCGCCACCACGAGCAGCGCGTCGAGGTCCTCACGCGGAAGCTCGTTGATCGCGTCGCGCAGCCCGGATAGGTCGCCGGCGGTCAGCGAGCGGAGCATCATCCTGAGCTCGCCCTGAAGATCGCCGGCGTCCATCGCCTACACCGCCCCCGCTTGACAGCGCCGCGAATCGGGCACCCGTGCCCGGAAACCGAGCGCATCGTGCCGCAACTTGCGGGAACGACCACGACACCGCGAGGAGCCGCCAGCAGCCGCGATCCCTGCAACTACCGGCGTTTTCCGCGATCCCGCCTGCGGGCTAGCTCGTTCTTGTAAGGCAGGTGCTCTACCAGCTGAGCTAACCGCCCGGCGGGGTGATGGTATTCGCGTCCCGATCTTGACCGGCGACGCCGCGCCGCCGCCGCCTAGGTCCGCTTGTAGGTCACGATCACCCGGCCGCCACGACTCGGGATCATCGTCACGTTGCGCTGGCGCGCTCGCTCGGGTCGGGGATCGGGAGCGGCCATGTCCGTTCGCCGCGCGATGGCGTCGAGCACGACACGCTGCTCGGCCATCGCCAGTGACGCGCCGAGGCAGCGACGAATCCCGCCACCGAACGGGATCCATGTATATGTCCCGGGCTTGCGGTCAAGGAAGCGCTCGGGGCGGAAACCGAACGGATCGGGATATACGTCCTCGCGATGGTGCAAGGCGACGATACTGACGGCGACCGGTGTTTCGGCCGGGACGACATAGTCTCCGAGCTGCCAGGTGCGTCTGACCAGACGAACGACGATCGGGATCACGGGACGCACCCGCATTCCCTCGTGGATCGTGGCCTCGACGTACGCCTCGGCCTGATCGCCGCCCGCACGCGTCGCGAGGCGCAGCCGTTCATACGGGCCGGGGTTGCGAACCAGCCGCTCGAACGTCCACGCCAGCGAGTTCGCGGTCGTTTCGTGCCCGGCCAGCACGAGCGACATCAGCTCGTCGCGAATGTGCTCGTCGCTGAGCGGCTGGCCGTGCTCGTCGCGGGCCTGCAGTAGCAGCGAGAGCACGTCGGTCTTACCGATCGCCGAGTCTTCCTGCCGACGGGTACGAATCGCCGCATAGAGCTCGCGATCGGCGACATTCAGAACCGCTCGCATGACCCCCCGCGGCTCCGTGCGCCCCAGGTTCTGCAGCTCGACCAGTTGCCAGACCAGCTTGGTCGAGATCCGCAGCAGGCGGCGGAAGGTCTGGCGGATCCGGTACTCAGGCGTGCCGGGCGAGGGCGTGCCCTCGATCCCAAAGATCCCACCCATGATCACGTCGAGCGTGACGGACTGCATGCGCGGTGCGAGCGCGAACGGGCGTCCGACGGGCCAGCGATCGATCTCACGCTCGGCGACGCGCAAGATCAGCTCGACGTACCGCTGCACGGCCTCACCGTGGAACGGCGGCAGCAGCAGCTTGCGCTCGCGCAGGTGGCGCTCACCGACCAGGATCAACACGGAGTTCGGCCCGAGGATCGGACGTAGCGGTGACTCACCTGTGAGCGATGGCGCGTCAGCCGGCTTGGCCTTGAACAACGACTCGACATGATCCGGATGGCAGGTCACGATGAACGACTCGTCGCGGCTTGAGAGCCTCACCTGCCATACATCTCCGAGCTGCTCGCGCGCTTGTAGATTGAACTCGAGCGGCTGCAGGCCGAACCGGAGGGTCTGCGCGAGCCGCGACCGCCCAAGCGCCGGCGGCATGCGCACAGCGAGCTCGCCTTCGGCAGGCCCGGCTGGCGACGGCGCAGCCTTGAGCTCGAACTCCTCCCGCGCTTCCGTTGAAGCGGTCACCACAGACACGGTACGTGAGTGTACCGGAATAGGCGCCCGGTGTCCAGCCCCAACTGCGTGACCGAACCGACCGCTCGAAGCCGGCGATCACGCTAACTTGATCTCGTGGCGGGTCGGCAGACGACGCTCAATACCGAGACCGAGGCGGGACCGCGACCACGCCCGGCGCATCGCGACCGTCTGATCGCGGCGATGGCCGAGTCGATCGAGCAGAAGGGCTACCGAGAGACGTTCGTGGCCGACGTAGTTCGTATCGCCCACACCTCGCGACGCACGTACTACGAGCATTTCAAGGACCGCGAGGCGTGCTTCCTCGCCCTTTTCGACAGCGCCAACCAGCAGGTGGTCGAGGCGGTCGCAGCTGCCGTGCAACCAGAACGACCGTGGGAAGAGCAGGTCGACGACGCGCTCGGCACCTACCTCGATGCGGTCGTCGCGCGCCCCGCGCTGTGGCAGAGCTTCGCCCGCGAGCTCCCAGCACTCGGGCGCGAGGGAGCCGCACGTCAGCGGGCTCAGATCACCCGGTTCGCCGAGCTCCTGGTCACGCTCGTCGACTCCGGCCGGCGCGTGCAGCCCGAGCTCGGGATGGAACCGCTGAGCATCGAGATGGCGACCGTGATCGTGGGTGGACTGCGGGAGCTGATCGTCAGCGCGGCCGAGCAGGGTCGGGACGTTCGGGGGCTCCGCCCAGTGGCGGCGAAGACGATCAAGGCGATTCTCCGAGCCTCCGTTCACGACGCCCCGAGCTAGATAAAGCGGCCTAAACTAAAGCGGCTTATCCAGTTCTTACACCCCGCGAAGCAAACTCTGCTGGCGGCCGGATTTACTCCCATCGGCCCACTACCAGAGGAAGTACGTGTGAAGTCATTACTGAATAGGAAGATCGTCATCCTGGCGACCGGCCTCGTGCTGCTCGTCGGCGCGGGTGGCGCCGTGGCAGCTACCCAGCTTTCGGGCTCTTCGGCTCGGCAGGCGTACGTCAACGACGTGGCTAAGCGACTGAATGTCTCGCCGAGCGCGCTCACTAGCGCGCTGAAGGCGGCCGCCGTCGACCGGATCAATGCTGCGCAAGCCGCCGGCCGCCTGACGCAGTCACAGGCGACCGCGCTCAAGCAGCGGGTCGAGAACGGCAAAGGCCTGGGATTCCTCGCGCGCCGTGCCGGACGGCGCGGCCTGCGCATCGGCGAGCGCGCCGCGGTGCAGTACCTAGATATCAGCCCGGCGACGCTTCGCACTGATCTGCGCTCCGGTAAGTCGCTCGCCCAGATCGCGGGATCGACTCCCGGTAAGTCCGTGGCCGGTCTCAAGGCGGCGATCATCGCGGCTGAGAAATCGAAGCTCGACGCCGCCGTGAAGAACGGACGGATCACCAGTCAGCAGGAGCAGCAGGTGCTGACCCGGCTCTCGAGCCGGATCGACACACTGCTCAACCGCACCTGGTAGCAAGCTGAGCCTCGGACGCGGGTGGGCCGACCCGGTCCACCCGCGTCGCGCCCTCAGCTAGCCGGAAATCGCCATCGAATTCCCGCGGTGTCGGCGATACATCTCGCCGATCCACTCGACGGTGGGATGGGTCTTGAACCTGTCCAGCAACTCCGGGTCCGGCGGACGAGGATAGGGATACTGCAGCTCGGGCGGCCAGGCCAGCGGAAACAGCAGCGCGGCAGCCGTCAGGTCCGCGACCGTGAAGCGTGAGCCGACCAGGTAGCCTCTCGGCTGAAGCTCGGCCATGATCCGGTCGAGCGCGGCTTGCACCTTGACCTTGGCGCGCTCCACATCTTCCGGATAGATCCGGTAGCGGCGATTCGCGTAGGCCATCGAACCCGGCATCGCGATCAGCGTTCGAAACGCCCGGCGCGTCGGCGCGGAATAACCCGTCGTAAGCAACTCGCCCACATACGCCGAGTGATCACGCAGTTCGTAGAACGCCGCGCGGCGCAGCTCGTGGCCGGCGTGCTCGTCGAAGAAGTCCTCGAGTTCGAGCGCGCGCTGACGCTCAACAGCCGACTTCGGATACAGCGGAGGCTCCGGATACGCGCGCTCGAGCGCCTCGATGATTCGAGTCGAGTCGACGACCCGCGCGCCGTCGAGATCGAGTACCGGGATCGTGCCGGCCACGGAGAACCGCAGCGCTCGTGGCGTGTTCGGCAACAGCGAGCGGCGCGTGTGCGGAATCCCCTTGTAATCGAGCGCCCAACGAGCCTTCTCGTTGAAGTTTGAGAAGTTGTATTGCCAGAGAACCGGCCGAGTCACGTCGGTGAGCGTACGATTGAACATGGACTGAACGCAAGTGAGGAGGGCAGCGCGGTGGCGATGACGGCTGGACGGCTTCTGCTGATGGAGCGTGAGGGCGACGTGGCCACGGTCACGCTGAACCGCCCGCAGCAGCGCAACGCACTTTCGCTCGAGCTGATGGAGCAGCTGACCGGAACCCTCGACGAGCTGGGTTCGGACTCGAGCGTAAGGGTCGTCGTGATCGCCGGCGCCGGCCCAGGGTTCTGTGCCGGCCATGACCTCGGCGAGATGGTCGGACTCGGCCTCGAGGACTACCGCGAGGTGTTCGCGGCTTGCACGCGAATGATGAACGCGATCCACGAGCTGCCGCAGCCGGTGATCGCCCGCGTGCACGGGATTGCCACGGCGGCTGGATGCCAGCTGGTCGCCGCCTGCGACCTCGCGGTCTCCAGCACCGCGGCGAAGTTCGCGACGCCGGGCGTCAAGATCGGTTTGTTCTGCTCCACGCCGATGGTCGAGGTCAGCCGTGCGGTGGGACGCAAGCGCGCGCTCGAGCTGCTGCTGACCGGCACGCCGATCGACGCACAAACGGCCGCCGATTGGGGCCTCATCAACCGCGTCGTCGAGCCTGAGCAACTGCACGAGGCAACTGCGGAGCTAGCAGCGAAGATCGCCGCGGCGAGCCCGCTGACCGTCGGGGTCGGCAAGCGCGCGTTTTACCGGCAGATCGACCTCGACCTGGCCGGCGCCTACGACTACTCGCAGGACGTCATGAGCCGCAACGCGACCGCGGATGACGCGCAGGAGGGAATGTGCGCGTTCCTCGAGAAGCGCGACCCCATGTGGCGCGGGACCTGAGCGGCGCCCCGGGCCCGCATGGCGGAGTCTCTGCACGCGACCCCGCCCGAGGTCGTCTCCCAGCAGGCCGCTGCGATCGCCGCCGCTTGGTCGCCCCCGGGTGCGCCGCCCAGCTGGCGCCTGACCGCCGCGCAGTTCGAGATGCTCCGCGACGACCGGGACCTACAGCAGCTCGCCGCGACGATCCCGCCCGACAGGCTGCCACCGCTGCTGTTCGAGGCCGCGGCCACCTTCCTCGTGCTCGAACTCGAGCCGACGCCGCTGCGCGACACCTTTCCCACCGTCGGCCAGGACCAGCCACCGCTTGATCGGCGCTTTCACCAGGAGTACCGGGACTTCTGCCTCGATCATCGCGATCGCCTGCTCGAGCTGTGCACGCGGCACCGCTACCAGATGAACGAGGTGGGCCGGTGCGCCGATCTGCTGCCGGCGCTCGCGCCCCTCGCCACAGACGCTCGCGAAATCGCGCTGGTCGACATCGGGACCGGCGCAGGACTCGCGCTGCACCTGGACCGGTACCGCTACGTGTTCAAAGGGCCCGGCGACACCGTGAGAGCCGTCGGCGACCGCAATTCGCAGGTCGTCCTGCAGACCGAGCTGCGCGGCGACCACCAGCCGGCGATTCCGTCACAGATTCCGCAGATCGCGAGCCGGGTCGGCATCGACATCGAGCCGCTCGAGATCGTGCAGCCAGCCGTGCGCGCCTGGCTCGGTGCCTGTATCCCGCAGGAGATCGGCGCCGTAACCCGGTTCCACCACGCCGCCGAGCTCGCGATCACCCACCCCGCTTGGACGGTTCGCGGCGACGCGAGCGAGGTTCTGGAGAGTGTCGTCGCGACCCTTCCGGACGACCAGCTCCTGTGCCTGATCGACAGCTACGTCCACGTGTTCTTCGAATCCGAGGATCTGGAGCGCTTCCGCCGGCTCGTCGACGAGCTCGGCGCCGAGCGCGACCTGGATTGGATCTCCGTCGATCCGCTGGTGCCGCTCGGCGGCTCGGCCGATCACAGCGTGCTGGGGCTGCCCGTCGATCGCGAGTTGATCGAGCGCAACCAGCGCGAGGGGCTGTTCGGCGTGGTCGGCCGGCTCCATTACCGAGGCGGGAAGCGCTCCGGGGAGATCCTCGGGATCGCCCATCCGGGAGCGGCCTGGCTCGAGTGGTTGGCTACCTGACCGGAATACTCTGCGGGTTGTGGAACACGTCGTCCGGGTCGTAGCGCCGCTTGACCCGGATCAGCCGCGCGAGATTCTCGCCGTAGTACTCCCTCAGGTAATCCTTGATGTCCCGGTTGGGGAAATTCTGGTAGCTCTCGGCGGGCGTGTACGGCTCGATCACGCGGATCATCTGCTCCGTCCAGGCGACTAGGTCGTCGCCGACTGACTTCGGGGCGTCGAGCGCCCACACCGGCGTCGCGCGCAGCATCGTCAGCATGTCGCGATGGACATACGCCGTCTCGCGACGCCCAACCGCGTTGACGACCGGTCCGCCGATCCACCCGAGCGACCACATCGAGCCATTCGACGCGTCGGTCCGGCTCGGGCTGTTGGCGACAAGGTCGCCGACGCTGGCCCACACATGGTCCGGGAGCGGCTTGTTCGAGTAGCGGGAGATATCGCCGAACTTGTGCCGCTCGGCCTCGGCGGTCGAGATCATCCGCTGGAAGTCCCAGTACTTCATCGTCGTCAGCTGGGTCTTGACCGGTTTTCCAACCGCGTCGATCAGCGGTTGCACGAGCTCCTTGAGCTCGGATAGCGGCCCGAGGTATTGCCCGCGCGAGAACACCGTGACCGCATCGCGCTTGTTCTCCCCTGGCCCCAGCGGCACCGCCTGCGCCTGGGCGACAGCGTTGAGCGCGGCAGGCGCCTTGGCCAGCACACGATCGAACGCGCCGAACGCGGCCGCCGCGGCATCCGCGCCACGCCAGTCGAAGCGATAGAAACCGACCTCGGTCACCGGGATGCGAGCCAGATGGAACGTGAACTGGCTATTGATCCCAAAGCTTCCTCCGGCCCCGCCGCGACACGCCCAGAACAGATCGGAGTTGTGGCCCGCATCGATGTGCCGGACCCGACCATCGGCGGTCACGATCCGGGAGGCAACCATGTGATCGCAGGTGAGCCCGGCCCAGTGGGTGTTGTAGCCGATCCCACCTCCGAGGGCCAAGCCGCCCACTCCGACCGGAAGGCAGGTGCCACCTGGGAGCACCCACTTGCCGTCGACGACCGCCGTCAGGATGTTCTGGTTGCGGGCGGCGCCGCCCATCACCGCCACGCCCGTGTGCGTATTGAGGTCGACGCGGGTCATCAGGCCGAGGTCGACCATCAGGCCCTCGGTCATCGAGAACCCGGCATAGCTGTGACCACCGCCCCGCACCACCGGCGGCACGTCGTGGTCGCGAGCCCAGTTGATGCACGTGATGATGTCGCGCTCGTCGAGGACTTGCGCGACGGCAACTGGCTTGATCCCGTCAAAGCGCGCGTTGGCAGGGGTCATCGCGACGTCGTAGGCGGCATCTCCCGGGAGCAGCAGCCCGCCGCGGAGCGCGCGGTACAGATCGCGCAGGGCGCGCCTGGAGACGCGGCTGCGTGCAGCCCGGGCGTGCCACGGGGCGGAACGCGCATCGGCCGCGAAAGGCAGCCACAACGCCGCTGCGCCGGCCGCGCCGGCCCGAAGCACATCGCGCCGTGTTAGCTCGGGCGAGCTCACCTCACCACCTCCACCGAGCCCATCATGCCCAGGTCCTCATGACCAAGGACGTGACAGTGCTCGACGAACTTACCCGTGAAGTCGACGAAGTTCGAGACGAATTTCAGTGAATCGCCGGAACGCTTCGTGAGCACATACGTGTCCCTCCAGAGAGGCGTCGAGAGCTTCTTGCCGTTGATCTCGATGATCTTGAACGGGTTCACGTGGACGTGGTAGACGTGAGAGTGATCCATCAGCTTGATGTCGCACTGGTTGACCAGCGTCCACTCCTCGGCGCTGTTGAGGGCCACCCTGTACGCCGGGTTATCGGCCTCGAACTGCTTACCGTCGATCCCGAATTCGAGGAACTCGCCCATCGGATCGCGCTTTACCGTGAACGCGAACCGCCGTGTGCGGGAAACCGGCAGCATCCGTGGATTCCAGGCCGGTAGGTCCGCGGGAAGGTGCATCTCGGCGCCGCTCCCTCGCACCACGACGGTGAGGATCGAGCGCGGCGTCAGCTCCGGCGGTTCATCCTCCAGACCGCTACGGGGCATGACCGCCATGCCGGCGCTGCCGTTCAGGCGGCAGAACAAGTCCGACTCCGACTGCGGGATCGACTCGGGCATCCCCGGGATGTTCGGCTTCTGGCTCGAGCCGGGCGTGAGCATCAGCTCGTAGACGCCGGGTTTGCCGGCCTTGATCAACAGCTCGACGCGATTGCCGGACGACAGCAGCACGACATCGGTCGCTTCGGGCGCGGGCAGCGTCAACCCGTCCCACGCGAGCTGATGCATATCGTGATCCTGCAGCTTCAGCGACATGTACTTCCCCTCGGCGGCGTTCAGGAGCCGCCAGCGCTGCACCTCGCCCGGATACATCGTGACCTTCGGCTTGAGCTTGCCGTTGACCGTATACAGCACGTTCTTGCGGGGAAAGAACGCCTGCTCCTTCGTCGGGTCGGGGATCGGGTCGAGCAGCTGATAGTCCGTGCCGAGCTCAATCGACTGGAGCACCATGATCCGCTCCTTCGCCGCGGCGATCTCCGGGATGTGGTCGAGATCTCCACGCATTACGATGATCCCCGCCATCCCACCGCGCACCTGCTGGGTGACACCGCCGTGCTTGTGGGGGTGGTACCAGAAGAGGCCGGCGGGGTGATCTTCAGGAACCGGGATCTCGTAGTGCTGGCGATCACCCGGCGGGATCTGAAGAAAGACGTTGTCGGCGATGCCGCTCGGCGAGACGTGCAGTCCGTGCGTGTGCAGATTCGTGGTCGTCCACTCGTGCGGGCGATCCATCGTCATTTTGGGCTGATAGGGCAGCTTCGGCAGACGGTTGTGGAGATTGACGACGAGCAGGTCGCCGCCCTGCATCTCCCAGGTGTACCCGGGCACGACCCCGTCGTAGGTCCAGGTCTTGACCGGCTTGGTCGCGTTCATGTCGACCGTGGCCGGAGTGCAGACGAGCTTGAGCTGAAGTCGTCCGTTACGGCTCCGCAGCGCGCGCGGTGAGCGCAGCTCAGGCTGTAGCGGGTTCAGGCGTTGGCCAGCCGCGGGGGCCTGCAGCGGCCAGACCGTTTCGAGCAGCTCGGGTGCTGCGACGGTTGCAGCTGCCCCAACCCCGTACTTGATGAACCGGCGCCGTGAGAGTCGCTCCGCCACAGATCCTCCTACTCGTGATCAACGGCCCACCGGCCCCTGGGCGTGGGCGGGAGCCTATGAGTGAACCCGCGGCCTGTCAATCCCCGTCATTACCCGACCTGAACAGGACGCACGTGCATCGCCGGCCAACAGGCCGCACCGTTATGGCAATGCTCCATCGCGAGCAGCTCCCGGTGCAGCTGCTCGCCCTGGGCCGCCGACAGCAGGCTCGCGAGGTTGTGCAGCTCGAACGGGTCGGCGCGGAGGTCGTAGAACTCGCGTTCCCCGTCTTCGTACCCGACGTAGAGGAACGTGCGAGTGCGCATCGCCTCGTATGTCGTCGGATTCCCGCTCGCCGGCTGCTGATAGTCGGGGTCGGCGATCGCCAGATGCGGCCCGTGATGCTCTACCAGGGCCGCGTTGCGCCAGCCGGCGACTCGATGCCCGTGCCACAACGCCAGCAGGCTGTGGCCGTCACTGGGGATCGTGGTTCCACCAATCTCCGCGAAGGTCTTGGCGAGATCGACGTTCTCCGCCACGGCATGTGTCCTCACGCCGTGGGGGACGCGCGGTCCGATCACCACCAGCGGCACGTGTATGTCGGTGTCGAACGCGGTCAGCTTGCCGGGCATCAGGCGGTATTCGCCGGTGTGCAAGCCGTTGTCGGAGCTGAACACGAGGTAGGTGTTCCCGGCGATCCCCTGAGCCTGAAGCGTCTTTTCGATCTCCCCGATCATCCGGTCGACGGCCTGGACCGCCTGGGCCCGCTTCCTGAACGCCTTGTCGATCTGGACCATCTGCGCGAACGTGAGCGCGGGATGACCAGCCAGCCACCGCGGCGGATCTGTGGGAAGCCGATCGAAGCTAGGCGGCTCGGGGGCCACCAACCCAGGAAAGTCGTGCGCGTCACGGGGCGCCGGCGTGTACGGAGAGTGCGGCGCGAAGGTCGCGAGCTCGAGAAAGAACGGCTTGCCGGAGTTCGCGGCCTTGTTGATGAAGTCCGTCCCCTTGCGCGAGATGACATCGGTCAGATAGTCGGACCTGTGATGGCCGTAGTGGTGAAGGACACCGTTCTCGTTCAGCGTGTAGTTGAACTCGGGATAACCCCATCCGGCGACATCCCACTCGCTCCATCCCGGCGGCACGTGGGTGCCGGGCACGTCGGTGGGCTGTCCATCCGCCTGATTCGCGTTCGCCAGGTATCCGTTCAAGTACTTCCCCATCAATGCCGTCATGTAGCCGGCGCGCTGGAGAGTGACCGCAAACGTGTGCTTCTCCTCGCCCCGCCTGTAGAAGGTCCGAAAGCCGCCCTCGGGACCGAAGTTTGTGAACACATGCGTGTCGTGCGGGAAGTTGCCGGTGAAGATCGACGAGCGTGAGGGGCAGCACAGGGAATCCGAGACGAAGTAGTCGTTGAACGTCATCCCGTGCGCTTCCATAGCGCGCACGTGCGGCATGTAGCGGAGAAGGTTCATCGACAGGTCGTCGGTGAGCACGAACACGATGTTGGGGCGGCTCGAGCGACGGACCTGCTGCCCGGGTGAGGTGAGCAGCACGATCGCCACGATGATCCCGGCGATCGCGAGCAGACCTAATAGCAGTCGCAGCCCTCGAGAGCTCACGCGAGCCCGGAAGGTAGGACGTCCGTGTCCCGATCTAGAGCGCTGGCCGGTCGCACGGCCCGCATGTCTAGCAGGCCGCCGGGGGACCCGCGCCGACCTACGCGGTGGCGATGCCCTCGAGCGCGGGCGTCACGGCGGGCGCGCCGGACACCTCCTCCAGCGACCGGCCCTTGGGCTCGATCGCAAACACCGCCGTCACGAGGAGCCCGAGCAGGCAGCCGCCGGCGATGATGTACAGGAGCGCGCTGGTGCCGATGTCGCCCTGGAGGATTGGGAACAGGAACACGCCAAGCGCAGCACCAAGTTTCGCGCAGCCCGCCGCGAAGCCGTGGCCGGCGGCCCGCACGTCGCCCGGAAACACCTCGGCCGGCAGTGCGTACGTCGTGGCGTTGGGACCGGCGTTCATGAACGTGTTGAAGAACGCAAAGCCGACGATGACCATCCCGAGGTGGGCGTTGCCGCCGCCCGGGAGTCCCTCCGCCAAGCCCAGGATCCCGAGCGACAGAGCCATCACCGCGAACCCAGTGATCTGTAACGGGATGCGACCCACACGGTCCACCAACGCGATCGCGATCACGAACCCGATCACGAGGAAGATGTCGAGCACGGCGGTGCCCTTCGTCGAGGCGATGTCGTCCGCGATGAAGGTTGTGTTCGCGCCCTTGACCACGATCGCCGCGAGCAACGTGGGCGTGAAGATGCCGACGCCGTAGGTCGCGATGTCCATCAGGAACCAGGGGACGGAAGTAAAGATCGTGCGGCGAATCAGCCTCCGCTTGAACAGCTGCGGCTGTACCAGCGCCTTGAACCCCTCGGGGGGTTGCTCGGTTCGAGCCCGGTCGGCCGGCGTGACTTCAACCGGCACGGGAGACAGTTGCTCGGCGACCTGCACCGCCTCCTCGTCGCGGTTGTTCTGAGCCAGCCACCGGGGACTCTCGGGCACCCCCCGGCGCAGGAAGATGATCACGATCGCCGGGATCGCGCCGAATCCGAGCATCACCCGCCACGCCCAAACGTGCGGAAGCGCCTCGAGGATCACGACACCTGCCGAGGCCCCAAGCAGGATTCCAGCCGCCTGGAGGGCGAACGCCGCAGTCAGCCAGCGACCACGACCCTTCTGCGGCAGCACCTCAGCCAGGTAGCTCGCGGCGATCGGATAGTCGAGACCGATCGCGAGGCCCAGCCCGAATCGAAACACGAACAGCGACCAGACGTCCCATGCCACGGTGCACAGCAGCGAGCAGACCACGAACAGGACCAGGTCGAGCTTGAGGATGCGGCGCCGCCCGAGCTTGTCGCCCAGCGGGCCGAGCATGCTCGCACCGAACACCGCACCGAAGATCGCCGCCGCCGACACCAGCCCGACCTGAGCCGCGCTCGCGTGAAAGTCCTCCTTTATCAGCGGGTTGGCGACGCCGATGATGAAGAAGTCGAATCCGTCGAGCAGGATCCCCAGTCCGCCCAGCAACCAGAAGCGGACGTGCAGCGAAGTCATCGGCGCGTTGTCGAGCGCACGGCCTAGGGCCAGCCGCGGCGGCTTCGTGCCTGGTTCAAGCTGCTCCACGCTGGTATTCACCAGTCAACCCCGCGCGCGACGATACACAACGTGATCGCTCGCACCGCGCGCGTTTACAAGATCTACACGAGTCGGGAGCGAGTTGCGCACAGCTATAGGGTTCGCAACGTGTCGACCTCACAACGCGACAGCCAGCGGGCTGATCTCGGCTCGCTCGAGTTCTGGGGTCAGCCGGCTGAGCAACGCGACATCTACTTCGAGTATCTCCGTCGCGAGGCGCCGATCTCGCGCCATGAGCCGCTCGAGGACATCCTGGGCCTGGGCGATCAGAAGCGGCTCCACTACTGGGCGATCGTCCGCTACGACGATGTCCGTCGTATCTCGCGCGATCCCGCGACCTTCTGTTCGGGGCAGGGAGTGCAGTTCGGCGATGCCCCGCCCGAAATGCTCGAGGCGTCGCAGTCGTTCCTCGCGATGGATGCGCCGCGCCACGGCAAGCTCAGAGGGCTCGTGTCCGCCGCGTTCACCCCGCGCCAGGTCGCGCGGATCGAGGATGGCATCCGCGCCAACGCGAAGCAGATCGTCGCGGATGCGGCGAGTACGGGCGGTGGCGACTTCGTCGAGCTGATCGCCAAGCGGCTGCCGCTGCAGACGATCTCCGACATGATCGGGGTGCCCGAGGCCGATCGCGAACGTGTGGTGGAGGCGGCCGACACGCTGGTCGCTGCCGCGGACCCGGAGGTGTTCGGCGACCGCCAGCCGATCGAAGTGCTCGGGACCGCGTTGTGGACGCTCACGGAGTTCGCCAACGAGCTCGCAACGCGCCGCGAACAGCATCCGGGCGATGACCTGATGACCGCGCTCGTCCAGGCTGAAGTCGATGGTGATCGGTTGACCCATCCAGAGATAGCGGCATTCCTCGTGCTGCTGTCAGTCGCCGGCAACGACACAACGCGTCATACGACGTCCCACGCGATGCGCGCCCTCACCGTCAACCCTGACCAGCGCCGGCTGCTGATCGGCGATCTGGATGGGCACCTGGCGGGTGCCGTCGAGGAGTTCATCCGCTGGGCCTCGCCGGTCATGACGTTCAGGCGCACCACCACCAAAGAGGTCGAACTGCACGGTGAGCTGCTCCCGCCGGGTGAGAAGGTCGTGCTGTTCTACCACTCGGGCAACCGCGATGACCGCGAGTTCGCACAGCCCTGGGAGTTCGACATCACCCGCGCGCCTAACCGCCACCTCGGATTTGGAGGCGGCGGCCCCCACTACTGCATGGGCGCGTCCCTGGCGAGGACGCAGCTCAAAGCGATCTTCAGCGAGATGATGCGAGTGATTCCAGACATCGAGGCCGGCGAGCCCGAGTTGCTCCGCAGCGCGTTCATCCACGGCGTCAAGCGGATGCCGTGTACTTTCACGCCACGCGGGTGATCGCTATGAACGCGGCAGTAGGTCGGCCGGAACGTCGAGCTGCCCGTACGGCGGCGCTGCGAACACGCCGTCCTTGGACCAGTCCGTGCGCCGGTAGAGGTCTAGCTGCGGAGGCGCGGCGAAGCCGCCCCAGAGCGACGTACCCGGGACCATGCTGATCCCGTGGTGGACGCTGCACGGTGCGAACACCGTGTCGTAGGTGTCCATCTCGTGCCAGCGCCCCGCCGAGTATGCCCGCGCCTTGCCCGCCCACAGCACCACGCACTCGTCAGCGGCGGGATGTGCGTGCAGTGCCGCCGTCAGTCCCGGCTCTCCGGTCGCAAAGTGAAAGCCCGTCGATCGCTGTCCGTAGCCGGGCCACAGCACGAACACCATCGGTGCATCGATCACGTCGATCTTGGCGCCGCTGAAGACGTTGAAGACGGCACCGCCGGAGACCACCTCCTCGACCGAGAGGTTCCATGGCCGCACCTCCGGCGCCGTCTCCCAATAGCGCATCTCCTACTCCGTGGAGAGCGATCCTGGCACCGCGTTCGTGTGCGCGAAGAACGCCGCGTCTTCGTTGATCACGCCGTAGCGGACGTTGTAGAAACCGGCATCCGCGTACAGATCGAACTCCGGCGTTAGACGTGGAGAGCTGTGTTCACCTCGCGTAGCCGACCCGTCTCGACCTCGTAGATGAAGCCACGCACGGACTCCTTGCGCGGGATGAACGGCGAGGCCTTGATCCGCGAAATCGACTGGCGAACGTCGATCTCAAGGTCCGAGAACGACGCCGCAGCCCACTCCGGCTTGATTCCGGTCTCCTCCTGAATCGACGCCCTGAACTCGTCGTCGGTGAACGTGAGCACCCCGCAGTCGGTGTGGTGGATGACGATGATCTCCTCGGTGCCGAGCAGGCGCTGTGAGATCGCCAGCGAGCGGATCTCGTCGTCGGTGACGACGGCGCCCGCGTTACGGATCACGTGGGCGTCGCCTTCTGAGAGGCCGAGCGCGCCGTACGCGTTCAGCCGGGCGTCCATGGACGCGACGACCGCCACTTTCTTGCCGGGGGGGGCTGGTCGATGTTGATGGCGGCGCCTCAGGCGAGCGCCGGATCCACTCGCAGCTCTACTTCGTAGGACAGCGAGACTCGCTCGAGTTCGCCGTCGGGCGCTACGCGATACGCGCCGGTGCGGCGCAGCGGCGGGGAATAGGCGTGAATCGTCACCGCCGGCCTTGAACCGGCATGCAGCACGCGATGGATGGCGGTCGGCGCGACGGTGAACGTCACGCCGGCGCCGAGCACCCGGCCGGCGGGGGAGGTGCCCAGGCGTAGGCGCTCCTCACGGACCTGACCGTCCATCACGACGATTGCCGCGGCGGACTCGTCGTGATCGTGAAATCCCGTGTCCTGCTCCTCGCTCCAGCAGATCAGCCACGCGTTGACATCCTCGTCGTCCCAGATCTGCTCGTAGACCCGGGCCGCGTCGCTGTGGTTCACGAACTGCTCCCACTGCTCGGGCCGGGCCGCAAGCTCCTCGGCGAAGCGCTCGAGCTCGGCCGTCGACAGGCTCATGCGCTCGCGCTGGCCGAAGCGAACAGGCGGCCGCCGTTTGCCTGCAGTTGCGCCTCCCACCCGGTCGCCACGGGCTCGACCACGGGCCGATCCGATCCGTACAGGAGCTGTGCCTCGCCGACCAGGCTCGCCATCGTCTGGATCGCGGCGGCACCATAACTCGACGTCTCATAGAACATCCCCGGATCGCGCAGATCGACCGGCGGCCCGCCGCGCGAGGCGAACCGCTCGCTATGCAGCGGTGCCAACCCGGCCAGCAGGGCGAACACGACCACCAGTTCCGGATGCTCGCGCCGGCCAAACGACGCAAGCGTGAGCCAAGCCGCCTGCATGGAGGCGACGTAGTCGGTCATCGCCCGCCACCACAAGGGCTCGCCGGGTGACACGCTCGAGAGCGGGCCGCCCGGAGCAGGTCCGGGATGCACGAACAGCGGCACCCGGCGGCTACTCGCCCGCTCGAGGACCGGCCCGAGGAGCTCCAACCGGTCCACGCCCGCAAGCGCGCCGGCGGGCACCGAGATCCCGACGCATCCGCGCTCGAGCAGGCGATCGACGTCGTCGGGCTCAGCCTGGTCGAGTGCGACCGGTCCCCACGCGCCGAACTCTTCGCCCAGCGCCTCGACGCCCTCGAGATGGGCCTCGATCAGCTCGAGCGCGCCCTCCCGGGGCAGAGCCTCGATCCCAACCGGGCTTGAGATCGCGATCAACGCCAGATCGAGACCGTCACCGCGGACGAGCAATGAGCGCCGCTCGGCGGTCTCGGTGTCGACATCAATCACATACGGTTGCTCCCCGGCGCAGTGCAGGACCGGGGCACCGCTGGTCCAGCGGACCATCGGAAGCGCCTGCCGCGCCGCCAGGCGGTCGATCAACGGACGGGTCCAGAAGTGCTGATGAACGTCGACAAGCATCCCGCTCCTCATCATACTACACTAATTCTATTGACTTTATGCATAAGGCGGGTCTACCTTGCGTCTGCCCGGGCCCAGGTTATGCCGGAGATCATCGTGCGTGCAACACTCGCGGGCGGGTTGGAACGCGCTCGCGACCGATACGGGGCCGCTTCGCGGCGTCCGTGGGGCCGAGCGGGCCCGTCCAGACAGCCTTGCTGTTCGTTTGGTTGCCCGCGTCTGTCGCGGTCGTGCGGTCGCTTTCGCGGTGCCAGCCCCGTCCATGCCCATGCCGCCGGCCATCCGTGGCCGGCGGGATTGGGGTCCCGCCCACGCGGGACCTCATACAGACAGCCTCCGTCCCGCTGAAGCACGAAGTCGGGAGGGGCGAACGTCCATTTCGTAACAAAACGACTCCGCCGGAGGGCAACGATCTACGAAATGGACGCTGACGCTGGGACGTCCATAACGTTCACCGTCGCCGCCAGTGGCGAGCGCTTTGCTGCGAAATGGACGCTGCGAGGAGCTCCGCCCCCTCTTCGCCAGCAAATGCAACGTGTCGCTCAGCGACGCGAACGCTGCGCTGTTGAAGGGGTGGAAGGGGAGCTGGGCGAAGTAGACGCGCCCGCACAGCAAAGCGGGCCCCGGCATTTACCGGGGCCCGCCAGCCCACCAGCCCTGTGCGGAGAGAGGGGGTGTGGTTAGTGGCGGACGACCGCCTGCACGAGCAGCAGGCAATCGTCGACGCCGCTGTTGGTGCGGAACGTGCTGCCGAGCGTCGGGCTGAAGTAGGTCAGCTGACCCGGAGTCCCGTCCGAGCAGTACTCGGCCTGGTTGTTGTTGGTCGTGATCGCGAGCTCCTCGCCCTTCTGCACCTTGATGTGCACCGGGAAGGTCTGCGGCACGTCATCGCCGTTTGAATCGAGCGTCGCGCCGGCGATGTTGATCTTCGGACCGTTGGTGATGACCTTCGCCTGCCCGTGCTGCTCGTCGCCGCTCAGGTTACGGACCCGAACGAGCTGGAAGCGCAGCGACATCGCCCCCGCGGCGTTGACCTTGACCGCGACGATCGTCCCGTTCGAGGGGGCCTTCGCACGGCCGCTGAAACCCGGGTAAAACGAGCCGACGTGCGTGCAATTCGGCGCCGGAGCGTCGATGTTCTGCTGATCGCAGCTGCTGCCGGCGTTCGCCGGGGAGTGATCGAGGCTCGACCCGAACCACGTGTTCGACGCCAAAGCGCCGGCCGGCATCAGCGCGACCGCGCCGAGAACGCTAGTCAGCGCGGCAGCGAGACGGAGACGGCGGGCGGTGAAGTTCATGTTGGTAGCTCCTAGACAGTGCGGTGGTTTGCTGTGATCAGCAAGGTATGACCACAACGCCACCACGCCCAGAAGCCCTAGGGGTGAACCAGACCACCCCCGGCGTCGAAATTGGAAGGCCGGCGCGGGCCATCGGCCGCTCCGGCTCGCCCGCGATATCGATCGTGATCGCTATGGCGCGCCACCCCGGGTTTGCACGTGCATGGCCGCCCAACACGCCGCGCCGGTGTGGCACTGCTTCAGTGCACGTAGCTCGATGTGGAGGCTCGTTCGTTGAGCCCGGGGCAGCCTGCCGTAGATGTTGCGCAGCTCGAACGGGTCTCGGCGCAGGTTGTAGAACTCGCGCTCTCCGTCGATGTACTCGACGTAGAGAAAGTTGGGCGTGCGGATCGCCTCGTAGGTGGTCGGGTTGCCGCTGGTCGGCTGCTGGAAGTCTGGGTCGTAGATCGACAGGCGGGGGCCGCGATGCTCGACGAGGATCGCGTTTTGCCAGCCGGGCGTCGGTTTCCCCTGTAGCAGCGGCAGCAGACTGTGACCGTCTCCGGGGAGGGTCGTGCCGCCGATCGCCGCGAACGTCTTGGCGAGGTCGATGTTCTCGGCCATCTTGCCGGTGGTCGTTCCCGCGGGGACGTGCGGTCCGGTGACGATCAGTGGGACGTGAATGTCGGTGTCAAACGCGGTGAGCTTCCCGGGGCTGAGGCGGTATTCGCCGGTGTGCAGACCGTTGTCTGAGCTGAACACGATGTAGGTGTTGCGGTTCAGGCCGTAGGCCTTCAGCGCAGCCTGCAGATCGCCGATCATCTGGTCGATCGCCTCGACCGATTGCGCTCGCCGGCGGAACGTCCGGTTGATACCCCGGATCTGCTCGGGGGTCAGCGGCGGGTGGCCCGCCAGCCAGCGCGGCGCGTGGGTCGGCAGCACATCGAAGCTCGGCGGGCGCGGGGCCGTGAGGCCGGGAAAGTCGTGCGCGTTGCGAGGTGCCGGCACGTAGGGGGAGTGCGGCGCGTAGGTGGCCAGCTCCAGCAGGAACGGCTTGCCTTGCTGTGCTGCGGCGGAGATGAAGTCGACGCCCTTGCGCGCGAGTACGTCGGTCAGATAGTCCGAGGGCCGGCTGCCGTAAGCCTGGATTCGTCCGTTGTCGTTGACCGTGTAGTTGAACTCCGGATAGCCCCAACCCGCTCCATCCCACTGAGTCCAGCCGACGGGAACGTGAGTCGCCGGCACGTCAGTGCTCGCGACCCCTGCGAAACGCTTCTTCTTCGTCTGCATGTACCCGTTGAGATATTTCCCCATGAACGCTGTTTTGTAGCCGGCGCGCTGGAGGGCAGTCGCAAACGTTCGCCGCTCCTCGCCCCGGTCGAAGAAGACCTGGAAGCCGCCGCGGGCGCCAACGTTGGTGTACACGCCCGTGTCGTGGGGGAAGTTGCCGGTAAAGATCGACGCGCGCGACGGGCAGCACAGCGAATCGGAGACGAAGTAGTCGCTGAACGCCAAGCCGTGGCGCTCCATCGCCTGAACGTGTGGCATGAACCGCAACAGGTTCATCGAGAGGTCGTCGGTCAGCACGAAGACGATGCTCGGACGGGACGCGGGGGCCCTCACGTGCACGCTCGGGATCGAGATCGTCGTCTCCGGGGTCGACTGTGTGCTGCGCTGCGACGAGCTACTGCCGGCGCATGCCGTGATCAGCAGTGAAGCGGCGAGGACAGCGACTGCTAGAACTGACGGTGCTCGTCCGCGGGTACGGCGGGAACGCCGAAGTGACTGCATCAACACCTCAGGCGGGGATCGGGTTCGTCAGGGGTATAGGCCGGCAGCAGCCGAGGCTGCGGTCTGAGCGGACCTCATCGCTCGGCCCGCGAGGATAGCCGCCGGCCGCTAGGCGCGCGCCGGCAGCACAATCGCTATATTGCGCGGCGCAGAAAGCGGCGATGGAGTTCGCCGGGCCCGTGGCCGAACCGCCCTCGTGGCTGATAGCTCCTGCGACGAACCGCGTACTCGTAGGAGCCCAGTTTCGGGATCATGCTGCCGCCATGGGGAGTGCAGGTCTGCCAGGTTGTCGCCCTGGTCGCGTTCGCGCCGCTGATCAGTGGCGTGATCGCGAAGGCCGAGGCGCGGGTCCAGTGGCGTACCGGCCCGTCGATCTTCCAGCCGTACTACGACATCGCGAAGTTCTTCCGCAAGGAGTCGCTGCGGCCGTCGACAGCGTCGCCGTTCTTCGAGCTTGCTCCGTTGATCGCGTTCGCCAGCTACTGCACGATCGCGCTGCTGATCCCGGTATTGACGAACTTTCCGCTGCCACTCGGCACGGCTGGTGACATCCTCGGGGGCGCGCTGCTGTTCGGGCTGGCCGGGTTCGTGACGGCACTGGCCGGCGTGGATTCGGGGTCGGTGTACGCGGCGCTCGGCTCCAGCCGCACCCAGTCCGTCGCGACGCTGGTCGAGCCGACGCTGATCTTCGTGTTCTTCACAGTCGCGCTGGTAACGAGCACCGACCTGCCGTACGCGCTGAACGCGACGCTCGCGCACTCGAGCTCGGAGTACTTCCGCCCCAGCCACCTGCTGGCGACGGCGGCGTTCTTCGCGATGCTGCTGGTCGACACCGGCCGGGTGCCGATCGAAAGCCAGGGCTCGACGCTCGAGTTCGGGATGATCGACGACGCCAGGCTGTTCGAGCATTCCGGCCCGTCATTGTCGCTGTTCCGCTGGGCGTCGACGATGAAGCAGTTCCTGCTGTACGTCGTGTTCCTGAACGTTCTCGCGGTGCCCTGGGGCCTTGCGAGTGACCGGACGGTCGGGTCGGTGGCGGTCGGCCTCGGGTGGTTGCTGGTGAAGATGATCGGGCTGGGGTTGGTGATGGTCGTGATCGAGTCGAGCTTCGCGAAGCTCAGGCTGTTCCGGATCCCCGACTTCATGGGGGCCGGGTTCGTGCTCTCGGTGCTGGCGATCCTCGTCTTCTACCTGGCGAACGGATAGGGATGCACGCGGCCCCGCACTACGACTTCGCACACGCGACCGCGGCGCTGATCGCGATCGCAGCGTTGCTGAGCGGCCTTGCTCTGCTGGCGGTCAAGCAGGTGCATGAGCAGGTCCGTGTCTACTCGGTGTTGTCGTTTTTCGCGGCCGGCTACACGCTGCTGGTCGGAATCGACCGCGCCGACGCGGCGCTGATCGTGCTCGCCGTCTGGACAGCGGTGATCAAGGTGGTCGTGATCCCGGTCACCATTGACCGTGCGGTCACGCGACAGGTCTCGGAGCACGAGGTACCGCTGGTCGTGCAGGTCCCGATGTCGCTGCTGATCGGCGTTGCGCTCACTGGGCTCGCGTACTGGTCGGCCGCAGCGCTGCCGATTCACGGGGCGCTGCTTCCAGCACCGGCTCTGGGCATGCCGATCTCGCTGGTGCTGGTCGGCTTGTTCTTCATGATCACCAGGCAGAACGTGATCAGCCAGATCGTCGGACTGCTGACGCTGGAGGACGGGGTGTTCCTCGCGACGGTCGCGATTGCACCGGGTCTTCCGTTCGCAATCGGGTTCCTGCTCCTGCTCGACGTGCTCCCCGCGGTCGTGTTCTACGGGGTGTTCGCACGGCTGATCGCGGCCCGCGCGAAGACCACGAGCATCGAGGACATGGCGGTGCTCAGAGGCTGATGGGCGCCTGGCTGCTGATCGCCCTAGGCCTGGCGCTGGGCGCCGCCTGCGCCACTTTCGCGACCCGCGACCGGCCGGCGAGCGGGTGGATCACCACCGCGGCGGCGGTCGGGGCATTCGTCGCCTCGCTGGTCGCCGTGTTCGGCTACCACGCCGCCCGGGGACAACACGCGCTGGACCATGCGTTCTACGTGGACGGGCTGAGCGGGGTCTTCCTGATCTCGGTCGCGTTCGTGTACGCAGTCGTGGCGGTGTACTCCGTCGGCTACCTGCGACCGGGAATCAGCCACATCGGCCTCAGGCGCGTGTACTGGCCGCTGCTGAACCTGTTCGGGCTGGCGCTGATCGCGACTCCGATCGTGGCCAACCTTGGCTTCATGTGGGTCGCGGTCGAGCTGACGACCGTAGTCAGCGCACTGCTCGTGACGGCGGAAGGATCCGACGAGTCACTCGAGGCAGGGTGGAAGTACATCGTGATCGGCTCCGCAGGGCTCGCCGTCGGGCTGCTGGGCATCGTCGTGATCTACGCCGCCGGCATCCCCACGCTGGGCGACCATTACACCCCGACCTACACGACCCTCGCCGGCGCGGGCCCTCACCTGAACCACGCGCTGATGCGGGCCGGGTTCGCCTTCGCGCTGGTCGGATTCGGCACCAAGGTGGGGCTCGTGCCAATGCACGCCTGGCTTCCCGACGCGCACTCGGAGGGCCCTAGCCCGATCAGCGCGATGCTCTCCGGAGCGCTGCTTGCCGGAGCGCTTTACGCAGTGCTGCGAATCGGCGCGATCGCGCAGCTGTCAGTCGGGGCCAACTACGTGCACGTGCTGCTGCTGGTGTTCGGCGTCCTCTCGCTGGTGCTTGCCGGGTTCTTCGCGCTGCGGCAAAGCAACTACAAGCGACTGCTCGCGTACTCCTCGATCGAGCATATGGGGATCGTCTCGCTCGGGATCGGGATCGGCGGGCCGATCGCGGCTTACGGCGCGTTCTTTCACGTCGCCGTCCACGCCGCCGGCAAGACGCTCGCGTTCTTCGGCGCCGGGGGGCTGCTCAGCCGCTATGAGTCGCGCGAAGCCGGCGAGGTCCGTGGCGTGATGCGCGTGGCGCCGTTCACGGGCACGATGGTGCTGCTCGGTGCCCTGGCGCTCGCGGGTGTGCCGCCGTTCGGGATATTCCGCTCGGAGCTGCTGATCGTTACTGGAGGCTTCTCGTACTCCAAGTACGCGCTGGCCGGCTTGCTTGTGCTGTTCGCGAATGTCGCGTTCGTCGGGCTGTACCAGACCTTCCATCGCATGGTCCTCTCGAAAGGCAATGGGTCCGGTCGCGACCCTGCCCGCCTGCATCGCCCCGAGCAGCCGCTGATGGCCGGGGCAATGGTCGTGAGCCTGGTCGTCGTGCTGGTGCTCGGCCTTTGGATTCCCGGACCGCTCGATCGGCTGCTGCACAGCGCCGTGACCGTGATCGGCGGGCGAACATGATCTCGCTGCTGGAGCGAAGCTGCGGCCCGGGCGAGCTCGCGATAGAGCTGGAACTGCTCGGGGGGCGGCTGATGCTGCTGTTCGTTTCGACGAACGGTGAGCAGCGAAGGGAGCTGTCCGCGATCGTCCACTCCGGTCAGGACGTGGTGCAGCTGCGGGCGCCGCTCAGCGGTGATTGGTATCCAGCGGTAACGCCGAAGGTCGCCGCCGCTCATTGGTTCGAGCGCGAGATCCACGACCTGTGGGGCGTCGTGCCCGATGGCCATCCCCGGCTCGAGCCGCTCGTGCGCCACGGGCCCGAGCAGTTCGAGGTGCCCTTGCCCGCAAACGGCGAGATCAAAGGCGAGCACCGCGGCGCGGAGCGGCTCTCCGGGCCCGGCGTGTTCGTATTCCCGTACGGGCCGGTGCGGTCGGGGGTGTTCGAGGCGGCGCAGTTCCTGGTGCAGACGGGTGGGGAGGACGTCGCCTACTGCGCGCAGCGCTTGTTCTTCAAACGACGCGGCGCGGAGCGCCGGATCTGCGAGGTGCCGCTCGATTTGGCCGTGCTGGTCGCCGAGCGCGTGTCGGGCACCTCGAGCGTCGCGCACGCGCTCGCGTACTCGCACGCGGTGGAGGCACTTGCGCACACCGAGGTGCCGCCGCGGGCGCGGGCGATCCGGCGAGTGCTGGCGGAGCTCGAGCGCCTCTATAACCACCTTGAGACGACCGTGCGCGAATGCGAGGACGCCTCGCTGTCGGTCGCCCAGGCCCAGTTCGCGGCGCTCAAGGAACGCCTGCATCGGCTCGCGGGAACGTTGGTCGGCAACCGCTATCTGCGAGGAGCGGTTGTCCCCGGGGGAGTTCGCATCGATTTCGAGAGCTCCGCCCGGGACCTGATCACCCGAAGTCTGGAGGACTGGGAGCACGACTGGCAGCGCGTCCTGTCGGTCTTGCTGCGAACCGATTCGTTCCTTGACCGGCTGGTCAGCGCTGGGCCGCTGTCGCACGAGGACGCTCGCGACTTCGCGTGCGTGGGACCGGTTGCGCGCGGATCCGGCGTCGATCTCGACACAAGGCGCGATCTACCCTACGACGGCTATCCGAAGTTTGAGGTCGCCCGTCACGCCGACGGCGACGCGATGGCCCGCATGGAGGTCCGCTTCCAAGAGGTGCACGCCTCGCTGCGATTGATCCGCGAGACGCTTGCGTCGATGCCGGCAGGACAGGTGCGCAGCGAGGTCGGTCCGTTCATCGAGGAGTATGCACTTGGCGCCGCGGAGTCCACGCGAGGGGAGACCCTGTATTGGCTGCAGGCGGACGGACGAGACGCGCTGCGGTTCTGCAAGCTGCGGGCGGCGTCGTTCGTCAACTTCGGGGTCTTCAACCGTGTGTTCGACTCACAGGTGCTGACCGACTTCTCGTTCATCGAGCACAGCCTCGGTTTGTCGCCAGCGGGGTGCGACGCGTGATCAGGTGGTTCCTGCGCGGCGTCTCACGCCCACGGATCACCACTCGCTATCCCCGCGGCGAGGAGCCGGCACCCGCACGGTTCCGTGCGCGGGCGACGCTCGATCCATGGGCCGTCAGCGGTGAGGACGCCGCGCGCTATGCGGCGGTCTGCCTACCCAATGCGCTGACCCTCGGCGAGCGAGGTCGGCTCACGCTCGACGCCGGCCGGTGCATCGCGTGCGGCTTGTGCGCCGATGCCGATGGCGAGGAGGGGCTCGAGATGGATGCCGGCTACGAGCTCGCCACGACCAGCCGCGAGCGGCTAATCGTCTCCGCCGACGACACTTCCGAGGCGGACATCAAAGCGCCGGGGCTGACGGGAGCGTTTCGTCGCTCGCTTCACATCCGTCATGTCGACACCGGCTCGGACGGTGCAGTCGAGCAGGAGATCTCCGCGCTGCTGAACCCGTACTACGACATGCAGCGCCTCGGCTTGTTCTTCACTGCGAGCCCGCGCCACGCGGACATCCTGCTCGTCACCGGCCCGGTTACCGCCCCGATGGAGCCGCCGTTGCGCCGCACCTATGAGGCGATGCCCAAGCCGCGGGTCGTGATCGCAGCGGGAACCGACGCGTGCAGCGGCGGCATCTGGTCCGGCCCGGAGGTGTTGGGCGGGGTCGACCGGGTGCTGCCGGTCGACGTGTACATACCGGGGGATCCGCCAAGTCCGATCGCATTGCTGCACGGGCTGCTGCTCGCCGGCGGACGCGTATCCGAGGCACCGTCGCCCCGCCTGCGCCGCGAGCGTGCGGCATGAGTGCGCTAGCGGTGCTGATGATCGTCGGGAGCGCCGGCCTAGTGGTCGCGGGGTTGCTGACCCGTGCGCAGGCAATGGTCGGTGCGGCAGCGTCGCTGGTGCTCGCGGCCGCGGGCGTCGTCGCAGTGTTCGACGAGCAGCTCGTCTGGCAGCCGTTCTCCTGGTTCGGGCTCGGACACGGAGGCGTCCAGATCGACCAGCTCGCCGGCCTGTTCCTGATCATCACCGGGCTTGTCTCGGCCCCGCTATTCATCACGGCCCGGCGACAAGCCCCGCGCCTTGCATTCGTGTTTCGCGCTGCGCTGGTGCTTTGCGTCGTCGGCGTGTTCGTGGTCGACAACGTGTTCGAGTTCCTGATCGTCTACGAGCTGACAGTCGTCGTCATCTATGCGCTGATCTGCCTGCACCGCGATGATCCCCGCGCCGAGCGCGCCGCGGCGCTGACGCTCACCCTCGCCAAGCTCGGCGGCGGCGCCGTGCTCGCAGGACTCGTGCTGCTCGGCGTGCAGGCCGGGACCTATTCGTTCGAGCAGCTCGCCCACGCTGGACCCCAGCTGTCCTCCGCCGCGCGCGGAGTGTGTTTTGCGCTGCTGTTCTGCGGGTTCGCAGTCAAGGCAGCGCTGATCCCGCTGCAGACCTGGCTTCCGGGCGCATACGCCGAGGCCGACGCCGACAGCTCCGCGTTCGTCGCGGCGGTGTCGCTCAACGTCGCCTTCTACGCGATGCTCCGGGTCTGGTTCGAGTTCCTTGGCCACCCCGCTGTCTGGTGGGCGGTGATCGCGCTGCTGATCGGCGCGCTCACAGCCCTGATCGGCATCCTGGGCGGCGTGCTGCAGCGCGAACTCCGCGTCTTCATCGCCTACTCGTCGATCGAGAACGCCGGCCTGATTGTCGCTGACCTCGGGCTAGCGCTGATGGGAAAGGCCCAACATCAGCCAGGTCTGCTCGGCCTCGGGCTGATCGCCGCCACGTTCCAGATCACTGCGCACAGCTTTGCCAAGGCAGGACTGTTCGCCGCGGTGGCGACAGTCGAGCACAGCACCGGCACCAGCGACATGGAGCGACTCGGCGGTCTCTACCGCCGGCTGCCGCTCGCAGCCCTCGCCACGCTGTGCGGCGGCGCGGCACTCGCCGCGGTACCGCCCTTCAGCGGGTTCGTCTCCGAATGGCTAGGGCTCGAAGGGCTGATGCAGGGATTCCGCGTCGGCGGCACCGGCTCACACCTGGCGATGGCGATCGCCGGCGCGCTGATCGCGCTGACCGCGGGGCTGGCGGCGCTCGCGTTCGTGCGGGCGACCGGTATGACCTTCCTGGGGATGCCGCGCGACCGCACGATCACCCCGGCCCGCGAGCGGTTGCGGCCACGGATCGGGATGGCGCTGCTCGCGCTCGCATCACTGGCGATCGGGGTTGCAGCGCCATGGGTGGTCAAGGTGCTTGAGCACGGCACGCTCCCAGTCGGCGGCGGTGCCGCGATCGGGCATATCAGCCAGCTGGGATGGCTGATCGAGCCCGGCTACCAAAAGTTCGCGAGCATCAGCCCGACCGTGATCGCGCTCGCGCTGACCGGGTTCGCGCTCGCCGCTGCAGCACTTCGTTACCTGGCAAGCTTGCGCCGCGCGCGCCGCGTTCCCGTCTGGGCTTCCGGCGTCACCGTCTCCGGCCGCCGCGCGCAATACACAGCGATTGGTTACGCGAACATGGTCCGCGTGATCTTCAACGTCGTCTACCGGGTCAAGACCCAGCTGCGGAGCATCGGCGACCAGCGCTTCCCCGAGCGGCTCAGCATGCTCCGCGCCGAACCACGGGTCTTCGACCCCGGCTGGCTCTACCGGCCGATCACGTCAGCGTTCACCCGGATAGCCGACCTGCTGCGCAATATTCAGGCTGGGCCACTCGGTCTTTACCTGCTCTATCTGATGCTCGCATTCGTCGTGCTGTTGCTGGTCGCACCGCGGCTAGGCTGAGCCCAGATGATGGGCGAACGATCGCGGTGGGCACCTTGGAGGATCGAGGACAGGATCGCCTTTGCCCGAGTGGAGGTACAAGCCAAGCTTGCTGGGATATGACCGTCGAGAACTGATCGCCATCTACGCCGGCGGCGCGATCGGCGGAGGTCTGCGCACCTACCTCGCCGATCTGGCGCCGACCCACACCGGACAGTGGCCGTGGGCGACGTTTGCGGTCAACCTGGTTGGCTGCTTTCTGCTCGGCTACTTCGTGACTCGGCTCCAGGAGCGGCTTCCGATCACCGCGTATCGCCGACCCCTTCTCGGCACCGGCATCTGCGGAGGGCTCACGACCTTCTCGACGTTCCAGCTCGAGTTGCTGCGGATGCTCGACCGCGGAGACGTAGGGCTCGCATTGCTCTACGGGGCGGCCAGCGTCGCAGTTGGCTTTCTTGGCGTAGCCCTCGCCACGGCAATCGTCCGCCGGGCAAAGCTCACGTGGTGATCACCACGCTGCTGGTGCTGGTCTGCGGCGGCACTGGCGCTGTCGCCCGGTTCGTCGTGGACGGGCTCGTGCAATCCCGACGACTGGGCGAATGGCCGCTGGGGACACTTGTTGTGAACCTCAGTGGGTCGTTCGCGCTCGGCCTGCTCGCCGGTCTTCACCTCGCGCATGACACGATGCTGATCCTGGGAACAGCGACAATCGGCTCTTACACGACATTCTCGACCTGGATGCTCGAAACGCACCGCCCGGCCGAGGACGGCGAACGCCGGCTCGCTAGCCAGAACGTGATCGTGAGCCTCGCCCTCGGGCTCGCGGCGGTAGCGATCGGCAGAGCGATCGGCGGCCTGCTGTGAACGAACCAGGGATCAAGCTGACGACCTACTTCAGCGAACGCGATCGCGTGAACGGGCGGTTCCTTGCCGACGCCCTCTTTGACGTCTACGAGCAACACCAGATCCACACCAGCGTCCTGCTAAGAGGCGTGGAGGGGTTCGGCCAGCACCACGCGATCCAGACCGACCGGCTGCTCACCCTGTCGGAAAATCTGCCGGCGGTGTCGATCGCGATTGACACACGTGAGCGCATCGAGGCCGCGCTGCCCGAGGTGCTCAAGGTGACGAACCACGGCCTGATCAGCCTCGAGCGTGCCCAGCTGATTACCGGCGACGGCCTGACAAGTGTCCAGCCGCCAGGCGACGAGAGCCGTGCGGTGAAACTCACCGTCTACGGCGGACGCTCGGTGCGGGCGGGAAGGCAGACCGGGTACGTCGCGGCCGTCGACCTGCTCCGCCGATCAGGAGCAGCCGGGGCCTCGGTCCTGCTCGCTGTCGACGGGACACTTCACGGCGAGCGCCAACGCGCCCGCTTGTTTGCCCGCAACGCAAACGTGCCGCTGATGCTGCTGGCGATGGGCAACGGCAAGAAGATGAGCGCGGCGCTGCCCGGGGTGGCCGGCCTACTCGACGATGCCGTGGCGACCGTCGAGCGCGTGCAGATCTGCAAAGCCGACGGGAGGACGCTCTCCGAGCCCGACCTCGCTCCCGAGAAGGACCGCTCCGGGCTGGCTATTTGGCAGAAGCTCATGATCCACGCCGAGGAGCAGGCGAAGGTCGGCGGCCAGCCGCTCTACCGGGTACTCGTCCGTCGGCTCCACGAGGCTGGCGCGGCCGGTGCGACCGTGCTCCGCGGCGTCCGCGGCTTCTACGCAGACCACGAGCCGTTCGCGGATCGGATGCTGTCGCTGCGGCGAAACGTCCCCGTCCACGTCGTCGTAGTCGACGCGCCCTCGAACATGCGGCGATGGTGGCCGATCATCGACGAGGCAACACGCGATACCGGCCTGGTCACCAACGAACTGGTGCCGGCAATGCACGCGTTCGCTACCGAGCGCAGTGCAGAGCTGAAACTGGCCGCGACTCCGACCGCGACCGACGCCGACAGCTCTTGACTCGCGGAGGAAGCGCAGGGGATGTGGCGACCGCGGCCCACGTGAGTCATCCCGATTCCTGCCCTGCTTCGATCAAGAAGCTCGCGAAGAAATCGGCGAGTGCATCGTGTGCGTGAAGCGGGAGGATGTGTGAGACGTGCTGGTCCGGGCGGACGACCACGACGCACCCGGTATCGCGGTTGACGGCGCGCATGTCAAAGATGTCACCGGCAGCCGGATCCGGGCAGAACATCTTTTCGTAGTCGATCAGCCCGAACCTGCCTTTCCTCGGAAGCAGGACCGCCGGCAACCTAGTGTCCCCCAGGTCACGATGGCTTTGCTGGAAGACCGCGCGCACATCGATCACTGAGTCGCGCTCGGCGTCCGCCGGCGTGAAGCGGTTGATCGGAGATGCGCTGGAGGCCAAGAACTCGCACACCGCGCGGACGCGCGAGTGCGCGCTCGCCGGGTCCTCCCGGTCGCCGAAGACGTAGATGCGCCACGCGCCGTCAGCGCGAGCGACATGGCCGAGGTGGAGCGGCTTGCCATCGGCCAGCCGTACGACCGGCGCGGAGTGGAAGCGCATCCCGATCGGGAAGCCTTCCGCGAGGGCCTGAAACGTAGCTTCGCGCGTGATCATTGACGGGGCATACCTGGTGGCGACTCCCGCTGTGAACCGACCCTGGGCGGTGAAATAGCGCTGGAACTCCTCGGGATCGCCACGACCCCCCTCGGCCTCACCGGATCCGTCGGCGCGGGCGCTGAACAATCTCGAGAACTCCCGATCGAAGTCGATGAGCTCCTGGGCGATCGCCCGACGCTCCTCCGAATACGTGTGAAGGAGCTCGGGCCGGGCCTGTCCCCTGAGGACGGACCCCAGCTTCCAGCCGAGATTCCAGGCATCGGCCATCGCGACGTTCATACCTTGGCCTGCCTTGGCGCTGTGGGTGTGGCAGGCATCGCCCGCGATGAACACCCGCGGGATCCGGCTCGCCGTCTCTTGCGCCGGCACATCATCGAACCTCTCGCACAGGCGCTGCCCGATCTCGTACACCGACCACCACCCGACGTGTTTGACCTCAACGTGGTACGGGTGCATGATGCGGTTCGCGACGGCGGCCAGCTTCTCCGGGGTGACGTTTCGGTGGTCCAGCGTCACCTCGTCGCTGAGCTCGGCCAGCTCGATGTAGAACCGGACCAGGTATCCACCCTCCCTGGGGATGATCAACACATTGCCCTCGGCTGCCGAGTTGATGGCGCACTTGACGCGAATGTCAGGGAAGTCCGTCACCGCAAGAACGTCCATCACGCCCCACGACTCGTCGGTCACGTCGCCGATCAGCTCGCGGTCGAGCGCGGTGCGGATGCTGCTTCGCGCGCCATCACACCCGACGAGGTACTTGGCTCGGATCGTCGATGTTCTGCCAGTGTCCTCCAGCTCCTCGAGGTGTCGCACGCTGACCCGCACCGGATACTCGGCGGAGCCGCTCGAGTCCACCTCGACGTGGCCTGCGTGTAGGCCGTAGAACGGCGCCAACCTGGCGGGAGAGCGCTCCATGTGATCCCGAAGGTAGGCGAGCATCCGCGCCTGGTTGACGATCACGTGCGGGAACTCCGACAAGCCCTCTTCGGTGTCGCGGACGCGTCCGGCGCGCATGATCTTGCTTCGATCTGCCGGGTCCGGTCGCCAGAAGCAGACCTCGTTGACCCAATACCCCTCGTTGACCAAGCGGTCAGCCAGTCCGAACGCCTCGAACATCTCGACCGTGCGACAGGCGACGCCGTCCGCCTGCCCGACCTCGAGCGGACCAGGCCTGCGATCGATGATGGCCGTCCTGATATCGGGAAAATTGCTCATCTGGGCAGCCAAGACCAGACCGGCCGGGCCGCAGCCAACGATCAGGACGTCGACATCCTGCGGAACCCCCCGCGGCCGGGCGGCCACCGACGGATGCGGATCCGCCACGAAAGGGTCGCCCGGCCGGTAACCGTTCAGATAGAACTGCATCGTTCACGCCCTCCTCTGCGATTCACCAAGATCGGATGGCCATCGCGACGCGGCGATGGTGCGTTTAGTCGCCGACCGCTACAGAGATTGGCAGGCGAACGTGCAGCAGTCTCCGTGATCTCATGGTCAAAGGTGTTCCAACGAATCGACGAGTCGTAATTGCCCTCGGCCCACGTGCCGATATAGGCTGACGCGACAACGACGTGAGAGGAGCTCAGATGGCAGACAGCGTGTACCGCGTGACTGAAGTTATCGGGACCAGCAGTGATTCCTGGGAAGCTGCCGCGCGAAACGCAGTTGAAACGGCGGGCAAGTCCGTGCGTGATCTCCGAGTTGCCGAAGTAATCCGGGAGGACGTCACGATTGAGAATGGCGCAATCGTGAGCTTCCGAGTGCGTCTCGGGATCTCGTTCAAATACGAGGGCGGCGACTGAAACACCGCATCCTCAGTTTACGCTCAGCGCCGCTGGGTGAATCCAGTCCGTCTGATCTGACCGCGGGAGCAGGGCAAGGCGTTCTTCGCCTGGCAGAGGTGCTGGGAGAGCTGTCGCCGACGACGGACCTGCGCGCCCGTGTGCCGTTTGAGAAGTGGCTGCGGACGTGTGTGGTGGCCTCGCGGCTCGCCGAGTCGCTCGAGTTGGGCCGCGAGGACAGGCGGGGTGTGTACCTCGCCGCGGGGCTGCGCTCGCTTGGCTGCACCGCGCGAGGACAATCCGCGCCGGTAGACGCCGACGACGCAACGCCGCCGCGTCCGATCCAAGTAGCGATCTCGTAGATCACGCACGGATGGCTCGGGCTCCCTAGATTCGCGCTTGCTTCCGGAGCCGAGATCGAGGAAGGTCCGGCTGTGAACCCGTTGACGTGATGATGGAGGTAAGCATTGTTCGACACGATCGTCTGGGCCAGCGATGGCTCGGAGAATGCTGATCGAGCGCTCGAGGTCGCTAAAACCCTCGCTCATGATCATGATGCTTCGATTGTCGTGGTCCACATCGTCCAGCACTACGCGGCGAAGACTGGGCTTGCTGTGTATCCGGACGAGGACCGGGTGAAGGTCAAGCTCGAGCAGGCTGTCGAGCAGCTCTCGAAGGACGGATTCAAGCCAAGTCTCAGGATCGTTGACCACGTCGGGCCCCAGCCGGCCAGTGAGATCGCGGACATCGCTCGGGAGGTGGGAGCGGGTCTGATCGTCACGGGCACCCGTGGCCACGGGTTGATTGAAGGCCTGCTCCTCGGCAGTGTCGTGCTGCGACTCCTCCACATCGCGCCGTGCCCTGTCGTCGCCGTGCCGGCAGTCCCGAGCGGTCGCAGCCAGTCCTGAAACCGACCAGCCGAGCTGTCGCATCGGATCAGGAACACCAGCCGGACGACTCAGTCAGGCGGATGCCGTCATCGGTCAGGTGCCGGTAAGCGCGAACAGGCGGCGCGGACTCTAGCTCTGCAGCACCTAGATCCGGGACTCCGTTTTGCCGCCGCGACCGACCGCATCCAAGCCACCGACGCACTCGTCTCCCCCGGACGGGTGGCTCAGCGATCCCGGCCGCTGGCACAGCGCATCGCCGGCACGTGGGGATGACAGAATCGGCAAGTGGCCGTAGACGTAGTGACGGAGATCGAGATCAAGCGCCCGCGCGATGTGGTCTCTGCATTTGCGGCCGATCCTGCGAATGCACCAGCCTGGTACAAGAACATTGAGGCGATCGAATGGGAGACCTCGCCGCCCGCGATCGTCGGCTCCAGGATTCGGTTCCGGGCACAGTTCCTCGGGCGCCCTCTGGAGTACACCTACGAAGTCCGAGTGTTGGAGCCCGGGCGCCGCTTCGTGATGTCGACCGCGGAGGGCCCGTTTCCGATGGAGACGACATACGCCTGGGAGGACGCGCCGGACGGCGCGACCAAGATGACGCTCCGCAATCGCGGCGAGCCGTCGGGTTTCTCTGCGATCACCGCGCCTGTCGTGAGCCGCGCTATGCGGAAGGCCAATGAGGCGGACCTGCGACGACTGAGGGAGCTCCTTGAGCACTGACCCGCCTGCGCGACTCGCCGCCACCGCGTTGGTGGCGAGCGTCGCGTTGATCGCGATCGCTGGATGTGGAAGCAGTCCGTCCAAAAGCAAGCCGGCGCCGGCCCCAAAGACGCCGGGCACCAGTAAGTCACGCTCCGCGGCGGTCACGTTCACGGTGGCCAGGCTCGAGTCCACGCTGAAGTCATCGCTGAACACCACAACCGGTCCTCCTCTTGTCGGCGGCGGCTTCAAGATCACCTCCGTGTCCTGTTCACGGAACATCCAGCCGGCAGCCAACAGGCGGGTTCGGTGCAGCGTGCGAGGCACCTACGGCCTGACCGGGACGGTCAGCGTGACCCTTACCAACGCGGCGGGAACGAAGATCCACTATGACGCCGCTCTGCGGAGCCAGGACGTCCGGCAGGCCACCACCGGCAGCGCGACGCTCGGCTAGCCGTCGAGGTGAGCTCGAGCGCCTGGTCAGGGGCACGGCCTGAGCGCGCTGAACTCCTCCGTCGTCCGACGCGTCCGTATTTTCGCTAGTGCCGAGGATTGTCGTTGGTGAAGCGGGCCAGAAGCGGGATGAGCACCTGCGCGTTGGGTGTTCCCCAGCCCGTTATCGGATCCCAGCCAGTAGCGGCCGGGTAGCCGTTCGTGCCGGCCGTGATGTCGTGGAATGCCTTGTGGTAGCTGGAACTGCGAGCGATGCGGTAGATGATCCTGATGCTGACCGTCTCCGGCGCGCCCGAGGACCGCGTCGCGGGCTCTCCCTGGGCGCCGACGACTATCTCGCCAAACCGTTCCACTTCCCCGAACTCGTCCTGCGCCAGGCGCTCGCCCGCCGCAAGACTCCCACGACCGACCGGACGCTACGCGTGGCCGGGATCGAGCTCGACCCGCTCACCGGCACCGTCACCCGCGACGGCCGGGTGGTCGACGTCACGCCCAAGGAACGCGCCGTGCTCGAAGCGCTGCTCAGAGCCACGCCGGGGGTACTCAGCGCCGAGAAACTCCTCGAGCAAGTTTGGGACGAGAGCGTCGACCCGTTCACGAGCACGGTGAAAGTCACGATCGCCAGACTGAGACGCAAGCTCGGCGAGCCTGACCACATCCGCAACACTCCCGGCGTCGGCTACCGAATCGCCAACGATCCCTGACCGGCCGCGAGCCAACTACTCGGACGGCTTCGTGGGAGCACCGTTGGCTCGCGCGGCGCAGGCTACGATGCCGCTCGCGATGGGAGTCCGTCTGTCCGAGGCCGGGGACCACAAGACGCTGACGCAGGTTCTCACTCGCGCGTTCGATGACGATCCGATCCAACGCTGGGTGTTCCCCGGCGCCCGTGTTCGTGCACGTCACGGAGGCGCGTTCTTTCGCTGGTCGCTGTGGCGTTGCTCGGACCAACAAGTGACCTGGACCACGGATGATCTGGCCGGCGCGGCGGTATGGAACCTGCCGGACCGCTGGCAGGTGAGCGTCTCGCAGCTTGCCAAGCTCGGGCGCCTAGCCGGAGCGGGCGTTCGCTGGCGTGGCCCGCTGGTGATGTGGGGTCTGACCGCAGTGGAACGCCGGCACCCGGACGACCGGCATCTGTACCTCGCTGTACTCGGGGTCGATCCGCTCCGTCAGGGCGCCGGCATCGGCTCGCGTCTGCTCGCACCCGGCCTGGAGCTGTGCGACCGGGAGCGCCTTCCTGCCTACCTCGAGACCGGCAAAGAGCGCAACGTCAGCTTCTATTCCCGGCACGGGTTCAGGGTCATTGATCGGCTGCGGCTGCCCGCCGGCCCGCCTGTCTGGCTGATGCGCCGCGAGCCTCACTGATACGCAGCTCACCGCGGGACTGACTGCAAGCGAGGCGCCGACGGGGCGCTGACGCGGCTACCCGGTGGGCAGCCCGGAGCTCGCCGCCGGGCGCGGGCGCGAAGCGGCGGCGTTCCGCCAGGCCGCGCACACGAACGCCAGCGCGATGATGATGCCGACGAAGAAGAAGATGGCTGGGGCGACCAACCGAGTCTGGGGCGTACGCCGTGCCGCCATGAAGGTGCACCTTGACCGTGCGGCCGATGTCGGGGATGTCGACTCCGTCGATCACGCCGTGCGTGAGACGGTGGCCGGCCGGGAGAGACACGCCGACCGGCCACGTGCCGGTGCAGGTCACGACTACGCCCTCGACGGGGTCGACGCGACAGTCGTCGACCCTGGCCTGGACGATCGACCCGGTGGTCTTGTTGTGGTAGACGATGCCCTGCCACGCGGCAAGACCGATGCCGAGCAGGGCGAACCCAAAGTACGCCCAGTAGTCACGCCACCGTCCACGAAATCTGCCCACGGCCCAGGCGCGACTCTAGTTATCCGATTGGGCGCCACGCAAGCCACGAGCGAGACTGTTTCCGGCGCTCGGGCCCCACGCTTGCGTTCGTGAGGCTTGCGTGTCACCCAATCAGGCCCTAGCGACCCTCTCGTACCTGTAGCCGGTTACCGTCGGGATCCTGGAACTGTGCGACGTAACCCCATGGGAACTCGAGCACGTCCGAAACGAACTCGACGCCGCGCGACTTCAGCTCCTGGACCGTCTCCCGAATATCGTCGGTCTCGATCGTGATCGAGGCCGGCGGGCGTCCCATCGCCAACTCGGCGCGCCCCGGGGTCCCGGGCCAGAGAACCAACTGGAAGTCGTCCCCCTTCACGCCCACGGTCAAGAACCGCGGCCCTTCGGGCGTCGGGTTCTCAGCCCGCTTCTCCAGGCCAAGGACGTTTGTGTAGAAGTCGAGCGCCGTGTCCTGGTCGCTGACGAGCACGCTTGTGTAGAAGACCTTTTCCAGCATTGCCGTTCCTCCATGGTCGTGGTCACTACACCCATGACAACCGCCAGGCAGTAAACGTGACAGCGACTCGGCGCCGACCAGCTAGGCGATCAGCTAGCCGTCTCGCCGGCTGGCTGTCCGAATCTGCTGTCACACGGCTGATGATCGGACTGGCAGACCGTTCCGGGGCGGGGCGCGACCAACCTGGTCAGATAGTTCGCGATCGCTCGCTCCACGCATGTGCTTGGGTCGCTGACGCTGATGTGCCCATAGCCCTGGTGGGTCAGCAGCTCGGCGTTGCCAAGGCGGCGAGCCGTGATCCGGGCGGTGGCGTAGGACGTGTTGGGGTCATACGTGGTCCCGATGACCAGGATCGGGTTGTTGGTTCGAGCGCTAAACGGTCCGGTGTAGCGTTCGGCGCTGCGCGCTGGCCAGGCCGCAGCCGATCGCAACTGGCGCCGGAGCACTGCCTGCCACTGGAGTGAATTGCCGCGCCTCTCGCAGACCGCGCGAGGGCCTGCCCTACCAGTCAGCCTCCGTGCACCGCCCGCTCGATCGCTGCGGGTGTCAGCAGGCCGTGGCTCGCAGGCACACAGGCCAGGCCTGCCCTGAGCAGCGTCGGCTGGTGCAGGTCGATGCCTGCTGCGGTGACCATCTCCGGGGTCAGCTGACCCTGGCTGGTTGGGTCCGGGAAGCTCGCAAACCCGCGGGCGCGCATGCACCTCGCGAACGACAGCGCGCCCGCGAGCCGGGTTCGCGGCGGCGGCGCAGTGTCCGGCGGCCCGAGGCCGCTGCTCGGCATCAGGTGCTGGCAGGCTCTTTGGGCCCCCGGAGATTGAGGACCGCTGCCGAGGGCGGCGATCACCTCGTCCTTAGGGATCTCTCCGCTGCTGTCGGGGTCGGGGAAGTTCGACACGCCGTGGGAGCGCATGCAGTGGGAGTAGGCGACCAAGGCGGCCGCTCCGTTGTGCGTGGTCTCGGCGGCGGTTGAAGAGGATCCGCCGCCACAGCCGCCGGTAAGCAGCGACACGGCGAGAATCATCGCCACGGTGGTGTGGATCAGTGTCCTGGGAGGCATGAATCCGAGCCCGCTACTCAGCGCCGGGAAGGCATGCTAGGTCCGAAGAGGACGAGTGGGGAGCATGCACCGCGTCGGGTTACAGGCCGGTTACCGGGGCGGGCGAGAGCTTTCCCGTATAGCTCGCGCCCTAGAACGGTCGTCGGCGGCCGCCCGAACGCTGACGCCCGTAACTCGCTCCACGTGAACGCCGGTAGATCCACACCAACGGCATCGAGAACAGGACCGACAGCAGGAGCCCGGCCCCGTGCCGATGCAACATGTACCACGAGAAGAGGCCGGCGCTGAAAGTTCCGCAGACGCCGACGACAGCGGTCATCGCGATCCCCATGGGATCTGGTCCGGGCAACAGCAGGCGGGCTAGCGCCCCGACGAACAGGCCGAGGATAAACAGGATGATCAGATAGGCGATGAGTCCCTCGTTTGCTAGCTAGCTACCTGCAGCATCAACGGGCTCACACATCAGGCGTCGCTTAAGTCGGCGCAGGAGGCGATGGTGGCCAGCTCGACCGCATGTCGGATGCGGCGGCCAAGCGCGCGACCGATCTGACGGGCGCCACGTGCAGTCTTAGGAAGGACGATGAACGATTAGAACGGATCGGCGGGAGTGGACTGCGACGGCGCCGGCGACGCTCCCTAGAAGGCGGCTGGCGATGCCGGTGCGGCCGTGGGAGCCGAGGACGATAAGGCTGGCGTCGTGTTGGTCGGCGAACTCGACGATCCCCTTCCACGTCGGCGCAGCCCGGACTGCCCGGCTCTGCGCATGAAATCCAGCTGTGGCGGCCAGTGAGGCGCCCTCCGCGGCGGTTTGTTCTGCGGCCGCTTTGACTTCGAGGGCCTCTGCGGCGTCGAATTCCGCCCCGCCCGCGGGCACGAAGCCGACATCGAAGGTCTCCCACACAGTGAGGACGAGCGCATCGCGCCCGGCGATCAGCTGCGCGCCGGCCTCCCGGATCGCGGCCTTGGCTAGCTCGGAGCCGTCATAGGAGAAGATGATGGGGTTGGAGTCCGGTGTCGGGGGTGCTGCGGTCACGCTCGCGAGGGCTCCTCAGCGAGGCTCTGGTGGCCGGCTCGTTTGCGGATGCGCGCCAGCAGCGGCGGTGAATACCAAGCGGATCCCTCGCCGCCCATGAAGCGCTCCAGATCGGGCGTTTGCGGGCGCGCCCCGCCCAGGAGATAGAGCGCGACCGCGATCACGGCGGCACCGAGCGCGAGTCCGAGACCGATCCACAAGGCGATCTCGGTGCCGGTCTTCAGATTGCCTCCCACCGTGGCGGCGAAGTGCGCGAACACCGGCGCGATCATGAACGCTGCGACGGCACGCAGCAGCTCGATGATCGCGAACACGCGCTGCAGGTTGGCGGCGGGCAGTGAAAAACCCGCGACGAACAGGGCCGGTGCCACCGACGCGCCAAGCCCGATGCCGGTCAGTCCCGCCCCGAGCAGTGCCAGCGCCTGGGAAGGCGGGCTCTGTATCAGGAACGTCGCGATCCCGGCCGCCAGGAAGACCATGCCCGCCAGCGGGAGATAGTGCATCTGGCGCCTCGTGATCACGACGCCGAGAACGAACGCTGTAAGGATCGCGCCGGCGAGCTCCGGGAGGTAGAGAAGCCCGAGATGAAGCGGTCCGTATCGCCCGGCGAGCAGGACCGCGGTCAACGCTGTGGCGGACACGGACGCGGCGGCGGCGAATAGGGCGACCACGATCCCGGCCACCGGCATCGTGCTGGTCAGCATCGTGCGGATCGTCAACAGCGGCCGTTTGGCGCGGAACTGGTAGACGATCAACACAACGATCAGCGCCAACCCTCCCACCAGGGGCACGAACGTAATCGGTTCCAGGAACTTGTGCGTCAGCAGCTCCGAGGCGCCGAAGAACGCGGCCACCGAGCCTGCGGTCGCCAAGGCGATCGCGAGGGGATCCACCGGAGCGCTGCGATCGGCCGGCGGCGCGTCTTCGAACGTCAACAGCGTGAGCAAGAGAGCTGTCAAGGAGATCCCGGCGACGACGAAGAACAGTGGCCGCCACGCGTTCGCCTGAGCCTGGATGCCACCGATCGTCGGACCAAGTGCAACGGCCCCGAAGATGCAGAGGTTCATGATCACCGCGGTCTCGCGCAGCCTGCTCGTTCCAAAGCCAAGTGCCAGCGGTGGCACAGCCGCGATCAGCATCAGGCTGGTGCACAGGCCCTGAAGAACGTGTCCCGCGATGAACATCACGGAGTCTTGCGCCGTGGCGGTCAAGATCGAGCCGACCAGCAGGAGCGCCGCATAAGCGACGAGCAGCCTGCGTTGCGGCCGATGCTGCGCGAGCACGACCGCCAGCACGGTGCCGACCGCATAGCCAGCGTTAGCCAGGCCGGAACCCAAACTGAACGTCTGCAGGCTCATATGCAAGTCGCGGACGATGATCGGCGTGAGCGGCTGCAGCGCCGCCGAAAGCACCAGGTACGGAATCAGCGCAAAGACCACCATCGCCGCTGCCGCGGGATAGCGGCCGGCCAACGGACCCTGTCGCATCAGGCCGGCCCCCCTCGAGCGAGAGCAGCATGTGCGGAGCAGGTATCCATCCGGTCCATGACGAGGTAATATAACCAAGTTATGGAACCCGGCCCGGAAGTGAGCCTGCGGGGAAGTCGGCTCGATGAGATTGCCGAGGCACTCCCGCAGCGGGCGGCCACACTTTCGCGCCTGTTCTTGATGCGCACCGGCATTCAGATCTCTCGCACCGAAGTCGGAGTGCTGAGTGAGCTTTCCACCAACTCGCGGCGCATATGCGAGCTGGCAGGTCTGGAAGGTGTGACACAGCCGGCGATCACTCGGCTGGTCGATCGACTGGAGGATCGCGGCTGGGTCAAGCGCGATACCGATCCGGCGGATGGCCGCGCGGTGTTGGTCACACTGATGCCTGTCGGGCAGGAGGTTCTCTCCCGACTGCGGGGTGAATACCGTGCACTACTGCACGAGGAGATGGCGACGTTGCCCGACCGGGACGTGCGGACGTTGGCGAGAGCAATCGAGATCCTCGACGGGTTGATCGAGCGCCTGGCGCGGCAGGCTCGCTGACCACCCTGCGCGTGGTGGCGGCGCATTTACGCCACGGTACCGATCGCGCTCGCCGTGATCGTGATTGTGCTGATCAGCATGCCCTGATTTCGGCAATCGCCTCGAGCAGGAGGCCGTCCGATAGGCGCGGGTGGCACGGCGTTACTCTTCGTCAAGGTGGACTCATCGATCGAGCTGCAGGGGCTGATGAAGACCTACCGAGGCGGGCCGCACGGGCCGGTGCCCGCGGTGCGGGGGATCGACGTGTCGATCCCCCGGGGCGAGACGGTGGCTCTGCTCGGTCCCAACGGGGCCGGGAAGTCGACCACGATCGACATGATGCTTGGGCTTACGCGGCCGGATGCGGGTGAGGTGCGTGTATTCGGCAACTCGCCTCGCGAGGCGGTTGATTCCGGGTTGGTGGGGGCGATGCTCCAGACGGGTGAGCTGATCCGCGATCTGTCGGTGCGCGAGCTGATCATGCTCGTGGCGTCGCTTTATCGCGAGCCGATGGCCGTGGACGAGGTCCTCTCCCTGGCTGGGCTGAGCGAGGTGGCGGATCAGCGCACGCAGAAGCTCTCCGGCGGTCAGACGCAGCGCGTCCGGTTCGCGATCGCGCTCGTATCGGATCCGCAGCTGCTCGTGCTCGATGAGCCCACGGTGGCGATGGACGCGCAGGGCCGACGGGATTTCTGGGCGGCGATGCGTGGGTATGCCGCCCGCGGGCGAACCGTCTTGTTCGCTACTCACTATCTCGAGGAGGCCGACGCCAACGCCGATCGGGCCGTGCTGATGGCGGCGGGCCGGATCGTGGCCGACGGACCGACCACCGAGATCAAGGCCCGGGTGGGAACGCGCACGATCCGGGCCACCTTGCGTGAGGCCGGGCTGGACGCGCTTCAGGCGCTGCCCGGGGTGGGCAGTGCGGAGCGCCACGGCGAGGCGATCATCCTGCGTTGCGCGGACTCCGACGCCGCGATCCGCGCGCTGCTGGAGCGCTATCCACAGGCACGGGATATTGAGATAACCGGCGCTGGACTGGAGGAGGCCTTCCTCGAGCTCACGAGAGATCACGGCGATGAGCGGGTGGCGTCACCCGAACGGGTGCAGACGCTGTCATGAGTGGAACTCTGTACATGCGCTTCGAGCTGCTTCGCGCGTTTCGCAACCGCCGCTTCTTCATCTTCTCGTTCGGCTTTCCGCTGGTCCTCTACTTCCTGATCGCGGGACCGCAGAAGAACACTCAGAACCTGGCCGGCAGCGGAATCTCCGCTCCTCTGTACTACATGGCGGGGCTGGCGGCCTTCGGGACGATGGCCTCGATGATCTCGAGCGGCGGTCGGATCGCGTCAGAACGACAGGCAGGCTGGACCCGCCAGCTTCGGATCACTCCGCTCACCCCGCGCAACTACTTCCGGGCCAAGGTCGTGGCGTCATACGCCATGGCAATCACGAGCCTGCTGCTGCTTTACGTGGCCGGCACCAGCCTGGGGGTGAGCCTGGCGGCGCGCCAGTGGCTGGAGATGACGGGTCTGATCCTGGTCGGACTGCTTCCGTTTGCCGCCCTGGGCATCACGCTCGGCCACCTCGTAAACGTCGAGTCGGTCGGACCCCTCACCGGTGGACTGGTCGCGATCCTGGCATTCCTCGCCGGCACCTGGTTCCCGCTCACCCACGGCTTCCTCTACGACGTCGGCCAGTATTTACCCGGCTACTGGATCGTCCAGGCCAGCCACATAGCCATCCACGGCCACGCCTGGGGTGCGAAGGGCTGGGTGGTGGTGCTTGCGTGGACTGTCGTTCTCGTGCTTCTCGCTCGGGTCGCGTATCGCCGGGACACGCAGCGCGTCTAGCCCTGGGTGGAGGACCCTGAGCGAGCGGCGGATCACGGGCCAGCTTTCCCCGAGGTACCGCCAAAGTCAGAGGCAGCCGCCCAGCCCGAGCTCCGTCGTCTTGTGGCTGAGCGACAGCTCGGCCCGAGCCTTGCTGCTCGGCACCGTCAGGAGCACCGTCCGGTACGCGTATAGCCCTGGCTTGCATTTGACGAGGTGCTCGGCGGTGAGGACCACCGGGGTCTTGACGCGGATCGGGTTGGGACCGCACGGCCCACAGTTGAGTCCGTCCCAGCGTCCGTGCGCGACCGCCCGCTCGCTACCCCAGTGCTTCCAGGCGAGGCCGAAGATCACGTACGGAGTGTCGGCGTTGAGGAATAGGCGCGTGGGCTTAACGAGCCCAGGCTGGAACAGGTCGTAGATGACGACCTTGCGATGGACCTTGGCGGCGGCGTTCACCGGCGCGGCCGCGCACACCAGCCCTACTGCGAGCAACCCCACACAAGTCCTCATGACCCGCGTCCGTCGCATCTTCTCGTCCTTTCTTGAAGACCGGGCAACCATCCTACTTGTTGTCCGATGCCAACGGCGCGAGCCGATCGACGACGCTGGCAAGGCGTGCGGCGTCAGCCGGCGTACAGTGCCCCGTATGCCCACATTCGTCCTGCGCCTCATCGCTCCGCGCCCGAACTTTGCCCAGAACATGACCGACGCCGAGCGGGAGATCATGAACCGTCACGCCGCCCACTGGCGCCCGTACCTCGAACGCGGCGACATGGTCGTGTTCGGACCGATCCTCACCGATGACGACTCGTATGGTCTTGCCGTTGTCGAGACGGACGATGAGCAGGCGCTCCGGGACTTCGCCGACCAGGACCCGGTGGTGAGCACCGGAACTGCGGCGTTCGAGCTCGGGCGGATGGCCGCGGGTCACGTGCGCAGCCGCGGGTAGCGCGTCAGCCGCAGCTGTTCGTCTGCCGGGTCAGGCGCAGACCACCCGCGACCTCGAGCATGTAGTCCCACACTGGTGCATACCGAGGTGAGCCGCTGGCGCATTTGGGAGTGGCGGAGTCGACCGCGGTGCTGTCGTGGGTAGCGAGGACCACGGGCGGCAGCGACGCGTAGGAGATCAGCTCGTGGCTACCCCGGTACGGGGCCGCGAGCGTGTCGACGTCCTCCATCGGGCCAAACCGCTGAAGATCCATCGCGCTCCAGTCGGGGGCGATCCGCGGATAGAAGGGGTCGCCGTCATGGACGAAGCCAACGATGCGGGAAACCGGGGTCTTGCCGCGATCGACGCCCTTCACCCACGTCGCCGGGCGGTGCAGCGAGTCGGTGTCAGGTGGCGATGACAGCGTTACCTCGCCCCGGAGCGGGCGGACGGTGCCGATGAACGCCGCCTCACCACCTCCTTGGGAGTGACCGCCGAGCACGATTTGGCCCCAGCGCGGCGCGCCCCGGCGCTCCAACGCTCCCCAGCCCTCGGCCGGGTAATGGTAGGCCAGGTAGGCGAGCAGGCCGGTGAGCCGCTGTTCGACGCCATCCTGGCGCGGGATCGCGCTGTACGCGCTCGGATCCGAGCCGTCGAACACGTTCTGGCGGACCGTTCCGTAGCACGCCAAGTCGTTCAGACAGCGGACGCCAACCGGTGTCTGATTGTCGTAGGTGAGTCCGATCACGAGATATCCGCCGGCGGCCGCCTGGCGCAACAGAAGCTGACAGCAAGACGGGGATCCGCCGCTGCCCGCCAGGAACACGAACAGCCTGCCGTTCGCGTTCCTGCGAGGGCTCACGAACGCAAGATACGGAGAGCTCGGCCCTTCGAGGGACGGGTTGACAGCGCTAGGCGGGATCGCGTGCTCAGTCACGTTCGCCGGTCCCGTGGCCTGGGGTTTGCCGGCCGGCGCCGCTGCCTGCGCGCATGCAGCCGCCGGCAACAGGAGCGTCAGGCCGACGGACAGCGTTCGGGCAACCCTATTCGGACTCATCTTGATCCTCGCCCGAATAAACACATCCTCGGAGGGATCGATGCGTGACCGCGCTTCGGGCCTGGCCGGTGGTACTCGAGGAGGCGATGCTGGTACGTGACCGGTGGAAGGATTCCGCAGGCGATGGCGTCCGGCTCGTTATGAACGACGCGTCGGACTTCGAGGCGATCGGGGTGTACGACCCCGCGGCCCCCCACGCCGCACGCCAGCTGGAGCTGCTGGAGTATCTGGTGAGCCTCGGCGCGACAGAAAGCGATCTCGTTGAGCACCGCGACCGCCTGCCGGGTTTGGCCACCGTGCTCACGAGCCGCGGTGGCAAGGGATTGACGCTGTCAGAGGCCGTGCGGCGTTCGGGCGTCCGCAGGGAGAAGCTGCTCCAGATCATCCGCGCCGCGGGGTTCGCAGAGCCTGGACCCGATGTCCGTCTTATCAGCGAGCAGCTCGCGGATCTAGCCGCGGGCACGGCAGCGGCCGAGGCGATCTTCGGCGAGGAGGCGGTGCTTCAGCTGTTGCGCGTGATGGGCGCGGCCATGGCTCGTCTTGCCGACGCGGCCATCTCTTCCTTCATGGTCAATGTCGAGCCCGTGGTCCGCGATGCGGACCCCGTCGGGCTCCAAGCTGCCCGCGCCAGCGCCGAGGCGGTCGCGCTCGTGCCGACAGCCGGCGCTCTGCTGGAAACCCTGCTCCGTCAGCACATCATCGGCGCGCGGCGCACGATTCCTGGGGACACCGAGGACGGATACGAGACCCAGCACATGTGTGTGGGCTTTGTTGACGTGGTCGGATCGACCGCCTTGGCGCAACGCCTGTCCACGCGCGAGCTTGGCGCGATCCTGACACGGTTCGAGCACACTGCCGCCGACGCGATTACCTCCGGCGGCGGCCGCGTCGTAAAGCTGATCGGCGACGAAGTGATGTACGTCACCCCCCAGCAGTCGGCAGCGCTCAGCATCGCCCTGAAGCTGATCTCGGCGGTGAGCGACCATCCGAAGCTGCCTCCGGTGCGCGCCGGTCTCGCGGCGGGCGGCGTGCTGCTCCGCGACGGTGATGTCTTCGGTCCCGTGGTCAGCCTCGCTGCCCGTGCGGTCAAGGTGGCGGCAGCTGGCCAGGTGGTGGCGCCGGTCGCGCTCGCCGCCGCCGTCGGCACCACAGGCGAGCCGCTAGGCAGACACCGGCTCAAAGGATTCGATGATGATCTCGAGCTCTGCCGGCTGAGAGCGCCGGCCCCGGGTCCCGCCGAGCGGATGGCCGCCGCAGCGTTCTGAGCGCTTCCTTTCGGATACCCCCCATTTCACCTGGACCATGGCCAGGCTCGGAGGCAATGCGCGCCGCGTCGTGAAGACGGGACCGCTCACGCTTTCTGCTGGCAGAGCGCGGTGGGGTTTCCATCCGGATCAGCAACCGTCGCAATCCGCTCTCCCCACGGCATGTCCTCCGGCTCGCGCATGATCGGCACCTCCGCCTCGGCGAGTTGGGTGACAAGCCCATCCAGATCACCGACGTAGATGTACATCTCGAACCTGGGGCCGTCGCCCATTGCGAGGCTGTAGCGATCGATCGCCCACTGGGCGCTGGTTACGGCAAGCTCGGCCGCTGACTCCTCGGCTCGCAGGCCGACGTAACCGGGCTCGCCATCGGGGGGAAGATGGAAGTGCCGGCGGAAACCGAGTAGCTCCCAGAACTGCGCGGCCCGCTCGACATCTGACGCGTACAGGACGGGAAACGATCTCGACACCATCGCCTCAGCCTACGATGAATCTGACCGCCCGGCGCAGTCACTAGTGCATCCTGGCGAGCTGCGGCTGGTCCGCAATCCAGAGGCAATTCGAGAGGAGCGTTTGCGATGCCCAAGTTCGTCACGATTGGCTACGGCGACCGGGAGGGATATGACCGCACCGATCCGAAGGTCCGAGATGCGGCTCACGCGCACGATGCGAATCTACGAACCGCTGGCGCGGTGTTAGGAATTGCCGGGCCGCCGGTGCAGGTTCGCAACCCTGGCGCCGAGGGCGTGCACTGCGAAGACGGGGCTTTTCTGCGGTCTCCGCTGCCGGTGGCGGGCTTCGCGCTGATCGAGGCCGAGGACATCACCGCAGCCATCGAGATCGCGTCGCAAACGCCCTGCGCCGTCGCGCACGGTGTCGTTGAGGTGTGGCCCCTGAGCCTCTGAGCCCCTGTGCCCCCTGTGCCCCTGAGCCCCTGAGCCCCTGAGCTAGCCTGGATACTGGTGCAGGAGGCGCAGCTCGACGCGCTCGGAAGGCCCGGCCAGCAGGGGAGCGACGCGGTCATTGAACCCGGCGAATTGAGGATCGCTGTTGACCTCATCGGCGTCCGCGCGGTCGTTGAATACCCCGATTCCGCGTACGGTCCCGCTGGCCTCGTCGCCGATCACGAGCACGCTCTTGAGCGCGGGGTGCGAGCTGAGAAAGTCCTCGGCGAACTGGGAGTACATGTTCGCGAGCTCGTCGAAGTGACCCGGTTTGGCGTGCAGGGTGAACTCCGCTACGTGCATGATCAACTTTCCTGGTTCGGCGTTGCCCTCGTCGAGCCGACCCTACCTCACCTTGCCGTGGAAGACCGTTCGCAGGGCGGAAGATGTCCGTTTCGTCCAAGACACGAATCGGCGAGGCTGATTCGATCGTCGCATGAGCACGAGGAGCACACCCATGAACATCGAATTTCTCGCAAGCGTCAGCGTGATCGCGGCTGACCCTCCGACAAGCCGGGGGCTATACGTCGAGACGCTCGGCTTGCCGCTGCAGTCCGGAGCCGATGAGGAGTACTTCCACAGCGAGGCGATCCCTGGCTGCAACCACTTCGGCGTATGGCCGCTGCACCAGGCTGCGCAGGCATGCTTTGACGTCTCGACTTGGCCGGCAGATCGGCCTGTCCCGCAGGTCAGCCTCGAGTTCGACGTCCAGGGCGCGGATGCCGTCCAGGCAGCGGCGGATGAACTTGTTGCAGCGGGTTATGAGCTCCTGCACCCCGTCCGCGAGGAGCCGTGGGGTCAGACGCTGGTCCGGCTGCAGTCGATCGAGGGCTCGATTGTCGGGATCAGCTACACGCCCTCGATGCACAGGTGAGAGCGGCCGGGCTGAGTCAGCGCCCGCGGCGTGCGAGGAACTCGGCTTCTGCCTCGCCCAGTGATGTGGCCGGGAGCGAGCCGTGCAGGTATTCCGCCGCGATGGCACCCCAGTCCGCACTCGCCCGGAGGGTATGTAGGACGACCGCGACGATCGCGTGCATCCGACGAATCAGGATCGCCTCCGGCGGTAGCGTGAACTGGTTGACCTGGGTCTTCATCGCCGCCCGCTGCTCGTCGTCGAGCGGCTCGCGGTCGCGGCCCCGGCCGCGATGCCTGTGGTCAGTGGAGAAGCGACGCACGCCTGGCACGGCGTACCACTTGATCGCCTGTCGCATCAGTCTCATCGCGAACTCTGCATCAACCGAGTCGGCTCGCTCGCCCGGCAGATAGCCGCCGGCGATCAGAGCAGCCTTCAGGCCCTCCGAGTCCTCGTCGCGAACGGCAAGGGCAATCGCTGCCTCCGCGGCCACGTGGCCGGCGTCGACGTCGCGTAGCAAGCCGAAGTCGAGAAAGCACACTCTCCCATCTGGGCGCAACAGGTAGTTGCCCGGGTGAGGGTCTCCCAGTGCGATGTGCTCGCGATAGAGCAGCCCGAAGAAAAACCGGAAGACGATCTCGCCATAGCGGTCGCGTTGGTCCTCGTCCGCACGGCGGACCGCCTCGAAGCGCTCACCCTCGACGTACTCCGACACCAGAACACGTCTCGTCGAGAGTTGTGTGTACACATGCGGCACAGTGATGAAGGGATGGCCGCGAACGAGTCGCTCGACGCGGCGCTGGTTCTGGGCCTCGAGCTCGTAGTCGAGCTCTTCCCCGATCCGCTCGCGCATCTCGGTGGCCAGCGCTTTAGCGTCGAGCCCGGGGGCAAGCCGCTTGACTAGCGGGACGAGCAGCATCGCGTTGCGAAGGTCGCTCTCGACCGCCTCGGCGACACCTGGGTACTGGACCTTCGCGACAACCTCGTCGCCGTCGACGGTCGTCGCCCTGTGGACCTGCCCGATCGAAGCAGCGGCAAACGCGTGCTCGTCGAAGTCCGAGAACACCTTCCCCAGCGGCGCGCCCAGCTCCTTGCGCAGGAGCTTCTCCATCCGTGCAAAGCCGACGGGCGGAATATCGTCGCGAAGCGTCGCCAGCTTGCGTTGCAGCTCGTCCTGCTGTTCTTGCTCGAGGCCGTCGAACTCGATCATCGAGATCAGCTGACCGACCTTCATCGCGGCGCCACGCATCCGGCCGAGCTGCTCCACCAGCTCGTTCACCAGCCCGGCGGTGCGCTCCTGCTCGGCGGCCGCCGCGCGCTCGGGCGTACGCATCCGATTGGCCGCGCGCATCCCGGCCCACCGCACGCCCTGCCCGGTCACCAAGCCGCCAACGCGCGCGGTCCGCGCGACCCGGCTGGTAGGCAACTTCTTGGCCTTCTCCGGCGACCGAGCTTCGGCCGGCGGATCCTCTGGCGGCTCGCGCATCGTCTAGCGAGGATAGTGAGCAGCACCGAGAGCCCACCGGGGGCCGGGCGCTAGCTGCTAGCGAGCCGGTCCTCCATCTGCGCCAGGCGAGAAGCGAGGCGATCGCGCTCGGCCGCGACCGCTGGATCGTTGTAGCGAGGGTGGTCCGGATGGGCGAGGTTGTCGAGTTCGTGGGGGTCGGCCTCGAGGTCGTACATCTCATGCTCATCCGGATGCCTGCCCTGGGAGTCGAAATACCGGGCGTACTTGAAGCGTCGCTCGCGGATGCATCGGATGCGACCGGGGGCGCCGGGCAGGATTTCCGGAACCAGGCCGGTGCCGGCGTGCATGTCGTCGAAGGTGAAGAGCACCGAGTCCTGCACGGGATCGCCGTTCGGGTCGCGCACGAGCGGCGACAGGTCGGCGCCGCGCAGACCGAGCGGTGGCTCGATCCCGAGCACCCCGGCCAGGGTTGGCATCAGATCGAGCAGCGAGGCGGGGTGCGGGCACGACTGACCTGCACCTGCGAGCCCCGGGTTGGAGAAGATGAGCGGCACCCGGAGCGTCTCCTCGTAGACGTTGAAGGCCTTCTGCCGCAGCCCCCCGTGCGCCATGGCGAGCTCGCCGTGATCGGAGAAACGCACGATCAGAGTCTCCTCGCCGAGCGGGGTCGGGCGTCCGTCGGCGTCGTAGAAGAAGTCGATGATGGGGGCGATCTGCCGATCGATCTGCTCGACGAGATTTGCGTAGAAGTTTGCATACTCATCGCGCTGCTCGGGTGTGTCGAGCTTGCCCACGGCCAGGTCGATAATCGGCGCCAACGCCGACTGGACCGCCGGCTTGAAGTTCGCCTCGAGGTCCTCATCGACGCTCGCCGGCAACTCGATGTCCCCCGCGAGGTCCTCCGCGCCGTAGTCGTCGGTCCACTGCCGCGGAAAGGCGAGCACGTCGTGCGGGTTTATCAACGAGATGATCAGGCAGAACGGCCGCTCGCCTCCGTGCTCGACGCGGTCTCGCAGAAATTCGACGGACTGATCGATGTACGCCGCATCATGGTTGGCGCGACCGCCGCCGAAGTTGACTATCTGCGTGTCGCCGCCGGCGTCTGGCGGCACCCATCCCGCGAACCCGTAGCGGGCCAGATCCTCCGCGGTGAGGTCAAAGGCGCCGGCGGCTCCCTTGCTCAGATGCCACTTGCCGCGGTACTGCACGTCATATCCCGCCGCCAGAAGCATCGTGCCGAGATTCGGGATGTCGGGGCTTAGCTCCGTCTCGGTCGGCGAGACGGGGCCGTTCTCGGTGAGCGTGTCGACGACTCCGTGCTGCGCCGGCATCAGCCCGGTGAAAAAGGTCGCGCGGCTCGGACTGCACATCGACGTGTTGCACGTCGTGTTCTCGAAGCTAACCCCGTTGCGAAGCAGACGCGAGCACGACGGCATCCGTTGCGCGACGAAATCCTCGGGCCAGTGCATCGGTGCCCGCTCCTGATCGGTGATGATCAGGACGAGATTGGGACGTTCAGGGAGGTCGGGCATCGTGATCTTCCTTGAATCGGATACGCGGAACGGTTGAGCCTAGCCGGTCCGCGCGTCACGCGAAGGACATCACGCCCGAGGGTCATCTCAGCGCCCCGGAATGACGCTCCATGTCCCGCCGAAGCTCTTGATCCCTTGGCCGAGAGCGGAGCCTCGTTTGCCCTTGTCCTCCACGAACCGGTACAACGGCCGACCGTTGAGCATCACCTGGTAGAAGCCGCCCCGGACTCGGCGGAGCTTCGACAGCGTTCCGCTGACGCCCCTGGACTTGGTCAGCTGCGCGTTGGCCGCGACCTTGTACGGCGGCCAGAAGTTGAAGCACGAGCTGTTGATGCACTTCAGGTTCCCGACGCGCTCCCCGCTCAACGTGTAAAGGGTCGCGCCCGAGGAGTCCACGACCACGGTCTGGGTCTTCCCGCGGACCTTGGCCGCACCCGTGCCTAGCGTGGTGGCTGCCGCCACGGCGGCGCCGGCCATGAGAGCCATCGCGATGGCGACGGCGATCGGCACCAACCTGGATGCCGGTTGACGACGAAAACGGAACGTCCGGCTAAGCGAACGGGCTGGCTTCAGCATGACCCCTCTTTTCTGATCGAGAAGGCCGCCGGCACCCCCGGCGGCACGTGGCGAGCGTACACGCGCCGCAGGCGCCGCGCAAACTCACGCGCGGACGCGCCGGTCGTAAAGACGCTCGTAAATCGGGCGGCAGGCATCGGCGACGGCTGCATCGTGCTCGGACAGCGTCGTCTTCCGCGGGTGCCAGGGCTCAAACCCCGTGGAAGCCCAGACGGCGGCGTACCAATGGGGCGCCCAGACGCCGTCGGACGGGCGCGGGCCTGGCGGCCAGGAGAGCATTCGCTCGGTGAACGGGATGCCAAGCCAATCGCACAGCCAGCGCAGGTGCGGCTCGGGTGCGTCCAGGAAGTCTTTCGCGTCGAGAATCGGGACCTCGATCTCGTGTTCGTCCCAAAGCTCGAGCAGCCATCCCTGCTGCGGCAGTCCGATGTCGTCCGGCTCGCACGTCTCCCGGGCGCGCACGTAGGAGGCGACGACCTCGACCGGATCGCGGATCAGAAGTGCGTTGTGGAACTCGAACGTCCACCGCAGATCCATATCTCGGGAGACGTGGTGCGCCATGTGCTTGGCGTAGTGCACGGACAGACCGACCGGCAGCGGAGCCGACAAGCCGGCGATCGCCGCGGAAAGGTCAGCGGGCTGCGAGGCGATGACCTCCTCGCGCGCCGGGTGATCGAGCCCGGTCCGAGCGAGGTACGCCCCGTACAGTGGCTCATCGGCGACGACGGTATCGGGCCGGTTCTCGAAGGCTCGCATCATCGCGGTGGAGATGTTCCGCGGGCCCGACCACATTGCAACCCGCGTGCCCGAGCTCATGGCGCTCTTCGTGCCGCCACGTCGGCGTCGACGAGCTCCCGGTACAGGGTCTGAAGTCGCTCCACCGTCGGACCGCGGGCCCCGTCGCCGATCGTGCGACCGTCGACTGACCGGACGGGCACGACGCCGGCGAAGGTCCCCGTGACGAACGCCTCGCGGGCGCTGTAGACGTCGGTGAGGCTGAACGCCCCCTCGCGGACCGCGATGCCATTCGCCGCACAGATCTCGAGCACGTTCGCGCGCGTGATCCCCTGAAGGCAGTAGCGGCCGTCGGACGTCAGCACCTCGGGCCGATCCTCGGAGCCCAGCACGATGAAGAAATGGGTCGAGTTGCAGGTCGCCACGAAGCCGTGCGGGTCGAGCATCAGCGCCTCGTCGGCCCCGGCCGTGAAGGCCTGGATGCACGCAGTGATGTCGCTGAGCTTGGAGTGTGCGTTTAGCTTCGGGTCGAGCGTGTCGGGCGTGGCGCGGCGGACGTGGGTCGTGAACAGCGTGATCCCCCGGATCGTGGTCACCGGTAGCGGCTCCTTGTGCTCGGCGATGATCACCACAGTCGCGGGCCCGATCGTCACGCGCGGATCCTGGTAAGGCGTGCGCTTGATGCCACGGGTAACCATCAGTCGCGCGTGCACCCCGTCCGTCATCCCGTTGGCCTGGAGCGTGGAATAGATCGCCTCCGTCAGCTCGCGCCGGCCGAGCCCGATGTCGAGCATGATCGCCTTTGCACCCTCGAACAGGCGGTCGAGATGGCGCTCGAGGAAAGCCGGATGGCCCGAGCTCACGCGCAGGCCTTCCCAGACCCCGTCGCCCAAGACGAAGCCGGCGTCGAAGACCGAGACGACCGCGCGCGCTCGCGGGACGAGCTCGCCGTTGATCCAGATCAGGATGCGCTCGTTGCGCTCGTCGTCCTCGAAGTCGTGCGTGCCATGCGCCATGGGCGAAAGCCTAGGCGGCGCGTCCGCATCGCGATAAAGAGCTGAGTGCGGATCCGGGATTTCCCGCAACACGGGCGGAGTCCGTGCGGATGACAGAGACGCGTGCGCGTGGCAACTTGGACCTTTGGACACAGTGCTGACCGGAGTCCTGAAGGAGGCGCACATGTCCGCATCCTCACAGCCCAGAACCACGCACAAGCGCCCGCATCATCGTCGCGAATCACTCGCTCGAATCGCCGTCGGCGTAAACGGATTCCCGGAAGGGAACGACGCCGCAGCTCTGGGGGAGATGATCGCCCGCGCGACGGGCGCGGAGTTGTTGCTTGTCGCGGTCCACATTGATCCGCTCGTTGTCCTACCCCAAGGCATGAACTGGGGAGGTCTCGAGCAAGAGGCGCTGAAGACCGTCCGCGAGGCGCGCGACAGATTCGCGCCAGAGGCCAGGGTTCGAGTCGAGACGGACATGTTTGTGGCAAGGGCGCTACAGCGGGTCGTCTGGCGCGAGCATCGCGAGTTGCTGGTGGTGGGGTCCGATCGCCATGCCGCCAAGGGGCAGGTGCGAATCGGGAAACGCACCCGCCAGCTGCTCGACACCGCAGCGTGCGCGCTCGCGGTGGCACCAAGCGGCTTCAGCTCTCACCCGCCCCGTAAGTTGGCCCGCATCGCTGTTGGTTTCGACGACGGGCCGGAGGCACACGCCGCCCTGACCCTGGCAACGCGCATCGCCTCGAGCTGCGGAGCGGAGCTCGTTCTGTGCGGTGTCATCGACGACCGCGTGAAGTCCGCCGGCTGGTCGCGGCTGGGTGTCGTGCCGACACCGGGGTGGGCGGCCGCCGCCAAGCATGCCCAGGCGCCGGACTGGGATGAGATTGTCGACACCAGCGAGAAGCGATTGCTTGATCAGCTCCAGGTGGCAGCAGCCGGCAGCTCATGCAACGTGACGACCGAGATACGAAGAGGCCGTCCCGCGGACCGTCTGGCCGAGCTCGCAGAAAGCGTCGACCTGATCGTGATCGGCTCTCGGCGGTGGGGACAGGCGGCGCGGCTGACCCTCGGGAGCACCGGCGAGTCCCTCATGTTCCATGCCACGTGCCCGGTGATGGTCGCCCCACGTCCGAGACCGTAGACGTAAGTGCATGAGCGTTTCGGAGGCCGTGGTCCGGGATGTGCTGCTTCGCGACGGGTCGACCCTGCGCCTCCACGCGCCGACGCCGGCGGATTTCGATGACATCAAGGCGTTCTACGACGGACTCTCCTCCGAGAGCCGGTATTTCCGCTTTCACGGCTACGGACGTACCGACACCGTCGCGCGTGCCGAGTCCCAGGCGAGTGGTGTCGATCGCCTGGCGCTGATCGGCCGCCACAGCGGACGCGTGGTCGCGCTCGCAAGCTACGACGGGCTGCGCGAGAAGGGAGTCGCGGAGGTTGCCTTCGCCGTCACCGATGAGCTGCAGCGGCGCGGCATCGGGACGCGGATGCTGGAGCAGCTGGCAGCAGTGGCGGCGGATCGCGGGTTGCATCGCTTCGACGCGCAGGTGATGGCCGAGAACACGCCGATGCTGGGCGTGTTCGAACACGCCGGTTTCGCGGTTCGCAGGCGCGCCTCGAGCGGCGAGGTGACGGTCTCGCTCGACATCACCCCGAGCGAAGCGTTGCGGTCGCGGATCGGCGAGCGGGACCACGTCGGGGCGGTTGCCGCGTTGCGACCGATTCTGGCTCCCTCGTCGATCGCGGTTGTCGGTGCGGCCGCGCGACCCGGCAATGTCGGCGAGGCCGTGCTGGGAAACATCATTGCCGGCGGGTTTCGGGGTGTGGTCAGTGCGGTGAACCGTGACGGCGGAGTGGTGTGCTCGATGCAGGCGGCTCACAGCCTGACGGAGCTCCCGGTCGCGCCCGAGCTGGTGGTCATAGCCGCTCACGGAGACGAACTGCTCGAGCATGCTTCCCAGGCCGCCGCGATCGGAGCGCGCGCGCTGCTGGTGGTTCCGGCCGGGCCGCAGGACACCGCCGGCGTCTCCTCCGAGCAGGAGGAGAGGCTGCTTGAGATCCTGCGCGACGCCGGTTTGCGAATGGTCGGGCCCGGCTCCTTGGGAGTCCTCAACACCGCCCCCGAGGTCAACGTCAACGCGACCTTCAGCGGTGCGGCCGTACGCCCTGGAGGTTTGGCGATCGGCTCGCACGCTTTCGCGCTGGGACTTGGGCTGCTCGGACACGCCGCGGCGCGGCAGCTGGGGGTTTCCCTGTTCGTCTCGCTTGGCGACCGCGCCGATGTGTCGACCAGCGATCTGCTGGAGTGGTGCGAGGAGGACGAGCGGACGGCCGCGGTGATGCTGTATGTGCAGGCGTTCGGCGATCCTCAACGGTTCGCACGTGTCGCTCAGCGCGTGGCGCGAGAGAAGCCGATTCTCGTGGTGAGAGGGGGTCGCCCGGCTCAGCAGGCGCGGCTGCAGGCGCGCTCACAGACGGCGTCGGCAGTGAACCGCGACGCCGTGTTCGACGCGCTCCTGCATCAAGCCGGAGTGATGCGGTTCGACAGCGGCGACGAGCTGTTTCAGGCAGCCGAGCTGTTCGAGCGCCAACCCCTACCGCGCGGACGCGAGATTGGGATCGTGAGCAATTCCCCGGAGGTCGCGATGCTGGTCGCCGATGCTTGCGCGACGCGGGGGCTGGACGTGAGCATCGCCAGCGACGCGCAGAATCCAATGGTGCTGGGAGTCGGCGCCGGGCCCGGCGAGTACGGCGTGGCTGTGCGCGACTTGATTCTCGACGCAGGAATCGATGCAGTCCTGGTTTCTTACGTCGACCACCACGGCGGTGATCCAGAGGCGGTGCTCTCTGCAATATCGGGCGCATCGCTGGTCGCGAGCAAGCCGGTCCTGGCGTCGGTCGTCCGCGCAGACGGCCGGCTTCCCCCCCGAACCGGATCCGGGGTCCCGAACTTCCTGTTCCCCGAGTCATGTGTGGCTGCGCTTGCTCGAGCCGCCGATCGACGCAGCTGGCTCTCGCGGCCGCTCGGTGAGCGGCCTGCCTTCTCCGACGTAGACGGCGTCGGGGCACGTGCGGTGATCGACTCGTTCTTCGACCGCGAGCCCGGTGGCGGCTGGCTTTCCCTCGCAGAGGCGGAGTCGCTCCTCGCCACCCACGGGATTCCGTTCGCGGAGTCGCACCAATTCCGCGAACTCGATGACGCCTTGGTGCTCACAACCGAGATAGGGCGTCCCGTCGCCCTTAAGGCGGACTTCCCGCCGCCGGCGCACGCCAGCGAGATTCAAGCGATCCTGCTCGGGCTCGATGGCACACCCGCGGTCTCGTCGGGGTGGCGCGAGCTCCAGCGGCAGGTGCAGGCAGCCGGAAGACGATGGCATGGAGCGATCATCCAGTCGCTGGCCGAGCCGGGTGCCGACGTGCTCGTCGGCGCATTCAAGGACCCCGACCTCGGCGTTGTGGTCGGGATCGGACTCGGCGGCCGCCAGGCCGCCCTCGGCCAGTCGACCGAGTTCCGCCTGCCGCCGCGGACCGACGTCGAGGCCGACGACCTGATAGACGCTTGCGAAGGCGTGCGGCTGGAACTCGACGGCTTCCGGGGCGTCCCGACACTCGATCGTGACGCGTTGCGCGAGCTGATCCTGCGGTTCTCGCTGCTGCTGCGTGAGCTGCCGGAGCTGGTCGAGGCCGACCTCAACACCGTTCGCTGCACGACCACCGATTGCCTCGTGCTCGACGTCCGCGTGCGCCTCGAGCGCCGGAGCCCTGTGGAACGTGCGAAGACCTGGTGAGAGCCGCGGTCACCAGATCGTGATGAACAGCAGCTCGACGGCGAGCGCCTGAAGGGCCAGCAACGGCAGTGCGCGGCCGACGGCGCGGGGCGGGATCGCGGCAGCCGCGGCGACACATGCAAGCGGCGCGAACGGGAGCCAGATACGTTCGGTCTCGGCCTTCGTGAAGCCAAGGACCGCGCTGACGATGATCACGATGCACAAGGCCACCGCCGCCGGATCGGAGATTGCAACGGCCCGGAGAGCGAACCACGTGGTCGGAACACCGACCATCACCCCCCAGGCGACCGGCGAGCCGAACACCCAGAACGCGTACGGGCGCGCGGAGGAGACGTGTGCGTAGACGGCGCCGGTGGCGCGCAGCGCCGCGAGTGGGTCGTATCCAAGGACCGCAAACAGGCCGACGTTGAAAGCCGTGATCGCGATCGCACACCCGCCGGCGCAGATGAGTGCACGGCGGCGCCCGTCGCGCAACAGGACGAGCAAGACGGCCCATGCCGGGATCGCCAGTAGCAGCCAGGAGAAGAACGACGCGAGACCCGCGACAACGCACCCGATCGCCAGCACGCCCGTCGAGCGCCGCACGAGCAGACACGCCGTGCAAATCCCGAGCGCCGCGAACGCATAATCGGCCGAGGTAACGCCGAACAGCATCAGCGATGGAGTGAAGGCGGTCAGCAACGCGGCGGTGCGACCGCGTGACTCGCCGCCGACGGTGCGGCCGAGGTCGTAGGCGAGCGGTGCGGTCAGGGCGCCGAGCGCGATGCAAAGGGCGGCGAGCGCCCCGGGCGTGGTGACGCCGAGCCAGTGAAGGGCGACGAGGGGGCCCGGTGGGTTGCCCTGGGCATGGAGCGGCAGGTAGCGCAGTAGCTGCGCGAAATGGGCGATGTAATAGGCCACGCCACGGGACAGCACATGCAGCCCCGGCAGGTACTCGTACGCCGACTCGTGTGACCCACTGGGTCCGCCCGCGAACACCGACCACCAGCCCCTTGGCCCGTCGTGGGCGAGATTCAGCGACAGCGCAAGGATCAGCGTCAGGGCATAAACGGCGGCCGCGAACACGGCCGGACGGCGTATCGAGAACATCATCCGCGGGGCGAACAGCGCGGCGCCCGCGAGCACCGTCACCGAGACGAGCGCAAGTGGCTGGACCGCGGGAGCCCACGCGATCAGGAACGGAGGCAGCGGAGTTCCGAGGCCGCCGGTGGCCGCCTTGATCAGCAGCCCGACGGCGACGGTGGTCGCGCCGACACCGATCGCGACCACGGGCAGCAGGTCACCGAGGACTCGCGCCAGCGGTCGCGTGGGTCGCGTGAGCGTCGAGGTCATCGGCTCCGCGTCCGGCGCAGCCGCAGCGCGTAGAGCAGCGCCGACCCGGTGAACAGCGCGGCCGTGATCAGCAGCCAGTTTCGGGCATAGCCGTGAAGGTGGTGCCCGGTCGCGCCGAAATACGTGTTCTCTGCAGTTCCGAAGATCAGCGGGAAGTACACGAGCAGCAGGAGCCCGGAGATCAGCGCGGGTGCTCGCACATAATTGATCACCGGCACGCGCAGGCGCGCCCGCACGCTGGGAGCATGGATCCCGCGGTGCGCGATCCGATCGAGCAGCGAGTAGAGCGGCAGGAAGAGGATGTCGTGGAGCAGCGCAGCGCCGGCGAACCAGACGATGAAATTGACGGCCCGCCCGCCACGAACGATCTGGGCCAGCGCGTAGCCGGCGATCGCGAACGCGGCAAGATGGGCGATCAGGTGAAGGCCGTCGGCCCCGTAGTGCCGCTTGATAAAGGCAGTCATACCCGCTCGAAGGTGAGGCTCTTGACCCACTTGGTGCAATGCACTCCGGGGGTCGCGGGGAGGATGATGCGCGCGGGAAAACCGTGGTCAAGCGACAGGTCGACGTCGTTGACACGCAACGCCAGCAGGGCCTGCGGGTCGCTGGCCTGGCCGTGACCCAGCGTCACTTCGCGATACGGGCTGCGGGGCTCGATCGACTCCACCAGCAGAGCAGCGCCGGGGCGCGCGCCCGCGAGCGCCGCGAGGTCCGCGAGACGAACCCCGGCCCAGTGCTGCGTGGTCGACCAGCCCTCGACGCAGGCAATCGGCAGCTCGTAGGTGTGTTGCGGCAGCGCGAGAAGCTCGGACCTCGACAAGGTCAAGGTGCGCGTGCCGCGTACCGTCAGGCGCCAGGTCGGGTCGGCCGCGGCCTTCATCACTCCCGCCGCCAGCGCGGTCTTGTTGATCTGGAAATCGAGCGGCCCGGTTCCGAACACCCGGCCCCGTGGAGCCAGCAGCGCGAACCGGCGCAGCGGCCCGCCGACGGTCTGGCCGAGGTTGACCGCGAGCAGCGTCAGCGACCCGCCGCCGACGAGTGCGAGTAGTCCGCGGCGGCTGAGCGTCGGCGTCGCCGGCGCCAGCGGCGCCAGCCCATCGGGGTCGCGCGGCTCCGGGCGCGTGCGCGCGAGGTCGTCGCGCAGCGGCCTGACGAAGCCGCGCTCGCGGAAAGCCCGAGCGACAGTCGGCAGCTTGACGATCACGTGCAGCGTCAGCGCGGCGCAGAACACCCACGCCCCGTAATAGTGGGCGCGGACGAAGTTGAAGTGCCAGGGGTAATAGTCCTGGATGTTCAGCACGCCGGTGACGAACTCGAACAACCCGCCGCCGACGAGTAGCAGCAGCGACGCGCGCTCTAGCGCCATCGCGGCCGATCGCGCCGGAGGCCACACAAACAGGCGGGGGATCACCGACCACAGCTTGGCCAGCAGCACCGGGATCGCGATCAGCCCGACCGTGACGTGAAGACCCTGGGTGAGGGCATACAGCCAGCTTGGCCCGGTCGGCCACAGCCCCACGAAAGGAAGGATGTCCCCGGAGGGCTGCACCAGCGAGTTGTGCGGCAGCTGCGGCTGGTAGGCGTTGTGCGAGATGAAGCCGGTGCCCGCGACGATCAGCACCAGCGCGAGCAGGATCGTGCCCAGAAACGACGTCAGCCACGGTCCTCGCAGCGGGCTGCGCCAGAACTCGGGCCGGAACGGTCCGGGCGGCGCCTTGACCGCAGAGCCCGACCGGTGGGGCAGGAGCTGCAGGGTCATCGGCCGCGTAGCAGGGCGAAGTACCGGTCGTGGTCGGACCAGCGCTCGACCACGAGCAGCCCGGCCTGCGCTGCGGGTCCGTCGATCGCGTCCAGTCCGACGACCGACCAGCGAAACCAATCACTGCGCAGAGTCCCGTGCTGGAGACGCACGCGCCTGACCTCGACGCCTGTGCCGGCGCCGGTCAGCTCGACGAGCACCTCGCCCCCAGGCGAAAGCAGCGACGCGATCCGCCCGAGCAACAGCGTCGGGGCGCCCCCGATCCCGATGTTTCCATCGAGCAGCAACGCGCTGCGCCAGCTTCCAGCGCCGGGGAGGTGATCGAACACCGAGGCCTGCAAGGCGAGCGTGCCGCGGCTGCGGGCCAGCGACACGGCTGCCGGCGACACATCGACACCGACCGCGAGGACGCCACGGCGGGCAAGCGCGCGTACGTGCCGGCCGGGCCCGCAGCCCACGTCGAGCACAGGTCCAGCGAGGCGAGCGAGCGCCCGCTCGTCCACCGCGGTGACGGGTCCGAGCCACGAGGTGACCCGCACCGCACTCGAGCCACCGTGCTGGCCGCTTGCGATCAGCGGCAGCTCAGGATCCGCCAGCGCGCGCTCGTAGACCTCGAGCGCCGCGGTCATGCTGCGACCGCCGACAGCTCGGCGGCGAACCGGCTGCGAGGTGTGAGCCGTGCCACCGCGCGGGCATCGTCAATCCGGTCGACGTCGCGGAGCGGCGCAAGGTGGCGGACCTGCCGGCCGCACGACCGCAGTCGCGCGAGTTGCGCCGCGAACGTGTCGGATCGGCTCATCGGGACGCCGCGAAGCAGCTCCGGTGCCGGCTCGCGCAACCCGATAGCCCAGTAGCCGCCGTCGAAGGCCGGGCCGATCACCGCGTCGGTTCCAGGGGCCCGCAGTTGCTCGAGGGCATCCGCCAAGAGCGAGGGCGTGACCTGTGGCGTATCCATCCCGATCAGCAGGGCGGGTCCGCCAACGTCGTCGAACGCCGCGGCGAGCCGCTCGTCGAGACCGTCGCCGCGTTGCGGGATCGTGCGAAAGCCCGCCGGAACCCAGGAACCGGGCGCGCCCGACAGCGCCAGCACGTGCTCCTCGGCGGGACATGCCGCGACGGCAAGCAGCGTGTCGGTGAGTGCCGCGCGTGCCACCCGCGCGGCGCCCTCGAGCGTCAGCGGCGGCGCCAGGCGGGTCTTTGAGTGTCCCGGCCGGGGGGACTTCGCGATCACGATCAGCTTGCCGATCACCGCAGCGCCCCGGACATGTCGCGGACGGCGCGCAGCGTTCCAGCGAAGGTTCCGGTGACTTTTGAGCGTCCACGGCGCGTGCGGTAGGAGACCGGCCGCTCGCCGATTCGCCAGCCAGCCGCGGCGGCTCGGAGCACCATCTCGAGCGGCCAGCCGAAGCGTCGGTCGCGAATCCCAAGGCCAAGGAGCGCGACGCGCGGCGCAGCCCGCATCGGACCGATGTCGCTCAGTCGCAGTCCCGAACGCCTCCGCACCTCGGCGGCGAGCGCGACGTTCGCGACGCGTGCATGTAGCGGCCACGCGCCGGGCTCAGGAACGCGTGCTCCCAGCGACAGGTCGACCTCACCATCCAGAACCGAGCCCGTCACCCGCGGCAGGTCACCCGGGTCGAATGAGCCGTCGCAGTCCATGAAGCAGACCACCTCGCTTCGGCTCGCGCGCAGGCCGGTGAAGCACGCCGCGCCGAAGCCGCGACGCGGCTCGCGAACGACCTCGGCACCGAGCTTGGTGGCAACCTCGCCGGAGCCATCGGTCGAGCCGTTGTCGACGACCAGCGGCTCGAATCCGGGGGGCATCCGCTCGAGAACCCAGGGCAGCGCCGCCGCCTCGTCGAGGACCGGGAGGATCACCTGAACCACGCTGAGAGTGGTACGTGACCGGGGCTACAGATCGCTTACGACATTCGAAACATTCGCGGAACTTCACGGCGGCCAAGCCCTCGCGCGCCTCCGGAATGGCAGAGTGGCCCCGTGCTCCTCGTAACCGGCGGCTCCGGCTTCATCGGCTCGCACATCGTGCAGGAGCTTCTGCGCGAGGGCCACGAAGTGCGCGTGCTCGACTCGCGCGAGGGCCACGCAGACGCGTGGCTACCCGATGCGGAGCTCGTGGTGGGCGATGTGCGCGACGGAGTGCTGCTCGAGCGCTGCCTGGACGGTGTCAGCGGTGTCTGCCATCAGGCGGCGATGGTCGGCCTGGGCGTCGACATGTCCGATGTCACGGCGTTCGCCTCCCACAACGACATGGGGACCGCGACGCTGCTTCGGGCGCTCGCGGCTCGCGCGTTCGAAGGCCGGCTGGTGCTCGCGAGCAGCATGGTCGTCTACGGCGAAGGTGCGTACCGATGCCCTGACCACGGCCCCGTGCGTGCCACTCCCCGGCGCGGCGCCGACCTCCGAGCGGGGCTGTTCGAGCCGCGCTGCGGGCGGTGTGCAACGCCGCTGACACCGGACGCGGTTGAGGAATCTGCGCCGCTCGAGCCCGCCAGCGTGTACGCCGCCACGAAGGTCCACCAGGAACACTTGTGCGAGGCGTTCGCGCGCGCGACCGGCGTTCGGGTCACGGCGCTGCGCTACCACAACGTGTACGGCCCGCGGATGCCCAGGGACACGCCGTATGCAGGGGTGGCGGCGATCTTCGCAAGCGCGCTCGCGCGGGGCGAGGCGCCACGGGTGTTCGAGGACGGCGATCAGAGGCGGGATTTCGTGCACGTCCGCGACGTCGCACGTGCCAACGTGCTCGCGCTGACGATCGACGAGCCGGTCCACGGGCCCCTCAACATCGCGAGCGGAACCCCACGAACCATCGGGCAGATGGCGGACGCGATCGCCGACACCGTCGGCGGGCCCGCCGGACCGCGGCCGCTCGTCACCGGTCAGTGGCGACCGGGTGATGTGCGCCACATCGTCGCCTCTCCCCGCCGCGCCCAGGAGCAGTTGGGGTTCGAGGCCAGCGAAGACTTCGAGCTCGGGATCGCTGAAGTCGCCGGCGAGCTCATAGCGGCGGCCGGCGATAGAGCGTGACGTTGCGATCCAGTCGTGTTCCGGCAAACCCGTTCGGCCTGCCGCCCTGGGCATCCAGGAAGGAGAGCTGCCTCGCGATCGTGCCGAGCTCTCCGGGGAACACGTGGTCGAGCATCCACGTGCGCAGCGCGACGCCACCGTCGCGCGTCGCCAGCACCGTGATCGCGCGCGCCTGCTGCGGATAGTCGATCAGCGATGCGGTGCTGATCAGCCAGTAGCCGCCCGCGGCCGTGGGTCGCGGCTCGATCCGGTTGCGGTGCGTGTGACCCGAGAGCGCTGCGATCACGCGCGGCGCGCGGTCGAGCAGCGCGAGCAGTTCCTCGCCGCCAACCGAGCTTTCGAGTGGCTGGTGCGAGACGACTATCACCCACCGTGTGCCGGCGCGCTCGAGCTGTCTGGCGAGCCACTCGGGCTGGCCGGCGCTGACAAGCCCGCCGGATCCGCCGGCGCGGCGAACAAGGTCGAGCACGATCAGGCGCAGCGACGCTCCGACATCGAGCGTGTAGTCCAGGCGACCGTCTGGTGCTGAGCCGAGGCGCTCGATCACCTCAGTCACCGTCAGTTCGCGCCGCCGTGGGTCAGGCGGCACCCGGACCGTCGGTCCGGCGAGTGCCTGACGCAGGAACCTGTCCACGAGTCCCGGATCAGGGGGCCCGTCGGGCGAGATCAGCGCGGCGCGCCGCGCGCCGGCGGGAAGGGTCAGTCCGGATGGCAGGTCCCACAGCGCGCGATCGCCGGTAGCGAGCTGGCGCGTCAGCGGCGTCGGTGCGATCTCGCCGGCGACCAGCACGTCGTGGTCGCCGAGCACGTGGAAACAAGGCAGCACGAGGCCCGGAGAGGCGAACGGCTCGCCGGCCGCCCGGAGCAGGTTCGGGTAGCGCGGTGCGTCAACCGCCGGCCGGTAGTAGAAAGGGTCGGGATCGAAGCTGCTCTGTACGCCGACATAACCTCGTGGCCCGATCGGTGGATGAACGCGCCCGCCGCCGAGCACGGCCAGCGCTGAGGACAGCTCGTTGCTCTGATCGTTGTCGATCACGTCCCCTCCCTGGATCACGAGCCGGGGTCTGAAGCGTCGCACCGCAAGTGCCGCACCAGCGAGCACCTGGGCGGTCAGCGACTCGTTCGGTCGGAACGTCGACTGGAAAGGGGCGCCCAGCCGGTCCAGGAACGAGACGCGCGCTGGCGAGCAGGCGTCGAGCACGTGAGCGTCGGTCACGTGAGCGAGCGTCGCGAGCACCGCCACCGGCGTGGCGCGCGGCGCGAGTTCGACACGGTCGACCAGCGGTTCGCCGGGGCCGATCCGAAGCTGCCCGTCACCGACCGGATCGACCCACGTGGAGTGCAACGTCGACCCAGTCGGGAAGGGTGAACGGCCGCCACAACCCGCGATTAGGACGGCCCCGGCCCCGCCGAGCGCGCCGAGCAAAGCCTCGCGACGGGTGAGCCTCGTCATCTCGCTAGCCCCGACACGACCGATTCGCGGACCGCCTGCCGCGTAACCCATGCGACCGCGAACCCCGCGGCGAGCGCGAGGCCGGCGAGCGTCGCGAGCACCTCGGTTGCCGTGGGGCTAAGCGGCAGCGTCGCGTAGCTGGCGGCGAGCCGTGACAAGGCAGGACCAAGCAGCAGCCACTCGAGCGCGATGCCGATCGCAGCCGCGGGCAGCACCAGTGCCAGCATCGCCCCGGCGAGCAGCCGCCCGACGGCCGCGGATGCTGCCCCGCAGGCCCGGAGAATCGCGATCGTCCGCCGCCGCTCCTGGACGGTTAGCGCTGCCGCCTGGATCAGCGCATACAGGCACACCAGACCGTCGACCACCGCGACCGCGATCAGGATCGTGCGTAGTACGGCCACCAGCGGCGCTCCGCGGGCGGTCGCGGTGCCGGCCGGTGCCGGCGTGGCTCCGATCGCGTTCAGCTCCGCAGTCACCGCGGACTGGCTCGCCCCTGGTTTCAGGCGGACCGCGATCTCCGAGGGCGGCGATGATTCGGCGCCAAGCAGTGCCCGAGCGGGGATGTAGGCGACGCGCCCGTCGTGGTCGAGTGAGCTGACCACGCCCGCTACTTGCAATCGCAGCTCGGTCCCTGTCGGCAGCGCCAGCGCCAGCATCGACCCTGGGGCGAGCCCGAGCGCCTGCGCCAGCCCGGCGCCGACCTCAGCTTCGCCTCCGCCGCGCAACCGCCGGCCCGACACGAGCTCCGGCGCTTCGAACGTCGTGTGGTTGCCCGGATATGCGATCACGTCGATCGTCTCCCCGAGCGAGAACGAGTCGGCGGCCTCCACCTCGTAACGCGGCGCGGCCGCTTGAACACCGGGCAGGGAGCGCACCCGCGAGGCTGACGAAGGCGGCAATGCGGCCACCAGCTGATAGCGCTTGCCGAGCGCGCCGGGGTCGGTCTCGAGTGTGCTCAGCGCCGACGCGAGCGCCAGCAACAACAGCGCGAACGCGGTGGACAGTCCGAGCGTGATCACGGTCGCAGCGGTGCGCGTGCGGCGGGCCCCGACGAGGCGCGCACCGAGTAGAGCGAGGCTCGACCCTCCACCGCCGCGCCCGCGACCTCCCGACAGTTCCGCGCCCTGCAACAGCGCGACGACGGACCGGCCACCGGCGCGCCAGGCCGGCCATGCGGTCGCCGCAACGGGAATCGCGACCGCCGCGAGCCAGCCGGCGGCCAGCGGGATCACCAGCGAGGCGCCGGGCGGCGGCTCGTTGAGCAGCGTCAGCAGACGGTCCGCTGCCCCGTAGGTCGCCAGCACGCCGGCGACGATCCCGATCAAGGCGGCCGGCGCGGCGATCAACAGCGCCTCGAGGCTGTGGGTGAGCGTCTCGTGCTCGCGCGTGGCGCCGACGGCGCGGCGCACGCCGATTGCACTGAGCCGCCGCTGCACCTCCGCGCGGGCGGAAGCGCCGAGCATCACACCCGCGGTGAGCAGCGCGATCACCGCCAGGGCAACCAGCAGGTCGATCACGATCCCGGCCGCCTGGTCGAGCAGCACCCGGACGCCAGCGCGGGTCGCGAACCGCACGTCGTGCAGGCCGAAGCTGCTGCCGCGCGCCTGCACCAGAACCTCGTTCAGGTAACGCGGGTCTCGCAGCCAGATCTCCGCGACATTCACGCGCGGGCTCCGCTCGGCGCCGAAGCGAGCGTCGATTGCGGCGCGGGAGACGTAGAAGCGCGGTTTCGCCAGCGGGAACCCGACGTTGTCCGGTGCCTCCACCAGGCCCACGACTGTCTGCGGCCCGAGCCCATCGACGAACAGCCTGCTTCCGGGGCGGAGCTTCCACGCATCTGCGAATGCACGTTCGACGAGCACCTCGGAGCCGCGAGCGCGCAGATCGCGGCCCGCCACGACGGCATATCCGCGCCGCCCCGCTCCCACCACCTCGGCGACCGCGTCGTCGCGCTCCTGCGTGCGCGTTGCTATCCCCACGTTCGTCACCTCGAAACGGGTCGCGTACGCGGCCACGTCCGGCAGCGCGCCGATCCGGCTCGCGACTCGGCTGAGCGGCTCGTCGTCGAAGCGGACGATCACGTCCGGGAGGTCGGCGGCCGTCGCGGCGCGGTCAAAGCCCTGGCCGAGCCCGATCCCGACGACGATTGCAGCCCCTAGCATCGCCGCTGCCAGGCAGATGCCAAGCGCGGTGAGAAACGTCCGCCGGCGGCGCAGGCGCAAGCCCGCTCTCGCCTGCCGCAGCGCGGCCCTCACGGGTGCGAGGCCTCCGGCAAACCGGCCGTCTCGCTGAGCCGACCGCCCGCCAGTTCGAGCACCCGATCGGCGATCCCCGCGGCCGATGCCTCGTGGGTGACGAGCACGACGGCATGGCCGCGCAGTCCTTGCAGCAGCTCGAGAACGGCTGCGCCGCTGGTCACATCGAGGCTGCCGGTGGGTTCGTCCGCGAGCACCAGCTCCGGGTCGTTGACGAGCGCTCGTGCGAGCGCGAAGCGCTGCTGCTCACCGCCCGACAGCTCGTGCGGAAGATGGTCCCCAACGGCCGTGAGGCCGAGCTGGTCGATCAGCTCGGCGGCGCGGCGGGCTCCCCCCGGCGGTGCGCCCGGCAGCTGCGTCGCAAGCAGCACGTTCTCTGCGCCGCTCAGTTCCTCGATCAGCTGAAACTGCTGGAACACGAAGCCGACGTGGCGCAGCCGAATTCTCGCCAGCGCCCGCCCGCTGCGTCCCGTCAACCGCTCTCCGGCGAGCGTGATCTCGCCCCGATCGGGCGAGTCGAGCCCGCCGAGCAGATGCAGCAGCGTCGACTTCCCGCTGCCGGACCGACCCAGTACCGCCACGACCTCGCCGGCGTCCACCGTGAGACCGACCCCATCCAGCACACGCCGGGCGGCGCGGCCGACCCCGACCGTCTTCGTCAGGCCCTCGGCGTGCAAGACCGGCACGCCTTTCACAGTACCCGGCCGCGATCGTGCCGCCGCCGGCGCGAATTGGATTTCAGCGGAGGTTAAGGAGCCTGGATTCGGCTAGGGTTGCTCGAGGACCAACGGGGCCGGCGTCCGCGACACCGAGCCCCGAGGACAAGGAGGTGCGGTGATGGGGCAAGCAATCGGACAGGTTCTCGCGTTCGGCGTCGGGGTCGCGCTCAGCCCGATCCCGATCATCGCGGTCGTGTTGATGCTCGCGACCCCTCGGGGTCGCACAGATGGTCCTGCGTTCATCGCGGGGTGGGTGGTCGGGATTGCCTTGCTCGGCACGATCGTCCTGCTGATCGGCGGCGGTGCCTCGGCGAGCAAGCACGGCAGTCCGGCGACGTGGGTGAGCATCGTCAAGATCGCACTCGGTCTGCTGCTGTTCCGGCTCGCGATGCGGCAATGGCGCAAGCGCCCGCGTCCCGGCACCCAGCCCGAGCTGCCCCGATGGCTGAGTGGCGTCGACAAGTTCACACCGACGAGGTCAGCCGCGATGGGGGCTGCGCTGTCCGCGGTCAACCCGAAGAACCTGCTCCTGGTTGTCGCGGCGGCTGCGGCGATCTCTCAGACGGGAACCAGCGCCGGCGGCCAGGCGGTCGCGCTGATCGTATTCATCCTGATCGCGACGGTGGGCGTCGCCGCGCCCGTCGCGATCTACTACCTGATGGGCGACCGCGCGGAGAAGATACTCAGCGAGCTCCACAATCGTCTGGTCCGCGACAACGCCGTGATCATGGCGGTCATCTGCGTGATCATCGGCGCGAAACTGATCGGTGACGCGATCACTGCGCTCGCCTAGCTAGCTGCCCTGCGGGTTGGGATCGGGGGAGTCGCTGGCGTCTCACGGCTCGGTGACAGTCGTTGTGTCCTTGCTGTCACCTCCGATCAGCGATGCTTTGTCCCGACGATGAAGGTGTTAGTTGTGGAAGACATGCGGCGGCTGGCCGAAGCGGTGGCCGAGGGGCTTCGCAGGGAAGGGATGGCCGTCGATGTCTCGTTCGACGGAGGCGACGCGCTCCGACACCTCACGGTCAACCGCTACGACGTCGTCGTGCTCGACCGTGACCTCCCCGGCGTACACGGCGATCAGGTCTGCCGGCGCCTGATTGAGCGGCGCTGCGAAACGCGCGTGCTGATGCTGACCGCCTCGAGTACGATCAGCGACCGCGTCGAAGGGCTCGAGCTCGGAGCCGACGACTACCTGTCCAAGCCGTTCGAGTTTTCTGAGCTGGTGGCACGCCTGCGAGCGCTGGGACGGCGGACGGGCATGCCGCTGCCACCGAAGCTCGAGCACGGGGACCTGACGCTCGACTCTGCGCGCCGCCTCGCATTCAGGGGGGATCGGCGGCTCGCGCTCAGCCCGAAGGAGCTCGCGCTGCTCGAGTACCTGCTTCGTGCGGGCGGGCGCGTCGTGTCAGCGGAAGAGCTACTGGCCCAGGTATGGGACGAGGCGGCAGATCCGTTCACAAGCACGGTCAAGACGACGATCGGACGGCTGCGGGCAAAACTGGGCGGACCACCGCTGATCGAGACCGTGCGTGAGTCGGGATACCGGATCTGATGGCAACGGCAACGTCGCGCTTCGTTCCCGCGAGCTGGCTGCGGCTTCCCGCCCGGAGCGCGCGGCTGCGGCTGACGCTTATGTACTCAGGGCTGTTCCTGCTGTTGGGTTCGGCGGTCGTCGCGATCATCTTCGTCTTCGTCTGGACGGGTACCGCGGTCACGGTCGCTTCGGCGTCCCCGGCGCATCGCTTCGGAATCCCCGACGTCCACGTCGTCGCCGCGCAGCAGCACTCGGCTGACCAGGCTCGGCTGGTCGCGGTCGCTTGGCTCACCCTCGTGATCACGGCGATCGCATCCGTGCCGCTGGGATGGTTCGCCGCCGGGTGGGTTCTGCGGCCGCTGCGCAAGATGACGGACGCCGCTCGCACAATCTCTGCGGGCAATCTGCACCAGCGGCTCGCGCTCGCCGGACCCGAGGATGAGTTCAAGCAGCTCGGAGACACCATCGATGACCTCCTAGCGCGGCTGGAGGCTTCGTTTGGCGGTCAGCGCCGCTTCGTCGCCAACGCGGCGCACGAGCTCCGCACGCCGCTGACGGTCGAGCGAACGCTGCTGCAGGTTGCGCTGGCCGATCCCGACGTCAGTGCGGCCAGCTTGCGCGGCACCTGTGAGGAGCTGCTCGCAGCTGGACGCGATCAGGAGCGCCTGCTCGACGCGCTGCTGACGCTCGCGACAAGCGAACGAGGGCTCGAGCGACGCGAGCCGGTTTATCTGGAGCGGCTTGCCCGGGAGCAGCTCGACGCGGTCAGCGCCGAGCTCGAGGGGCGCGCGATCAAGCTCACGGCGGAGCTTGGGGCCGCACCGGTGTTCGGTGATCCGGCGTTGCTCGACCGGCTGATCGCGAACCTGATCGACAACGCGATTCGCTACAACGAGGACGAGGGATCGCTCGTGGTAAGGACCGGGGCGGAATCCTCGCGAGTCGAGCTTTCGGTGTCGAACACCGGAGCACCGATCCCGGTCGAGGATTTGGAGCGCCTGTTCGAGCCGTTCCAGCGGCTCGGTCGCGAGCGCACCACGTCGGACGGGCACCACGGCCTCGGCCTCTCGATCGTCCATGCGATTGCCCAGGCCCACGACGCGACGGTCGCCGCGGTCCCGCGCCAGGGCGGGGGGCTCGTGGTGACGGTCAGCTTCCCAGCGGGGCGCTAACCGAGTTTTCTCCGCGCGGACCGAGCGGGGCATTAGTGTCGTGCGTCGATCCGACAAACCCGTCTTGGGGGTGTTACACGATGGCTGGAGATGCACTGTTCCTCGGCTGGGGCCCACCCGTAAGAGGCCGCGAGCAGCTGGCGCTGCAGGTCTTCCAGGAGGCGGTTAGCTACTACGGCAAGCTCCGGGAAGAAGGAAGGATCGAGCGGTTCGATGCCTATCTGCTGGACCCACACGGCGGCGACCTCAACGGGTTCTTCGTTATCAGCGCCGAGCGATCTGCGCTCGATGCGCTGCGCTCGGACGCAGACTTCCAGCGTTTGCTGGTGCGGGCCGCTTCGATAGTCGACAATCTCGGCCTGGTTAGCGCGTACGGTGGCGAGGCGCTGGCAGAGCAGATGGCCATGTTCGGCGAGCGCGCCCAGGAGCTGCCCCAGATTCGATGAAAGCTGGCCAGAGCGGTGAGCGCTGCGGTCACCGCCAAGGGTCAAGACCGGCGTGAGCGGTGATCTGGCCGACATCTTCGCGCTTGCCGTGCTCGCGACGATCAACCCCACGCTCCTGGGGGCGGTCACCGTCATGCTGCTGCTGCCAAATCCCAAGCGGTTGATGCTCGGCTACCTGCTCGGCGCCTATGCGACTAGCTTCGCCGCGGGTCTGCTGATCCTGGTGGCGCTTCATGGGTCGGCCGCCGAGCGGACCTCCAAGCACAAGATCAGCCCGTTAGAAGACCTCATCGTCGGCATCTTCGCGCTGACCGTTGCGTGGGTTCTCCAGACCCGCCGCGATCAGCCGATACGGGAGCGGCGGCAGCGCCGCAAGGACGCGAAGCTAAAGGCAAAGCAAGAGGCCGGAAAGCCGACGCAGTCGCTCCCGCTGCGGATGCTGGGGAAGGGCGATCCAAAGATCACGTTCGTCGTCGGAGCGGTGCTGAGCTTCCCCGGCCTGTACTACCTCTCGGCGCTCGACCACATCCACAAGCTGAAGCCCGGTCCTCTTGGCGCGACCCTGCTGGTGGTCGGATTCTGTCTGATGCAGCAGATCTTCATCGAGGTCCCGCTGCTTGGCTATGCAGTCGCTCCCGAGCGCACGTCGAACGCCGTGGCTGGGTTCAAGGACTGGATGGGGCGCAAGGGCCGGGGGGTCGCCACGGTCATCTCAACGGTGGTCGGCATCTGGCTGGTGAGCAGGGGCGCGATCGGCCTGCTGTAGGCGCAGGACGTCGGGGCGCCCGGGCTCAGCCCGCGACCGAGGCCATATAGCGCCGGTAACACCTCGTTCGCGGCCCCGCTGCTCCGGCCTGCGACGATCTAGAGATGAGCATGACTATCCCGACGCCCCGCTGGCTGCCACTCGAGGGCGCGGCAAACGCACGTGTCGTCGTTCCACGAGTGCTGCTGCGATCCGACAACCTGCAATCGCTGACCAAGCGGGACATACGGCTGCTGGTAGACGAGGAGCGGCTGGAAGTGGTGATCGATCTGCGCACCGACGTGGAGGTCGGGCTCGAGGGTCCAGGCCCGATGACCGCCGCGGCGGGCGTCCGGATCGAGCACCGCTCGCTGTATCCGGATTCAGGCGGACGCACCGATCTCGAAGTCGGAACCATCCGGCCGTGGCACCAACCGCACGATCACGAGCTGCTCGACGAGCAACCGGTCGTCAGGGCATACATGAGCTATCTGCTTCGTCGCCCGGATTCGATCGTCGCGGCGATCCGAGCGATCGCGCTGGCCGAGGGGGCCGTCCTCGTGCACTGCGCCGCGGGAAAGGACCGCACGGGCGTCGTCGTCGCGCTCGGGTTGGACGCGGCGGGCGTCGATCGCACCGTGATCGCCCGCGACTATCTCGTGACGCGCGACCGGATCGAGGCGATCATGGCGCGGTTGCTGTCCTCGCCGACGTACAGAGCGGAGCTCGAGGGGCACGATCCACACAGCCACGCGCCTGTTCCGGGCACGATCGATCGTCTGCTCGATCTCGTCGACGATCGTCTCGGCGGATCCGTGCCGTGGCTTGCCGCCAATGGGCTGAGCGATGCCGAGCTCGAGCGGCTGCAAGGTCGCCTCGCTCCTGCCAGGACGAGCGCGCAGTTGCGCTGAAAACTAATCTCCAGCGGTATGGAGCGTCTCGGCGTCCTAGTTCATCCCACCCGGCCCGTCCAAGACGGGATCAAGATCCTCAAGCAGTGGACGTTCGAACGCGATCTCGAGCTCGTGCAGATCCAAGCCGGTGAGCAGCCGGCGGTGGCCCCGATCGGCGAGGTAACGGCCTGCGATCTGATCGTGGCGCTGGGCGGAGACGGCACAATTCTGAAGGCGCTCCACGCGTCCGCCAGGACCCGGACTCCGGTGATGGGCGTTGCCTACGGAAGCCTTGGCGCGCTCACGACCGCGCCGATCGACGAGCTGTACGCCGGGCTCGACCGGTTCGTCGCCGACGACTGGCACGCACGCCGTCTCCCCGCCTTGAACCTCGTCGCCGCCGGCTCTCATCTCACCTCGGCGCTCAACGACCTCGTCCTAGCGCGGCGAGGGGGAACGCAACTGATCCTCGACCTATGCGTCGATGGAGAGTTGTACGTTCGATGTGCCGGAGATGGGATCGTGATCGCGACTCCGCTCGGCTCCAGCGCCTACTCGATGGCGGCTGGCGGCTCGCTCCTTGCGCCCGGCACCAACGGCTTTCTCTGCACGCCGCTGGCGATGCACGGTGGCTGCGCGCCGCCGCTGGTCGTAGCGGACGGAGCGCACGTCACACTCGAGGTTCATCCCGGCCACGGCGGCTTCTATGCGGAGGTCGATGGATTCCGCGTCGAGACCAACGCGGAGCAGTTTGCGGTCAGCAGTGAGCAGGCATACGCAACGCTCGTGTCGCTCGAGGAAACCCGCACCGGCTTCCCCGGGTTGCGCGAGCGGGGCCTGATCAGTGATAGTCCGCGCGTGATGCGGCGGGAGCGCCGGCCGGCGCACCTCGAGACGGCCACACAACGCTAGCCTGGAAACGATGAGCGACGGCGGCGCAACACGCAGGCGCCGGTACAACGAGGCGGCGCACAAGGGCGACGGAAAAGCATCGGTCGAGACCGTGGAGGAGCCTGCGCGGGCGGGCCGCATCAGCCAGAAGCAGAGCTTCAACATGGCTGCGCACAAGCTCGGTTACTGGGCTCCGCCCACCCCCGACTCCCATGAAGAAGCCGAATCCGAAGCGGTGCGCAAGCGCTTCGCGGCGCTGGAGGACTCGCAGCGCGACGTGATCGCCCACGCGGGCCTCGGCGTGCTGACGCTCGGCGCGCTCGGGGTCGTGTACGGCGACATCGGGACGAGCCCGCTGTATACCGAGCAGGTGATCTTCGGCTCCTACAAGGCGACCTCGCATATCACGCCGGCGGGTGTCTACGGCGTGGCCTCGCTGATCTTCTGGGCGCTGATGGTCATCGTGTCGATCAAGTACGCCGGTTTCATCATGCGGGCCCACAATCGCGGCGACGGCGGGATCATGGCGCTCACGGCGCTGCTGCAGCGCAGCAGGGTGGTGCACGCTGGACTCTTTGTGATCCTCGGGATCTTCGGCGCTGCGCTGTTCTTCGGCGACGGCATCATCACGCCGGCGATCTCGGTCCTCGGGTCGATCCAGGGGGTGCAAGTGGCAACGCCCGCCCTGGCGCACCTGGTCGTGCCGCTGTCGGTCGGCATCCTGATCGTGCTGTTCGTGCTACAGCGGTTCGGATCGGGAACGATCGGGTGGCTGTTCGGACCGGTGATCCTCATCTGGTTCACGGTGATCGGCGTGCTCGGCCTGAGCGAAGTGGTCAAGGACCCGGCCGTCTTCCAAGGCCTCTCACCGACCTGGGGCGTGCGGTTCATCCTCGACCACGGGTTCGCCGGATACCTCGTGCTCGGCGGCGTGGTGCTTGCCGTCACCGGCGCCGAGGCGCTGTACGCGGACCGCGGCCACTTTGGAGCGACCCCGATCCGTCTTGGCTGGTTCGGCCTCGCGCTGCCGGCGCTGACGCTCAACTACCTCGGCCAGGCCGTGTTCATCCTCCATCACCCGGCGCTCGCGAAGGACACGAGCAGCTTCAATCCCTTCTACCAGATGGCGCCGCACTGGGCCCTCTGGCCGATGGTCGTCCTCGCCGCGGTCGCGACGATGATCGCCTCCCAGGCCGCGATCTCAGGTTCGTTCTCGGTCGCCAAGCAGGCGATGCAGCTCGGCTTCCTGCCGCGGCTCAAGCTGCTGCACACCTCCAAGATGGAGGGGCAGGTCTATGTGCCAATCGTCAACTGGTCGCTCTGCGTCGGCGTCGTTGCGCTGACGCTGATCTTCCGCTCCGCGACTTCGCTGGGCGACATCTACGGCGTAGCGGTCACCGGGACGTTCATCCTCAACACGATCTTGTTCCTCGCCGTCGCGCGCTTGCTGTGGGGGACACCGAAGCGTCGCCTGATACCGGTCGCGGTGCTGTTCCTGACGATGGAAATCGCGTTCTTCAGTTCGAACATTGCCAAGGTCGGGCACGGAGCGTGGCTGTCGCTTCTGATCGGCTTCGTCATTTCGATGGTAATGATCAACTGGCGTCGTGGCCAGGAAGTGGTCACCCGCAACAGGGTGGCGCAGGAGGGACCGCTGAACGAGTTCCTGGACGGGCTTGTCGCTCGGCAGCCCCCGCTCATCAGGGTGCCGGGGGTGGCGGTGTTCATGTGCCGCGACAAGGACACGACGCCGCTGTCGCTGCGCGCTGCGGTCAACCACACCCACACGCTTCACCAGAAGGTCGTGATCGTCTCGGTCGACACGGTCAGCATTCCGCACATCGAAAGCTCCGGGAAGTACTCCGTTGAGATGCTCGGTCACGGCCTGTTCAAGGTCTTCCACGTGACGATCCGCAACGGCTATCACGACAAGCTGAATGTGCCACAAGCGCTCGAGGCGTGCCGCAAGAAGGGCTTGCTCGAGCGAAATCTGGACCTCGAGCACGCCTCGTACTTCGCGACCAGGATCTCGATCGTCCCGACCGACGCTCCGATGATCCAGGCGTGGCGCAAGAAGTTGTTCATCGCGATGGCGCGGAACGCTTCCAGCCCGATCGAGCACTTCGGGCTGCCGGGCGACCGCACGGTGGTGCTGGGCTCGCAGGTGAGTCTTTAACGGCTCGCGCCGCGTGTAACCATTACGCTCGCGCACACATAGCGAATCGCCTGCAGGAGAGAGAGATGACCGCCACCGCCCGTAACTACTCAGCGCCCACGGTGCTGCGCACCGACTCGTTTCCCATGCGCTTGTATGAGAAGGCCAAGCGCCTCGGGGTTTGGAACCCATCCGAGATCGACTTCTCTCAGGACCGGATCGATTGGGAGTCGATGGACCACGAGCGGCGCAAGGCGATTCTGCGCCTCACCGCGCGGTTCCTCGGCGGCGAGGAAGCAGTCACGATCGATCTCCTGCCGCTGGTGATGGTGATCGCCCGGGAGGGCCGCCTCGAGGAGGAGATGTTTCTGACGACGTTCCTGTTCGAGGAGGCCAAACACACCGACTTCTTCAGCCGCTGGCTGCGCGAGGTGGCGGGATCACCGAGGCTCCCGCCTGCCCCGCCGCCCTCGGTCCAGTTGTTCGACGTCGAGCTGCCGGCGGCGATGAACGCCCTACTCGAGGACTCCTCACCGGTTGCGCTGGCCCGCGCCTCTGTTACCTACAACATGATCATCGAGGGGGTCCTCGCCGAGACCGGTTATCAGAGCTACCACCGGTCGCTCGCGATTAACGGATTGATGCCGGGGCTCTGCGAAGGCCTTGTCAACATCAAGCGCGACGAGTCGCGGCACATCGCGTATGGCGTCTACCTATTGAGCCGGCTGGTGGCGGAGGACCCGTCGGTGTGGGAGACGATCGAGGAACGGATGAACGAGCTGCGCCCGCTGACCGAGGCGATCATCCGGGCCGGATATGAGATCTACCCAGGCGGCATCAGCCCATTCGGTCTGCGTGTCGACGAGTTCAGCGGCTACGCCGCCAACCAGTTCAACAAGCGGTACGAGCGGATTTCCAAGGCCCGTAACAGCACGCTCGCCGAGATCGACCTGACAAGCGAGCCAGCGGACGTCGAGGACCTCGTGGCCGAGGTCTGAGAATCACCCGCGCTCGCCGACTCCCACGACGAGCGGGCGCAAGAATGGGGGCGCGTGGTTGAGCGTGTCGCGTCCGAGCTGGGTGATCTCGAAACCTGCGCCGCGGATGCCTTCGAGCGTCGGGCGATTGCAGTGGCAACCGTGCCCGATGCGCACGTTGAGCGGCATCATTCGGTCCTGCCAGCGCGCCAGGCGCTCGTCGTCTGAGCGGACGTGCTCGATGAATAGCAGCCTGCCACCGGGTCGCAACACCCGCCGAAGCTCGTCCAGCGCGCGGCGCTGGTCGTCGACCGTGCAGAGCACAAGCGTCGACACGGCGACATCGAAGCTCCCGTCGTTGAAAGGAAGGTCTTCGGCCGGAGCGCGAAGCAGCTTGGCAGCGGGCTTTTGCTGCTGGATTTGCTTCTCCAGGCGGCGGATCATCGGTCGCTCGGGCTCGGTGAACGTCAGGGTGCGCACGGCCCCGTTGTAGTAGGGAAGGTTTGCTCCCGTACCCGCTCCGATCTCGAGCACGTCGGCCCCGGCAGCGTGCAGCAGCGTCTGCCGGTGCGCGGCGAGCCCGGACCTCTCCGTCCTGGCCAGTGCGCGGTCGTAGGTTGCAGCGAAGATCCGGCCCCACAGGCTCATCTGTTCCACCTCCTCAGTGGTCGTCGAGTACGGATCAAGGTAGGCGCGGTCCCGCCCCATCGCATGGGGCGTTCGACCCATCTTTGCTATCGGCTGGCGCGAGTCAGCGCTGCCGGAACCTCGGCGAAGTCCTCCTCGGGCAGCAGGCCGTGCTGCATCGCAAACAGGCTCGCTCGCGCACGCGTCGAGGCGTCGATCTTGGCGTAGATGTGCTCGATGTGGTTGGCGACCGTCTTGGGCGAGATCACGAGCTGCTGGGCGATCTCCTTGTTGGGAAGACCGCGCGCGAGCAGTCTCAGAACCTCGACCTCGCGCTGTGTGAGGCCGGCCGGTCCTTCACGCCGGCGTGCCACGCGGTGACCGGCGGCACCGAGCACGGCCTCGACCACGTCGCCGTCCAGCCGCCCGGCCTTGACCTCGGAGCGAAGCTCGGTGGCCGCCTGATCGGGCGGGCTTGCCGGGCGGTAGGGCCGCGGCTCGCGCATTGCCTGGTAGGCATCGGAGGCGCCCAGGATTCGCGCCGGACGGGAGATCGCGTGGCCGGTAAGCCCCCGCGGGTATCCCGAGCCGTCCAGCCGCTCGCAATGCTGCACGACGATCGCGCCCAGTGGCGCGAGCGCCTGGGATTGATGCAGCATCCGTTCGGTGATGTGAGGATGCAGCCGCACGCGCTCCCACTCGCCCGGCCCGAGCGGTCCGGGCCTGTCCCAGATCGAGTTGGAAACGCCGAGGCGTCCGAGGTCGTGGACGAGCCCGGCGCGCCGGATAGTGCGCAGCTCGGACTCGGACATCCCCACGCCTGCGGCGGCCGCCGCGGCGAGGTCGGCAACTGCCCGGGCGTGTCCCAGCATGGATGGCGACTTCAGGTCCACGAAGTTCGCGATCGCCTCGAGCGCCGCGTCAAAGCGCTCGCCCGAGAGCACGACAGCGAGCGCCGGCTCGGCGCCGATCACCGCATCCCAGGTTGAGACGGTGTCGAGCCCTGAGAGGACCGCGTCCCCGTCGCGCACGATCACGGCCGCGAGCTGGGGATCGAACTGCTTCCCCGCGCGCTTGCGGGCCAGATCGCGTGCAGCCTGCACCCCGCCGACCCGCCACGCGACCTCGGCGAACTCCGCGAGCTGAGCGACCCGCGCCGTGAGCGGCACCTCCTCGCCCTTCCTGTCGCCCGGCCAGCCGCGCCCGTCCCACTGCTCGTAGGCGCCTCCGAGCGCTTCGAGGACCTGCGAGGACAGTCCCAACTGCTCGCCAAATGTCCTCGCGATCGCCGCGTGGTGGGCGATCATCCCGTCCACCTCGCGATGACCCGAGAGGGCGAACTCGAGCCCGACGCGGAAGCGGTGCAGTGGCGGGTTGCCAGACCCGATCAGCCGCATTCCGGCGACGGTGCCACGCAGACTGCGGAACTCGTACTCGTACTTGCCGGACTTCAAGGCGATGTCGTCGCCGAACCACTTCGCCTGCTCGTGCGCGTCGGAGTGGCAGCCGACGTTGATCAGCAGTGCCGTGTAATACACGTCCGCGCGCGTCTGCTCGTCGAGCCCGACGTGCTCGGCGAGCCGTAACGCGATCAGGCACTGGCGCAGCACGTGCTCCATCGGCTGCCCGAAGCCGAGATCGATGCCCAACGACAGCGCCGCGACGAGCTCGGCCAGCCGTACGTGCGCCCGATCCACTGCCCCGTTCACAAGTCGACAGTACACTCGCGCTGGGCGTGGGCGGCGAAAATGAGGGAAACGCCTCATACGGTCTGGCCCGCTCCGTCCTATGGTGTGCCACATGACCGGGAACGAAGTCGGCAATCCGCACGACGTCGAGTTCTTCCGGATGCTCGAGACGCACCGCGTGCGCAGCTTCATGGGGCTGATGCGCCGGCTGCCGAGCGATCCACGGTGCGCGGTTTGCTTTGCGCCGTATGGAGGGTTCGGCGGGCGCGTGATGAGCCGGCTCGGCTTCGGCCCCTCGCGGAAGAACCCCCGTCTTTGCAGTGCCTGCTTCGAGAAGGCACCGATGGGCGGCGTCTCGATGCAGGTCGGCATCCTGTTCGCGGACGTGCGCGGCTTCACGGCACTCGCCGAGGGACAGGCACCCGACGCTGTGGCGACGCTCTTGAACCGCTTCTACGCGACCGCGGTCGAGGTGCTCTGCCAGCACGCGATCATCGACAAGCTGGTCGGCGACCAGGTGATGGCCCTGTACCTGCCGCGCGTGTTTCCGGGCGAGCCGGCGGAACACATGATCGCCGACGCGCGGGCACTGCTTGCTGCAGCCGGGTACGGCAGCGGTCGGCCCTGGGTGGAGCTCGGTATCGGGCTCGAATTCGGCGAGGCTTATGTCGGCAACGTCGGATCCGGCGAAGTCAAGGATTTCACCGCGATCGGGGACGCGGTCAACACGGCAGCCCGTCTGCAAGCCGCTGCCGGGAGCGGCGAGATCGTGATCTCCCGCCGGGTCAGCGAGCGCGGCGGCTCGTATGCGATCGGTGGAGTTCGCCGGGAGCTGTCGCTGAAGGGCAAGAGCCGGCCCGAGGTTGTGACGGTGTCTGGTCTAGCCACGACCGAGCCAAGCGGCCGCGGCTAGACCGGACTACACGTGTCAGGTTGCGGCGCGGGTGTCCTCGCCGAACACAATGAGCCCGTGGATGATCCACAGGCTGATCGCGAAGATCGCGATCGACAGCAGTGGATAGGCCGGGATGTCGAGCAGTGAGTCGATCGCCACGAGCGAAGCCGCGAAGATCGCGAACCATCGCCCGAACGTGGCGCCCCCGAACAGCGAAAGTGATGCGAGCAGTTCGAGGATCCCGAGGATCAACGCGATCCAACCCCAGGTCTTGAGGTTGCCGAAGACGTACTGGTTGCTGTTGTGGGCCGAGAAGACGTGCGCGTTGCTGATCGCGGCGATCCCGTAGATCACGTTGAGCACACCGCTGATCATCAGGAACACCGCCGCAAAAATGGCGCGGCCGAGCCCTCTAGGTCCTTCCATCGCTGCTCCTTTCTAGGCGTGCAATCGGTGGGTTTACGCTCGCACGCCCTATGCCGCCCCGGCTCACCCGAAAGGGGTGATCCCGTTTTTGCATGTCAGGAGGAGTCGTTCGGCCGTGCGCGAACAACTCCTGCCATGTCACCCAAATTGCGCAGGCTCTCGCTGGTGGCGCTTGGCGCCACCGTCCTGGTTCTCGCCGGCGTCGCGGCTGGTTTCGCGTCGGGCAGCAAAGTCCGCGTCGTCCACATCATGACCGCGAGACCGCACATCGAGACGCTCGACTTTCCACCCAAGGGCAAGAGTCCCGGGGACGTCTACGTCTTCGACGCGACGATCATCTCCCCGAGCTCTCAGCGCGTGATCGGGAGGCTGCGCGGCACCCAGACCGACATCAAGATCGAGCACGGGATGGAGACCGTGCAGGGCATGCTGACCTACCAATTCGGGGATGGCAGCGAGATCGTGATCGGTGGCCTCGCCGCCTACCCGCTGACCGGCAAGAATCTGCTGGAGGGCAAGACGTTCGTGCGGCCGGTCCTCGGGGGAACTGGCAGGTACGCCGGCGCAACCGGAGTCGTCCTGAGCAGGAAGCTCTCCGGCGGCCGGTACGACCAGGTCTTCAAGCTGACGCTCTAAGGGGCGAAAGTCCAGGCCGCGACAGCGCCCCGTCCCGGCCAGCTACCGGGCGGATCAACGAACGAGGCTCCCGCCCGGAGCGGCGGACGCTGGGGCCAGCGGTGGGTTGATGAACGACCCGCCGGCCTCGCGGCCG
>CAWGQT010000006.1:0-46170 GCA_963824755.1 uncultured Solirubrobacterales bacterium | reverse complement strand
TTGGCGGTGATCCGGCATGTGTACGCCTTCGCGAAGCGAGCCAACCGCCGGCTGGTGCCGGCTGACCCGACGCGAGAGCTTGCGATGCCCGCCAACGATGGCAAGCCGCGCGAGCGAGTCGCCACCAAGGAGGAAGCAGCCATGCTCGTCGAGGCCGTGGCAGCCGTCGAGGTTTCGAGCGCCCTGCGCTGGGACAGCGTACTGGAGATCCGCTCGTCGTCCGATAGCGCCATCTCGTTGGCTCGACGATTCGGCGTCAGCGACAGCCTGGTGGGCAAGGTGCGTCGGCGCGAGCTGTACAAGACGTGCGACAGCTGCCGGGCGCAAGAGTCGAGCGATCGGGCCGGGTGGGCGCTGGCGTTCTACACCGGCATGCGGCGCAGTGAGATCGGTCGCGCAGAGTGGTCGCACGTGTTCTGGGACGCCGACGAGGTCATGGTGGCGGCGTCGAAGAGCGAGGCCGGAGAGGGCCGCCGCATTCCCATGGTTGGACCGCTCAAGACCATCTTGCGGCAGGAGTGGATGCGTCAGGGCCAGCCAACCAGTGGGCGGATCGTCGCCCGCTCGGTCCACTCCGGCAAGTGGCAGGCGCGGGCCGATGCGGTCTGGAAGAAGGCCGACCTCAACCGGATCACACTGCATGAGGCGCGCCACACGTACGCGAGCTTCCTGATGGCGGCCGGGTACAACCTGAAGCAAATCCAGGAGTACCTCGGCCACGCTGACCTCGGGACGACCGCGCGTTACATCAAGAACCTCCCGGTCCCACGCGGCACGACCGAACGGTCGAAGCTGGAGGCATATCTGGCGACCGAGGTCGGCTCGAGCACTCGCTAAGCGAGTCAAGACGAACCTCGAACTCAGGTGCGCCGCGGCGCCCGGCGCGCTGTTCATCGTCCTTGCGGTGTCACAGCGCGTCGAAATGTGGACACAAATATGGACACACTTGTCAGCACCGTTGACGTTCGTAGGGATTCGTAGGGCACCGATCCACGTCCAGGGAAACGGGCCGAAAGCCCTTTAGGGCTCACGACCGAGCGAGTGAAGGGATCACGGTGTAGTTCCAGTCGCCGTGGAACGCGTGTCTGGTGATGTTGACCTCGGCGAGTTGGTCGTCGGTCACGTCGATGCCTCGCTCGTAGGCTTGGTCGTCGAGGCGGGCGTAGAGCTTGAGGCCGGTGTTGGTTGTCGTCGCGGCGATCAGGTTGATGATCACCTCGAGGCTCTCGAGCGGCTTGCCGCGCCAGTTGAGGCTCACGAAGCTGAACATGCGGTGCTCGATCTTGTTCCACTTCGAGGTGCCGGGCGGGAAATGGCAGACGCGGATGTTCAGCCCGATCGTATTGGCGAGGCGCTGCAGTTCGTAGCGCCAGAGCCGGGTGCGCGGGTTGTTGGACCCGCCGGAGTCGGCGGTGATCGTCAGTGTCTGGGCGGTGGGGTAGCGGGCCTTGCCAAGGTGCTCCCACCAGCTGATGATCGTGTTGACCGCGAACTGCGCCGTCTCGCTGGTGACCCCGACGCTCACCCATCCTTCATCGGTGGCGAGATCGTAGACGCCGTAGGGGATCGCGTGCCCGAGCTGCTTGTCCTTGAAGTCGTGCCCGCGAACCTCGACCGGCCGGCCCTTGGGCTCAAACTCACGGCCCACCGCCTTGAAATCGCCGATCAACTCGCGCTTCTTGGCATCCACGCTGATCACCGGCTCGCCAGCCTGGATCGCTGCAGTGACCGTCTCGTTGATGTGCGCAAACTGCGCGTCGCGATCGGGGTGCTGCGCGCCCTCGCGCGTCTTCTTGTTCGCCTGCAGGCTGTAGCCCTTGGCCTTCAACAGCCTGAGCACGGTGCGCTCCACGACGTCATGGCCCATGTCCCGTAGCGCCTCGGCGAGCTTCGCGCCGCTCTTCGACGTCCACCGCAACGGCGACTCCGGATCCCCCCTGGTGACCGGATCCACCAGCCGCTCCAGGTCCTCCTCGAGCCCCGGCTCGCGCTCAAGGATCGGCGTGCGGCCCGAATGCCGGCGCACATTCCCCGGCGCCGGCCGCTCCTCAGAGTCCAGGTCCTCCAGACCGCGCAGCACCGTCGACTCCGAGATCCCCGTAGCCCTGACCACCGCCGCGATACCGCCGTAGCCGGCCGAGCGCGCCTCAGCCGCGGCCCACAACCGCCGCGTGCGCTCATCCAACACCCCTTGCGCGTTCAACAGCCGATACCTCTCACCGATGGCGCGCTCATCGACCACAACCCCCAGTTCTACATAACCAACCCAAAGCCTTCAGAAACTAAGTCAGGAGCCCTTAGATGCAGGCGATTCCCGATGAAACCTGTGATGCCGGAGGAGGGACTCGAACCCCCGACACGCGGATTATGATTCCGCCAGTTTTCCCAGTGTTTACGGGCGATTCGGGCGATTTTGGACGGCAGATTGGACTGTTTCGTCAGCCGGGGTGCACGCGTAGCTAACGCTCGTTCGCGTCACGCCGAGGCAGATCGCACGTCTTCCACCACGCGAGCGCCCGGCGGCGCTCCTCCTCCGTCGGCTCGTCTCGCGCGGTCAGTTGCTCGATGTTCTCAAGCGTCTCCCAATCGAACCCGTCCGGGTCGACCAGCCGCTCCGCGAGCCGGGCCAATAGGCCCCGACGCTCCGCCTCGGGCATACGGGGCTCCTCGATCGCGGGTCCGTCGTCGTCGGTCACACTCGGGAGTATGAGGGCCCGCGATCGAGCGCTACGGGGTCGGCGCCTCGACCGCGATGCCGTGGTGTTGACACCCGTCTTGGAGCTGGCCGTCGTAGGTCAGGACGGCAGCGATGTCGCCGGCGGTGTGGAGGTTGATCGCCGTGGCCAAGTGGATCGCGTCCAGTGACCGGACGTTGGCCGGATCGATCCGGGCGGCCTGCTCGAGCACCGCGCTGGTCAGTCCCGACAGTGTCACGAGCGAAAGCGTCCGCTCCGCCCGCGCCTCGACGGCCTCACGTCGCCCCAAGCGCCGCAGTTCTACCTTCAGAAGCTCGCTGGCGTACCAAGGATCGAACCGTGCGAGCACGGCGCGGATGGCCGGCGCGTCGGCCTCACGCAGCACCACTCGTCCAAGCGCCGACGTGTCGACGTAGATGCCGGGCACTCAGTGCTCGCGGTCGTGCGCGAGCCACGCGTCCGTGGTGCCGGCAGGATGGGGTCTGCCGGTCGCGATGATGTCGTCGAGGACAGCAAGCCGGTCCGCAAGCGTCGGCTGGGCGCCGTCCGCGGATCGTCGCACGACGATCTCGTTGCTGTCGAGATCATCGGTCTCCACGTCGACACGCAGTTCCGCGCCGCTGTCGAGCCTCAGTGTCGCTCCTTCACGCACGAGTTAAGTGTCGCAGCCGGCTGGCGTCATGTCACGCACCGGTGGCCCGGCGGCGGAGGTAGGCGTTGAGCCGTTCTGCCGGGTCGGTCTCATCGAGCGGCGGAAGCAGCTTCACGTAGCGCTCTGTCGCCTGGAGCGAGCTGTGTCCCATGTACTCCATCAATTCGCGGAGCGTGTATCCGGCGGCCATTAGGAAGCTCGCGTACGTGTGGCGGCACTCGTGCAGCGTGATCGGCTCGAGCCCGGCGGCCGCCCAGCGCTTGCGGGCCCGCTCGGCGATCTTGCCCGACATCACCGAGACGGCGCTTACCGCGCCGCTCTCCCGCCGCCCTTGCCGCATGAACTCACCGAGCAGGATCGGCCGCAGCGGCTCGGCGATCGGCGGGCGCCGGCCTGTCCCTGCGCGGCTCTTGGCTTTGCGGACGACGAGGCGGTAGCCGTCGAGCTCGACGTCGGGCCAATCGAGCCGCTTGATCTCAGCCCGCCGCAAGCCCGCATAGAAGGCGAGGGCATTCGGAACCGTGTCGGCGGGATCCAAGGCGGCGATGAGGGCGGCTGCCTCATCGGCGTTGGCGACTCTCGTGCGCGGCTTCTCGTCGTTCGGCGGCAGCTCGATAGCGAGGAGCGGGTTGCGCTCGACGATCCGGCGGGTCGGTCGGCTCGCCCAGCCGTAGATCGCGCGTGCCACGGCCAGGTGGTTCGCGATGCGCGAGCGCGACAGGCCCTCTCGGCTCAATCGATCAACCCAGGTCTGCCATTCCCGGTCGTCGATCTCGCCAGCCGGCCGGCCTCCGAACTCGGGCGTCAGGACGTATCGCAACGAGCGCTCGTGGCCCTCAAGCGTGGTCGGGGAATACCCCGTGCCCTTCTTCCCTCGGCGCCGACCGACGGCACCAGTGTGGACACCGTCGAGCCATTCATCAGCCAGCTCGCGGAACGTCGGCCCGGCGGCCTCGGCCTCGGCGACGGCCTGTCGGCCTTTGAGCGTTGCGGCGAGCCAGCTGAGGACCTCAGCTCGGTCTCGGAACGTCGCAGACCAGACCATCTCCTGTTTGCCCGAATCCCAGCGGCGACCGCGGTAGGAGGGCTGGCAGCGGCATCGGGCCCCGTCGCCGCCGCCGGCGGGGCATCGCGCCTGGTGGCGCACGTAGAGGCCTGCAGTCTTGGTCTTGCGGTACTCGGGCAAAACGGTCTCCTGATCCGGGTCCATCCAGCCTACGCCCGGGTCAGGCGGCATCAGGCGGTCTGCTTGAAGAACGAGCGAGCGTTGTCACGAGCCCAGCGCCGCAGCTCGTCAGGCGGCACCTGGACGAGCGCTCCGCAGGGCACAACGCGGATGAACGGCTGCACGCGCCGCTCGAATGTGTCGACGCTCATGCCCAGCGCTGTAGCGGCCTCCTCGCGCGTGTAGAGGATCCGCTCCACTGGCGCGACCGGCCGCTGCGCTCGGGCACGCCCACTCACAGGAACCTGCTCATCGACGCGGCTGACGACTTGGACCGGGCGAACATCTGACGACTTCCGAGAACCCTGCTTGATTCGTTGGCGGATGACCGATCGCATGGTAGCTTAATAGCGCCGAGAGCGCTAATAGCTTGGCGCCAAACCAGGAGACCGAGTGACCGATCACGAGTCCGACCCACATGACGACCCCTGGATGACGATCGCGGAGTTCGCGGAGGAGATGCGCGTTCGACCGGTGACCGTCCGCTCGTGGATTGCAAAGGGCCAGCTCAAGGCGACGCGCGCCGGGCAGCGAAAGTGGTTGGTCCGACGTTCGGAGCTGGCGAGGATGCTGGAGCAGGACGACGGCGTTATCGCCCTCCCCCCGCCGCCAGCTCCCCGGCGCGCTGAGATCCTCGAGCCCGACGACCGCCCGGCGGACCTTTTGGACCAGCTGGCCGAGGAGGCCATTAAGGAAGAGCGAGAGCGGCAGGACCAGGACTACGCGATGGCCGAGTACGAGTGGGAGATCGCGCTCGAGCAGAGTCGGATGGCTCCGCCGGACGCTCGCTTCGCCAATCGCGTCCGCCACATCGCCCAGGCGGCGGCGAGCCGCGCCGCCTCGATCAGGGAGTGCATGGACGACCCGAGCTTCGCGTGGAAGCCGGTCCCGGACTCGAACGGGATGACGCTCTCGTACGAGCTCCGTCCCGGCGGCGCTCGGCCGGGGCCGAAGGACGCATGGGATCGCGTCGACCGCGTCGTCGCGCGTCTCGGAATTGCGTTGGAAGGCGACTCCGGCAGTGCAGTGGCGAGCGCTCTGAGTGACCTCGCGAGTGCGATGAGCGGTGTTGCCGACGCGATCGAGAACCGGCCGGCACGTGCGCCGCTGACCGACGGCGCAGCTGAGTCGCCGCCGGATGCTCGCTGAGCTGCTCGTGAAGTCGTGTCGCGAGCCATCGCGGTGCTCGTGGGGTCCGCTAGGTGGTCCGCGAACTGTGGAAAGAAGTACAGACTGCGATTCCATAGTTTGCGGACCGGGCGGCTGGCCGTCCGCCCCGTCCTCACTGAGGTTTGGCGCCACTCGGGTCCTTTTGTGGATCCCGACTACCCGCCCCCCACGTAGTGATTTGAAAGGTGTTTTAGGGCGGGTAGTCGGGCTCCAGTCAAGACCCGGTGTCTGGTGGGGTAATAGCGGGGCGGACGGCCAGTCGTGCGTGGGCGAGTCAAGGCAGGTAGTGGGTGGTTGAGCGCGGGGTGGACATCGGGCCCGGGTCGATACGGGTAGGGCGATTCATCGGAAGGCTGGGAGTGGTGCCAATGCCGGCGGTCGGGCACGGGTTGCGGCTGGTGGATCGGGTGGTACGCAGGCATGTGGCCAGGCTCGAACAGGTCGGATGGTGTACGCGGACACCGGCACTACGCGGCGACGGGATGCTGGTGTGGATGACCCCGGCGGGGCTCGATGGCGTTGGGCTGGGCGAGCTACCAGCGCCGCGCGCCCCGAACCCGTTCTCACCGCAGATCCTGCGCAGCATTCGGGTCGCGTGGGCGGCCGCTGACATCGAGCGCGCCGGCCATCAGTGGATTGCAAGCCGCGGGCTCGCCCTGGCACCAGGTGAGTGGGCCGCGGAGATCACCAACGAGCGCGGCGGCCGCAGCCGCCGGCTCCCGGACCTGGTCTTTTGGCCCACCTCCGACGGCAGGCTGCCGGTGGCGGTGCTGGTGGTTCAGAGACAGTCAAACCCGAGACGTGAACGGGTGGCTCTTGAGGGCTGGCAGGCCTCCATCGCGGCCGGCCGGTATGCACAGGTCCGCTACCTGGCCGGCGACGCCGCGGCCAGCCACCTGGGGCGCCTGGCAACCGAGATCGGCCTGACCGCCCCGCAGTTCATTGCCGCTGAACGCGTCGTGGCGGACGACGCTCCCGTACTCCCCTCGGTCATTGAGAACGTCGACGAGGAGTCGGTGGCCGTCGAGACGGCGCCGGTGGCCGAGCCCGATTTCCCGCGACCTTCGCCGGAACACGTTGTCGCGCAGCGTTCGACAACGGAGGAGCCTGTAGAGACGCCCGAGCAGGCAGCAGAACGCCTCAAGCTAATCGACGACGTCCTAGGCCAGGGGGAGCCCGCATCGCCGGCGGCGCTGGCGACTGGGAGCGACTTAGGATCGGGCGCAGGGCCGTCCGTCTAGCGGGGGGCATGCGCGAATCTTTCGCGGACACATCTGGTGCGACAGGCGAGCCGCACGACGAATGGTGCTCATCGCCGGTGCGTGCACAGTTCGTTGGTCGATGGGCCTCTGCAACGCGAACGTGCCATCCGCCGAGCAGGTCCGTGGTCGCCAGCGGCAAGAGACGCGCAATGCCGGCGAAGGATGGCGCGCAACGACGCCAATCGGACGTTGACGCTGCCCAGCTGTCGCGGGAAAGCAGGGCCGTCGGGATGATCCCTCCGCCGGCGACGGGCGCCGGTTGCGCAATTGGCGAGGAGCAGGGACGCGACCTCCGCGGCCAAGAGACCTCTCGGGGCATCAAAGCGAGGCCGCCACTCCGTCGCGCGCCCACAAATCGCGTCTACCGGTGGATCCTGAAAAGCAGGGGCGTCAGACTGATCGGCGACGCATTCGACGCCGGGCGACGCGGCGAGCCTCTCAGGTGGCGATGAGCAGGTTCCGCGGCTCGGTCGGGCAGACACCCGCTTTTCCGATCGGCGCAACTATCCCCGCGGCGGCGGACCTGTGTCTTGTGGGTTCCACTCGGTGAGCGACGCTGCCGGTGCCGTGGTTCGCCGCGGCACGCTTGACTGGTCGGCGGCGCGGCAGCGACACTAGAGGCGGTCGGAAGGTTTGGACGGAAGCGAAGCGAGCTGGGTATGAGCACGATCGACCCGGTCGATCCGTTGGTTGAGCGTGGTGTGCAAGGGATGACACCGGGTCGCGGCGAGGCTGATCGCGCGGCAGCGGCGGCGCTGCTGCGGATGATTTGGGGGATTCATATCTCGCGGTGCGTTTATGCGGTGGCCGAGCTCGGGATCGCGGATCTCCTTGCCGAGGGTCCTGCGAGCTCGAGTGAGTTGGCGCGGGCCACGGGCGCTCACGAGCCGTCGTTGTATCGCGTGCTTCGCATGCTCGCGTCGCTGGGGATGTTTGAGGAGCACGGCTCGCGCGCGTTCGGCTTGACGGCAGTCGGGGAGCTCCTGCGTGGCGATGCCCCCGCGAGCATGCGCTTGTGGGCCACCTTCCGCGAAACGCTCGGCGGCGTGCGCTCGTTCCAGCACATCGTGGAGACGATCAGAACGGGCAAACCCGGATTCGACATCGAATTCGGGCAGGGCGTCTTCGAGTTCGTCTCGCAGCACCCGCAGGCCGCCGCGGTCCACGATGCCGCGATGTCCGAGCGCACCGCCGCGTTGGCTCCCAGCGTCGCCGATACCTACGACTTCTCAGACGCTCGCACGCTCGTCGATATTGGTGGCGGCAACGGCACGCTACTGGCCGAGATCCTGCGACGGCACCCGCACCTGCACGGAATACTGCTCGAGATCCCGCCGGTCGCAGCTCGTGTCGGGGCGGTGCTCGGCGCGATCGACGCGGATCGCTGGGAAGTTGTTGCTGGGAATTTCTTCGAGCGGGTGCCCGAGGGGGCGGACTGCTACATGATGGCGAATGTGCTGCACGACTGGGACGATTCGCGCTGTATCGAGATCCTGTCCAACTGCCGCCGATCGATGGCAACCGGCGGCAGGGTGCTGATCGTCGAGCGCCTGATTCCCGAAGACGGCGGCGACCCAGTCCCCACTCTCCTGAGCGACATCAACATGCTCGTGATTACCGGCGGTCAGGAACGCACCAACGCCGAATACGGCAGGCTTCTCGAAGCCGCCGGTCTGAGGCTCGGCAAGATCGAGCTAGTGACCTTCCCATACGGCGTCATCGAGGGCTTCGCGGCCTGAGCGTGTGCACCGACCCGCGGTGGGCCGGCCCCGCGGTGAGCAAACCCATCACCGCTGTCGAGTCGACCGCCGGCCCCTGCTGTCGTCTTGCGACGCGCAGCTCGGCCGCAACGGGCGCAGCCTCCGTTTGCGCGGGATCCGTGCCTCAGCGGTGGCCCCGCGCGCCGCGCCAGGCGGACCGAGACATGATGCACTCGAGATCCGCGTGTAGCGGGTGCGTGTCCTTTCCGGGTCGATGCCTGGCGCTTGGTCGAAGCGGGAGCTCCGGCGGGTCGCGCAAGAAGCACGTTGGGCGTCTCCGCCTGATATCGGGCGTCCCTCCGGATATCGTTGTCGCCAATCACGGTCGGCTGAGGAGACTCGGATGCATGAGTCCTGGGATGAGGCACGCGAGAAGTGTCAGGCCGCGCTCCGCGACCTGGTTGAGGGCAGGCCGGAGCCTTTCAAGGCCCTGTGGTCGCGCGCAGACGACACGGTCATCATGGGCGCGTTCGGCGGCATCGATCGTGGGTTCGAGGCGATCGCGAAACGGTTGGATTGGGCGAGCGCAGGCATCGGAGCGAGCGATCGTCGCGCGGAGAACGTCCTAACCGTCGTCGGTGAAGACTTAGCTTGCACCGTTGACCTCGAGCATATGGAGCGCACGAAAGACGGTCGCACTTACCACCGGGTGCTTCGGTGCACCCAGGTGTACCGATTGGAAGACGGTGAATGGAAAGTGATCGTTCGTCACGCCGACGAGCTTCCCGACAAGGACGAGCAGCAGACGTAGGTCCATCGAGACCTCATCAGGCTCGCCAACAGCCGCTGGCGAGCCGGGGTGTGGCACCTTAAGTCCGCGAGATCCGGGCCAGCGACCACGGTCACTCGGCGAGGCAACCGCACTTTTCCGCCACCACCTCTGGAGCTTCCTCCCGGTTTGACTCGAGCCCCGGTGAAGGGTGGGGTCGATAGACAGCGGTTGCACAGCTCCGGTGCGGTCGGCGGCCGGGGAGGTAGGATTGGGGCGAGTTCGACCGGGGAGTTGTGTGATGGCGGAGACCACATCGCGCGCGGAAGTAGGACGTGCCGCCGGGTCGAAGGCGTCGACCGGCGAGGCTGGGATCGATCCAAACGCGGTCTATAGCCTGGGGAGCAGCAGCAGCGAAAGCGAGCGTTTGCAGCGCCAGGCCGACGAGCTGGCGACTGAAAGCAGGGCGCTGCTCGATCGAGTCGAGCTGGGGCCTGGTGGCAGCGCTCTCGATCTGGGCTGCGGCCCACGCGGCGTGATCGAGCTGCTTCATGCCCGGGTGTCGCCCGGGGGGCGGGTCGTTGGGCTAGACGGCGATTCCGCTCACGTCGCAATGGCTCGTGAGCTTGTCGCAAGGCGACGCATGGGTGACGTCGAGATTCTCAAGGGCGACGCTCGCGACACCGGCCTGCCTACTGACTCATTCGATCTTGTTCACACCAGAACGCTGCTGATCACGGTGCCCAACCCAGAACAGGTGCTCGCCGAGATGGTCCGCCTAACTCGCCCGGGAGGCTGGGTGGCCAGCCTCGAGCCCGACTGCGAGCACAGCATCTATTACCCCCACCAACGAGTGTTCGATCGGCTGCACGAGCTGTTCATGGTGGCGTTCTCTCGAAACGGCGCAGATCCGCTGATCGGCCGTCGCCTCGGGGAGCTGTACCGGCAGGCGGGTCTGGAAGACGTGGGCGTTGATATCCGCGCCGCGGCTCATCCTGCCGGGCACTCGCGACGGACGATCGTCGCGGACCTCGTCCGGGCCATGCGCCCGCAGATCCTCGCGCTCGGCGCAAGCGATGAGCGCGAGCTGGACGAGCTTGACGCCACGGCTCGCCAGCACCTCGCCAACCCGGAGGTCGTGGCGATGCAGCATGTGCGCTTCCTCGCCTGGGGCCGCAAGCCGACCGGCGACTGAAAAGACCTCGCGACCGCAACCCCAGTTGGCCGCTCCCGCATCGAGCGGAGTGTTTCCGATCAGTGCGCCGGCCGATTACCGCGCTGAGCGCTAAGCAGTTCTCGGGCGAGAACCAACCGTCAGGCCTGAGTTTCGCGCTCTCCGGGTCTGGCTACGCGGCCGACGCCGCCGTCGCGGTGAGCATCGGCCGCAAACACCTCTCGTTTCGTGAAAGCAGGTGCGCGGCAGCGGCGGCCTCAGCCAGGATCGGGAGACGCGCAAATTTCGAGAGCAGGTGTATGCGCGCCCAGGGGGCAGAGACCTGAGTTGCGCGGATCTCGGGGCCCGCCGCCGCTTCATGGCGTCGATGACGCCTGGGCGACGGCTGAGGCGCGCTTGCCGCGCATTGCACGTCTGAGCGGCGCAGCAAGCCGACACCTGCTTCCGAAGTTTGCGGGTCTCCGGATCGGCGCGGTAAATGCTGGTGGCGCCTTCCCTGCATTCATGAGAACGCGCTACTCCTGGTCGGTGGTCCCGATGACGGAGAGGGCGGACGACGGGACGCGCCCCGCAGGTGGCGAAAGGCGCGAGCCCGGTCCCGCATCACCGGAGGCCTGCTCTCCCTCGCCCGCGGGCTTCCGTCGCCGGCGTCGCCGGCCTCGCGTCGTGCGGTGTGTCGAGGCCGCTCGTGGGTGCTCGCGAGTGGTGTTGACGACTGGGTCGATCTCATCCATCCTTGAGGCCGACATTAGGAGGGAGCGGAATGAGACCTGTGCAGAAGCTGGTCCGCAACACGGTCGGGGTGCCAGCACGTGGCGTGAAGCGCGCCGCGCGACTCGCGACACAGCCGCTGAGAGGACGCAGGCAAGGGCGCTCGGCTCGACGTCGTTCGCGCTCCTCGAGCTGACAAAGCCGCCCACCGCGGCACCTCCCGCCTGGGAAACGCTCGGGCCGTGCCGCGAGGCTTCCGCGCCTCCGCACGGAAGAGCTCCTTTCAATGCCCGATGGGGTCTCTCCCACCTCACACATCGTGTCGCTAAGCCCGGCGCGCGAGACAGCTGCGTACGCGCCACGACGGCCCGGCAGGGGAGCGACGCGAGGTATTGCGGCTCTTGTTTCGGTCGCACGGATACGAGCAGTCTTGGCGACTCCCGCTCTCGGCTTGGTGGCGGAATTGTCCAGCTGCTTGGGGTAGGCCGCTCGCGGGCGTCGAGCGGAACGATTGCGACCGTGCCGGCGAGTCCGTGTCCGACGATCTCGGTGGCGCGGTTCCTCGGGGCGTGGGGATGTGCGGTTGGTCAACCCGTGGGTTGAGGTCTGAAATCAACCTGTGGTTCAACCCTCGGGCCGACGACACGGGGGCTCGTGAGGCAGATCATGGTGGCCATGACCATTACTGATTACCTCATCAATGCAGTGTTTGTTCTGATCGTCTTCCGTCAGGCTCGGGAGCGCGAGCTTGATCTTCGTAGCGCGATCCTCCCGCTGGCGATCGTCGCGTACGTCGCGCATATGTATGTGCACTCGATCCCGACCGCTGGGAACGATCTGGTGCTGATCGGCGCACTCGGGACGGTCGGCCTTGCGCTGGGTATTGCCAGCGGTTTCGCTACGCACGTCCGTGCCGGCGAGAATGGTCTCGCGGTCGCGCGGGTGGGCTGGATTGCCGGCGCTCTGTTGATCGCGGGGATCGGCTCGCGGATGGTGTTCGCGTTCGCCCTCTCCCACGGCGCGCACCACGCGGTCGCCAGTTTCAGCATTGCGCACCAGATCGGTGCCGCCGCGTGGCCGGTGGCGCTGGTGTTGATGGCGATGCTTGAGGTCAGCACTCGGATCGCGATCGTCCAGCTCCGTGGCCGCCAGGCGATGCGGTCCAGCGTCGCGATCCCGGCCGCGGCATGACCAGCGACTTTCCCACGTTACACTCTCCGGCCCGCTCCTGGCGGGCCGGGTCGCGTTCTATCGTCCGCACCGCGGTGACCGAATCAGAGCTAGGCTCAGGGCCGGACAGCGAGCGGGTTGGTGAGGCTCGGGCGCGGGCTCAGGAGCGCCTGCATCGCCAGCGACGGTCGCTGCGTCCGCTCGGCTGGGCGGTGATCATCGTGGTGGTGCTCGGTAGCGCCAACAGCCACCCGGTGCCTGGCCTGCACGGCGAGGGACTGGCGGTGACGCTCGCGCTGTGTGTGTTCGCTGTGGCGCTGCTGATCGCGATCCGCGACAGCTTCCCCGAGCGCAGCCTCTGGCTGCAGGCGGCCGTGATCGCGGCCATGGGCGCCGCCGGTGTCGCGATTGGCGGGCTTCAGCTCAAGGGAGCCACCGGCCTCGCGGCCGGTGCGGCGGTGTTCTTCGCGCTCACTCGGCTCCCGTTCAAGCCAGGCGTTGCACTGGGTGGCGCGATCACCGTCGCGCTCGCTGTCGCCACGGCGATCGCGGGGAGCTCCTCGTCGGCCGTCGCGGCCGAGGTGTTGGTGACGGTGCTGCTCGGGGTCGTGGCGCAGTTCCTCAAGCGGTCTCGGGAGAGCCAGGACCAGACCGAGCTGCTGATGGCCGAGCTTGAGGATGCGCGCGATGAGCAGGCCCGCGCGGCGGCAATCGCCGAGCGTGGCCGGATCGCGGGCGAGCTGCACGACGTGCTCGCGCATTCATTGTCGGGCGCCGCGATCCAGCTGCAGGGGGCGCGCAAGCTCGCCGACCGCGAACACGCCGCGCCCCGTCTCAGCGAGGCGATCGACCGCGCCAGCGAGCTGGTCAAGACCGGACTTGCCAACGCCCGCCAGGCTGTCGGCGCCTTGCGCGGAGACCCACTACCTACCCTCGTGCAGCTTCCATCGCTGATCGACAGCTATAAGGCCGACATGAACCTCGACGTCACGCTGCGGATCGAGGGCTCGGTCCGGACGATCCCGGCCGATCCGAGCCTCGCGCTGTACCGCGGCGCGCAGGAAGCGCTGACGAACGTCGCGCGGTACGCGCCGAGCGCCTCTACGACGGTCACCGTGCGCTACGAGCATGAGAGGACCAGGCTTTCGGTCGACAACGGGGTCTCGGCCACCCCTCCGCGCCACGGGATGGGTGGTGGCCGGGGACTGGAGGGGCTGCGTGAGCGCGTCGAGCGCGCCGGGGGCAGGATGTCGGCCGGCCCGACCGCCGAAGGCTGGCGGGTCGAGATCGAGGTACCGGCGTGACGATCCGCGTCCTGATCGCAGACGACCAGCCGGTCGTCCGCGATGGACTGGCGATGCTGCTCGGCCTAATCGACGACGTCGAAGTCGTGGCGACCGCTGCCGACGGAGTCGAGGCGGTCGACCGCGCCCGCAGCGAGCGGCCCGACATTGTGCTGATGGACCTGCGGATGCCACGCCTCGAGGGCGCGGAGGCGACCCGGCAGATCCTCGATTCGCTCCCCGAAACGCGCGTACTCGTACTAACGACGTACGCCGACGACGATTTCCTGTTCCCCGCGCTGCAAGCCGGGGCGCGCGGTTACCTGACCAAGGACGCTACCGCCGAGGAGATCGAGCACGCGATCAGGGCGCTGCTCGCCGGCCAGACCCACCTCGACGCCGCCGTCCAGCAGCGACTCGTCACCGCCGTCCTCGATCAGACTCCGTCGACACCCGTCGGCGAACCGGCGCCGGCGGCGGGGGCCAACCTCCCTGACGAGCTCACGACACGCGAGGTCGAGGTGCTTAAGCTGATCGCCGCCGGGCTCTCGAACAACGAGATTGCAGACAAGCTCGTCCTCAGCAACGCAACGGTCAAGACCCACATCAACCGGATTTTCTACAAGACCGGCGCTCGCGACCGCGCCCAAGCCGTCCGCTACGCCTACCAACACGGCCTGGCATAAACCGCGGCCAGCGCTCGAGCTGGCGAAGCCCCGGCCGTCGGCGCGTAGGCCCCGCTTCCGCAACGGCACAAGCTTCTCGAACGCACAGACACCTTCCCCGCTTCGCGCCGCAAGCATGCCTCAGCGGTCGGCCGATGCCTCGCCGGAGGTTCCCGAGCTCCGAAGTGCGCGAGATCCGCGCATTGCGAGACGCGGAGCCGAGCCGCGCGAAGTTTGCGCCGCGCGAGGAAAGGAGGTATCGCCGACGCCCCCCGACGGGGCGCTGTTGCTTTCAGGGAAAGGGGGCGGTCAAGCGGTACCGCTGCTTGTCGATCTTTGCAGCAGTCCGGGTCCAGTCCGGCGGACGCGAGGCTGTTGCGCCCGCCGGACCCATCCGATCTCGTCTAGGTAGGTGTCGCGTTGCAGCCGAGCACGGCGCTGATCTGGTTGACGTCGGCGAGGATCGTGTTGCCCTGGGCTGTTGTCATCAGCGCCCCGGACCACTCCTGGACCACAAGCTCCATGAAGTTGAGATCAGAGCAGACCGTGGCGGTCCTCCCGGCCTGGAGGTCATGGATCATGCCGTTGACATCGTTGACCAGGATCAGCCTGCCGATCGAGGCAGGGATCGCTCTCACGTCGCTCAGCAGCGGGTCCTGCAACTGCGCCAGCGCGCCGTTGACCGTGACCGTGAACGTCGCGGTCACCGGACTGTTGGCATCGTCGGTGTCGGTCGCCGTGCAAGTAACGGTCGTCGTCCCGATCGCGAACAGGGAGCCCGACGCGGGCAGACAACCCACGGTCGGGGTCTCGGCGCTGTCCTCATCGGTGGCGGTGGGCGGCGTGTAGTGAACGACCGCCCCGGTCGGAGCGGTCGCGTCGGCGGTGATGTTCGCCGGAACGCCGGTCAGCGCGAGATCCGAGTCCGCGAACACCGACACCGTGTTGTCGTTCGAGTTGGTGTTCGCGAGCAGCCCCCCGCTCGGGCTGAACGCCACCGAGATTGGGTGGCTGCCGGTCGCGAACGGGGAGCCCGCGACCGCGGTCAACGCGCCGCCGGAGCCGACCGAGAACACCGACACCGTGCCGTCGTTGAAGTTGGCGGTCGCGAGCAGCCCCCCGCTCGAGCTGAACGCCACCGACGCCGGCTCGGTGCCGGTCGCGAACGGGGAACCCGCGACCGGGGTCAGCGCGCCGCCTGAGGCGACCGAGAACACCGACACCGAGTTGCCGTTCGAGTTGGCGGTCGCGAGCAGCCCCCCGCTCGGGCTGAACGCCACCGAGTACGGGTCGCTGCCGGTCGCGAACGGGGACCCCGCGACCTGGGTGAGCGCCCCCGTCACAGAGTTCACCGAGAACACAGACACCGTGTTGGCGTCCTCGTTGGCGGTCGCGAGCAGCCCCCCGCTCGCGCTGAACGCCACCGAGACCGGGAGGTGGCCGGTCGCGAACGGGGACCCCGCGACCGCGGTCAGCGCCCCGCCGGAGCCGACCGAGAACACCGACACCGAGTTGTCGACCGCGTTGGCGGTCGCGAGCAGCGCCCCGCTCGGGCTGAACGCTACCGAGAACGGGTGCGCGCCGGTCGCGAACGGGGAGCCCGCGACCGCGGTCAGCGCCCCCCCGGAGCCGACCGAGAACACCGACACCGTGCTGTCGTCGAAGTTGGCGGTCGCGAGCAGCCCCCCGCTCGAGCTGAACGCCACCGAGAACGGGCTGCTGCCGGTCGCGAACGGGGAGCCCGCGACCGCGGTCAGCGCCCCGCCGGAGCCGACCGCGAACACCGACACCGTGCTGGCGTTCGCGTTGGCGGTCGCGAGCAGCCCCCCGCCCGGGCTGAACGCCACCGAGCGCGGGCCGCTGCCGGTCGCGAACGGGGAGCCCGCGACCGGGGTGAACGCCGGCGGCGCCGCCAGCGCGCTCCCCGCGCCCGCCAACAAGCCCACCGCAAACACCAACCCGACCAACAGCAACAACCGCCGCACGCGCGCCAAACCAACAATCCCAGTCATCCTCGTCCTCCTCACTAGCTGCCGCACGGGCGTGATCAGCCGACGGTCGAAACCCCCATCGCGCCCACACGCACCATACGCCGCCCAAGAACGCACTTCAAGCAGCCCTGACAGCCACCACGTACGCGCGCTCTCGCGCCACACCAGGCTGCCGCTCTGGGCTAGCAGCATCGACGCTGACGCGCGCGTGACCTCGCTGCATCCGCCGGGCAATGCGGAAGTCTGCGGAAAGATACCCGCGCGGACACGAAGGCAGGGCCAGTCGGGGGTGAAGGCGAGCGACCCGCAGATCGCCACTTGCGCAACTCGGCGCGCCGTTAGACCCGTCTGACATGACGGCCGTCGGGCTGAAAGCCCTGCTTTCCATTCACCGCGTGTACGCGCTGCCGCTCGTGGCCGGAAGGACCCGTGCCCCGCTTTGATTACGCGACAGGTCTCCTCGCCGAGATCGGCTCAGCCCTCCAATTCGCCAGCAGCGCAACTCGCCCCATCGTCGGCCGCTTCGTCGTCGCGACCATCGATCCGGAGTACCGCGATTTCATGAAACCAGGGAACGCATGACGGACGCTTGCCGGGCAGACCAGGAGACCTGCAAAATTCGCGAGCGGGTCTGAGGCCCCGAGTCGGCCCGCACCCCCTTTGCGCGGGAAGGGCGCCTCTGCCGTCGTGCCGGCGCCCTGCGCGTCGTCGACGCGGCGACAGGCCCCGAGTTCCGCGCCAAGCAGGGCTTTCGGGGTGAGGTCCCGACATGCCCGTCGTACGAGCAGAGCAGGGCTTGCGCCCGAGTCGATCACGTGTTCGAGAGCAATCGGTCGGCGCTGTGGGTTTGCGTCTGCACCGGCCGCGGGGCGCGGGTTGCTTAACCCTGCGACCGGCAGGACTGTTGTCAGGGAGCGACCAGCGCGCGGAGGCTTGTTGCTCACGGGGGTCGGTGTGATGAGGTGTCCTGGGTTGGGGTGAGGAGTCGGGTGGCGAGTTCGACGAGCGTCGGGCACAGGCTGGGTAGCTGTTCGGTGCCGTTGTCGGTGATTTCGCGGCTGATGAGCTCGTCGCTGGCGGCGATCACGGCGGTGCGCATCAGTGGGTTGTCGTCGCTGCCGGGGATGCGCATCAGTTCGGTGAACTGGTCGTATGCGGCGCGGCGGTGTTGTTGGCTGGGTGCGCCGGCGGCGCGGATCTCGAGGATGAACGCGCGGGCGGCGAGTGGGTAGGCGGCGAGCTCGCGTAGGTAGGTCTCGTAGATGCGTGCGAGGCGTTCGGATAGCTCGGTCGGTGGTTCTTCTACGGCTTCGGCGAGGCGTCCGGTGACGTAGTCGGTCGCGAGCTGGTAGGCGGCGAGGTAGCAGTCCTCCTTGTCGGTGAACTGCTCATAGAAGGTGCGGCGGGAGGCGCGGGCTTGGTTGATGACCTCGGCGATGCTGGTCGCGGCGTAGCCGTGCTCGGCGACGGCGGCGGTCATCGCGTCGAGCATCCGCGCGCGGGGGGATGCGACCAGGAGGCCGTCGCCGCCGAGCTGCGGAAGGCCGGGGAGGGCCCGGATCACATATGCCGTGGACGCCGCCATAAGCACGAACTATACCCTTACGGAACTCTTCTTGACAAGATAAAACACATCTGTATCCTCCTGCCTGCAACTGTTTTATCGACCTATTGGAGACACAGGATGAGGACTTACTTGCCACGCGGAAAAGCGGTCCGGAGGATCGCGGCCGCTGGAACGCTGATCGCGGCGGCCGCTCCCATCGGCAGCGCGATCGCCGCCCCGAGCGGCGGAACACCCGCGGTCTCGCCGGGGTACATGCCCCGGGGACCTGTCAACACGTGCTTCTGGAAGGACCCGGTGATCAACCCTGGCCGGATCGACCAGCTCCATCAGGAGAACAACTTCGCCGGTCCGAGCACCGACACGCCCTACTACTACACGCGCTTTCAGCTTCCGGTCGGAGCGAGGGTGACGCTGCATGGGCAGTATCCGCACGCCCGCTTCCTCTCCTACACGACCTACAAGACGATCGACGGCGTGAGCGGATATCCCGCGAGCGCGCTGATCGACACGCAGATCAAGCCCGACCGCGGATCGGTGAACCCGTTCCGGCCGGGCGCGCGGCGCGATGGCAGCAAGCGCTCGTACACGGTTACGATCAGCGGCGCGCTGCCACCCGCCCATGGCGGCGCACCGAACACGCTCTACGCCGGCCAGGCCGGGATGACCGGCCAGACCCAGCAGGTGGAGGTCATCCTGCGCCTGTACCGCCCCGACCGCGGCTACAACGGCCCCGGCGGGGTGCCGCTCCCGACCCCGACGCTGACGCTCGCCAACGGCACGAGCTCGAGCGGCAACGCGGCGTGCAGCAACCTGCAGACCGAAGCCGGGGCCGCGAAACTGGCGAAGACGTTGCTCGCGTCTGAGGGAGTGCCGCCAGCCACCTACAAGGCGCTGCGCGACAGCGCGCCGTCACCGCACCCGGCCGTCGACCCGGTGCACTGGTACCGGTTCTTCAACACGACGCGGCTGCTGGAGCCGTTCTACGCCGGCACCTCCAAGGCGAACGTGATCGCCTCACTACCGAGCACGATCACCGGCGGCTTCTACAGCACCCCGAACAACGCCTACATCTACGCGTACGCGGATCGCACGATCGGGCCGAACCACAACGGCCACAACATCCTCGTGCTGCACGCGAAGATGCCGACCCACCCCAACACGTATGACCGCGAGACCAGGAACGACTCCGCGGGCACCCAGTTGCGGTTCTGGTCGCTGTGCAACTACGGGTCATACGCCAACCCGCCGCTGCTGCCCGCCAACTCGGCGTGCCTGTTCGACGAGCGCGTCCCGACCAACGCCGCCGGCGACTACACGATCGTGGTCAGCCTGCCGCAGGATCGCCCGAAGAACGCGACCGACAAGTGCGGCGTGGCGTGGATGGACTGGGGAACAGCCGGCGATGGTCAAGGCCGCGCGACGCTGGACAACCTGGTCATCCGCGAGCAGCTCGACTCCCCGTCCTACGCGCAAGGGATCGACAAGATCACCACGCCGGACACCGAGCAGCACGTGATGGGCGCCCATTACCCCAAGGGCACCTACATGACCAAGGGCCAGTTCCAGCAGCGAGGCTGCCGGAGCTAAGCGCCCCTCAGGCCAAGCGGACCGCCGGCGCGTGGAGCACAGCTTCCCCCGCCGGCGGTCCGCAGCCCGACGCGTTACTACTTGTATCGAGCGAAAGGAACGATCCGTTGAGGCACATCATCCGTCCCCGGCGACCGTCACTGCGCGGTGCCGCGGCGAGCGGCGAACGGCGCTTCGACTTCGACTGGCTGGTCGTCGGTTCGGGGTTCGGCGGCAGCGTCGCGGCGCTCCGCCTCTCGGAGAAGGGCTACCGAGTGGGGGTACTGGAGTGCGGCCGACGGTTCGCCGATAACGAGTTCGCGGACTCGACCTGGGACGCGCGGCGCTACTTCTGGGCGCCGAAGCTGGGGTGCAAAGGGATCCTGCGCCTCACGCTGTTCAAGGATGTGTTGATCGCGTCGGGCTGCGGGGTCGGCGGCGGCAGCCTCGGCTATGCCAACACCCTCTACGTCCCCGGGCGCGAGTTCTTCGACGATCCACAGTGGTGTGGCTTGCAGGATTGGGAGTCGGCGCTCGCCCCGCACTATGCCGAGGCGCAGCGGATGCTCGGTGTGGTCGACTATGACCGCGACGATGAGCCCGGACTGTTGCTGAAGCGGCTCGCGTCCGGGCTCGGCGTCGCCGACAGCTACCGCCGCACGCGCGTGGGGGTATTCCTCGGCGAGCCGGGCGAGACCGTGTCAGACCCCTACTTCGAGGGCCAGGGCCCCGACCGCACGGGTTGTCTGCGGTGTGGGCGGTGCACGCTCGGGTGCCCGCACGGCGCGAAGAACACGCTGGTCAAGAACTATCTGTGGTTCGCCGAGCGGCTCGGGGCGCACGTCATGCCCGAGCGCACCGTGGTCGACATCAGGCCGCTGGGCGCCGGCGACGGCAGCCAGGGCTACGCGGTCACGAGCGAACGCTCCGGCGCATGGCTACGGAAGGATCGCGGAACGCTGACTGCGGGCGGTGTGGTCGTGGCCGCGGGGGCGCTGGGCACCAACGAGCTGCTCGCGCGCTGCAGGTTGAACGGCTCGCTGCCCGCGATCTCGCCTCGGTTGGGTGAGCTGGCGCGCACGAACAGCGAGGCGATCGTGGTCGTCACCGCCAAGGACCGCAGCGCGGACTTCTCGGACGGTGTGGCGATCGGGTCGAGCATCTACCCCGACCCGCACACCCACGTCGAGACGGTCACCAACGGCGGCCGCGGAGACTCGCTGCGGTTTCTTTACACGCTGTTGACTGGAGACGGCACCCGAGTCACGCGGCCGCTCAGATGGCTGGCGGGGATCATCCGCCACCCGATCCAATTCGCGGGGACGCTGTGGCCGTTCGGCTGGTCGCGGCGCTCGATCACGCTGCTGGTGATGCAGACCCGCGACAACGCGATCGCGCTCCGAGCCCGCCGCAAGCGCCGCGGCACGGGTGTGCGGATGCAAACCGAGCAGGACCGGGCGCGGCCGAACCAGACGTTCATCCCGATCGCCAACCAGGCCGCGAAGCTGCTGGCCAAGCAGATCGGCGGGGTCGCGCAGAGCAACGTCTCAGAAGCGCTCGCGAACATCCCCACGACCGCGCACATCCTCGGCGGCGCGGTGATCGCCGCCAGCCCCGAGAGCGGGGTGCTCGACCACCGCCAGCGGGTGTTCGGCTACCAGAACCTGCTCGTGTGCGACGGCGCCGCGGTCCCCGCGAACGTCGGCGTCAACCCGAGCCTCACGATCACCGCGCTCGCCGAGCACGCCATCAGCCACATCCCGGTCGCCGGACCGATCCAGCCAGCCACCAACACGACAGCTCCCCGGCGCGCGCCGAGAGCATTTCTGCGAGGAGCCCCCAATGACCACAACCACCACTGATCCCGCAGCAACGATCGACCGCCCGCCACCGTCCCGTCACGCGCTTCCGGATCCCGGGAAGGCCGTCCCCACGCTCTCATGGCCGATCGTCGGCATCTTCACCGCGGCGCTCGTACTGTTCGCGGTCTCGAGCTGGGCTGCGATCGGTCACCACGCGCCGCGGCCGTTGACGATCGCGCTCAACGCGGTCGCGATCTTCGTGATGTTCACGGTGCTGCACGACGCATCGCACTACTCGATCAGCTCCAAGCGGTGGGTCAACGGCGTATTCGGCCGCGCGGCGATGCTCTTCGTCTCGCCGCTGATCTCGTTCCCGGGCTGGGGGTTCATCCACATCGAGCACCACCGCCACACCAACGACGACGATCACGACCCCGACCACTTCGCCAGCCACGGACCCTGGTGGCAGCTACCGGTCCGGTTCGCCGCGATGGACGCCCCCTACCTGACGTTCTACCTCCGAAACCACAAGCGCCGGCCCCGGCGCGAGCTGGCCGAGAGCGGGGCGCTGGTCGCGCTGTCGATCGCGGTCGTCGCGACGACAGTGATCACCGGCAGCTTCTGGCTGCTGCTGGTCGTCTACGTGATCCCGGAGCGGATCGCGCTGATCGTGCTGGCGTGGTGGTTTGACTGGCTCCCTCACCACGGACTCGAGGACACCCAGACAGAGAACCGCTACCGCGCGACCCGCAACCGCGTCGGGCTGGAATGGCTGTTCACGCCGTTGATGCTCTCCCAGAACTACCACCTCGTCCACCACCTGCACCCCTCGATCCCGTTCTACCGCTACCTCAAGACGTGGCGGCGCAACGAGGAGGCCTACCTGGAACGCGACCCCGCGATCTCGACCGCGTTCGGCAAATCGCTGAATCCCGACGAGTTCCGCGAATGGAAAGAGCTCAACCGCAAGCTGCTAAAGGTCCTGCCGGTGCGGATGCCGACAGGGTCGAGCGCTCCTCACGCCGTCTTTCACCGCATGCCGGTCGCCTCGGTTGACCCGATCACGGCCGACTCGACGCTCGTTACTTTCGCTGTGCCCGAGGAGCTCCAAGAGCAGTTCCGGTTCGAGCCCGGTCAGCACGTGACCGTCAAGACCGACCTCGGCGGCGAAGGGGTCAGGCGCAACTACTCGATCTGCGCGCCCGCCACCCGCGCGACGCTCCGAATCGCCGTCAAACACCTCCCCGGCGGCGCCTTCTCAACCTTCGTTCACGAGCAGCTCGAGGCCGGCGACGTGCTCGAGGTAATGACCCCCACCGGGAATTTCTGTCCGCCGCTGCACCCGCTCAACCGCAAGCACTATGTCGCGATCGTCGTCGGCAGCGGCATCACCCCGGTCCTCTCGATGCTGCAGACCACCCTCGAGATCGAGACCGAGAGCCGGTTCACGCTGATCTACGGAAACCGGACCAAGGACTCGACGATGTTCCGCTCGGAGCTCGACGAGCTCGAGTCGCGCTACTCAGACCGGCTCGAGATCCTGCAGGTGCTCTCCCGCGACCCGCTACACACCCCGGACCTATGCGGGCGAATCGACCAAGAGAAGCTCGAGCGCTGGCTCGGATCGAGCCTGGAACCCGAGGACGTCGACGAGTGGTTCCTGTGCGGGCCCATCGAGCTGACAACGCTTACCCGCGAAACGCTGCTCGAGCACAGCGTGAAGCCCGAGCAGATCCACCTCGAGCTGTTCTACGGCTACGACACCAACGGCGAGCTGCCGGCCCGCGAATACCCACCGTCGACCGTCACCTTCAAGCTCTCGGGCCGCCAGGAGGCCGTCCAGCTGACCCCCGGTGACTCGATTCTCGAAGCTGCGCTCCAGGCCCGCCCCGATGCGCCCTACGCGTGTATGGGCGGGGCCTGCGGCACCTGCCGCGCCAAGCTGCTCGACGGCACCGTCGAGATGGATCACAACTTCGCCCTCAGCCCAGCTGACCTCGACGCCGGCTACATCCTGACCTGCCAATCACGCCCCACCACAGACGCGATCACTGTCGACTATGACCAGTAGCGAAAGTCGACTCGCCGACCTGGCCCACGAATTCGCCGCAAGCGAGATCCGCCCCGTCGCGTGGGACTGCGACAAGTACGCGGCGTGCCCGCAGGAGCTCATCGACAAGGCATGGGACCTCGGACTGATGAACTCGGCTCTGCCGCCCGAATACGGCGGACCCGGCCGCAGCTTCCGCGAGGCGTGCGTGATCACCGAGGAGCTCGCGTGGGGCTGCGCCGGCATCGCGGCCTCGATCGGCGCGAACGTGCTTGGGATGATGCCGCTGCTACTGGGCGGCACCGAGACGCTGAAGCGCACGTACCTAACACGCCTGAGCGAGACGCCGAGGCTCGCGTCGTTCTGCCTGACCGAGCCCGGCGCCGGCTCGGACGTTTCGGGGATCGCGACCACGGCCCGTCGCGAGGGGCAGCACTGGATCATCAACGGCACAAAGAGCTTCATCACCAACGGGAGCCACGCCGACTGGTACACGGTCTTCGCGAGGACTGACGGACAGCGGGGAACCGGCGGAATCTCCGCGTTCGTCGTTCCCCACGACGCCGGCGTCACCGTCGATGGCCGGGCGGATCTAATTGGGCAGCGCGCCGCGGACACGGCGACGATCTCGTTTCACGACGCGGAGCTGCCGCTCAACCACCTGATCGGCGAGCACGGCCACGGCTTCGCGCTCGCGATGCGATCGCTGGACCGAACCCGCACCGGAGTGGCGGCCCAGGCCACGGGCCTGGCGCGAGCGGCAATGGAGTTCGCGATCGAGCACGCCACCTCGCGAACGCAATTCGGCAAGCTGCTCGCGGCCAACCAGGCGATCGAATTGATGATCGCCGACATGGCGACCAAGATCCACCTCGCGCGGCTCGCGACCCGCCACTCCGCCGAGCTGATCGACCGGGGCGAGCCCAACACGCTTGCCTCCTCACACGCCAAGCGGTTCGCCGCCGATACCGCAATGGAGATCACCACCGACGCCGTCCAGATCCTCGGCGGCTACGGCCTCCTCAAGGACCACCCGACCGAGAAGCTAATGCGGGACGCCAAGCCAATTCAGATCTACGAGGGCACCGCCCAGATCCAGAGGCTGGTGATTGCGCGCGAGACGCTCCGCGAGCACAGCACGCACGGGCTCGAGCACGCCTCGACCCCCTAACTACCCCGATACAGGCGTGCCCCCAGTTGGACTCCAATCGCGACGAGCCGCGAACGGGTAGGCGGCGCCCTCGTCCAGCATCTCCAAATGCAGGAACAGCGATCGCCGCGGTTACACACGCAGTCGGCAAGCTCGCTCACTGGCCCTCTCGGCTAAGTCACGATGACCACGCAATGACGAAAGCAGGTCCCTCTCTCCACACCGGTCCAGTCTCGCTCCTCGCCAATGGGAGGTGGCGCAGGCTGGCCGCCGCGCTGTCCTTCGAATCCGATCGCCCGCATCCGTGCAGGCTTCTTCAATCGCGATGATCCTGACGTCGCCGAAGCGCTCGCTGGCTCGAACACGGCTCCGCGGCGAATGCGATCGTCAGCTGCCACAACCCCGGAGCGCGGGACCCGGACCCGTGGTTGAGAAGCTTGTTGTGGAAGGGTCCCGTGAATGCGTCCAAGGAGGAACCCAGCGAGGAGGGCGAAGGAGGAGCCAGCGCACCTCGGTATGCGCTGTCATCAACCGACGGATCGCACGCGAGATACTGACCCTGCACCGACGGCCTGACCCGCTCGGCGGAGCCCTGTTCGAGCTCGCGATCAGGCTGACTACCCCCGCCACGGCGCGAGCGGACTGAATGCCGAACCGATGGTCCTTGTGGGGGTCGCCCTAGCCGAAGTCGGGCTCGAGCTCGAACTCGCGCGTCTGGCCGCCGGCTTCGAGGAATCGCTTCATGCGCTGGCGGGTGTCGTCGAGCGTCACCGTCTGGTTGAACCGGTGCGCTTCCTCCAGCAGGCCCGGGAGCGGGTCCGGCTCGGCGGCAGCGACCGCCGCCTTTGCGTGCGCGATGGCTTCGCCCGAAAACGACGCGATCCGACAGGCGAGAGCGTCGACGAACGGGTGCAGCTCGTCAGCTGGGAGAGCGCGATTGACATAGCCCCACCGTTCGGCAGTCTCCGCGTCGACATCGTCGCATCCGAGGACGATCTCGAGGGCGCGCGCTCGACCGACGAGCTTCGGCAGGCGCTGCGTTCCGCCTCCCCCCGGAATGATTCCGACCGCCACCTCCGGCTGCGAGAGGACCGCGCGTCCCGACGCAGCGAAACGAAGGTCCATGGCGAGCACCAGCTCGCTGCCCCCACCTCGCGCGCGCCCTTCGATCACGGCGATCGTGACCTTCGGCATCGTACGAAAGCGGTCAGCCATGGCGGTGAACAGCGGCAGCTCTGTCGGCGCCGGCTGCTCCTCGTGCGGCAGCTGGAGGATGAGGCTCACATCCGCGTGCGCAATGAAGAACTCCGGATCCGCGCTGTCGACGATCACGGCGCGAACGTCCGGATCGGACTCGACCTCGCGGCCGAAGCGATCCATCTCGAGAATCAGCGCCAGGTCGAAGAGATTGATCGGCGGGTGGTCAATAGTGGCGCGCGCGATCCCATCGCTTACGCGTACCCGGAGCGTCTCGTAGCTGTCGGTCTGCATCTCTCGTCCTCCTTAGTAGTTCGTCAAGCGGCTCCGCAGCATAGGTCCCGTCGCGCAGCCGCCTCTCGAGGCAGCTGCCGTGGCCGACTACCTGCTCAGGTCCCCAGCGCCGCACACACTCGCGTTCGTGCCACCCGTGCTCCCACGCGAACGCGATCGGGCAAAGGGACGTCAAGCCGAGCCACTTCTTCGTCGCCATTGCACTCGCGTGCCCCGGCGCAATCTCGGCGGCGAAAGCAGAAGCGCCGAGGCGGGTAGGCGGCGAGGTCACACCAGTCCGGCTTCCTCACGAGGCTCAAGAACGCGTTTGACGCGTCTCACGATCGTCTCCTGCCGCTGCTCCATCTGCGCGACAAAGCCCTCCGGATCGAGCAGGAGGTGGACGTCGAGGAGATGTGATCGCATCATGCCCTCAACACGTGCAAGCCCGAATTCATTGATCAGGGTGTTGACGTACGCGCTCGGTAGACGGTCGGATATCCAGCCGTTGGTGGCGCCGGATAGCGGGGCAATATTCGCGATGAGGTCGTGCTGAGCTTTGGCAATTCCGCGCCGCTCGAGGGAGGCCTTGGGGTAGATATGATGGAACTCCACGCGCTCAGGATCCGAGCGCCGGCCTGCCTTTCGGGCTGACTCGACGAGGAGCAGTCCATCGATCCTCTCGGCCGTTACGAAGTCGACAGGGTCCTCACGGAGCAAGACTGAGAGAACGAGCCGGCTCGCGGCATTCTGGCGACCATATGAAACCGTGCTAAGACCGCGGGTCTTGCTGGCGAGAACCGCTTCAGCTTTGGGCAGCTCCGGAGGGTCCTCACGAGGAGTCAAACCCGCCCGGACCCACTCCACGAGCGCGTTCGCCTTCTCATCAATGAGAGCGTCATCACGAAGGAGACCGTACGCCAAGGTAGCTGACCACCACCATGCACTCAATGCACGGTGACGCCGCAGCGACTGATCTCGCAGCCGGTTGCTCCCCCGCCTGTTCTCGAGTCGTAGAAGCGCTAATGCCAGGACTATGAGAGCTTCCGCCTCGGCATCGCCGCCGACCCCGCGAAGATGGCGCTCTCGCCAGAGGAACCGGGCGGCTTGCCGCATGGCCTGGGGCGCTTGATCGGCACCTTCACGGGACGCCAGTCGATAGAGACGGTAGAGCTCGTCATCCGTCAGCGAGCGGAACGCTTCGATGTAGCCCAAATTGCTCGCGACTTCGCGCAAGAATTTGCGCCTCTCCGCCCACTTTTTCGGGCCCACTACCATCAGATTCTCGTTCTCCGAGAACAGAACATAGGCGAGATGTGGGAGTGCGCTCGCTTCAGACTGGTCTCGGACGCGTCGGCTCCAGCCGCAAACTCATCGGCGATCTCGTGCGCCGTGAGGCCGAAAGGCGCGGCGCGATTCCCGTCAGCCGCCGAAACGGGGCGGAGCGGACAGCGCCTGTAGCGTCTTCAATCTCCTGCTCGCCCATTGTCCGAGCGCCTCCGCCTGCCCACTCAAGGTGATCCCCTCTGTCGCAACTTCCGCGACGTAACGAATGGCGCTGATCCGCGCCCGTCGATAGTGGCGCTCCGCGTACGGGAATGCCCATTCTGGTAGATCCCACTGCGGATCGGCCATTGCGACGAAGCATTCCTCAGTGGGCCGGTTCAGGGTGAGCGAAGCGAGGAAGATCGGCTGGTGCCGTGGTTCATCGTGGCGGTCACCAGCATCCGTCCAGGAGTACCAAAGCTCAAGACCAACTTCGCCGTTGGTCTTCTCAACAGCCTCGTGTGTCCAGCGCGGCGCTTCGAGACCACGGAATGCCCTGCCGCGCCAATCTTTGTAGTTCCAGGGGTCGACGCTGCAGCCGTCCACGTGTCCGGCCGCGAGGTCGAGAATGGTGTCGATGAGCCCACCCTGGTGTCGCAGCGGACGCACCCGGCTTAATGCGAGCGTGTCGGTTACCTGAAGAGGGTCGTCCGGCATGATGGCGAGTGTCTCCTTGCGTCGTTGAAGGTAAGAGTGCACTTCAAGGAGCGTCCGTTGGCGGGCCGTCGCTTGCGCTCTGCCTGCGGTCTGCCGCCAGCCGCGGCCGTCTCGCTCGCCGCCTGTGGCATTGACCTCGTTCTCGACCTGCTGCCAGGTCACCGACTGCGCTAGTGGACGACCGAAGGCTTCGGTCGAGCGTGCCTGCTCGAAGATCGAATCGCCAGTCGGGGCCAGTGCAACCAGCGTGCCCTGATCACCGTAAAGGCGGTCAAGCTCGACGGCATAGTCGTGGAGTTGATCTTTCTGCTCAGGAGCGCCTGCCTTAATCTCGATCCAAGTAGCGTGCCTCGCGGGACCCTCTCTCAAGAGCAGCTCAAGGTCGACCCTGCGTGTGGTACTTAGCCGCCGCTGGGTTCGAATGTCCGCGTTTACGAGCCCGGGGACGCTGCAGAGCTTGCAGAAACGCGCTCGGAGATCGTCGTCCATGGCGAGGGCATGCGCAAGCAGTTCGGTCAGGCGATCCTCAGGGACCGGCGTGCGGTCTACGGCCTCTAGGAGGAGGTCGGCTGCCCTTGGCGACACCCGCGAATTATGGCAGTGCGGAAGTTTGTTCCGAGAACTCGCGCGTTCTACGCGTAAGGAATTCGTAACGACGTCGTGCTCGCCCTGACGCCAGCGGTGGTAAGTCGAGTTTCCAGATGGTTGGGCCCATGGCGTTGCTGCTCACGCGAGCCGAAACTGCAGAAGCGAATCGTAGGTTCTACTTATAAGGCTTGGGGTGCTCCCCCGGTGCGGAGCCATCGTTGTTCGTCCATAGTGGTGTCGATTACCGGCACCACCGGGGCCCGGGTAGATGTGTGTGCGCAGGAGGAGATGCGATGGGACTGTTACGGAAGGCCGTGCGAAGGGCTACCCCCAGACCCGTTAGGCAAGTCAAGCGCGCTGTCAGGCATCCAGTTCGGACTGGAGTCAGAGCGGCGACGCCACGGCCTGTCCGAAAGGTTCAGCGATCGGTGTTCAACGCCGCGCACCCGATCAACGCAGCTGAGAACGCGTTCCTGAACAGCCTGACCGGAGGCCCGCGGAGAAAGAGCGGGAGCCATCGTCGGCCGACCTCTCGGACCGGCGAGTACTACGGCACCGGCCCAACCTCAAACGTGGCTGCGTACGAGCGGGCGGTCCTCGCCGAACAGATCCAGCAGGCCGAAGCACAACTCTTCTCCCGTCACTTGGACCGGCTCGAGATGCCAGTGACGCCGGTCATTCCGCCCGTGGAGCCACCCGACCCGGGTGTCGAACGGGCCCAGCTCGAACGAGAGGCCGGAATCACTGATCTCCAAACGAGACTCGCTCCCTTTGGTACGCCGCCCCTCGCTCCGGCCCCCCAGCCAGTGGACGTGGACGCCGAGGCGAAATCGCTGTTCAAGCAGGCGACGCAGAACATCTCCCGTCTGCGACTCCGAGCGCGGCGCGAACTTCGCGAGAAGACCCGACTCGTGGCTGAGCAGCAGGCGCAACAAGAGACCGAGCGCCGCGCCGCCGAGCATCGTCGACACCAAGAGACACTCGACGCGGAGCGGTCGCGGCTGGAAACGCTGCGGAAGGCTATGGATGAAAGGGTGCGCGTCTGGGTTGCGGAACAGACGGCAGCGCGTGAAGCAGCACACGCGAAGGCCCTCGCAGACGCCAAAGCTCGCGAACATCGGCTGCGCGCCAACGATCCCGAGACCGTCAACCGCGCGCTCAACGAAGCTCTTGCCAACGAACGGATCAGCATCATCGGCTCGGCTGGTGGCCAAGCCGTGATCGTGTTGGCCATCCCGGAGTTACCTGACGTGATCGCCGAACAAGAGCCTGCGTACACCCCTGCAGGCCGGCTCACGCTACACAAGCGAAGCAAGACGCAGCAGAACCGCTTGTACGTGGCAGCCCTGGCAAGTGAACTCCTTCGTATCACGCGAGTCGCTTTCGCAGCGGCTCCAGGGCTGACAGCTGTTCGATGTGTGGTCGTACGGGACAGCGACCTCGGTAACGAACCCATTTATCTCGGGACGCTCACGAGGGCGACATCTTCAAGCCTACAGAGCAGGTCCAACGATCCGGCGACGCTCGAGTCGCTATTGGAAGCAGCCGAACGCGTGCAAATCAACCGGCAAGGGCGCGCCCGGGACATAGTTCCACTCCACTTTGGAGCGGACCGTGAGCTCGCGCTCGCGGTGCGAAGCGTCACTTCGCCCGCGGGTACGGCTGCCTCCCCGGATGTCGTCCAGCAGATCCTGAGCCGAGTGGGTTCTCAGGAGTCGTCACCGACGTCTCGGGCCAAGACCCGAAATGGGGCTGGCAGGCGGCGGCACAGGACCTCAAAATCCCCCAGGCGGGCTGTTGCCCCGGGAAAGACACAATTGGCGTCCGAGACCCCTGTTGTCTCTCGGGACGCAGAGCGGTTCCTCGCGATCCTGGCGAATGACCCAGACGAGGATCTGAGATATGAGGCGATCAACGCTTTGCGCGATCGCGAGAGCGCGGAGTACCACGACGCCTTCGTAGGCGCTCTCGATGACAGCGACCAGTATGTACGGCGGGTTGCTGCTGGAGCGCTAAGGGATTTGAAGGACCCGCGGGACAGCGAGCGGTTCCTGGCGATCCTGGCGAATGACCCAGACGAGGATCTGAGATATGAGGCGATCAACGCTTTGCGCGATCGCGAGAGCGCGGAGTACCACGACGCCTTCGTAGGCGCTCTCGATGACAGCGACCAGTATGTACGGCGGGTTGCTGCTGGAGCGCTAAGGGATTTGAAGGACCCGCGGGACAGCGAGCGGTTCCTGGCGATCCTGGCGAATGACCCGCGGGACAGCGAGCGGTTCCTGGCGATCCTGGCGAATGACCCAGACGAGGATCTGAGATATGAGGCGATCAACGCTTTGCGCGATCGCGAGAGCGCGGAGTACCACGACGCCTTCGTACGCGCTCTCGATGACAGCGACCAGTATGTACGGGAATCGGCGGAACGAGCTCTGGCGGATCTGAGCTGACGTTTCTTACGCGCAGATTCCTTTTTGTTTGCGATTGAACTACAGCGTGTCTTGCGACGATTGACGCGCTATGCCCGCCTCTGGCGCCAACGGTTCCGCGAGTGCCAGCCGGTCAACGTTAACGCCAATCTCATAGCTGGCGGGACCGGCACCATTACGATCGACAGTCCGCCAGCGGGTACGAGGAGGAGAACATGGAGCTTCTGAATTCGATCGACGTTGAAGTTGACAAAGACGATGATGGCGCGGTGCAGCGGGCGCGTATCCGGTTCGGGCCTCACCACGCTGTCGAGGTCCGGAAGGAGGGCGCGAGCACCTCATTCGCGCTCGTTACAACACATCACGGCTTCAAGGCTGACGCGTCAGAGCTGGACAGCGAACTGGCGCGGATCATCGAGCAAGTGCGCAAGGCACATCCCGACCTGAGCGTCGACTAATCGGCCAGCTATTCGTCGCCGAGGCCGAGCACGTGCGACTTGACCGGCGCGTGTTCGCCCGGCCGGCATACGGGCGCGAGCATGCTGCCCGACGACTCGGCTTTCGCCATGCGGGTAGCGGCGCGGGCGATCGCTGTGGCGACGACTGAGTCGCCAGAGCCGGCGGCAGCCGGCTCATTCCTTTGCCACTCTGGAAGAGAACACTCGTCCAGCGCGAGTGCGGACCTGACAGTCGGATTCGTGTGAAGGCACTCACAGGCCAGCGCGCCGGCGCTGCTGACAGCGGGGAAGGGAGCCACCCTGACGCGGCTGATAGCGCGGGATGAGGTGACTGCTGCCGGACAGATGCACGTGCCTCTGACGGCCGCCGCTCACGACTGCTTTGCTCCTTCTGATCTCGCTGAGCCGACGATCGGGTTGGCGACGGAGCAGCGGCAGCGATCTGGGCTCGGCTGCTGCGAACCGCGTCATCGCTTTCTCCCACCTGCGACCGTCCGGACCGCGAGCCGTGATAAGCGACGTCCTACCTTCGGGTCTTCAACCCGATTGGCCGTCGACAGCATAGATCGGTTTCCGATGCGGATGTTCAGGACCTGCTTGGCACAGCGCGGCCGATCGGGCCGAGGCCCACGTTCCGAACACATCGGTGACGACGCTCGCCGGCGGCCACAGGCCTTCCATGAGTCGGTCAAGCGCTTCTCCCCCGCGCCGCTGCGCGTGCGTGCGCGACCAGTCATACCTCGATGGCAACCGCCCGAAGTGATCGCGCCACTCCCTCATCGCGTCGAGCACTCGCTCACGCGTCCACCGGCGCTCAGTCGCGCCGGGGTGGCACGCCTTGCAGTATGCGTAGGCGTCGCCCTTGCCGTTGCCCGGTTGGGTGTAGGCGCCGCAGCCGCGGCATACGCCCACGTAGCGGGCCTTGACCGCCCGCGCCTTCTCGCCGGTGGGGTCCCAGGCGCCTAAAGGGCGTTAGTCTCCGTCGAGAGGGGTCGCATGTCGAAGCCCAGAGATGTCGTGGTCGTCCGCGTGAGCGAGAAGGGCGATCGGGAGGACGAGCACTTTCACTCGCCCGAGGTGCAGATCGAGGCCGCCATGCGGTGGGCGAGGGACCGTGGTGAGCGGCTTGTTGCCTCGCCGATTCCCGAGATCGATGTCAGTGGCAGGCTGCCGCTGTCCAAGCGCCCGGGCCTGTTGGCGGCGATCGAGATGATCGAGGCTGGCCGGGCCGATCAGCTCGTGGTGGCGTATTTCGATCGGCTGGTGCGCTCGCTCAAGGTCCAGCTGGAGGTGATCGAGCGGGTGGAGCGGGCGGGCGGGGAGATCTTCGCGCTCGATCACGGCAAGCTCACGAACGGCACGGCGGCGCAGCGCCTGTCGACGAACATGCTCGGCTCCGTGTTCCAATACTTTGCTGAGATCACGGGCGAGAAGGTCACGGCGGCTCAGGCGCGGGCGGTGGCGCGGGGTGTCTATCCGCACCCGAGGATCCCGGTCGGGTATGTGCGCGGCGAGAACGGCGTGCTGGTGGTCGAGCCCGCGGCGGCGAAGCTGGTGGTGCGGGCGTTCGAGCGCCGCGACCTTGGCGCGTCGCTGGTGGAGATCCAGGCGTGGCTGGCCGAGAACGGGATCGAGCGCACTCTCCGGCGTAGCCTCGATGTTGCGCTCGCGGATGTACCTCGGTGAGATCCACTTCGGCGAGCTGCACAACCCGCACGCGCACGAGGCGATCATTAAGGATCGCGCCCTGTTTGAGCGGGTGCAGCGTCGGAGGGTATCGCGCGGGCGCCAGGCCAAGTCTGAGCGGCTGCTGGCCCGGCTGGGGGTGTTGCGGTGCGGGACGTGCGGGTCGCGGATGGTGATCAACTCAGACAGCGGCAGTTACCGCTGCGGCGATACGAGCGCGAACCGCTGCCGGCGACGAGCGGCGGTCAAGGCCGACCGCGTCGAGGAGATGGTGCTGGACGCGGTCCGGGCGTACTCGGCCACGACCGACCCGCCCCGACGCGGCTCGCGCAAGCGGCAGATCCGCGAGGCGGACGAGGCGATCGAACGCGCCAACGCGGATCTCGATGACACGATCCGCCAGCTCGGCGAGCTTGGATTGTTGGGCCGGCCCGCGAGCCAGGAGACCTTGGAGAAACTCGCCAAGACCCTCGATGACGCCCACGCCGCCCGGGCCCGACTCGGCGATCCGGGAGAGAGCAACATCATCGGTCCTGACGACATCGACAAGCTGCGCGAACCTGCGAAGCGCCGAGCGGCTTGGCGACGGCTGATCACCGACACCGTCGAGTCAGTTACCGTCGCGCCGGCGATGACCGCCGATGGGCGCCCCAGTCGCCTCTGGGACCCTCGCCGGATCGACATCAGGTTCCTCGGCCAGGATCCATAAGGAAGCCGCCCGCGGCGACTGCTCGCGGTTCCGTCGACACCCTCCCGGTCGCATGGCTCGCACAACTCTCTCGACCGTCGCGGAGTCCGACATCGTCGTCGGGCACGACTTCCGGAACCGCGAGAAGCAGCAGCTCGAGATCGGCATCACCGGCGGTGCGAAATTCGTGCGGGGAGGCGCGACGCCGCGAGTTCGCGGTCGTCTGTCAGCAGCCATCGGTTGTACGTAGCCCACAATCCGGGCGATCGCCGGCGGTCACGGCCGCGTGGTCGAGGCGGCCATCGGAACCGTGGCTTTGCAATCGCGCCGGCCGTCCGCGTGCGGTGATCGCATTTGCGCCGCTTGCGCAACTGGCGAATACGGGGTCCCTTGGGCCCCGCGCGCGAGCCCTGCGTTCGTGTTGGCCCAGGCATTTCCCGCCCACGGCGTTCGCGTGTGGCTCCCTACGTCCGGGAGCAGCAGCGCTGAGCAAAACGCGGCGCCGCTGTCCCGCTGGGAAACCCCCCCGCACACTGGAAACGACGACTGGAACCATCCTCGGTTTGGAAACTGGCTTGAGCGACGACACGATTGTTGCCGCCCAGCGGAGTCGTGTGTGTCAAAGCGAGTTGAACCTTGGTCCGATGCAGGCGCTTGCCCCGCGAGCAGAGCGCCTATCGAGAGCCCACAGGATGCGCCTCCCCGCCAAGTGTCGCACGACGCCGACGTCAGTCCTTGCTGGGAAGCTGGTCGGCGAGGCGCAGTGCAGTCGCGAGCGCGGGGAGGTCTTCATCGAGCGCTCGGCCACGGAGATCGGCGGCGCGCTGGAGGTGGTAGCGCACGGTGCGCTCTGACAGGTGCAGCCGCCGTGCGGCTTCCGCCGCGCTGCACGCGCACTCAAGCCAGGCGGCGAGCGTCACGCGCACGCCACGAGCGCGGCCGCTCGGCGCGGCGAGGCCGCCGAGCGCGTGTGCGACGAGCTGCTCGGCGGCGACCGGGCCGCCCCACACGAGGGCCTGTACCGCCACCTCGTCGTAGCGGACCGTACGCACGGGCCCGCGCGAGGCGACATCGAGGGCGAGGCGTGCCTGCTGGTGACTGGCGATGAAGCCGGCAACGCCGACCGCCGGCTGGCCGACGCCGACCCATCCGCCGAGCCCGTTGAGGGCCTCGAGGCGCAGGCGTTCGCTGTCGCACCATGCCCAGCTCGTCTGCGGTATCGGGGCGGCGATGAGCACCGCACCGACGTTCGCAGCGCGCAGGACGATCCCGAGCCGCTCGGCGCCGGGGCCGGTCGCGGCCACCCCGACGTGCGACCGCGCAGCGCGGATCCCCAGACGTGGCTCGTCGAAGGGCCCGCCGGCGAGGACGGAGCGGATGGCGGCCAGGCGCGTCGCCTCGAGCGTCTCCGCGCGGAGGCGGGCGCCGGCCGCGTGAGCGGCGGTCATCGGCGGGATGAGCGCCTCCGAGAAGGAGGACATCAGGGCCAGCCCCTCGGCGGCGTCCACGGCGCTGTCGGCCCAGCTCGCAGTGCGGGCGATAAGCAGCTCCTGGAGGCGCGCGAGGGCGATCCGGTGGCCGGCCAGCAGGTCAGCGAGCGGCACGCCGTTGCGGCCGGTGAGGTCGCCAGTCGCCTGGCTCCAGGCCACCTCTGCGTCAGCCATCTCTTGGCGCGGGTCGACAATCCACGCGGCGAGCGCCTGGATCAGCCCGGCCGTCGCTCGCGTCACCTGCTGGACCTGCTCGGGCCGGTTGAACAGCTGCGGGGCGTCCACTCGCTGCGCGACGGCGTCGATGATGCACGCGGCGAGTTCGTCGGCATCGGCGAGCAGGCATTCGGCCAGCCGCGTCTTCCACATCGGCACATGGTCGCTGGTTTGCCGGATTACGGCAAGCGTGCTCTCAGCTATGCCGCTGTCCGCCATATGCAAGTGGCGAAGCGGGCGCGAACCTGAACGACAGGCAAGGGATGTGATGGCCGAGGGGTGTGCGATCGACTGATCGATCAGATGCGCATTGGCCTGTCAATCAATAACGCGGCGTGCAATGCGCCGCAGCGGGCTGGCGATAGCGACATGGGTCAGCCAAACCGAAGGAGAGAAGGGTATGAGAGCAGTGCGAAGCAGGCTGATCGGCCGGAGCATGGTGCTGATCGTGGCGATCGTGGTGATTCCGGTGTCCGCATCCGCGCTGGCGCGCACGACGGGCGTCGTCGTCAACACTCGTTCGGGTGCCCTACGCGGGGTCGTGCGCGGCGCGTACCGGGTGTTTGAGGGCATCCCGTACGCGGCGCCGCCCGTCGGGCCGCTGCGTTGGCGTCCACCCGAGCCCGCGGCGCACTGGAGGGGCATGCGCGATGCCACCCGGCCTGGCAGTGCTTGCGCGCAGGTGCCGCTGACTGTGCTCCCTGGCGGGAAGGCGATCCTGCCGGGCGCGTCCAATCTCACCGGCAGCACCTCGGAGGACTGCCTCTACCTGAACGTTTGGACAGCCGCTCGCCCCGCCCACCCGCGGCCGGTGTTCGTCTGGTTCCACGGCGGGAACGACATCTACGGCGCTGGTAGCGACTACGACGGTTCAAAGCTCACCGTCAAGGGCGGGGTGGTGGTCGTGACGGTGAACTATCGTCTCGGCCCGCTCGGCTACCTCGCGCTTCCGGCGCTTTCGGCGCACAGCCCCGATCACACCTCGGGCGACTATGGCTTGATGGATCAGGTGGCGGCGCTGCGCTGGGTGCGCTCGAACATCAAGGCGTTCGGCGGCGACCCCAAGCAGGTGACCGTCGGCGGGCAGTCGGCCGGCGCCTGGGCCACCTGCGATCTGATCGCGTCTCCGGCCGCGCGTGGCTTGTTCGAGCGCGCGATCCTGGAGAGCGGCACCTGCGCAGCAGGAGGCTCGGGGAGTAACGCGACGGCGCCAATTTCGACGCTGGGGGCGGCCGAGGCCGCTGGCCAGACCTTCGCCGCTTCGGTCGGCTGCAGCGATGCGGCGACGCAGCTGAGCTGCCTACGTGCGCTGCCGGCCTCGAAGTTGATCGCGGGCGAACTGGCCGCGACGTGGGGAGTGAACACCGGCCCTGCCGTGCTCCCGATCTCGCCGGCGGCGGCGTGGGCGAAGGGCCGGATCAATCGGGTGCCCGTGCTGGTCGGCACCACCCATGACGAGTATCGCTTCCGCACATTCGTCAACGTCAATCTGCTCGGAGGTGGCCCGCTGACTCCGGCCACCTATGTAACACGCGTCCAGCAGGAGAACCTCGGCAGCGCTAACGCGATCCTTGCGAGGTATCCGGCGAGCGCCTACCCCTCGCCGGATCTTGCGTACGCCACGGAGAAGACCGACTCGCTGTACTCCTGCCCGGCCCATGCCGACGACCTGCTCTACGCGACTCGCGTCCCGGTGTATGCCTACGAGTTCGACGACCAGCACGCACCCCCGTTCTTCGACGCTCCCACCAGCATTCCGCAGGGGGCATTCCACGCCTCTGAGGTCTCCTATCTGTTTCCGTTCCACGATCTCGCGCCGCTGACGGCAAGCCAGCAGCAGCTCTCGAGCGCGATGGTCGGCTACTGGTCGCACTTCATCGCCTCAGGCAATCCCAACGCTTCCGGCCTGCCGTCTTGGCCGCGTTACGGCGGGCCGACCCGCCGTGGCGGCGCATCCCGGACAAATCTCATCCAGGAGCTGAAGCCCGGAGCCGTCGAGCCGTCCGGATCGTTCGTCGCTGACCACCAATGCGGCTTCTGGCAGCAGCAACTCGGAATCCCGGTGCGGTGAGGTAACCCGACCGCGTGGGGCGGCGCCCTCGCGGGCGCGGGCGGCGGAGGTGCTGCTTGGGGACGTGGCTGTGGGCGCTGTATGTGACCGACGATCTCGCGATTCGATAACGACAAGGAGTAGTGAAGTGATGAGAGCAGACGCACACGATGACCAGATCGATCCCGGCACCACGCGCGGGCAGCAGTCGGGCGGCGGCATCTCCCGTCGTCAGGCATTGAGCTCGGCGGTCGCCGGGGCTGCTGGCGTTGCCCTCGGTCCGTTGGCGTCGCGGGCAGCGGCCGCGTCGCCGGGGCGGCGCCCCCGGCGCCCGTCCGGTGCGACGGTTGACGTGCTCGTGATTGGTGGTGGTATCTCCGGTCTGACGGCCGCGTATCGCCTGCTCGGGCATTCAAATCTGTCGGTGCAGGTGCTCGAGGCGAATGATCGGGTCGGTGGTCGCACGGTCAACCTGCCGCTCCCCGGCAAGAACATCACCGAGGGGGGTGGCCAGTGGACCGGGCCCGGGCAGGATCGGGTACAGGCGCTCGCGCGCGAGTTGGGGATCGGGATGTTCGACACCTACGTCACCGGCGAGTCGGTCTACGTCTACCGAGGTAAGCGCCAACCCCACACAGGCACGCTCCCGCCTCTGGGATCCACCGCGCTGGCTGATGTTGTCCAGAATCTGACGCGGCTCGATCAGATGGCCAACACCGTTCCGCTCGACGCGCCGTGGCAGGCGCCGAACGCCTTGCAGTGGGACGCGACGACGTTTGGCCAGTGGCTGGATGCCAATGTCGCCACCGCGGAGGCGAGATCGCTGTACACGCTCGTGTTCTCGATCATTAATGGCCAGGATCCGCACGCCACCTCTTTGTTGTTCGCGCTGTTCGTGATCCACTCAGGCGGCGGGATCGCCCGGCTGATCGGAACCTCTGGCGGCGCCCAGAATTCGCGCTTCGTCGGCGGCTCGCAGGAGATTTCCCTCCGCATGGCCCGCCGGCTCGGATCGCGGGTGATGCTCCAGACACCGGTCGATCACGTCGACCAGACCAGCAGCAAGCATGTGCTGGTGCGCAGCGGCACACAGCAGTTCTCCGCCCGGCGCGTGATCGTCGCGATGACCCCACAGGACGCGAACCGGATCCGTTACGCCCCGACACTGACCACGCAGCGCATCATGGTGCAGAGGATGTGGCCGATCGGCGGGGGCTGGAAGACGTTCGCGGTCTACAAGAAGCCTTTTTGGCGTGCCCAGGGCCTCAACGGGGGGGCGATCACCGATCTCCCGGCGGCGTTGTACACCGCCGACAACTCGCCGCCGGACGGCAGCGTCGGAGTGCTCCTGTCGTTCTTTGGAACCGCCAATCAGAACTTCGAATTCGGTGGTTCACCACGGCAGCTGAACGATCCACGGGCCAGGCGCGGCGCGGTGCTCGACGCGTTCGCGACGATCTTCGGCAAACAGGCACTACACCCAATCGAGTACATCGAGAAGGACTGGATGCGGGAACCCTGGATCGCCGGATGCAAGGCCCCCGTACCCCCAGGGCTGCTCACCATGTACACGTCGGCGCTCTCCGATCCCGTCGGCCTGATCCACTGGGCCGGCACCGAGACGGCCCCGATCAACGTGGGCGCCATGGACGGGGCGGTACGCGCAGGCGAGCGGGCGGCGCGCGAGGTCGCCGGCGCCCTCGGCCGAAACCCGTCCTCGATCCCCGCTTGAGATGTGCAAGGGGGTGTTCCTCTGATGTCGATCGCTGTGCAGCGCGAGACTGGTGAGGCCGTCACCGGGAGCGGCGAGGGTCACTTGGATTTCGACCGGTTGGTTGGCTCGAGAGTCCGATGAGTACCCAGAGCACCATCGCTGCACCATCCCCGCCGCCACCGTCCCGTCAGCCGTTGCCGGACCCGGGGGAGCGGGTCCCGCCGCTCTCCTGGCCGATCGTGGGGATCTTCACCGGCGCGTTGGCTCTGTTCGGCGCGTCGAGCTGGGCGGCGGTCGGGCACGACGCGCCGCGGGCGGTGACGATCGCCCTGAACGCGGTCGCGATCTTCGTGATGTTCACGGTGCTGCACGACGCGGCGCATTACTCGATCAGCTCCAAGCGGTGGGTCAACGGCGCATTCGGGCGCGCGGCGATGCTGTTCGTCTCGCCGCTGATCGCGTTCCCGGCTTGGGGTTTCATCCACATCGAGCATCACCGGCACACCAACGACGACGAGCACGACCCCGATCATTTCGCCAGCCATGGCCCGTGGTGGCAGCTGCCGGTGCGGTTCGCGGCGATGGACGCGCCTTACCTGGGCTTCTACGTCCGTAACCTCAGGCGTCGTCCGAGAGCAGAGGTAGCCGAGACCGGTGCGTTGATGGGGCTGACGGTAGCCGTGCTCGCGACGACGCTGATCACGGGCAGCTTCTGGCTGTTGGCGGTCATCTACCTGATCCCGGAACGGATCGCGGTCGCCGTGCTGGGGTGGTGGTTTGACTGGCTGCCGCACCACGGGCTCGAGGACACGCAGAGCGAGAACCGCTATCGCGCGACTCGCAACCGGGTCGGGCTGGAGTGGCTCCTCACGCCGCTGATGCTCTCCCAGAACTACCACCTGGTTCACCACCTGCACCCGTCGATCCCGTTCTACCGCTACCTCAAGACCTGGCGGCGCAACGAGGACGCCTACCTCGAGCGCGACGCCGCGATCTCGACCGCGTTCGGCAGATCGCTCAACCCACACGAGTACCGCGAGTGGAAGCAGCTGAACCGCAAGCTGCTGAAGGTCCTGCCCGTGCGGATGCCGACAGGGTCAAGCGCCCCACATGCAATGTTTCACCGGCTGCCGGTTGCGTCTGTCGACCCGATCACGGCGGACAGCACGCTGGTCACGTTCGCGGTGCCCGAGCAGCTGCGCGACCAATTCCGGTTCGAGCCCGGACAGCACGTGACCGTGAGAACCGATCTCGGCGGGGAGGGGGTCAGGCGCAACTACTCGATCTCCGCACCCGCGACCCGGGCGACGCTGCGGATCGCGGTCAAGCACCTTCCCGGTGGCGCGTTCTCGACGTTCGTCGCCGAGCAGCTGAAGGCGGGCGACGTGCTCGAGGTGATGACCCCGACCGGCCGGTTCTGTCCGCCGCTCGATCCGCTGAACCGCAAGCGTTACGTCGCGATCGTCGCCGGCAGCGGGATCACACCAATCCTCTCGATCATGCAGACCGCGCTCGAGCTCGAGACCGACAGCCGGTTCACGCTGATCTACGGAAACCGAACCAAGGACTCGACGATGTTCCGCTCCGAGCTCGAAGAGCTCGAGTCCCGCTACGCCGACCGGCTCGAGATCCTGCACGTCCTCTCCCGCGACCCGCACCACACCCCCGACCTGTGCGGCCGAATAGACCGCCACAAACTAGAGCTATGGCTGCACGACGAGCTGGCGCCCGAGGCCGTGGACGAGTGGTTCCTGTGCGGCCCGATCGAGCTGACGGCGCACGTTCGCGAGACGCTCATCGGCCGGGCCGTCGATCCCGAGCGCGTCCACCTCGAGCTGTTCCACGGATACGACATGGACGTCGCCAAGCGAGTTCGCGAATACCCGGCGTCGACCGTCACGTTCACCCTGGCGGGCCGGCGCCAAACCGCCGAGCTCACCCCCGGTGACTCGATCCTCGAAGCGGCGCTCCAGCCCCGCCCCGACGCACCGTATGCGTGTATGGGCGGCGCCTGCGGCACCTGCCGGGCGAAACTGCTGGAGGGCACCGTCGAGATGGACCACAACTACGCGCTCAGCCAAGTCGACCTCGACGCCGGCTACGTCCTCACCTGCCAATCGCACCCAACAACCCCAATCGTGAGTATCGACTACGACGCCTGAGTCACAGGCGAAACAAACCGAAACGACGTGAGCATCAATCAGGCCCACCGGCCAGATCGCAAGCGGCCTTACCCGAAGCGCCCGACTCACCAATCGAACAAGGAGGATCGATGAGCGAAAGCAACGATTGCACACCCCTCACGCGTGGCAGCTTCATCGGCGCCGCCGGAGCCGTCGGACTGGCCGTATCAGCCGGTCCGCTCGCCGGCCAGGCGGCTGGCAAACGCGGGCTCGGCGCCCGCAGGCGCTCGGTCGACGTGGTCGTCGTCGGCGCCGGGATCTCAGGGCTGGCTGCCGCGCGCGCGGTCCGGGCGGCAGGCAGATCGGTGCTCGTCCTAGAGGCCAACGACCGCGTCGGCGGGCGGACCCTGAACGAGGAGCTCCCGCACAGCAAGGGCCAGGTGGTGGAGGCAGGCGGGCAGTGGGCAGGACCCGCACAAACCGAGGTGCTGGCACTCGCGAAGGCCCTCGGTGTGAAGACGTTCAAGACGTATGACCGCGGTCAGACCGTGCTCTTCTACGACGGCTCGCGCAGCCTGTACACCGGCGCTGTGCCCGCGATCGACACGGCCGGGCTGATCGACTTCGCCGCTGCCCAGAGCAAGATCGAGGCGCTCGGCAAAACCATCCCACTCGACGCTCCGCAGAACGCGCCCGACGCCGCGTCGCTCGACGCGCAGACGTTCGCAGGCTGGATCGCCGCGAACACGAACACCCGCGGCGCCAGGGTGCTCTTCAACCTGCTCGCGAACGCAACGATGGCGGCCGCCCCGGGCCAGGTCTCGCTGCTGTGGGCGGCGTGGTTCATCGCCTCCAACCAAGGGATCAACCAGATGCTAGACACGGCTGGCGGCGCGCAAGAGTCCCGATTCGTGGGTGGTTCGCAGCTGCTCTCGATCAAGATCGCCCGCCAGCTCGACCCAGCTGTGATCCTCAAATCGCCAGTCACGAAGATCGATCACAGCGGCAGCCGAGTCGACGTAAGCGCCCGCGGCATCACGGTACAGGGCGAAAGCGGTGATCGTCGCGATCCACCCAGCCGATACCGCCCGGATCGAGTTTCGTCCTACGCTCCCGGTCGCCCGCGGCGCACTGATCAAAAAATGGCAGACCGGGAGCGGCTGGAAGGTCAACGTCGTCTACCGAGAGCCGTTCTGGCGCGCCGCCGGGCTAAGTGGCCAAGTGATCTCAGACCGCGCGCCGCTCGGGGTCGTGTACGACAACACCCCACCGACGGGCAACCCGGGCGTGCTGATCAGCTTCGTCTACACGGTCGGCAACACCCCGGCCGTGCTGCACGACCCGCAAGCCAGGCGCGGCAACTGGGCGAATTCTTCGGACCCAAGGCCCGGGCGCCGCTCGCGTACCTGGAGACCGACTGGCTGCATCAGCCCTACATCTCAGGATGCGAAAGCCCACTCGGCCCCGGCTTGATCAGCCAGTACGGAGCCGCGATCCGCGAGCCCGTCGGCCGCATCCACTGGGCGGCGACGGAGACCTCCGACCTCTTCAGTGGCTACATGGAGGGCGGCGTACGAGCCGGCCACCGCGCCGCCAGGGAAGCAATGCGCTCACTATGACCTCCCACTGACACGGCCAGCCATCATCGGAGGATGCATGAAATATGAGCAGCTGGCGCAGCGAAGGTACCTACCCCGCACAGTCACAGCGAACGGGCCGCCGCCCGCCCACCACGACGACACGACAACACCCACCGACAATCCCGCCAAACCCACGCAACGAAAGGCACCGCCCGCATGCTCAGCGGACTTGAGAACCCAATCCACATACTAGTCATCCTCGTCGTATTACTGCTCGTCTTCGGCGCCAAACGCCTACCCGAGATCGGGCGCGGCATCGGCAGCGGAATGCGCGGATTCAAGGACGCCCTCACCACGTCGGAACCAGCAAAAACCACGCTCAATACCGAGCAGCTGCCGCACGACCAACAGCGCTAACAAGCACCTCCGACCTCAGCGTTCAGTGCCCAGTTAGATGTAGGACCCCAACGCTGTCTAGACCATCGAGCACGAGCTGGACGGCGAGCGCGGCCAACAGGACGCCGAAGATCTTCTCCGTGACGAGCATGCGGCTTTCGTCCAGATGGTCGCTGGCGCGGTTGGCCAGCCGGAATATGCCCACGTCGAGAGCGAGCACCAAGGCCAGGACCCCGAGGATCATCGCAAAGACGGCCACCGAGCCCGCCTCGGCCGAGAGCGTAACTAGCGCGACGATCCCAGCGGGATTCAAGAGGTACGGGACCGCAAGCGGGAACATGGCGGTGCGCATCGGATCGCGTCCTGTGATGGCCTCGCTGCCGCCGGTTTCCGCGCTTCCGAGGACCATCGTGATCGCGATGATGATGAGGATGATGCCGCCGGCAATCGATAGCGACCCAGTCGAGAAGTGGAGCAGCCTGGATAGGAGCTCACCGAGCCCGAGCAGGATCAGGGCCACGACGCCGGCGGTGGTCAGCATCTTGCGGACGATCAGCGCCTTGGTCGCGGCGTCGAGTGATGCCGTGATCTCGACGAACGGAACGAGGGCGATCTTCGGACCGATCCCGATCAGCAACAGCAGGAAGGTGTCAATCACCAGGTAGATGTCGACCGACGTATGCTTCATCGCACCGGCCTGGCGGCTGTCACTGAGTCGGCGGGGCGTTCGGGGATCCGCCGGGAGCGCCGCTCGGCCGGGAGACGCCGACCTCCGGAGTCCGCGACCGTCCGGCGGCGGCGCCGTCTCCACCCGGGGATGCGGCAGGCACCGGTGCGGAAAGCCGCAGGGTGACCAGGTAGGAGACGACGACGCCAACGATGATGAGCGACTCGTCCCCGGTCCCGGCGTTGGCAGTGAGCAGCGTGGCGAGCACAATCGCCGCGAGCTGCAGCCGCAGTACCGCGGCGATCGCCGCGCCCATTCCGACGGCGACCGCCGGGGTCAAACCGAAGCCGGGCAGGCGCGAGGCCATGATCCCGCCGGCCGCGGCGAGGAACAGTGCCGGGAACACCGGGCCGCCACGGAAGCTCCCAAGCGACAGTGCGTAAGCCAGGCCCTTGAACACGATCACCAGCGCCAGAGCGCCAAGCGACCACGTCCCGGCCTGCCTGAGCAGCCCCGGCAGCGCCTCCTGGCCGGAGAACAGGACCTCGTTGACGCTCTTCCCCGTCGCGCCGTGGAAGGCGATCGCGAGCCCGGCGATGGATCAGGCCGACGATCGGCAACAGGATCATGATCCGTCGCACGACCAGACGGTACGCGGCCAGCCCGCCCAGCATGAGCGGTCTCGCGATCCCGGCCACCGCGATCGCCAGCGCAATCGTCCAGCCGAACTGAGCGATGTCGGGATGGCCGAAATGGGGCAGCGGCAGCGGACCAAGGGCGAAGTCGCTGCTGCTCAGCCCCGTGAACGACCCGATCCCGACCGACACCAGCGTTCCGATGCCGGCGGCGAGCAGCCCGGGAAGCAACACGAGATGCAGCCGCGCCCCGCCGATCGCAGTCGCCTCGATCAGGATCACGGCCGCGATCAGCGGCGAGGCGAACACGAACGAAAGCGCGGCGAAGCTCCCAGCCCCCGCGATCACCGCCAACACCGGGGGCGCCACCTCCCTTCGAGAAAGGCGAATCGCCAGCACCGCCAGACCCGAACCGAGCGCCAGCAGCGGCCCCTCGGGGCCAAGCAGTACCCCGAAGCCGAGCCCGGCTACGCCCGCCAGGATCACGCCGGGGAGATTGACCGGGTCCACCAGCCCGCCCGCGCCGAGACCCTCGGCCGGCACGTGCCCGCCCTCTCCCGGCAAAAACGTGATCGCCAGCGCGACGATCAAGCTGCCAATCGCGAGCACCGGGAGCGACCACCACGGCGGCGGGCCCTGCTCATGTCCCAGCGCGTGCGGCAGGTGCTTGAACAACTCCTCCTGGATCTGGAACACCGACTCGAGGTAGCACCACGCCGCCAACGAGACGATCACCCCGATCACCGCCGACACCACCAGCAAGCCGAGGTACGGCCGGCTTCGCATCGTCTCGGCGGCTTGCGCCACCGTCGGTTCTGCAGGAACGGCAGCCTCAGCCATCGACGTCATCGCCCTGCCGGAACACTGCCGGATCTCCGAAGGCCAACCATCCCGGCAGCGACGGCATCCCCTCGTGCTCCCCGACGTTATCTCGTGCCCGTGTACCTGACACGGACCCCCTCGATCGTGCCGTTGAACTTGAACGGCTTCTTGTCGTAGTAGTCCGGGGACACCGGCGATCCAAGCGCGACGCCGATGTCGAGGCACTCCGTGGCGGTAAATGCGAGCGGCGCGCTGATGGGAACCGTCCCTTGGGCAACGGTCTCGCCGTTTACCTTCATCGCCACGTTCAGCGGGCCGCGGGGCGGCTGCTTGGGATCGACGAGGCTCGTGTCGATTTGGATCGTCGCCTCGCCGGTCGGGAGCGCTTCCTGCGCGCGGATCTTCGTCCGCTGGATCTCGAAGAGGTTGTACTCGTAGCAGAGGATGCCGTTCTCCACGAAGCAGGTGAGACCGCCGGCGAACCCGCCCAGCTTGTACAGCACACCATTGGCGTCGGCGGGGATCACGGCGTCGATCGTGACGATGTTGGGCCGGGTGCCGAGTTTCGGGGC
>CAWGQT010000005.1:0-45784 GCA_963824755.1 uncultured Solirubrobacterales bacterium | reverse complement strand
TCGGCCGATTCTTCGCGCCTGTCGCTGCCTCCGGCGCCTGCATGGGTGCGTGCGGGGGGTGGTGGGTAGCCCTGACGGGTGGGTGAGGCCTGGTCAGCGGTCCGTGGTGCAGCGTGTCGCGGTTGGCCGGCGCGGATGCGGCGAGGCGCGAGGCCTCGCCGCATCAGTCGGTTCAGCCGACCTTGGTCCACCGGCCGTAGGTGAGGACGTCCCTGCGGTCCGCGCACGTGTCCTTGAGCACCGTGAACGTGAGCGTGTTGCCGCTCAGGTTGAACGTGTACTTGCCCTTGGTCTTGCACTGGCCGTTCTTCTTGGGCGTGAGCGTGATCGTGTTGCCCGAGATCACGTACTTGCCGCCGCCGGACTTCTGGCCGTTCCAGGTTAGCCCCGTGCGGCCGGAGGTGGAGTTGGCGAGGTCGATCGTCCAGGTTCCGTCGAGCATTCCGTGCTCGGTGTTGGCGCCCTTGCCGGTGAGCTTGGTCTCGAACTTGCCCGGCCCTCCGGCGGCGAGCGCCAGTGGCACTGCGGCGAGTGTCAGCAACATTGCGGCGAGCGTGGTCAGTCGTTTCATCGAGTCTCCCTTCGGATTGGACAGCGTCGTGGCCGGCACGCTATGCCGGCGCCAGCGCGCTGTCGTCGGCTTCCAGAACGGTTCCGACCCCGCCGCGCGAACGATCAGGGACCGGTGGTCTATACGCCTCAAGGAGTAGCGGCGATCGTCTCGGAAGACGATGCCGACCGCTGCGCGGGGCGCTAGCGTTGCGGCATGCCGAGCGTCCGGGGACTCTCAGACCGAGTGCGCGGGCTCGATCTCGTGCGGATCGACCGGCTCGTCGCGGTCTCCCTGTGGGTTGAGATTGAGCTGCAGGTGTGGCTGGGCGATTCGATCCCCGACCGCTTGTACGCGTCGCTGGCGGTGGTGGCGTTGGCATGCGCGGTAGCGGTTCGCCGCCGCTGGCCGCTGTCGGCGGTGTCGGTCGTGCTTGTGCTGATGACGGTGAGGATCGTGTTCGGCGAGGGGGGCTACATGTCGAACGCCGCCGGGGTGCAGGTCGGCGTGATCCTGGTCTTCTACGGTTTGGGGGCGTTCGCGCCGTGGCGGCGCTCGGTCTGGATGCTCGCGGCCGCGGTCGCGGTCACCTCGCTGAACGCGCTGACGAAGCCGGGTGGCGGCTTCGGGTCTCTGTTCCCGATGGAGGCGTTTGCCGTTCTGCTGCCGTATGCCTTCGGCCGGGTGATGCGTGCTCGCGCCGCTCGCGAGCTCGCGTCGCGGGATGCGGCCGAGCGGCTCGACGCCGCGCTGGTGACGAGCGCGCGCGCCGCGGCGCACGAGGAGCGTTCCCGGATCGCGCGTGAGCTCCACGACGTGATCGCGCACAGCGTGTCGGTGATGGTGATCCAGGCGGGCGGTGCGCGGCTGGTGATGGGTGACGCGCCCGAGCGAGCCGAGGAATCGCTGCGCAGTGTCGAGCGGGCCGGTCGTGACGCACTCGCCGAACTGCGCCGGCTGCTCGGCACCCTAGGGGACAGAGACCCGTATGCGCTGACGCCTCAACCCGGGCTGCACGACATCGCGCCGCTGCTCGCGCACGCGCGGGAGTCGGGGATCTCGGCCGATCTCAGCGTCGACGGACGTCCGGTCCCGGTGCCACCGGCGCTCGACCTGTGCGCCTACCGGATCGTGCAGGAGGCGCTCACGAACGCGATCAAGCACGCCGCGCCGACGCGCGCCTCCGTCAACGTCCGCTGGGGCGAGAGCGTCCTCGAGCTGGAGATCTCCGACGACGGGCGCCACAAGCGGTCGGCCAAGCGGACCGCAGGTGGCCACGGGATCGCCGGCATGCGCGAGCGCGTCGCGCTGCACAGCGGCAGCCTGGACGCGGGCGCCCGGCCGAACGGAGGGTTCACCGTTCGCGCGCGTCTCCCGCTGACCAATGGGAGCCATCTGTGAGGCGGCTAATTGACCGGGTCGGGCGTGCTGACCCCCGGGCGGTCGATTCGACGCTCGCGCTGGCAGCGATCACGGCGCTTGAGCTGACCTGCTGGCTCACCCCCGGCGTGTCAAACCACGATCGCACCGTCACCGCGATCGCCGCCGTCCTGTTCGGCGCCCCGATCGCCGTCCGTCGCGTCTGGCCGGCCGCCGCGCTCGTGTTCTCGATGGCGGTGGTCACGGTCTCGATGCCGTTCGGCAGTCAGTTGCTCTCCAACGACAACGCCTACGTCATCGCGCCGCTGCTGCTCGGCTACTCGGCGGGCGCCGGGCTCGACGGACGTCGGAGCACCCTTGCCTTGATCGTCGCCGTGGCGCTGGGCTGGGCATGGGCGATGCTCCCCGGCCCAGGCGGATCCACGAACGGAGTGGGGCAGGACGTCTTCGCAATGTTCTACGTGACGATGCTGCTCGTGCCGACGTGGCTGATCGGCCGCTACGTCCACCGGCACGGTCGTCGGACCAGCGGTTTCGATGCGCTCGCCGTCCGGGCCGCCGCCGAGAAGGACTCGCACGACGCGGCGGCGATCACGGCGGAGCGGGCTCGCATCGGCGCCGAGCTCCAGGACATCATCGCCCACAGCATCAGCGCGATGGTCATCCAAGCCGGAAGCGCGAGGCTGCTGCTGCGCACCGATCCCGAGCGGGCCCGGACCTCGATACTGACCGTCGAGGAGACCGGCCGCCAGGCGCTCAGCGACCTGCGTGGCCTGCTCGGCATGCTGCGCAAGCAGGACGATCCGCGTGCGCTCAGCCCCCAGCCCGGGCTCGGCCAGGTCGCGGCGCTGATCGAGTCTCTACGTGGCACGGGCATGGCTTGCGAGCGGCGCACGAACGGCGCTCCGCTCGACCTGACCCCCGGCATCGACCTGGTCGCCTACAGAGTGATCGAGGCTGCGCTCAACGCGGCAGCAGCGCGGCAGGTTCGCCACAGCTCGGTCACGGTCAACTATGGCCTACGCGAACTCGAGCTCGAGGTCCGTGGCGACGGCACGATCCCAGACCTCGACGGCACCTTCGCGCCACTCGTCGAGCGCCTGGACCTGTATCGCGGCGAGCTACGGGCAGAGCCGCAGTCCGCCGGCTTCGCCCTCCGCGCACGCCTACCGCTCGATCCGGTCGGCCTCGCATGACCGTCAGCGTTCTGATCGCGGACGATCAGGCGCTCGTGCGCACCGGCTTCCGCATGATTCTGGAGACCGACCCGGAAATCCGCGTGGTTGCCGAAGCCGGTGACGGCACCCAGGCCGTCGACGCCGGCAAGCGAACCCGCCCTGACATTGTGCTGATGGATATCCGCATGCCCGTGATGGACGGACTCGAAGCGACCCGCCGGCTCCTGGCCACGTCGGCTCCGCCGCAGGTGCTGATGCTCACGACCTTCGACCTCGACGAGTACGTCTTCGACGCGCTCGTCGCCGGCGCCAGCGGCTTCCTGCTCAAGGATGTCGCGCCAGAGCACCTCCTAGCAGCGATCCACACGATCGCGCGGGGCGACTCGCTGCTCGCCCCGTCGATCACTCGCCGGCTGATCGACGCCTTTATCCGCGACCGTCCTCCAGCCGTCAGGCCAGCGCCCGGCCTCGAGGAGCTCACCGCCCGCGAGCGCGAGATCCTCGTGTTGGTCGCACGAGGCCTCTCCAACGCCGAGATCGCCGAACAGCTCGTCCTCTCACCGCTCACGGTCAAGACCCATGTCGCCCGGGTCCTCGACAAGCTCAACCTTCGCGATCGCATCCAGGCGGTTGTGCTCGCATACGAGACAGGCATCGTCCGCCCCGGCAGCGAGCAGCCACACCTCGAGTAGGGAGAGAAGGAGAGCAGGACTACCGCCCGCTAACGAGAGCGGCAACGACAGCTCGACCGGCGCCGATGCGGCGCCCAGCCGCTTTCGGACAAACGCGGTCACGAAACCCGCTGGGCCTCCAGGCCCGCGCGAGCGCGATTGCAGGTCTGCGACCGGGATGGGGCTTGCCTCCCGCAATTCGCCACAGGGAGGCAGGGCGGGCGACCGACACGGCGCCTTCGGAACGATGCTGATGTGTTGCGGGGTAGCGCCAGGCGCAGGGTCGCTAATCGGAACTCGTGCAGGCGGCGTCTGCGAACGCGCACACGACGAGCAGGCGGGCGAGAGTGTCGGCAAGCGCGGCTGCCGTCTCCGGCGAGTCCTGGTCGACGTGAACGAGGGATGTCGATAGCCAACCGACGGCGCCTTGGGTGTGGCGGACCAGGGATGGCGGCTCCTCGTCGGGGCGGGCGGATTCGAGCAGCGGTCCCGCGATCTCGCAAACGACCGGGAGCCAGTCGTCGGTCGTGTAGCCGTGAGTGTTGCCGTCCAGCTCGAGCGCCAGATGGCAGCGGTGCAGGCCCTCGGCAGCATTGTTCGCGATCGTGACGCGCAGTCGATGAGGCAGCTCGTCATCGAGGACTGGAGGGAGCACGTGAAGCACGTTGATCGCGACGCTCAGGTTGGTCAGCGGTGGGATCGCCGCGGCGAGCTGTGCGACGGAGTGATCGGGTGCGGTGTGTGGTTGCTGGCGAACCCGCTCCTTCCCTCGGCGATTGGCATCGCGGTAGATCGCTGTTAGCTCCTCCCGACTCCGGAGGCGCGCGAGCCGCTTATATGTGGCGCCGAGATCGACCATCGTGGCCGCAGCATGACGCCCGCGGCCGATGGACGAGTCGGACATCGGCGGGGTTGTGGTCCGCGTTCGAGGCCCGGGCCCGGGCGGGGCGTTCGCGTAGTAAGCCCATATCTACCCGAACGTGGGTGAGTCGACCGGCATCTCGCGCGCGGCCTTCTCGGCACTCGCGTTATCGACGGGCTGGATCGCGACCGTGGTGGCGGCCGCGCGATGAGGAGGCGGCTGCCGGCGATCGTGGAGCGTCTTCGTTGGCGTCCTCGACGGCCGACGCTGCTGCTAGTGGCGTTGGCAGTGCTCGGCCTGGTGCTCGCCGTCGTGACGCCGTCGCCGCCTCCTCGTGTCAAGGCTCCTTCGGCGCGCAGATCGGTTGGATCGATTGGGCTCCGTGCCGAAGGCCGTTCTGTGCCGACGGGGCCTTCGCCGGTCCTGTCAGCCCAGCTCGTGGCGGCGCGCCACGCGGCGGAGGTGTTTCTCGCGGATTACTTGCGGGTCGCCTACGGCCGGCCAGCGCGGGTGCTGACGGATGCCGCGCCCGCGCTGCGCCGTGAGCTGGCGCGACGGCGTGCCGATGCCACCCCCGCAGAGCGTCGCCGTCACCCGCGAGTCGTGTCGCTGGAGGTTGTCGGCAACGGGCTGGGTGCCGCGAGCGCCACGGCGATGGTGGCGGACGGCGGGATCGCGATCTACGCGCTGCGACTGACTCTCACAGAAAGCGATGGCCGTTGGCAGGTGAGCGGCATTGAGACGGGCTGAGCGTCGGCGATGCCGGTCATCACCCGCAGGCGCACGCTTCGAATCCTGATCGTCGTCGCGGCGACCTTCCCGCTCGTTCTGGCGGGCGGCGTCGCCGTGTTGTCTGTTCTGATCGGGCAGAGTTGCCCGGGCGGCGGCGGGCTGGGCGACGCTCCGTCGCAGGTCGCGCGGCGTGACATTCCCGCCAACTTCCTGTCGCTCTACGAGCAGGTTGGCGCGCACTACAGGCTGCCGTGGGAGATCTTGGCCGGGATCGGCAAGGAGGAATGTGACCAGGGGCGCGACCCTGATCCGTCGTGCACGCCGCAACCCGGAGCGACCGGTCCGGGGGTCGCGAACTTCGCCGGCGCGTCCGGGCCGATGCAGATCGGGATCGGGGGAGCCGCCGGCGATGAATACGACTCGCTGCGCCGCTACCTGCCGGACCCGGCGCTCGGCCCGCACGACCCGACGACCGCCGTCGAGCTGGCCGCGCTCGTGCTGATCAAGGATAAGGGCGCTCCGACCGGCCAGGCGATCGACGCCTACCTGCCGTACGTCCGCGCCTACAACGGCTCGGGGCCGATCGCCGACGCCTACGCGGCACGGGTGCTGGCCGACGCGCACGCCTACCAGGGCGCCGGCACCGTCGCGGTCGCCGGCTGCGCCGCCGTCCCCGGCGGCTACATCAACCCGTTCGCCGGCGAGGCGTGGGCACCGTCGCGCAGCGACCAGGGCGTCGACTACGACCCGCTCAAGGTCGAGCCCGTCCGCGCGATCGGCGCGGGCACGATCGTCGACATCGGCTCGTGGGGAACGTACGGGCCGTGGTTCGATTACAAGCTCGCGGGCGGCCAGTTCGCCGGCAAGTGCATCTACGTCGCCGAGCACATCTCAAGCATCCTGCCGGCGGGAACACAGTTCAACGCGGGCGACACGCTGGCCACCGCATATCCGGGGCCGTATTGGACGGAGTGGGGGTGGGCGAAGGCGCTCGACACGCCATCGGTCACCTGGACCGAGTGCGGGTGCACCGAGCAGGACAACGCCGACCCGGGCGGCAGAGCGTTCGCCCGCTTCCTGCGCAGCCTCGGCGCAAGCACCGAGCAGGACCCCGGACCCGGACCGATGTACGCGGGCGGGTCCTGCGCGTGAGAGCCGCGGTCAGCCAGCGGTGAACGGCGCCTCCAGCAATCGGCCAGTGGCGAGCCGCGCGGCGCTCACCTCGGCGGTGGTCCTACTCGTCGGCGGCGCGGCGGTCGACTCGGCGCTGAGCGCCGGGACCCGAGCACCGGCGCGCCGCCAGCAACCGCACCCCACCCCCGCCGCAGCGCGCCCCCCGGCTCCCTCCGCGGGCGAGCCTCAGCTCGCCGCGGACTCGAGCGTGCCGCGGGCGGTGCGGGCGGCGGCGGTCGCGTTCGTCCGCGACTACGGCGCCTGGAGCGCCGGAACGCTGGCGGAGATCCCCCCGCGTGACGCCAGCGCAAGGGTGATCCACGCGCTCGAGCTGGCGGGCCGCCGCGGGACACGGCCGGCGTCAGAGCAGGCCGCGTCGGTGCGGCTGGGCCCAGCAAGCGCCGGACGCTACGTCGTCACGAGCGCGATCGGGAACTTCCTGGTCGGCCGGATCGACTCGCGCTGGGCAGCCATCTCCCTCCCCGGAGACTGATCGCCACGACCGATCCGCGACCCAGTAGCTTGCGAGCAGGTGCTGGAGGCAAACTTGCGCTCGTGGCCATAGGGATGGCGCGCCCCGCAGCCGAGCTGGCGAATCCTTTCGTGGCGGAGCGCTCGTTCGACGCCAGACACCGGCGTGATCCAGATGTCGCCATATGTTGCATTCCACATATGGCGACCTATGGTGCGCCGATGACTATGTTGCGCTGAGGGCGGATCGGGCTCGCTGACGGCGGTTGTGTGGGTCGTCGAGGCCGTTGGGCTTCGCGGGAACGCAACATATTTTGGTGGGGCTGATCGAGGCTCGCCTTCTTGTCAATCGTCGAGAAGGAGGCAGTTCTCATGACGCGGTCGACGCTGGATCGTGTGCGGGTGATCGGGCCGTTGGCGGGGTTCGCCGACGGTTATCGAGCGCATCTCGCCAAGCGGGGCTATTCGCTTTCGGGGGCGCGGGATCGGTTGTATCTGCTTGCTCAGGTGAGCCGGTGGTTGGAGGCTGAGGGGCTGGATCTGGAGGCGTTGGCATCGGCGACGGTGCTGGGGCGGTGCCTCGTGTGGCGGCGGGAGCAGGGGTATCGCAGTTGGCTCTCGCCGATGAGTCTGCGCGGGCTGGTTGGCTATCTGGATGGGCTCGGCGTGTTGGCGCGCGATGACGCGGTCCGCACGGCGGTGGACGGGCTGGTTGACAGGTTCGGTTGCTATCTGCTGCAGGAGCGCGGGCTGGCGGCCTTGACGGTGCAGCAGTATGAGGGCGTCGCGCGTCTGTTCTTGGCGGAGCGTTTAGAGCCGCTGGCCGATGATCTGGCTCGTTTGTCGGGCGCCGCGGTGAACGCGTTTGTGTTGCGCGAGTCGCGGCGGCGGCCGCGGTCGGCCGGGAGCGTGGTGTGCGGGCTGCGGGCGCTGTTGCGGTTCTTGCACGCGCGGGGGTTGATCGCGGAGCCGTTGGCGGCGGCGGTGCCGGCGGTCGCTCGACGGCGGGAGGACCTCCCGCGGGGGCTGCCGCAGGGGCAGGTGAGGCGGCTGCTTGATAGCTGTGATCGCTCAACGCCGGTGGGCCGTCGCGACTATGCGGTCTTGGTGCTGCTCTCCCGGCTGGGGTTGCGCTGCGGCGAGGTCGCCGCGCTGGAACTCGACGATGTCGATTGGCGGGCCGGGGAGGTGGTGATCCGCGGCAAGGGCTCGCGGATCGACCGGCTGCCGCTGCCTGGCGATGTTGGCCAGGCGCTGGTGGACTACTTGCGTCACGGGCGCCCGCGCGGGTTCGGCCGGACCGTGTTCCTGACCGTGTGCGCGCCGGTCACCGCGATCTCGCGCGCGACGATCAACGATCTGCTGGTGCGGGCGTGCAAGCGGGCGGGGATGCCGCGGGTCGGAGCGCATCGCCTGCGGCACACCGTCGCCAGCGAGTTGTTGTCAGCCGGCGCGGGCCTTCGAGAGATTGGCCAGCTGCTGCGTCACCAGGACCTCGGCACGACGGCGATCTATGCCAAGGTCGACGAGGCGGCGCTCTCACGCTTGGCGCTGCCGTGGCCGGGGAGCGAGCGATGAGCGCGCTCTCCCAAACCGTCGAGGATTACCTGGTGATGCGCCGTGCGCTGGGCTATAAGCTCGTCGAGCACGGCCGCGTGTTGCCGCAGTTCGTCGCGTTTCTCGAGCAGCGCGAAGCGCCGCTGATCACCACCGCGCTGGCGCTCGAGTTCGCGACGCAGCCGACGCACGCGAGCGTCGTGTGGCGCCATACGCGGCTGGCGATCGTGCGTGGCTTCGCGATCTATCTGCGCGCGTTCGACCCCCGTCACGAGGTGCCGCCGGCGAACCTGCTGCCCGCGACGTATCGCCGGGCGATCCCCTACCTGTACTCCGAAGCGGAGATTTATGCGCTGATGCGGGCGGCGCGTGAGCTTCGCCCAGCGATGCGCGCCGCGACGTGCGAGACGCTGATCGGGCTCTTATCGGTCACCGGCATCCGCATCTCGGAGGCGTGCGGGCTTGACCGCAGCGATGTGGAACTGGCTGCGCGGCGGCTGACGATCCGGCGCGCGAAGAACGGAAGATCACGCGAGATCCCGCTTCACTCGAGCACCGTCACCGCGCTCGAGCGCTACGCCCACGCGCGCGACGAACTATGTCCTGATCCCGTCGACAGCGCGTTCTTTCTCTCCAAGACTGGAGCGCGACTGAGCCCGCAGCGAGCCCGGCAATCGTTCGATCAGCTACGCCGCGCGACCGGGCTGGATCGCGACACGCTCGGGCGCCACGCCCGCATTCACGACATCCGCCACACCTTCGTGCTGCGGACGCTGCTGCGCTGGTATCGCGAGGAGCGCGACATCGAGCCGCAGCTGCCGCTGCTCTCCACGTTCCTCGGCCACGTCGAGCCGAAGCACACGTTCTGGTATTTCGAGGCGACGCCAGAGCTGCTGGCACTCGCCGCCGAGCGACTGGAACGGACCTGGGACGGGCCGCGTGCGCGAAAGGATGACCGGTGAGCGCGCTCGCGCCGCTGCTGCAGGCGTTCTTCATCGAACGTCTCGCTGACCAGCGCGACGCCAGCCCGCACACGATCGCCGCCTACCGCGACAGCTTCCGTCTGCTGTTGACGTTCATGCACCAACACACCGGGACAGCACCATCGCGGCTGCAACTCGAGGACCTCGACGCCGCCACGATCACCGCGTTCCTCGCCTACCTCGAAAGCGAGCGTGGCAACAGCGTCCGCACCCGCAACGCGCGGCTGACCGCGGTCCACTCGTTCTTCCACTACGCCGCCTTGAAAGCCCCAGACTGCGCCGAGCTGATCGCACGCGTGCTCTCGATCCCCGAGAAACGCTACGAGTCGACGCTCATCAGCTACCTCACCGACCCCGAGATCGATGCGCTCCTCGCCGCACCAGACCGCTCCACCCCGACCGGCCGACGCGACCACGCGCTGCTGCTGGTCGCCGTGCAGACCGGGCTGCGAGCCTCAGAGCTCGCGAGCCTGCGCCGCGAGAATCTCAATCTCGACGCCGGCTGGGTCAGATGCCACGGCAAAGGCAGAAAGGAAAGGTGCACCCCCCTCAGCCGCATCGCCAGGCAGGTGCTGCGCGTCTGGCTGAGCGAACTCGACGGCGACCCCACCGGCCCGCTATTCCCAAGCCGCAACAGCGGGCACCTGACGCGCAACGCGATCTGGCGCCTCGTTGCCAAGCACACCGCCACCGCGCGGGAACGCTGCCGATCCCTGACAACGAAGAACATCACCCCGCACACGCTGCGCCATTACGTGGACGGCTGGGTTATGTGGCCGGCTGGCGTGTTTCCCTTGCTGGGCGTGTCGCGGGCTTCCGTTCCGGCCACATAATCCGGGCGGTTATCGGCAGATCTGGTCGAGCCTTTCGAGGAGATCTTGGTCGGCTGTCCAGCTGGGCAGGGGCTCGGGGGTGAGCGACGCGTAGGCGTTCTCGATGGCTTTGCGTTTGGTCTCTGGGTCGGCGCGGGCGTAGATCTCGGTGGTTGAGACGTCGGCATGGCCGAGCAGGTCGCGGATGTAGATCACGTTCACTCCGGCTTTCAGCAGGTGCATCGCCCGGGTCCGTCTGATCACGTGCGGAGTGACGTCCAGTCCGGGCGCGTAGCCGGGGTCGCGGCGGCGGAGGGATTGGACGTGTTTGGCAAGGAGTTTGGTGACGGCCCAGCGGGTCAGTCGAGTCTGGTGGGGCCCTTGGAACAGCGGGTCGGCGTCTGCGCCGACGCCGGGATGACGGGTCCGCCGGTCCAGGTAGTCCTGCAGCAGTCGGGCGGTGGGGTCCATCAGCGGGACGCGCCTGATCTTGGAGCCTTTGCCGTGCAGCGTGACGAGCACCGGGCGGGCCGCGCGGACATCGGCGGTGTTCAGGTCGCAGATCTCTTGGACGCGGGCGGCGGTGTCGTAGAGCGTCGAGAGCAGGACGGTGTCACGCAACCCGCGCCGGGTAGTCGGGTCGGGTTCGGCCAGGAGCGCCTTGACCTCATCGCCGGTGAGGTAGCCCATGTCGGTGGCCGGCGTCTTCTTCTGCTTGATCGCGAGGATCTGGGTGGCTTGGTCCAGGAACTCCGGCCGCTCGACCGCGGTGTACCGAGCGAGCGACTTGATCACCGCGAGGCGCTGATTGCGGGTCGCCGGCGAATTGCCACGCTCGGTTTGCAGCCAGTCCAGGAACGCGAGCACCTGCGCCCGATCGAGGTCTGAGAGACGCAGCTTCTCGGGTGGGGTTGCCTGCACGTCACGGAACCAGGTGAGCAGCAGTTTGATCGCGTCTCGGTAGGACGCGATCGTCTGCGGGGACAGGTCCCGCTCGCCGGCGAGGTGGTCGGTGAGGAACTTCGACAGCCAGCGGCCGGCCAGATCCCCCCGGTCTGGGGTGACGCGGCTCACCGGTCGGCTCCTTCCGGGTTCGGGATGACGTACCCGAACCTGGCTTGGACCATCGCGGCGACCTGGGGGTAGGCGTCCGCGGTCAGCTGGAGGTAGTACTGCGTTCCCCGCAGGTCGGTGTGGCCCATGTACGCCGACAGGTAGGGCAGCATCACGACCAGGTCGCTGCCGTCAGCGGCCCAGCGCCGCAGGTTCTGCACGGCGAAGCCGTGCCGTAGCGAATGGATGTGCGGGCCGCCCGGGAAATGCGGAATGTCCGCATCGGCGAGGTAGCGGCGCAACCGGTTGTAGATCGTGGATTGGTGGGCCGGCTTGGTCGGGTCGCCGGTGTGGAACAGGTGGTGCGCGGGTTCCGGGTTCGGGTGTGCCGCCGCGATATAGCCCTGCACGGAGGCGGCGAGACGCGTCGTGATCGGCACGACCCGGCTCTCGCGGTTCTTGCTGTCGCGCACCTCGAGCGTCGCCTGCGCCAGGTCGACGTCGCGCAGTTGCAGGTTGAGCGCTTCTGAGATGCGCATCCCGGTGGCGTAGAGAACCCGGAACAGCACCGGATCGACCAGCACCCGGTTCGACCCCTCCGACAGCGGCTGGATGTCGATCGCGTGGAACAGGCGGCGGATCTCCTCGTCGCTGAACACATAGGGCGGCGGCCGGTGCCGGGCCTTCACGCGTGTCAGCGTTGGCGGCGCCCACGCCGGCCAGCCGAACTGGCGGGCGTGTGCTGCCAGGTCGCGCAGGATGATCTCCTCACGGCGGATGGTCGACGCCTTGAGGTGGCGGTCGTAGAGGAATCCCTCGACGGCTTCTTGGATGATCGACCCGTCCGCGTAGCCGTCCCGGCGGCAGTGCTCGGCGAACTGCGCCAGCACCCGTGCTTGGCGGTCATACCGGAACCCGCCGGCGCGGCGCGCCGCGACCAGCGTCGCGATCAGGTCGCTCAACGTCGACGCGGTCACGACCGCTCCCCTGCGTCGAGGACATCTTCGACGTCAAGCGCGCAACGACGCAGGTGCTCGGTGTCGAGCCTGAGGTAATGCGCGGCGGTCGTCGTGCCCACGGCGTGACCCAGAACCGCGGTGACGACCGGCGGCGGCGTGTCGTCCTGGAGCATCGCGACCGCCAGCGCGCCGCGCAGCGAGTGCAGGCCGTGCGAGCGCCCGCCCGCGAACGCGATCCCCGCGCGCCGTGCGTAATAGCTCAGCCGGGAGCCCGCCGACGTGGAGGACCCGAACGCGGTGAACGGGTAGCGGTGCTTCACGAAGACCTGCCGGCAGGCCGCCTCCGGCCGGCCGTGCCGGATGTAATCGATCACCGCCCATCCGACGTCGCCCGGCAGCGACAATGTCAACGGCACGCCGGTCTTGTGCTGTCTGAACGCCAGCGTCTTGGCCCGCCAGTCGAACCAACCGAGCTCCAAGCGGCGCAGATCTCCGACCCTCACACCGAGCCTGACGGTCAACAACACCATCGCGTAGTCGCGTTTCCCGATCGCGGACTGCCGATCGATCTGCTCCAACACCAAACGGACCTCACCCGCTGTCCACGGGTGCGGAGCCGACTGACCGCGCCGCGGATAGCGCTGCGGCGGGAGCCGCCCGGCCAGGTCCTCCCAGATCTGTCCGCCCTCGTGCAGGTGGCGCAGGAAGTCACCCAACGACGTACGCAGCAACCCGGTCGTCTTCGGGGCGTACCCCCGCCGATGACGCCGGGCCCAGAACCCGGCCAGGTCCCGAGCCTGCACCTCCTCCAGGGTCTCCCGACCGACCTCCTCCAGATAGACGAGGAACTGGTTCGCCGCTTGCTGCTTGGTCACGACGGTCGCTTCGGCGTTCCCCCGCCGCCGGCACGCCGACAGGTACTCGTCCCGGGCCGCACGGAAACGCGCCGGGCAGCGCTCAACCGGCGGCGTCGTCGCCTGCCCCACCTCCGGGACGCCACCAGCCAACGTCTCCATCAACAAGAGCAACGGCCGGCGCGCGAGCTGAGCCCGCCGGACGTCGGTCGGCTCTCGCAGACCCGCGAGCCTTGACCCGGACCGCTCGGCGATGAAATCGAGACAGTCCACCTCGGTCGGGACCGACCGGCCGCGAGCCTCGAGGAACCCGGCGAACGCATTGAACTCCGCCTGATGACGCTTGATCGTCGCCCTCGACCGACCCGCCGCCTCCAACGCAACGATCACCCGCACCGACGCGTCACGGACCACTATTGCCTGCATGAGAATCGCCTCCTGATCGTGATGAACAGGAGCGCGATTCTTCGCCGGCTCACCGCATCAACGGGCGGCCTCCCACGTTATGTGGCCGGAACCGGGCTCAGCGACACGCCCAGCAAGGGAAACACGCCAGCCGGCCACATAACCCAGCCGTCCACGTAATGCCGCTTACGTGGAATTCCACGTAAGCGGCACACCGCGGCAATGCGGCTGCTGCGCGCCGAACCCCCAGTCGACCCCGCAACGATCGCCCTGTGGCTCGGGCACGAAACGCTCGACTCCACCAACAAATACGTGCACGCCGACATGGAACTCAAACGCCGGGCGCTCGACCGCACCACACCCACCAACACCAAACCCGGGCGCTACCACGCACCCGATCGGCTGCTCGCATTCCTCGAGAGCCTCTGACCAGCCGAACTATGTTGCGAACGACATCCCGATCCCCACCGATCCACACGCCGCCGGCCCCCAACGCAACATAGATCTCGGCGCACCATAGGTCGCCAAAGGAGTGGTGCGACCCGCGCGTGCCAGAGCGCGAAAGGAATCGTCCGGCACCGGCGCTTGCGTGCGGGAGACCGTGCGGAGCACTCGCGGTCGGGATCCGGGCTTAAGCTTAGGCGACGTTCCGCATCCGCGGCTTTGCCGCGCCGAAGCCCTTCCGTCGATCGCGGAGAGCGGCCATGATGGCGTCGGGCGGTCGCGTGGCTGAAACTGTCCGGAAGGGATGCTCAGCCGGGCGGCTCGCTGGTGGCTGCTTTCGCAGCTCCTATGTCAAGTGGTGTTCGCTATTTGCGGGCTTTCACCGGGTGCATGGCATCAGTGCTGGGGCGCTGACTCTGACCCGCGGTGCCGGTTCCACGCTCGGTGGTGGGCTGGCTGGTTGGGCGTTGTAGAGGAGGTGGAAGATCTGCCGGGCGATGTGGCGTTTGAGGCAGCGGATCGCTTCGCGTTTGGTCTTGCCGTCTGAGACGCGACGTTGGATGTAGGCGCGGGTCTCGGGGTCCCACGCGACCCGGCCGAGCGCGATGATGTGAATCGCCCGGTTCAGTTGCCGGTCACCGCCGCGGTGCAGGCGGTGACGGGTCGTTTTGCCGGAGCTGGCCGGGATCGGTGCGGTGCCGGCGTGCCGGGCAAAGCACGCTTCGCTGCGGAACCGCTGGGCGCCGGCGGTTCGTCCGATGATCACGGCGGCGGTCACGGTCCCGATGCTGCGCTGCTCAAGCAGTTGCGGGGCGTGCGCCTGGATCAGGGCGGTGAGCTCGGCGAACAGGTCCTTCTGTTCTTTGGTGATCTCGTTGATCCGCCGCAGCTGCGCTTTGGCGACCCGCAGCTGCGGGCTGGCCGGCAGCTGCCCGAGCTGCCGGGCGAGCCGTGCTCGGATGCGGGGGCCTTTCAGCGCCTGAGGGCCGAGCTGCGCCTCGAGCTGCGGCGCGATCCGGACCAGATGCCAGCGCAACCGGTTGATCAGACGGGTGCGCTCGCTCATGAGCTGATCGCGGTAATCGCAGAGGACGCGGATCTCGTGCGCCTGCTCGTCTAGGAACGCGACCGGCAGATTCTCAACCCCCTCGCGGATCGCGGCGAGCGCGACCGCCCGGGCGTCGATCGGGTCAGACTTCCCCGCCGTCCGGGTCGCTTTCCGCGACGCGCCGGTCAGCGATGGGGGGACCCGGATCACCCGCTCACCAGCACCCAGCAGAGCACGCTCAAGCCGGCTCGTGACATGCCGGCAGTCCTCCACCGCCCACACCCGCTCGTTCTCAACGCCCGCGGCGAACCGCAGCGCGGCAAGGACGCCATCATCGCTGGCCTGAACCGTTGTCTCGCCCCGGCTGACGCCGGTCCCCGCATCAAGCGCGACAAGCGTGTGCGTCCGCTTGTGTGCGTCCACCCCGATCACGATCATGTACCCGTCCCTTCGTGAGATATGGCTGACGAAGCGGATCGCCGGCGGACAGCACTCAGTTGGGCTCTGGCAAGCTCCTATCAAGTCACGCCGGCGGTCCTCGGTCGGCGACGGGCGACACAGCGAAAGCCGGTCAGACCCCCAGGGGTCGACAGTGGCAAAGAGAGTCAGCCCGCCGCCGCCCGAGAACCCAAGCTCACCGGCCGGACATCACCGATCCGGACAACAGCCTTCCACTGAGTGGCGTTGCAATAGCGCGGGCCGAGAGGGCGCGAGAGCAAAAGCAATCGCGCCGCGTCCAGGCTTCTCACGATTGGATCTGGACGATTGGAAAGCCGGGGGGTCCGGCCCGATCGCACCGGCCGGGACTTCCGCTTTCAGGTCAGCCGGGCGCTTGCTGACTGCGCCGCGCTCCGCTAACAACTCGCGAAGCTGGTGTCACCGGTCAGCGTGCCCGCGCTCGCTATCGCCTGTCAGCCCGTTCCAGCGGTCTGCCGGACGGCGCTCTTGGTTGCTCCTCTTGCTCAATGTCAGCAGCGCCGCAGCTAGCGGGCGTCCTTCTGCTCCGCGAGAAAGGGGCGGTCACGCGAGAGCGCTCCTCCTCGTCCTGCGACGCGATGTCGCACGCAATGAGTAAACACGCAAGATTGGAGGTTCGGCTGATGTCGTGAGCGGTGTTTCAGGTCCGTGCTCGATGGCCTGTCCCCACCCGCGACGTGCGCCGCCGGTAATGGCGGGGTTCGAAGCTCGCGGGAAAGCCCGAGGGCTCCCGTTCCATCCGGGGGCTACAGGCGAGGGGAAGACCGGACGGGTCAATTGCTTGAACCCCCGTTGATGCCTCGTCAAGGAGCCCTCGTCGATGGATGTTGTTGGCGAGGATGCAAGGACTGGCCGCCGAGAAGCGGCAGGCGCCGGTCAAGGAGACGACTTGACCGGGACGAGCACCGCCGTCCTCGGGGTAGAGGGGGGACCCACCCCGGTCGTAGCTCATGCGTGCGGAACGCGGTAACCGAGGTTGTCCCGGAGCGTGTAGAAGTTTGAGGTGACGGCGGTCCCTCCCGGCCCGTCCGCTCCTGGTGGGAGCGTGGCGGGCGATCCGACCAAGATCGAAGGAGGAACCGCCGTGAGTAGCAACGTACCGGTCGCGCAGGCGACCATGCAGGAGGCCGTGCTCCCGGAGCGCGTGCAGGAAGCGCTCGGCCAGCTGGTCGGGGCAGCGAAGGAGGGGTTGCTTTCCCTCAGCGTCGCCGTCGGGCTCGGGGTGCTGAGCTCGATGATGGAGGAGGAGGTCGACGATGTCGTCGGTCCGAAGGGCAAGTGGAACCGCGAACGGACCGCGGTTCGTCATGGCCACGACGACGGTGAGGTGACGCTCGGCGGTCGCCGCGTTGAGGTGAAGCGCCCCAGAGTTCGGACCGCGGACGGCGAGCATGAGGTGCCGCTGCAGACGTACGAGCACTTCGCCGATCGCGATCCGATGTCGAGGGTCGTGCTGGAGCGGATGCTCGCCGGCGTGTCCACCCGCCGGTATCGCCGCACGCAGGAGCCGGTCGGCGAGGAGGTCGAGGTCCGGGCGCGGTCGACATCGAAGTCGGCGGTGTCGCGCACGTTCATCGAGCGCACTCGCGATGCGCTGGTGGCGCTGATGTCGCGCCAGCTCGCGGATCTGCGTCTCGCGGTGATGATGCTCGACGGGCTGGAGCTGAAGGGCCGGATGATGATCGTCGCGCTGGGGATCACCACGGAGGGCAAGAAGATCCCGCTCGGGCTGTGGGAGGGGTCGACGGAGAACGCGACCGTCGCGACCGCGCTGCTGTCCGATCTGGTCGAACGAGGCCTCGATCCCGAGCAGGGGATGCTGTTCGTGCTCGACGGATCGAAGGCGCTCAGGAAAGCTGTGCGCTCGGTGTTCGGCGAGGTGCCGGTGCAGAGATGCGTTCGACACAAGGAGAGGAATGTCATGCAGCATCTCCCCGAGCGCGACCGGCCGCCGATCAAGGCCCAGCTCCGCCGGGCGTGGGCGGAGACCGACTATCAGCGGGCGCTCGAGCAGCTGCGCCGACTCGCGGACGAGCTCGAGCGCACCCATCCCGGCGCCGCCGGCTCGCTGCGCGAGGGGATGGAGGAGACGTTGACGGTGATCCGCCTCGGGATCAAGGGCCGGCTCAAGCGAACGCTGGAGTCGACCAATCCGGCCGAATCGATGATCGACTGCGTCCGCACGACCCAGCGCAACGTGAAGAACTGGTCCTCCGGCGAGATGGGGCTGCGGTGGACGGCCGCCGGGATGCTCGAAGCCGAGAAGCAGTTCCGCAAGGTGATCGGCTACACCCAGCTCCCGCAACTCGCGGTCGCGATCGAGCGACGACTCCACCTTCAACAGCCCAACACCGCCACGACCCAGGAGGCCGCGATCGCAGTCACTATGTAACGATCACACCCGGACCGCCGTCACCGAAGTTCCACGGCGAACGGGGCAACCTCCGGTAACCCCGTCAGGGTCCGGGCGCGATCGCGCGTCCGGTAAGCCGACCGTAAGGAGAGCCCAATCCCCTGGCGGGAATCGGATGGCCGAGAAGCGAAATGCGCCGCGAGGCGCTCTGTTGTATCCCCGGTTCAGCCGGGAGGAACTCGAAGGAGGGTTCTTGGGTCCAATGGCTTACCCGGATCCGCAAGGTGAAAGGGACAGCAGCATGCCAGGCAGAGCGATGGTCAGCCGAGGTGTCAGGGCTGAGGTGTCGCGGGACCCGCGTGATATGGCGAAAGCTGGATTGCCTGAATCCCAATCTCCAGACGACGAAACTCGGAGTCCGCCGGAAAGACACTTGTTACCGGCGCCATGCTCTGCGACGACATCGTTCGCTGGTTGTCGCAACCTTCGGGGCGTGGAGCGTTGCCCAGTGAGGGCAGTCAAGGAGATGAGTGGGGCGCCTAAGTCACGCTCGGACGTACGACGGAGACGAACGCGGGATCAACCCTTGGGGCGCGAGCCCCAGGGTGACGGAGTGCCCGTAGTAGTCGTGGGAGCCACGACCCACCGAGGAGGACGGGAGAGCCGTCCGCAGGGCGAAGGGGCACAGGCGACCGGACATTTGGGAACCAGGAGGTATGCGTAATGCAGAGCGCCGAAACGGTCCTGAAGGTCCTCCGTGAACGCGGCAGGCGCGGCCTGCCGTTGAATGAGCTGTACCGGCAGCTGTTCAACCCGCAGCTGTACTTGCTGGCCTACGGGCGGATCTACTCCAACAAGGGAGCGATGACCCCCGGACCCGACGCGGAAACCGCGGACAGCATGACCCTGGGCAAGATCGAGCGCATCATCGACGCGTTGCGTCACGAGCGCTACCGGTTTCGGCCTGTCAGGCGGCACTACATCCCGAAGAAGGACGGGAAGCAGCGGCCGCTGGGTCTGCCGTCGTGGTCGGACAAGCTAGTCGGCGAAGTGATCCGCCTGCTGTTGGAGGCGTACTACGAGCCGCAGTTCTCCGAGCACTCCCACGGTTACCGGCCCGGCCGCGGTTGCCACACCGCCATGAGCGAGGTGGCGATCAACTGGACGGGGACGACCTGGTTTATCGAAGGTGACATCTCGCACTGTTTTGACGAGCTTGACCATCAAGTCATGCTCGTCACGCTGGGTGAGAAGATCCAGGATGCCCGGTTGCTTCGGCTGGTCGGCCAGATGCTGCGAGCCGGGTACCTGGAGGACTGGGTGTGGAACGCCACGCTCAGCGGCACGCCGCAGGGCGGGGTCCTCTCCCCGTGCCTGTCCAACATCTACCTGCACCGGCTGGACAAGTTCGTCGAGACAGTTCTACTGCCGGAATACACCCGAGGTGTGCGCAGGAGTCCCAATCCTGAGTACAACAGGGTCAGCAGCGCGCTCCATCGTGCTCGCAATCGTGGTGATCAAGCCGCGGTGCGGACGTTGCGCAAGCAGCGACGCAGCCTCCCCTACGCGGATCCAGGTGATCCGGGCTACCGGCGGCTGCGGTACGTCAGGTACGCAGATGACATCCTGCTCGGGTTCGCCGGACCGAAGGCAGAGGCCGAGGAGATCAAACGTCGCCTCGCTCAGTTCCTGCGAGAAGACCTGAAGCTGGAGCTGTCCGAGACAAAGACATTGATCACCCACGCCCGCACCAGCGCGGCGCGGTTCCTCGGCTACGAGATCACCACCCAGCACGCCAACCAGATCATCACCGGCGGCCGACGTGCGGCCAACGGGAGCATCGGGCTGCGCGTGCCCAGGGACGTGATCCAGGCCAAATGCATCCGATACATGCAACGGGGAAAGCCCGAGCGAAGGCCCGAACTGCTGAACGATCCAGACCACGCGATCATCAGCCGCTACGGCGCCGAGTACCGGGGCATCGTCCACTACTACCTGCTCGCCGGCGACGTCTATCGACTCGACCGGCTGCACTGGGTCATGGTGACCTCGCTATTGAAAACGCTGGCCGGCAAGCACGACTCGTCGGTGTCGAAGATGGCCCGCAAGTATGGGGCCATGATCGAGACGCCGCACGGGCCGAACAAATGCCTACAGGTCAGCGTCGACCGTGGCGAGGGCAGGAAACCACTGGTCGCGACGTTCGGCGGTATCCCGCTCCGACGGCAGAAGTTCGCGATCCTCCGGGACCGCGAGCCAGTCCCGGCCACCAACCGCCGCAAGGAACTGGTCCACCGGCTCCTCGCGGGACGGTGCGAGCTCTGCGGGCAAGCGGACGAGGTGCGCGTGCACCAGATCCACAAACTCGCTGATCTCGACAAGCCCGGACAGCCCGATCCACCCCAATGGGTGCAAGTCATGACGCGGCGGCGACGCAAGACCCTCGTGGTCTGCGAAGCCTGCCACGCCAGCATCCATCACGGGAGGCCATCCGCGTCAATCACGGAGTAGTCGCTGGAGAGCCCGGTGAGCTGAAAGGTTCACGCCGGGTTCGGGAGGGGGCCAGAGGAAACGGAGCCTCACCGCCACCGCGCCTCTGGCCTACCTCAGCTGCCGGCGGTCGAAAGACAACAGGAAACCGGGACGCTATGGACCAGCCCCTCCAGACTGGTTGTTTCGGATAACTGGCCGGATACGGGCCTGGTGCCCGGACGCGAAAGCGTGCTGACGCGGTCAGGTGAGCCAGTGAAGAGAAGATGACGACGACACCAGAACCCGCGGACAAGTTAGACGGAGGTTGCCCCGTTCGCCGTGGAACTTCGGTGACGGCGGTCCGGGTGTGATCGTTACATAGTGACTGCGATCGCGGCCTCCTGGGTCGTGGCGGTGTTGGGCTGTTGAAGGTGGAGTCGTCGCTCGATCGCGACCGCGAGTTGCGGGAGCTGGGTGTAGCCGATCACCTTGCGGAACTGCTTCTCGGCTTCGAGCATCCCGGCGGCCGTCCACCGCAGCCCCATCTCGCCGGAGGACCAGTTCTTCACGTTGCGCTGGGTCGTGCGGACGCAGTCGATCATCGATTCGGCCGGATTGGTCGACTCCAGCGTTCGCTTGAGCCGGCCCTTGATCCCGAGGCGGATCACCGTCAACGTCTCCTCCATCCCCTCGCGCAGCGAGCCGGCGGCGCCGGGATGGGTGCGCTCGAGCTCGTCCGCGAGTCGGCGCAGCTGCTCGAGCGCCCGCTGATAGTCGGTCTCCGCCCACGCCCGGCGGAGCTGGGCCTTGATCGGCGGCCGGTCGCGCTCGGGGAGATGCTGCATGACATTCCTCTCCTTGTGTCGAACGCATCTCTGCACCGGCACCTCGCCGAACACCGAGCGCACAGCTTTCCTGAGCGCCTTCGATCCGTCGAGCACGAACAGCATCCCCTGCTCGGGATCGAGGCCTCGTTCGACCAGATCGGACAGCAGCGCGGTCGCGACGGTCGCGTTCTCCGTCGACCCCTCCCACAGCCCGAGCGGGATCTTCTTGCCCTCCGTGGTGATCCCCAGCGCGACGATCATCATCCGGCCCTTCAGCTCCAGCCCGTCGAGCATCATCACCGCGAGACGCAGATCCGCGAGCTGGCGCGACATCAGCGCCACCAGCGCATCGCGAGTGCGCTCGATGAACGTGCGCGACACCGCCGACTTCGATGTCGACCGCGCCCGGACCTCGACCTCCTCGCCGACCGGCTCCTGCGTGCGGCGATACCGGCGGGTGGACACGCCGGCGAGCATCCGCTCCAGCACGACCCTCGACATCGGATCGCGATCGGCGAAGTGCTCGTACGTCTGCAGCGGCACCTCATGCTCGCCGTCCGCGGTCCGAACTCTGGGGCGCTTCACCTCAACGCGGCGACCGCCGAGCGTCACCTCACCGTCGTCGTGGCCATGACGAACCGCGGTCCGTTCGCGGTTCCACTTGCCCTTCGGACCGACGACATCGTCGACCTCCTCCTCCATCATCGAGCTCAGCACCCCGAGCCCGACGGCGACGCTGAGGGAAAGCAACCCCTCCTTCGCTGCCCCGACCAGCTGGCCGAGCGCTTCCTGCACGCGCTCCGGGAGCACGGCCTCCTGCATGGTCGCCTGCGCGACCGGTACGTTGCTACTCACGGCGGTTCCTCCTTCGATCTTGGTCGGATCGCCCGCCACGCTCCCACCAGGAGCGGACGGGCCGGGAGGGACCGCCGTCACCTCAAACTTCTACACGCTCCGGGACAACCTCCAAGTTAGAGTTAGACGCCACGACGAACATCGCGGCGAACGGACCAACGGACGGAACGCTCGCGCCAGCGAGCGAATCGTACGCCGCCGCCGCCACCGGACCCTCACCAGCTTGCTTGAGCCGGATGCTCGGAAACGGGCACGTCCTGGTTCTGAGGGGAGCCCGGCACAGCAATGTGCCGGGCTTACCCGGCCAAAACGCTATGGGTCGCTTGTTGGCAGCGGGCGAGGGCCAACAAGGCGCCACTGTCGCTCGCGCGGCGAAGGAGCAATGCGTCACCGCGACAGTTACGCCGTCTCTGGCAGTGAGCTCGCTTGCCGCGGAGCGGGAGGTCGGCGAGCGTCACCCGCTAGGCAGTTCATGCCGATGGCGCGACATTGCGGGCCGAAGTCACCTAGGTCGAGCTGTAGGTCGATTATCGGACTGACGTTGGCACCGGGGATTGCACGACTGTCCCCAACGCTGGCACACCTGGCCCACGAGGTTGTTGAGGTCGGCGGCGTATACCGCCTCGGGCGCTGCGGTCCGCTGATTCGCGACGAACGGTCCTCACGGCATCTGGGGGCGGTGCGAGGAACGGGGCGCGGGGACCCGGAAGACCGTGAGCGGCAGGTTGCGCTGCCAGGCCTCGGCGGCCTGCTTGTTGTCCGGCAGCCGTACCGGATCAGGGTCAGGAAGTCGTCGGCCGTCCTGACGGCCCCAGGGGGTGCGAAGGGGATAGGTTCGGTGAACACGACCTTCATTCGCACCCCGAGACCAGCGCCGATCGCCGAACGGCCCGGTTCATGCCGCGATCCGGCGTGATGATGAAGTAACGGGTCTGGCCGAACGCGACCCCCGACTGCCGCTGGATGACGACGTTGTTGATGTTGTTGCTGAGCGTCGAGAAGCTCTGATCGTGTTTGTGAGGTTCTGGTACCTATCACGTCAAATGGGATGCGGAACTGGGTTGACCGGTCACCCCGGTGCGAGGGACCTGTCGAGATCGTTGACGCAGGTGTTCAGAGAATGAGCTACTCTCGCGCCCCGGTGGTGAAGCGACTTCACGACAGTACGTCAAGGACGAGGGGAGAGGCTGGACCGGCATGCGGATCATCGTGGCGATCACGGGCGCGACCGGCGCCGTTTTTGGCGTGCGCCTGCTCGAGGCGCTCGAGGAACTCGGAGTCGAGCGTCACTTGGTGGTGAGTCGTTGGGGGGAGGTGACGCTCCTGAAGGAGACCGGCCGTAGCGCCCGGGAGCTCGCCGCCAAGGCGTCCGTCGTTTACTCGCGAAACAACGTCGGAGCGTCGATAGCGAGCGGCTCATTCCGCCACGACGGGATGATCGTCGCGCCGTGCAGCGTGAGGACGCTTGCGGCGATCCGCTACGGCGGGGCCGAGGGCCTGATTCCGCGCGCCGCGGACGTCACGCTGAAGGAGCGACGGCGGCTCGTGCTGTTGGTTCGGGAGGCACCGCTGAGCGAAATTCATCTGGAGAACATGCTGGCGTTGAGCCGGATGGGCGTGGTGATCGCACCACCGGTGCCTGCTTTCTACAACGACCCGCAGTCGATCGACGATCTGATCGACCACACCGTCGGCCGCGTGCTCGACCTGTTCGGGCTCGAGCTACCAACGCTGCGGCGCTGGGTCGGGATGGGTGCCAACGCCAAGCACTCGTCGGCTGCGGGCCTGGGGGAAATAGCGACTCTGGGGAGCAGTCATGAGTGATATCGCGCACATGTATCGGCCGCCAAAGGTCACGTCAGGCGACAGCATCCCACCGGAGGTCGCGGGGTATCTCGACGGCACGAACCTGCTGGCGAAGACGCAGGCGCTCCGGGTCTCGACGGTCGACGAGGAGGGATGGCCACACGCGTCCCTGCTCAGCGCAGGCGACATGATCGCGGTGCCGCCTGCGCGGATTCGGTTTCTGATCTTTCCCGACTCTGTGACGACACGGAACCTGGTACGCGACGCGCGGATGACGGTGACCGTCTCGTTCGAGGGTGGCATGTGGGAGCTGCGGTTTCGCACGCGCCGCGTGGCGGAACCCTTGCCCGCGGTCCCGCTCGCATGCTTCGAGGCCACGCTGGAGAGGGCCCGCTTTCATTCGGTGCCGTACGCATCCGTGACCAGCGGCGTCACCTTCGCGCTGAACGAGCCGGAGGTCGTCCTCTCGCGCTGGGAGCGTCAGATCCGCGCGCTGCGCGAGGCGGCGGGAGATGAGGCGCCCGGCGTCAACGACACGATCCGATGAAGGCGTACCAGGACCTGCGGGACTTCCTGGGCGGGCTCGAGCAGCAGGGCCAGCTGCTGCGGATCACCGACCTAGTCTCTCTTGAGCCGGATCTTGCGGCTGCGGCCTGCGCGCTGACGCAGCTCGGCGAAGGTAGCCCCGCGATCCAGTTCAGCAACATCGCGGGCTATGAGAGTGCTCGCGTGGTGATGAATGTTCACGGCTCCTGGCCGAACCACGCGCTCGCGCTCGGCATGGACCGGAACGCGTCGCCGCGCGATCAGTTTCACCGGTTCGTGCACGGCTATCAGCAGTATCCGGGCGAGTTTCGTCGGGTGAACGACGCGCCGTGGCAGGAGGTCGTCGTCGATAAGGACGTCAACCTCTATGACCTGATGCCGTTGTTTCGGATCAACCGCGGCGACGGTGGGCACTTTCTCGACAAGGCGTGCGTTGTCAGCCGCGATCCAGACGATCCGGGCAATGACGACGTCGAGAACGTCGGCGTCTACCGCCTGCAGGTGAAGGGGCCGAATCGGCTCGGGATCCAGACGGTGCCACAGCACGACATCGCGATCCACCTCGCGCATGCCGAGCGGCGCGGCGAAGACCTGCCGGTGGCGATCGCGCTCGGAACAGAGCCGATCATCACGCTGATGGCGGCCACGCCGATGCTGTACGACCAACTCGAGTACAGGATGGCGGGTGCCATGCAGGGAGAGCCCTATCAGGTGGTACAGACCGACAAGCGGCTCGACGTACCGCGGGGAGCGGAATATGTGCTGGAGGGCAGGCTCCTTGCCGGACAGCGCGAGATGGAGGGACCATTCGGCGAGTTTCCGGGCTACTACTCCGGCTGCCATCGCTACCCGGTGATCGAGATCGACCGCGTCTCACACCGCAAGGATCCGATCTACGACGCGGTGTACGTCGGCCGTCCCTGGACCGAACTCGATTACCTGCAAGCGATGACGACGAGCGCGCCGATCTTCGCGCAGCTCGCCGCCGATTTCCCGGAGGTCACCGGTGTCAACGCGCTCTACACGCATGGGCTGGTGGTGGTCGTCTCGACAAAGACCCGGTACGGCGGGTTCGCGAAGGCGGTCGGACTGCGCGTGCTGGAAACGCCACATGGACTCGGGTACGCGAAGGTCGTGATCGTTGTTGATGACAACGTCGACCCGTTCGACCTCAAGCAGGTGATGTGGTCGATGTCCGTCAAGGTCAACCCGGCCGGAGACGTCATCGTCCTTCCGAACCTCTCGGTGAACCTCCTCGATCCCGCGGGTCAGCCGCCCGGGATGGTGCACAAGATGATCATCGATGCGACGACGCCGATCATGCCCGACGTCCGTGGCGATTACGGTGAGGAGCTCGACACCCCACAGCGCACCGATGCGTGGCGCAGCCGGTTGGCCTCCCTGATCGAGGGTTCCGGGTCGTGAGCGACCACGAACCCAGTTCGACATCCGGCAGGTGTCCGCGCTGCCGCTCGACCACGATCGAGACGCGCGCCGTCTCGCCCGTTGCGGGAGTGTGGACCGTGTTCGCGTGCTCGACATGCCTGTACGTCTGGCGGTCGACCGAGCCCCAGGAGAACCAGGATCCCGACCTCTACCCGGAGGCGTTTCGGCTGGTCGCCCAAGATCTGAAGGACCTGCCGATCGCGCCTGCGATCCAGCCTGCCGACAGGCAAGGTAACAGCGGATAGCCGAGCCGTCGCATCCCCCGGGAAGAAGGGACGCAACAGCTAGGTCGTAAGGCGGCTGACCTCCGGCCCGCGCGGTCTCTTGTCCACCAGCCGGACCCGACACGATACGGAGCGCGTGGCTTTGCCATCACACACCGGGGACATCGGCTTTGTCCTGATGCGCACGAAGCTGCTCGGCCGGTCCCACGCTTCGCGGTGGTGCGAAGGCCGGGGCTCGTCCAGGGGCTGGACTGCGCGCTGAAAACGAAGGTGACGCTCGTCTGCGCGCCGACGGGCTGGGAAAGACGAGCGTCCTCTCGGAATGAGGGACCCTGCGCCGATGCACAGGTTCCCCCGTTTCGCTCGACCCCGCCGACGATCGACGTCAGCGTGCCCCTACCGCTGTCGATGAGTGACGGCCTACGAATCCCGAAACCAGCTTTCACGAAGTCGACGAACTCCGTCAACGTTCTCTACAAGCTTCTCGTCGGCGACAGCCGAGCCGCCCTACCGGCTTCAGCGCTGAGCCGTTTGGGGCGCTGACCGCGACCGGTACGGCGCAGGGTCGCGAACGATGGGACTACTGGCTGAGACGCGCGCCAGTGCTCCTACCAGCCCGCCCCATCTAGCTCGGACAGCTCTCTGGATGCCGGCACCGCGCTGCGGCTCGGCGGTTCAGCCGCGCGCCGCGTATGCGACCGTCGACCACTGCCCGCTGCATCGCCGCCCAGCCGTCGATGATGCGGTGCCCGTGACGACAGCGCCCACGGGCTCGCGCCTAGCTCGGTGGCCGACGCGGGCAAGTTGCAAGCGGCGGAGGATGGGCACGGCGGCTGCCGCATCCGTAGGCTGATAGGAACGCGGAGCATCGAGCCTGGCGCCCTTGCCTCGGACGAAGACCAGCGTGTCGCGTGACTGCCCCTCTCTCGAGGACAGACGTAGCCGCAGCGCTGCTGAGTTTGAGCATCGGCATCACCGCCGGGTGACGCGCCAAGCTGCCGCTCCGCGGCAGGGGAGCTGTCCGCCAGAGACGGCGTAACTGTCGCGGCGACGCATTGCTCCTTCGCCTGCGCGAGCGACCGCGGCGCCTTGTTGGCACTCGCCCGTTGCCAACAAGCGACCCATAGCGTTTTGGACGAGGACCAGCCGTCTCGTCGCCGTCGCGAGACTGCTGATCGTGCCTGAGAACGCGGAAGTCCGGTCCGTCTTGAACGGCGCTTCTCCTGTGGAACGAACCCAGCACTCTCACTTCCCAGAGGACCCCGGCTGCTGCTGTGATCGGAGACCGCTGAAAAAGTCCTGGCGCCAGCAACGTCGCGAGGCAACGACGCGTTGTAAGCCGTTCTAAGGTCGTCTAGAAGAGCGCCGAGGGTTTTTTTTGACCCCCTGATTTCACGCGTTGTCGACTTTTTCAGCGGTCTCATCGAGGAGCGGCAGTGCGACGCGGTTGCTCGTGAGCAGCGCGCTGCATGGAGCTACTCTGTGGCGATGCGTCGCGGCTGGTCGGTGATCGGCTTGGTTCTTGCGCTGGGGGCGTGCGGCGCGGCTACCGCGCGGACGCCCAAATCGGGATTAGCCGGCCGAGTCGTCGCCGGACCGACGTGCCCGGTGGAGACCGTCCCTCCACAGCCGCGCTGCGCGCCTCGGCCGCTCGCCGCCTCGCTGCGCATTCGTCGCATCGGGAGCAACGCTCCCGCAACTAGCGTTCACTCAGCTGCCGACGGCCGGTTCCGCGTGCGGCTCGCGCCTGGGAGCTACGTCGTGCAAGCGCTGCCGAAAGCCGGCTCGCCGTTCCCGCGTCCACCGGGGCCCCTCGACGTTAAGGTCAAAGCTGGCCGTTTCACGCACATCACGATCACCTACGACACGGGGATTCGCTAGGAGCTTCCCGCCGCGGCGCTGCTCCTACTCGATCAACTCGACAGCCAACTTGCCCCCCGATGGGGGTACTTTTGTGACATGAGGAGTCGATGTGCCATAGCCGTAGGTCTGGTGGCGCTCGCGCTGGCGGCGGTCTGCGGGGCCGCTGTCGCGATGTCGTCGTCCGCCCATCGCGATCACCGTACGGGCAAGGTCGCCGGGCAAGTCCTGTTCACCGGCCAGCGTGAAACCGGAGCAGTGAAGGTGTTCAATGAGGCCAACCGGCTAGTCGCGCACCGTGATGTGGATCGGAACCGCAACCATTTCCGCTTCGTCCTCAAGTCAGGCCGCTACACAGTAAAGCTCGGTCCCCCGAGGACGTGGTTCTTGTGCCCGTCAAGGGCAGACGTGCGTGTACGAGCTAGTCGCACGGTCCACGTCACCCTCGGCGCACCGTGTGCCCCTTACTGAGGCGGCTGTCCCACCACCCGGCCGCCCCTTTGGGCTAACTAAACCCGACGACGTTGACTGACGGGATGCCAGCGCGGCCGTGCTAGCCGACAGCGGCTTTGTCAGCAAGCACCCGTGAGCCACAAGAGCGGCACTGCGGAGCGACGGCTCACGTCGGACCGACTCGCTTTCGGATCCGCCGGATCCAGCGTGATCGGCCTGGGCGCGGCGCGATTGCTTTTGCTCTCGCGCCCGCTCGGCCGTAGGCGTTCACGTGGGGTCGTGGTCGTGAGCAGGAATCCTTCTGGATGGATGGAATCTTGCGGTCGTGGATCGAGGCGAGGCGGAAGTGATCGCGCTGGCTGGCGGGGAGCCCGCCCGCGAGTTGGTGCTGCGGCTGCTTGATGCGTTGGACCGGGCGGCCGAGGCGGTGGAGGCGGTGGCCGGGTTGCAGGAGCGGATCGAGGAGCTCGAGCGGCAGCTGAACCGGACCTCGCGCAACAGTTCGGTGGCGCCGTCCTCGGATCCGCCGCTGACACGTCAGCAGCGTCGTCAGCTCGCGCGCGAGCGTGCGAAGAAGCAGTTGGAGCGTGAGCGCCGCGAGGCGCGCGAGCAGGGCGGGCAGCCTGGTCATGAGGGTTCCAGCCGGCCGCCGGCTGAGCCTGAGCAGCTGACTGGCGCCCCGGTGGAGTGCCTGCCTGAGCGGTGCGGGTGCGGGCACTGGTTCACCGGCGGCGAGGAGCAGGTCGGTGAGCCGGTCTGCCATCAGCAGTGGGAACTGCCTCGGATCGTGCCCGATGTGCGCGAGTGGCGGCGGCTGCGGCTTGTGTGTCCGGGGTGCGGCAAGCCGACGTTGGCCGAGCTGCCGCAGGGCGTATCGCTGAGCGCGTTCGGGCCGAGGTTGCACGCACATGTTGCGGTGCTGGCCGGCGTGTGCCGGCTCTCGCGCGAGAAGATCGTCGAGCTGCTCGGCGAGTGCTACGGGATCGAGCTCAGCACTGGCGCGGTGGACATGATGCTGCGGCGCGTCAGCCGCGTGCTGCACGACCCGTGGCGCGAGTTGCACGAGGCGATCAAGCTCGCGCAGGCGGTGCACGCGGATGAGACGACGTGGCTGTGCAAGGCCGACCCGTGCTGGCTGTGGACGGCGACCACCGCGGTCCTGGTGTGCTACCGGATCGACCCCAGGCGCACCCAGGAGGCCGCGAAGAAGCTGTTGGGCGAGAACTTCGGCGGGTTCGTCACCTCGGACCGCTACGTCGGCTACCACTGGCTCGATGTCCTGCAACAGCAGCTGTGCTGGGCTCATTTGGTCCGCCAGCTGACCGAGATCTCCGAGCGTCCGGGCGCGCCCGGCAAGCTCGGCGCGCGACTGCTCGAGATCGCCGGCCAAGTCTTCACCGTCCATCGCGAGCACGTCGGCGCGCTCGCCAGCGCCGACGCTCCCGAGCACCCGGCGCTGCTCGCGCTGCGCGAGCAACTCCAACCGCTGCGCAAAACCTTCCAAGACCTGCTCGAGCAGGGCGCCCGCAGCCGCCACCCGAAGACCGCCCGCTTCTGCGCCGGGCTGCTCGAGGAGCAAGCGGCGCTCTGGACGTTCTGCGAAGTGCCCGGCATCACCCCGACGAACAATGACGCGGAAAGGGCGATGCGCGGCCCGGTGATCCTGCGCCGGATCTCCGGCGGCACCCAATCCGAGCGCGGCAATCGCTGGATCGAACGGATCCTCTCGATCATCGAGACCTGCCGCCGCCAACGCCGCTCCGCATCCAAGTATCTACACGACGCGATCGACGCCAGCCTCCACTCCCGGCCGATCCCCACCCTCGTTCCCGGCTGACGCAGCACCGTCATCCGAACCGGGCATAACGAGTTACAGAAGGAACCCGCGCCCACCCACCGACACCACGTGAACGGCTACGCTCGGCCCGCGCTATTGCAACGCCACGAAAGCAGCCACCAGCGAGCCCCCTCTCTGTCAACGTCCGGCGAGACGCTCACCATCGAGGAATCAATGACCTTGAGGGCGAGAACGGAGAACGCCGGACATGTTGGAGTCGAGCACGAATGGAGCTGGAGCTGCGCCTGAGGCTGCTGCCGCCGGCCGCGAAGACCAGCGCGGCGTAGCCGGGCTGGGATTCGGGGCCGGCGGGCGCGCCGCGCCGGAGGGGGTTCCTGACCCGGAGCTGGTCGAGCAGGCCAAGCGCCGGAAGTTCACGGCGAGGTACAAGGCCGAGATCCTGGCCAAGGCGGACGCGTGCACCAGGCCGGGCGAGGTCGGCGAGCTGCTGCGCCGGGAGGGCCTGTACACGTCGCACTTGACGTACTGGCGCAAGCAGCGCGAGGCAGGCGCGTTGAAGGAGCTCGGCAAGCAGCGCGGGCGCAAGCCGGTCGACCGCCGCGACGAGGAGATCGCGAAGCTCACGCGCAAGCTCGAGCGCTCGGAGGCCGAGCTGGCGAAGATGAAGCGGGTCGTGGAGATCCAGGGAAACGTCTCAGCGCTGCTGGAACAGATGCTCGGCACCGACAGCGCGACCAGGAGCACCGAGCGATGATCGCCGCCACCGTCGAGGAGCTCACGCCGTTGATCGGTACCCGGCCGGCGTGCCGGGCGCTCGGCGCGTCGCCGGCGACGATCTACCGCCGCCGCAGGCCGCCCGAGCCGAGACCGCACCGGCCGCGGCCGACGCCCGTCCGGGCGCTGTCCGAGGCCGAGTGCGGGCGGGTGCTCGAAGTGCTCCACTCGGACCGGTTCGTCGACATCTCGCCGGAGGAGACCTGGGCGACGCTGCTGGACGAGGGCACCTACCTGTGCTCGACGCGGACGATGTACCGGATCCTCGCTTCCCATCACGGCGGGGTCCGGGAGCGGCGCGATCAGCTCACCCACCCGCCGTATGCGAAGCCGGAGCTGCTCGCTGAGCGGCCGAACGAGCTGTGGTCCTGGGACGTGTCGAAGCTCAGGGGCCCCGCCAAGTGGACCTACTACTACCTGTACGTGATCCTCGACGTGTTCAGCCGCTACGTCGTCGGTTGGGCGGTCCAGTACCGGGAGAACGGGCGGCTCGCCAAGGCGCTGATCGAGCAGGCGACCGAGCAGCAGCAGATCACCCCCAAGGTGCTGACGCTGCACGCCGACCGCGGCGCGCCGCAGCGCGCCAAGCCGGTGGCTTTCTTGCTCGCCGACCTTGGTGTCACGAAGACGCATAGCCGCCCGTACACCTCCAGCGACAACCCGTACTCGGAGTCGAACTTCAAGACCCTGAAATACAGGCCCGAGTTCCCCGAGCGGTTCGATGACATCGAGCACGCCCGCGCTCACTGCCGGCAGTTCTTCCGCTGGTACAACCACGAGCACCGGCACTCCGGGATCGGGCTGATGACCCCAGCCGCCTTCCACCACGGCCAGGCGACCGCGCTGCACACCGCCCGAGGGCACGTGCTCGACGCCGCCTACGCCCGCAACCCCGAGCGGTTCGTCCGCAAGCCGCCCGTCCCGCCGGAGCTACCGACTGCCGCGTGGATCAACAAGCCAAAGGAGGTCACTGCCGCTCACTAATTTCGAACGCGAGCCGTCTCACCGGGCTTGACAGGCTCCGGCCGACCGGCTGACTGCTGCTCCAGGCGTAATCCAGCAGCGGGCCCAGAGCGACGTCACATGGCTGCGTTTGGTCGCCGGCGGTATCCCAGCTGACGATCGCATCCGACACGGAGCCGAGCTCGGGCCTTGCTTTCGCTTCGGCGACAAGTCAGTGGCCCGCCCAGATGGCGAGGTGATGATCGGGTTCGTGGCAATGCGATCGTCCGCGGGTCTGCCGGACCGGGCGGATCCGTGTGATCGCCCCGTCGCCATAGCGATGTCCCGCGTCGCGCGGATCCTCACGATTGCTCTTGCGGAATGCGATCGTGCCGTCGCCGGCAGACGCCGCCACCACCGCGCCGTTGCGTCTGGGCGGGAGCGCAAGTCCGACTCGGAGGGCGACCAGCTGCGGCGGACTGCTGCTTTCAGCGGCCCGACGTGCTTGCAACCGGACGATCTTGAGCTAGCACCGCGGGCTGGAGGGCCGCTGTAGGAACTAGACCCGAGGGGAAGCGCGGCTGGGCCGATCCGCGGAGGTTGTCCGAGATCTCGTAGAACTTTGAGTGGCGGTCCTCCCGCCTCGTCCGCTCCTGTTGGGAGCGTTCGGGGCGATCAAACCCAGGTCCGAGAGGACAGGAGGAACCGCCATGAAGAAGGTATCCGGCCCGAAGGTCGTCACGACCGCGGACGCGCTGGAGAGTCCGCTGCCTGCGGAGATTCAGGAAGCCCTCGGTGAGCTCGTCGGCGCCGCGAGGGACGGGCTGCTTGCGCTGAGCGTGGGGCTCGGTCTGCGCGTCGTCCACGACCTCATGGAGCGCGAGGTCGATGAGGTCGTGGGTCCGAAGCACAAGCAGAACCCGGACCGCACGGCGAAGCGTCACGGTCACGAGGACGGGTCGATGACGCTCGGAGGGCGGCGCGTGCCGGTCAGCCGGCCGCGGATGCGCACGGCCGACGATGAGCATGAGTTGCCGGTGCAGAGCTATGAGTACTTCGCTGACCGCGATCCGCTCACGCGGGCGGTGATGGACCGGATGCTCGCCGGCGTCTCGACACGCAAGTTTCAGGTGGTGGGCGAGCCGGTCGGCGAGGAGGTTGAGCAGGAGAGCTCGTCGACGTCGAAGTCGACGGTGTCCGAGCTGTTCATCGAGCGGACCCGCACCGCGCTGGGCGAGCTGATGAGCCGTTCTCTGTCTGACGTGCGCCTGGCGGTGATGATGCTCGACGGCCTGGAGGTCGCCGAGCGCACCCATGTCGTCGCGCTCGGGATATCGACCGAGGGTGTGAAGATCCCGCTCGGCCTGTGGGAAGGGAGCACGGAGAACGCGACGCTGGTCTCGTTGCTGCTCGCCGACCTCGTCGATCGCGGGCTCGACCCCGAGCAGGCGATCCTCTTCGTCATTGATGGTGGGAAGGCGCTCAGGCGCGCGATCAAGGACGTGTTCGGCGAGCACGCCCTCGTGCATCGATGCCATCGCCACAAGGAGAGGAACATCACTGATCTGCTGTCCGAGCGCGATCGGCCGCAGATCCTCGCCAGAGTCCGCGGCGCGTGGGCGCTCACGAATCCGCTGCTTGCCGAGGAGCGGCTCGAACTGCTCGCCTCAGAGCTGCAGCGGACCTGGCCCGATGCCGCCGCGTCGCTGCGCGAGGGAATGGACGACACGCTGACGCTGATGCGGCTCGGGATCACCGGGCAGCTCTCAAAGACGCTGTGCTCGACGAACCCGTGCGAGTCGATGATCGAGATCGTCCGCTACACGCAGCGCAACGTGAAGCGCTGGCAAGACGGTGACATGCGCAAGCGCTGGACCGCTGCCGGGATGCTCGTCGCCGAGCAGCAGTTCCGCAGGATCATCGGCTACCGCGACCTCGCGAAACTCGTGATCGCGATCGAGCGACACGCCCTCCTCGTTGCCGAGAAGAACCGCGACCGTCAGGAGACCCACCAGCCCGTTACCGTGTGACCGTCAATCCGTGAGGATCGTCACCGAAGTTCCACGACGATCCGGACAACCTCGATCCGCGCCTCCTGGGCGCCAATTGCAGCAGTGCAGTCCCGTTCGTCGGCCCCCGGCGAAAGGAGGCGTGAGGCCACGCTCGCGAAATCACGGGTGCGCCAGTGACGCGCGCGACTAGGCACTGAGGTCGAGCACTGGGCCTGCCTGCCTCCGCGCCGGTTGCGGCGCCTTCCCCGTGCGGCGTCGGTTGCGCCTCCGGACCGTGACGCCGCGACCGAGTTGTCTGTGACGATTCCCCAGCCAAGGAGCGACAGAATGGCTGCGAAGACGAATATGGCTAGCACGACGTTCAGGATCATTGCGGTGGACATCGGAATCTCTCTTTCTCGTGGGAAGTGGATCTGATCCGTTACAGCCTGGGCGGTCTCGCCTAAAGCGCACCAAAGGACCGCCAATCAGCGGGCCCTTGCGGCCTTGTTATTGGTTGGCTGGCTGGTGTGCGCCCAAGGTAGGCGGAAGCGAGGGTGCTGTCATTGGGTAGGTGCCCAATCTTGGGCCTTAACCTGCGCTCGGGACCGCTTAGTCGCGGCGTTGTGGAGGCGCCCGGCGCTAACCGGCTTGGCGCGAGCAGCAAGCGGCTGAGCCGCGACTCGGCGCGGGCGCCTGGGCTCCCGAACCTTGAGCGAAGCGGGCCAGCAGGCCGCCGCGACCGCTGTAGGCGTGAAGCGGCAGCGCCCGGTCAGCTGTGCCGGGAAGCGAGTGATCGGTCACGAGAGACCTGCGCTTGACCGAGCGCTGCCGCATGACGCGGATGTCGCCGGGTCCGGGCTGCCAGTTGTACTCCGGACGTTTCATCAGCGCACGTAGGTCCGGCGGATTAGCCTCGGCGGGGAACGTGATTCACAAAGATCCTGGGCGGCAAGTACAGCCACCCCAAGGTCCAGGTAGGCGGCGGCCGGTGGTGAGCCAATAGAGCCTGGCGACCGGCCATCCGTAGACGACGAACGGCGAAAGGAAGGCACCGGCGACAGCGGTTGTTCCCAACCGGACCTCGGGTTTGACGCGACTACATCCCACCCATTCCCTGAGGGCGATGGCCCAGGCGTAGCGAACAAGAATCCTCGACCAGCTCACGGCCGACACGACTCTAGAGCCCGCGGAATCTACCGGCGGGAGAGTGTCAAGTTGATCGGGATCCGACAGTCTCGCCGACTGGTGCCGGACGGAACCGCTGGCGATCCAATTGCTGACTGCTGCAAATCGATCAGAGGGGCACTCTGCCGGGGAGCGAACAAAAGGCCGCGCTTGGGACGGGGCCTGTCGGTTAGACGTTGACTTTGGTCGGCCGCTTGGAGCCGCGGGCCGCTTTGAGCACCTTTCCTTAGTCCGATGTAGCGAGCGTCACGTCGGATGCCTTGATCACGACGGTTCCCTCACTCCGTTCCGCCAGTCCTAAGAAGGTGTTTTGAAAGGGAAAGTATGAGGGAGTTATGTAGAACAGTTGGATGTGTCGGCCAAGCGGCGCTACCCGAAGGATCTGACTGATCGGCAGTGGGAGTTGATCGAGCCGCTGCTGCCCGAGCCGGGCACAGGGGGCCGTCCTGTCGAGCATGCCAAGCGCGAGGTCGTCAACGCGATCCTGTATCACGTGCGGGCTGGAGGGTCGTGGCGGATGCTGCCGAAGGACTTCCCGTCGTGGCAGACGGTGTACGGCTACTTCCGTGACTGGCGTAGGGACGGCACCCTCGACCGCGTTCATGATGCGTTGCGCGAGCGGGTGCGCGTCACGGAGGAGCGGCGCAACCCAGAGCCGTCGGCGGGGATCGTGGACTCGCAGTCGGTCAAAGGCGCCGACACCGTTTCCGCGGTGACGCGCGGGTATGACGCGGGCAAGAAGATCAACGGGCGCCAGCGCCACATCGTGGTCGACACGCTCGGCCTGCTGCTGGTGGTGATGGTCACTGCCGCCTCGATCCAGGACCGCGACGGCGGCCGCGGGATCCTCAAGCGCCTGCACTTAGCGCTCGACTCCGTCCGTCACATCTTCGCCGACGGTGGCTACCAAGGCGAGCTGCTAACGATCGCCAAGAGCGCTTGGGGGATCGTGGTCGAGGTCGTCAAGAAGCCCGCCGATCAGATCGGCTTCGCGGTGCTCCCTCGCCGCTGGGTCGTTGAACGCACCTTCTCCTGGCTGTTGCGTTGGGCGGCGGCTCGTGCGCGACTACGAGCGCCTGCCCGAGACGCACGAAGCGATGGTCAAATGGGCGATGGTCGGCATGATGCTCAACCGGCTCTCACCACCACCCGGCCCCAAAGCCCTGGGCGTCCAAAAAGACGCGCGAATGACCCTTCCAAATCACCTTCTAAGTCCTGCATAGCTTCAACCGTGATCGAGGCGACCACCCATTGGACCCGCGACATCCACCTCGACGTTGGCGATGGCTTCGCCCTTTCGGATGCTTGTGACTGCCCCGCTGAGTTGATTGCGCGCGCCGAGCTTCACTCGGCCTCCTGCTCCTGAGACTCGTGTCGTTGGATCGTCGGTTCGTTTCCGACCATACCCGCGCAAGCGGTTCAGCAAAGCCCCGCTGGTCCGCCCGGTCACCTACCGCGTGATGTTGAAATCAGCCACCGTGGTGTTGCTACCGTCAAAGGAGTGGTGAACTCCCACTGCGTCACACCGAAGCAGGGCGGGCTGAGGCGCGACAGAACAGGACGCTTCAGGCCGGCCGAAGAATCGAGAAGCGGCGAACATGGTGATCACCTCGCCGTTGGTCGAGACGTACTGTGCGCGAACCTCGCTCTCAAAAAGGTGGTCGCCGACCTGAAAAACGCTGCGGGAATGGGGAGAGATAGTTTTCGATGGACGTTCGCACCAGAAATTGGTGGCGCCGTGATCGGCACTCAACAGGCGAAGTGTCACCTCGGGGTCGTTATTACGCACAACCACGCTGACCTCTGAGATGCTCGAGCACGTCGTAGCCGCCGCGGCTGGCGGAAACAGGGCCACACTGCCGAGCCACAGTCCCGGTAAGAGCGCGCAAACCACCCACGCCACCGGGAAAAGCTTCGACCTGGGAGGGACCAAGCCCCGGGTTAGTCGCATCGCCCCCATTGATTCGCACCCTCTTGTGTCGTGGCGTTCTTCGGTCTTCAGCCAAGCTAGCAGCCGTGACGCGGCCAGTCAACGGTGCCACCGAAATGTTGATGGCGGCGCTTGAAAACCCTCGGCACGAAGGGCAAGCGGGAGCTTCTCCTTCGGGACACCTTCTTCGGCGACCTGAACCCCTACACGCGAGACGGCGCCTGCTGCTCCTCCTCCGGGCTACAAGTAGCAGCGCATCGCACTTGCCGTGAGCGTCTCCGAGCCAGTCGCGCTCGAAACCGTCGGAACTCGATCGAAGCGGCTGTCTAGCCCCTCAGTGACCGGCTGATGAACTGGGGCACGTCGAAGTGCTTGGCCCGCAGAGTAGCGATGAGCCCGCTCGTTGCTGGTAACCTGGCCACTCAGCTTGACGGGCGTCCCGCGTGGAGAGCGGGACGGGGAAAGGAACAGACGCGTCGATCAGGTGCGTTGCCGAGATGGATTGCGGCCAGGGCGGTCGCTCTACTGCTCACGGTCGGGGTGCTGTTGGTGGGGGTGTCGGCTTGGGCCTCGGACTCCACGCAGGCCGCCGGCCTCTACAGGGACGTGCAGCTCACTGTGGTCAACAAGTCCAAGCACACTGTCAGAGTCAGCGTGTGTGACGGTGCGACGTACACGGGCAGTCACTGCCCAGAATTTCACAACTATGACCTCGCTCCGGGCAAGAAGGCCTGGCGGACCTCTGAGGCGGTCTCCGGAGTCGTATCGTTCGAGACGAGGGGGCCTGGGTGGTCAATCGCTTACTCGTTCTACTTCTCGGCCGAGAATCCAACCCTCGACCTGCCCTTCATCAAACTGACGCCTCAAACGGGGCAACCGGGAGGGGGCCGGCACGAGCTTTCCGAGGGGCAGCTGATAGGGCCTTTACTGGTGGACTACTTTGACGTATGGCTGTACCGCGACGCGGACACCGATCGCGTCAAGGTAATGCAGATAACGATCACGAAGGTGCCGAACGAGTGAACCTTTTCCAGGCCCGGTTTATGTGGCTGCGGACACTGGGAGCCGACGAACATAATTGGGCTATCGGGTGACGGCGGCGCGCCTGGGCCGAGCCATCTTGACGTGCAACCGCAGGCTTCCGCGTCGGCCTAATTCCGACAGCGGCCCTACAGCCCGCGGTGCTAGCTCAGGATCGCCCGGTTGCAAGCACGTCGGGTTGCTGAAAGCAGCGGTCCGAGCAGCTGGTCGCCCTCCGAGTCGGACCTGCGCTCCCGCCCAGACGCAACGGCGCGGTGGTGGCGGCGTCTGCCGGCGACGGCACGATCGCATTCCGCAAGAGCAATCGTGAGGATCCGCGCGACGCGGGACATCGCTATGGCGACAAGAGAGCGGCCCGCCAGGCCATCGAGCTGGCGATCGCGTTCGTGGCGTTGCAGTCGTCCGCCGTCGGCGCCAGCGGGCCACTCCTCCTTCGCCAATCCGATCGCGGCCTCGACGCGGGCCTCGTGATGGAAGCGACCGCCCGGACTTACGTCCTATCTTGCTGATGGCGGTCGGCCTGGCGATCGGTCTCGGCTAGACGGGACCCTCGCTGGGGCGATGTCAACTGTCCGGGTGAGGCTGCGGTGCGGGAGCGCCCTGGGCGCGACCGCCATTCCGGAGGGCGCCAGGAGGCTCAGACCGACGCGTCGCGCTCAAGCCACCGCTCAGGAGCGCCATGCAGCTCCACCGACCCGGTCAGCTCCACCGACCCGGTCGTCACCTGGGCGACAACAGGCGCCGGACACAAACGAACCAGAACGTTGCTGCCCGAGTACACCACGACCGCTTGCTCACGCGCAAGGCCGTGGTCAGTCGCGACACCACGCGCCGCCGGCAGCGCTCGCCGTCACATACACCATGCCGCTCAGGTGGGGATGCTCTGCGGAAACTTGAACAGGTCGTCGGGATCGTATGCGCGCTTGACCTTGATCAGACGAGCCACATTCGCTCCGTAGTAGGCACGTTGCCAATCCGTGAGCGCGGGATCGATGAAGTTCTGGTAGGCGTAGGGGGTTGCGTGGGGACCGACGGCCGCCCATGTGTCGTTGACCCAGTTGATCAGCGGTCGGGCTCGGCGGCGAGCCATCGCGGCTGGCCAGGTGGCCCCCACCGCGAACAGCGACCGAGCCGATCGATGCACGAACGCGGTGCTCCGCGGACTCGGCTTGTTCATCGCCCCGCCCCACAGCCAGAAGTCAAGACGCCCCGCGGTCGAGCCGGCGCCCGGCCAGCGCCTGGTCTGATCGAGGAGGGTGGCGACCCCGGCATTGGACATCGGTCCGGCTACGTACGCGGACCTTTCGACGTAGGAGTGCGGCGGACCATTCGTGTCGGCCAGATAATCCCTGGCCTTCCAGAAGTCGAGATCCAAGAACTGCTGCTGTGAGGCTGGCGACACCGACAAGACGGGCGACAGGATGTCGCGAAGCTCGTGGCTGGGCCCGAAGTAATGACCCAATGCGGTTACGGTCATCGGGCTTGAACGAGTCGCTGGAGTGATCCTGACGATCAATGAGAACGTGTCCGGAACATGCTTGAACAGCTGCTGAAACTCGTTCAGGACATCCTCGGGCTTCGACGACCACACGCATGTGCAGACGCTGACCTTCCCGACCGGGAACAACGAAAAGGTCATCGACGTGTTGATCCCGAAGTTGCCGCCTCCGCCACCGCGGCACGCCCAGAACAGATCGGAATGTCGCGACGGATCGGCCGTCACCTTCTGTCCGCTCGCCAGTACCACATCGGTCCGCTTGAGCTGATCGACAGCGAGGCCGTGGGCGCGCGAATAGAAGCCAAAGCCTCCACCGAGCGTGAACCCGTTCACCGCCACGGACGGACACTGCCCGGCCGGGATGAACAGGTTGTAGGGCTTCAGGACGCGATCGAGGTCCGCGAATCGGACGGTACCGGACACACGCAGCGTTCCGGCATCACGGTCGACGATCGCCGACTTCATACGCCTCAGATCGACCTGCAGACCGGTCGTCCGTGAATATCCGCCAAAGCTATGTCCGCCCGAGCGTGCGACCAATGGCACCCCGTTGTCCCGAGCCCATCGCACACAGGTCTGCACATCCCTGGGGCCTTCGCATAGCGCGATCCCAGCCGGAACGACGCTCTCATACAGATCGTTCTCCGCCGCACTTGCGGCGCGGAATCCCGCATCCCCCGGGCGAAGCAGCGGGCCCCGGAGACTTCGCGCAAGCACACGCCAACTCGTGCGCGGGCTCTTGGCGCTGCTGGAGCCAGCCCCGACCCAGGTTGCGCCGGCCTGGGCCCCGGCCGCCGCGACCAGGAGGCGCCCTCCCTGGCCCAGCGCCTGACGGCGAGTCAAGCCCCCGACTGTCGACTCGGTCACCGTTCACCCCAGTCGTATCTGCTCGTCAGATCGCCGGTCATGATGGTCTCCTCCCGGGTTCGCGCGACGGGCCGATCCGCCAATCGGCATCAGCCCCAGCTACCTGCCCGCGCGACCTCGCGTCAGCTTGCGCAGCAGCCGCGGATCCGCTGATCGACTCGAGGCCCACCTGCACGTCCACGATCAGACACGACCTCACGGGCATTGAGGACACAATAACCGCCGGCGGGCCGCTCCGCTATCCGGTGCGTCGCTGACGCGATCCCTGAACCTTTTCTCTGATCCCCGGCGCCGACGCCAGGCCCGATCTCGTGGGATCAGACTCGCAAGGATGCCCTGGGCTCAGCTGCAGCCGAGGTGGAGGCGGGTCTCGCCCGTCGCGAGCAGCGTCTAGACGCTTGAGAGGAGTTGGGGCCAGCCCTGGCTGATGGTGCAGAGCACGTCGCTGTCTTTATCAAAGCCCGAGCGGGTCACGGTGCACAATCGGAGACTCTGTTCGGAGCCCCACCAGGCGTCCTCCGCACGATCGCTCTCGGTTGACGGTCCTTCTGCCCCGCGCTGGCGCTTCGGCGACCGAGGAGTGGCCCGCTGGCGCAGACGGCGGATGACCGCAACGCCACGAGCCGAGCAATTGGGCTGGCTGTTGCTTGCTCGGGATGCGGTCGTGCGTGATCGGGATCGCGGTCCTGGTGACGGCGTCAACGTAGATCGCGTGCTCGGTGGATCGGTTCCGGGGCGGTACAGCTGGGTGGTCAACGTCCAGCTCTCCAAGGGAGGGAGCCATGTCTTCTGTTCAGCAGCTGCTCGATGCTGCCGGCCGTCGCCGCTCGCCAGCTACTTTGTCGGAGTTTCACGCCGGGAGGGCGCCTGGGAACAAGGGTCAGCGCTACGCGGCTGACCCGCCGACGGTCGATGAGATCATCGCGGTCATGCGCCACGCTGCCCACGCCCGCTACGGCAATCGCCTCAACGGGTTGATCGTGGTGCTGTGGCGGGCCGGGTTGCGGATCAACGGGGCGCTGTCGCTGACTGAGACCGATCTTGAGGAGCAGCGCGGATCGATTTTGGTCAGGCATGGCAAGAACGATCGCCGTCGCCAGGTCGGGATGGACGCGTGGGGCTGGTCCTCGCTGCATCCCTGGCTGGCCGAGCGCGCGACGCTACCGGTCGGGCCGTTGGGAACGATGGTCTCAACTGGCCCCACTGCGATGGTGGGAAAGCCAGCCAACGTCGCAACAGCTGATTCGGTCATCGTAGTCCCAGCCGGTGTCGGCATGGAGCAGCTGACCGACTCCGTCGCGAGCAGGCGAAGGCACCCCGATCACGGCTTCACCGCAGGGTTGTTCACGACGATTGCTGGGCGCCGGCGGGTAGTTGACGCGCGCGGGGTTCGACGGAGGCGAGGCCCGAGGGCCGAGCCGGAGTCGATCCCCGCGCGCGTGCGCGGCTCGGATGGGGGTCCCGTCAGGCGGCCGCGTTCGCGGCGGCGAAGAGTTCCGCGGGGCGCTGCCAGGCGAGGGTCTTGCGTGGCCGGTCGTTGACCTCTGCGGCGATCCGCACGACGTCCTCGACGGTGTGGACGCTCAGGTCGGTGCCCTTTGGGAAGTAGTCGCGCAGCAGCCCGTTCATGTTCTCGTTGCTGCCCCGCTGCCACGGTGAGTGCGGGTCGCAGAAGAACACGTCCGTGCCGGTCGCGGCGGTGATCTGCTGGTGCTGGGCGAGCTCCTTGCCCTGATCCCAGGTCAGCGTCCGCCGCAGCCCCGCCGGAATACACTCGAGCGCGTCTGTGATCGCCTGGCGCACCCGATCGGTGGTCGCGATGCCGTCAGAGAACGGCAGCAGGACCAGATACCGGGTCGTGCGCTCCACCAGCGTGCCGATCGCCGACCGGTTCCCGGCGCCCATGATCAGATCGCCCTCCCAGTGACCGGCCTCAATGCGATCCTGCACCTCGACGGGGCGCTCATCGATCATTCGCATCGCAGTCAACCGTCCACGCCGCTGCAGCCCCAGGAGCCGCCGTCTGCGGCGCCGACGCCGCACCGGCCGCGTGAGCGCGACCGCAGGGTCGTAGATCGCCTGGTAGATCGACTCCTTGCATAGCCAGCGCAACGGCTGATCGACAAACAGCACGCGCAGCTCGTGCGCGACCTGCTCCGGGCTCCAGCGCTTCGCCAACAGTCGCCTGAGGGCGTCGGCCAGCACGGCATCGACAGCGACCCGCCGCTTGCGCGGCTTGCACGCTCGGAGCCTGGCGGCGTGCTCTGCGTGGTGCGGGCGATACCGCCCGTCCGGATCGCTGTTGCGACGGATCTCGCGGCTGATCGTCGACGGCGCGCGCCCCAGTTCCGCAGCGATGCCGCGCACCGTCATGCCCGCGGCGAGCAGGTCAGCGATCCGGATCCGTTCGTGCTCTGAGAGATACCGCGGGCTCCGCGGCCTGACGTCCTTGGCTTTCACCGGCGGATAGTGCAAGACCTCCCCGACGGAATTCCGAACTGACCGGCCATACCGCCACCGGGTCCCCGTCTTGCGATTGATCCCCACCAGCCGGCACGCCCCCGCATTGCTGACCCCTTGCGCGATCAGCTGCAGATACCGCTGCTGCTTCTCCGCCTGAACCCCTGCGCGCTTCCGTCGTCTGTCCCGCATCGCAACCTCCAAAACCGCGTTGGTGTTGCAACGTCAAGTGGAATCCGCCTGGTCTGAACTGGCCCCACCTCCGTCCGACGGGCGGCCGACTGTTCGAGCTTCATCGAGCTCGAGCGGGAGGCGCCAGAAGGAATGGGATCCAGGGTGGAGCAGTTCGAGCAGATCAGACGAGACCGTGATCGGGAGGGCCTCTCGATCCGTGGTCTGGCGGTCCGGCATGGGGTTCATCGCCGGACGGTGAAGCAGGCGCTGGCTTCGCCGGTGCCGCCGGCGAAGCGTTCGCCGGTGCGCAGGCCGGCGCCGAAGCTTGGTGCGTATCGGGCGGTGATCGACGAGTGGCTTTTGGCGGATCGCGACGCGCCGCCGAAGCAGCGGCATACCGCCAGGCGGATCTGGCGGCGGCTGGTTGATGAGCACGGTGCTGATGTCGCCGAGGTCACGGTCCGTCAGCACGTCAGGTTGCGCAAGCGCGAGCTGGGGTGGCCGGTCGGGGAGGTGTTCGTGCCGCAGGTCCACGCCCCGGGCTTGGAGGCGGAGGTCGATTGGGGCGAGGCGCTGGTCGTGCTCGGCGGCGTGTCGGTGAAGGTGCATCTGTTCGTGATGCGCGCGTCGTTCTCCGGTGCGGCGTTCTGCCAGGCGTCGCTGGTCGAGACCCAGCAGGCGTTCCTGGAGTTGCACGTGCAGGCGTTCGAGTGGTTCGGTGGCGTGTTCGCGGAGATCCGCTTTGACAATCTGAAGTCGGCGGTGAAGCGGGTGCTGAAGGGCCGCCGGCGGGTCGAGACCGACCGGTTCGTGGCGTTGCGCTCGCACTATCTGTTCGTGTCGCAGTTCACGACCCCAGGCCTGGAAGGTGCCCATGAGAAGGGTGGCGTCGAGGGCGAAGTTGGCCGCTACCGCCGCAACCATCTGGTACCTGTCCCTGAGCTGCGCGATCTCGCCGAGCTCAACGCGCTGCTGCTCGCCGCCTGCGAGCAGGATCTTGGCCGGCGGATCGACGGACGGTCGGTGACGGTCCGGGAGGCGTGGGCTGTGGAGCGCCCGTTGCTGCGCGACTTGCCGGCCGACGCGTTCGACGCGTGCGAGACCGCCGTGCCGCGCGTGGATGCGAAGTCGTTGGTCACGATCCGTCAGAACCGCTACTCGGTCCCGGTCGCGCTCGCCGGGTTGAAGGTCAGTGTCAGGATCGGCGCCAGGGAGATCACGGTCAACCACTCAGGCCGGGAGGTCGCCCGGCATGAGCGGCTGCACGGCAAGTTCGGGACCAGCGCCCAGCTCGACCACTACCTCGAGCTGCTCGCCCACAAGCCCGGCGGGCTTGAGCACTCCGTCGCGCTGTCCCAGGAGCGCGACCGCGGCGCCTGGCCCGACTGCTTCGACGAGCTGTGGGGTGGGCTGACCGGCCGTTACGGGCGCTCGGACGCCGCCCGGCAGATGGTCGACGTGCTGCTGCTCTGCCGCGACCACGGACCGGCCCGGGTGGAGCTCGCGGTTCGTGGCGCGCTCGCCGCGGGCGCGATCGACGGTCGCGCGGTCGCGGTTCTCGCCCGCCGCGCGCAGACCACCGGCCGGGTCCCGCCCGAACCGCTGAGCGAACTGGACGCACGCCTGACCGCGCATCAGCGACCCGCGCCTGACCTCACCGACTACGACCAGCTGCTCGGAGGATCCCGATGACCAACACACCCGCCCGCAACGCGCAGACCGCCGCCTTGGAGGCGCTGATCGAGGCGCACGCGATCGAGCTGAAACTCCCGACCGTCCGGCGCCGGTTCAAGGCCCTGGCCGCCGAAGCGCTCCGCGAGCAGCAGACCCCGATCGCGTACCTCGGCGCGCTGCTCGAGGCCGAGATGTCAGAACGCGCCGAGCGGCGCGAGAAACGCCGCCTAATCGACGCCCGGTTCCCGCAGATCAAGCGACTGGAGGACTTCCGCTTCCAGGACAACCCGAAGGTCCCGCAAGCCACGATCGCCGCGCTCGCGGAGGGATCCTGGATCGATGACCGCGAGTCAGTGATCTTCATCGGCGACTCCGGGACCGGCAAGACGATGCTGGCCACAGCCCTGGCGGTCTGCGCCTGCCACCAAGGACGACGCGTCAGATTCACGACGCTCGCCGCGCTCGCGAACGAACTCCAAGAAGCCCAAGGCAACCGCGAACTCGAACGGGTCATCGGCCGCTACGCCCGCACCGAGCTTCTCGTCTGCGACGAACTGGGATATCTGGCGTTGCCCGACGGTGCCGCCGAGCTCGTCTTCCAGGTCCTCTCCGAGCGCCACGAACGCGGCAGCCTGATCGTCACCACCAACCTGCCGTTCGGTGAGTGGACCAAGGTGTTCCCCGACCCGCGCCTCGCAAAGGCGGTCGTTGACCGGCTCACCCACCGAGCGCACATCATCGACACCGGCAACGAGAGCTGGCGATTCCGCCACGGCCTCGAACGCCAAGGACGCAAGAAGGCATGACCCCCCGCCCCGGAGCCGCGCCCGCGGCTATCGTCACTCAGGCACTCGCCCTACGGGCTCGGCCTTCGCGACGACAGCCGCGGCATGCCATCCAACAGGGCAATCAGGCAACATCAACACCAACAACAACCGACGCCAGGTGGGGCCACTTCAAGCCATCGCGCCGGGGCCAGTGCAAGCCATCGTTTCT